>JAJEBW010000004.1 GCA_022822325.1 Gemmatimonadota bacterium | reverse complement strand
TGGGGAGGCCGGCCGGCCTCCCCAAGCGGCCAGCCCTGTCCTGCTCCTTCGTGCTCCGAGACATCCTGTGCCTCCTCTCGCTTCGACCCCGGATGAATGGCTAATGTACTGTCCAAGAAAATCGGGGGCACTATAAGTGCGCTGACGCTCGCGGCCATGGGCCAGGGCACGAGCGAGATCACCGTCACCGCCCGCGATCCCGGCGAGCTTTCGGCCAAGCAGAACTTCGTGGTGGCGGTACCGAACCGACCGCCTGTCGTGGCGGATTCCATCGCCGCCCTGGAACTGGTCCCGTCCGACTCGGTCTTCATTGAGCTGTCCGACCACTTCGGCGATCCCGACGGTGACACGCTCGGCTTCTCGGTCGAGGTCTCCGACGAGGCCGTGGCGTCGGCCTCCGTGTCCGCCGATACTCTCGCGGTATTGGCCATCAGGCCGGGCATCGCCTCCATGACGGTTACGGCTCAAGACCCCGGCGGCCTCGCGGCTTCGCAGCACGTCGACCTGATGGTTGCAAACCGGGCACCGATTCTGGCGGATTCGATAGACGCGTTGGAGCTCTTCACCTCCGACTCGGTGGCGATCGACCTGCGGGCGCACTTCAGCGATCCCGACGGAGATACACTGAGCTTCGCCGCCGAATCCTCGAATCCGGCAGTGGTCACGGTCTCGTTGTCCGGCCACGCCGCCACGATCGCGGCTGCGGGGCGCGGCACCGCCGAGATCACGGTCACCGCCACGGATCCGGGAGCGCTCGCGGCCTCGCAGATCCTTGTGGCGACCGTCCCGAACCGTCAGCCCGTGGTGACCGAGCCGATTTCACGGCAGGCGGTTCTGCCCGGTCAATCCATCGCCATCGAGTTGCTCGACCACTTCGGCGATCCGGACGGCGACGCCTTGCGATTCACCGCGCTAACTTCCAACGGTGCCGTCGCTTCGGCGTCCACCGCCGGCACCGAGGTCACGGTCGTGAGCGCAGGCCCGGGAGCGGCCGAAGTCACGGTCGTCGCCCAGGATCCCGGCGACCTTTCCACCGCCCAGGGCTTTCTGGTCAACGTTCCGGCCAACGCCGACCGGGACGCACTGATCGCGCTGTACGAGGCGACGGGCGGCCCGAACTGGGATCGACAGGCCAACTGGCTCGGCAACGCTCCGCTCGGCTCGTGGGAGGGCGTATCAGTCAATGCCGAAGGGCGCGTGACCGGCCTGAATCTCGTTTCCAATGGTCTGGCGGGACACCTTCCTCCGGAACTCGGCTGGCTCACCGAACTCACCAGCCTGGATCTCCGCATCAACAGCCTCGGGGGGCACCTTCCACCTGAAATCGCACGGCTCCGCGCCCTGCAGCGTTTGAAACTCGGGCGCAACAACTTCACGGGAGCCATTCCGCAGGAATTCCATCGCCTTGCCGCGCTCACCGAACTCGAACTCGACGACAATGCCCTGACGGGACCGATTCCGCCGGGCTTGGCAACGCTTACGGAACTGACGGTCCTCGAGCTGGACCGCAACCGCCTCGCCGGACCGATCCCGGCGAGCCTCGGCAACCTGTCGAAGTTGGAAGTCCTGGTGCTTGGTTCCGGCAACCTCACGGGTTCGATCCCACCTGAAATCGGCCAGTTGCACAGGCTGCGGGTGCTTGACCTTGGCGGCAACAACATCACGGGTTCGATCCCGCCTGAACTCGGCCGACTGAGCAATCTCACGCATCTTTCGCTCGGCAGCAACAAGTTGTCAGGAGCTATTCCGTCGGACTTGAGCCGGCTACGCGACCTGTCGGAACTCAGCCTCAGCGGCAACGAACTCACCGGTTCGATCCCGCCGGAGCTGGGGCAGTTGCGCAGCCTGCGACGGCTTGAACTCCGATTCAACGGATTGGCTGGCCCCATCCCGCCGGAGCTTGGCAGGATGGCCGCGTTGGAGAGCCTCCTCCTCGATCACAATCTCCTGACGGGCTCGATTCCCACCGAGTTCGGTGGTCTCTACAACCTTGGGATCCTGTGGCTTCATGAGAACCTCCTGACCGGCCCCATTCCTGCCAAGGTTGGCAGTCTCCAGACCCTCGTCCAGTTGATCACCTACGGGAACGACGGACTCTGCATACCGGGCGTAGCGGCCTTCGCCATGTGGGCGGAGAAGCGCCCGGAGGCTGACCTCTGCAACGCAGCGGACAGGGCGGCTCTCGCAAAGTTGTTCGAGTCGACCGGGGGGAGCGATTGGAACGACTCCCAGGGATGGCTGGGTGGTCCGTTGCTGGAACGATGGCGGGGCGTGGTCACGGATTCGACAGGGAGGGTGCTGGAACTGGACCTGAGCAACAACGGACTCGCCGGACGGCTGCCGAGCGACTTCGGAGACGGTCTCGATCGTCTTGCGGTGCTGCGGATCGGCGACAACGCCCTCTCGGGACCCCTGCTTTCCTCCCTCGCCGGACTCGCTCTCCAGGAGTTCGACTATGCAGGCACCGGCCTGTGCGTCCCCTCCGACGAATCGCTCAGGACCTGGCTGGACGGCATCCCCATGCGTCGCGGATCGCTGAACGAGTGTCCATTGCTGTCGGATCGGGAGATTCTCGTGAAGCTGTACAAGGCGACCGACGGAGAGAATTGGCTTAAGCAGGACAACTGGCTGACAGATGCGCCCCTCGGAAGCTGGTTCGGCGTTTCGGTCGATCTGTATGGCCGGGTCACCAGACTTCAACTCGGCGCGAACGGTCTTGCCGGGCGGCTGCCGCCCGAACTCGGGGATCTGTCCCGGCTGGGGACGCTCGATCTGGCGAGAAACAGCCTGTCGGGTTCCATCCCCGCGGAACTCGGCAAACTCGCGGAGCTCCGATATCTTGTCCTCAACGACAACGGATTGACCGGCTCGATTCCGCACCAGCTTGGCGCCCTTTCCGGGTTGTTGCAGCTCGCGCTCGACGCCAACGAACTGAGCGGAGGGATCCCTCGGGCACTTGGCGAACTGTCCCGGCTGAGGACGCTGTGGCTTCAGAGCAACAGCCTGTCGGGTTCAATCCCTGAAGAGCTTGGCAAACTGAAACGGCTATACCAACTGAACCTTGGCAGCAACAATCTGACAGGCCGGATCCCGATCGCACTCGGGGAGCTTGCGGCGTTGGGGCGTCTCTCGCTTGGCAACAACCGGCTGGTCGGCTCCATTCCATCCGAGTTTCGGAATCTCCGCGCCCTGCGGGCACTGGCGCTCGAGAAAAACCGGCTGACCGGCCCGATGCCGGTGGGGTTGGGGCATCTTGCCGAGCTCGGATCATTGTCCCTCGAAGACAACGAGTTGACCGGCCCGATTCCAGCGGAACTGGCGGACCTCTCCAACCTGGAATACCTGAACCTTCGCGGCAACGATCTCTCAGGTCCGATGCCGCCGAACCTCGGGACACTGGCCCGTCTGCGTTTTCTGGATTTGTCCGAGAACGATCTTGCCGGCCCGATTCCATCGGAGTTCGGGATGCTTGCTGGCGCAACGGTTGTTCTGCTCGACGAAAACGACTTGAGCGGACCCCTTCCGGCGGAAATCGGCAATCTTGCCGCACTGGAATGGCTCGACCTGTCCCTCAACGCCGGTCTCGGGGGGCCGCTTCCCTCTACCTTGACCGAACTCCGAGAGCTCCGGGAGTTGCGCATGGAAGGCACCCGTTTCTGCGTGGCCGACCGCCCCGGTCTCCTGGTCTGGCTCGGCAACTTCGGATTGCCGCGGATGGCTCGCTGCGACGGTGACGCCCGGGCCTACGTTACCCAGGCGGTACAGTCGGGCGACTTTCCCGTGCCCCTGGTTGCCGGAGAGGAGGCTCTGCTGCGCGTGTTCGTGACGGCCAGGCGCGTGAACCAGGAAAGTTCTCCACCGGTCAGGGCGATCTTCTCGGTAGATGGCCGTGAAGTGTACAGGACGGAGATCGCCGGTCGGAGCGGGACGATTCCGACCCGGGTCGACGAGTCGTCGCTGGAGAACTCCGCCAACGCACTGATTCCCGGATCGGTCATGCAGCCCGGCCTCGAGATGGTGATCGAGGTACAACCGGACGGCGACCTGGATCCGTCGCTGGGCGTGGACCGACGCATCCCGAAAACGGGCCGAATCGCTCTGGAAGTGGCGGAAGTGCCTTCCATGGACCTCACCCTGGTTCCATTCCTGTGGACCGAAGATCCCGACTCGACGATACTGAGCGCGGTGCGGGCCATGGCGGCGGATCCGGGGAATCACCCTCTCCTTTGGGACACCAGGACCCTGCTGCCGGTGAGCGAGCTCGCGGTCACGGCGCACGAACCGGTCTCGAGCTCGGACAACGACGCCTGGACGCTATTCCGCCAGACCGAGGCGATCCAGGCCCTGGAGGGCGGGCGCGGGCACTACATGGGCATGTTGGCGGGTGAGGCCGTCGGTCCCCGTGGAATCGGACACGCCCCCGGAAGGGTCGCCTTTGCCGTGCCGGATCCCCGCGTCATCGCGCACGAACTCGGGCATAACATGAGTCTGCTCCATGCCCCTTGCGGCAGGCCCAGGCAACTTGATCCCGGGTTCCGGGAGGCCGACGGAAGCATCGGCGCCTGGGGCCACGACTTCCGTGCCGGGCGTGGTCTGGTGGATCCCTTCACATCGGACCTGATGTCCTACTGCGATCCCCACTGGATCAGCGATTACGGATTCGCGACGGCGCTGGACTACAGGTTGCAGTCGGAGGGAACCGAGGGGGCCGCGCTTGCCTCACCCTCGCAATCGCTCCTGCTGTGGGGTGGCGCCGACGCCGAGGGCAATCCGTTCCTCGAGCCGGCGTTCGTCGTTGAAGCGCCGCCCCGATTGCCAGGTGTCGGCGCCGAATACCGTTTGGAGGGAAGGGACGCCGTTGGAACCGAGCTGTTCTCGCTCACCTTCGACATGCCAGCGGTGGCCGACGGCGAAGGGGCCGGAGCGTTCGCCTTCGTCCTTCCGACACGACCGGAATGGGTGGGCACTCTGGCCAGCATCGACCTCTCCGGCCCCGACGGGTCGGCCACTCTGAGCGCGGACAGCGATAATCCGATGACGATCCTGCTCGATCGCCGAGGCGGACAGATTCGCGGCATCCTGCGCAACCTGCCGGGCGATCGCTGGATCCAGGCAGCCGAGGTTCCATCCGGGAGCGGCCTCGAGATTCTCTTCAGCCGCGGCGTTCCCGGCCCGCCCGAATGGCGGCGCTGACGCTCGGGGCATGGGCTGCCGCAGCGTGTGTACGGGAACCCTCGTCGCGCAGGACACATGCCCAAGGCCGAAAAGGAGCCGCCAGAGCTGACGCTCGAAATGCATCCAGTCTTGCAAAGGCCTGATCATGACACCCGGGCGTTGCTCAACGAAGACCAGATGGAGACGTTGAACGGGATTTTCAGGCACCTGCCGGGACGGGAAACACCGTCGCCGCGACCCTACCGGCCCAGCGCCACCGTGTATCTTCCGTCGCGAAATCCGCGCACCGTGACCGCCCCGTCCAGATCGGTCCGGTACAGCTCGCGCGCCGCCGCCTCGTACATTGCCACCGCCGCCGAATCGGGGAGATCGTAGGCGTTGTCCGTTCCCACCTGGATCACGACGAGCTCGGGTCGCGCCACCGCCAGGAGGCTGTCCGTCACGCCACTGTCGCTGCCGTGGTGGGATGCCTTCAGCACCGCAACGTCGGGCACCGCGCCGCTCCGCAGCAGGTGGTTGATGGCTCCGGTCTCGGCGTCGCCGGTAAGCAGCGCCGCGAAGGCTCCGTAGCGAATGGCCACCGCGACCGAGGCGTCGTTGTTGTTCCCCGCGTCGGGCAGGGGGGCCAGAACCTCGATGGTCGCGTTGCCGAGATGAATCGTCCGCGGCACGGCCTCCAGACGGGTCACCGATGGCCGGTTGGCGAGCGCGTCCACGAGATCCTGCCAGGCCCGGGTCTCCGCCGTCCGCTCCCCGGCCAGGTACGCGCCGATGGGCAGCGATTCCACCACTTCGTCCAGCCCGCCGATATGATCCGCATCCGGGTGTGTGGCGACCAGCAGGTTGATGCGCGACACGCCCCGCGAGCGAACCTTGCCGACCGTCGCCGCTCCCCGGCCCGCGTCGATCAGCGCGGTGTGGCCGCCGGGAGCCTGCACCAGGATCGCATCGGCCTGGCCCACATCGAGAAAGGTGATGGTGAGGGCGGGGCCGGGGGCGCAGGCGGTCGCCGCGAGAAGAAGGAGGAAGGGGAAGGGCGGCCGGGTGCGGGTCGGGGTTCGGCGCCGACGTGCGGAGATCATGGACGGGCTGAATCCTCGGTGCGCCGATGGACGGCGGCGTTTCGGAACCGGCTTCAACGGAGTCTGCGATACGATGAGTTGGGTCGGGTCGGCAGGTCGCGTTGCGGCAAGCCGTGGATCCACCGCGATCGTGCGGCCCCGTCCGGTTGCGCGGTTGGCGCGAGAAGCGGGGGTTGAATCCGCGCTCCGATCTTGTTACCACTACAATATGACAATACGACGAGCGGCGCAACGGTTCCGCCAGCTCCATCCCGCCGGGGAGCCCATCCGGCGCTCGGGAACCGCCCCGTGCTCGCTTGGGATCCCTGAAGGAAATCCGCATCCCGCCGCCCCCCGCGCCGCCGGCCCGACTTCGATGAATCGTCCATGACAATCGCGCAATCCCCCTTCGTCGGCTCCAACCGCCGGCACAGGATTCGGCGTCGCCTCCGCCACCTTCGCACCGATTTCGTCCACCGCTGGCACGCCGCGCAGACGATCGGCGAGTGGTTCGGCAACGACCAGGTCGGCCATCGTTTCGAGCACATCAACCATCTGCGCTCGCTCGCGCAGTACATCTGGCGCTTCGGGGCCTTTCGCGAACGCGACGACGGAACCGGACGCATCCCGGTCGATTCCGAGGCGTTGGGGCTCGGCGCGATCGTTCGGCCCATTGCCAGGAGGGGCCGCGAGCACTTCGAGAATGCGGTGCTCTACGCCGCCCGCTACGGCGACGCTCCCCCGCAATCGGTGGCTTCGTCCGGCCAGTCCGGCGATTCGGTCCACGCGGAGGTCGCCGGACTCGTCGCCAGCGTCGGCCGATACCCCGACATTCCCCTTTTTGCGCGGAGGCTGACCGAACTACACCGCGCCATGCTGAACTACCAGGTGCAGATGCGCGTCCTGACGGAGCGCGAGGCGGACCGCTATCGCCGCGGACCCTTCCCCATTCTCTCGGGGCTGAGCCATCGTCCCCACCCCGCCGAGCTTCGCCAGGGCCCGCTCGGCCGCGACCGGCTTCCCGCCGATCTGAGCGCCGCGCTGCTCGCCACCTTCTCCCGCGACATCTACCGCGCGCTGTGCTGCCGCGCCCGCAGCGAACTCTTCGAGACGCTGTTCGCTCGCAAGCTCCAGGCCAACGACCACTTCCAGGCCAACGACCCGCCCCCGTCCAACCAATCCTCCCACGCCCGGTCCCCCGCTCGCCGGCACGACGCCCGCGCGATCGCCGAACCGCATTCGGAATCCAGTCGTCCGGGATCCAACCGGCCGGAACCGCGCCACCGCCCGGCGCAGCGCGACGACGACATCCGCACCCGAACGGTGGTGCGCGGCGTCCTGGTCGGCGGCAAACGCATGAGCTTCGTCGTTCACGACCCCGCGCTGGCCTCCATGCTCAACAGCCTCGTCGAAGGCCCAATGCCGAGGCCGGTGCGCTGGGCGGCCGCCTTCAAGATGGCCGTCTCCGCGATGATCACCGCGCTGCCCGTCTTCATCGTCAAGAACTTCTTCCGCGACACCCTGGCGGGATTCGTGGCGGGCCGGTACTGGCAGAAGCCCTTCGTGGGCACGCTGGGCGGCGCCATGACGGCAATCCGCGACATGAGGCGCGAGAGGCGGGATCTGAGGGGCGACCGGCGCCGGGTCCGCGATTCGGATCCCATGCACGACTATCTCCTGCAGGGAGGCTTCTACTCCGGTCTGGTCGAGTCGGAAACGCATCTGGCTCCCGCCCGCGACGAGGAGGGCCGGGTCCGCAAACACACCGCGCTCGCACGGATCTGGGCGAAGACCGTTCATCTCGTCACCCGTCCGGCCTGGTTCTCGGAGGCGGGAACCCGCGTGGACCAGTTCCGTCGCGCTCGCAGGGAGGGGGCAACGCTCTACCAGGCCAGCCGAGCCGCGCGCATGGTTTCGTCGGATTTCGCCAACATCGGCGCCTCCCGCCACTGGCGCTGCTATGTGCACACCGTCCCCTTCCTCAACGCGGCCATTCAGGGGCTGGACCAGCTCTACCAGATCGGGCGGCTGCCGATGCGCTCCGTCCCCAACTCGCGCCGCCGCAACGCCGACGAGCGCGCCCATCTGCGTAAGGTGATTCTGGCGGGCGGAACGCTGGCTTTGGCTTCCTGCGCGCTCTGGATCTTCAACGCCGGCAACGAGGCCCGCCGCGACGCCTACCACGCCGAAACCGACTACGAAAAGGCCTCCTGGGTCACCCTCTACGACGTGGCGGGCGACGCCGACCTGCGGATCCCGGTTCCCTTCCAGATCGGCGCCCTCTTCATGAAGGCGCCGGAGATCGTGCTGGACCTGGGTTTTGGCCGCGAAACGCTGGCCGGGCCGAAGTTCGGCTGGTCGCTCGTCCACGGGAATCTGGCGGTGGGACTCGTCCCCGCCCCGTTGCAGCCCGTCTGGGAGATCGCGCGCAACCGCAACTTCTTCGGCGACGAGATCATCCCGGCCTACATGGCCAACTGGGAGCCGCGCGACCAGTTCTTCGACCGCTCCACCCCTCTTCCCTACCGCCGCGTGGGCGATCTGATCAACCGGTCGCCCCTTCATGTGCAGACCTTCGTGCGCGGCTGGACCGGTCACCTCGGCAATCTGGCGGTCACGGGATTGGACGAAGCCATGTGGGACGAGGAGGCGAACGGACCGAAGCCCTTCCCCCGAAGCCTGCGGCTGGCAACCGGCGTCCACAGCCTCTTTCCTCCCCGGCCCCGCACCTACACCCGCTTCGGCGACGAGTTCTACGAGATCTCGGATTGGGCCGACGGGCGCGCGCGGCGGGCGTCCTGCGGGGGAAGCGGAAGCGTTCCAGCGGTGTGCCGGGCGCGGACATTGGCATCGCGGACGGCGCGCGAGGCCTCGAATCTGCGGCGGCGGGGCGACGCGATTCGCACCGATGCCACCCGGACCCGCGCGGAAAAGGAGGCCGAACTGGAGGATGTCTATGCCGAGATCGACCAGAACTTTCGCGCCGTGCTGCCGGAGCTTCGCGAGCTGCGCCGACTCGAATTCGCCCTGGTGGGACCGGCGGAAGTCCTGGTGGGAGGGGCCGGCCAGTCGGCCGAGAGACCCGAATCAACCTGGCCGGGCACCGAGGTTCAGCCGGGCGAGTGCATCGACGTGAACGCCGCGAGCGCAACCGAACTCCAGCGCCTGAGGGGGATCGGGCCGGTGATTTCGGGAAGGATCGTCGCGGAGCGGGGGAGGGGTCGCTTTCGCAACGCCGACGATCTCCAGCGGGTGCGGGGAATCGGGCCGAAGACGGTGGAGAATCTCAGGAGAAGGGTGTGCGGAGGGTAGCTGCGGCTGACAGGCGGACAGAGCCCTGCTGAAACTCGAGTATGGCGAGGCTGCCCGCGCGGCCGCGGGACGCCGGAAGGGGATGAGCCCCCCAACCCGTTGTGGACAACCGCTGCCTGGTCGCCGAAGTTGGATGCCTGAGCCGCCTACCTTTCCGTCACGTCGACTGACCTTTCCGCCCCGAGAGACACGTGACCCTGACCAACATCATTGTCGCGAGCCGAGCCCTTCGTGCCTGATGAACGCTCTCCTGCCGGGCATCCGGCGACCGCAGCCCGTCCCCTTCGCCGCACTCCGGCCCTTGACCAGGCGGGATTCCGGTTCGGCGCCCGAGGTACCCATAGCACGCGGCCCATCCTGCTGCGCGAACTGACCGAGGTCCTGGAAGCGCTCCCGCCGAATGCCTCCCGCGACGACTACCGAACCGCCATCGTGGACGACAACCTTCTGGGGAAGCCAACTCGCGCCACCCGCCTGACGACCTGCCAATGCCTGACGCAGCTTTACGGACTTGATCCTGCCGTCCCGCTCTTCCGGGTGCTGCGCCGACTGTGGGACTTTGACCGGCGGGATCCACACGGACGTCCGCTTCTGGCGCTCCTGGCGGCGCTTGCCCGCGACCCTCTCCTCAGACTGACCGGAAAGCCGGTCCTCGCCCTGCTTCCCGGCGCCGAGATGGTCCGCCAGGAATTCGTTGCCGCGATCCACTCCGCCACGGGCGCCCGCTTCAATCGCACGGTGTTGAAGAAGGTCGCGAGCTGCTCGGCCAGCTCGTGGACCCAGGCGGGTCACCTGGAGGGTAAGGTGCGGAAGTTCCGCCGCACCGTCACGCCGACTCCGGCCGCTGTCTCGATGGCGCTCTGGCTGGGCAACGCGGAGGGGCTGGCGGGGCCAGACTTGATCGACTCTCGCTGGGCGGCGGCGCTGGACCTCCCCGGTGGTGCGCTCCTTCCGCACGCGGCGGAGGCCAGCCGCCTGGGCTTGATTCGCCTGCGCGCCGCGGGCAATGTGGTGGAGGTCTCTACGGGAACCCTTGATCCGGAATCCGCCCCTTGAACCAGATCGCCAAGCTGGCCCAGATCTATCGGCGTCACGTTGGCGCGCCATGGCAACGCACCCTTGCCGGGGCGCAAAGGGTGATGATGGTGGTCTATCCAAAGGAACGGGAGCGCCACCTCCGGGCTCTGATCGGGGAGTTCGAGCAGGCCACGCGCGCCGAAAACCATGGATGGGTTGTTGCCGACGCGACCGGCTGGTTCGCCGACTGGATGGGGAGCCACGAATACCGCGACGCCTACTTTGAGGAGCCGGATCTGCTCGAAGGTGCGCTCGCGAGCGAATTCCGCGACTTCGCGATCGAACGCTTGGGCAAGGTCCTGGATTCTGCAGAAGAGAACGCTGTCGTGGCGCTGGTTGGCGCTGGTTCACTCTACAGCTTCGTGCGCGTCTCGGACCTCCTGTTTTCGGTCGAATCGCGAATCAGGGGCCGGCTCGCCGTCTTCTTCCCCGGCACCAAGAACGAAAACAACTACCGTCTCCTGGATGCGCGCGACGGCTGGAGCTACCTGGCCCAGCCGATCACCCTGCACGAAGAATGGATTCCGTGAACGCATCCGGCCTTGCGACGTCCCGCCTTCTTCCGCCTCGTTGGCAATTCCCTTTCCATTCATTCCCCAACCGTTTCACCATCTTGCCATGACGAAGATCCACGAACTGCTGGACCGCGATCCCCTGCAAGTCGGTCTCGCCAACAACGGCCAGGCTCGCATCACCCAGGAACGGGACGAGCGGACGATGCGCGAGTTGCGCGCCGAGTTGGAGACATTTGTCTGCAAGGGCCAGTTTGCCGACGCGCTGGAGAGGATTCTGGAGCGCTACCTTACCCAACTGGACGCTTCGCGGCAGGACGCCGTGTGGGTAAGCGGCTTTTTTGGAAGCGGCAAGTCGCACCTCCTCAAGATGCTCGGGCACCTGTGGGTGAACACCGAATTCGAGGATCGCCAGACGGCGCGCGGACTGGTGGGCGACCGGCTTCCCCAGTCCGTCCGGCATTCGCTCCGGGAGCTGGACACACGGGCGCGGCAGATCGGGGCCGATCCCATGGCCGCAGCCGGATCGCTGCTCGGCGGCAATGTCGGGCATGTGCGTCTCTCGGTGCTCGCGATTGTGCTCAGAGCCTGCGGGTTTCCGGAACGATACGCCCAGGCGCGCTTCTGCTTCTGGCTGCGTGACGAAGGGCTGATCGACACGGTGCGGGCCAGCGTGGCGGCGGCGGGCAGAGAGTGGGAACGCGAGCTGAACAACCTCTACGTCAGCCCGGTGATGGCCAAAGCAGTCATGGATGTAATGCCCGGGCTCGCGGCCGATCTCAGGGGAGCGAGACAGCTCATTGCGCGACAGTTTCCGCAGCCCAGGGCCGACATCAGCACCGAACAGTTCGTCGAATCCGCCAGGGACGCGCTGGCTCCGGGCGGTGGTCCCATCCCGCCCACGGTGGTGGTGCTCGACGAGGTGCAACAGTACATCAACGAAGCCGGGGACCGTGCGCAAATCGTGACCGATCTGGCCGAGGCGCTGCAGACGGAGTTGGGCAGCCGGGTACTCGTGGTTGCGTCGGGGCAATCGGCGCTGGTGGACGACAAGGCTACTCCCCTGGGGTGGCTCAGCGACCGATTCAGGGTCACAGTGCAGTTGGCCGACGCCGAGGTGGAGACGGTGACGCGCGAGGTGCTTCTGCGCAAGAAGCCGGCCGCCGAAGCTGCCATCCGCGAAGTCCTGAACGAGAACGCGGGAGAGGTGTCCCGTCATCTGCAGGGCACACGGCTCGCCGTTCAGGCCGAGGACAAACCGCTTGAGGTGGGCGACTATCCCCTGTTGCGCACCCGCCGCCGCTTCTGGGAGGCCTGCTTTCAGGCCACGAATCCGGCGGGAACGAGGAGCCAGCTCCGGTCGCAGCTTCGCATCCTGCACGACTCTCTGCGCGCCATCGCCCGACGTCCGCTGGGGGCAGTGATCCCGGCGAGCGACCTCTTCCACGCATTGGCCCAGGACATGGTCGGCGCCAGCGTGTTGCTCAACGAGATCCATACCCGCATCCGGAAGCTCGACGACGGCACCGACGAGGGGCGATTGAGGGCCGATCTCTGCGGTGTGGTTTTCCTGATCGGAAAGCTGCCGCGCGAGCAGGGAGCGGACGCGGGTGTGCGCTCCGATGCGAACACCGTGGCCGACCTCATGGTGGACGACCTTGCGGGCGACACCGGAGTGTTTCGGACCCGGGTCGCGCGGACCCTGAAGGCGCTCGCGGGAGAGGGCGTTCTGATGATGGTGGAGGACGAATACCGCATCCAGACCCGCGAGGGCGCCGAATGGGAGCAGGCCTTCCGGCAAGAGCGCTCGGGACTTGGCGAGGTGGAGATCGCATCGCGGCGCGAACACCTGCTGAATGGCGCGGTGCAGGAGGAGATGAGGGGCGTTCGGCCCAGGCATGGCCGATCGAAGACGAAGCGCGAGGTGTCGCCGCATTTCGGAGCGGAACGGCCGGGAGCGGATGGAGGGGGCGCAAATGCGGGCGACGCCGTGTGGGTGTGGGTGCGCGACGGGTGGTCGTGCCCATGTACGACGGTGGTCGCCGATGCCCGGCGAAAAGGAATGGAGGATTCGGTCCTGTATGTCCACCTGCCCAGACGGAGCGCGGAGGAGCTGCGGAGCCACATCGCGAGCGCCGAGGCCGCCCGCAAGGTGCTGGCCGCGCGTGGCGTACCGGGGTCGCACGAGGGACAGGAGGCGCGCGCGAGCATCCAGAGCCGCCGCGAGAGCGCCAAGGCCGCGCGGGACCGAATCGTGGAGGAGATCGTGGGCGGGGCGCGGGTCTTTCGGGGTGGGGGCGACGAGGTGTACGGCGAGGGGCTGCGTGCCAGGATCGCAGCGGGCGCGGAGTCTTCGCTTGCGCGGCTCTTCCCCCGCTTTGGCGATGCCGATCACCGAGGCTGGGAGAAGGCGTTCACGCGAATCGGCGAGGGCACCGGAACGCCCTTCGGGGCGGTGGGGTGGATGGGAGCGGTGGCCGAGCATCCGGTTGCGAAGGAGGTTCTGCGGAAGGTCGGCGCCAAGGGAGAAACCGGAAGAAAGGTAAGGGATGTCTTGGCGGGCGCGCCGTACGGGTGGCCCCGGGAAGCGACCTACGCCGCGTTGCTGGGATTGCTCGCGGATGGCCACCTGAAGGCGGAGCGGAATGGTCTGCCGGTGGGTGCGCGATCACTCACCAAACAGACGATTCAGACGGCTCGCTTCGTGCGGGAGAAGGTTCGGTTGACGGCAAAGGAAAGGCTGGACCTTCGCCAGCTCTTCCAGCGAATGAAGATCAGGTCGCGTAGCGGCGAGGTGGGTGCGAAGGCACCGGAGTTCCTGGCCCGTTGCGGGGAGCTGGCCAGCTCTGCGGGCGGTAGTCCACCGTTGCCCCCGGGGCCGGACACGCGCTTTCTCGAGGAACTCGCCGGGTTGGCCGGCAACGAACAGCTCGCGGCGATCCACGAGCAGCGAACGCAAATCGAAGACGCGTTGGAGCGCTGGACAATGCTCCGCGACCGAGCCCGCGACCGCGAGCGCGCCTGGCAACTGGCGAAAGCGCTGCACCGTCATGCGGAAGGGGATCTCGTCGAAGTTGCCCGCGATGTCGGCATGCAACTCGGTGCAATTCGCGACCAGCGGAAGCTGCTCGACGATACCGACCATGTGGGCCCATGCGTGACCCATCTCGCGAATGCGTTGAGCGCCGCGCTTGCCGGGCTGCACGATCGGCTGGCCTCGGTGGTGGAGGAAGCGGCGGCGCGCCTGGCGGCCGACGCGACCTGGCAGAGGCTCGACACCCACGACCAGTCGGCGATTTTGCGCGAAGTGGGGCTTGCACCGCCCCGCGAATTGCAGGTGGGCACGAACGAGGCATTGCGGGCGGAGTTGCGCGCGCGCGGGTTGGCGGGCTGGCGCTCCGAGATTGACGCTGTTCGGACGCGCGAGAGCCGTGCGCTGGCGGAGGCGACGAGGCGGCTGCCGGACGACGATCCCGTCACCGTCAACTACATTCGTATTCGGCGCGGAACGCTGGAGAACGCGGCGGCGGTTGACGATTGGCTCGCGGAGCACCGAAAGAAGCTCGTCATGCTGGTGCGCGAAGGGCCGGTGATCGTGGAATGAAACACGAAGATTCTACCGGAAACATCGGAAAGTACGCAGAAAAGACGCCAGTTCGTCGGGTCAAGGCTCCGCTTTTCCTGGCTGAAAGGAAGTTGACAACGTGCTGATACGGAGTCTCCGGCTCGACGGCTTCCTCTCGTTCGCGCCCGGGTCGGAACCATTTGCGATGCGACCGCTGAATGTGTTGATCGGTCCGAACGGGTCGGGCAAGTCGAATCTGATCGAGGCGCTCAAGTTGCTGGCGGCCACGCCGACCGACCTTGCGGGTGCGGTCAGGGCCGGTGGCGGAGCGGCCGAATGGCTATGGAAGGGCAAGCCGAAAGCGCGGGAGGCGGAGATCGAGGCGATCCTGGACCGGGGACGCACACCCACGGGCCGGGACCTCAGCTACCGGCTGAGCTTCGCCCCCGTCGCCGGCAGGCTGCAACTCCTCGACGAAGCGATTGAGGAACCCCAGGCCATGCCCAGCCAGGACGATGTCCGCTTCTACTATCGGTTCCAGCGGGGACACCCGAGCATCAACGTCCGCAATACTGACGGGAATACCGTGCGCCGTCGCCTGAAGCGCGAGGATCTGTTGCCGGACCAGTCGGTTCTGTCCCAACGAAGGGACCCGGAGCAGTACCCGGAGATTACCTGGGCAGGCAGGCAGTTCTCTGCGATCCAGTCCTTCGATGAATGGACCTTTGGTCGTCGGACTCCCGCACGGCATGCGCAACGGGCCGACCTTCCCGAGGATCGATTGCTTCCCGACAGCAGCAACCTCGCCCTGATCCTCAACCACATCGAACTCGCGGGCGAGACTCGTGTCGGCACCCTGCTGAGGGAGTTCATCCCCCGGTTTGACCGCTTGTCGATTCGCATTTGGGGGGGCACGGCGCAACTGTATTTCTTCGAGAGTGGTTTCAGGGCGCCGATTCCCGCGACCCGCCTCTCCGACGGCACCCTTCGTTTCGTTGCGTTGCTTGCGCTGCTCCTGTCGCCCTCGCCGCCGCCGATTCTCTGCATTGAGGAACCGGAACTCGGACTCCATCCCGATGCGGTGGCGCTATTGGCCAAAGTGCTGGTCGAGGCGTCCGCGCGCACGCAGCTCGTGGTCACCACGCACTCCGATTCGCTGGTTTCCGCATTGACCGCGCATGGCGACTCGATTGTGACCTGTGAACAACATGACAGCGGAACAGCACTCAATCGCGTCGATCCCGAAGAGCTGGCCGATTGGCTGGCCGACTACACCCTTGGCGATCTCTGGCGGATGGGGGTCGTGGGGGCGAATCCGTGAGGGAAATCCGGATCTTCATGGAGGGCGGCGGGAAGGGAGCCGGAGGCAAGGCCGCGCTCCGAAGGGGAATGGACCGCTTCCTCGGGTCCATCAAGGACGACGCCCGGAAATCCGGCTGCCGCTGGCGTCTGATGCCGTGCGGCTCGCGGGACGAGACCTGGAAGCGTTTTCGCGACGCGATGACTGGCGACAACAGCCAGGTCGCCATACTCCTTGTGGACGCCGAGGCGGAAGTCAGGAACAGCCCCGGCCGGCACCTGCGAACACAGGACGGTTGGGACATGACCAACGCGCCGGACTCAGACATCCATCTGATGGTGCAGCTCATGGAGACCTGGCTGGTAGCCGATCCCGGCGCCCTCTCCGGCTACTACGGGCGCGGCTTCCGGTCATCGGCTCTGCCGAGTCACACGAATCCTGAGCTGGTGCGAAAAAGTGAGATTGAGAGGTCGCTTCGCAATGCGACGCGCGCAACCACGAAGGGGCCGTACCAGAAGATCAAACACGGAAGCGATCTGCTTGGCCTCGTCGATTCGGGGGCGGTGAGAAAGCGGTGCGCCCACTGCGACCGGTTCCTTTCGCACCTGGAACGCGTCGTCGCGCCTGGAGCCTCAACCATCCCCTGAACCCCTGACCTTCTGCACAATGTCCACCCCCCTCTCCCCAGCCCTCCGCAACCAGCTCGGTTCCGTGATCCAGGAGGCCCGCCGCGTTGCCGAATCTGGAGCGCGCCAGGCCATCGCCGCGCTCGCCGTCGATCGCGCAAGACCCTTCGACTCCATGTCAATGCCCGAACGGGTCTTCCGCAAGCGTCTGCGCGCCCGCGGCCGCCAGGCGGGCGACGAACGCAACCGCTCCACCGGCGTCCAGCAAATTTCCCACCTCGCTCACGAGGCCGCGTACGAGCACTGGCACCGGATGCTGTTCGCCCGCTTCCTGGCCGAGAACGAGTTGCTCATCGCGCCGGAGTATGGGGTGGCCGTCTCACTGGAGGATTGTCGGGAGGTGGCCCGCGAACTGGGACGTGATCCCTGGGAGCTGGCCGGGGAGTGGGCGCAGGCGATGCTGCCCGAGATCTTCGGCATCGACGATCCGGTTCTCGAACTAACTCTCCCGCCTGAGACCCGCCAGAAGCTGGAGGCGCTCCTCGAATCTCTTCCCCCTCAAGTCTTCACGGCACAGGACTCGCTCGGCTGGACCTACCAGTACTGGCGCGCCGACGAGAAGGACCGCGTCAACACGAGCGGCGTGAAGATCGGAGCGGACGAACTTCCCGCCGTCACTCAGCTCTTTACCGAGCGCTACATGGTGCGCTTCCTGCTGCACAACACCGTGGGCGCGTGGCGGGCGGGCAAGGTATTGGCGGGCGAGCCCGAACCTGCGGCTTCAGCTCCTAACGAAGAGACGCTGCGCCAGCGGATGCGGCTCGGAACCGGCGGCGGATACGACTTCGCCTACCTACGCTTCGTGCGGGCGAAGGCAGAGACGGACGAGGACGAGCGAACCGGCCCCTGGCGCCCCGCGGCGGGATCGTTTCCGGATTGGCCCCAGGCGGCGCACGATCTTCGGATCCTCGATCCCTGCTGCGGGAGCGGCCACTTTCTGGTCGAGGCCTTCGAGCTCGTGGTTCGCCTTCGCATGGAGGAAGAGGGACTTGCCCGCGCCGATGCCGTTCGAGCGGCGCTCCGCGACAACATCTTCGGGTTGGAGATCGACCCGCGCTGCACCCAGATCGCGGCCTTCAATCTGGCGCTGGCTGCATGGCGGATGGCCGGTGAATGGATCAACCTTCCTCCGCTGAAGATCGCCTGTTGCGGCACCCAGCCCGAGGTGGGAGAGGCGACCTGGGTCCGTCTGGCCGACAAACTGGAGGGGCTGACCGGGCTGGCCGAGGATCCCGACCTCTTCGGCACCGATGCGTCGCTTGCGCGCGGCCCGCTTCAGCAGGGGATGGGCCAGTTGCACCGTCTCTTCCGCCGATCGCGCGAGCTGGGATCGCTGATCGATCCGAGGGCCGTCGAGGGCGACCTTTTCCGCGCCGGGTTTTCCGACCTGAAGAAGCTGCTCTTGGCCGCGACCCGCCTGGAGGGGAACACCGGCAACCGCAACGAACGAGCGGTAGCGGCGGCGGAGATGGCGGGTGCCGCCGAGATTCTGACCGGGCGCTACACCTTGGTGGTGACCAACGTGCCGTTCCTAGGGCGGGGAAGGCAGGGGGCGCGGCTGCGCAAGTTTGCACAGAGGCACCACGGCGACGCGAAGGGCGACATCGCGACGGTCTTCGCCTCGCGGATCTTCCGGTGGCTGGGCGATCACGGCACGCAGGCGCTGGTGACGCCGCAGAACTGGCTCTTTCTGCCGCGCTACCGGAAGCTGCGGGAACGGTTGCTGAAACGACGGACGTGGAATATGGTGGCGCGGTTGGGGCCAGGCGCGTTCGAGACGATCAGCGGCGAGGTAGTCAGTGTCGCGCTGGTCGTGCTGTCGGCGGGGAGGCCAGAGCCGGATTGGGAGATGGCGGGGGCGGACGTGTCGTCGCCGCAGGGACAGCGGCCAATCAAGGCGGTCGAGAAGGCGGAGTTGTTGCGGGGTGGGGCCGAGGTGATTCAGTCGGTGCAGACGTTGCAGATGGACAACCCGGACTCCCGTGTCCTGCTCGCCACCATTGAGGGCGCCTCCTTTCTGCGTGACCATGCCTACTCTCGAACGGGGACGAGGACGGCTGACAATCCTTGTCTGCTTCTACGCCACTGGGAGGTCAGTGCCTCGCGCGACAGCTGGCAATTGAGTCAGAGCACGGTCCGATCGACCGTGCATTGGGGTGGCCTTCACAACGCCATACGCTGGGAGGGTGCGGCCGGACACTTGCACCGTCTCAATTCCATGGGTGTTGCGAGCATCCAAGGTACCGATGCTTGGGGAAACCCGGGAGTGTTGGTCAGCCTGATCGGCAGTCTGCCTGTTTCCTGTTACATCGGTGCGCCGTTTGACATGAACGCCGGCGTTGTCGTAGCCAAGAACTTGGATGATTCAGGTCAGTTGTGGAGTTTCCTCTCGTCGGGCCAATACAACCAAGAGGTCCGACTTATCGACCAGCAACTGAAGCTGACGACGGCCACGTTGGTCAAGGTCCCCTTCGACCTGGACCATTGGACCATGGTCGCCGCCGAACGCTATCCTAACGGCCTTCCCGAACCCTACTCCGACGATCCGACCCAGTGGATCTTCCACGGAGACCCCTGCCGGAGCGTCATCTGGGACGAAGACGCCAAGCTCATCGCGCGCGGTCCCACCCGCTTCGACCACACCGTCCTCCAGGTCGCGGCCTGTCGGCTCCTCGGCTATCGCTGGCCCGCCGAACTGGATCCCCAGATGCGCCTGGCCCCCGAACAGCGCTCTCTCGCCGACCGCTGCGCCACCTACAACGACCTCGCCGATGCCGACGGCATCGTCTGTCTCTCCCCCGCCCGGGGCGAAGTCCGCGCCGCCGACCGATTGCGCGAGCTTCTCATCCGCGCCTACGGCGGCGAGTGGTCCGCCGCGACCGAGCGCCGTTTGCTCGCGGCCACCAACCCGAACGGTCGTGCGCCCAAATCGCTCGAAGACTGGCTTCGCGACCGCTTCTTCGCCGAGCACTGCAAGCTCTTCCACAACCGTCCCTTCATCTGGCACATCTGGGACGGCCGCCAGGACGGCTTCCACGCGCTGGTCAACTATCACCGGCTCGCGGGTCCCGGCGGCGAGGGCAGGCGCACCCTCGAATCGCTCGCCTACGCCTACCTGAACGACTGGATCCACCGGCAGCGGGTCGGCCAGAGCGACGGCGTTGCCGGATCCGACGCGCGCCACGCCCACGCCCTCGATCTCCAGCGGCAGCTTGTACGCATTCTCGAAGGCGAACCGCCGTGCGACCTCTTCGTCCGCTGGAAACCGCTCCATGCCCAGGCGATCGGCTGGGAACCGGACCTCGACGACGGCGTGCGGCTGAATATCCGTCCCTTCATGCGCGCCGAGCTGCGGAAGGGCGGACGCGCCGGGGCCGGGATTCTGCGCATGAAGCCGACCGTCAGGTGGGGTAAGGATCGGGGCAAGGAGCCGCAGGAGCCGCGGCCGCGAGAGGAGTTTCCGTGGTTCTACGGCTGTCCGGGCAGGGGCGGAGCGGGTGCGCGAACCGATTTTGCCGCCCGCGAGGACGCCGGGTTTGACGGGAATCGCTGGAATGACCTGCACTATTCGACCGGGGTGAAGCGGAGCGCCCGTCATGCGGCGGGACGGGAATCGGGGGACTGACGCGACGCGCGATGTGGGTGTACCGCCGGCCTGACCCCGCCGCCTCCCCACTCCCTGATACACCGGTTGTCAACCAGTGGCGCAATTCCAGTGAGGCCAGTTGTCCCCCTTGTAGCGGTTGTTCCGCCACTGGAGCGGCTGGAGATTGGAGAGGTCGTCGGTCCCTCCCCTGGAGACAGGTTTGATGTGGTCGATTTCCCAGCCCCTGACAGACCATGTGTTGCCGTAATGATCGTGTTCCATCCAGGCGCCGCAGGCGTCTTTCCGGTAGCGCCGGGGATCGTAGCCCGCCACCGTCTTCCCCTTGCTCCATACTGCGTCCACCGTGGCTTCCGAGAACTGTTGGCCGCTACTGGTTGTGTTCGGTTTCCTAAACATGTGTCTCATCGCCTTACCTGCGTTTCCTGTTGTACTTCGGCTTCGACCGCGCAATGACACGCGCTTCGGTCTCCCGCGCCTCCGCGATCCCGGGTTTCGTCTCAATCTGGACCGTTGCCCCCTGAATCCTTCCCTCCGCCAGGTGCTCCCGAAGCCGGTCCCGGACCCTGCCGCGCTTGGCCGACCCGACGTAATCGGTCACACCCGACCGACTGCGGATCCGGTACACGACCGGACTGCGCCGGGGAAGCCTGGAGATCCCTTCGTGGTTGAAGGGCACCGTCTTTCTCGCCATCTGTTTCCTCCATTTGCCGAACATGAATCCAGCCATTGGGATTGTCACCGCATCGGTTCGCGGATTCCTGAAAGATAGCGACGAATCCCCTGCTCTGCAATCCTCCGACGCCATATGCAGGGGGTAAAACCCACAATCACCCCAACATGGTGTGGATTCGAGCGCCCGATACCTGCACGGGTGAGGCAAAGCATGTGTGATCCTGAAGTCGCCCGTTTGCGGTACGGTTGTCCGTGGTTCGGGCCCGGAGCCCGGACACTTGCCTTTGGAAGACCGGAGAACCCCAACCCTCCCATCGATGGCGGGCAGTGATCAGAGATGTATCTTCCAACCCGGACTCGCCCTCCACGTTGCCGCCACGGAGTTTCCATCACCCTGCAATCGGCCCGCCTGGAGTTACCCACGGCACCATGACCCCCCTCGACCTACTCGCCGCCGCCATCCGCGCCCGAGCCGGCGCCTCAGGCAGCATGGTGGCGCCCGCAGCCATCCTCTGGACCGACCACCGCGAGGAGTGGCGCGGCCTGATCCCCGCTGCCCGTTCCCACATCCCCGAGTTGCTCACCCTCGGCGACTACCGGCCCGACGACCGGACCGGTCCCGCCATCTGGTTGCGTTGCGTCGTGGATGGTTCGATCGGACTCTCCGG
This sequence comes from Gemmatimonadota bacterium, assembly GCA_022822325.1. Taxonomy (GTDB): domain Bacteria; phylum Gemmatimonadota; class Gemmatimonadetes; order Longimicrobiales; family Gaopeijiaceae; genus Bin94. The sequence continues at coordinate 37,354 of JAJEBW010000004.1, read as the reverse complement.
TGCGGTAGCCGACGGTCCCCCGATCATCTACCTGCCCGGAATCGAGCGCGGGAAGCTGCGCGCGGGCGAGAGCTGCCCCGAAGAGCTGCGGCCACTCGTCGAGCTCATGTACCGGGGCGCGGCCTGGCACCATGTGAATGGACGTGACTGGAGCGTGCGCGCGTTCCTGGAGCTTCGGTCCGATGGCGTGCCCGCGGGTCCCGGCCTGAGCATCGCCAACGATGCAGCGACTACGGCGGCCCTTCTGCGGGCGGTTGGCGAGGTGGGGCGAACGCCGCTGAAGGAATTGCGGGGCGGCCGCCTTGACGCCAACGATTTTAACCGGCGCGTCGGAGTGGAGCTGGCCCGCGACATTCTGCGCTGGATGGGCAACGCGAAGGTGACCCGAGAGGAGATGGACCGCGAGCGCTGGGAAGCCTTTTGCGACGAGGCCCGCCACGATCTCCGGTTCGATCCGGAAACGGATGCCGATGTGGAGGCCGGGGCTCGGCTTGCCAAGGGCGATGGTCGCTGGGCCGGTGTGTGGTCGCGCTTCAACGAGGCGCCCGACCAGTTTCCGGGAATCGCGGAGCTGTTGGCGCGGAGCCGGCCGGGGGGTGTGCTCATCCTGGAGGGCCGCGACCGCTGGCCGGATCTGAACGACGAGGATGAAGCGACCGTCCGGGATACGCTCGCCGGGTTGTCCGATCTCTCGCACGGCGACGCCCGCCGAAGGATTCGGGGGCTCGAAAAGGAACACGGTCGCCGACGCGAGTGGGTGTGGGCCAGGCTGGGGCGGTCGCCATTCGCGAAGGCGCTTCGTCCATTGGCCGATCTGGCGGCGGCAACCACAAAGGGAATCGGCGGCGCGACCCCCGACGAGATTGCCCGCGTCTACGGCGAGCGCGGATGGCAGGCCGACCGCAGCGCGCGCGAGGCGCTCGCGCTGACGCCTGAGGGGCACAGTGCGGTGGTCCGGTCCGCTATCCAGCACCTGTACGAGCGCTGGCTGGATGACTCGGCACGGGCGTTCCAGGCTGCCGTGAAGTCCTATCCACTGCGGTCACAGGGGAGCGCGGAAGCTCCTGGAGAGGGAACCGGGGGCGACGCGGAATCCCCCGGGGAAGTGGTTTCCCACCCTGCTCTGGTCCCGTCCACTGCTCCGGTCGCCGCTGCTGAGAACGAGTGCATCGTCTTCGTGGACGGACTGCGCTACGAGCTAGGCCACGGTCTGGCCGGTCTCCTGGAGGAGCGCGACCTGAATGCCGCCGTGCGAGCGCGCTGGGCCGCCATTCCTACCGTAACCGCCACTGCCAAACCCGCTGTCACACCCGTTGCGGGCCAGGTTGCCGGGGACCGCCTGGGCGCGGATTTTGCACCGGTGTTGCGCGGTTCCACACGCCCGGCCACCGCTGCGGCGCTGCGCGAGGCCATGAAGCAGCGCGGCTACCAGATCGTCGGCGAAGGCGAACTCGCGCTCGGTCCCACGACTGGATCGCGGGGATGGCTGGAGACCGGCAAGATCGACCGGCACGGCCATCATCACGATGCCATCGAGTTCGCGCGCATTGTGCAGAAGGAATTGGAACGTCTTGCGCGCCAGATTGCCGAACTCCTTGAATCCGGGTGGGAATCGGTTCGCATTGTTACCGATCATGGCTGGCTGTTGCTCCCCCGCGGCTTGCCTCTGGTCACACTTCCGCGCCACCTGGCGGCCTCCAAGTGGGCCCGCTGCGCCGCTCTGGCCGAGAACGCCACTCCGGACGCGCCGCTCTGGCCTTGGCACTGGAGCCGCAATCAGTACTTTGCCTCGCCCCCCGGAGTCGCCTGTTTCAGCAAGCGGCCCGAGTACGCGCACGGGGGCTTGAGCGTACAGGAATGTCTGATTCCGGAGATTCGCGTTGGCGCGAAGGACGGGACGGCGGGACGGTCGTCCGGCAAGCGCGTCGCCATCCGATCGGTAAGTTGGATGCGCATGCGGTGCACGATCGAGGTGAGTCCCTCCGGAGCCGACCTGACCGCCGATCTTCGTTTGGCCAGCGCAGCGGGTGAATCCGTCGCTGCACGCCCCAAATCCATCGATGCGGATGGCTGCGCCAGCCTCATCCTCGCCGACGATGCGCACGAGGATGCCGCCCTGGTCGTGGTCGTCACCGCGCCTGACGGCCGCGTTCTTGCCCAGCGCGCCACCACCAAGGGAGAATCGTCGCCATGACGGCGCTGGCTCGCCCGGCGGGATCGTGCGCCAAACCCACGCCACGGTCCCCGCGCCCGGAGATGGAAGGTCTGGCCTCACCGCCCGCGACGGCTCGCACAACGATCCCCTTGACCACCCCGACCCGAAACTCCCCATGACGGAATCCGAACCCACCGCCGACCTCCAGCTCGACGACCTCGACCGCGCCGCAAACGAGGCATTTCCCGGCTACCTGGTGCGCAAGGATCTGGTGAGGCAATATGCGCAGCAGTATCCGGTGCCGACCTACGTGGTCGAGTTTCTCCTTGGCCGGTACTGCGCGAGCGTCGAGCCCGACGAGATCTCCGAAGGGCTGGACATCGTGAGGGGCCAGTTGGAGGGCCGCACCGTTCGTCCCAACCAGAGAGAGATCTTCAAGTCCCGCGCCCGGGAACAGGGCCCCGTGCGGCTGATCGACATTGTGCGCGCACGCCTCGATGCCAGGAACGACTGCTACGTGGCCGAACTTCCCAGTCTGGGGCTACGCCATGTGCGCATCAGCACGGAGTTCGTGGTCGAGAACGAGCGCATCCTCTCCGACGGCTTCTACGCCGAGGTCACGCTGGAGTATGATGGGGTGATCGCGCAGGAAAAACAGGGACGCCCCTTCAGCATCGCCGCCATGCGCCCGATTCAGATGTCGAGTCCGTCGGTGCTTGATGTGCTCGCGAGGGGTCGGCGGCGCTTCACCACCGGGGAGTGGAAGCGTCTCCTTCTCCGTTCCATCGGCCTGGAACCGGGATCGCTCGACGAACGGGCCAGACAGGTTGCCCTCCTTCGACTGATCCCTTTTGTCGAACGGAATTTCAACCTGGTCGAACTGGGACCGCGCGGTACCGGCAAGAGTCACGTCTACCAACAGTTGTCGCCCTTTTCGCACCTGCTCTCGGGCGGGAAAGCGACGGTGGCGAAGATGTTCGTCAACATGGCGAATGGGCAGCGCGGCCTGGTCTGCCAATACGATGTCGTGTGCTTCGACGAGGTGGCGGGGATCTCGTTCGACCAGAAGGACGGCGTCAACATCATGAAGGGCTACATGGCGTCGGGCGAGTTCAGCCGCGGCAAGGAGAGCGTCCGCGCGGACGGGTCTCTGGTGCTGGTCGGCAACTTCAATGTATCGGTTGAACAGCAGCAACGCGTTGGCCACCTGTTGAGTCCGTTGCCCAGGCAGATGCGCGACGACACCGCCTTCCACGACCGCATTCATGCCTACGCGCCCGGCTGGGATTTTCCGAAGCTCAATCCCGACGAACACCTCACCGCTCACTTCGGGCTTGTCAACGACTTCATGAGCGCCTGTTGGACGAAGCTTCGCGACACCGCGCGCCTTCAGATCGTGCACGAGCGGGTCCATTGGGGCGGCGCTCTGTCGGGACGCGACATGGAGGCGGTGCACAAGACGATCTCCGGGCTCCTCAAGCTGCTCTTTCCCGATCCGGAGATGGAGGTGCGGGACGACGATCTGGAGTGGATGGCGCGCTTGGCCCTGGAGTCCCGGCGGCGAGTCAAGGAACAGCAGAAGCGTTGTCTGAAGGCCGAATTTCGCAGCACGCACTTTTCCTACCGGCTGGGCGAACATGGGACCGAGCATTTCGTTGCGACCCCCGAACTGCACAGCGACGAAGCGATCGACACCGATCCGCTGCCACCCGGACAGGTGTGGGCGATCGGACCAGGCGTCGAGGGGAGCGGGGCGGGGCTCTACCGCATCGAAGTTGTGGTGGGGAAGGGGGCCGGAGGGGCCAGGATCCTGAATGCACCGGTGCCGCCATCCTTTCGCGAGAGTGTGCGGGTGGGCGAACAAAACCTGTACGTCGGAGGCAGTGCGCTCGTCGGAGACCGGGATCCGCGCGGACACCAGTACACGATTCAGATGCAACCGCGCGACAATGAACGTTCGGGGACAGGACTCGGGCTACCGGTGCTGGCCGCAATGGTGGGAGGCCTGTTGGAGCGCCGGACCCGCGGTGGAACGATCATCGCTGGTCCCCTGAATCTGGGGGGGGCGATGGAACGGCTGCCCGACCCGGTGGCCGTCGCCGAGCTGGCCGTCGACAAGGAGGCGGCGGTGCTGCTCATGCCGGTGGGTGCCCGCCGAGAACTCATGAATCTCCCCGATGATGTCTGGACCAAGCTGAACATCGAGTTCTACCAGGGCGCGGACGATGGGGTGTTCAAGGTGTTGGAGTGAGACCCTGGTTCGGTAGGGTCGCAGGGGTACTCTACGATGCAACCCGGCGCATCCGGTCGCGGCCCCCCGTCAGCGCGCCACCGCCGTCATCTGAATCTCGACGCCCAGCCTCCCCACCAGAGGCAGCCCCGCAAGGGTCGGTTCCGGCGCCCCCTCTCCCATCGCCTCGGCCAGGACCCCCAGCACGGCCTCCGCATCGCGCACATCGGTCAGGTACACCCACACATCCTCCACATCGGCGAACCCCAGCCCGGCCGCCTCCAGCGTCGCGCCCAGACGCTCCAGGGTGTTGCGGGCCTCGCCCTCGGCGCCCTCCCCCGCGGCCAGCATCCCCGAAAGCCAGACCCGCTCGCCCGTCGCGATCGCCGGCGACAGCGGAGAGCGCCCCAGCCGCTGCCCCTCGCGCAGCACGACCCGCCGCTCGTCCGACGCCTCGGCCACGCACTGGATCTCGACCAGGAAGTCCGGGTTCATCAGCCCGCCGCGCACCGCCGCCCGCGCCGGAGGGGAATCGGCCGGAACGAACTCGCGGTAGGCGGCGTTCATCGCGCCCCAGAGCCGCACGTCGTCCAGGAAGACCTTGCACGCCACCAGGTCGCCGTAGTCCATCCCGGCCGCTTCCAGCACCATCCCGATATTGCCGAAGACGCGCCGCGTCTGGGTCTGAACGTCGCCCCGCACAGGCTGGTAGCTCTCGGGATCGCGGCTCGTCGCCCCCGCAATGAAGAGCACGTCGCCCGCGCGCACCCCCCACGAATAGGGCAGCGACGGCGACCGAAGCCCGGCCGGCGAGATCGCCTCGGTGTCGTTCGGGGTGGCCACTGCCGAGATCTGCACCAGCGCATCGGCATCCGGCAGATCGGCCTCGACCGTGGCCCGGGTCGGCGGATCGGTCGCGAAGTAGCCGCGGTAGACCTCGTTCATGCCGGCGAAGTGGCGCGAATCGCGCAGAAAGACATTCATCGCGACGACGTCTTCGTAGCCGAGCCCGTGCGCGCGCAGTCGTTCGCCAAGAAGGTCCAGCGTCGCGGCGGTCTGCTCTTCGATGGTGGCCGGCGCGGCGTCGTCCGGCGCGGTCGCGGCGATGTTGGAGAGGTAGACGAGCTCGGGCCGCTGCGCCTGCGCGGGGGAGGTGGCCGCGAGGAGAAGGGCGGTTGCGGGGAGGGCGCGGAGCAGGGTCGCGGGACGGAGGCGGAGGCGACGGATCGAGATCGTGATCATGGCGGGGTCGGGCAGGGGGGGGAAGGGTGGCGGTTCGGGGCGCGGGGCGGGGGCCAGGCGGCCGGTGGCGGTGCGGCCCGCGGTGCGCCTGCGCGGCTGCCCGCTCCCGAAGGTCGCGGAACGCCGTGGCGCGGGGGGAGTCTCGCGAAAAGGGGGCCACGCCGGCGGGAACGGGTCGGTCTGTCACGGTCCGGCCCCGCCGCACGCTCAAAAGTCGTACCGCACGCGCACCAGCGCCAATCTTCCCAGCTCCGGCGCTCCCACAAACTCCCGGTGCCGGTTGTTCAGCGCGTTGTACACCGTCAGCTCCAGGCGCGCGTTGGGCTGGAAGGGAAGCTGATAGCCGGTCGTCAGGTCCAGCACGTGGTAGGCGTCCACGGCGCCCGCGAAGACGCCCGACCGCATCGCGAAGCCGTCGGAGAAGCGCCAGCGCGCGTCGAAGAGGAAGCCCCGGGCGCGGTCGGTGAAGGCGAACCCGAGAGATCCCTTGCGACTGGGGGCGTTCAGCGCGAGATCGTCGCTGCCGGGGCAGTCTCCGTCCTCGTTGAAGTCGAAGCACTCCTGGCTCTGGAAGGAATACGCGGCGGTCAGGCTCAACCGGTCGGAGGCGATGATCTGCGCCGAGAGGTCCGTTCCCCAGTAGCTGGCCGACCCGAAGTTGCGAGTGGCCATCACCATGTCGGGCGAATCGAACTGGTCCGGGACAACGACGCCGACCGGCACGGCGGCGAGCCCCGCGGCAAGCTCCGCGATCTGTTCGGAGGTCACGATCCCCGCCCGCAACAGCGAATCGAGCCTCTTCGCGAGGAACGCGCCCGTCGAGGCCGGATCGAGGAACACGTTGGGGGTCTCGACCTTCAGCGCGCCGATGAAGTTCTCGACGTTGGCGAAATACAGGTCCGCGGCCAGCCGCACGCGGTCGCGGATCAGTCCCTTGTACCCCGCTTCGATGCTGTTGAACACCGTCGGCACCAGTGCAGGCAGGTCGCGGGGACCCCCGTCGAGCGGAAACGCCTCGCCGCCCGCGGGACCCAGCGCATCGGTGTTCAGGCGCCGGAACACCGTCCCCAGGCCGGGGTCGCCCGGACGGCTTCCGGGGCCCAGAAGGAGAGACCGCAGCGTTTCGGGGGCGAACTGTCCGATCAGCGCGTCCCAGAAGAGCGTCGCGTCGGCGGGCAGTTGGCCCGGCAGGAAGGGGGAGCGCATGCAGTGCCCCATCAGTCCCCCCTGACACCGGTCCGCGAAGGTCAGTCCCCCCGCGGGAACGCCCACCGCGCGCAGCGTGTAGCCGACGCCGGGCGCGATCGGGATCGTTCCGGTCGGGATGTCGAGGAACAGCGCCGAAGTCCCCGGCGTGGCGAAGGCCTGGTTCCAGGTCAGTCGCAGGTTGTGGCCCTCGGCGGGGCGGAAGACGAGCGCGGCCCGCGGCGAAACGTTGACGTCGGCCAGGCGGTTGTGGTCGTCGACCCTCAGCGCGGCCACCAGGTCCAGCCGGTCGCCCAGCCGAGTCTCGGAATGCAGATAGACGCCGGACTCCACCAGCAGGTCGTCGTCCTCGTTGCGGCCGTAGATCGTGCCCTCCGAGTGCGGTTCGATGCGCTGCCAATCGAAGCCGTAGGTGAAGCGCTGCCGTGCGCCCAGATCGAATCCACGCTGAATCTGGGCGGCCATGGTGTGCGACCGGTCGATGATCAGCTCTCCGCTGCGCAACAGGTAGCTGTTGTCGCCGGAGTGCGTCTGGTTGAGGAAGAACTGCGCGAACAGCCGGCCCTTCAGGAGCCGCGCCTGCCCGTACCGGTACTGCCAGTCGTGCGTCTGCGAGGACCCCACGGTGGTGAGGTTGATGCTGCTCAGCGAGTTGTTCAGCCCGCCCGAGAGGATGAATTCGCCGTCGTCGGCAAAGCGGAAGTCGGCGCGCAGGTCGACGAAGTAGCGCTCGTTGAGGGGATTGCGCACCCCGATGCGCGGATGATCCGGGTTCGCCTCGCGGGCGGCCACCTCCCACGGGTCGGTGTGTTCCCAGTCGTTCCCCCGCAGGTACTGTCCCGACACCTTCAGGCCGAAGCGCTCCGACACCGCGTTCGCGCTCCGAAAGAGCAGTTGGAAGAGCGACCGCTCCCCGCCGGCCAGCGACACCGTATTCCCCGGCCTGTCGATCGGCGAGGCCGTGATGACGTGCATGACGCCCTCGGCTGCGTCGGGTCCGTAGAGCGCCGCGCCCGGTCCGCGGGCCAGCTCGATTCTCTCGATGTCCATGTCGGTGGTGGGGATCATGTTGATGGCGTTGATCCTCAGCGCGGGGATGCGCGCGTAGCGGTTGTCCACGATGCTCAGCAACCGGCCCGAGGCCACGTTGTTGAATCCCCGCACGACCACATAGCTCTGGGTGAGTCCGGTGGACGCGATGTCGACCCCGGGCAGCGTCTTGATGTGGTCCGCCGGCGTGCGCGCGATCATCCTGGAGATCTGCTCGCCGGTGAGCGTCGAGACCGATGCCGGGGCGTCGAGTTCCTTTTCCTCTCGCCGCGACGCGGTGACGACCAGCGGGTTGAGCGCCAGCGCCAATGAGCGGAGCTGGATGACGACGCTCTCCGTCTCCCCCGCCTCGACTCCGACGCCGTCTATGCGGGAAGTCTCGTAGCCGACCCGCGCGACCACGATGGAATGGGCGCCCGCCGGAACGGAGACGACGAAGGCGCCGGATTCGTTGGCGAAGACCGGTCCCGATTCCTGGCCAAGCACCTCGACGGCGGCATCCGGCACCGCCGCGCCCGTCTCCACATCGACGACGCGACCGGTGATCGTGGCCTGCTGGGCGACGAGGTGTACGGGGCCGGGCAGAGCCAGGGCCGCGAAGAGGATTGTCCCGAAATGGGCGACTCTGGCGCGCGACGCCGACGGGAGCCCCCGCCTCTCGCGCCACCCGCTCGCGCTGCATCGCCGCTCGAATGCCGCCCGGCGTTTGTCCACGCGCTGCATGGCCGACCTGCAAGAAATGGGGACTGGTCGCATGGCGCGGAATCCGGTGGAATGGGCGAAGTCAGTTCGGCCCGGGGGCCGTTGGCCGAACCCAAAGGGAGCGCAAGCCCAAGGTAGCCCGACCCCGGGGGAGCGCAACTCCTATTCCCGGCTGAAGAACACCCGCTCCGCCGCCCTCCGAAAGACGCTCCGCGTCAGCATTCCGGCTTCCAGCGCGCGGGCCACCGGCAGGCGGTCGTAGCTCCAGCGGGCGGCGCGCTTCCAGAGACGGTTGGGGTAGGCGCGGCGGACGACCGGTCCCGGATGCGGCCCCTCCCCGGCGAGATGATCCGCGATGGCGGCGCCGGCGAGACGGCCCAGGCGGTAGGCGTTGTGGATGCCGCCCGCGGTCAGGGGGGACACCATGCCGGCCGCGTCTCCGATGAGCAGGACCCGGTCGCCGTGGAAGTTGCGCAGCAGGCCGCCGATCGGAATAATCCCGCCCCGTTTTCCCGTCACCCTGCGCCGCGAAAGGCCGAAGAGGGGGTCGATGCGGCGAACGAAGCGGGCGATGTCGGCGCGCCGGCGGCGATGGACGGCCAGCCCCACCTGGGTCATGCCGACGCCGGGAACCACCCACCCGATGTAGCCGGGCGCGCACTCGGGATCGATGAAGCAGTGCAGGCAGTCGCCGTCGCCGGGCTCGGGCGCGAACTCCCACTCGACGCCCTTGAGGAGGCGGCGGTTGCGGTCGAGACCGAAGCTCTCGGCCACCCGCGACCGGGCTCCGTCGGCTCCGACGAGGAAGCGGCAGTTCACCCCGGAGCCCTCCAGCGAGAATCCGGCGCCGTTCCTGGCGGCCCCCCGGTACCTCTCGCCGAAGCGAATCTCCGCCCCCGCGCGACGGGTCTCCGCGACGAGGTGCCGCATCAGCGCGGCCGTGTCGGTCGCAAGGAAAAAGTAGCGTTCGCGCTCCAGCTCCACGAAGCGGTGACTGGGGGTGTAGACGCGCACGCGGCGAATGCGGCGGACGGTCGCGGCGGGGGCCGCCCACTCCTCCCAGGCCTCGCGAACCAGGATGCCGGTCGTGTGAATGCGCTCGCCGGGACCCGACAGCCGGTCCAGCGCCACGACCGAGAGTCCGCGCTCGGCCGCCCGGCGGGCACAGGCAAGTCCCGCGAATCCGGCGCCGACCACGGCGATGTCGTACGTTTTGCCCATAACAATCCAAAATACGCGACTCGGCCGCCGTCCGCCGAACCACCCGCAGCGGAACCCTCGCCATGACCCATGCACGCCTCCCTCTTGCTCCTCCTCGCGGCTTCCGCCTCCGCGCAGCGCTTCCCCCGCTGGCGCTGCTCCCCCTCCTCGCGGCCTCCCTCCCGGCGCAGGGACCCGCATCCGCCCAGGCGCAGCCCCCCGATCCCGAGCCTGGCTACATCCTTCCGCCCGACCCCATCCCCGCCCTCTTCGCCACCGACCCCAACTTCGCCACCCTGAACCACATCAGTCCGAATGGGGATCGCTTCGCGGTCCCGCTCTTCACCGAACTCTCCACTCTGGAGCGGGTCGGCGAGGAGACGCTGCGGCTGGGGATGCTCGAGATTCGCGCGCGCACCGACCGCCCCTGGCACCTGGACATCTACGGGATTTACGGGCTGCGCTTCTATTCGCTGAACGAACGCGCCTTCACCGATGTCGAGCTGCCCGCGGACATTCATCTCAGCGACCTCGCCTGGTCGCCCGACGGTTCGCGGCTGGCCTTCCTCGCGCACCTCGACGACGCCACCCAGGTCTGGATCGCCTCGGCCGCCGATGGTTCGGCCGGGCCGGCGAGCGACGCCCACATCGTCACCACGATCGGGAGCTCGTCGCGCGGGCAGGGCACAGCCCCCTCGCGGATGATCCAGTGGACGCCCTCCGGATCGCTCGTCACCCTGGCGGCTCCCGCCGGCCGCGGTCCCCCTCCGGCCGAGGACGCGCTGCCCTCCGGTCCCTCGATTCGCCACACCCGCGCAACGCCGACCCCGACCCGCACAATGCCCTTCCTCCTGGAGGACGATCACGACGCCGACCTCTTCGAGCACTACACGCGCAGCCAGGTCGTCGAGCTGGTTCCGGGCGGGGACGCGCGCCCGATCGGGGAGCCGGGGATGTACGAATCTCTGTCGGCGAGTCCCGACGGGCGGTATCTGATGACGACGCGGATTGTGCGGCCCTTCACCTTCATCAACGGTTACACGGGGTTCCCGCGGGTGACCGAGGTGCTCGACGTGGCGACCGGCGAGGTGCTGGCCACCCTGGAGGAGCGCGAGTTGCGCGAAGGAAGAGGAGGCGGCGCCGGGGACGAGCCCAGGGATTGGCGCTGGCGGCCCGACGGAAGCGGCATCTCCTACCTTCACCGGGTCGCTGCGGACGAAGACGAGACCGGCGGCTCGCAGGACTTTCCGGGGGACCGCATCATGCTTCTGCCCCCACCCTTCGCCAACGGAGACGCCATCGAAATTGCGCGCAGCGAACATCCGGTCGCGAGCGTCGTCTATTCGCTGAACGGGCGCGACGCCTTCGCCTCGGTCCGCCGCGCCGGCGAGGACGCCCTGGTCCACTACGCCCTCGATCCACCGATCCACACTCCCGGAGAGGGGCGGATCCTGGTTCCCTTCCACGATCCCGGCGACCTCCTGGCGCTTCCCGGCGAGCTGCTGACCGCCCGCACCGGCAACGGGATCGAGTACGCCTGGATGTCGGCCGATGGCGAGAGCGCCTACCTGCGGGGCGACGGCTGGCGCGACGACTACCGGCCGCGGCCCTTTCTGGACCGGCTGGCGATGGTGGACGGCGCGACGGAACGGCTTTTCGAGGGCTCGGCGGAGAGCTTCGACCAGCCTCTGGTTCCGCTGGACCCGAATCTGGAGCGGATGATTGTGAGCCGCGAGGGGAAGAACGCCTTTCCGGACTCGTATCTGTGGACTCGGGAGGGGAACGGTCCCGGAACGCCGGGCGGCGATGGCGAAACGGGCGGTACGCTCGAGAATCTGACGCGCAATGTGGATCCCTTCCCCGAACTGACGGCGGCCCGGAGGATCGACTTCGAGTTCACGCGGCGCGACGGGCTCGAGATTCAGGGGCGGGTGTCGCTGCCGGTCGATTATGTGGAGGGGACGAAGGCGCCTGCAATCTTCTGGACCTATCCACGCGAATACCGGAGCGAGGACGACTTCGAGGCCGCCACCATTCGCGCGCGCAATCGCAACGCCTACACCCGCCTGACCTGGCTGCGCTGGTCGGATCTGTGGCTGACCCAGGGGTACGCGCTTGTCTATCCCGACATTCCGATTGTGGGCGAGAACTACAACGACTACTACATCTCCAACATGGTCGACGGCATGTACGCCGCCATCCGCGCCGTCGATGCGCTGGGCGTCGTGGACATGGACCGGATTGGTCATGGGGGACACAGCTATGGCGCCTTCGCGACCGCCAACTTCCTTGCCCACACCCCGTTCTTCAAGGCGGGAATCGCAGGGGACGGCGCCTACAACCGGTCGCTCACCCCGATGGGTTTCCAGGCCGAACCGCGCGACATCTGGGAGGCGCCGCATGTGTACATGGAGATGTCGCCTTTCTTCAAGGCCGATCAGATCAACACGCCGCTCCTGCTCTACCACGGCGCCGACGACAACAACTCGGGCACCTGGCCGATGCAGTCCGAACGGATGATTCATGCGTTGACCGGGTTGGGCAAGACCGCCGTGCTCTACATGTATCCCTACGAATCGCACACGCCCCGCGCGATCGAGAACAACCTGGACATGTGGGCGCGCTGGGTGGATTGGTTCGACCGCTATGTGAAGGGGGCGGGGGAAGGGGATGCGGCCGCAACGATGCCGGAAGGGCCGGTGCGGTGACGCGGAGCGCGCCCACGCCCCCATTCACCCTTCCCGCCTGGGCAGCCTCCCCGGTTTTGCGCTGGTCGGCTCGCCATCGTCGATGACCGGCGCGCCATTGGCGAAGAGGTAGTCCGCACCCTCGGAGGCGTGGCGTCGGCAAGGCGCGGCGCCGCTTCAGTGGCCCAGCCGTTGGGGCAGGGGACCGCGCAGAGCGAAGCCGCTCGAATGCCGCCCGGGCGGGCTATCCGCCCATCGGCGAGGTCCGCACCAGCAGGGCGGTGACCAGAATCACGAGCTGCGCGACGGCAAGTTCCCGCATGGCGTTTCGACGCAACGCGTCCCCTCCCTCGGCGGTTCGCAGCAACGGCGTCAGCCTGCGCCAGTTGACCGCGCCCAGCGCCATGACGAGCGCGACGAGCGCGACCTTGGCCACAAGCAGTCGTCCGTAGGCGGTTCCGAAGAGCGCGCTCGCCGATTCAATCTGAAGGAAGGCCGACGCGGCGCCGGTCGCGATCAGCGCTCCCGCCGACACCAGCGCCACCGGCGAGAAGAGCGGCACGACCTCGGCGAGGATGCCCTCCGCGCGATTTTCTCCATCAACGCTCTCCCGGCCCCGCGCCACCCGATCGGCCGCAAGCACCAGGAAGAGCCCACCGATCCAGCTTCCGGCGGCCAGCACATGCAGGATGTCCACCGGGATCGAGAGCCAGCGCAGCTCCCCGGTTCCGGCCGCGTGCCCGGTGAAGGCGGGAATGGCGCACAGGCCGCCCGCGACGACCGTGGCCCCGGGCCAGAGCGCCGGCTGGCTGCTACGGTTTCCCGCCGCCCCCGCGCCGGTCCGGATGCCGGAAAAAAGCATGGGCAGAAGCGCCGCGCCGACCGTTCCGAGCAGCCAGGCGCCGCCCCAGTCGGTGGCGAGAAGAAGCGCGGCGTCCTCCTGCCAGGGGACGAAGGGGTCGCGAAACGCGGCCAACTGCCGGCGGAAGGCCAGCCCCATCGCGGCGACCAAAGCGATCGCGGCCCAAAGACCGATCCTCCGCGCCGTGCCGGCCAGCGCCGCCCGCGTCGCCTCGCCTGTCCGCGGGGCAATCAGCCACCGGCCCGATACCGCGCCCCAGACCGCGATCAGCGCCGCGAAGTGGAGCCAGCCGGCCGCGCCGTCCACGACCCACGCTACGCTCAGGACTTCCTCCGCTCCGCCCGTGGTCGGCGGATGAGGTCGCCCGGTCTCTCGCCGCGCGTTGCCCGGACCGCGAAGGGAATCTCGCCCCGCACCACGTGCCCGTCCTGCCCGATACCCCGCCAGACGATCGCGTAGTCCCCGTCCGCGAGCGTATCCGCGATGGCCACGCTAAAGATCTTGCCGTCGTCGGGATCCTGAACGGCCGCCTCCGTCTCGACCTGTTCGTCGCCGGCGACCAGACGAATCGCGATGGAGTTCTTCTGAGGCACCTGGGTGAACCAGAGACGCAGCTCCGCGGGCGGCCCGACCACCGAGTCCTTCGCCGGCTCCGATCTGCTGACCGCGAAGTGCGGGGCGTCCGCGACGAGGGCGTCCGAATTGCTTGCCGCGACCGGCGCACATGCCGTTGTCCCCGCCAGGACAGCCAGCGCCGGAAGCGGCAACCCCAGGCGTCCTGCGGGCATCTTCCCTGTGGTTCGATTCTTCATCTTTTGTCTCTTCATCGCTGGTCCTTCCATCGCGGCGTCCTACCCGCCCGTGAGGTTGAACTGGCGCGTGAACTTGACGATCAGCGAGCGCGCGAGGGTGCCCCGCTCAATGAAACGCCCGCCATCGGGGTTGAGCCCGTCGGGGTAGTCGAAGCCTTGCAGATCGTTGTACACCACAAAGAGTCCGGTACCGGCCGTGTTGAGCCAGCCGAAGCGCAGATTGGCCGACCAACTGTCGATCTGGTTGCTGTATTGCACAAGCGACTGCAGATAGATGCGCGGCGTGAAGAAGTAGCCGAGGTTCATGCCCAGCAGCACGGTCTCGAACTCGCCCTGCGGCAGATCCACATTGAAGTAGTTGATGCGCGCCGAGGTGCTGAAGGAGGCGTTGGGACGCCAGGTCAGCGAACCGTTTCCGCCGGCCCGCGATCCGCTCAGGAAGCTGCCGAAGTTGATCCGCGAGGTTGCCGAGAACCGCGCCGCGGGATTGCTGTTGAAGACAAGCTGGGATTCCCACCCGCTGTAGCTTCCCTCCGGCACCATGACGCCGGTGCCCAGGATCTCGAAGGGTTCGTGGATGCCCTCGGTGACATAGTTGGCGCCGGTGTGGATCTGCGCGCCCGAGGGCCATTCCCAGTGCGAGTCGATGTGCAGCCGCGCCGACTCCTGGAAGCTCTCCTCGATTCCGGTTTTGCGGCTGTTGTAGGTGTAGTACGAGATATGCGGCCGGATCTCGTAGAGCCACTCCGGGTGAATCCTGTACATCCCATAGTACTGATAGTAGCGGTAGCCCCGCCGCGGCAGGAATCCGACCTCCGGGTTGAAGCCTTCGCCAACCTCGCGCGCCTGTCCGGTGAAGGTCCAGTTGCGGCTGCTCCAGTTGCCGGAAAGGTCCCACGCGAACTCGTGGTCGGCCGAAACGGGATCGTCGGTCCGCGAAACGAAGCTGCTCAGCGTCAGCGCCTCGCCGATCCCCACCGCCAGATCGGCCGCGTAGGTGCGGTTGAAGTCGCCGTCGGACCCGGACTTGTTGACGAAGAGTCCCCCGACGCGGGACCGGTTGGGCAGCTCGCGCGCCAGCCTCGCCACCGAATAGCCGTGCGCGTCGGCCAGTCCCGCGGCCTCGTCCGTCCGGATGTGCAGAAGCCCGACATTGAGTCCCCCCGCGCGCCCCGAGAGTCTGGCGCCACCCAGGATCGGCACCGGCTGCCCGCTCGCGATTCCGATCCTCCGGCTGAAGAAGAGATCCGCGCCGCCACCGCCGACATTGAAGAAGCCCGCGTTCTCCAGGAAGAAGGGACGCTTTTCGGGGAAGTTGAGGGAAAAGCGCGTCAGGTTGAGCTGCTGGTCGTCGACCTCGACCTGCGCGAAGTCGGTGTTGTAGGTGACGTCCAGCGTCAATCCCTGGGTGACCTGAAACTTGACCTCGCCGCCCACATTGCCCTCCTGGTCAAAGGCGGTCGATGCGGCGTAGTCGCGATCGGTCGAACCGAGGAGATAGGGCGTGGCGGTGGCGAGGCGGCGGAAGGGCGGGCGCAGTCCCTGGAGGTCGCCGGCGTAGTTGAGGCGGTAGAGGTTGAACTCGCGCGGCACCGGGGTCCAGAACGACTCCTCGTTGAGCCGCCGGATGCGCCGAGAGACGTTGAATCCCCAGCTCTCGCTATCGTTGCCGTAGCGCAGGGTGTTGAAAGGAATGCGGAACTCGGCGTACCAGCCCTCGTCGTCAACGGTGGCGGCCACCGTCCAGCTTCCGTCCCAGTTCTTGTTGAAGCCGCCGCCCGCGCCCGACTGAAAGCGTTGCCGCGAGTTGAAGCCGCCGCCCTGAAAGCGTCCGCCGCCGCGTCCCTCGTTCGCGACCTGGCCATCGTACTCGATTCCGGTGGGGGTGGTGCCGAAGACGAAGCCGTTCTGGTCGTCGTTCCAGGTGTCGAGGACGAAGACGACCGCGTCGGACTGGTTGACCTCGTAGTCGCGAATCCGCTCGCCGTAGGTGATCTCGTCGGCCCGGTTGTCGAAGGCCCAGACCCCGACGTAGATCGCCTCTTCGTCGAAGAGCACCCGCACCTCGGTTCGCTCGCTGGCGGGCTGGCCGTCGTCGGGGACCCGCTGGGTGAAGCCGGTCATGGGCGTGCCCCGCTCCCATGCGCCCTCCTCAAGGCGGCCGTCAATCGTCGGCGGCTCCGTCACCTCGACGGCGGTGGCCGTGGTGGGGAGCGTTCGCGACGGATCGCCCGTTCCGGAGGCGGTCCCGCCATTTTGGGCGGCGAGCGGTGCGTTCGCGACCAGTCCGGCGGCAAACAGGGAGGCAAGGACCATGGCGGGACGGCCTCGGCGCGCGGGTGTCGTCATTCCAGGTTCCTCGGCGGGAAGTTCCTCGGTGATCGGAATCGCTCTCTCGCGGGACTCGGGTGATTCTCCTGCGGGGCGCGGTCTCGGTCGTCGGCGGGTTGTGCGGGTTCGGCCAACCGTCGCCCGGTCGGCTCTGCGCATGAGACCGCTGCCCCCCGCAGTTTGTTGAAGGAGCGGCGCGCGTTCGGGGCGGACCCGGGCCGGAGGCGGACCGGCGCCCGCGGCTCGCGCCGGAAAGTGCGACCGGGTCCGAATATAGGGGGCGGCTCCCGGAATCGGAATGGGGACCATTTGCGGCAGCGGCGCGCGGCCGCGAATCTGAATGCAACGTCGCCGACTGCGGAGTCCCGATCCCCCCGCCCCCCGGAGAGTCATCATGTCCACGGCCCCCTGCGTCCCCCCGTCCCCGCCCCGCCGCCCCCTCCTCGCGGCCACCCTGGCCCTCCTCCTCGGCGGCCTCCTCGCACCGGTCCCCGACCCCGCCGCCGCCCAGCCCGAACGGCGGCCCTGGCTCTTCAAGGACGCGCGCGGCGAGCTGGCCCAGGCCCGCGCCCGCGGCGAACGGGAGGTCGTGGTGGTGATCGCGTCGATGCCGGGCCGGAACGCGCGCGTCGCGGCGGCGATCGAGGCCATGGGCGGGCGGATCGGCTTCCGCTTCGACGAGGTGGACTATCTGCGCGCCTGGGTTCCGGTCGAGGCCGCCGAGGAGCTTGCCGGTCACCCCGACGTGCACAGCAGCGATCTTTCCATCACCAACCGCTCGCGCTCCTTCGGGCTGGCGGGAAACGCGCCCGGCGACGGCGGCCCGGCCCTCCCGTCGGCTCGGGAACCGGGCCCCGCCTCCGCTCCGGGGGAACCGACCTCCCCGGCGCCCCGTGGCCAAAGGGTCGGCGGCGAGATCCGCGGAAATCCTGCCGCTGATGCCGGTTCGGCGCGAGCCCGCCCGCAAGCGCCCGCCCCCGGCCAGTCCCGCATCGGCCAGTCCCGCATCGGCGCCCATTCCACGCCGCCCCACCCCGGCCGGCCCCGCCGGGACGCGCCCGCCATCCAGTCCCCCGACACCATCTGGCCCCCCCGCCCCGGCGACCGTCCCCTCACCCGCCGCTACAGCCCCCTGGGCGACCTGCGCGCGCTCGATTTCCTCGCCGCGAATCCCACCTTCGACGGCCGCGGCGTCACGATCGCGCAGATCGACATGTTCCCCGACATGCTGCTGCCCGAGCTCCAGACCGCGTACACCCTCGACGGCCGGCCCACGCCCAAGATCGAGGTGTACCGCAATGCGCTCGATCCCGAAATCGAGGACGACGGCCGCTGGATCGAGATGGACGAGATGGTCGAGGCCGTCGGCGGAAGCTTCGCCTGGCGCGACTCCACCTGGACCGCCCCGCGCGACGGCGTCTTCCGAATCGCGCTCTTCGACGAATCGCGGGCCGATTCCGCGGGCGTTTACGGCTCGCAGGGGCTGGATCTCGACGTCAACCGCGACGGCAATCCCGAGGGGTCGAGCCACTTCTTCGGGGTTCTGTGGGACGAGTCCACCGGCGACGTGTGGGTGGACACCGACCAGGACCGCGACCTGACCGACGAGGCCACCCTCGGGGAGTACGACGAGCGCCTCGAGTTCGGCGTCTTCGGCACCGACGACCCCGGCACCGCGGTGCGCGAATCGGTGGGATTCGGCGTCCAGATCGACGCTGTCCGGCGTCGCGTCGCCCTCAATCTCGGGATTGCGCGGCACGGAACGCTGGTGGTCGGCGCATCGGTCGGCAGCCGCGGCGAGAACGGCCGCTTCGACGGCGTCGCGCCGGGCGCGCGTCTGGCGGCTGTGGGCGAGGGCGGATCGGCCTACGGACAGACCGAAGCCACGATCGTCGCGGCGGCCCACCCTTCGGTCGATGTCGTCTACTTCGAGCAGAGCTCCAACATCACCCACAACTACCTGCCGCGCGACGGACGCCTGGTGCCCTCGGTGATCGCGGACCGCCTGGTCGAGCGCTACGGCCCGTCCATCCTCTCCCCCACCCACAACTTTCCCGTGCTCGGCGCCATCGACGACATCGTGATGGGACGCGGCGTCATTGGCGTGGGCGGCCACGAGAGCAAGGACAACTTCTTCGCCAACCACGGCGTCCGCGTCGAGCACGACGACAATCTGCTCATCACCGGCGGCTATGGCCCCATGGGCGACGGCACCCTCAAGCCCGACATCATCTCGCCCTCGAACTATGTCAGCACGGCGCAGGGATTCGTGGAGGGACGCGCGATCGACGGTCTCTTCGAGCTGCCCCCCGGCTACACCATCGCCGGCGGAACCTCGACCGCGACGCCGACGGCTTCCGGCGCGGTGGCGCTCCTCATCAGCGCGGCGCGGCAATCGGGGATGGCGGCGGATCCGCACACGATCAAGTACGCGGTGCAGCGCGGGGCGCGGTACGTGCCCAACATCGCCGCCTACAAGCAGGGCAACGGGGTGATCAGCGTGGCCGGCGCCTGGGAGGTGATGCAACGGCTGCACGCCGGCGGGATGAGGGTCGAGATCGAGAGCCGCTCCTCCATCGCGACGCCCTACAGTCACCTCTTGCCCACGCCCCACAGAGGCTTCGGGCTCTACGAGCGCAGCGGCTGGAAGGCGGGCGAGCGACAGGAGCGCATCGTCACATTCACCCGCACCTCCGGTCCCTCCGGGCCGATGACCTTCGACGTAAGCTGGGAGGGCAACGACCACCGCACCTTCTCTGCGCCGCTGACCGTCACCCTTCCCCTGGGCGCGCCGGTCGACTTCCCCGTCGCCGCGACCCCGCCCGGCCATGGCGTCCACAGCGCGCACCTGACCCTTCGCCACGACGAGGTCGTGGGCTATGCGCACCGCATGCTGGCCGCGATCGTGGCGCCGGAGCCGCTGAATGCGGCGGGCGGCTACATGGTCCGCAAGGAGGTGGAGGTTCCGCGTCCCGGAATGCGGAGTCACTTCTTCGATGTGCCGGCGGGCGTCGACGCGCTCAGGATCGAGGTGCAGTGGGAGGACCGTCCGGTGGCGCTGGCGGTGGCCCGTCCCGACACCCGCTATCAGCGCGGCGAGATCGTGCGCGGCGGCGGTGCGGGAGGCGGCCCGGGGATCGTGCAGGCGATCGCGGATCCGGTCCCGGGAACGTGGGAGGTGCGGCTGGCCGACATCGCCGACACGCAGCGCTTCGATTGGCGGCAGGCGAAGGAGGACGAGCCCGTGCCCCCGACTCCCGCGACGCTGACGGTGTCGGCGCTGGCGGTCGATGTGGAGGCGGTGACGGCGGCGGTGGCGGACAACGGAAACGGGAACGGCGGCGGGGCGGCGTCCGGGGCGGCGAATGGCGCGGGCGCCCACCAGCTCTGGATGACGAACCGGATGGCGGCCTTCGAGGGTGGGGCGGCAACCACCGCCGCGGGGAGCGCGAGGCGGGCCGCGCTGACGATCGCGCCGCGCGAGCAGCAGGTCTTCGAGGTGGAGGTGCTGCCCGGCTCGACCGCGCTGATGGTGCGGACGGCGGTGCGCGGGGCGGGGGGGCCGGGGGAAGCGGGAGCGGTGCCCGGCCAGGCGACCGACCTCGACCTCTATCTCTTCGACTGCACCGGCGACGAGTGCACGGCGGCCCGGGCCGACGGCGATCCGGCGGGCGACGAGGCGATCGTGCTGCACAATCCGGCCGCGGGGCTCTGGAAGATCGTGGTGGACGGGGCGGCCGTGCCGGAGGGGGGCGCGCGCTACGACTACCTCGACGTCGTGTTCAATCCGGCGTACGGAACGGTCGGCGCCATCGACATGCCGCAGGAACGCGCCTCCGGGGCGAGGTGGACGACGACGGCGCACGCCTGGGTGGCCTCGGCGGCCCACGCGCCGGGACGGGAGCCGTACCTGGCGGTGGTGGTGGAGGGGCGGTCGGGTGGGGAGCGGTACTGGGTGGGGCGGGGGGAGGTGGGGCGGCGGTAGAAGGGCCGCAGGGCGCGGGCTCGGCTTTTCCCGACCGGGCAACAGGCTGTGGGGTCGCGGCCGCGCCATGGCCGGTCCGGCGCCCACCCGGGCCGCGGGCCGCAGGCCGCGGGCGAGAGTGTCAGCCGCTGGAATCCGGCGTGATGCGCCCGGTGAGCGGGTGCGACCGGTCGGGCCGTCGCGCTGCGGTTGCGCATGGGGAGAATTCCGCCCGGAGCGCGCGGAGAGCGCGTCCGGCGGGCGCCGCAGGAAGGTTGGCCGATTTCGCTATGGATGCGCCCCTCCGAATCCCGAGATTGGCAGGGAACCCGCTCGCGTTCCCCGCTGGCGGAGCCGTTTTCGCCGGAGAAGCCGCGCCCCCGTGCACGACCACGACGCCTTCCTCAAGACCGCCTTCTCGCACCCCCGCGTCATCGAGCTCCTGGTCCGGGGTTGCCTGCCCGCCCATGCGGCCGATCTCGACTTCGCCACCCTCGGAAGGGAGCCCACGGAGCAGATCAGCGAGCGGATCAAGGGGCGAGAGGAAGTTGAGGAGAATCCCGGGAGCAAGTCCGGCGAGGACTCCAGGGAGAAACCGGGCGGCAAGCCCCGCGGAATGTTCCGGCGGCGCTACCCGGACATGATCTGGCGGGCGAGCTTCCGTTCCTCTCGGCGCGACCTGATCCTGCTTCTGGAGTTTCAGGGCAGGCCTGAGCGGCTGATGGCGCTGCGCACGATGAACTACGCGGGCTCGGCGGTGCGGGAGTTGATCGACCTGGACAGGGCCGGCGGGCGGGAGCCGCGCGGGTTCGTGGTGGAATCGCTGGTGCTGCACCACGGCGCGGGCCGGTGGACAGCGCCGAAGACGACCGCGGAGCTGCTGCATGGCTCGGATCTGGGCCGCTACCGGCTGGTCGAGCCCTGGATTCGGGGAGGGGAGGACGCCGCCGGTCCGCAGGCGGTCGATCTGCCGCGGGCGTTGCTGGGGCTGGCGCGGCGGTGGGCCATGCCGGAGATGGCCGGCCAGTTGGAAGCGGTGCGGCGGGCGCTGAGCGGAGTCGGGAGCGGGAATCTGGACCGGCATCTGGCCGGGGCGATGCGCGCGATGTTACGATCAAGGAACTATCCGCAGGCACTCATGGAGGAGGAAGAGACGATGGACGCGGTGGTGGCCACATTTCAGCGGAGCATGGACGATCTGGTGCGGCAGGGGCTCGTCGAGGGCCGGGAGCGCGGGATCCGCGAGGGTCGGCGCGAAGGATTGGAGCAGGGATTGGAGCAGGGATTGGAGCAGGGGCGGCAGGCCATTGTCCACCGGCTGGCGGAACGCAGATTCGGAGCCGCGGCGGCGGCCAGGGTAGCCGAGATGCTGGCCCATGCGACGACGGACGCGATCGATGCGGTTGCCGATCTTGTGGTGGACTGCGAGGGGCCGGAGGACTTCCTGGCGAGGGCGCAGGCGGCGCTGTCCCCCTGAATCTCGCGGGTCGCGATCCGGGACTTGACATCGGCCGAGGAAGCGGTTAACGATTCGGCGCACGAAAAACTCATCGAGACCGGCTGAGGGACAGGCCCGTTGACGCCGGGGCAACCTGTGGGAAGTGGCATTCCCGCAAAGGTGCCAACTCCTGCGATGGACTTGAATCCGTCGTAAAGATGAGCCGTCCACCGTTCCTCCCCCGGGAAGAGCGGAGCCGGCAGGAACCAGGGCGACAGCATCTCCGGAGTCAGATGAGTCACACTCGACCCGGAGAACCGCCATGATCCGCCCCACCCCCCGCCCGGCCCTCGCCGCGGCTTCCTCCTGTCGCAGCCGCCTCTTCCCCCTCCCCCGCGCCCCCCGCGCGGCGCGTCCCCACGCTCCCCCGCCCGCTCGCCGCGGCCGCCACTCCGTCACCCTTCCCTTCGACCACCTCGGCGCCCGCTCGGTCTCGGTCCGCTGGGAGGTTCAGGGCCTCCTTTCGGCCCCGGCAACGGTCGTTCTCGGCGGAATCTCCGCGGGACGGCACGCGGCCCCCACCCCGAACGACCCCACGCCCGGCTGGTGGCCCGGGATCGTCGGCGCGGGTCTGGCTCTCGACCCGGCTCGTCGTCCGCTCGTCGGCATCGACTACCTCGGCGGCAGCTCGAAGGACCGCATCCTCCGCCCGGTGACCAGCCACGACCAGGCGCGCGCGGTCGCGGCGGTCCTCGATCGTCTCGGCCTTGCCTCGGCCACCCTCGTCGGCGCCTCCTATGGCGGAATGGTTGCGCTGGCCTTCGCCGAGCTCTTCCCGGAACGGACGGACCGGCTGGTCGTTCTCTGCGCGGCTCACCGCACCCATCCCATGGCCACGGCGGTGCGTTCGGTTCAACGTTCGGCCGCGACGCTGGGCGCCTCCCTGGATCGTCCGGCGGACGGCCTCGCCCTGGCGCGGGCCCTCGCGATGACCACCTACCGCAGCCCCCGGGAGTTCGAGTCCCGCTTCGCCTCGGAGGCGACCAGCCCCGGCGCCCCCGGTGCGGCTCCGGCCCGCTTTCCCGTGGAGGACTACCTGGACGCGCGCGGCGCCGACTTCGTTCAGCGCTTCGATGTGGAACGCTTCCTCGCGCTCTCGGAGTCGATCGACCTGCATCGCACCCGGCCGGACTCGCTCCCGCCGAAGACCCTCCTGGTTTCCTTCGACAGCGACGCCCTCGTTCCCCCCTGGCTGGTCGAAGAACTGGCCGCGCGGAGCGGACGGTCCCCCCGCCACCTGATTCTGCCCTCTCTCTTCGGCCACGACGCCTTTCTCAAGGAGACCGATGCGGTGGGCGCGCTCCTCGGGGACGAAGAGCAGGCGCTCGCGGAGCGGACGCCGCGGCGCCGGTCAGGGGAGCCACGGTCCGGGAATCGTGCGATCGGGCTCGGAGACACGCCGCGGGACCATGCGCCGGAGGCGGTCCGATGACGCGAGAAACGGGTCGGGAGCCGGCGGAGACGCGGCTCGGCGGGGCTGGCACGCCGGGTTCGGAGACCGGTGGAGAGGGATTTCGCCCGGCCGTCCCGGGGTTCCCCGCGACCCGGGCGGTGCGGGCGGGAATCGGCGCCGACCCCACGCACAACGCGGTCATGCCTCCCCTTCACCTCTCCACCAACTTCCTCTTCGACGCGCCGGGCGTCTGCGGACGATACGACTACTCACGCACCGCGAACCCGACCCGCGATCTGGCGGCCGACGCGATCTCCGCGCTCGAGGGCGGATGCGGCGCCGTGGTGACCTCGTCGGGGATGTCGGCGATCGCCGTGGTCACGCGGCTGCTCTCGCCCGGCGATCTTCTGCTCGCGCCCGCCGACTGCTACGGGGGCAGCTACCGGCTCTTCAGCGCCGAGGCGCGCCAGGGCCGGTACCGCGTCGAGTTCGTGGAATCGTGGACCCCCGAGGCGCTTGCGCGGGCCCGCCTCCGGAAGCCGCGGATGATCTGGATCGAGACGCCGTCGAATCCCCTGCTGCGGATCACCGACATCGCCGCCTGGTCCGCCTGCGCGCGCGCCGCCGGAGCGATCTGCGTGGCCGACAACACCTTCCTCTCCCCCGTCAACCAGCGGCCGATCGAGCACGGCGCCGACCTGGTCGTGCACTCCACCACGAAGTTTCTCAATGGTCACAGCGATGTGGTGGGGGGCGCGGTCGTGGCGGCCAGTGGGGAGCTGCTCGAGGAGGTGGCCTGGTGGGCGAACGCGACCGGCGCCTGCGGATCGGCCTTCGACGCCTACCTGACGCTGCGCGGAATCCGCACCCTGTATGCGCGCAGCCGGGTCCACGAGGAGAACGCGCGGAGGGTGGCGGCGGCGCTGGCGGCGAGCGAGGCGGTGGCGGCGGTGCACTATCCTGGACTGGCCGGCCATCCGGGCCACGAGATCGCGAGGCGGCAGCAACGGGGGCCGGGCAATGGGGGCGAAGGGGCCGGGGGCGACCGGGACCGGAAAGGGGAGGGAAGCAGCGCCTGGGGAAGCCTGATCTCCTTCGAGCTGAGAGGGGGAAGGGCGGCCGCCGACGCCTTCTGCGACGGTCTCGAACACTTCGCCCTGGCCGAGTCGCTGGGCGGGGTGGAGAGTCTGGTGACGCACCCCTGGACGATGACGCACGCCGCGATGGACGAAGCCGCAAGGGTGGCGGCGGGGATCGGGGAGGGGCTGCTGCGGCTGTCGGTGGGAATCGAGGCCGCGGACGATCTGGTGGCCGATGTGGCGGCGGGGTTGGGGCGGGCGGGGACGGTCTGATGCGCGCGGGGGGCGTGGCAGCCGGAAGGGGGAACCGGCTCCGGGCGCGAAGGCGTCGCGGCGGGGCGGAAAGGGGAGTGGAAGCGGGCAGGCTGCACGTCCTCAAGTTCGGGTCGTCGGTGCTGCGTTCGCCGGCGGACTATGCGCGCGTTGCGGCGGCGGTCGGCGCGGAGATCGCATGCGACCGCAAGGTGGTCGCGGTGGCGTCGGCGATGGGAGACGCGACGGACTCGCTCCTGGCGGCGGCGCGCGCGGTGACGGCCCGGCCGCCGGAGCGCCTGGTGGGGGCGCTGCTCGCAACCGGCGAGGAGGCGTCGGTGGCGTTGCTGACGCTGGCGTTGGCCGCGGCGGGGGTGGAGGCGGTGGGACTGAACGCGCGGCGGACGGGAATTCGCACACGGGGCCCCCTTGCCGACGCCGATCCGGTCGCGATCGACGCGGGCCGAATTCGGAGGCTGCTGCGCAAAGGGGATGCGGTGGTGCTTCCCGGTTTCGTCGGAGTGGACGGAAGCGGCGCGCCCTCGCTCCTGGGACGCGGCGGATCCGATCTGACGGCGCTCTTCGTGGGCCATGCGCTGGGCGCGGCCGAGATCCGTCTGGTCAAGGATGTCGACGGCGTCTTTTCCTCCGATCCCCGGGCGGCCCGCTGCCCGGCGCCGCTCGCGACCCTGACCTGGGAGCAGGCGCGGGAGATCGGCGGCGGAGTGGTGCAGCCCAAGGCGCTGGATTTCGCCGAGCGGCGCGGCCTGCGCTTCCGCGTGACGGGGCTGGGAGGGCGGGGAACGACGGTGGGGAAGGGGGAAGGGTGGTCGGCGCCGTGCTGAAGCAGACGAAAACGCGCTGGAGACGGGATGGCGGCGCGGCCCGCAACGACGGCAACCGTACGCCGGTGGCCGTTCTGGGCGCGACCGGGATCGTGGGCCAGCGCCTCGTGCGCATGCTGGAGGGGCATCCCTGGTTTCGCCTGGCCGAGGTCGCGGGGTCGGAGCGGCGCAGCGGAAGCCGCTACGGCGAGGCGGTGCGCTGGTCGGTCGGCGGCGATCCCCCGGCGAGGGCGGCGGCGCTCACCCTGATGAGCCCCCGGACGGTGCCCGCCAGCCCGCTTGTTCTCTCGGCGCTTCCGTCCGCGGCCGCTCGCGAGACGGAACCGGCGCTCGCGCGGGCCGGAAAGATCGTCTGCACGAACGCCTCCGCCCACCGAATGCGTCCCGACACGCCTCTGATCGTGCCCGAGGTGAATCCAGAATCCATCCGCGCGGTGGAGCGCCAACCCTGGCGGGCGGCGGGCGGCGCGCTGGTGGCGAACCCGAACTGCGTCGTCGTTGCCCTGGCGATGGCGCTCAGCCCCCTCGATCGCGCCTTCCGGGTCGAGGCGGCGACGGTGGTCACGCTGCAGGCGCTCTCGGGCGCGGGGATCGGCGGGCTCGGCGCGGTCCCGATGGCCGGCAACGCGATTCCCTGGATCCCCGGGGAGGAAAAGAAGATCGGCCCCGAGCTGAACAAGATCCTGGGGACGGAGATCGAGGTTGCCGTCGCGGTCAACCGGGTGCCGGTGCTCGACGGCCACATGGCGCATGTCTTCGCGAAGCTCGGGCGCCGGGCCCCGGTCCGGGACGCGATCCAGGCGCTGAGGGACTTCCGGCCGCCGGACTCCGCGCGCGGACTTCCCACCCTCCCGGAGCGTCCCCTCGTCGTGCGCACCGAACCGGACCGCCCCCAGCCCCGTCTGGACGCGGACGCCGCCGGAGGGATGGCGGTCACGGTGGGACGGGTTCGCCGAGCGCCGCCGCCGCATGATCTGGCATTCGTGGTCGTGGCGCACAACGGGGTGCGGGGGGCGGCGGGAGCGTGTCTGGCGAATGCGGAGCTGGGGGCGGGCCATCTGGCCGCCGATTCCTGACCCCCCTTGCCTCACCGCCTACCCCACCCGCCTACCCCCCTCGCCCCATCGCCCCCCGCCCCGTGCCCCCCCCGTCTTCCCCCCCTACATTTCCCCCATGTCCCCCCCACCCTTCGACCTCTGGAGCGCGCCCCACCTCGTCGCCCTCGCGCTCACCGTCCTGGTCCCCATCCTGCTCATCCGCGCCGTGCGACGCTCCCCATCGCCCCGGACCGAGCGCGCCATCTGCATCGGACTCGCGACGCTCCTCTTCGCCAACCAGTCCGCCGGCTGGATCCACAGCTACCTGCTCCACGGCCGCGAGACCTTCATCCTGGAGCACCTCCCCCTTCACCTCTGCGGCATCTCCGTCCTCCTCTCGGTCGTCGTCCTCCTCGCACGCCACCGCCTCTCCTACGAGCTCGTCTACTTCTGGGGACTCGCGGGCGCCGCCAACTCCGTCGTCACCCCGGAGGCGATGGAGCCCTGGCCGGCCTGGCCCTTCGTCCGCTACTTCATATCGCACTCGGGAATCGTCGTCACCGCCCTCTTCGCCACCTGGGGACTCGGCATGCGCCCCACCCTTCGCTCGCTCCTGCGCGCCTTCGTCGGCCTCAACGTCCTGGCCGTCGCGCTCGGCGCCGTCAACCTGGCTCTCGGCTCCAACTACATGTACCTCTCCGAGATGCCCGATTCCCCCTCCCCCTTCCTCCTCTTCCCCTGGCCCTGGTACATCCTCTGGCTGGAGCTGGTCGCGCTCGGCTTTTTCCTCCTCTGCTATCTTCCGGTCTGGCTGGAGAATCGCCGTTCGGGAAGGGACGCCCCCAGGAACGCGGCGGGGTGAGCGCTGCGTCTTCGTTGGGTGGGTGGGGTCGCGCGCGTTCCACGGCGATCCCGGCGGCGATCCGGGCCGGCCCGCGCAGGGGCCGGGCGGCGCGGCTCGCGCGGGAAGCCTGCGTTCGGCGGGCGCCGGGGCGCCAATGCCGTTATCCTCCATCGACCCGGACCGAACCCCGAGCAAGCCCATGTACACCGACCTCTCCACCGCCCGGACCGCCCCCCGCATCCTCCCCCTGCCACTTCTCCTCGCGGCTACCCTGGCCGGTTGCGGCGGCGGAGACGGCGGCGGGTCCACCCCTCCCGAACCCCCGCGGCCCGCGACGATCACGATCTCGCCGGCGAGCGCGACGCTGACCTACATCAACCACGCCACGAACTTCACCGCCACCGTGCGCGACCAGTACGGCGATGCGATGACGGCGCAGGTCACCTGGTGGAGCTCCGACGAGGCGGTCTTCACGGTGGACGCCTCGGGGCGGGCGACGGCGACGGGCAACGGCAACGCATCGGTGCAGGCGGCGACCGGCAGCCTGAGCGCCACGGCGACGGTGAACGTCGAGCAGCGCGCGGCCGCGATCCGCGTCGTCTCGGGCGACGGCCAGGAGGCGCTGCGCGGAACGAAGCTGCCCGACCCGGTCGTCGTGCGCCTGGAGGACCGCGGCGGCTTCGGGGTGGCGGGGATCGAGATCGGCTTCGCCCCGGGCGACGAAAGCGGTTCGGTGAGCGCGGCCACCGTCACCAGCGACGCCGACGGGCAGGGCTCCACCGAATGGACGCTGGGACCGAAGTTCGGCGCCCAGGAGCTGGCGATCTCGGCCGGCGGAATCCGAAACCAGGCCAACGCGCGGGCCACCTCCGACACGCCGCTGCCCGATCTGGCCGTCGAGAGCTTCGTTCTGTCGCGCACCGATCTCACCAACCTGGAGACCTTCTCGGCCACCGCCACAATCGCGAACCAGGGCGACGCGGCGAGCCCCGACAGCTTTGCGGTCGCGATTACCGTCGACGGCGAGGCGGTCGCGACCCGGATGGCGGCGCGGCTGGACCCGGAGGGCAAGACGACCTTCGCCTTCGACAGCGTCGGGCCGCTGGAGGCGGGAACCCGCTGGGTGGAGGTCGTGATCGACGCCGCGGGCACGATCGACGAGTGGGAGAGGGAGAACAACCGCAAGCGCGAGACGGTCCCGGTGGCGCACCAGGAGCTGGTCTCGGTGGGACACAGCTCGCAGATCTCGGGGCGCGAGGGCGATGTTCTGCTCTTCCGCATAGACATTGACGAGTTCTCGCGCGAGGCGCTGAATGTCGAGGTGGGGGCGGGACTGGGGGATCCGGATCTGTTCGTGAACTACGGGTGGCGACCGGACCATCAGTACAAGTACAGGTGCCAAAGCGGGAATCAACCGGGCGACAGCGAACTCTGTCAGATCTCGCCTGCACGGCCGGGCAGCTACCACGTTGCGGTACACGCCTACACATCATTCGGTCCGCTCAATCTAAGGGTGACCGTGGGCGGCATTGCCGTCGAGACCTTCGACATCGAGCTGGTGTTTCTGCAAAACGGAACGATCGAACAGGACAATGCAATTCGGGCGGCCGCCGAAAAGTGGGAGTCCGTGGTGCAGCAGGGCCTGGACAACATCGACATGAGTGTCAACCCGGTTGCCGCCGGACGTTGCGGCGAGGGCTCGCCGGCGATCAACGATGTCGTGGACGATGTCAGGATGTTTGTCGCGATCGACTCCATTGATGGCCCGGGACGTGTATTGGGACGCGCCGCCCCCTGTGTTTGGCGCCAGTCCCTGTGGGTCTTCAACAACGATTCAACGATCGTCTCCGGTGGAGCGATCGCTGGTTTTATGGAATTCGACGAAGACGACCTTCTACGCCTTTCTTCCCAGGGTACGCTGACAGCTACGGTTACCCACGAGATGGGTCACGTGCTCGGCTTCGGTACCTTGTGGGATGTCGTGGATCTGATCGAGGATCCTTCCGTCGGCGGAAATGCCAACGCCGATGTCCACTTCACGGGTCCGCTCACTCGCGCCGCCTTCGAGGAGATCGGCGGCGGCCGCTACCGAGGCAAGGTCGTCCCGGTGGAAAGCGGCGGAGAATTGGGACAGTCCGATTCCCACTGGCGCGAGTCGGTCTTCGAGAACGAGCTCATGACTCCCTTCCTGTCGGCGGGGCGCGAGCCGCTGAGCCTGGTGACGATCGAGTCGTTGGCGGATATGGGGTACAATGTCGATCCCACGGCCGCCGAGTTCTACCGGCTGCCCTCGGTGCCGACGGTGGCTCCCGACAGCGCCACCATGATCGACCTGAGCAACGACATCCTGGATCTTCCGATTACGATCGTCGACCAGAAGGGGAGAATTGTCCGGGTGATCCCGCCCCGCAGCGAGAGGCGGCGGTAAGGCGCGGGCTGATCGGATTTGCCGCGAAGGTTCTCCTGGTGGACGCCCGGATGGTCGGGGGCGAAGCCCAACCCGGAGATCAGCGCAGCCGCGCACTGAAGCTGAACCCTCCGGCCCCGGGGCCCGCGCCCCACACCACCCCGCCCCTCGCGGCCACCGTCCCGCGCGAAGACCGCCGCGCTTCCTTCCCCCTCCTCCGCTTCTCGTCGTTCGGCCTCCCAACCGGGGTGCGTGACGTAAGCGCGTGGCTCCGCGGCCGCCGGCTTCCGGTTATCCGCCCCTCACCGGACCGCCACCCAGCCGCTGCGCGCGGCGCCGCCCTTGTCCGACCTGGCCGTCACCCGCACGGCGCGCTCGCCCGCCGCCGGCCGCACCACCCAGCTCACCGTGTGGGACCGCTCTTTCGCGGCGCGCAGGAACTCGTTCGATCCGGCCAGATGCGGAATCACCGTCCGCGCGCTGCCCTCGACGATTTCCAGCCCGAGGTGGGTCAGCGTCACCGTCGGAGCGCGCACCACCCGGCGGTCCACCGCGCCATCGGGACGCTCCCGCCCCACCGCGCCCCGGTCGGTCACGCTGGTCGGCAGGAATCCGGTGTTGGTCACCGTCGCCTCCACGCGAAAGTTCCCGTCTTTCAGCGCCGTCACCACCGGCTCGCTCACTGTGATCAGCGGCGACTGCTCGGCCAGATGGAGGATCCAGTGAAGCTGCGGCCCGGTCTCGGCCTCCAGGAACTCGGGCGGCGGATTCTGTCCCCAGAATTTGGCGTGCCAGCCCCCGATCTCGACCGCCCCCAACTGCGGATGGTCGTAGGGCGTCCAGTCCGAGAAGTAGCGTCCGCCCAGCTCCTCGTCGTTGAAGCGGTGCTCCTCGGCCGCGCTGATCTCGCCGTCGCCGTCGTAGTCGGTCACCCAGGCCTCGGGCCCCGGCGAAAACTCCGGCACCCAGCCGATGACGCCGTGGTCCCAGTAGCCCCAGGAGATCAGCGTGCCGTAGCGGTGCTCGGTGGGGTGCGTGGAGCTGGGGACGACGGGACGGCCGGTCGAGCGCGTGTACTCTTCGCCCAGGCGCAGGACCAGCGCCAGGTCGTCGCGGGGGAAGAGCGAGGGCGCCGATGCGGAGGGCAGGCGGTAGACGAAGCCGCCCGAGGTGTGTCCGGCGACGATCCCGGTGATGTTGCGGTGCGCATTGATGAACTCGGCGGCGGCGCGCGTCTCGGGCTCGGAGAGGGGATAGTCGCCCGCGCCCGGCTGCAGGTGGACGCGTTCCCAGTTGCGGGGAAAGTTGCGGTTCATGTCGAGTCCGCCGATCCCGTCCTCGTTGATCCGGCCGTCGCCGTCGTTGTCGATCCCCTCGCGCATGGTCGAAAAGCGCAGTCCGGCGCGCTGCATGTCGGGGTCGCGCACCATGATGCGGTCGTCGTTCGCGTCGGCCACCCAGATTCCGTCGGGGTCGGGGACGCGGATCTCGGTGATCCAGCCGTCGCCGTCGAGATCCTCGGGGGGATCTTCGTCCGCGGCGCCGTCCTCGTCGTCGTCGAAGGGACGGGGCGTGCTGCGCAGGAACTGGTCGTGGACGAGGGCGAGGTCGGAGCCGTCCGGGTTGAACTTGGGCCACACGTAAAAGGCGCGGCCGTCGAGGAGCGCGGTGATGCGGGGGTCGGCGCCGTAGCCGTTCAGGAGATGGCCGATCAGGTGGGTGGCGACGGCGGAGCCGGTGAGCTCGCCCGCGTGAATGCCGCCGTCGACGTAGAGCGCGGGCTTGTCGGCGGCGGGGCCGGTCGCCTCGTTGGTGATGGCGATCAGCATGAGGGGCTGGCCGCGGAAGCTCTCGCCGATCTGGCGCAGCTCGGTGAGATCCGGGTGGAGCGCGTGGAATTCGCGCAGGATCTGGTTGGTCTCGGCGGCCGTGTAGAAGCGGTTCCAGTCGACCTGGCCGGTGGGCGAGACGAGGCTGGAGGACTGCGGGGCGGCGGGGGAGGCGAGCGCGAGGACCGCGAGGAGGGTCGCGGCCGCGATGCCGGAGGGGGCCGGGCGGGCCGGACGGTTCGCGCGGGCTGAGCGGTTTGCGCGGTCCGGGGGGTCCAGGGATTTCGGATGTTCCGTCGGGTCCGGGCGTCGCCGAAGCGGGTGGGCGAGGGCGGGTTCGGCGAAGGCGGTGTCAGCGAAGAATGGGCGCATCGTTCGGGCTCCAGATGATCCAGTAGTCGTCGATCGAGTCGTCGTCGGAGGCCAGTTCGGCGGGGCCGGCCGGCAGGCCGTTGAGCTGGAAGATGTAGGCGAGCGCGTCGGTGACCTGCTCGCGGGCGAGGGTGCCGGGATTGCCGTGCGGCATCCGTTCATAGACCCAGTGCCAGAGGCGAAAGACGGACGCCTCCTCCCAGCGCTCCAGGAAGGCGGGATCGGTCCAGTCGGCGGCCTCGTGGCACTCGCTGCAGATCCGGTCGAAGACCTCGGCGCCGCGCGCCGCCTGCGCTTCGGAATAGATGCCGTGCAGGGTGTTGGGCTCGTCCCGCTTGGTGGTGGGGGAAGCGTTGGATGGGGTGGCCGCCGCGGGGGCGGGAGGAGCGGCGGATGGGGTGGTGGCGGCGGGGGTGGGGGTCTGGCAGCCGAGGAGGACGGGGAAGACGGCGGCCAGAAGACGCAGCCGCGACGGCGGGATCGGTCCCTCCGGGCGCGCGGGCGAGCGCTGTGGGGGCGGGCCGGATCTCGGCGGACGGTGATTCGAATGGGGGTGGAAGGGCCGGGGGGAGAGGCCGCCGCCGGGGGCGGAGGCGACGGGCGGCTCGGTCGCTGGGGTCATGCGCGTCTCCACGAGTGAAGAGAGGTTCGGCGACGGACGGGGGCTGGCCGGTCGCGACGAGCCCGGGTCCGGGATTGGCTTTCCGGGATTGGCTTTGAGGTTGGGCCGAGCCCGGGTTGGGAAGAAAGGGCCCGATGTCGGGAAAGAAGGTAAGGCTCGAGGCGGGCCTTCGCGCTGCAAGAAGCCTTTCGGCCCGGTCCGCGTAGTCGTTCCGTTGCGGGGACGAGAGTCATTCCCTGCAACTTGCAAATCATGTCGGCAACGCCCACCCTTCCCCCGAACACCGGTTTTCCCGGCCAGCCTGCGCCTCCACGGCCGCAAGGAGACCGGGGGCCGCCAACCCATGGAGACAACGCTGTGGACACCTTCCTCGAACTCTTCTCCTTCTCGGGCCGGGCCAACCGCGCCCGCTACTTCTGGCACATCCTCCTGGACGACTTTGTCGTCATCGGAGCGGTGATCTCGCTGGGCGTCCTGGATCTGATCATCGCCCCCATCTTCGCGCTCCCCGCCATCGGCGTCGCTCTCGCCGCCGCCTGGGCCGCCCTCGTCATCACCGTCAAGCGGCTCCACGACCTTGACCGCCCCGGCTGGCACGTCCTCCTCTTCTGGATTCCGCTCTACAACATCTGGCTCGGGCTTGTCCTCCTCCTCATGCCGGGCACCATCGGCCCCAACGACTACGGTCCCGATCCGCTGGGTCACCTGTCGCAGAGTTGACGGGTCGGTTGGCTTCGGGGCGTTCGCGCTTCCCGGGGCGCCTGGCACGGCGTTTGCCTTGGAAGCGCAGCGCTCACAGTTGATTGGAACCTGATTCATGGACCTCGAAGCAGGCATGGCGCGGGAGGTTGGGCCACGCTCTGTTCGGCTGAAGCATGGTCGTCGGGCCAGGGGCCGGACAATCGCTGGGGTCCTGGCAGCCGTTGTGACGACCGCTCCGTCGTGCGCCACGGCCGATTCCTCCGAGAGGACCGTGGCAGACTCGGCCGGGATTGCAATTGTGACGAACGTCGGCACACCTGCGCCGCTTTCCTGGTCCCTCGACACCGTTCGCGTTTTCGGGGGCGACGACTCCGGACCGGCCACCTTCCACGAAGTGCGGCAGTCGTTGGTGGATGTCGATGCCCAGGGCCGGATCTTCGTCCTGGAGCCCTTTGTGCCCAGGGTCACGGTCTTCGATTCCCTGGGGCGGGCGCTGTCCACCATGGGACGGGGCGGAGAAGGCCCCGGCGAACTGGAATGGCCCGTTTCGGTGAGCGCGGCAGATGACGGGCACGTCCATGTTCACGACGGTGCGGGAGACTTGGTACGGCTGACACTCGACCAGCTCGCAGGCACCGACTCCCCGTTCCACTACGGCGTCATATACACGAGGTTGCGGCAGGTCGAGGTGACTCCCGCGGGACTCCTTGTTTGGGCTCGCGAAGAGTATTACGGCACCGGGAACCCCCTTGACCGCCTGCTCTCCGTGGCAGGGCCCGACACCACTGCCGTGATTTCGGGGAAGCCCTCCCACCTCACCGCAGCGTACTACCCGCGATGCAGCATGACCTTCGGACTCCACCAGCCGCTGGCCCCGCGCATCAGGTGGTCCCAGTGGGGAACTCGTGTGGCCGTGAGCGTCTGGGGCGGGTTCCGAGTGGACGTGCTGGACAACCACCAGGTGGTCAGGAGCATCCGCTGGGCCGGAGTCGGGGAGCAGGAGCTCAGTCGCTCCGAGGCGATCACGTTTTTGGAAGCCCAGGGATACTTGGGGCCCTGCGACGACGGTCCGGCCGAGACGATCGAGAAACACGGCTTCCATCCGCAGCCCCAGATCGTCCGGGCGCTGGCAGTCGGTCCAGACCGCCGCCTGTGGGTCCAAATGCTCACCGCCGATGGCACCTGCATTCTACTACTTGACGCCGATGGGCGCATGGCGGGTGTATTGCCCGATGGCTTTCCGATGCCGCTGACGTTTCTGCCGGACGGTCGTCCGCTGGTCCAGGTAGTGGACGATCTGGATATCCAACGGATCGGAGTGGGTACGGTGCGACGGTGACCGTTGTCCGACAGACCAGGTTTGGACGAAGCTCCGGGTTCACCGACACTTCGCCCAACGCTTCGGGGCACTGCGACTGCCGCCCCGTTTCCTCGGGATGGTTTGGCGGAGCCAACCGACGTACGGCACGATCATCGTCGTCATCCGCATTGCGCGGGCAGCGGGCCCCGTGGCTTTGCCGTGGGTTGGAAGGCGAATCGCAGACGCGGTAGTCGGAAGCTCGGGGGAATCGGCTCCTGATTGGGAGCGCCTGATCTGTCTCACGCTCCGGGATACACAAATGGCATACATCGAGCGGTGAATTTGTGTAAGTTCAAGGGGGCGCTTAGCTCAGCCGGTCGAGAGCGCCTGCCTTACAAGCAGGAGGTCGGCGGTTCGAATCCGTCAGCGCCCATTGGACTTACGGGATTTGGGGGGGCGATTCCGGCAAATTGTTCCGGCAAATTGGGGTCAGGAATTGACCTGCCTGTACTCCTCGAGCGTCTTCCTGAGACGATCCTGGTTGGGCCTTTGGTAGCACTGGAGGATCGTCATGGCCGTCTTCCAGCCGCCCAGGTCGCAGAGCACCTTGAGCGGCGCGTCCATGAGATCGCTGGCGAACTTGCGGCGAAGCGAGTGCCAGCCACGGCCCTTCTTGGGTTCGAGTTCCGCCAACCGCTCGGCTTTGCTCCACCAACTGCTTGCCAGCCACCGGGTCATGCACGCGGTGGGGTTCTTCGGTGCAGGGAGTACGGGCGCGTCCCCGATTCCGGGGTTGTGCTTGCGTGCATTGACCAGAATGACCTTCGCCGAATCGGTCATCGGAGTCAGGTGCTCGTATCCGGTCTTCTCGTGTTCGCCCCGCCACCGGATCGTCCGGGATTCGAGATCGATGTCTGACCAGCGAAGCTGGCAAATGGCCCCGATACGATGTCCGGTTTCGTGAGCCAACACCAACGCCACCCGGAACCGCCAGTCCATCTGTCGCGACGCTTTGAGCAACCCCTCGTACTCGGTATCGGTGAGGAGAACCCGGATTGGATTCTTCTCCCTGGGCACCTTGAGTCCCCGGAGCGGGTTGGACTCCAGGAGGAGTCTCCCTTCCTCGTCTCGCGACCTCGCGGCCCAGTTGAGGATTGCGCGCAGGAATTTGAGGTCCCGTTGGACGGTTCGGTAGCCTACAGCCTTGCGGCCGCCGCCCACAGAGCCCGCGCGCCGCGCCCGGATGAATCGATCCCAATCACGCTGGGAAAGCGTCCTGGCCTTGCGACGGTTCCCGAAGAACCGGAGGAACATCTTCATCGTGGCGCGATCGTACTTCCGCGACGCCTTCGCCTTCGTGGGCGTCACCTCCTCACCGTAGATTTCAAAAAGCGTCCCCAGGGTGAGTGGCTCCGGGTCGGGGTCGGGCACATCCGCGGCCACCGGCTGGGCGAGTCCGGCGGCGACCTCGTCGGCCTGTTGCTTGGCTCGGTTCCAGTCGCGGTGCTTGAGCGACCTGCGCAGCCTGTTTCCGTTTTCGCTCCACTCGATCTGGATCATGCCGGTCTTGGGGTCGGGATAGACCCTCACCCGGTTCCGGCCCCACTCGCCGGCGCTGTAGCTCCGGCGGCTCTTCTTCGTGCGTGCCATCATTCGATTCCTTTCTCGATGATGGACCGCACGATCCCCACGCTCGAAACCTGACGTCGAGCC
Organism: Gemmatimonadota bacterium; assembly: GCA_022822325.1. Classification (GTDB taxonomy): domain Bacteria; phylum Gemmatimonadota; class Gemmatimonadetes; order Longimicrobiales; family Gaopeijiaceae; genus Bin94. Next base: position 1,020 of record JAJEBW010000004.1, on the reverse strand, counting down.
GGCTCTCGCGCCAGCGGAGAGGCATACAGCGATTCCGAGTCCTTGCGTTTCCGGGGCAGGTGTCTGCGCTCGACTCTGGGTGCGCCGGGCCGACCTGCGTTGGGAATTTTCCCGTCGCGGACGAGGCGCCCCAGGTGTTCGCGGGAGTATCCGCTCTCGCGGGCGGCGTCGGTAAGCGAGAGGGTGGTCTCGTCGCGTTCCTGGATGGTGCCCTCGAGTTCGTCGGCGCAGCGTTCGAGGGCGGTGGCGAGCGCCCGGCCGCCGTACCGGCGTAGCGTCTTGGCCTGCCTCCGCCATGCGGCGGGGAGCTTCCTGATGGAGGGTGGACTGGTCCTGGTCATGATCAGACTGGCGGGTCAGGGGTCGTGTGGATCGGGTGTTCTCTCGTTTGGTGCGCACTGCGAGCGTGAAATCGGCTGGTGGAGAGCGAGCGGAGGGAAAGGGCGTTCGCGGTGCTCGCCGGAGAGCGGCGCATGGATTGGGGACTGAACCTGTGGAAGGCAGGTGTTTGGGGTCCGGTGCGGAACAGGATGTACCTGTCCGGACCGGAGACATCGTTATCCACAGGCCACCGGGCTTTCGCTGGATCTTTTCGATACCGGAGGACCGCGGTTGCCTGTTGGACTCCGGAATTCGCGACAACCGAGACGACATCGGAGGGGCCGGATCACGGCATATTCCGGCATGATCGACCGAATCCGGCGCGAAAAAGTCACTCTTGGGACGGTTCGCGACGGATGGGACGGTTTCGTAGGTTTCCGTTACGTACGCGCGCGCCCACGACACAACCCAACCGAGGCGTCCAACCCGTCCCAACCGTCCCATTTTTAGGCTTGCCTACACCCAAGCCAGAGTCTTGAACTGCCGGCTTTGGTGGGTTTGCAGCCCCGTCTCCTCAGCTCTGCGGCGATTGCGCGAGCGGTAGGTGGTGTGCCCAGTCCATTGTCCTCGAAGTAGTCGGTCAGCATCTCCCGTATTTTCTTTGCGGGCACCGAGGCGTGGACATCGTCGAAGGCGAAC
>JAJEBW010000023.1 GCA_022822325.1 Gemmatimonadota bacterium | reverse complement strand
CTCCGCTGGCTTCACTCCCGGATCAGCAACGGCATGCTGGAAGCCATGAACTCGCTCGTTCAGGCGGCAAAGGTACGGGCGCGCGGCTACCGCACCACCGAGAACTTCATCACCATGGCCTACCTCGTCTGCGGCAAGCTCGCTTTCAACCTGCCCACTTGAAACAGCGAGGAGCCCGAATCGGTAGCGGTGCCGGACCAACTGTGGCGCTCGGTGTGGACGACCACGATCAGCGCTCCGGCCGCCAAGCCCGGGGAGACTCACTCCGTTGCCCCCTTCCGGATCCGATACCTCACCACGCGCTGCACCCCCTGCTCGTCCTCGGTCACGGCCCACACGTGGTCGCTGCCGAAGACCGGGACCGGAAAGCTGGTGAATTCATCCGGCGCCACCACGACGCCCAGATAGGTCCCGTCCGGCTCGAAGACATCGTACCGGATCGCTTCCTCCCAGGTCACGGGGAACGAACCGGGGTCGTCGGGGTCGTGGTCCGCGTTGTCCACCGGGTGCCCGGCAGTCGACAGCCGCACCCAGATGCGCCCGTCCCGGCCAGCCCGCAACGCCCGGAAGAACGGTTTGCGCCCCGGGATCGCCGGCCCATCCCATTCCCACCCCGGAAGCGACCGCCGTATGCCCGCGACGGCGAGGTCGCGCTGGTAGGCCCGCTCCGCGTCCGATGCCGGAACCGGATCCTGGCTGCGTTCAATCCGGAGGACGCCTTCGTCCGTCGCCAGATCGATCCGGTATTCCGAGGACAGGCCGGTGAGGAAGTGGCCGCTCGGATGAAACGTCCAGTGAAACCGAGGCGTGAAGGGGACGCCGTAGGTCACCGACAAGCCGCCGGGCACCTCGGCCCTCACGTAGGGCGCTTCGTAGTCGCTCGAAGGTTCCGGAAGGGTGTCGAGGTGCGTTCCGTCAGGTCCCAGAACGATGATCTCCATGACGATCTCGTTCATGCGGGACAGATCGCCGGCAAGCAGTAAGGTTCGCCCGCGCGTGTCTGCGTACAGAGGCGACAAGGTGGAGACACCGCCGGCATACCTCCACTCGGCTATCTCGCCCTGCCCGGGGCCGAATACCGTGACACGCTGGTTTTCGGGATCGCGCACGGCAAGGCGTCCGTCCGGCAGCGCAGCGAGGGCCTCTGCCGCGGTGAATTCGCCGGGACCCTCGCCCCGCCGTCCCAGCGTCTCCACGTACACCCCGAGCGAATCGAAGACCCGGACATGCTGTGCCTGCAAGTCCAGGACATAGACGGTTCCGTCATCTCCCACGGCGATCGATCGGATGATGCCGAAGAGGTATTCCTCCGGTCCGTCCAATCGGCCGATCGTGATCTCGGGCACGAGGGTGGCCTCCGTGCCCCAGACGCTTCCGGAGAGGGTGCGGACGACCGTCGTGTCGCCGATGGTTTCGACGACGGTGTCGGGTGTGAAACCGGAAGGATCCACGTCGCTTCCACAGCCGGTGAGGAGGGCGGCGGTTGCCGCTGAAAGCAGGCGGAAGGCTTTTGCTCGCATGGTTGCACCTCCTCGCTGGCTGCGGCCCACTGGAAATGGCTCGGGCCTGACGATTGGGCTGATGAAGGTATGGCCCGGGATCGCGCGGCACCATTCTCCCTTCCCCGTCACTCGCCGATTGTCCGACACGTACCCTCCCTCGGGCGAACACGCGGACCTTGACCTGCCCGACGACCTCCCGCGCCTGGACCGCCTTCAGCGGCCGGTCGCGGCTCTCATGGCACCGCCGGGATTCCGGCCCTGTGGGCGCCTCGAATGACGATCATCGTCCGGGCTGGCAGCGAACTGGCTTTGGGATTGCGACTCGTCGCTCCGGAAGTTGGCCGATTTGGCTATGGATGCGCCCATTGGATCGGGCGACCTTGCCGGGCATGGCTACCCACGACGATATCCTGGCCCGCCTCCTCACCGAAGCGGGGATCCTTACCGACTCCGCCCTCCGCAGCGCCCGCCGGGAACAGCGGCGCTCGCAAGGCTCCCTGGCCGATGCCCTCGTCCGGAGCGGTGTCGTGTCCGAAGAACAGATCGCGCGGCAGCTCGCGGAACATCTCGGGCTCTCCTTCCTCTCGCCCCCGCTCAATCCCGAACCCGAGGCGCTGAAGCGGATTGATCCGGCACTCGCCCGCACCAGGGGGGTGCTCCCGCTGGGCATTGACGGGCGGTTCCTCCGGGTCGCGCTCGCCGATCCGCTCAACTCGGGGCTGATCGAGGACCTGGCCTTCCAATCCGGCTGCCATGTGGAGGCGGTGGTCGCGCCCTCCTCGGCGGTGCGCAGGAAGATCCGGGAGTGCTACCGCGACGACCCGGCCACGATCGACAACGGAATCGACCGGATGCGGGCGGCGAAGGGACCGGGCAAACCGGGCAAGCCGGGCACCCTGGAGGCCGAAGCGGCGGCCGCGCCGATCGTCCAGATCGTGGATCGCGTCATCGCGAAGGCAATCCGGGACCGGGCCAGCGATATCCACATCGAGGCGCTGCCCGATGGCTCCCGCGTCCGAATGCGCGTCGACGGTCGCCTCGTTCGGGCCGGCGAACTCCCCGCCAACGCCCATGCTGCGGCCATCTCACGCGTCAAGATCATGGCCGGGCTCGACATCTCCGTCCGGCGGCGCCCCCAGGATGGCGGCTTCACGGTGCGACGCGAAAAGCGCCAGTTGACGGTGCGCGTCTCCACCCTTCCCACGCAGGATGGCGAAAAGGCCGTGCTCCGCCTCCTCGACCCCGGCGACGCTCCCCCCGACCTCTCTTCCCTCGGCCTCTCCCCCCGGGATCTCGGACGGGTGCGGCAGATCCTCGAGCGCCGCCAGGGCGTTCTCATTGCGGCGGGCCCAACCGGCAGCGGCAAAACCACCACCCTTTCCGGCGCGGTGGCCGAACTCCTCGCTTCCGAGATCAACATCGTCACCCTCGAAGACCCCGTCGAATACCGCTTTCCGGGCGTGGCCCAGGTCCAGATCGACCGGCGCGCGGGGGTCGATTTTCCCTCCGGGCTGCGCGCCATTTTGCGGCAGGATCCCGACGTCATCCTCGTCGGCGAGATCCGCGACCGCGAAACGGCCGAGATCGCCATGTCGGCCGCCGTCACCGGTCACCTGGTGCTTAGCACGATCCACACCGTTGACGCGCCCTCGGCCGTCGTGCGCCTGATCGAGATGGGAGTGCCGCCCTTCCTGGTGGCGGGCGGTCTGGCGGGGGTGGTCGCCCAGCGCCTGGTCCGCCGACTGTGTTCGCGCTGTTGGGGTCGCGGCGGCAACGACTGCCGAAGCTGCAAGGACGGCTACCGCGGCCGCAGCGGAGTCTTCGAGGTGCTTCTCGTCGACGACGAGATTCGGACCGCCATCTCCGCGGGCGCGCCAATCGCGAAGGTCCGCACACTTGGACGCCGCAATGGCATGGGGTCAATGGCGCGCGACGCCCTTCGGCAGGTTGCGCAGGGAGTCACATCTCCGCACGAAGCCGGCGATGTCATCGCGCTTTCCCGGGGGTCGGCCGCACGCTGCGGTCATTGCAAGGCCGAACTTCCGCCCGACGCCGCGGGCTGTCCCATGTGCGGCCGCGCTCGCATCAATCTGTGCGCCTGCGGCGAGACGCTCGACAAGGGCTGGCGCTTCTGTCCCAACTGTCTGCGCGGAGCCACTCCAATGAACTGATCAGGTCCATTCCCACGCCTCAACCTACCCCTCGAAGACCGCCTTGCGGACAGTCAGCGCTTCAATGCGTTCGATATCCGGCGCCACTCCGATCCCCGGTCCATCGGGCACCGGCATCGTTCCGTCCTTCATCTTGAACTCCGGCCAGACAATGTCGCGCGCCCAGTAGCGCCGCGAGTCGGAGATGTCGCCCGGAATGGTGAAGCCCGGCAGCGCCGCGAGCGCAACGTTGAAGGCACGCCCAATCCCCGACTCCAGCATGCCGCCGCACCACACCGGCCAGCCCGCCGCGACGCACAGGTCATGAATGGCAATGGCCGACGCGAACCCGCCCACCCGGCCGGGCTTGATGTTGATGATGCGCCCCGAACCCAGGTGGTGCGCCAACCGTGCGTCCTCTACCGAGCGGATCGACTCGTCCAGGCAGACCGCGGTGCGGATCTCGCGTTGCAGGGCGGAATGATCAAGGAGATCCTCATGCGCCAGCGGCTGCTCGATCATCATCAGATTGCAGGAATCCATCGCCCTGAGCCGCGGCAGATCGTGCGCGAGGGTATAGGCGGAGTTCGCGTCAGCCATCAATGGAGCGTCGGGGAAGCGGTTGCGCACCGCACCAAGCATCTCCGCGTCCCGCCCCGGCTTGATCTTGATCTTGATCTTGCGATACCCCTCGTCCAGGTAGCCTTCAACGCGGGCGATCAGATCCTCGTTGCGCGGTTGAATGCCGATCGAGACGCCAACGGGGACGGCGCCCCGGGTCGCACCGAGCAACTGCCGCAACGACTGGCCGCGACGCTTCGCCTCAAGATCCCATCCCGCCATCTCGATCGCGGCCCTCGCCATCGGGTGACCGCGAAGCCACGGAACCGGATGCAGCTCCCGCCCGTCTTCAACCTCGGCGCCCACCAGGGCCGGCAGGAGCCACTTCGTGAGCACATGCCAGGCCGTGTCGGTTGTTTCGTAGGAATACCCCGGCGTTTCGCCGGTTACGCACTCCGACCACGCCGTGATGCCATCCGCTTCCAGCGTCAACAACACAACGCGCCGCGCCTGCGTGCCTCCGCTGCTGATCTCGAAGAATTCGCGGAGCTCCAGGGGAATTTCGCGGACTACGACCCTCTCAATGCGAACCCTGCCGTTGCGCATTTGCGATTGCCGCTTCCGAACCCGGGGGGGCGAAGGGCCGACCGAACGGAACCGGGTCAGGACTCGTCGCCGCCGTCTTCCTTCGCCGTCTCCGCTTGCCCCTCCACCTTCTCCTTCATGGCGTCGCGCCGACGAATGGAGTGGAGCCCGGTCAGGAGCGAGGTCGGCGACGTGGTCTTCACTCCGCCCGCCAGAAGCGTATCGCGGATGGTCGGCACGGGGAAATCGGCGCCAAACTCTTCGACGAACTTCCGGTAGGCCGGGGTCGGGCCCATGCCCTTGAAGAAGTCGGCGGGGACGGGCGGATGGTCCGAGGTGCCAACCGTGCGACGACGGCGAACCTGTTTCTTGCGCTTGCGGACCGCGCGCTTTTTCGGGGCCGCGGGGGCCGCGGGCTGCAGGGCGAGAAGATTCTTGAGCGCCTCGACCGTGCTGCGCAACGCCGTCCCCCGCTCCTCGTGTGCAGTGAGCTCCGCTTCGGCCTTCTTCAGAGCGGCCTCGTAGCTGGCCCGTGTTGTTGCATCCATGAAAAAAACTCCCGTGTTGGTCGCTTGGACCGGGTTTGTTCCGGGACGATGTTGAGTATGCTCCCCGGAGTTTGAGCGAAACGAATGTAACGAATCAATCGTGCCTTGCACAGGCCGGAGCGCCCGGTCAACGCTCCCACTGCCGATTCGTTGTCCTACAGGCGCGAGAGCAAACCCGCCATCAGCGCGATGCGGCGCGGCATGTCGTCGAGCAGAATGTGTTCTTTGAGTGTGTGCGCACCCGCTCCGTCCGGACCCAGTCCATCCAGCGTTGGACAGCCCACCGCCGAGGTCAGATTGCCGTCGCTTCCGCCTCCGGTCTCTCCTTTGCCGAGGGCGAAGCCGAGCTCCCGGGCAAGGTCGCGGGCGACGATGAACAAGTTTCGCGATTCGTTGGTTTCCTCAAGCGCACCCCGGTTGATTCCCCCCTCCAGACGCAAGGTGCAACGAGGGTTGTCCGGCGACATCTTCCTGAGAGCGGCGTCCACCCGCCTGGCTTCGTCAAGCGACCAGAAGCGGACGTCGATCGTGCAGCTCGCTCGCTCCGCAACGACATTTTCCGCCGTTCCTCCGCGCACCACGCCGACGTTCACCGTCGTGCCGGCCTCCGGGTTGGCCAGCTCCAGCATCTCGCAGATCCGGTGGGCCGCTTCGTGGACGGCGCTCGCTCCGGCTTCGGGCTCGATGCCCGCGTGCGCAGCCCTTCCCTCGAGATGAAGGTCGTAATCGGCAACGCCCTTGCGACGACTCTTGATTCCGCCACCGGGAACGCACGGCTCCACCACAAGCGCGGCGCGCGCCGACCGGGCCAGGGACTCGATCGTGGGGCGGGAGTGCGGCGATCCCCATTCTTCGTCGCATGTGACCAGGAACACGACATCGGAGAAGCGCGGACCGCCCCCTTCGGCAAGGAGACGCAGCGCCATCAGCGTCGCCACAACACCGCCCTTCATGTCATAGACGCCGGGACCATGCAAACGACCCTGGCGCATTTCGAGGGGGAACCGTTCGAGCGTGCCCAACGGATGCACCGTGTCCATGTGGCCGAGGACCAGGAGCGGCGCCCGCCCGCCATCTTCTTTCGCGCGCCTTCCAAAACGGCCCAGCAGGTGAACCCCGAGTTCGGGCGCCGGAAGGCGGGTCACCGCGCCGCCCGCCTGCGTCATCGCCTCTTCGATCAGGACGGCCGCCGCCAGATTTCCCTGTGCATCGCCGGTTGGAGATTCGATGGCGACGAGCGCGCGCAACAGCGTCTCCCAATCCTCGCGGCGTTCCTGCGCATCCCCGATTGTGACGATCGGATCATTCATCGGTCACCCTCTCGCTGGTTGGAACTCCAGGCCGTGGTCCGGAGGGCGCGGTGCGCGGGGAAGCCAGGGTACGGACCGGGGAAGCGAAGGCTCATCGGCCCTGTCCATCGTAAAGCCCGCCGCGCCGGTAGCTCTCGTCGAGGAGTTCGGCCGGGTGCAGCACCACCACCGAGCTCCCCGCCAGCCGCAGTCCGGCCCCAATCTGCATCATGCAACCCGGATTGCCGGTGACCACCGCAGCCGCCCCGCTCTCCAGAATGTTGCGCACCTTGTCGCCCCCGATCATTCCGCCGAGTTCGGGTTGTGTCAGACCATAGATCCCGGCGCCGCCGCAACACTCGGAGGCGCCTTGCAGCGGGAGAAGCCTCAGACCGGGAATGGCGCGCAGGACTCTCTCGGGCGCATCCGCGACGCCTTGCGCATGGAGAAGGTGGCAGGGCGCGTCGGAGGTTGCCGCCAGGTGAATCGAGCCCCCCGGCCGGGGACCGCGCACAACCAGAAGTTCGGAGAGATCGCGCACCCGTTCGGCGAGGGCGGCGGCGCGGGGGGCGTCGGGGTCGTCTTGGGAAAAGAGCGACCCGTATTCGCGCATTGCCGCGCCGCATCCGGAGGCGTTCATGGCCAGGTAATCGGCCCCGGCAGCTTCAAAGGCGGCGACGTTGCGCCGTGCCAGCTCGCGCGCGGAATCAAGTTCGCCGGCGTGGGCATGCAGTGCGCCGCAACATCCCTGCGCGCCCACCGGGACGACGCGGTATCCATTCGCTTCGAGCACGCGCCGCGTGGCCGCGTTGACCCTTCCGAAGAGCCCCGCCTGTACGCAACCGGTCAATATGGCGACGGTGGGGCGGTTGTCCGGGCCATCGGTGGGAGAAGGGCTGTCCGCGGCGGTCCGGCCCGCATTGGTTGTGGGCGTTGTGGGTGAAGGAACCTCATCCGGTGGCGACTCCGGCAGTGAGCGGACGCGAGCCGACGCCGCAAGCATCGCCAGCGCCAGGCGAGGACCCCGAGCGTTCGCGCCGCTCCGGGGCCGGCGGGCGGCGAGGGCCGGAAGACCCAGTGCGCGCAGAAGACGGGCCCCGGCAAGAAGCGGACGCCAGGCCCAGCGGGAGCCAAAGGTGGCCAGGATGATGCGTGTAACGAGGGAAGGTGGCTTCGCTTCGTTGCCCACGCGGCGGGCGAGCTCGAGGAGGTGGCCGTAGGCGACCCCCGACGGACAGACCGGTTCGCAGGCGCGGCATCCCAGGCAGCGTCCGATGTGCCGCTGGTAGGCCTCCGCCCCAGGTTCCAGCCGGCCTTCGACCACCGCCCGCATCAGGTGCAGGCGGCCGCGCGGGGAATCGGCCTCGTCGCCGAGGCGGCGGTAGGTCGGGCAGGCGGGAAGACAGAAGCCGCAGTGGACGCAGTTGAGGAGACCCTCTTCCTGTTCGCGAAGCGCCCGGGCGAGCGAGCTGGCCGGATCGGTTGCGGCCGGTTGCGAAGCGGTCGCCGACGGGCGCGATTGTCGCACCCGGCCCGGCCCGGCCATCGGTCGCCGCGCGCTCACTCGGGGCACCTCGGCGCCAGGACTCCATGCGGGTCGAAAAGGGACTTGATGCGACGGACGATCCCTCCCGCCCCCCCGCCCCGCCCCACCCACCCCACCCTCCGCCCCAGCTCCCCGGCCGCATCGTCAAGCGCCAGCGACCCACCCAGCGCCTCCACCCGGCCCCGCGCCCCCGCCAGCGCCGCCACCACCTCATCCCGGCCGGCGGGCGCGGCCGGCGTCTTCACGCGCACCACGCCGTTGCGGGCATCGGCCGCGATCTCCCCCGCCACCGCGGCGGCAACGGGTTGCGCGATCGCGACCACCTCGTCAAGGCGGTCGGGCAAAGCGCGCAACCGCACCATGAGCCGGGCGTCGTCCTCCCATTGGCGATGGCGATCGTGGAAGCGCCGGCTCGCCTCGTCGCGCAGCGCCTCGTCGGGATCGGCGCCGAGCGCGGCCACCACGCGGCCGGTAATCTCCCGGGCGCCGCGCCCACCCCCCAGAATCCGTGCGGCGAGGGTGGCCGCGCGACCACCGCCGCCCTCCATCCCCCCACTCCCCAACACCACCGCCGCAACCGGCAGGTGGCCCCGGCGCAGGGCTGTGGCCATTGCGAGCGCGCGTTCGGCCCGGACCCGGTAGATCAGCGTCCGATCCTCCTCCGGCCGCGGAAAGAGACGCATCGACACCCGGGTAATCACACCCAGACTGCCGCGGCTTCCGACGAAGACCCGCACAAGGTCGTACCCGGCCACATTCTTGACCACGCGGCCTCCGAGCCGGAGGAGCCGTCCATCGCCGGTGACCACCTCCAGCCCCAGCACATTGTCGCGGGTGGCGCCGTAGCGCTGCCGAAGCGGCCCGAATCCGCCGGTGGCCGCAGCCGCGCCGAGCGTTCCCGAACCCGCTCCCGGACTGTCGATGGGGAGCCACTGCCCATTCTCGGCGAGGCCGGCGTCCAGTTCGTCGAGTCCGATCCCGGCGTCGGCGGTGATCGTCAGGTCGGCTGGTTCGTAGTGGCGAATCCTCTTCAGCGGGGTCGTGTCGAGCGCCCTTCCCTCCTTCGGCGCCCACCCGCCCGCGCCCGGCCAACTCCTCCGGCCCACGGGAATCAGGGGCGTGCCCGCCGCCGCCGCAGACCGGATCAGCGCCTGGATCTCGGCCACCGATCCCGGCGACGCGCTCATGCGGGGACGGCCGCCGCGACAGGCTGGGTCTCGTCCGGAAGCACCTTGCCGGGATTCATGGTTTCGCCCGGATCGAAGACGCGCCGGATCCCCCACATGGCATTCAACTCGTCGGGTCCGTAGATCAGCGTCATGTGGTGCTTCTTGTCCAGCCCCACCCCATGCTCGCCGGTGATCGTGCCTCCGGCATCGACGCAGAGCCGCATGATTTCCTTCGATGCGCGCTCCACCCGCTCCAACTCCTCGGCGTCGCGACGGTCGAAGAGGATGTTGGGATGCAGATTGCCGTCGCCCGCGTGAAAGACATTCGCGACGACCAGGTCATGGCGGGCGCTGATCCGCGAGATGCCGCGGAGGACCGAGGGCAGGGCGGTGCGGGGAACGGTCGCATCCTGAACCAGCAGATCGGGGGCGATGCGGCCCATCGCGCCAAAGGCCTTCTTGCGCCCCTTCCAGAGCGCGGCCCTCTCGGCCTCGTCCTGCGCGGTCCGCACCTCGCGCGCCCCGGTTGCCAGACAGCGGCGGCGGGCCCGTTCGGCGTCGCCCTTGAGCCCGGCCTCCAATCCATCGAACTCGATCACGAGCGCAGCCTCGGCGTCGGTCGGATATCCCGCCGCGAAGACGCTGTCCTCCACCGCCCGAATCGTCGCTCCGTCGATGATCTCCATTGCCGCCGGCAGCATTCCCGCGCTCATGATCTCGGAGACGGCGCGTCCGGCGTCCTCGATGCGGTCGAAGATGGCGAGCAGCGTGCGCACGCTCTCCGGGACCGGCAGCAACGAAACCTCGATCTCGGTCGCGATCCCGAAGCAGCCCTCGGATCCGACAAAGAGCCCCACCAGGTCGTAGCCCGGCGCGTCGCGGCCCTGTCCTCCGATACGGATGACTTCCCCGTCGGGCAGCACCACCTCCAGCCCGGTCACATAGCGCGAGGTGACCCCGTACTTGAGACAGTGGGGTCCTCCGGAGTTCTCGGCCACATTGCCGCCGATCGTGCAGGTGGTTTGCGACGAGGGATCGGGCGCGTAGTAGAGGCCGTGGCGGCGCGCGGCCACCGAGAGCTCCGCGTTGATCACTCCGGGCTGCAGGACGGCCCGCCGGTTGGGGGCGTCGATGCCGAGGATCCGGTTCATGCGCGCGGTTCCGACGACGATCGCGTCGTTCAGCGCCACCGCGCCTCCGGAGAGTCCGGTCCCCGCGCCGCGCGGCACGATCGGAAGGCCGTGACGAGCGATGGCCGCGACCGATTCCCTCGTCTCGCGGGTGGTTCGGGGAAGCACGACCGCGGCGGGACGATGCCGGTAGGCGGTAAGCGCATCCGATTCGTAGACGAGCAGAGCGTCGGGATCGTCAAGGACGCCGTAGCTGCCGCAGATCGCGCGCAGCTCCCGGACCAGGCTTTGCTGGATCATGCCGGTCAAGCTACCCGGCAGCGCGCAGATAGTCCATGATCGCGGCGACGCTCGCGAGAGCCATGGCCTGCACCTCGGCGGGAAGGGGGCCGTAGACCCGGGCGACGACTGCATCCGGATCGGCGACGCCCTCGTCCAGGACGCGCCGCACCCGGTCGATGCGCTCCAGGCGGTGGTTGCGAAAGCGCGCGATGGCGGCGGCCGGGTCGGTGACGTCGGGGCCGTGGGCGGTGTGGAGGACGCGGGACTGCAGGGCGTCGAGCCGATCGAGCGAATTCAGGTAGTCCGCCACCGCTCCCGGGTATTCGCCGACCCAGGTGGTGTCGCCCTCGCCCAGCACGAGGTCGCCGACGAAGACCGCGCGCGCTTGCTCGAGGTGGAAGCAGAAGTGGTGGCGGGCGTGGCCGGGGGTGGCGAGCGCCGTGAGGACGCCTGCGCTGGTATCGAACCGCTGACCGTCGGCGATGGCCTCCCCTCCCCCCGGTCCCAGGATCCGCGCCCCGATCGCCGCCGCCAGGGCCGGAGCCCCGGCCGCATGGTCGGGGTGGGCGTGGGTGAGGAGAATGACGACTTCGCGAGCGGCCGCCACCGCTTTCGCCAACCGTTCCAGATGGGAAGGAATCTCGGGGCCGGGATCGATGATCGCCGCAACCTCGTCCCCCACCAGATGGCTGCGGGTGCCGGCCAGGGTGACCGGTCCGGGATTCGGCGCCAGGATCGAGAGCACCTTCACCGGACAAATCCTGGCCCCCGCATCGAACGAAGGGGTCAGCGGCGTTCGCGCGCCAACTGTTCGGCGAGCTTGTCGGCAACCATCTGGAGCGCGGCTTCGTCCAGGGGCGAGAAGGCCTCGCTCTGATGGGAATCGATGTCGAACTGACCGAAGATCTCGCCGCCTGCACGGATGAGCACGACCAGCTCGGAGCGCACATCCGGACTGCACGCCAGGTAGCCGGGGAAGGCCGACACATCGGGGACGTTCTGGTTGGCCCCCTGCGCGACCGCCATTCCACAGATGCCCTCGCCGACCGGAATGCGCGCGTGCTCGGTCGGGGCGCCCATGTAGTTGTGCAGCCAGAGCTCAAGGCGGTCGTCGGTGAGAAGGTAGACGCCGACCCAGTCGAAGCGGTCGTCTGCGGCGTGAATGGCGCGCACGGCGAAGCGAAGGAGGGCATCGGAGAGGTGACCCTCTTCCCTCATTTCCTGCAGTTCCTGAACGATGTGGCGGGCGTCGATCATGTTTTCGTCGGGTGGCGGCTCGCGGAAGGCGGGCCGGGATCATTTACCGGACGCGCCCTGTGAAGCAGGGAAGTATAAGGCAAGATGCGCCGTTCGTGCAGATTGCAGGCGGGTTCGGCATTGGGGACCGTCCTTCGCGACGGGCGGCCCGTTACCGATGAAGCGGGCCTTCCGTTGCATGAAGTCCCCGCTTCCAGCGAGCAATTCCGGCGAAGCGGCGGCGGCGCGAGGAAGGCGGGCCGACAGCCCATCCGCGCTGGACCGCTGCGTCGCTAGACGCGCCGGAAGTCAACCTCTTCGTCCAGTCGCCGAACGAAGGCCGCGAGAAGGCGGGCCGCGGCAAGGAGATCCGCGATCGACACCATCTCGCAGGGAGAATGCATGTAGCGATTCGGAACCGAAACCAGTCCTGTGGGGACTCCCTCGCGCGACAGGTGAATGCCGTCGGCGTCGGTGGCGGTCCGGAGCGGCGCGGCCTGAATCGAATAGGGGATTCCATTCGCTTCGGCGGTCTCGGCGAGAAGCTCGAAGACGGCCGGATGGGTCGCGGAGCCCCGGGTGAGCACCGGCCCCCCGCCCAACGCATGCTCCCCCACCTCCTTCTTCTCCACCCCCGGTACATCGGTCGCGTGGGTCACATCCACGACCAGCGCCACATCGGGCGCGAGCTGGAAGGCTCCGGGACGCGCGCCGCCGCCGCTGTAGCCGATCTCTTCCTGCGCGGTCGCCACCGCCACCGCCACCGCCCGCCCCGGTTCGGCCGCCAGCAGGCGCAACGCCTCAAGCACGACGAAGGCCCCCATGCGATTGTCGATCGCGCGGCTGGCGATTCGGTCCCCCGCCAACCGGACCATGCGGCTGTCGATCACCGCCGGATCCCCCACCCGCACCCCCAGCTCGGCCACCTCCTCGCGCGAAGCGGCGCCCACATCGATCCACAGTCCCTTCAGCTTCACCCCCCGTACGCGCTCCTTGGGCTCCATCAGGTGAATCGCCTTGCGCCCGATCACACCCGCGACATCCCCGCGCGCACCCAGAATCCGGATCCGTTGACCGACCAGAACCTGCGCATCCCAGCCGCCGATCCCCGCGAAATAGAGCAGTCCCGACTTGTCCAGGTGGGTGATCTGCAGCCCGATCTCGTCGATATGACCGGCCAGGAGGGCAAGCGGACGGTCCCCCTGCGGAAGTTGCGCGAAGCTGTTGCCCACCACATCCGTCCAGACCCGAGCGAACGACCGGGCCTCCTTGCGCCACACCCCGGCGGGCCGAACCTCGAATCCGGAGGGGCCGGGGGCGTCCAGCAACCTTTCGAGGAACGACGCTTTTTCCGGGGAGAATTCCGCTTCCGGGGAGAATTCCGCTTCCGGAGGCAAGTCCGCTCTTGGAGAAGACTCCCCTTTCGGAGAGGATTGTCCTTTCGGAGAGGATTCCGCCACAGGCAACTCCTCCGCCGTGGGCGGTGCTGCGCCGGACGAATCGTCGGTGGTCATCGGGAATCCTCGGAACCGGGGGGATGGGCGCCGACCTCCACGCGGCCCTGGCCGGGGCCGGGAGCGGACGTGACGACATGCAGATTCAGAGCTCCCTCGCGAATGCTGCGCTCCATGCGACGGCGCAAGGCGGCCTGGATCCAGCGGCGGCTCACCGGGACGAGAAGCGAGAATCCAGCGATATCGGTCAGGATTCCGGGTGTGAGAAGGAAGGCGCCTCCGACCAGAACCGAGAGCCCGTCGAGAAGGGAACGCGCGGGAACGCGGGCAGCGGCGAGCTCCTCCTGGACTCCAAGCCAGGCGCGGAGACCCTGACGCCGGGCCAGGGCGGCCCCCACGACGCCGGTGGCGACAACCAGGCCGATGGTGGGAAGGACGCCGATCCATTGGCTGACGCGCAGCAGCAGGACCAGCTCCAGGAGCGGAACCATGACGAAAAGGAAGAGAAGTCGGGAGAGCAGGATGCGCCTCGATTCGTCCCTGGGGAGCGGGGAAGGAGTGAATCCGGGAAAAGTGGATTTTGGTGAAGCAGGTTGGAATTCGCGAAGCAGGTTGGAATTCGCGAAACAAGTTTGAATTTATCGCCAACGGCGGCGACGTGGGCGTTCGTCCACTCTTCTCGCCGTTGTCGGGGGGCGCCGCCTGCGACCGACAAACGCGGGCTTTCCGTCCATGATCCCGCGCGCCCAACCAGCGGCGGCGCATTGTTGGCGTGTGACATGCGAGCTATATTGTCCACCCCGAGATATTCGGATTGTCCACCTCAGATATCCGGGTCGTGCTGCGAAGGCGGTCCGCGGAGACGGAGGAACACCCGATGGACGCAACCTATTTCCGGAAGGGATTCGGGCTGAAGGCCGAGGTCAAGCCGGTGATCAGCGCCGAATACGACTCGGCCCTCCTCGAGCGCATCCGGTCGCGCGCCAATGTCGACCGCTTCGGCGACGTCACGATTCACCTGGCGAAGGACTTCGGCTTCTGCTACGGAGTGGACCGGGCGGTCGACTATGCCTACCAGGCGCGCCACAAGTTCCCGGACCGGCGCATCTTCCTTGTGGGCGAGATCATCCACAACTCCCATGTGAACCAGCGGCTGCGGGAACGCGGGATCGAATTCATCTACCCCGACGACGACGGCCGCTACGATTTTCGCTCCATCACGGCCGAGGACGTCGTCATCATTCCCGCCTTCGGGGTGACCATTGGCGATCTGGAGCGGCTCCGCAAGACCGGTTGCGTTCTCGTCGACACCACCTGCGGCTCGGTTCTGCTGGTCTGGAAGCGGGTGCAGCAATACGCCCGCGACGGCTTCACCGCGGTCATTCACGGCAAGTACAAGCACGAGGAATCGCGGGCCACGGCAAGCCAGGTGCTCAACTACGAGAACGGGCGCTACCTGATCGTGCGCAATCTCGACGAAGCGGAGGTGGTCGGACGGTACCTCGTCGGTCATCCCGATCGGATCGGCCGCGATGATTTCCTGCGCCGCTTTCGCAAGTGCAGCTCCACGGGATTCGATCCGGACCGCGACCTCGCGAAGATCGGGGTGGCCAACCAGACGACGATGCTCGCGACCGAATCTCTGGCGATCGGGGCGCGGCTGCGGGAGATGATGGCCCGGTCCTTTGGCGAAGACCACGCCCGCACCCACTTCCGGTCCTTCGGCACGATCTGTTCCGCGACCCAGGAGCGTCAGGACGCGGTGATCGAGATGATGAGCGACGAGCCGCCCGACCTGATGATCGTGATCGGTGGCTACAACTCGTCCAATACCAATCACCTGGCTCATCTCTGTCGCGACCATGCGACCACCTTCCACATCGCCACGGCGGATTGCATCAATACCGGCACCGGCGCCATACGCCACAAACCGGAGCTTGATCCGCACGCGCCCGAGGTAACCGCCTGGAACTGGATGCCCGCGGGCCCCTTCCGTCTGGGGATGACCGCCGGCGCCTCCACTCCCGACAACCAGATCGGGAAGGCGGTGGCGCGGGTGCTCGCGATTCGGGGAATCGAGGTCGAGCTGTAGCCCGCGTTTCGCGCATTGGCAGCGCTCGGGCACGGTTGTTCCCCCGGACCGATGGATTCAGGGAAGGGAAGGTCCGCGCAGCCGGTGCGGCGGCCCGGTTGTGTTTCGGCGATCGGAGCCGCGCAACAGACCAGACTCGGTCCCCGTAACCGGCTTGGTCAGTGGACGCGGTCTACCGCGAACGCCGAGTTGCCGCAATAGCGAACGAACAGAACTTCGACCATGTCCGGAGGTCCTGTATCTGCTCGTGGTGCTCCGGCCCGAACCGCTGGAGGATCTTGAACAGGCAATTGTCCTCAGGGCTGTCCCCTCCGGTCACTGCGTCTATCTTCCCCCGGCGAGCCCCCATCGCGTAAGCCGGATGTCCTTGATCCGCATTGACGAACCCCACACCGCTGTTGGATTCGATCATTTCAACGAGTGCCCGAAAGCAAACCGAGTCGAGGCTACGTTCAATCGGATTGCCCAAACGAGGCAGAGGCTCACCTTTCTGCCGCTCGATCACCCTCGCGAGCGCCTCGATGAGAAGGTGGTCTGGACAGTCAGGGTGACCGCAGTCACATCAAGACGACATCATGTTCTTCAGCATACGCTCCGCCTCTTCGGCCCAGTGTCAGGACAGTCCGTCGACTTATGTACGTGTTCCCATTCCGGTCTCGTTATCGGTTGCGAGAGCAGGCGGGAGAAACCTAACATGTCCACTGGGGGACGGAGGTACAGGAGCCAGAGATGTGAGGACACTTCGTCGGTTGCTCGGTCGCCATCGAGGGCACCGAACGCCGAACATCGGCCAGTCCGCCCAAGTCCGCCGACATCCGCCAACGTCGAACGGAATCCCGTTCAGCAATAGGGATTGAAAAAGGGAATGAATGTAATCAGAATCATCATAACTTATTGCGATATATGCACCTTACGAAATATTCTCCGAATAGCCCAGCTATTGAGGCAAGGAGCAACGCAGAGCGCAGCGTTCCAGCGTGGATGCATCGCCGCTCGAATGCCGCGCGATGTTTGCCCACGGGCTGCTAAATGTGCAGCGCGCGTCCCAATGCTCCCAGGGCGCCCTCCGCGACCGCTTCGGAGAGGGTTGGATGCGGGTGCATGGCCAGATCGATCTCCTCGACCGTCGATTCCAGGTGCCGCGCCATGACGAACTCGGCGATGAGCTCGGTGGCGTGCGGACCGACGATGTGCGCACCGACCACCTCGGAGTAGCGCTTGTCGCGGATGACCTTGACGAATCCGGTCGCGTCGCCGGCCGCCAGCGCGCGTCCATTCGCCGCCCAGGGGAACTTCCCCACCTCGATGTCGAGACCCTTCTCGCGCGCCTGTTCTTCGGTGAGCCCGACCGACGCCACCTCGGGGTGGCAGTAGGTGCAGTTGGGGACATTCGCGTAGTCAACGGTGTGGTGACCCTCCCCCGCAATGTGTTCGACCGCCACCACGCCCTCGTGCATGGCCTTGTGGGCAAGAAGCTGGTTGCCCGCGCAATCCCCGACCGCCCGGATTCCGGGAACGTTTGTGCGCATGGCTGAATCGACCGCTATGAAACCGCCGCGATCGGCGCGTTTCACCCCTGCCCGCTCCAGCCCCAGATCCTCCGTGTTGGGCACGCGCCCCACCGCCGAGAGGACGTAATCGACCTCCAGCTCCTTCGGTCGGCCCCTGCGGTCGGTGAAGGAAATCGCGACGCCATCGGCATGCGCCCGGGTGGATTCGACGCGCGCTCCGGTAAAGATCTTCATCCCGCGCTTCCGAAAGCTCTGCATGACGACGCGCGAGGAGTCGGCGTCCTCAATGGGCAGCACCCGGTCCATGACCTCGATGATCGTCACCTGGGTGCCGTAGGCGTTGTAGATGTCGGCGAACTCCATTCCCACGGCGCCCGCGCCGACCACGACGAGCGATTCCGGCGCCTCCTTCTGGAAGAGCGCTCCCGTCGAGGACCAGATTCGCTCTTCGTCGATCTGAAGGAAGGGAAGCGAACGCGGGCGCGATCCCGTTGCCAGAATGATGTGCCTGGCCGAGACGGTCGTGGTGCGGCCATTCCGCTCGACCTCGACGACGCCATTCCCCCGGAGCCGTCCATGCCCCTCGATGTGGGCGACCTTGTTCTTCTTCAGTAGGAAGCTGACGCCAGACGATAGACGGTTCGCCACCTCGCGGCTGCGCTCCTGGGCCGGACCGAGGCTGGTCTCGAGCCCGCTGAAGGAGATTCCGTGACCGGCCGCGTGCGAGAGCTCGTTCACCATCAGTGCGCTGCTGAGGAGCGCCTTGGTGGGGATGCAACCGATGTTCAGGCAGACGCCGCCGAGCTTGTCGGCCTCGATGCAGGCCGTGCGCAGCCCTAGCTGTCCGGCGCGAATGGCCGCGACATAGCCGCCCGGTCCACCCCCGACGACAACGACGTCGAAGTCCGTGCGTTCCTTCGGTCCGTTCATGGTGTATTCCCCTGCAAGTGAAGCGTTCCGGTCGAGAGGCGTCCCCTACAGCAACATCGCGGTGGGTTCCTCGAGGAAGGTCCGCAGCGTGGCCAGGAAGCGAGCCCCCTGCGCGCCGTCGATGACCCGGTGATCGCAGCTCATGGTGAGGCGCATCCGCGGCTGCGCGACGATCTTCCCGTCCACCGCAACCGGGCGTTCCTCCACCGTGCCGATCGCGAGAATGCCCGCCTCGGGGGGATTGATGACGGCGGTGAAGGATTCGATGCCGAACATTCCCAGATTCGAGATGGAGAAGGTCGATCCGGTGTATTCGTCCGGTTGCAGCTTGCGTTCGCGGGCACGCCCGGCCAGCTCGCGCGCCTCGGCGCTGATTCCGGTCAGGCTTTTTGCGTCGGCGTTGCGAATGACAGGGGTGATGAGCCCATCCGGAACTGCGACCGCAACCCCGATGTGGACCGGACGGAAGCGACGGATCGAATCGCCCTGCCACCATGCATTGCACTCCGGGTGCCGAGCCAGCGCAACGGCGGTGGCCTTGATGATCAGATCGTTGACCGAGATTTTCGTTCCCTGCGCGGACAGATGCCGGTTCAGGCGGGCCCGCGCGGCCATCAGGCGGGTCATGTCGACGTCGATGGTGAGGAAGAAGTGGGGGACCGGTCCCAGCGACTCCGAAAGACGGCGCGCCACCGTCTTGCGCATCTGCGAGAGGGGAATGTCGGTGAAGTCGTCCCCCGCGACTGTGGCCGGAACGCTCACTGGCTCCGGCGCTGCCTGAGGCGCGGCCGCCGCGCGCGCCGCCGCTTCCTCGACATCGCGCTTGACGATCCGCCCGGCCGGCCCCGACCCCGCCACCGCGGCGATATCCACATCCAGCTCCCGGGCAAGACGGCGGGCGACCGGCGAAGTCCTGATCCGCCCCGCCCCACCCCCCCCCTCGCTGCCACCCGACTGCGCGCTCGGCCCCGCGGATTTTTCGGCTGCCGCCTCCGCCTCCGCGTCCGGCGCGGCCTCGCTTTTCGGCACGCTCTTCCCGGCCCCACCCAACAGCGCCGCGATGTCTTCCTCCTCGCCGGCGATCACCGCGATCACCTCCCCCACCGGGGCCGCCGCTCCCTCGCCGGCCAGGACCGCGCGCAGCACCCCTGTCCCCCGCGCGACCAGCTCCATCGTCGCCTTGTCGGTCTCGATCTCGGCCAGGATGTCGCCCTGCTCGACCGGATCCCCCTCCGCCTTCAGCCACCTGACGATCTGGCCCTCTTCCATCGTCGGAGAGAGCGCCTCCATGTAGACCCTGGTTGCCATTTTCTCGCTTTCCCAAGTTTGGGGCCGTCGTGCCGCCGCCGGGAGAGTCCCCCGCGTTTCCTGCTCCGCCGCGGCGTCGCCGGTTCAGGATTTTCGTTCGACCGGCCCCGCGTCAGCCGTGCCCGTTCATGTACAACACCCGCTTGCAGGCCTCCACCACGTCGCGGACGCCCGGTTTCGCCAACTGCTCGAGATTCTTCGCATAGGGCATCGGCACATCGGCCTGGGTCACGCGCAACACCGGCGCGTCAAGATGGTCGAAGGCTTCGTCCTGAATCAGCGCGACGATCTGAGCGCCTATGCCCGCAAAGGGCCATCCTTCTTCGAGATAGACCACCCGGTTGGTGCGCCGCACGGTCTCCAGGATCGCGTCCGCGTCAAGGGGTCGAAGCGAACGCAGATCCAGCACGTCGGCCTCGATTCCTTCGCGCTCCAGAGCCCGCGCCGCCTGCAGCGCCACATGCACCATCTTGCCATGGGTTACAATGCTCACATCGTCGCCCGCGCGCTTCAGCTCGGCCACCCCCAGCGGAATGACGTACTCGCCGTCGGGAACCTCGCCGCGGACGTTGTAGAGGAGTTCGCCCTCCATCACCGCCACCGGATCGTCGTCGCGAATCGCCGCGGCCAGAAGCCCCTTCGCGTCGGCCGGGGTCGCGGGAGTGACCAGCTTGATCCCGGGCGCGTGCACGTACCAGGTCTCGCAGGCCTGGGAGTGCTGGGCCGAGAGCTGGAGCGCCGCTCCGGTCGGACCGCGAAAGACGATCGGCACCGGGATCTGGCCATTGCTCATGTAGAGCATCTTGGCCGCGCCGTTGATCACCTGATCGAGGGCGAGGATCGAGAAGTTGAAGGTCATGAACTCGCAGATCGGGCGCAGTCCGGTCATGGCTGCGCCCACGCAGAGTCCGGCGAAACCGAGCTCGCTGATGGGGGAATCGACCACTCGCCCGGGACCGTAACGGGCCAGCATTCCCCGCGACACCTTGTAGGCGCCGTCGTATTCGGCCACCTCTTCGCCCATGAGGAAGACCGACTCGTCGCGGTCCATCTCCTGGCACATCGCCGCATTGAGCGCCTCGCGGTAGGTCATCTCAGCCATTCGGACCTCCTCGCCTTCCGCCGTGCGCGACGGCGTCGGCCCCGGAAGCGCCCTGACCGCGACCATCCAGGAACAGCCTTCCGCGCTCGTTGACCTCGGCGTAGACGTGATCGTAGAGGGTGGAGGGGTCGGGGAAGGGCGAGGCGTCGGCAAAGTCGGCCGCGTCCTCGCAAATCGCGCGCGCTTCGGCGTCGATCGCCTCCAGCTCGGCCTGGGTCAGCATCTTTCGCTCCATCAGGCCGTCGCGCAGAATCACGATCGGATCCTGGTCCCGCACATGCGAATCGACCTCTTCCCTGGAGCGGTAGGTCCCCGACACCGGATCGGACATCGAGTGGCCCCGGAAGCGGTAGGTGATTGCATTGACGAACTGCGGTCCCGCCCCGGCGCGAACCTTCGCGGCCAGATCGGCGAAGAAGCGGTGAGTGGCGATCACATCCTGGCCATTCACCGTGTGCGCAGGAATTCCGTAGGCGCCGGACCGCGCTTCCATCTCGGTGGCGGAGACCCGCGAGAATGCGGTGCCCATTCCGTAGCCGTTGTTTTCGACGACGTAGATGACCGGCAACTGCCAGATCGCCGACATGTTGAGCGCTTCCAGAAAGGCGCCCTGGTTGACGGCCGCGTCGCCCATGAAGCAGACGCAGATCTGGTCGCCGCCCCGGTACCGGATTGCCCACCCGACCCCCGCCCCGAGCGGTATCTGTCCGCCGACGATTCCATGCCCCCCAAGGAAACCGACGCTGGTGTCGAAGAGGTGCATCGACCCGCCACGCCCGCCGGAGCAGCCATCCACGCGACCGTAGAGTTCGGCCATCGCCGCGCGCGGCGTGATTCCCTTGGCGATTGCCTGGGTGTGCTCGCGGTAGGCGGTAATGACCACATCGTCGGGGGCGAGCGGACGAATCGCGCCGACCGCCAGTCCCTCCTGGCCGATGTGCAGGTGACAGAATCCCCCGATCTTCCCGATCGCGTAGGCCTCTTCCGCCTTCTCCTCGAAGCGCCGGTACAGGAGCATCTCCGCAAGAAGGCCGTGCAGCTCCTCGCGGGTGAACCCCTCGTATTCCGGTGCGGTGTCGTTCAACTGCTCCTCCGTCGTGCGGGTTGCATATGCCATTCGATTCAACCGGCTCCCCTGGACGCTCTTCGAAATGGATCTTCGCTTCGGGCCAGCTCTCCGGCTCGCCCGGGGCCGCCGACCGGCGCGGACCTCGCGGCTCCCGCGGGACCGGCCATTCCCGCATGGTCGCGGCTCGCCTGAATCCGCAACAGCGGCAGGGTTTTCCCGCGAGATCTGGGCGGAACGCTCGGTGGCGGGCGGCTTGCGCACCCGGCAGCCGCAACGGGCAACTCGGCGGGCGCGGGAATGTCGGCCTCCATCACACTCTGAATCTTCCCGGGTCCCCCCGCCTGGACCTCGCGCGCCTGCTCCCCGGCGTGGTAGCTGGACCGGACCAGGGGGCCGGATTCGACATGGCGGAAGCCGTATTCGCCTTCGCCGATCCGTTTCCACTCCGCAAACTCCGCAGGCGTAACCCAACGCGCCACCGGGATATGCTGGCGGGACGGGCGCAGATACTGTCCCAGCGTCAGGATATCGACGGCGGCGTCCCTCAGGTCGGCCATCGCTTGGCGGATCTCGCCGGCCTCCTCGCCCATGCCCAGGATGATTCCGGTCTTGGTCAACATCGCCGGATCGATCCGCTTGGCCGCGCCCAGGTACGAGATCGAGCGCCAGTAGCGTCCTCCGGGCCTGACCTCCGGGTGCAGCCGCTCCACCGTTTCGAGGTTGTGGCCCAGGATCGCGGGACCGGCCTCCATCACGGTGGCGAGCGCGCTCTCCTCGCCCTTGAAGTCGGGAATCAGCACCTCGACCGAGCAGTGCGGGAGCCGCGTGTGCACCTCTCGAATCGTCGCCGCGTAGATCCCGGCGCCGCCATCGGCGAGTTCGTCGCGGTTGACCGAGGTGATGACCACATGATCCAGCTCCATCGCAGCAATCGTATCCGCCACGCGGCGGGGTTCGTCGAGATCGAGCTCGGTCGGCATCCCGTGCGCCACCGCGCAGTATTTGCAGGCGCGCGTACAGACGTCGCCCAGGATCATGAAGGTGGCCGTTCCCGCCTCCCAGCACTCTCCGATATTCGGGCAGCCGGCTTCCTCGCAGACCGTGTGGAGAGACTGGCTGCGCATCAACTGCTTCAGCCGCAGATAGTTGCGTCCGCCCGGGGAGCGCACCTTCAGCCACGACGGCTTGCGCGAGGCAATCGGGATGGTGTCGAGATCGCGGTGCGCCCGGATTCGTCCTGAACCCTTGGGCTTCACCCGACCCGTGTCCTTTCCCGTGGGGGCATATCCGCCCCGCAGCGTGTCCGGCGGAGTCACTTCCGTCTCTCGCTCCCGGTAGTTCCCGGCGTTTTCCGACCAAATGGGCCGTGAATCATAAGAAAAGGGGCCGATCGGCACCATGCAGCCCGCATTTCCCGCAGGCGTGATGCGGCGTCATCGCAGGACGAAGGCAACCCCGAGCCCCAGATAGGTGCCGACCGCATAGCCCAGGAGTCCGATAATGACGCCCGGAAGGACGAGTTGCCGCCATTCGCGCGCGACCGCCACCGCCAGGGCGCTCGACGGTCCTCCGACCGCGGCCTGCGAGGCGACCGAGATGGTGGCCACATCGAGGCGGCAGAGGCGACCGATCCCGAAGACTACCGCCCCATGCACCGCGACGACGGTCAGCGTGAAATAGAGGATCTCCAGACCGACCTCGATGATGTCGGGAACGCGCGACATGATGCCGATGAGAACGAAGAAGAAGTGGAGGCCGACGGAGCCGAATTGCATCGCGCCGGGCAGATCGCGGACGCCGGGCGCGTGGCCAACGACCAGGGCCAGGGTGGTGAGCCAGAGGATCGCGGAGATGCCGGGGACCCGGGCGCCGAGCCATTCCGATGCGAAGACGAGAGTCAGCCCGATGGCAAGGAGCTTCGCCACCCCGACGGCCGACAGCGAGACCTTCGCCGTGTAGGGATGATGGGATCCCATGTCGACGACCGGCCTGGGGTCTTCTCTGGAAGTTGCGGCCCTGGCAACGCGGAAGGGAACGATCAGCGTTACGCCCAGCCAGAGCCCGGTCACGATCGCATCCGCCGCGCCCAGACCCGCGAAGAGCGATCCGGTTAGCCCCATCTCCCGTCCGACGGAGTTGAAGTTGACCGAACCGCCCGTGTAGGTGCCGGTCAGGGCGGCGGCGATTCCGCGGGTGTCGTCGGCGAAGAAGTCCCCAAAGAGAAAGGCCGCGACGAAGGCGCCCAGGACCGTGCCCACAAGGGCGATACCGAATGCCCCGATCATCCGTGGCCCGGCCTTCGGCAAATCGCGCAGATCGACGGCGAGGAGCAGCCAGGCAACCGAAACCGAGGTCACGGGGCCCTGGATCACATCGTAGACGGGGGAGGTGGCGGGCACGAGACCCAGGTTGGAGAGCAACGCGCCGAAGATGATGGCCAGCATCGATGCGCCGATCTTGCCGAGAGCGGGAACGCGCTGGTCGAGCCAGAAGGCGAGTGCGGCGGCCGCGACGATCAGGGTGGCGAGACTCAGGGGCGTTGCGATCATGGGACGGCCCTCAGCGGGAACGGGAGAGGAAGGCGATGGCCTCTTCGCGCAGGACGGGAAGGAGGTTGCCGTGTCCGGTTCCGCCGAACCCGTATTCCTCCAGACCCGTGGCCAACTCTGCGTCGTAGGACTCCACAAGCGTCCGGTAGTGCGCCTCGGCCCGCGTCGTGTCTCCGAGCAGGAGCGCGCCCTCGGCAGCCGCGGCCAGGCAGAGGAGGTGCGTGGGACGAACGGCCAGCCCGGCCTCGGCGATCGCCAGCGCCTCGGCGCCATTGTCCGCAGCCGCGTGGAGGAGCGAGAGGTGGAAGCGGTCGTCCAGCGATAGGGCGGCGATCAGGTCGTAGGAAGCGATCGCCATCGGCAGGAAGAGGGCCGCTTCGTCGCGGTTTCCCTGTTCGATGGCGGTCATGACGCGGTCAAAGAGACGGGTGGCGGCCTCGCGCGGGGTCATGGCGTTCAGGTCGACGGCCGACGTGGGACCCAGCGCGGTAACGGGCTGACCGGTCGGGGGGGCGCTCTCCCCGCTGTCGCGTGGCCGCAGCACAAGCGCGCCGACCAGCGCAAGGGCGAGGACGGCGGCGACCGCCCAGGGGACCCGGTTGGCCTCCGCGAAGACGGACCTCGCCGCGGGCCGCACCTGGGCTCCGCACGCGATGCAGTAGCGATCGTCCACGCCGAGCGCGATTCCGCAATCCGGACAGGGCGGACCATGGAGCGGGCTCCCGCAAAGCGCACAGAACTTGGCGTCGGCGCCGGGCTGGCGGTGTCCGCATTTGGGGCAGGTGGTGGTCCTCGTCATCCGATCAATCCTTCCCGCCCACCCGCGAGGGCATTGAAGAGGAGCGGCCAGGTGACGATGCTCTGACCGCGGTAATTCGGTTGGAAGCCGAAGAGAATCACCTCGCCGCGACCGATCCGGGCCCGAAGCAACGCTGGCCGTCCCGCCAGCCTTTCCGGTCCCAGAATCCATCCCGAGATGACGGGATTGCCTTCGCCGTAGCGGCCGACGACCTCGACCCGCTCGTCCCTCACATCGAATGCGCGACTGCTGCGCCAGTACCAGGCGGCCGTTTGGCCATCGTATCCCTCCGTCAATCGCCCGGGTTCGAGATCGACGCGCAGGATCGAGCCCGGAACATAGAACTCGGTGTTCGCGAGTCCGGCCACGGCGTTGCTCACATCCAGCCCAAAGAGGCGAATGGCGAAGTCGGCGGCTTCTTCCATGACGACCAGGCGTCCTCCCGCTTCCACGAATTCGCGCACCGCCGCTCCCCCTTCCTCCCCAAGTCCCCCCGTGTACTCCGCAGGGAGAGACCCCGGCGGATGGCCTTCGGCGATCGACCGCTCGGACTGGCTCTGGAAGACCAGCACATCGTAGTCTTCCCGCAGCCCGCCGGAACGGATCCTCGCGTCGTGCAGCGAGTCGTAGCGCATTTCGTGCCGGTCGAACATCCACCGCGTCCAACCGGCGATCATCGGTTCCTGGTGACCCTTGTACATCGCGATGCGCGGCGCATCCGGCCCGGTCAGCTCGGCGGGAAGGTCGTACTCCACTTCCTGGACCGGCATGGGATCGCTGAGCGCGACACTCGGAGCCGCGTCAAGGGGATGGGCCTCGGCATTCATCAGCAGAGGAAGGGTGTGCGCGGTCACGTCGTAGGGTCGCTTCGGCGGTCCCCCGGGATACTCGCGCAGATCCGGGTATTCCTGGACGGTTAGCAACGTCTGGGCGAACGCGGCATGCGGCTGTCGCATCAGCACCACATTCGATCCAGCCGGGTAGGTCGTCCCGCCCGCCGTGAATTCCGACTCCGCCCGCCGGACCTCCACATCGCCCATCGTGAGGATCCTGAGAATGCTGCGCAGCCCGACCTCGTTCTCCTGCCCGGCGGGCAGAACCCAGGCGGCCGGCCAATCGGCCCATCCCGTCACCGCGCGTTCATTCACCCGGTGGAAGTTCTCCAGCCAGTAGCGCCGGTTCTTCGCGGCATTCGCAAGGAGCGCCATCGCTCCGGAAAACTGGTACTCGACGATGTCGGGCAGTCCCCAGCTTCCCCCTCGCCAGGGCCACGGAAAGTTCCAGGCGGCCTCTGCCGCATCGTATTCGCGTCCCCCCTGCACCACCTCTTCCGGAACCTCGATCGAGGTGGCAAGCATTGCCGACGCGGTCTCGCTGAGGATGCGCGCCCCTCCGTGGTAGTGCATGTAGGCGCGTCCCGGATGAAATCCATCGTAGATCGCATTGATGACGACGCCCCGCTTGCCCTGCGCGGTGAGCTCCGCGGCCATATAGGCGCCCAACTGGTTCACGGCAGCGACAAGCCCCGGATCGACATTGGGCTCGATCGGATCGATGTACGGCGGAAAGAAGATGCGCGCTCCGGACCCGCCCATCTGGTGAATGTCGTGGACGATCTGGGGATGCCAGGCATTCTGGGCAACGACGGTGTGCTGCGTTTCCGCCTGATGGAAGGTGAACCAGTCGCGGTTGTTGTCGTGTCCGGTGTAGAAGTGGTAGAGCCAGGGCGGCGGGCGGCCCTCGAACTCGGTTCCTCGGTACCGGTTGTAGAAGTCGTTCACCCACTGGGTTCCATCGGGATTGAGCGAGGGTATCTGAAGGAGAATGACCTGGTCGAGGATCTCCTGAACCCGTTCGTCCTGCGAGGAGGCCAGGTGGTGGGCAAGACGAGCGGCGACCTGGGCGGAGCCCACCTCGGTGGAATGAATCGCGTGGGTGATCATGACGATCGTGCGCCCGGATTCGAGCAGACCCTCGAGTTCGGCCGGGTTGGCGACGGTCCGCGGGTCGGCCAGTCTGCGCTGGATCTCCCGAAGCTCGGGGAGGCGGGCATGATTCGCCGGACTGGTGATCGTCAGCATCACGAAGGGGCGTGCCATTGTGGTCGGGCCCAGAGTGTCCACGACCACCCGGTCGCTGGTGCGCGCCAGGATCTCGTAGTAGGCGGTCAAATCGTCCCAGTTTGCCAACCGTCCCGCGGCGCCCATGGGGAACCCGAAGTGGTCCTCGGGCGAGGGGACCTGGCCGGCAAGGGGGTGAGGCCCAATCGCTGCGGATGCAAGGGCGACCGCCATCAGAGTTGCCACGATGCCGTGATTGATCCGTCTGCTCATCTTCGACCGTCCCGTGTCGGTTCCATTCTGATGTCGTTCAGAGTCCGGTCGGCGCGTCCACGAAGCTGCCCCGGATTCCGAATCGATCGGTGAGGAGCTCTGCGAGGGCCCGCACTCCGAAGGTCTCGGTTGCGTAGTGGCCGCCGAGCAGGAGGGTCACGCCCACCTCCGCCGCTTCTATCGCATGGTGATGGTTTGCCTCGCCGGTGACGAGGAGATCCAGTCCCCGCTCTGCCGCCTCCGCCAGGAATGATCCGCCGGCCCCCGTCACGACGCCTGCCGCAGCGATCTTCTCGGGACCGCCGGGGAGTGCGCGGACCGGACCGTCGAGGACCCGCGCCAGCTTCGCACGGATCGAATCCACTGTTCCCGGCTCCGCGAGCTGGCCAGACCACCCGACCCGGGCGCCGTTGTAGCTCCCGAAGGGCGTCAGCTTCCGCAGCCGCAGGGCCCGCGCGATGACGACTGCATTTCCCACCTCGCCATGTCCATCGAGGGGAAGGTGCGCGCTGTAAAGCGCCGTCCCGCTCTCGATCAGGGTCCTGATGCGCTGGAATCGGGTCCCCCGCAGCGGCTGGAGACCATCCCAGAAGATCCCGTGGTGGACGATGAGAAGGTCGGCGTGCGGGGCGGCCTCTTCAATCACGCGTTGGCTGGCATCAACGGCGACCGCAAAGGAGTGGACCGGACCGTCCGCGTCGAGCTGAAGGCCGTTGAGCGCAGTGGCGTAATCGGCAATCGACTGAATGGCCAGATAGTCGTCGAGAAACGAGACGATCCGTTTCAGTGGCACCGCCGGGGCCCGGCCTCCTCTCTCCGGACCCTGCCCTTCGCCCTCCCCTGCGCCGCGTCCGCGCGCTTCATGGGAAGGTCGCGCGCTGCTCGTCGGCATCGCTACCTGCCGGCCGACCTCTTGGCTCCCTTGTCCATGGTCAGTTGCACGTCTTCCTTGCGACCGACGCTCACCGTGCCGTTGACCACCCCGCCCTCGTCGAGCTGCAGGCGCGCGGTTCGGATTTCGCCGTCGATCCTGGCCGTGGAGGCGAGCTCCAACCGGGAGTTGATATCCAGGATTCCCTTGACCGAACCGGCGATCTTGGCGTCTGCAGTGGTAACGTCGCCGATGACGCTTCCACCCTTCCCGATCACCACCGCCTTTTCGGCGCGAACCGAGCCCTCCACGGTGCCTTCAATCCGGATCGTGTCGCTTGATTCGCAGTCGCCGCGAATCTGCATGCCGGCGCCGACGATGGAAATCACTGCCTCCGGGAGCGTCTGAACAACGCGGGATTTTGCCATGATTCTCTTCCTTGGTCCCTCTGGTCGATCCCTTTTGGACCGATCAGGGGCGGGTGAAACGCGGGGATGTGGAACCGCCTGCCCCCCGGGGTCTAGGGAAGCGACACCATGGACAGAGGATCCAGGGGTTGGCCATTCCGGGTGATCTCAAAGTGAAGGTGCGGTGCGGTGGACTGGCCAGTGTTGCCGAGGAGCGCGATCACCTCGCCCTTCCGCACCATTTGGCCTCTATTGACCGCCAAGTATAGGGCATGACCGTACCGGGACCAAACTCCGCTCCCGTGGTCGATGAGCACGAACAAGCCGTAAATCGAGTCTTCGGCCACCTCCAGAACCCGTCCGGCACCTGCGGCCCTTACGTAGGATCCCCTGGCTGCCGCGATGTCGATTCCGGGGTGACGACCTTCCTCGGCAACAATGAAGGACTGTGTGATGTGCTCGCCCTCCGTCAAGGGCCAAACAGTGGGCGTGAGCGCGGTATCGCCCGGCGCATATTCCGGTTCCTGGTCGCCAACGCCGCTGCCCGCGGTTCCGCGGAGCCAGATGTCGGGCTCCCGCCGCTCTTCAAGTCCCGAAAGAAAACGCAACTGATCTTCGCGGCTCGCCAGCGCGGCCAGTTGCTCAGCCAGCATCCGGATGCTGTCCTCCCTTGCCAGGAGGAGATCGCGCTCGCGCCGCAGATCACCTGTCTGGGCGGCGCGCCAGGCGAGGAAGGGCCATGAGATCGCAATGACCGCCAGCACCGCGGCCAGGATCATGAGGACATATGGCAGCCGCCGGGCCACCCGGGACGGGATCTCCGCCTGGCGGCTCGCCTCCGGCCAATCGTCGATGATGATCGCGGACACGCCCTCGTCGTCGCGGAAGAAGGATCCGATCCGGTCAGGTCGGTCTCCAGCGCTCATCTCACGCCACCCCCTCGCGCGAACAACTAATCAAGGAATCCCCCGGTGTCCTTGCCGGTGATGGCCGCAAAGAGCTGTTCCAACTGCCGGGCGCCGTCGAAGGGAATGCGAATGGCGCCCTTCCCTTCGCCTTTCCAACCGATCGTGACTCGGGTCCCAAGATGCTCCGCGAGGGCGTTGCGCAGAAAGTCAATGGCGGGATCGACTGTCCCGGCGTCCTCCGGGCGGTCCTTCGCTTCCTCCGCTTCCTTCGTCTTCTCCTGACGCGCCTGCTCGATCGCCTGTCGCACCTGCTGCTCCGTTTCCCTGACCGACCATCCGGCCACCACGGCGCGGCGGGCGAGATCCGCTGCTTGCCGGGCCTCCGCGATCCCCAGCAGCGCCCTTCCATGTCCCTTGGAGAGCGTTCCCTCGGCCAGCATTCGGCGCACCGCGGGGGGAAGGCCGCGCAAACGCAACATGTTGGCTACGGCCGACCGACTCTTGCCAACCGCATCGGCGATTTCCTGTTGAGTATGACCGAACACCTTCCGAAGACGATGATATCCGTCCGCTTCCTCCAAAGGCCCCAACTCTTCGCGCTGCAGATTCTCAACCAGCGCCAGAACCAAAAGGGTGCGGTCGTCGGCATCTCGGACCTGGGCGGGGATCTCCGACCAGCCCAACTGCTTGACCGCCCGCAGCCGCCTTTCCCCGGCCACCATTTCGTACCCTTTGGCGGCCTTGCGGACCAAAATGGGCTGAATCAAGCCATTTGCCCTGATGGACGCGGCCAGTTCCGTGAGTTCATCGGGCGGGAAGGCACGGCGCGGCTGATAAGGATTCGGGGCAATCAGCCGCACCGGCAACCTGGCAGGCGATTCTTCCCGGGCTTCTGGAAGTTGCGTGGTATCCATGTAGTCTCCGAGCAGGGCCCCGAGGCCTCTACCCAAGCGGTCGTTCCTGGTCATCCCGGCATAGCTCCTGTAGTCGCGGGCGATACCGACGCGCTCATTACCTCACCGGCCAGCGCGGCATAGCGCCGGGCACCGGGCGAGCTGCGGTTGTAGCGGGACACGGGTTGGCCGAACCCCGGTGCTTCTGCAAGGCTCACATTGCGCGGAATTACCGTGCGGAAGACGGCGTTTCCGAAGAACCGTTTCGCCTCTGCGGCGACCTGGCGGGCAAGGCTGAGCCTCCGATCATACATCGTCAGCAAGACACCTTCGAGAGTCAGGTGCGGATTGAGGTTCCTCTGAACGAGCTTGATCGTTCCCAGAAGCTGTGAGAGCCCTTCGAGGGCATAGTATTCGCACTGAATCGGGATGAGGACCGAGTCCGCCGCTGCCAGGGTATTGATCGTCAGCAACCCGAGAGATGGGGGACAGTCAATGATGATGTACTCTACTTCGGCTGCAATCGGGGCCAACGCGTCGCGGAGGATCGTTTCGCGGTCCCTTACGCCAACCAGCTCGACTTCCGCGCCTACAAGATCCCGATTGGAGGGTAGGAGGTGCAACTTCGAGTGCCCATTCGGCGCTAGTACAGCCCTTGACACGGTCAGACCCCGAACGAGCACGTCATAGACCGTGTTGATGTGATCGCGGTTCACAACGCCGAGACCACTCGATGCGTTCCCCTGTGGATCCATGTCCACGATCAGGACGGCCGCATTCCGCTCTGCGATGGCGGCCCCGAGGTTTACCGCGGTCGTCGTCTTGCCGACGCCCCCCTTCTGGTTCGCGATGGCAATTATTCGAGTCAACTGATCTCCGAACCTTTCTCCCCCAATCACGAGGGCTCCCCTCACCCGCCCTGAAACCCGTTGACGAGCGATCAACGCCGTCAGCAAGAAGCCGCGTTGGAGACAATCTATCCGAATGTTTCACGTGAAACAAATCGCCATTCCCCCAAAGAGAGGTAGTCGACCGGCGAGAACAACCCGAACCCGCTTGTCAGCTTCCGTTCACCATGCTCCTCCCGGTCACCCGACCCTCCCACTTTCGTACTTCCAATACCAGGTTTTGAAGATCCGCTGGGGATACGCCCGGTATTCGCGCCGCCTGAGCCAGGCTTTGGGGCCGGATTCTCGCCAGTTTTTCTCGCGCCTCGTGGGACAGCGTCACAAATCGCCCGTAGGGAGTCTCGTCGGGAAGCCTGAATTGCGCCTGTTCACGAAGATGCATCGCTCTTTCCTCCTCCCGTCGCACATACCCTGCGTACTTGAAGTCGAACTCGATCGTGGCCAGAACTTCGCTCTCCAGTGTCGGCGCATCCGCCCCCGCAGCTTTTGCCAGCGCCTCCGCCGTCACCCTCGGTCGCTTCACCAGCTCGCCAACCCGCGCCGACCGATCAATCGGAGCGCTTCCCGCTTCCATGAGCACCGCATTCGCCCTTGCCGGATCCAGGGAATAGCCCCGAAACCACCGCTTTCCATCCTTCTCCTGCCGCAGTCGTCTTCCCAGCGCCCTCGACTGTTCCTCTGTGAGAAGGCCAGCCTCCCGAGCCAAAGCACCCAATCGTCTCCCTGCATTGTCCTGCCGAAGGAGGAGGCGGAATTCCGCTCGCGATGTGAAAAGCCGGTAGGGTTCATCCACACCTTTCGTCACCAGGTCGTCAATCAGGACGCCGACATACCCCTGATCTCGCTCCACAACCAGGGGACCCCTGCCCGTTACGGCCAATGCCGCGTTCGCTCCCGCAATCAATCCCTGCCCGGCCGCCTCCTCATACCCGGTGGTGCCGTTGATCTGTCCGGCGAAGTATAGACCCCCGATGCTCCTCACCTGGAGAGTATGGCGCAACTGGTCGGGTGGAAAATAGTCGTACTCGATTGCGTACCCCGGCCGCGTCATCCGCGTCTTCGCCAGACCGGGGATCGAGCGGAGAAACTCGGCCTGGACTTCGGCTGGGAGCGAGGTGGAAAGACCGTTTACATAGAGCTCGTTCGTATCCAGCCCCTCGGGCTCGAGAAAGATCTGGTGACGGCGCGCAGTGGGGAATCGGTTGACCTTGTCCTCGATGGATGGGCAGTAGCGCGGCCCCTGCCCCGAGATTTCCCCTCCGTAAAGAGCGCTTCGCTCCAAATTCCGTGTCACGATCTCGTTCAGCTCCGGTCCCGACCAGGTTACCCAGCAGGGAATTTGCCGAAGGCGCGGCTCCCGATAGTAGCAGGAGAAGCGCAGGGGCCCGGCGTCTCCGTCCTGACGTTCGCATTTCGCGAAATCCACCGATCGCCCGTCCACCCGCGGCGGCGTTCCGGTCTTGAATCGCCCCATCCGCAATCCCACCGCGCCCAGGGCCTCGGCAAGCTCGATCGAGGGCTCTTCCCCCGC
Organism: Gemmatimonadota bacterium; assembly: GCA_022822325.1. Taxonomy (GTDB): domain Bacteria; phylum Gemmatimonadota; class Gemmatimonadetes; order Longimicrobiales; family Gaopeijiaceae; genus Bin94. The sequence goes on along the minus strand of JAJEBW010000023.1, from coordinate 20,999 downwards.
CCTCCCCGCCCCATGTCCCGTTCCCTGGCCCAGGTGGATTTTTCCGCGCAGAAAGGTGCCGGCCGTCACGATCAGTGCCTCGCACTTCACCACTACGCCGCTGCGCGTTCGCAGTCCCCGAACACTCCGAATTCGTTCCCGCGAGCCGCGAAACTCGATTCCGGTGACCAGATCCTGGAAGAGATCCAGTCCGTCCAACTCATCCAGGAACTTTCGCACCGCAATGGGATAGCGCGCGCGATCACACTGCGCCCGGGGGCCCCACACCGCCGGACCCTTCGAGCGATTCAACATTCGGAACTGAATTCCCGTCGCGTCCGTGGCCCGTCCCATGATTCCACCCATCGCGTCCACTTCCCGCACGACGGTTCCCTTGGCAACGCCCCCGATCGCCGGATTGCAGGACATCTGTCCGATCCTCCCCAGATCCGGGGTAACCAGGATGGTCCGACACCCCAACCGGGCCGCTGCAGCCGCGGCCTCGACTCCGGCATGTCCCCCGCCAACGACTGCGACATCGTAGCGCAAGATCATCGTCCTGCCTTCGCCCTCATTTTCCGATGCAGAAATCCCCGAACACACGATCCAGGATCTCCTCTTCCCCCACAACTCCCACAATCTCCTCCAGCGCGCTCTCCGCACTCTTCAGATGCGTCGATGCGAACTCGCCCGGTATCCCCTTTCGAAGCGCCCCGGCGAACGATTCCAACTCCCGCCGCGCCACCCTCAAATGATCGGCCTGCCGTCGGTTCGTTACCACTCCCCCCACCTCCCTTCCCCCTCTCGTCAATCCCCCAAAGATCATGCTCCCAAGACGGTCTTTGAGCGCGGCCAGTCCCTCGCCGGAGTGTGCCGAGACCGGGATTTCGTCCCCATCCGGCACCATTTTCCTTCCCGCCAGATCCCACTTCGTTCGCACCGACACCACCGGGCACCTCCACTCGCGCCAACCCTTCCATTCCGCCTCCCTCCAACCCTTCGCGCCGTTCGCATCCCCCACCTCGCGACAGAAGATGATTGCGTCCGCTTCGTCCAGGTACCGGTGCGCAATCTCAATCCCCATCCGCTCGATTCCGCTCTCGCCCTCTCGCAATCCCGCGGTATCCACCAGTCGGAAGGGAAAGCCGTCCATCGCGACAACCGCCTCGATTGCGTCGCGCGTGGTTCCCGGCTCTGCGGTCACAATTGCACGCTCACTCCCCACTAACGCGTTGAAAAGGCTGGACTTACCGGCATTCGGCGGACCTGCCAGCACCACCGTTGCACCCTCTCTGAGCAACTCCCCCGCCGGAGCCGTCGCCAGCAAACGGTCGATTCTCCCCATCACACCGTCGGCCTCCGCCGCGATATTCGCCACCGGAACCGGCGCGTCGTCCTCTTCGGGGAAGTCGATGTGGTGAACGAGGCGGGCGGCCAATCCGATCAGTTCGCTTCGCAACCGTGCGATTCTCCTGCTCAGTCCACGGTCCAACTGACGCAGCGCCACCGCTCTCGCCCGCGGCGATGCCGCACGCACGATGTCGTCCACCGCCTCCGCCTGGGTCAGATCCATCTTGCCGTTGAGGTAGGCGCGTTGGGTGAATTCACCCGCTTCCGCCACCCGCGCTCCGAGCACGCGGCATCCCTCGACCACTTCGGTGGGAATCGAGAGGCTCCCGTGGGTGTAGATCTCGACAACATCCTCGCCGGTGTAGCTCGCGGGAGCGCGAAAGACCGAGACGAGCGCCTGGTCAATCGCCTCCCTTGTTCCCGGCCGGTAGAGCGTTCGCAGGCGACCCGACCGCACCGGCCATTCGCGGAGGGGATTCCCGTTGCCCTGGGCGTTCCCCGCTTCCGCCATCATTCCGGCCGCAATCTCCCACGAGCGCGGCCCCGACAGTCGCACCAACGCGACCGCACCGAGACCCCGCGGCGTCGCCTGCGCCACGATCGTGTCGAGCAACCGCGGCCGGGACATCTTCCCTCCTCCGCGCCGGATTCCGCCCTACGCCGGACGCCGGACCGGTCCACTCCTCGCCTGCACCCTCTTCCGTTCACGCCCGATCAGAACCTGTTGCGGAATGGAGGCGAGGTTCATCGTGGTGTAGTAGAGATGCAGTCCTGACGGGAAGGTCCAGAAGAAGACCATCAGCATGATCGGCATCATGTACATCATCATCTTCATCTGGGGATTCGCGTTGCCCCCGGTCAGACGCATCGTGATGAACTGCGTCAGGAAGGTGCTGCCTCCCATCAGGATCGGGATGATGTTCAGCGGATCGGAAGCGGAGAGATCGGGGAACCAGAGGAAGGGAACTCCGCGAATTTCGATCGTGTTCTGAAAGACGAAGAAGAGCGCGATCAGCACCGGCATCGGAATCAGCATCGGCAGGCACCCCGCCAACGGATTCACGCCGTGCTCGCGATAGAGCTTCTGCGTCTCCTTCATCATGCGTTGCTGATCGTTCGCGTACTTCGTTCTGATCTCCTGAGCCAGCGGCGCCACCGCCATGCTCTTGACCTGCGAGAGCATCATCTTGCGGTTGAGCGGCCACATCAGAAGACGAATCACGACCCCGATCACGACCAGCACCCAGCCGTAGGAGAGAAGCAGCGTTTCGTGCAGGAACCGAATCGCCCAGAGCGCCAGCTCGACGAAGGGGCGGATGACGGGCCGCAGGAATGCCCAACCGTAGGGATTTACCTCTTCGAGCTGATCGCCGAGCGCGCTGAGCCGTTCTCTCTCCATGGGGCCGAGATAGGCGCGGTATTCGTACCGTCCCGCGTCCGATACCGGCATTCCCACCTGGACGCTCCGTTCCACTTCGTCTTCCGACCCGTTGTCCGACGGTGCGACCGCTACCCGGATTCCCGGCAGCAACTCGTCACTGTTCGCATCTCGCCCCGGAAGGATGACCTCGACGAAGAACTTGCTCTTCACCGCTGCCCAGCGGAGCGGCCCGTTCAGCACCTCCGGCTCGTCGAGCCGTTCCAGCTCCCTGGACCGGATGTCGTCGTCCACCTGGTTGCCCACATAGGACATCATCCGCCGGTCTTCCGACTCTTGCAGCTCGTTGATCGCCAGCCCCGGCCCCAGATCCAGGAAGAGAGCCGACCGCTCCAGCGCCGGCAGCGATCCCTCCACCTGAATCACATAGGAATCCGGGCGAAAGGTGTACCGGACTTCGCTGAAAAAGCGTCCCGCCGGATGGTCGTAGCGGAAGGTCAGCGTCTCCGGCGCATCGCCCTCCACGAGGCGGATATCTCCTGCGGGGGTCGCGGTGTGCGGGTACCGGCCAAGGTCGACCGTCTCGCCGCTGCCCCCCGGGATCCACAGACCGCGAAGCACCGATTCACCCTCCCGCACCAACCCGACCGGGCCCTCGCGCGCGAACGATTCGTACCTTGCGAGCTCGAACGAGCGAACGACTCCCCCCTGGCTGGACAGAGTCACCCGATAGAGGGGCGTCTCGACCGTCACCAGCCTCTCCGCCTCGTCGGCAGCGACCGCCTCCGTCTCCAGCTCCGCGCGTCCGGCCAGCGGATCCGGCAGCCCCTCCTCCGCGACCGGCTCTTCCACCTCGCCCGCCGCCTCGATCTCCGCTTCGGGATCCACCTCCGGGCGAATCGGCGGAAAGAGAACGTCGGTGAGCAGGAAGACGCCGACGATCAGCGTCAACGCCAGGAACATCCGCGCAGCGGGCCTCATCGCTCCTCCACTTCCGGAACCGGATCAAAACCGCACGACCCCCATGGGTGGCATCGCCCGATCCGCTTCGTCGCCAGCCAGACTCCCCTCGTGGCGCCGTGCGTCTCAATTGCTTCGAGCGCGTACCGCGAACAGCTCGGCATGAAGCGACATGACGGCGGCATGTGAATCGCGATGAGCATCTGGTAACACCGGATCATCCCGCACAGAAGCTTTCGAATCACGCTCGGACCACCAGCCGCAGGAGTTCACGCTCGAGTTCCGGGTACGTGGCCCGGTAGGCGTTCCTTCGAACTCGCACCAGAATGCGGATCCCCCGCTCCTGGTAGTCGGCCCTGGTCAGCACCCGGCGACGCAGGATTTCGCGGATTCTGCGCTTCAGCCGGTTCCTCTCCACGATCCGGTGGCCGAACTTGGCGACCACCCAACCCGCCCTCGCCCCGGGACTGCCGTCCGGACGCAGATAGACCTCCATCAGGCGACCGCTGCGCCTCCGGGACCTGCGGAACATCTCGCGGATTTCGGCGCCCTTCGTCAACCGCGCCGATCGCGGCAACCGCTGACGATTCCCCTGTGCCGCCACAGCGCCCGCGTCCCGGCCTCAGCGCCCGTTCTTCGATCCGACCCGCACCACCAGCGATCGCCTGCCTCGCCGCCGCCGCCGGTTCAGCGCAGCCCGTCCACCCTTCGTCTTCATCCGCGCCCGAAATCCATGCTTGTTGAGCCGTTTCCGGTTTCGGGGCCTGTAGGTGGGTTTCATCTGACGTACCCTCGTTTGCGGTCTTCCAGGATCGAGCTGCCCCCGGCGCGGCGCGGCCGCAACCGCTTCTGCCGGATTGCAACCGATCAAGCTACCGGAACCCGCCCGAGGTCGTCAAGCCACCTGACCGAGCGCACTCCCTCGCTCGCGGCAGCCGACTTCTCCCGAATCCTCGCCAGCCACCCGAATCGCCGGGTTTCCGTTGTTGACTTCCCCGCTCCACCCCCCTAATCTTGCCGACCCTTCCTTCCCCACCTCTTCCTGGTAGACCGGATGGCATCTGGCGCGGCTGAACTGTGGGAGCGCATCCTCGACGAGGCCGAAACGACCGTTCCACGGCAGAGCTTTGCGACCTGGATCCAAAGCGCCCGCGCACTCTCCCTCGAGTCGGACTCCCTGCAACTCGCCGCTACGAGCCGGTTTCACGCCGAGTGGCTGGAAGACAAGTACGGCGCCCTCCTGGAGGGGATCGCCACCCGGATCATCGGGCGCGCCATCCGGCTCCGCATCGCCGCGACCGACCCCGATCCGGCCCGGCCAACCACCCTTCCCGCGCCCCACCCGGTCGTCGAGTCACCCCCGCTCACTCCGGCCGCGTCCTCACCTCCGGTCTCCGCCGCGCCGAGCCCGCCACCGACCGTTCCGGGGCTGAACGAGCGCTACACCTTCGACCGCTTCGTCGTCGGCGAGAACACCCGTCTCGCGCAAGCCGCCTGCAGCGCCGTGGCCGACCGTCCCGCCCGCAGCTACAACCCCCTCTTCCTCTACGGCTCCACCGGGATGGGCAAGACCCATCTCATGCATGCGATCGCCAACCGCACCCTGGAGCTGACCCCCGCCACGCGGGTCTGCTATCTGCCCACGGAGCAGTTCGTGAACGAGATGGTCGCCGCGATTTCCACCCACGCGACCGATGCGTTCCGCGCCCGCTACCGCTCCTACGACCTCCTTCTCGTGGACGACGTCCAGTTCCTGAAGCGCAAGGAGCACACCCAGGAGGAGTTTTTCCACACCTTCAACGTGCTGTACAATGGTCATCGCCAGATCGTTCTTTCGAGCGACCGGCACCCCAAGGAGCTCGAGGGACTGGAAGACCGCCTCGTCTCCCGCTTCGAGTGGGGACTGGTTGCGCCGATCAATCCCGCCGATTACGAGACCCGCCTCGCGATCGTGGGCCGCAAGGCCGAGGAGGAATCGATCTCTCTCCCGCCCGAGGTCCTCGATCTCATCGCGCGCCGCTGCACCTCCTCCATCCGGCAGCTCGAGGGAGCGATCCTCAAGCTTGTGGCGATCTCTTCCGTTACCGACCGGCCCGTGTCGCCCGCTCTGGCGCGCACCGCACTGGCAACCACCGATGCCCAGCCCGATCCCACCCCGAGTCCCGATCTTATCTGCGAGCTTGTCGCCGACTCCTGGGGGACCACCGTGGCCCGACTGGAGTCGCCGCGCCGGTCCCGGGGAATCGTCGAGCCGCGGCAGGTTGCGATGTACCTCCTTCGCGAACTCCTGGATCTTTCCTACGCCGAAGTCGGCCGTCTCTTCGGCGGCCGGGACCACTCCACCGTCATCCATTCCATCCGCAAGGTCAGAGGTCGCCTCCGGTCGGAGCCCGCCTTCCGCACGCGCATCCTCGGTCTTCGCAATCAGTTCGACCTGTAATCCACAATCCGATGTGGAAAAGCTGTGGAAAAACGGGGAAACCGGGTCGGTTTTCCACAGTCGCCCCGGGTTGCCAGTGGAAAACTTCGCGCTTTCCACATTTTTTCCCCATCGCTTCATCGCATCCAATCTTCCCTTCCTCCATTGACTTTCACTCCCCCGGACACCCGGTTTTCCACATTTCCACACCCTCTATGATGATTGGTTGAAGAATCTCTATATACTAATTGGCGTTCGATGCGATCTGCGTTCACCCCGGTCCATCGGACTCGTCCGCACTTGTCTGTTGCCGTCATCGACCCACCTTCATTCCTTGCACCAAGCCCACATTCATCAGCCACGCGCTCACGGGAGCCTTCGCGATGATTCTTGCCGTCACCCGCCAGAACCTGCAGACCGCCCTTGCGGCCGTTTCCGCCAGCATTCCTTCGAGGAGCACCCTCCCGGTCCTCTCGAATGTTCTTCTCGACGCAGATGGAGAACACCTCCTGATCAGCGGTACCGACCTCGATGTATCGATTCGGATCCGCGTCCCCGCCGACATCTCGCAATCCGGAGCGATTACGGCTCCCGGCCGCATGCTCCAGGAGATCGTCCGCGAGTTGCCGGACGAACCGGTCGAGCTCCGAATGAAGGGCCGCAAACTCGAAATCAACTGCGGCTACAGTCACTTCGCGCTCAACGCGTTGGCCAGCGAGGAATTCCCCAACTTCCCCGACGTCACCTTCGAGGATGCCTGGACCGTCTCCGAACCTTCCCTTTGCAAGCTGATTCAGAGTGCGTCCTTCGCCGTTTCCACCGAAGAGAGCCGTCCGATCCTGAAGGGCGTCTATTGGGAGCTCGGCGAGAATCGCATGACGATGGTCTCCACCAATGGCCACCGGCTTGCCCGCATGAGTACCGATTCATCCTCGGTCGGAGAGCGCACCACGAGCTTCATCGTGCCTCCGACCGCCCTGACCCAGGTGGAGCGAATATTCGAGGGCGAGGGCGAAATCGCCGTGGCCCGGGCCGGAAACTATCTGGGATTCCGCTCCGAAACCCGAGAGATCTACACCCGCCTGATCGATGGGAAGTACCCGAACTACGAACAGGTCATCCCGCGCGACAACGAGAAGACGGCCGTCATGGCCCGGGAGACGATCGAAGCGGCGGTGCGCCGGATCGCGGTAGTGGCAAAACGGCAGACGCACCGGATCAAGCTGAGCTTCTCGCACAACCGGCTCCATCTGGAGGCGAACACCCCGGATCTCGGCAACGCGACCGACGAAGTGCAGATTGACTACGAGGGCGACGAGGTGCAGATCGGCTTCAACGCCGCCTACCTGATTGAAATCCTGCGCAACATGCCGAAGGGCGATGTCCGCATCAGCTTCAGGAATGCGGAGCGCGCCACCACGATCGAACCGGTCGATGCGGAGTCGAATTACCTGTGTCTGATCATGCCGCTCCGGCTCGTCAACTGACTGCCCGTCAACGGACTGCGCACCTCCGGTCGAGGAGTCTCCTCCCCGCGCCCGGCAAAGTGGTCATCGCGCCGACCTGGCGTGGTCCTGCTCCGCGCCGGCCGCTCCATTCAGCCACGCAGCCGATCCAGAAGCTCCCGGGCGGTGAAGACAGACCGAAACGGAATCCATGCCCTCGCCAGTCGCTCGCTTCCCCCTTCCTCGCGGTCGACCAGCACAAGCGCTCCCACCACCTTTCCCCCTGCCCCCCGCACCACCCGCACCGTCTCCAGCAGGCTCCCGCCGGAGGTCAGGGTGTCGTCCACCACCACGATCCTCGCATCCATGACCGCGGCACCCTCGATTCGCCTCCCGGCTCCGTGGCCCTTCGCCTTCTTGCGAACCGAGAAAGCATCCAACCGCCCTCCTGCCCGCGTCGCACAACCGGCGATGGCGTATGCGATCGGATCCGCTCCCATCGTCATTCCTCCCACGAGTTCCGGCCGCCAACCGGCTTTTTCCACCAGCTTCCAGCCGACGGCGCCGATCAGAAGCTGGCCTTCGCCCGACATGGTCGTAAGCCGAGCGTCGATGTAGTACTCTGAACGACGACCGCTGGCCAGGACGAAGTCGCCAAGCTGCACACTTCGCCGCACCAGCAGATCCCGGAGACGGACAATGGAAGACATGACCCCGCAAAGGTATCGGAGTTGTCAACCCATCGCCTTCCGCGACCGCCGTCGGTCATGCGACCATGCGCCCCCGAACTCATGGAGAACTCGGGTCGGAAGAGTCCCGGGAGCCCGTCTGGCCGTTGCGTTCACGATTCTCGCAGCCTGCGATGGAACCGGCCCCGGCGCGGTGCCTCTGCGCTTCGGCCAGAGCGGCGAACTTCACATCGCCGTGGAGACGCCCCTCCATCTCGGCCAGGGCTCGCTCCACCAGGAGGTGGTGTGGAAATCCGATGGGTCGTGGATCATTCACGAAGAGATCCGCTACCGCGATCGTCTCGGCGAGTCGGACCGCCGCCGCAATCCAGGGCTCCCCATCCGGTTTCAGGCGAGCTACGCGTCGGTGATTCAGATCATCAACGACAACCCGAATCTTCGTCTCCTGGACGTCGATCAGCTTGAGGTCGTTTCCTGCCCCGAGGGCACCAGCCGCGTCACGCTCGAGGTCGTGGACACGAGGCAGAACCAACGCCGCCTCTGGGCACGATGCGCCTTTGGTTCCATTGCCTCCATGACGACCGCAGGTTCGGGCCCCGATGTAACCGCCGCCCGTGTCATTCAGGTGGTCCTGATCATTCGCGACAATACGGTGGGCGAAGATTTCCGCTCCGCATACATCGGCAGCCTGCCCTTCGCAACCCTGGACAAGGGCGTGGAGACCTCTTGGCCCGATGACCGCCCCCTCGTCTTCCGCGGCGACACCGACGATGAAATGGCCCGGGCCGAATCGCTCTGGGACGAGTTCTGGAAGAGTCACCACGATGACCCGGCCGCAGCCTCGCCGGAGGTCGATTGGACGAGCGAGATGACGCTGGCGGGATTCATCGGGGAGCGCGAAGAGGTGGGGGATTCGGTCGAGATCCGGGGAATCGTGACGGTGGCGTCGGGGACGAAGGTCGAGCTGTACGAGCGCGTTCCCGGCCATTTCTGCGCTCCGGCGCGACGGATCGTCCGACCATACCATATCGTCGTTGCTCCGAAGGCGCATCCCCCGGTCTTCTACTCGGAGCTCAAGCGCGATTCAATCGCCTGCCCCAGCTTCTGAGCCCGGAGCGGACGACGGCGAAACGGAGGTGACCGGTGAACCTGCGCAATCGCTTCACGGTCTTCTTTGTCGCATTCGCGATCCTCGTCACCACCCTGGAGGGCGTCCTCACCTGGAGCACCGCCCGCGACCACCTTGAGGGAGCGCTCGAACAGCGACTGCTCGCCGTGGCGGGGGTAGCGGCAACGCTCAATGAGGATCTTCGCCTGCGCAGCTACCTCCAGTTCCTGGCGCCCGGGCAGGAGAGCGGAGAGGAGTGGACTCGTCTTCAGTCCTCGCTGCAAGTCCTGGCCAATGAGTTCGTGGACGACGCGGCAATCTTCAGTTGGATGCCCGGCGAGTTCGTCGCGCACGCCATCGTGACGCGGGCCCCGCCCGACTCGGTGGGGATCGGTCAGGAACTGAGTTGGGTTCAGCCCTATCTCTTCGAAGAGGTTCCGCGCGCCGACCGCGAAGGCACCGCTACGACCGAGCCCGTACCTGGGCCCGATGGCCGGGTGTACATGTACGGCATCCTGCGCCTGGGCGACCACAGCGTTCTGGAAGAGGGGGAAGAGGGGGAGGCGGGGGTCTTCCTGGGGGTTCGACTGCGCGCCGATCACCTGCAGCCGCTCAACAACCTGCGCTGGACGATCGTCGGGGTTTCGCTGGCGGCAACGGCGCTGGCGGCGCTGATCGCGTGGGCGCTGGCCGGAGGCATCGTGGCCCGTCTACAGACCCTCAGCCGCGCCGCCCTGCTCATTCAACGCGGATGGATGGACCGTCCCATTCGGCTCGAGGGAGAGGACGAACTGTCGCGGCTGGCGCGGGCGATGGAACGAATGCGGTCGGGGATTCAGCGGCGCGACGAACAGATGCGGCTGATGCTCTCGCAGGTCGCGCACGAGATCAGGAATCCTCTCGGCGGGCTGGAGCTCTTTTCGGCGGCCGCAATGGACACCGAGGATCCCGCCGAGCGCCGTCGCATCCTCGAACGCGTTCGCAACGAGGTCGTCAGCCTCAATGGAATCATCAACGAGTTCCTCGGATTCGCCCGGCCGGGTGCCAGCAACCCCACCCTGCACGACATCCGCCAACCGATCCGCGAAGCCTGTCACCTGACCGAAGCGGAGCTGGCCAGGGCCGGGGGCACGCTGCAGATCGATCTTCCCGAGGACGAACTCGCCGTCCTGGCCGATCCCGCGCAGGTGAAGCGGATCGTTCTGAATCTGCTTCGCAACGGCGCGCAGGCCGCCGACAATGTGCGGGTCTCGGCGGAATCGGTGCGAGGCCAGGTCCGGGTCGCGGTCAGCGACGACGGTCCCGGAATACCCGACGATCTGCGCGAGCGCATCTTCGAACCCTTTGTGGGCGACAAGGAGAAGGGCGCGGGACTGGGCCTCGCGATCGTAAGGAAGCTGGTTCAGGCGAATGGCGGGAGGGTGGAGGCGTTGCCGCGCGCGCCGGATTCGGGCACGGGCGCTAAGGGCGCCGAGTTCCACCTATACTTCAGGGGCGCGGGGGAGTTGCCCGACAAGGGTCCACCGATGGAAAGCTCAGGGGGAGGGGGAGGATGAAATGGCCGGTCCACGCCGCGTTCTGATCATCGACGATCACGATTCCATGCGAGACGGCCTCGAGCTGCTGATGCGGCGGCGGGGTCATCGCACGCTTTCGGCCAGCGGCGGGCAGGAGGGATTGCAGCTCCTGGAGGAACAGGGGGCCGACCTCGTCATCACCGACCTGAAGATGGCCCGGGTCGATGGAATGAAGGTTTTGGAGAGGGTAAAGCGCGACGCTCCCGACACCGACGTTCTCGTCATTACCGCATATGGAACGGTCGAGAAGGCGGTGGAGGCCATGAAGCTCGGGGCTGCGGACTTCATCTCCAAGCCCTTCTCGTCGGAAGAGTTCGCGATCAAGGTGGACCGGATTCTGCGCGAGCGCGAGACGCGACGGAAGCTCCAGCGCGAGAATCTGGCGCTTCGGGTCGAGAACACCTACCTGCGCAACGAGGGCGACGATGGCGTCGATGTGCCCTATGGCAGAATGGTGGGCGATTCGGAACCGATCCGGCGAGTGAGACAGTTCGTCGCGAGGGTCGCCCGTTCGGACTCGACCGTCATGATCTACGGGGAATCGGGAACCGGAAAGGAGCTGGTGGCCCGCGCCATTCATGCCCGTTCGGCACGGCACGATGGGCCCTTCATCCGGGTCAACTGCGGCGCGCTGGCCGAGGGTCTTCTGGATTCGGAGCTTTTCGGACACGAACGCGGCGCCTTCACGGGGGCCGAACGCAAGCGACGGGGCCGCTTCGAGCTCGCGCACGGCGGAACCCTCTTCCTCGACGAGATCTCCACGATCACGGCGCCCACCCAGGTCCGGTTGCTGCGCGTGCTCCAGGAACGCGAACTCGAGCGCGTCGGCGGCGAAGAGACGATCTCGGTGGACGTGCGGATCGTCGCCGCGACCAACACCCCGGCGGAGGAACTCCTCACCGGCTCCGACTTTCGCGACGACCTCTACTACCGCCTCCACGTGGTGCCGGTTGTCGTGCCCCCGCTGCGCGAACGCAAGGATGACATCCCGCTCCTCGCCGAGCACTTTGTCGGAAAGCTGCGGGAACGCACTTGTTCGGAGGTCACCGGAATCGACGCGGCGGCGCTCCGGCAACTGGAGGATTACGACTGGCCGGGCAATGTCCGCGAACTCGAAAATGTGATCGAGCGCGCGCTGGTGCTGGCCGACGGGGACACCCTCGGCGAAGACGATCTGCCCTTCCTGGCCAATGTTGGCGATGCCTCGGGGGTACCGATCGGCAGCGGGCTCGGCGGCGGCCTGGATCTTGCACGCACCATGGAGGGAATCGAAGAACGACTTCTGCGCAAGGCGCTGGCCAGAACCGGCGGCGTCAAGGCGGAGGCCGCAAGGCTCCTGGGAATCAAGAAGGGCACGCTTCAATACAAGATCGACAAGTACGGAATTGACTCATGAGAATCCTGCTCCTGGTGGCCGCCACTCTGGCGGCGACGGCCGACGCCGGCCGCTTGGCAAGCCAGGAGCGGCCGGTCGATCCCCTGGAAGCCAGTGTGCGGGAGCGCCTTGACACCTACAACCGCGCCCTGGAACGGCTGGAGCAGGCACAGGCGGATTTCAGGGGATTTGACGCGGAGATCTGGGAACCCCTGAACGCACAGTACGCACTTGCCCTTGGTCGTGGCGATGACCGGGAAAGCGACCGGTTCCTTGGGGAAATTCAGCATGAATCCCAGCGCCGAACAGAGTTGCAAAGCGCCGAGACCGCGGCTGAGCGGGAATGGGAGCGGGCCGCCCAGAGCCTCATCAGCCATGTGGACAGCTACCTCGACGACTTTGTGCAGCGCACTTCCCGGGGTGACACCAGCGTCGATCTGCAGGGGCAGTACGAGTACTGGTACAACATCCTGACCGAAGTCGAGGCGCGGCTGGAGCAACACTCGCCGCTGGAGTTGGGACCGCTGCCCGAAGTGCGAGCGCTGGCCGACGACACCCCGGCGGATCTTGAGGGCAAGGCGCTGGTCCTCGAAAACCGGGCTACCGTCGACAGCCTCCTGGTGGCCGATCTGGAAGACAGGATCGCGACCGAGCGCAGGCGTTGGCAGCGGCAACTGGACTATGAGGATTGGTCGATCCGGAACCGGCAGACGGAACCGCCGGTGGGAGCGACGACGGGTGTGGCAGGCTCCGCCGATTCGGTGGCCGTTGACCTGACGCAGACCCCGCAGCAACGAATCGAAAGCATGCAGAGCCTCCGCGAGGAGTACATCGCGCGGATCGAGCAGCTCCGGGAACGCGCACGGACGCTGCGCCTGGAGGCGGAACGGAGAAGAGGATGAAACTCGACTGGAAAACGCGGAGGTGCGCCCCGGCGATCCTCGGGGTGGCGGCGGCGGCGGCGCTACCCGGTCCGTCGCGACCGGCGACGGCGCAGCTCCGCATGGAGAACCTTACCGCCAGCATGGGAATTGCCACCGAGATGTACGGAAGCAGGGATTTCTCCGCGATCACCGTTCCTCAGATCGATTCCACCGAGAGCGCCTTTGCCGGGGTGGGCGACATGGGCATGCGCGGCACCCTGATCGTCCTGGCCACCCCCGAGCGCTCGCTGCGATGCGCCGTCAACGGCGGCATGCGCCAGTTCGTCACCAGTGGCTTCAAGCTCCGCAACTACGCCCCCCGCGATCTGTCCGGCCGCGTGCAGTGCGACTACGGCCAGCAGTTTGGCGGCGGAAGCCTCACGATCCGGCCCACGGTGGATGCCCGCCACATTGCCGACCGGCCGCCCCTTCCCATCTACCTCCCCCCCGGATTCAGCTCCGGTTCGATGGCTGTGCGCTACGATCGTCCCTTCCGGCCCACCTTCCACGGCTATGGCCAGGTGAGCGGCGAGATTCGGGATTTTGCCCGGCCCGAGGTTCTTCCCGCGCTCGATCTGCTCGACCGGCAGGAGCTGGCTGCGGAGCTGGGTGCGGTCAAGCACTTTCCGGGAGCGCCCAACACCTATGATCGTTCGGAGATTGCGGCCTTCGGCGCCTACCGGTACCTCGCATACCCCAAGCAGGGACTTGGACTTCTGCGACGCGACAACGCCCTTCAGATCGGGGGTCGAATCACCCTGAACCAACTCGAAACACGGGGATTCCAGCTTGAGCTGACGGGAAGCGGGATCCGCAGCCGTTCCAACTCGCGGCGCGTCGAATACAACGCGGCCACCCTCGACACGGAGCTCGTCTTCGACCTGGGCGAGTCCAACCAGATTCGCCTGACCGGCAGTTGGAAGGCGAAGCGCTACATCACTCCGCAACAGGCGCTTGTGCCCGGCGAGGAAGCCGACAACAGCACCAGCGTCGCCGCCAGAATCACGCGGTTTCTCGACAATGGCGTTCGGGCCGCCCTGCAAGGTGGATGGACAAGGGCCGAGACCAATGTGAGCGGCGCCTACTACGAGCGTTTCTCGATCTCGTTCACCCTTGCGGTCACGCCCTGGCCCTGATGCTCGGAGAGGCCGACAGCGCCTCCAGGACGGCGTTGATGCACGCTTCCGAGTGGTCGGCGTTGATCTGGAAACGAATCGATTCGTCCCCTCGCGGCACGACCGGGAAGGCCAGTCCGGTAGCGAGAACGCCCGCCTCGAAGAGGTCGCGAACCAGCGCCCGGGTTCGTCCGGTGTCGCGCACCATGATCGGCACAATGGGGTGATCGCCGACGATGATCTCGAAGCCGCGTTCGAGGAGCCCGGACTCGAAGCGCTTCGTCAGGTCATGAAGGCGACGCAGACGCTTCCCGCCCTCCGGACCGGTCAGAATCCGGAGGGATTCCGTGGCTGCCGCCGCTTCGCCCGCCGTGATCGGGTTGGAGTAGATGTAAAGAGGCGAGGACTCGCGCAGGAAGCGAATCAGCGGACGATTTGCCACCACGTAGCCGCCATTCACCCCGAAGGCCTTCCCGAGGGTTCCCACCAGGAGGTCGCAGGGCGGACTTGCGCAGTATTCCTCGGTTCCGCGACCGGTGGCGCCAAAGGCGCCGACCCCGTGCGAGTCGTCCACAACCACCACGACGTTCTCGGGAAACTCCGGGTCGTGGCGCGCGGCGATCGCCATGATTTCGTCGACGGGCGCGTGATCGCCCCGCATGGAGAAGATTCCGTCGGTCACGATCACCACCCGGCGCGCCCTGCCCCGGATCGCCGCCAGCTCGCGGTCGAGGGCGGCCAGATCCAGGTGCGGATAGATGGCCTTTCCGGCTGGCCGCGACATCCGTATGGCATTGATGATGCAGTTGTGGTTGAGTTCGTCGGAGAGGAGGAAGGTGTTGCGATCGGTGAGCGAGACCAGCGCGCTGACCACCGCCGCGTAGGCCGACGAGAAGATCATCCCCTCTTCGCGGTCGTGAAATGCGGCCAGGCCCGCTTCCAGCTCCACATGCGGCGCATGGGTCCCGGCGATGAAACGCACCGCCCCCGGCCCGGCCCCCATGGCGCGCGCGGTCGTTTCCTCGGCCTCGATCACGGCCGGGTGCAGGCTCAGGCCAAGGTACGAGTTCGCGTTCATGCGGATGAAGGGTTTCGTCCCCTGTCCCTCCAGAAGAAAGCGCGGCCCCCGCTCCGGTGTGGCGGCGATCACCTCGCGGACGACGATTTCCGCTCCCTTCGCGGTTCCCTGGCGCTCCATCTCGGCAACCAGTCCTTCGATCACGGGTACGAGACGATCGGTTGGCATGAATCGACATCACCTCCCGGCGGACTCGGTCATGGCCTGGAGTCGGCCGCGGTCATGGGTCATTGTTCGCGCGAGGCCGCGCATCATCGCGGTCGCCATGCGCGGCAAGTCGTAGCGGTGCCGCCATCCCCACTGGGCGCGCGCCTCGGAGTCGTCGAGCCGGTCGGGCCAGGAATCCGCGATGGCTTGGCGCACCGGATCGGGGTTGTAGTCGATGCGGAACTCGGCGATGTGCCGGCGAATTTCCCGTGCGAGTTCGGCGGGAGTGAACTGCATGGCCGTCACATTGAAGGCGTTGCGATGGCGGAGCGGCTCCGGAGCGGCCTCCATGAGCTCGATGACCGCCCGGGTCGCATCCGGCATGTACATCATGTCGAGGCGCGTGTCGGCCCGGAGGAAACAGTTGTAGCGACCGGTCGCAAGCGCCGCGTGGAAGATCTCGATCGCGTAGTCGGTGGTGCCGCCGCCGGGAGGCGTCCGGTAGGAAATCAGTCCGGGGAAGCGCAGGCCGCGCGCGTCGACTCCGTAGCGGGCGTGGTAGTAGTCGCAGAGAAGTTCACCGGCCACCTTGGTCACGCCGTACATCGTCGAGGGGCGTTGCACGGTGGTCTGGGGAGTGGGGTCGCGGGGGGCCTCGGGCCCGAAGGCGGCGATCGAACTCGGCGCAAAGACGCGGCAACGGTGGGCGGCGGCGACGCGCAGGACATTCAGCAACCCGTCCATGTTGACCCGCCACGCAAGCAGGGGATTCGCTTCGGCCGATGCGGAGAGGATCGCGGCCAGGTGAAAGATCGTGTCGGCGCGGAAATCGCGGACCGCACGCGCGAGCGCCCCCCGGTCGAGACAGTCCAGCCTTTGCGCCTCGGTGCGCCCGCCCCAGGTGGCCGGGTCGCGGATGTCGGTGGCCAGAACGGCGGCGGATCCGCAATGGTTCCATAGCGCGGCCGACAGCTCCGACCCGATCTGACCGGCCGCGCCGATGACGAGGACTCGTTTCATGACCCGGACAAGATGCCCGGAAAGCGGCGTGGGGCCAAGGCCGGAAAGAGAAGGGTCGCGCTCGGAGCTCCGGCGAACCGAAGCCGGGAACGGCTCGCGCGACGCGACAAATGGGGGCTATCGCGGCCTGCGTCCCTCCAGCGGGGGCGGTCCCCGGCGTCCGCCGCGCCGAAACCGCTCCCGGTCCTCGCGGAGAGAGCGCTGGAAAAGCTCTCGTTGCTCCGGTGTGAGCAGCCGTTCGATCTCGGCGTGCATCGAGTCCATCTGGCTGCGAAGCGTCGGCAGCATCTCGGCCATGACCGCCTCGGCCGCCGCCCGCCTCCGCTCCAGGACGGTCTCCATCGCGGCCCGTTGCTCCTCCGTCAGATCGAGTGTTCGGATCATCCTCTCGGGGACGCGGTCACTGCGAAAGTCGCGGCGGTCGGGCCGGTTTTCGGCGAGCCGCAACACAGCGAGGGCAGTCACGACGCCGGCCAGAAAAACCGCGCCCAGCAGAACGATTGCGGACGATCTCCGGGTCATGGCCAGTCCTCCTCTTCCGTCGGCACGAGCTCTTCTCCGGCCAGCACCAGCTCCTCCACGGCGGGCATCTGATCGGTCTCCACCCAGGCCGCAACGGACCAGGGCACCACGGCCTCCGAAAGCGTGGGCTCGGCCGCCGCATCGTTCGCCGCCGGTAGCAGGACCAGGACCGCCACGGCCGCCGCGGCGAGGGCGACGGCGCCGGCCAGCACGGGACGTCTCCATCCATCGAGCGTGCCCGCGACCGATTCCCTCCGGCGGGCCGCCAGGATGGGCCGGGCTCGCTCATTGATGCGGGCCACCAGCGACTGCCAGCGATCCGGGTCGGCTTCCGGGGCGAGCGGCGAGGAGAAACCGGTTGCGGCGGACCCGGGCGGTCCCTTCGCTGGTCGTGCCTTCGCCATCTTCGCAGAGTCGGTCGTGGGCGGAACGTGCTTCATTTGTCAGAGACTCCCGAGTGCGAGGTCGCTTGAAAGGCGCTTGCGCATGTTCCTGCGCGCAACATGAAGATGAACCCGCGAGGATCCCGTCGAGATACCCAGTTCACGGGCGATTTCGCTGTGCTTCCAGCCCTCCAGGTCGTAGAGGACCAGCACCCGCCGCTGAAGCTCGGTCAGGTGCTTCATCGCTTCGGTCAGGTGGACGCGGAGTTCGGCGTTGCGGGCATCGGCGAAGGGGTCGTCCCGCGAGGGCAGGGCGATCACCGTGTCGATGGGCGTGGCGTGACGCACTCGTTCGTACTCCCGGCGGTTGTGCGCGGTGTTCCGTACGATCGCGAGCAGCCAGCTACGGAAGCCATCGGGATTGCGGCAGTCGTCGATCCGCTCCAGCGCGCGAATGAAGGCCTCCTGACAGACATCGTCGGCGTCCTCCGGATTGTCGAGTCTTGACCGGGCGACGGCATGCGCCGTCCGCAGATGCCGCCGGACAAGCTGGTCGAAGGCCCGGCTGTCGCCCCGCCTTGTCCGCTCAACCAGAATTCCGTCCGTCTCCGCGCCGCTCTCCATAATCCAGTGAGACAGGCGATCCCCCGGATTCGTTATCCCCGCACCTGCCGCTGCCCTTCCTCGCCGGAGCGACCGGGGGTTGGGCACTTCGAGGATTCAGTCTGGCCGGACTGCAAGCAACCAGGTCAGCGACGCAGGATCACCTGGGGGTCCAGCGTTCGGCGTCCCGCGCTTCGTACTTCTCCATCACCCGGGCGAAGGCGCGTTCCAGGTCGATCCCCTGCTGGTTGGCGAGCGAGACGATGACGAAGAGCACATCGGCGATTTCCAGCTCCAGTTCGGCGGAAGCCTCGTCGTTGCGCTTGGGTTTGGAGCCAAAGCGGTGATTGAGCTCCCGCGACAGCTCCCCCACCTCTTCCACCAGGCGGGCCAGGATCGCAAGCGGCGGCCAATAGCCCTCCTCGAATCGTCCGATCCAGCGGTCCACCGCCTCCTGGGCCTCGCGAAGCCTCATTTGCCGGGCGCTGCGGATCCGGATTCGCAGGTTGCCGATTCCTCGTTCCGCGCGCCGGGGACCGTCTGGCCATCCGCCACCGACCCGGGCACGATCACGATCTTGCCGAAGACGCTGCCCGCCTCAAGGCGTTCGTGAGCGCGCCGGATATCCGTCAGCGGCAACACGGAATGCAATGGGGGACAAGCGGTTCCAACGAAGACCGCCTGCATGGCCCTGCGGAAATCGACCGGGGTGCCCATCGTCGATCCCATGATCGTCAGCTTGCGCCAGAAGAGGAGCCGCAGATCGAGCTGCCCGCGTGCGCCCGTCGTCGCGCCGAAGCAAACCAGTCTTCCCCCGACGGCCAGCGCCCGCATCAGCTCGGGCCAGATCGCTTCGCCCACCGAATCCAGACAGAGATCCACGCCGCGTTTGCCCGTTGCCCGGTACAGCTCCTTCGACCAGTCCACCTCGTTGCGGTCGAAGACGTGGCGAGCGCCGAGGTCGCGCACCCGCCGCGCATTTTCGGCCGAAGAGGTGATCGCGAAAACCTCCGCGCCAGCCGCCGCCGCATACTGAATCGCCATCGTGGAGACGCCGCCGCTGGCCCCGGTGACGAGGAGGCGTTCGCCCGGTTGCAGACCGCCGCGCGCAAAGAGCCCGTGCCAGGCCGTCACCCCGGCCAGCGCACCCGCCGCTGCCACCTCCGAGGAGATGTCGTCGGGGACCGCCAGGAGATTCGTGGCCGGCGCGATCGCAAAATCCGCAAATCCCCCCTGCGTGTGTTCCCCGATGATCTCGAGCGCCGACGTGCGGTCTCCGGGCAGCCGCGCGCGTTCGTACCACTCGTAGTTCAGCGAAGGGTCCACGACGACGCGACGGCCAAGCCAGCTCCGATTGACGCCCGCGCCCACGCTCTCGACCCTTCCGGCAAAGTCCGAACCGCCGATGTGCGGCATCGGAATCCTGATCGGGAGACCGCGCCGCATCCAAAGATCGAGATGGTTCAGCGACGAGGCCTCGACCTGGATCCGGACCTCGCCCGGAGCGGGCCGGGGATCGGGGAGCGTGACGACGGAGAGGACCTCGGGGCCGCCGTGCCGGTCAAAGACTGCTGCTCTCATGGTTCGCAAGATATACCCTGGAGCATCAGGTTGGAAGGTGTTATCGTGGCAGGTCAATGTCCGGCGGCAGCCTTGGCGGCCCTCTTCGGGGTTGCGCGAGGATGACGATCGGAAAAAGGGGTTGTGCGCGTGGCTGATCCGACTGCGAAAGGTGGAGCGTCCGTTGCGGCGGCGGGTTCGGGGGAGGACGATTGCACCCTTGCGGGGTACTTGGCCGTGCACCAGCGGCCACCCGCGTTCGAGGCCTGCGACGGGTTTCCCTACACGGTCTCGATCGAGACCGAGCGGACGGGAGAGTTGCGCGCGCCGGTGGCCGCATTCCTGGTCTTTCCGCGCTGGGCGGGGACGGGCGTGGGAATCGTCGGGCACCTGGAGACGCCGCTTCTGTGGCGCGGCGCCACCCGGAGAGCGGTGGTCGACCGGGCGGGAGCCGTGTCGCTCCACGAGGTGCAGCGTTTGCTGAACGAGGCCGTGGTGCGGCAGGCGTCCCGGGAAACCGGGGCCGGGCGGGAAGAGGCGGGATCCGCGTGAGGGGGAAGCCGGGTGGGGAGGATTCGGTGCGCGTCACCGAGATCTTCCATTCGATTCAGGGGGAATCCACCTGGGCCGGTCTGCCCTGTACCTTCGTGCGCCTGACCGGATGTCCGCTGCGCTGCGTCTGGTGCGACACCGCCTACGCCTTCAGCGGGGGCAGGCGCATGGAGATCGACGAGATCGTGAAACAGGTTCGGGATCGCCGGTGTCGCCTCGTGGAGATCACCGGAGGGGAACCTCTCGTTCAGCCCGGTGCCGCCCGCCTCGCCGCCCGCCTCCTCGAAGACGGCTTCACGGTCCTCGTCGAGACCTCGGGCGCGTACGACATCGGCATCCTCGATCCCCGCGTCCACCGGATCATGGATCTCAAGTGCCCCGGATCGGGAGAATCGGACCGCAATCTCTGGTCGAACCTCGATCGGCTGACCGCTCGCGACGAAGTCAAGTTCGTAGTGGACGGCCTTGAGGACTTCGACTGGGCGGTTTCGGTGATCCGCAGGGAGGGTCTTGACAGACGCGTGCGCGATGGGCGTTTGCGCGCGCTGCTGGTATCGCCGGTGTGGGGACTTGAGGGATTGGAGGCGCTGGCCGAGGCGATTCTGGCGAGCGGCCTGCCGATTCGTCTCCAGACGCAGCTTCACAAGCACATCTGGGGACCCGATCGTGTCGGTGTCTAGCAGGCCGTGGACAAAAGGGCTTCCGGGGAGAGTCGCTTGAGCATGTTGGTGGCGGCGGGCAACCAGCCCGGGTTGTGCGGAAAGGCCGGTATTGGGCGTCGAGGGTCCGAGTTTGCGGCAGCGACGGCTGAGATGG
>JAJEBW010000027.1 GCA_022822325.1 Gemmatimonadota bacterium | reverse complement strand
TCGCGCTCCCGAAGCGCCTCCAGCGCCACACGCGCCTTGAAGTCGGGCGTGAATCGTCGTCTCTTCCTGGCCATCTCGGTGCCTCCTGTTCGATACTGGAATCCACCTTAACGACCTGTCCAAAAAACCGGGACCACCTCACACCGACTTGCTGACCCGCCCCCCACCCCGCAGAATATGGAACCCGCCCGGAGTGAGGTTGTCAAGTCTGACAAGGACGGCAAATATGCACACCATGCGCGCCATGACGCTGATCGCGCTCGCCGCATCCGCATGCGAGCCGGACGCCGCCCCCCCTTCCCCCGCCACCACCGAGCGCGACAGCGCCGACATCGCGATTGTCGAGAATGCGCGTCCTCCGGAAGGGATCCGGCTGCCATGGCGGATCGGACCGGAGCCATCTCTCTCGATCGGCGTTGCCGAGGGCGACGACCCGTACATGCTCTTCCGCGCCTGGGGCGCCCTGCGGCTGCAGGATGGGCGCATCGTCCTGGCCAACGCCGGCACACAGGAGTTGCGCGTCTTCGACTCCGAAGGGACCCACCTCGCCACCTGGGGCGGCCGCGGCGAGGGACCGGGCGAGTTCACCGGTCTCACGGGACTTGCGCACTGGCCGGGCGACTCGATCGCGGCCTGGTACGCGCCCCGGTCGGGGATTGCGGTCTTCGATGCGCAGGGGAATCATGGCCGCACCTTCTCGCTGATCAACGACGACGCATCGCCGATGCAGCACTTCTGGCCGGAGGGCACGACGGCGGACGGTTCGGTTCTGGCCGTGCACCGACCCGAGGTGGCCGACACCTTCGCGGTGCAGTTGCGCGACGGCGAGGGCCGGGTGCGGAGTTCGCTGGGGGCGCATCCGGGCTACGAGTGGCACATCGCCAACGAGGGAACCGATCGCAGGAGGTTGTATCTGAAGGGGTTCAGCGGAGAGCCGGCGTGGACGCCGTGGGGGGATCTGGTCGCGATCGCCAACACGAGCCGGTACGAAATTCGCGCCTTCGCCGCCGATGGTGCGCTGGCGCGGATCGTCAGGCGGGATCATCCGGCGCGCCCGCCCACGGCGGAGGAGATCGAGGCCCATATCGAATGGGAAGTGGCGCGCAACTCCCCCGCGACGGAGGCGGAGGCGAACCGGTTGCGGCGCGCCTTCCAGGCGGTTCCGGCGGCCGACAATCTGCCCGCCTTCGCGTCGATGACGGCGGATGCGACGGGCCACCTCTGGGTTGAGGAATACGAGGCGCCGGGGGAAGAGGCGGTCGCGCCGCTCTGGAGCGTCTTCGATCCGGCAGGCAGTCTGCTGGGGATGATCGAGACGCCCCCGGGCTTGCGGATTCGCGAAATTGGCGAAGACTACATCCTGGCCTGGACGAGCAACGAGCTCGGAGTCGAGTTCGTGCAGCTTTGGCCGCTGGAGCGATAGCCGCCCCGTGGGCCGGAACGGCCCCAGCGGTCCGCGGAAGGTCCCAAGCCTCTTGCCCGAGAGCGGCGCGGAGCGCAGCGGGTCCAGCGCGGATGCATCGCTTCGTTTGCTTGCACAGGAGTTGTCCGCGGGCTGCCGGGGCGCAGGCGCGGCCGTGGGCGTCATCCGGGAAGGTCCGCGCCCGCACCTGTTGCCGTGCCCGCCAACGCCGCCCTCCTTCCCCCCGAACTCACGCAAACAAATGAGGCCGACTCGCCCCTCCCCGCTCCGCAATCTCGCCGCGCGGCTTGCCGTCCTTTCCCTTCTCGCGCTCGGCAACTCCTTGCAGGCGCAGGGCTTCCGGGTGGAGGAAGCCACGATCGCCGATCTTCACGCGACCTTCCTCGCCGGCGAAGTCACCTGCGCCGGTCTGGTGCGGTCGTATCTGGAGCGGATCGAGGCCTACGACGCGCGCGGCCCCCGCCTGAATGCGATCGCCGCCATCAACCCCCGTGCCCTGGAGGAGGCCGCGCGCCTGGACGCGGTCCTCGCCGACGGTGGCCTTGCCGGACCGCTTCACTGCGTTCCCGTGCTGCTCAAGGACCAGGTCGAGACTCGCGAGATGCCGACCACCTACGGCTCCGCGCTCTTCGCCGGCTTCGTGCCCCATCGGGATGCCACGATCGTGCGGCGGATGAGGGAGGCGGGCGCGCTGATCCTGGCCAAGACGAACATGGGCGAGTTCGCGTCGCGCTATGTCGGGTCCGGCTTCGGCGTCATCCGCAATGCATACGACCCCGCGCACAATCCGAGCGGCTCGTCGGGCGGGACCAGCGTCGGCGTCGCGGCCAACTTCGGAATGGTCGGCATCGGCGAGGACACCGGCGGTTCGATTCGGGGTCCGGCGGCGGTGGCTGCGCTGGTCGGGTTGCGGCCCACCCTGGAGTTGGTCAGCCGCTTTGGAATGATGCCGGCCAACCCCACGACCGACACGATGGGACCGATGACCCGCACCGTGATGGACGCCGCGATCCTGCTGGACGCGATTGCCGGCTACGATCCCGACGATCCGGTCACGGCGCGCTCCTTCGGGCGGATTCCGTCGTCCTATGCGGAGGGGCTCGCGGCGAATGGGCTGGCGGGCGCGCGCATCGGCGTGATTCGCGATCCGATGGACGACCGGGTGGATCCGTCGTCGCGGGGATTTCGCGAGGTGCGGGCCCGGGTCGATGCGGTGATCGCCGATCTGCGCGAGCTGGGCGCGGAAGTGGTGGACAGCGTGGCGATCGCGGGAATCGAGAGCGTCAACCGCGTCTTCGGGATGAATGTGCACGAAACCGAGGCCGCCACCGACGAGTATCTGGCCGCGCATCCGAATGCGCCGCTGGGCAGTCTGCGCGAGATTCTGCTCACCGGGCGGGTGACGCCCTGGCGGGCGATGGGGCTGGCGGGTTCGCTGGGGAAGACGACGCGCGACCCGCTTTACCTGGAGCACCTCCTGGAGCGCGACGAGATCCGCCGGGGCGTGCTGGCCGCGATGGCCGACCATGGTCTGGATGCGTTGCTTTACGCGACCTTCGATCATCCGCCCACCGAGATCGCGCCCGATGTGGAGACCAACCCGCGCCCCGCCGATCGCTACGGCCTGGGCGACAACCGCCTGCTGAGTCCGCTGACCGGCTTTCCCGCGCTGACCGTTCCGGCCGGGTTCACCGCCGAAGGGCTGCCGGTCGGGGTCGAGTTTCTGGGGCGCCCCTTCGCCGAGGCGATGCTGCTGCGTTTCGGCTACGCCTTCGAGCAGGGGACGGGGCATCGCAGGCCGCCGGAGTCCGCGCCGCCGCTCGGTAGGTGAGGTGGAGGCCGCGGGACCGGGTGGAGCGAAGGGGAAGCCCGTGCGAGGTCCTCGCCTCTGGTAGTCCGTGGATAATGCCGGGTATGCTTAGGGAGCGGCGAGGCGCCGTGCCGACATGGCGCGCCGCAGCCCGAATAGCCCAGCTATTGGGGCAAGGAGCAACGCAGAGCGCAGCGGTCCAGCGTGGATGCGTCGCCGCTCGAATGCCGCTCGGTGTTTATCCACGGGCTGCCGGGCCGGGAGGTGGCCGGACGGAATCGCGCAGGGGTGGCCGCGGTCCTGGTCTTGCCGGTGGCGTTCGGGTGGGGGCCGGGAGGGCGAACGACGACTCCTTCCCCGCTCAAACACGGGACAGCGCCTGACGGCTGGATTGTCGGGAATGCGCGGTCGCCGGAGGACTTGCGGCTCGATGGGCCCGAATGCGTCCTGTCCATCGGGGCCGTCCGGCCCGCGTCGAGCGCCCTCAGGCGGTTACCGACCCGGCTCGTCGAGGAGTTCGGGCTGTTCGTCCGGGTACTGTCGGCGGATGAAGTCCCCAAGAAGAGGAACTGCGAAGGAGTACTTCCCGTGCCGGTTCCTGAAGACGACGCCTGAGTTGATGAGCGCCGCAAGAATCTGGCTCGCGTGACTGGGGCTGAACCCCTTCACCGGCAGTTCCCTGGCAAGCTCCACGATCTCCTGAACGCTGAACTCGGATTCCGGATCGTCCAACCTCGATACGACATACAGGAGATCGCGCTGGCGGTCGGTCACCCTCGACCACCGGCCCGCAAAGAAGTCGCTGTCCAGCTTTGCCGTGATCTCCGCGATCGGGACGCTCGGGTTCCTGGATCCGGTGGTGATCTGCGACACGAAGACATCGAAGGCTTCGTGACAGATGAACTGGATGAAATAGGGATATCCGCCCGAGTGCCTCTCGATCTGACGGATGGATTGTTCGGTGAAGCTGATCGGACAGCCATCCTCCTGGATCGGCTTCACGATCGCCTCGCGAACATCGGGGGGATCCAGGCGGTTGAGGAAAAGAACGCGGAACATTCGTTCCGAATAGGTCCTGGCCTCGACCAGTTTGGGGAAGAGCGTGGGCAGGCCGGTCAGAGCCAGGAGAAAGGGAGCCCCCTGTCTTTGGATGGACTGGAACACGTCAAGCATCACCGAGAGCGGGTATTCGTCCTTGCCGGCATGGTCCGCCATGTTCTGGGCTTCGTCGTAGGCAAAGACGATGCCACGGGGCGGGTTCGGCGATTCGCGCAGAGCCAGCCAGACGAATGTCAGTGTGGCCCTCAGTCGGTCAGCCACCAGACCCCTCGTCTGTTGATACACCGCGCGAAGCGTCGGATAGTTGAGGGTGGCGTCGAACAGATCCACCTGATGGCCAAAACCTGGGCGACGAACCTCCCGCCTGTCGTAGACGAAGTTGGACGTAGCCAGGGCCACGTCAGTGAGGATCCTTGTGGCCAGGCGCTCTTCGTCGACCGTCGTGCTCTCGGAAAGGTCAGCGCCCACCCAGAGCCAGCCGTTCTGCACCGCCAGTGGCTTGAAGGTGTCGAGAAGGACTGTCTTTCCGACGCCGCGGAGTCCGGTGAGGACGAGATTGGAAAGGACGGTTTCCTGGCCAAGGAGCTTGAGAAACTCGCTCCGCTCCTCTTTCCTTCCGGCAAGATACGGGGGCGTGTGGCCTGCCCCGGGCCGGAACGGGTTGCGAAAGACAATCGCCGATTCCATGATGCGCTCCTGAGTCGTTAGGTGTTGTTAGCGAGATAGCTAACATTAGTGATCTGCCTAAAGTCAGGTCAACGCCTGCATCGTCCGGGCGAGCTTCGCCACTGTCGGCGGGCAGGCCACCATACCGCGTTCCCCCCTCACACCTCCCCCCGCCGCGCGGCCCACACGGCGTAGTGACTCGCGCGCGCGGCCAGCGCCATGTAGGTCAGCGAGGGATTCTGGCACCCCGCCGATGTCATTGCGGCGCCGTCCACAACGAAGAGGTTCGGCGCGTCCCAGGCCTGGTTGTGCGCATTCAGGACCGAACTCGCCGGGTCGCGTCCCATGCGGGCCGTTCCCATCTCGTGGATGGCCAGTCCCGGCGGCGCCATCTCGCGTTGCAGCACGATCTCGCGTCCGCCCGCCGCGTCGAGCATCGCGCCCGCCTCCTCGACGGCGTCGCGCATCATCGCTCGTTCGTTCTCCCCCCAGGCGCACCGGATTCGCAGCGTCGGGATTCCCCATGCGTCCACCTGGCCGGGATCGAGGGCGACCTGGTTCTCCTCGCGGGGCAGACACTCGCCGAAGGCGTGCAGACGGAACTCCCAGGGGCCGGGACGCAGCAGCTCGCGCTTGAAGCCGGCGCCGAATCCCGCCATCGAAATCCCCCGCTGCCAGCCGGTCCGCACCGCGCTGCCCTGGAAGCCGTAGCCGCGCACGAAGTCCGACGCCGGTTCGGTTACATTGCGGAAGCGTGCGATGTAGATCCCGTTGGGACGCCGGCCGCGAGTGGTGCGGTCCTCCCAGCCATCGAAGACGGCGCGGGTGTCGTCGCACATCATGTGGTCCATGAGATACTTGCCGAGCACGCCGCTCGAGTTGGCCAGTCCGTCCGGAAAGTCCGCCGACTTCGAGTTCAGCAGGATCCGGGTCGATTCGAGTGCCGACGCGGCCAGGAAGACCACCCGGCCCCGAACGACCGTGTCTTCGCCCGATTCGCGGTCGACCACGCGCACGCCCGTCACCCGTCCGGCCCGCGGATCCCAGATCGCCTCCGGCACGATGCTGTTGGGGCGCAGCGTCATCCGGCCGGTGGCCTCCGCGGCGGGAAGGGTCGCGTTGAGGGAGCTGAAATAGCTGCGGGTGCGGCATCCCCGGTGGCAGGGACCGCAGTAGTGGCAGGCCCGGCGTCCCCGGTGATCGCGGGTCAGGACCGCGGTTCGTCCGATCGTCATGCGGCGGCGGCCCCCGAATCCGGCGTCGATCGCGTCGCGCAGATGCTCCTCCACGCACGACATCTGCATCGGCGGCAGGAAGACCCCGTCGGGAAGGTGCGCCAGCCCCTCGGCCCGTCCGCTGATTCCCACGAAGGCCTCGACATGATCGTACCAGGGGGCGAGATCGGCGTAGCGGATCGGCCAGTCCACCCCATTTCCGTCGCGCGCGTTGGCCTCGAAGTCCAGATCGCTGAGCCGGTAGCACTGCCGCGCCCACATGATCGAACGTCCGCCCACCTGCCGTCCGCGAATCCAGAGGAAGGGACTGTCGGGATCGGTCGTGTAGGGATGCTCGTTGTCGTTGACGAAGAACTTGCGCGCCACCTCGTCGCAGGCGTAGCACTGCCGCTGAATCGGCTGTTCGGCGGCCAGCGCCTTGCGGTCGTTCCAGCCGCGGTAGGGCATCTCGTAGGGGGGAAGATGCTCGCCGTAGTCGCGTTCGGGGACGATCGTCGGGCCCGCTTCGAGGACCAGGACGCGGGCGCCGAGTTCGGCGAGCTCCTTGGCGGCCCACCCGCCGGACATGCCCGATCCCACCACGATCGCGTCGTACTCCTGGCGGCGCGGGCGAATGTGGAAGAGGTCGCGGCGATGAATCGTCATGGATTGCGCTCCGGTCCGCGGCGGTGCGGGTCGGACGGTTCGGGCGGTTCGGGGCCGATCCCGGATGCGACCGGCGCGCAGGCCTCGAAGGTGGAAAAGACCGTGCGATGGCCGAGCGCGGCGAGTCCCGCCTCGGAGGTGAAGAATGCGGTGAGGGCGAAGCGCTTGATCTGGCCAAAATCGATGGGGTGGAGGAAGCGCGACCCCTCCGGCCCGTCGGGGCTCTCGCGCAGCGCGGCCAGCTCTTCGTCCCACTCGCCCAGGAGGACGGCCTGATCGGCCGAATCCAGGTCGGCGAAGGGGGCGGCGAAGCGCTCGCGGCAGATCTCGTCCGCCCGGTCGAGGCCGGCGAGGAATCGGTCGCGGTCCTCGTCGTCAAGCCAGCCGTCGACCAGCGCGGAGACGAACTCGGTGACGCCGGCGGCGGAGGCGCCCGGAGAGTCGGCGGTCGCGGGAACGATCGCCTCGGCCAACGCCTCCATCGCGCGGGCGCGCCGCGGGGTCAGCGTCGTTGCGGAGTCGGGCCGGATCCCGTTCGCAGCGTTTCCCTCCGCCGTCCGGTCTCCCGCCGAATCGCGCACCCGCAACGCCCATTCCAAAATCCGTTCCATCTCGCCCGGTGGCGCGAGCAGGGGTCCGCCCGCGACCGATCCGAGCATTCCAATGGCCGTTCGTCGTTTCATGGGTTACCCTTCCCGCCGCTTCCGCAGTCGCGCCGCGACCGCACCCAGGGTTCACGCTTGACGAGTCCACCGAACCGACGGCGGATTCTCCGCGCCATCACAAAGGAGCTTCACTTTCGGATGCCCAACCTTACGCGCCGCCAACTGATCCGTGCAACCGGCGCCGCCTCGCTGGGAGGATTGCTCGGCGCCCATGCCGGGCCCGGCGCCACGGCGTCCGCCACGACCCGCGATGCGCCGCGCACCGGTCAACGCCGGGATGGATCGCCGCCCGCGCACCCGAATGCAAGCGACGCAGCCCCGTCCCCCGCCCAGACCCCGGGCCTGCTCCAGTCGGTCGCCCGCTGGTGCTTCGAGGAGATTCCCCTGCCCGAGTTCTGCGCCGCCGTCTCCCGAATCGGCCTGCCCGCCATCGATCTGCTCACCGTCGAGGAATGGGCGGTCGCGCGCGATCATGGGCTGGCCGTTTCCTGCGGCGACGTGGCGGCCGGCACGATCGAGGACGGTCTGAACGAGCCGCGCAATCACCCCGCGATCATCGGCGCCTTCGAACGGCACATTCCCCGGGCCGCGCGCGAGGAAGTCCCCAATGTGATCTGTTTCTTCGGCAACCGTCGCGGAATGGCCGAAAGCGTCGCAATCGAGAACTCGATCCGCTGTCTGCGCGAGTGCGCCCCGATCGCCGAGGCCGAGGGCGTGACGATCCTGGTCGAGGCGCTGAACTCGAAGCCGGGCGGCCATCTCGACTACATCGGCGACCGCATGCCCTACGCGCTGGAGATCGTCCGCGCGGTCGATTCGCCCCGCGTCCGCATCCTCTACGACATCTACCACATGCAGATCATGGAGGGCGACATCATCCGCACCCTGACCGACGCCCGCGAGTGGATCGGCCACTATCACACCGGCGGCGTCCCGGGAAGGGCTGAAATCGACGAAACACAGGAGCTCTTCTACCCCGCGATCGTGCGAGCCATCCGGGACACCGGCTTCAGCGGCTACATGGCCCACGAATTCATCCCGCGCAGCGCCGACCCGACCGGTTCGCTGGCCGCGGCGGTCAGGCTGTGCGGGGAGGGGTGAGGGGGGCGAACATCCACCAGGCCAGGAATCCCATGCTCGAAATCAGAGATCTGACCAAGGTCTACCCCGGTCCCGTCGCCGCGCTCAAGGGCGTTTCGCTCAGCATCGGACAGGGAATGTTCGGTCTTCTCGGTCCCAACGGCGCGGGCAAGACCACCCTCATGCGCATTGTCGCCAGGTTGCTCGAACCGACCGCGGGCACCGTTCTCTTCAATGGCGAGGACATCGTCGCCGATCCGCGCCGCATTCGCCGCCAGCTCGGCTACCTGCCGCAGGACTTCGGTTTCTATCCTCATCTGAGCGGCGAGGCAATGTTGCGCTACCTGCTCGTGCTGAAGGGCGTGCAGGCTCCGCAGGGGCTGAAGCGGCTCGCGGCCGAGCTGCTCGATCGGGTCAATCTCGCCTACGCGGCCAAACGCAAGGTGAAAGGCTATTCCGGCGGGATGAAGCAACGGTTGGGGATCGCGCAGGCTTTGGCGGGCAATCCCGGATTGATCATTGTGGACGAGCCCACGGCCGGTCTCGATCCCGAGGAGCGGATACGGTTCTACAGGCTGCTGGCCGAACTGGCCGAGGACCGCACGGTGCTGCTGTCCACCCACATCGTCGAAGACATCTCGGTGCTGTGCCCGCGCGTGGCGATCATGAGCGATGGGAGATTCGTGGCGGACACGACGCCGGGCGAAGCACGCGACCGGCTCGACGGGACGATCTACCAGGGCGCGGTGGCCAAGGAGGATCTGCACGAGATCGAGCGGCGCTACCGGATCACCCAGGCGATCCTGATCGAGGGACGCAACCAGGTGCGCGTCCACCTGTCCCCGGAGGAAGCCGGGCAGGGCGCGGTACCCGAGGGGTTTGAACCCGTGTCCCCGACGCTGGAGGATGCCTACCTGCTTCTGGCGCAGGCAAACGGAGCAAGCGGGAACGGGGAGGGGGCGTGAGCGCGCTGGGGCGCTGGTGGGAGGTCACCCGCAGGGAACTGACTTCGGGACTGCGTTGGCCTGGGTACTGGATCCTTTTCGTGGTCCTGTTTTTCATGGCCTGGGGCTGGTCCGAAGGCGCGGTAACGATCTCGTCGGGCGACTCGACCGTGGGCGGCGAACGGTCCCACGTGACTTCCGTCTTCGCCCAGAGCATGATCCAGTGCGTGCTGGTGATGGGGATTGGGGCGTGGTTCCTCGCCATCGCGGCGGGCCTGGTCGTGATCCGCGACCTCGAGCTTCAGGTCACCGAGGTCTTCCATTCCACCCGCCTCACCCCGGGCGAGTACGTGTGGGGCAAGTTCGCCGGTGCGCTCGGCGTTTTCCTGATAATCTGGATCCTCTACCTGTGCACGGGGGCGGTGTTCAACCACGTCGTTGCGGCCGGGGAGGACGTGAGGCACATCGGTGAGTTTTCGCTGGGGAACTACCTGTTTCCTACCATACTCTTCGGACTCCCCCAGATTCTGCTCTTCGCGGGTGTACCGTTTTTTCTGGGAACCTGGACGCGCCGACCCATCATCGTCTTCTTCTTCCCCGTGGCGGTGCTACTGGTCACCCTCGGTTTCCTGACGACCTGGTCACCCGACTGGCTTCCACCCGATGTGAACCGGGCGCTGATGCTTGTGGACCCGTCCGGTTTCCGCTGGCTCAACGAGACCTTCCTGACGGTGGACCGCGGGGTCGAGTTCTATAACACCGCGGCCCTGAGGCCCGATGCGGGGTTTCTGCTGAGCCGCATCGTCTTCGGTCTCATCGGACTGACCGCCGTGGGTGGCGCGGCGATCAGCTACTCCGCGAGGCTGCGCCGGGGCGGCAGTGGATCGAGGTTTTTCCGACGCCGTCGTCGCGCGGATGTGACCAAAGCCGCCGAGCCGTCTTCCGCCGATGCGACCCTGCGCGGCCTCAACATGGCTACGGCGCCGCTCGGGTTCTGGAAGGCGGCCCGGGTCATCGGCAGGGAAGATGTCCGGGAACTGGTCCGGCGGCCCGGGATGTATCTCTTCGTGCCGCTGATCCTCTACCAGTCGATCTTCACCACCGTGGTGGCGATCGGTCCGTTCAATTCGAGACTGCTCCTCACCTCGGGCGAGGTCGCGGTGCGGCAGCTCAACACCCTCAGCCTCCTGGTCTGCTTCCTGCTTCTCTTCTACACTGTCGAGTCGTTGCACAAGGAGCGCAGCCGCCGTCTGGCCGAGATCTTCCACACGACGCCAATCGGGACGGGCTCGATTCTCCTGGGCAAGACCATTGGCAACAGCCTGGTGGCGGGGCTCATCCTGGTCATCGGCGTCGTCGCCAGTTGGGCCGTGATCGCTTGGTACCAGTTGTTCGACGGTAGCCCGGTGGGCTTCGATGTTGTTCCGTTCATCCTCACCTGGGGCGGCGTGCTCGTACCCACGTTCATCTTCTGGACCGCGTTGGTAACGGCGCTCTTCGCATTGTTCCGGAATCGCTACGCGGTTTACGGCGTCGGCATGGCGCTGATCGTCTACACCATCTACCGAATGGTCTTCAACGACCCGTTCGGGTGGGTGTTCAACTGGATTGCCTGGAATGCGGTGCAGTGGAGCGACATGGGCGCGTTCTCGCTTCAGGGAAGGGAACTGCTTCTGAACCGGTTGCTCGTGCTGAGCCTGGTTCCGCTCCTCGTGGCGCTGGCGGTCAAGTGGTTCGGGCGGCAGGACTTCGACGCCACACGGCTTGTGCATCGCATCCGGCCCAAGCCCCTGCTGGTCGGCGCGCTGCGCCTGATTCCGTTCGCTGCGCCGGCGATCGTGCTTGCCATGGTGCTGCACTTCGGCGGCAGGGCGGGTCGGCAGGGAGAGGCCGCCGAGGATGCGGGCAAGGACTACTGGCGCGAGAACGTCCAGACCTGGGCCGATTTTGAAATGCCGTCGGTGTCCAATGTCGACGTGGAACTGGACTTCGAGCCCGCTGAGCGCTCGGCTGCGGTGAAGGGCGAGTACACCTTCCGCAACCACCGGGACTATCCGTACGAGCAGATCCCGGTCACGGCCGGGCAGTGGGATCCGATCGAATGGACGCTGAACGGGGAGGCGCACGAGCCGGATGACCGGTCCAACCTGTTCGTCTTCACCCCTGAGGACCCGTTGGGACCCGGCGACTCGCTCACGGTCGGCTTCAGCTACGACCTCGAGTTCCCGCGGGGCATGAGCAGGCGCGCCAGCGGTGAATCGGAGTTCATTCTCGAATCCGGGATCGTGCTGACCGCGTTCACGCCGACGTTCCTGCCTGTTCCCGGATACCTCGAGGGCATCGGCGTGGACGGAGACAACTCTTCCGAGCCGCGGGACTACGCTGACGACTTTTTCGAAGGCGAAACCGAGCCGCTCTTCGGCTGGGGCGGCGAGCCCTTCACCGTGCGCACGCAAATCACGCTGCCGGAGCAATACACGGCCAACGGGGTGGGGCGGAAGGTGAGCGACGAGGTTGTGGACGGCAGGCGGACGGTCGTCTGGGAGACGGATCACCCCGTGGCCCTGTTCAATGTCGTGGCGGGGAAGTACGCGGTTAAGGAGGGCGACGGCACCGCAATCTACTACCACCCGGAGCATGACTACAACATCGAGGAAATGTCGGCGGCGCTCGACGCCGCACGCAAGTACTTCTCCGAGTGGTTCCATCCCTTCCCGTGGGATCTGCTCAAGATCTCCGAATTCGCGGCGTTTGCCACCTATGCGCAGGGCTTTCCCACCAACATCACCTTCAGCGAGGGGATCGGGTTCCTCGCCAAGAGCGATCCCAGGTCGCACATCGCCTTCATGGTGGTTGCGCACGAGGCCGCGCACCAGTGGTGGGGCAACCTGCTCACGCCGGGGCAGGGTCCCGGCGGCAACATCATCTCGGAGGGGATGGCGCACTATTCGACGCTGCTCCTGCACGAACAGGTCTACGGCGACCGCTACCGGATCGAGTTTGCCAAGCGGATCGAGCAGATGTACGGGGACCGGCGCTTCGTGGACTCCGAGAGGCCGATGGTCGAGGTCGACGGCACCCGGTCAGGGGACGGAACCGTCACCTATGACAAGGGCGGCTGGGTGCCGTGGATGCTCCAGCAGGAGATGGGGCGCGAGAACATGCTCGCCGGGCTGCAGGCGTTCATCGCGAAGTACAACCCGGACCCGGACTTCCCGGTCCTTCAGGACATGCTGGCCGTGCTGCGCGGCTTCGCTCCCGACACGACCGCGTTCGACGCGTTCGCCGAGCAGTGGTTCTTCGATGTGGTGGTGCCGGAGTATCGGTTCTCGGACGTGACGAGGACGCAGGAAGGCGGGGAGTGGGTGGTGCGGGGAACGGTGGGGAATGTCGGAACGGGCCGGATGCGCGTACAGGTGGCGGCGGTCGCGGGCGAGCGGTGGTCGGACGAGGGTGACGACGGGAGCCGCACCGTGGTGAACGAGGACTACCGCGACGCGCGCACCGAGGTGGAACTGGGCGCGGGGGAGTCGGCCGAATTCGTGATCCGGGCGGATTTCGAGCCCGAACGCGTGCTCGCCGATCCGGATGTCCTGGTGCTCCAACTGAACCGCGACGCGGCGGTGGCCGAGCTGGGGAGGTGAGGCTCACACCGGCCGTTCGCCGCGAATCGTGACCCGGTAGCCGGAGCGTGTGGCGGGCCAGTAGTCCCAGATCGCGTGGTGCTGGGTGCAGCGATTGTCCCACATCGCGACCGAGTTGGCCCTCCAGCGGAAGCGGAACTGGAAGTCCGGGCGGGCGAGGTGCTCGTAGAGGAAGGCGAGGATGGCGCGGCTCTCGGCGGGCGGAAGTCCCACGATGCACTGGGTGAACATCGAGTTGACGAAGAGCGCCTTGCGACCGGTGACCGGGTGGGTGCGCGCGATCGGATGTTCGGCGGTGGGGTAGGAGCGACCCCCGTCGTCGCGTCCGATGAGCCGGTTCGTTTCGCGGTAGTAGGGCGCGCCGTCGTGCACCGCGGTCAGTCCGTCCAGGAGGGCGCGAAGCCGGTCGGACAGCGCTTCCCACGCGGCGTACATATTGGCGAAGAGGGTGTCGCCGCCGGTGTCGGGCACGGTGTGCAGGCGGAGGATGGAACCCATCGGCGGGCGCGGATCGCAGGAAACGTCGGAGTGCCACCGCTCCCCGGCCACGCGGCGGGAGTTGCGGTCGGCGTGAATCGGCATGACCTCGGGATGGCCGTCGACGCCGGGATCGTTGGGGTGGGCGACGAGTTCGCCGAAGCGGGCGCCGAACGCCTTGTGCCGGTCGATCGGGAGCGCCTGGTCGCGAAAGAAGATGACGCCGTGAGCCATGAGGGCATCGTGGATCTGGCGGAACTGGTCGTCGGTCAGGGTGGCCAGATCGACGCCGCGGATCTCGGCGCCGACGACGGGCGTGACGGGGCGGATGGAGATGGGGGAGGAAGGGGGCATGGTGGGGTGTTGGGGGCTTGCAGGTGGGTGGGCGGTTCCGGTGAAAGTGCGCGATTCAGAGGTGGGATTCGGCCCAGCGGAGGACGGCTTCGGCGATCATCAGGGCTTCGGCATACTCGTCGTCCGAGACCGGTTCGTCGAGTCCGGGATATCGGGAGTGGACAGCAGGCATGAGTGCAGCCGCCCGGCGGATTGTTTCAGGCACTCCGCCTCCTTCGGATTCCAGCATTGACAGCAGTCGCCCCAGGTCGTGGATACATGGGACTCCACCCCGTGCATCATCATTACGGCCTTGATCGCCTTCTCGGCGGCTTGCTGTGCGTCGAAGCAAAGGTCTTCGAGGTAGGCTTCGGGAATCCGGGATCTGGCCCGGGCAAAGTTGCTCCTCGCCCGGTTGATCCACTCCCGCGGGTCGTCGTGGGGGAATCGTTCAGGCGGTGGCATGGATCGTCCGTCCCTCGTCCAGGGCCGGCTTGACAACGAGCGAGTGACTGTCGCGGTATCGCTCAACATCGTCCGGTGTGACAACGATCACGTCGACGGCGGCTTCTACCCCACGCAGACTCAGGTAAATCTGCGTTGCCAGCCTTCGCCGGTGATCCACCTCTGCGACCACCAACAGATCCAGATCGCTGTGCGGTCCCATCCTTCCCCGCGCCCCCGACCCAAAGAGAATGATCCGCTCGGGCTGCGCCACCTCGACGATGCGGCGAATGACCTCGTCGAGAACCGCCGGGTCCGGAGTTCTGTCCATTTCGGTCTCCATCGGGTGAGGCGCCGGGTTGTTCGGGGGACGCGATGTCGACTCTTCCAGGGGTGACAAGGTAATCTCCAGGGGTGACAAGGTAATCCAGGGGTGACAAGGTAATGCGGCGGGCAGGCGGTTGGGAAAGGGCTGTCCTTTGGGGAAGCGGAGCGCCTCCCGGCTTCCGGCCCCTGCGCGGGCCGGCCGAAGTGGAAACCGCGTCGACGAAGGTGCGCGCGCACCCCTCCTGGTCTTTCCGACTCCCTTCCACGACTTGATGATCTACGAACGGCACTTGATGATCTACGAACGGCATAGTAGAGTTTCCCGAAAGGGTGGACCTTTCGGAGTCGCGTCCACACGTCCTTGTTTCCGCCACGACCACCACAACCACCCCACCCCCACCCCCCAGGAGCCCCCCCATGCGCCGCCGCCGTCTCCCGCGCACCCTCGTCGCCGCCCTCGTCGCCGCCATCTCCACCGGCTGCCAGGACGCCCCGCCCTCCAACGCGCCCGCCTCCGAATCGCGCGACAGCGCCGGCGTGCTGATCGTCGAGAATTCGCGCCCGGCCGACGATTCCCGGCTTCCCTGGCGGATCGGACCGGAACCATCGCTCTCCATCGGCGAGCTCGACGGCGCCGAACCCTACCTGCTTCACGAGATCGGCGGCGCGCTGACGCTGTCCGACGGCCGGATCGTGGTCGCGAACCGGGGGACGAACGAGGTGAGGGTCTTCGATTCGGCGGGCGAGCACCTCGCCTCGTTCGGACGGTCGGGAGAGGGTCCCGGCGAGTTCGCCCGTCTGGGGGGCATCGGTCGGTGGGAGGCCGACTCGATCATGGTCTGGGATGGACGAAGCCGCGCGATCTCCATCTTCGACGCCGGCGGAACGCTGGGGCGGTCTCTGACGCTGGAGGCGAGCCCAAGGCCGTTGGCGCCGGGCACCGCGCTGAGGGGTTCGCGGTTTCTCGCCTCGGGCCTCGGATCCAGGACCGGTCAGGGGTATTCCCGCCAGGAGCTGGCCTACGAGGTGCGCGACGCCGACGGGGCCCCGCTTGCATCGCTGGGCGCGCATCCGGGAATGGAGTCCTTCATGGCGATGGGCGATGGCCTCGTCACCATGGGGATGCTGCCCTTCACCCGCGAATTGGTGGAAGCGGAGTGGGGCGATTTGGTGATCCTCGCTCCGAACGACCGCTACGAAATTCGGGCCTGGGATCCCGCGACGGGGACGCTCGCTCGCATTGTGCGCCGCGGGCATTTCAACCGGGCGCCGACGCGGACGGAGGTGGACGAGGCGATCGACGACGCGATGACCCGCACCAATCTCGCCGGCGACGAGCTCGAACGGACCCGCGAGGGCTACAAGGCCATGCCGATCGTCGAGGCCTTCCCGGCGTTCCGCACGCTGACGACCGATGCCCTCGATCACATCTGGGTCCGCGAGGCGACGCTTCCGGGGATGGAGCGGCCCGCGCCGCTCTGGTCGGTCTTCGATCCCGGCGGCCGGATTCTGGGGTTCGTCGAAACGCCCGCCGGCCTGACGATTCGCGAGATCGGAGTCGACTTCCTGCTCGGCACGACGACCGACGATCTGGGGATCGAGTCGGTGCAGATGTGGCCGCTGGCACGGTAGGGGTCGAAGTCGAATCGCTTGTCGGTGGCGCCCTCCGGCCCCTGCGCGGGCCGGTCCGGGCGGTGGCCTGGCAGCCCTCGTGCGCGCGCAACCCCATTCCTGCAACCACTCCCGGGACGCGAGCTATCCCTTTCGCGCCACCATCGGACCCACGCGCCGGCCGCCCAGCAGGTGCAGGTGCAGGTGATGGATCTCCTGTCCCCCGTGTTCGCGGCAGTTGATCATGACGCGGTAGCCCTTCTCGGAGATCCCCTCGGCGGCGGCGAGGTCGGCGGCCACGCGCAGCATCCGTCCCAGGACCGGCTCGTCGTCGGTTGCGACGTCGGCGAGTGTCGGGATTGCGCGGTTCGGCACGACGAGGATGTGGATGGGGGTGAGGGGATGGATGTCGCGGAAGGCGGTGACGAGGTCGTCCTGGTACACGATGTCGGCGGGAATCTCGCCGCGGACGATCTTGCCGAAGATGGTGTCGGGGGGCATGGGGGGGCCTGTGTGCGGGCGAAGAGAGGTCGTCGGTCGGCCGACACGATGGGCGAAGGGGGGCTGCGCTGTCAATGCGGCGCTGCCTTTTTGGTGGGCGGCGAGGCCGGTCCTCTGGTCTCCCCACGGCCCCGCTCGCAGCGGCCGCCCCGGGCTACCGCTCGTAGCGGCGGCGCAGGCTCTCCCGGCGGCGGTCGTACGGCGCGTAGCGGCCCCGGCGGGGCTGGTCGGCGTCCTGGCCGGGTTCCGAGAATGCGGTCAGGTGCACCAGGATCTCGTCGTGGACCAGTCCCCCGGCCACCAATCCGCTTCCGGAGATTCCGATGTCGCGCCCCAGTCCGACCGCGGGATGCTCCCGGTGCTCGGCGTCGATCACCGCGCTGATGAACTCCGCCGCGTGCTCGACCGTTCCCTGGTCGTTGCGGCCGCGGCCCGGGCGCAGCGTGTCGAGTCCGTAGCTGCGCAGAAGCTTGGGGAAGAAGGCGGCGAAGGTGGTCGGCTTGTCGAAGAGATCCAGCCCGAAGCGGCCGCGTCCCATCGAGAAGACCGCGCCGATCTGGTCCGGTTGCGGCTCCAGCGATTCCACGAACCGGTCGAGCGCCTCGGCGTGCCGTTCGAACATCTCGCCCATCGCGCCGGTCTTCGATGGGGCGCTGTGGGCGGCCGCCTCTTCGGCCAGGGTATGCCACACCCGCCCCTGGTCCGACCGCGGAACCCCGCGCCGCGCCTGCGACTGTCGCACGCTCCGCAACTTGCCGAAGCGGCTTCGCACATCCTGAATCCGGTCGCTGACGCCGAAGTCGGGCCGGTTGTACGACCAGCGACCCGCCTCCACGCACGACACCGGGATGTTGGTGGTCGTCGCGCCCCTGATCAGCATGGTGAGATTCGCCACGCGGTTCTGCTTCGCGCCGACCATCTCCTCCCCATCGACGATCAGCAGCGGGTCGGGCGAGCGGTTCTCGATGGTGAGCTCAGGGACGCTTCCCCCCTCCGAGATCTCGCGGATCGTGACGAGTTTGTCGTCCACCCCTTCCTCGAGAAGAATGTAGCGGAGCGCGCTCTCCTTCTTCGTGGCGAGGGGCACGACGGCGAGTCCCTCGTGCGTTGCCGGCTCTCCGGGCATCAGGGCGGAGAGGGCGGTCTTGACTTGGTCCATGCGTCGCCTCCTTTTGGTTTGACAGTAATGACCAGTACTGAACAGTAACCGGATTTCATCACCAAGTCAACAGTGAGATACCAGAACACGACAGTCGGCAGCGAAAAGCGGGAGGAGGAAAACCAGATGGCGAGCTACACCGCGAAGGAGCTGGAGCGCGAATCCGGATTCGACCGCCGGACGATCGCCTACTATGTGCAGGAGGGGTTGTTGCCGAAGGTGGGCCGGAGGGGACCGCGAACCCGCTACCCGAAGCTGGTTCTGGACCGGCTGCGCTTCATTCGCCGGGTGCGCGCGGCCGAGGAGGAGGGCGCCATCGCCCCGGTGACGCTCAGCGACATTCGCGATCTCTTCGCGCGGATTCGGCCGTCGCTGGTTGCACGGGTGGCCGATGGCCGCATTGCCGTAACCGACGACCTGGTGTCGGCTCCCTCAACCGCCTTCCGGATGCCGCCGCCGTCCTTTCGGCTCCTTGATTCGTCGGCATACGCAAGGGCGCAGGGGCGCGACAGGCGATCGATCGTGCGCCGGCGAGCTGCGGAGGCGGTGGGGGAAGGGGACCCGGGTGAAGCGTTCCTTCTGCGGGAGCCGGTGGAGGAGGAAGCGGTGGCGAAGGAGGAGGAGGGGAGCGTTGCGCCCGATCTCGTTGCCGACGCCGACCTGTCGGTCGAGGAAGCGCCCGGAAACGAAGCCGAAGTCGAGGAATGCGCGACCCCGCCCCCACCCGGTGTCAGGGAAGGCCCCATGGCGCCCCCGGAGGAGACGACCCATCGGACCGTCAAAGCTCTGCCGGGCCGGGGCGCAGACGATGAACGGCGCTACCGCTCTCGCCATTACGTCAGGATGGCCGGTGTGGGCGAGTCCAGACCGCCCGATTCGGCGCCGGAAGCCGGATCCCCGGAAGCGCGATTCCGAAGGGAGCTGGCCCGGCACGCCGCCGATCTGCTGGCCGAGCTGGAAGCGGTTGCGCGCCACCGCAACGAAGAGGGGGAGAGCGCGGTCGAAAGCTGGGCCCGAATCCGCATCTCGCCCCACATCGCGGTCTCCGTTCGCGGCCTTGGCGACCGGGATGAAGCGCTGGTCGAGGCGGTGCGCGCGGTGTTGCGACGGGTGGTGGTGACGGGATGGTGACCGTCGGCGAACCCAGCGCGCCGCACCGGCCGCAACGCCGTCCGCCCGGACAACCAGGCCGAGCCGCAGGATTGCAGTCGGCAAAGACCTGGCCCCCGGCCCCTGCGCGGGCCGGCCCGGATGGAGGCTTCGGGCGAAATGGCGCGCGCGCAACCCCCCTTATTCCGGCGGTCTTGGTCGGTTCATGCGCAAGGTCACGCCCCCTCCGAAGGCCGATCCGCTGCGCTCGACCTTGTGCTCGCCGTCGTACAGGTAATCGAGCAGCGCCTGGTCCCACGACAATCCCGCCTTTGCCACCAGCTCCATCCAGGGTCCGTGGGCGGTCTCGTCGGGCGCCTCGGTGATGCCGCTCCAGATTGTGATGCGGGGATTGTAGCCGCCTCCGCTCGATCCCTTCAACGGCATCTCGATCAGAACGCTGTCGACAAGGGGCAGGCGAAAGACGTCGGGATCGAAGGCCGCGCCGTAGCGCCGGTAGCGGTCGTAGTTGCGCTGGTTCATCTCGAACACGTCGCGGTTCGAGTTGATTGCGCGCGTGATGTAGTCGCGGATCGTGAAGGCGGCTTCCCTGTGCCTCGGATACTCGGGGCTGTCGACATAGCCGAAGCCGGGCATGAACCAGCCCTTGTTGAAGCCCCAGTTGCGCTCGGTGACGCGGCCGCGGCGCACAAGTCCGCTGTATTCGGAGAAGAGCTGCACAACCTGGTGGCTGGGGTAGCCGTGCGGATTCAGAAAGATGTCGGGCAGCCACATGTTCCACAGCCGTCCGCGCACCTGCGATTCGGGATAGATGGGGAAGTTGCCGCCGCCCGCGCTGACATCCATGCCGAGCGAACCCAGATAGCCGGCGTGCAGGATGTAGTCCGGGGTGATCCGGTAGAGGTCGTAGGCGAGTTGGGCGCCGTCGGGGTTGGTGAAGGGGTGGATGACGACGTTGACCTTGTCCAGCCGGGTTCTCTGGGCCGAATCGGTGAGGAGCAGTTCGGCGTGGCGCAGGACATGACTGGTCGAGGAGACCTCGTTGGCGTGTTGGCGCGCCGAATAGATGACGGTGGGCTTGAAGGTCGTGGCCTTGATGCGCGACCAGTGGGTGGCGGCGATCGGAGGCATGAGGTCCATTGCCCAGGTTGTGCGGCCCAGGTAGCTCTCGCCGGCCTTGTACATGCGCGCCTCGGGGAAGGTTTGCGCCATCATGGCGAGGATCCGGTGGCCCTCGGGCGGGGGCATCGGGGTGTCCCACTGCACAAGGCGCTCGCCGTTGTAACGCCAACCCTCCGGGAGAAGATCGGTCCAGGCGGGGAGGGGGGCGGGCGCGCCGTTGGCGGGAAGGATGGCGGTTCGGCGGGGGGAGGGGGATTCGTTCCGGTCGTCCCCGGGGGATTCATCCGTCGCCGCGCCGCCCTCGCCTTCATTCGCCGCCCCCGTCGCGTCGTCCGGCTCGGGGTCCTCGTCGTCCGCCGTGGGCCCGAAGAGCTTCTCGTCCCTCTCCTCCGGCCACTCGACATGCACCGCGATCTCGCCCACATCCTCCCAGGCCAGCGCCTCGAGGTAGAGCCCCGTCTCGCGCAGCGCGCCCAGATTGGCGACGGTGGCCGCAATCTGCTCCGCCGAAATCATGCGGGCGTCGACCGCCGCGGGAGAGGCGACCCGCAGCAGCGCCTCGCGTTCGTCCATCTCTGTGTCGGCCTCCATCCACAGATCCAGCCGGGACAGGACCGGGGACTCCGGCGCGACCACGACCCGGCGCAGGCTGGGCCGCTCCATGGTGGCCTTCGGGATGTCGAGCCGCCGCTCGCCCCGCCTTCCGTCCCGCGTCTCGTAGCGCACGATCACCGCCGGACGGCTGGTGGCGAACCCGGTGAAGGTGATTCGCCCCCGCCCCGGTTCCCCGTCGCCCTTCGGACGCATCACCGGAATCACGCGCCCCGGCCAGCTCAGCCCCTGGCCGCGCGCATTGCGCCCCATCATGTCGAAGAACTCGATCGTGCCGAAGTAGACTTCCTCGTGCAGCGCGTCCATCGGCGCGATGATCTCGTTGTCGACGCCCAGCCGGTAGTCCGGTTCGCTCAGCTCCAGCTCGACGGTGAGGGCTCCGAAGTGGGGCGCGTCGGCGCCGCCCCCGCGTGGACTTCCCTCGTGGAGCGCCATGACGTGGTCGTAGATGGCCGGCAGGGTGCGGGCCTGGAAGCGGTCCCAGAACCACTCCGGATCGGTGACGATGCGCTCGTGGGCCAGGGTGTCGGTGCCGGCGGTCGCGGTCAGCCAGCCGGTGGTGACCCGAACCTGCTCGTAGTCCCGGAAGCGGTCGATGTAGGGGCGAAGGACCCAGACGGGGTCGAAGGATTCGCGCAGAATCTCGCTTCCGCCGGGGTCGGTGACGCGCACCTCGTAGATCGGGCCGCTCTCCACCATCTCGAAGCGAAACCGGTCCGCCTCGATCCCCAGATCCGCCGCCAGCACCTCGTCGATGGGGAAGATCTCGTGCAACCAGCGGACCGGGGTGTGAATCGACTGCTGCGGCCACTCGGCCGGTGGATCGTTGCGCAGAAACTCAATGACGATCTCGCCGATCTCGCGCCCCTCCAGCCGCGGCCCCACCGATTCGCGCAGCCAGGAAAACCCCTGCTTGAAGGCCGACAACACCTGAACCTCGGTGCGATCCGGATCGGCCCCGGCCCGAATCAGGCGGCCGCGGAACTCCTCTTCCAGCGCGCGCCGCAGCTCCGGCGGCTCCGAGATCCGGGCGTGGAGACGAACCCCTTCCCCCGCCGCGACCCCCGGCAGCACCCGTTCCTCGATCGCCCGGCGCAGACGGTCCACCTCGGAGGGCGCCTCGAAGCGGTCGTCGAAGATCGTGTCGGCGCGCTGCACATCGCGGTTGTCGATCGCGACCGCCACGCTGTCGGCGCCCAGAGCCGCGGCGCGCGCCCGCACCAGATCGGCCAGTCCTTCCTCCGCCTTCTCCACCGACAGCAAAATCTCGGCGCGCGCCACCCCTTCGTCCGCAAGCCCGGCCACGATTCGGTCCAGCTTGTAGAGCCCGATCGCGGCCTGCCCCGCGGGGGTGTAGCCCGAGAGCGACCCCCACAGCCCGGCTTCCACATCGTCGAGGGTCGGCGCCCCATCCTCGCGGTGCGACAGATGGGGGAAGACCTCGGCCAGGCGGCGAATCGCGCGCGCGGCCCCCTCGTCGTCCGGCCCCGTCACCACCAGTGTCGGCTTGCTTCCGAAGGCATCCGGCACGACCTCGATAAGGCCGTGGCCCGCGGGCAGCGTGTCCGGCGCGACGCGACCGCTGTCGGCGAGCTCGACCACCAGCGGATGACCGGCCCCCGCCAGGATCAGGGTGGGTTCGCGCGCGGGGGCCTCGATCTCGCCCGGCCGCCGCACGATCGGAA
Organism: Gemmatimonadota bacterium; assembly: GCA_022822325.1. Lineage (GTDB taxonomy): Bacteria > Gemmatimonadota > Gemmatimonadetes > Longimicrobiales > Gaopeijiaceae > Bin94. The sequence continues at coordinate 80,409 of JAJEBW010000027.1, read as the reverse complement.
TGGTCAGCCCGGTGCTCTCCAGCCCCAGCCGCGCGGCCAGCTCGGCCACCGACTGCGCGCCGGGCGCGGGGACCAGCGCCGCATCGATTCGGTTGGGGATCGGTCCGCCGCCCAGGAGCCCGTCGCCGGTGTAGAGATTGGAGAGATCTAGATCGCTCTTGGCCCCCGCGCCGGGACGGCTGCCGCCCGGACCCGCCGTCGATGTGGCCAGGGTGGGAAGGACGACCTGCCGCGCGCCGTCGCTGACGGTAAGGGTGGCCAGGCCGGGAAAGCGCAGATCGTCGCTGTCGGGCCCGGTAACCGCTTCGCCAAGGCGTTCCCAGGCAAGGAGTTGGAGACGGTCGAGGGCGGCGGTGGCGAGGAGGGTGGGGTTGGCGGGGGTGGGGGAATCGGGTTCGTCGCTCTCGGGGGGGTAGGAAATTGTCGCGAAGAGGTGGAGGCCGTTCGGGGTTGCCGTGGGGGTGGGAGCCTGCGACGTGGCAGCGTCGGTTGGGTCGGGAACGGTGTCCGAAGCGGCGGGCGGGCGGGCGGCGGCCGAAAGGGTGGCGCGCGAAAAGGTCAGCGCGGGCCGGGGAGCGGCGCTGTCGGCGGCGGTGAGCCAGTCGGCGAGCTCGTCGCCGGCATCCTGCAGCGAGGGACCGGAGAGGGTGCGAATGTGGGGGAGCGATCCGGCGAGGAAGCGGGCCGCGCGAAGGAGCTCGTCGTCGGTGCCGCCCAGGACCGCGAGCCAGCGTTCGCCGGTGGGCGCGGCCAGGGTGGCGACGGTCGGGGGAAGGGTTGGAGGCGGACCGCGACGGCCGCGCGCCGGTGGGGTGGCCACGAAATCCGCAAGCGCAAGACCCGCCGCCGCAAGCGCGCCCTGGCCGATGAGGATGCCGACCTGGCCGGGCTGCGGGCCGCGCCGCAGGGGAAGGTCGAGGGCCATCGTCTCGAATCCGAGCCGGGCGGCGATCTCGGCGGCGGCGGCCCGCTCGGCGGCGGTCGGGTTGGGCGCGAGGACCAGCGCCGCACCGAGGCGGTCGGGCGCGCCGTCGCCGTTCTCGTCGAGGAGGAGATGACCGAGCTCGTAGATCGCGGCGAGGTCGAAGGGGGGTTGGGCGGTGGTGGGGAGGGGGGGCGGCAGCGCAACGATGGCGGTCAGAGCGGCGAGCGCTCCCACGCCCACTCGAAGCGAGTGCGCAAGGCGGCGAAGGGGCTTTCTGCGGGCAAACATGTCAGGGAGCACCTTGTCGGGTTCCGGGAATCACGGGTTCCCGGTCAAGATGCGGCGCCGAGCGGCTGCGGGCCAAAGATTGGGTTGCGGTCGGCGCACCTGTCCCGGGCCGGCAGGCGGCACCGGGGCCGGAGAAGCGGCGGATGCGTGCGCGGACGAGATGGTCATTCCATTCAGCATTGCCGACAGAATGGACCGCGAAGATGACGGATCGGCGGCGAAAAGGGTGACGATGCGGTAACAGGCACGGCCGTCGCCGGAACAGCGCCCTTCCGGGTGTGGGCGCGGCGGGCCGAATCGGCGACGCCCGCTTCGTGGCCCGGGCATCCGCGCGCGAAGCCCGGCTGAGGGGCGCGCCGCCGATCAGCGCGGTGACAAGGCCTCGAACCGACCAACGAGTCCGCCCCCGTTCCTCGATCCATCCGCGCGCACGACCGAACGCCGCCAATCCCGGCCCGCGACTGCCCGGACCGCACCTGCGATCCCGCGGCCGGTGTTCGGCCTGGCGCCAGCGGCTTTCGGTCGTTTAGCAGGCGGAGTGAACCGTTACCGCTCCAGCGTCACCAGAATCGCGCCATTCATGTAGCCGGTACCGAAGCGGGTGGAGGCGTCGGGGCCGTTGAGGAAGCGCATCTCGCGCACATCGCGGGCGTCGATCTGTTCGAGCTCGTCGATGTTCCCGAGGGGGACGCCATTCAGGTGGATTCTGGGGAAGGTGGAGCTCTCTCCCATCGCGACGGTAGGCCGCGACCCGGTGCGCAGCCAGTTGGGACGCAGTCGCCGGATGGCCTCGAGGGCGTTGTGATCGGGAAGCTCCTGGAGCTCCCAGTTGCCGATCAGATCGGGGTTGGCGCCAGGTCCGGAGCCCGCTCGTCCGGGGTAGCACGCGTTGATCGCCAACACAAGGGAAAGCAGGATCAGGCCTGCGCGTGGGTTTCTCATCTGGGTTCCTTCGGTTCAGTCAATGGATTTGTCACACACAATTTCAGGTTGAAGGTCGAAGACCTCGGTCTCGGGTTCCACACCGGCTGCGTTACGATGACGCATTCTTCGTCACCCTCGATCGATTCGGCCATTTCGCCCATGCAGTCGCTGTAGTCGATGAACTCCTGTGAACGGCCCGTCCCCGCGAGGAATGCCATCTTTCCGGGTGGGTTCTTGTCGTCGGCAAGATAGCAACCATCGTCATCTTCGTTGTCCTGCAGGGCGGACAACCCGGTCGGCAGTGTCCCGGCGATCGCCAGAGCAGCCCATGGGGGAGCAGAGCCCCAGGACTCTGTTTTGGTTCCACGCCGCGAACGCCAATCGGTCATGCGCCCGACCCCTCTTGCCCTGCACCGGGCAACCGCCCCGCCAACGCCCGGCGACACCGGAACGCTGGCGGGGCGGAACCCTTCGTCCAGGATCAGCCTCCGACGCCCGGGCAGTTGATGTCGCCATTCGCGTCGCACTCGATGTCGGCGATCGGCATGCACCACGCCACCCGCGGCGGCCCATTCTCTGCGCGCACCCGCGGGTTGACGAAATGACCTTCGGTGATGTACGGGTGCTGCCAGCGCCTCATGTCGGCGAAGCGGCGGCCCTCCAGGTGCATCAGCACGTAGCGCTCGCCGTCCAGGATCGACCAGGCGTCGTCCAGCGCATTGGGGAACTCCAGCGCGCCCGCGGTCATCGGCGTCTCGATCGGATCCATTCCGTACACGGCGCGTCCCTGATTCACCAGGTCCGCGAACTGCGCCAGGTTGCCGTCCATCAACGCCTTTTCGGCCCGGATCAGGAGCATCTCGGTTCCCCTGACCATCGGGAAGTCGGCGTCTTCGCCCGTCTCGCCGTCCGGCCGCGTGAGCAGTCCCTCGGTCTCGGATTTCAGCGAGGAATAGAGCGGCATCGAGTTGCTCTCGGCTCGGAACTCGCCGCCGTAGCCCGGCGCGAAGTCGCACCGCCCGGTGTCGCGAATGTCTCCGCGGGGACCATGAGTCGTCCGCAGGCTGTCGGTCCGCCAATCCCCGCACTTCACCCAGGGCGCCCGCGGGTCGTCGGGGAAGACCCGGTGCAGCGGCGTGTTCCAGAGGGTGAAGTCGTCGTTCTGGAAGGAAACGTCGAACCAGCCATTGTCCTCCACCTCCGGATCGGCATGACTGTAGAGGACGAAGTCGGCGGGGACCTGCGCCGCGTGCGAGACCGCCAGATCCCAGTCCCCCAACAACATCGCCGCCTGCGCGATTCCGCCGTGCGCCGCGTGCATGATCTTCATCGGGTCGAAGATGCGCGCGTCGCCGTCGGGTGTGGCGGCGCCGGCGGCCACCGCGCCCTCGGCCACCGCCAAGGCGTTCTGCATCGCGTTCACCGACCGCCGCATGATCGAATCGATCTGGACGGTCTGCGAGGGGTCGTAGTGGTCGTTGGGTCCCATCAGCGCGCCCGCGCCGGGTCCGTAGTTGTAGATGGACTCGCAGAAGATCTCGCCCAGCATCCGTTCCGCCCAGCCGGAGATCAGCCACGAACGCGCGATCAGGGGATGCGAGTTGGACTCGTCGGCGAAGACGCGCGAGGTCACGTCCACACCGTAGTAGCCGGCCCAGGCGGCCTCGTGGAGCTGCGCCCAAGGGAAGTTGCCGGGGCGGTCGGAGTAGTTGCGGTACTCCAGGATCTCCTCCCCGTTGGTGCTGACGCCGTCGTTGTTGAAGTCGTCGGTGGCGGATCCGGTGTACCACCACACCCCGCTGAAGTCGCGCATGTTGTCGTGCAGCTCGGAGTTGATCCCCCGCACGAAGGCGACCATCAGATTGGGATCCTCGATGTCGTCCTCGACGATCACGCCGGTGATCTGGGTGTCCACGCACGCGCCCAGCGCGAAGACCGCGGCGAACCCCGGCAGAGCGAGGATCGGGTTCTTCCTGCCGGACGTCCGCATGATCCGTCCTGTTGTCTTCTTCATTCGGATTCTCCTCTGGTCAGAAGTTGAGCCGCAGGTTCATGGTGAACTGCCTGGCCGGAGGCAGGATGTAGCCGTTGCCCCGCGCCGTCTGCTGTGCGGGTCTGAGCAACGCGTCGGGATAGAGCCCCGAGAAGTTGGTGATGGTGAAGAGGTTGGTCGCACGCAACTGAAGGGTCGCTCCGGTGAGCCCGCCGGGCAGGTATTCCTGCGGCACCCGGTAGGAGAGGCTCGCGGATTGGAGACGGAAGTAGTCGGCCGGTTCCATCCAGTCCTCGTTGTCCGATTCGGCATCCCAGCAACGCCCGATCTCCTTGGCCGTGTACTGCGAATACAGACTCGGATCCTCGTTCTGCACCCCCGCGTTCACCGCGTCGTTGATTGGCCAGCAATCCGGCCACAGCCCGTCGGCGGTCAGCTCCTGGGCCATGTCGTCGTAGAGCCAGTGCCCCATCTGCGCAACCCCGAAGACATCGAGAATGAAGTTGTCGAAGAGAGTGGCGCGGACTCCCACGGAAGCCTCGTGGGGCGGACGGCTCGGCGCATAGAAGAAGGTGTCCGGGTGGGTGTTGATCTCGACGCCGTTCAGCACGCAGTTCGCGTCGTCGGTGTAGGTGGGAAGCGCGCCCATCTCGTCGGGATTGCAGATCTTCTTGCCATAGAGCGAGGGAATCGGGCGGCCGGTACGATAGCGATTCAGGTAGTTGAAGGAGAACTGCTCGAACTGGGGATCGCCCAGGTCGACCATTGTGGTTTGGTTGTACTGGTAGTTGGCGTTGAGGCTGACGCGGCTGCTGTAGCCCTCGAAGACCAGGAAGTCCACGCCGAGCTCATAGCCCTCGCTCTCCCAGATTCCCACATTCTGCGGAATCGACTCGGCCACGCCGCTGGAGGGCGGCGGAGCGACATAGATCAGCCCGTCGTAGGTGCGCCGCGTGTAGTAGGTGCCGTTGAGCGCCAGGATGCCATTGAAGAGCGACGCGTCGAATCCGGTCTCGTATTCCTCGGCCCGCTCCGGCCCCAGCGCCCGGTTGGCCAGATTCTGAATGATGAAGCCCAGATTGTTCTCGTCGGCCAGCGAGGACGCCTCGAAGACCGTCACCGAACCGCTTGCCGGCGGCGCCTCGCCCGACTCGCCGTAGGCAGCCCGAATCCGGAAGGTCTCCCACCACCGCGGCCAGAAGTCGTGGTCGGAGAGGGTGTAGGTGGCCTGCGCCTTGGGATAGATGGTGAAGCGCACATCGCGCGTGTATTCCTCGCCGAAGGCGCTATGAGTGTCGGCGCGGATGCCCCCGGTGACGAAGAGCCGGTTCCGCCAGCCGAGCTGCTCCTGAATGAAGAATCCGCCGCCCTCGGTGGCGCTGCGGTCCTCGTTGTAGTTGGTCACCTCTTCGGCGTTCTCCAGAACCTTCGCTCCCGGTCCGATGAAGCCTTCCACATCGGTGCGGTTGCCGAGGTGTTCGAACTGGTTGTACTGGGCGCCCACCGAGGTTGTGGAGGTGAAGTCGCCCGGCAGGTTGTGCAGGTAGGTCGAGGCGTAGTCGAGGGTGATGACGCGTCGGTTCTCGATGTCCACGGTGCGGGTGCCCAGCGGGTTGTTCCAGAAAAGCCAGGGCCGCTGCGTGATGTAGTGCGAGTTCGAGTAGTCGAGGCCGAAGGTCAGCCGGTGACGCATGTTGTCCATCGGCGACCAGTCCAGGTTGGCGCTGGTGTTGAAGTGATTGACCACCTGGTCCTGCGTGAGATCCAGCACGGCGGCGTCGTCGTTGTCCGGCGTCTCGCCCTCGTCGCCGCGCGCCACATTGAAGAGGAGCCCCTCGGCATTGTCGCCGTTGGGAATCCAGTCGATGTCGCGCCGTGTGTAGAAGCTGTTGACGTTGACCTGAAAGTTCTCGAAGCCGGAAAAGGTGAAGTTTGCGCGGACGTTCACGTCCTCCGACTGGTTGGGATCGATCACGCCCTCGGTGATGCCGTAGCCCGCCGAGGCGAAGTAGGTGACTTCTTGGCTACCGCCGCGGACCGACATCGAATAGTCCTGAATGTGGGCGTCGCGCAGCCAGGTGCCGCTGGCCGGGCAGCCGGGGTCGGAGATCAACTGGCCCTGTTCGTCGCGATTGAAGAAGTAGCCCTCTTCGAGCGAGTGGTTGAACTGGCGGGTGCAGTCGTTCACGCGCAGGCCGGTCGGGTCGATGCTCGGTCCCACATGGCCGATCCGCTGAAGGCTCTGTTGAACGTTCATCGTCCAGCGCGGCGCTCCGGGCGCGCCCTTCTTGGTGAAGATCTGAATCACCCCGGCGCTGGCGTCGGTTCCGTAGAGGCTGGACGCCGCGGGCCCCTTGATGATCTCGATCCGCTCGATGTCCTCTTCGCGAATGCTGCCCAGGAAGGTCGCGTGCTCCTGGGATTCGCCGGTGGCGTCCTCCAGGGTGCCGGTCGGCATGCGCACCCCGTCCACATAGATGAGCGGCCGGTTGCGTCCGTTGACGGAGTTGGTGCCCCGCAGAAGGATGTCGGATCCGGCCCCGGCCGTGCCCGACGACCCGGTGACGCTGACCCCCAACGCGCGGCCGCGGAGGGCGTCCTCCAGGTTGATGGCGCCCGCGTAGGCGAGCTCTTCGGAGGTCACCATCGAGATGCTGTTGCCGATCTCGCGCTGCTGGGCCGCGATCGCGGTTCCGGTCACCACGACGCCTTCCAGCTCGACCGCGCGCGGGAACATAGAGACGTCCATCACCTCGGCCCCGCCGGCGCCGAGCGAGAGAGTGCGCCGCACCTCCCGGTAGCCGATGAGTTGCGCCACCAGCTCCTGCTCCCCCGCCGGAACATTCAGAATGAGATAGCGCCCTTCGCTGTTGGTGATGTTGCCGAGTCCGGTCCCCTCGATAGAAACCGAGACGTTCGCGAGCGGATCTCCCGTCTCCCCGTTGATGATCACGCCGGTCACCGAACCCGACTGCGCCGAGAGCGGCACGGCGAGAAGGGCGAGGACCAGCGCGGGGATTCCGATTCGCGCGGCGCGGGGGCCGGGCCAGGGTCGGGGTTCGCTATACCCCCCCCCCCTGGAGTGAACAGAAAAAACGGACCTGAGTGACATCATGATTCCTCCCTGGTTGATGTCCGCAGCCATTGGCGGCGACAGCCCCACCGCGGGGCCCGCCTGGGGTGTCCGGCTTGCCTGCGCAAAGACGGACCGGTCACCTACGGACAGAGTACGACCGGGGATGCGGAATCGCAAAAAGGCGAGCGCGCCGGATGGCCGTGCGACCCCCGCCGCCGCAATTCGTCCGCCGGCCGCAACCCGCCCCATATTGTTTCCATGAACCCGATCCCGATTCACTCCGGAGCGCCGCGCCATCCCGGCCCGCCTGCACAATCCAGTCGGCGCCAAGCCGTCCGGGACGTCCGCGCAGGTCCCCGCCGCCCGCGCCGCGTCATCGCCCTTGCGGCCTGGATCCTCCTGCCCCCTGCCGCCTGCGTGCAACTGGAGCGCACCGTCACCACCGAGGTCACCTTCGACAGCTCGCAACCGGCGGCGGTCTCGCAGTATGTGGAGGCTGCGGACGGCACCAGGCTGGCGGCCGACGTCTATCTCCCCGGCGCCGAAGCCGCTTCGGCCGCCAATCGCCAATCCGGGGCGGTCGCGGACGATTCCTTTCCGGCCCTCCTCACCCTGACCCGCTACCGGCGCGGCCTCGAGGACCCCGTCACCGGCGAACCCCGGCCCGCGCTCTCCGTCCTCGACGGCCATTTCCTTTCCCACGGCTACGCTCTCGTCCGGGTCGATCTGCGCGGCAGCGGCGCGTCCTTCGGAACCCGCCCGGTCGAATACGGCCCGCAGGAGGTGATGGACATCTACGAGATCATCGAGTGGGTGGTGCGGCAGCCCTGGTCGGATGGCAATGTCGGCGCCTTCGGCACATCGTACACCGGCACCACGGCCGAGCTGGCGGCGGCGGTCAACCATCCCGCGCTGAAGGCAGTCATTCCCGGCTGGTCGGATTTCGACACCTACGCCAGCCCGGTGCGGCCCTACGGTCTGCTCGCGCGTTCCTTCCTGAAGGAGTGGAGCCAGGTGGTGGGCGCCATGGACCGCAACGACACCGAGCTGCTGGGGGCCGGCGTGCGGCGGGTGCACGAAGACGCCGATGGAAGCCTGCTCGCGGCCGCGGTCGCCGAGCACGCCGCCAATCCCGATGTCCTTGAGGTCACCCTGGCCGCCGAGTTTCGCGACGACGAGATCGCGGGCGGCTACAGTTGGGCCGAGGCTTCCCCCCTGCATTGGCGCGACGAGATCCAGGCCTCGGGCGTTCCCATGCTGGTCTTCGCGAGCTGGCTCGACGCCGGAACCGCCGATGGCGCCCTCAGCCGTCTGCGCAACTTCGCCAATCCGCAGAAGGTCGTCATCCTGGCCTCCACGCACGGAGGGACGAATCACGCGAGCCCCTACCTGGTGGGAAGCGAGCCGTTGCCGCCGAGCCCGTCGCTGCGGGAGCAGATGGAGATGCGCCGCCTCTTCTTCGACCGCCATCTCAAGGGCGAAGCGAACGAGGTGGATGACTGGCCCGCGCTGCGCTTCTTCAATATGGGCACCTACGGCATGGGCGGGGGTTCGTGGCACGAAGCCGATCGCTGGCCGCCCGCGGGGACGGAGACGCGCACCCTGCACATGGACGCCGACGGCAAGCTCGCCGGGGAGGGCGCGGAGATCGCTGCCGGCGCCGATCGCTACCAGGTGGACCGCGAGGTGACTGTCGGGCCGCACAATCGCTGGTACGCGCAGCTCGGCAACCCGGTCCTCAACCTGGACGACCGCGGCGCGATGGACGCGCGAATGCTGACCTACACGACCCCACCCCTCGAGACCGATCTCCAGATCGCGGGTTCGGTGGTGGCGACGCTGCGCATGGCCGCCGACCGCGAGGACGGGTCGCTCTTCGTCTACCTGGAGGATGTGGATCCCACCGGCCGCAGCCGCTTCGTGACCGATGGCGGGATGCGGCTGATTCATCGCAAGGTGTCGCCGAACCCGTACTTTCCCGCCGACACTCCCTACCATTCCTACGCGCGCGCCGACGCCCAGCCGATGCCGGTGGGGGAAGCCGTCCGGGTCGTGGTGCGCCTCTGGCCCACTGCGGCGCTGATCCGGGCCGGCCACCGAATTCGCATTGCGATCGCGGGCGCCGACGCCGACACCTTCGATCCGCTGCCCGCCGATGGCGAGATCGCCTTCACGATTCACCGCGGGGGCGCCGATGGATCGCGGGTCGCGCTGCCGGTGGTGGAGGGGGGACTGGGGCCCGGGAACCGATGAGCGCGGACGACCCCCGGGCTCGCGGGGCGGCCGAACTGCACCGCCGCGCCATCGTGGTGGATGGCCATAGCGACATCCTGATTCCCGTCACCGAGGGGAAGATGTCGCTGGGACGGCGCGTGGAGGTGCCCGGGCTCGACTGGGAGGCGCCGCCGGGGCTGGAGAGCGGTCCCCTGGTTCGTTTCGGGATGGGGGCGCACACCGCCTGGTTCGGCTGCATGGGGCAGTACGATCTGCCGCGCTGGCGCGAAGGGGGCGTCACCGCGCAGCTCTGCGCCATCTACCTGGACGACGACTGGCTGGCCGATCCGCTGCGCCGCGGCCTGGAGATGGTGTGGAATCTGCATGACCAGATCGAACGGAACGAGGGGCTCGTCATGGCCACGACCGTTCGCGAAATCCGGGAGGCCGGGCACGCGAAGAAGGTCGCGCTCGTCCTTGCCTTCGAGGGTTGCGAGGCGCTCGGCACCGATCCGCGCTTTCTCGATCTCTACTACCGGCTCGGTCTGCGATCGGCCAGCCTGACCCACACCCGCCGCAACATCTACGCCGATGGCTGCTGGGCGGCGGAGCGGCGGGGCGGCCTGACGGCGCTCGGGCGCGAGGTGGTGCGGCGCATGGACCGGCTCGGAATCGTGATCGATCTGGTGCACATCGGCGAGGCCGGTTTCGCCGAAATCCTGGAGATTGCCGACAACCCCGTCATCCTCTCGCACACGACGCCGACAATGTTTCCGGACACGGCCCCGGAGGCGCAGGATCTGCTCGGGGGACGGCTGCCGCGCCCGCGCCTGGAGCTGCCGCGCGACCGGAGTGCGCTGGAGGCGCTGGCGGCGAATGGCGGCGTTCTGGGGTTGATCCATGTGGCGCACCGCGATCTGGAGAGTGTGGTGCGCGACATCGAGACGGCGCTGGAGACGATGGGTCCGGATCACATCGGGCTGGGGAGCGACCACTACGGCAAGGAGCTGGCGCCGGCCGGGCTGGAGGACATCTCGAAGCTCCCCCGCCTGACCGAGGCGCTCGCCGCGCGCGGCCACTCCGACGAGATGATCGTCAAGTTTCTGGGGGAAAACTACCTGCGCGTATTCGAGGAGGTGTGGGGCGAGTGAGAAGCGGATCGAATGGACGGGATTGCGGCGCGGGACCGCAGGAGGGGAGGGGTGGAAGGGGTCCGCGCCAGCCGGGTGCGATGCGCAAACTCCAGCTCGGTGCGCGGAAGCGTGGCGGCGTACGCGGGCGAAGGGGTCTGTGGGCGCTGTTGGCGCTGGCCGGGTGCGCCGATTTCGGGGGTGGCGGCGGGGAGGCGGGGGGAAGGGTCGGCGTCCGGATCGACACCGCCGGGAGTCTTTTCCGGATTGTGGGCGACAGCATCGAAGCCGCGGGCGACATTGCGGAGATGATCGCGCCGTACCGGTCGCAACTGGCGGAGGGGCTGGGGGACGTGCTGGGCCACGCGACCGCGCCCTTTGTCAAGGCCGATCCGGAGGGGGAACTCGACAACCTGGTTGCCGATGCGCTCCTGGCCGAAGCCCGGCTCCTTTCCCGCGACACCGTCCATCTCGCGTTCATCAACGAGGGGGGACTGCGGGTGCCGATCGCGGCCGGGCCGGTCCTGATGCGCACCGCCTACGAACTGCTGCCCTTCGAGAATTACGTCACTGTGCTGGAACTCTCCGGCGCAGAGGTGGAGCGTCTGGCCGACGAGATCGCGGCGACGGACGGCGAGCCGATCGCTGGATGGTCGATGGAGCTGGCGGGCCTGGACGCAACGAATGTGCGGGTCGGCGGCGAAGAGATCGATACGGCGCGCATCTATCGTCTGGCGACGGTGGACTATCTGGTGAATGGCGGCGGAAGCTGGACTGTGCTCTGGGAGGTCGGCGCGCGCCCGCGCGAGGAGCTGGATGCGCTGATTCGCGATCTCTTCGTATCGTATGTGCGACGGCGCGGAACGGTGACGCCGGTGCTGGACGGGCGGATTCGCCGGGTGGACGGCGGCGAGGAGAGGTGAGCAAAGCGATGCAGGACAGGAAGACGACGAGATCGCGGGCGCCTGGATCCGGGCCGGTCCGGAAGGGTCGCGGCGTTCGTGCAACCCGGCTGACCCGGCGGGCCTTTCTCGTCGCCCTGGGCGCCGGTGGATTGGCGCGGCCGCGCCCTCTGGCGGGGATGGAACCGGATTATCGCCATGTGAACGGGGTCGGCGGCGCCCCCGCGCAGATATCCGGCAGACGCGTGGACGACCCGGCCGCGACGCGACTTGTCATCCTGCACACCAACGACACCCACTCCCGAATCGATCCATTCCCGAACGATGGCGGACCCTTTGCGGGCCTTGGGGGCGCGGCCCGGCGCGCTACGCTGATTCGGCGCATTCGCGAGGCCAACGAGCATGTCCTGCTGGTCGATTCCGGCGACATCTTTCAGGGGACGCCCTACTTCAACTTCTTTGGCGGCGAGATCGAGTTTCGCGTCATGACGGCGATGGGGTACGACGTGGCGACGCTGGGCAACCACGACTTCGACAATGGCGTGGACGGGCTGGTTGCGATGCTGCCCGAAGCCGGGTTCGAGTTCGTGTCGGCCAACTACGATGTGAGCGCTTCGGCGTTGGCGGGACATGTGCCGCCGTGGACGGTGCGCGACTTCGGAGGCGTGCGGGTGGGGATCTTCGGGCTCGGGATCGCTTTCGAGCAGTTGGTGCTGGCGAGTCTGCACGAGGGCGTGCGCTACGCCGATCCCATTGCCGCCGCGCAGCTTGCGTGCCGGGAGCTGCGTGCGCGGGGCTGTGCGCTGATCGTTTGTCTGTCGCACCTGGGCTACCGCTACGCCGATCCAGCGCGGCCCAGCGACCGGGTGCTGGCGCGGGAGGTGCCCGAGATCGACCTGATCCTGGGGGGGCACACGCACACCTTCATGGAGAGGGCCGAGGTCTTCGAGCAGGGGCGCACCGGGTTCACTCTGGTCAACCAGGTGGGGTGGGGGGGGATGCGGCTCGGCCGAATCGATGTGGCGTTCGACGGCGCGGAGGCGGTGGGGTGGGGGGCGGGGGGATACGAGGTCGCGCCCTCGCCTTAACGCAACGACCGCCCCCGCGTGGGTCCCGTCGAAGGCCAATCCACCAGGAATGAGCTTCGGCGAATCCCTGCGAGGGCGGTCGTCCCCTCTTCAGCGGGCCTGTGTGCCGTTGTCCCTCACTCGGGCTGTCCCCTGTTGCCTTGAGGGATCGTGGGCTACGCTCGCCGCCGGGAGGGACCTACCCGTCGGATCCGCCGCCGCCTGCCATCGCTATCGCGACGCCACCGGCGCCATGGACCACGGCACCGGCGACGAGAGCTCCGATGAGGGCGGCGTTCACCCCTCCGCCGATGTTCATGGCAAGCGCCATTGCAACGCCGAAGGTGGCGCCGGCCTTGGCGGCATCGGCATGATCGCCGACTCCCTTCCAGCCGAGCACGAGAGCGAGGACCGCTCCGTGGAACACCGCGGCGACGATGCTCCAAACCTGCCAGTCGGCCATGAAGTTGTTGGCGAAGAACGCCACCGGCACCATCCCGACGACGGTGTTGACGAGGTGCATCGCGATGCCCGCGACGACGGCTCCCACAGCGAGTTTCTTGATGTCCACGGCTATCTCCTTGTGTTGGTGAGTGGACAAGTGGGGACCCAGACAGAGTGGGGACCGAACTGCCGGGACGCAAGTGCGGATGCCGATGTGTATACAATCAGTGCGCCGCAACGCGCACCCCGTCCGCGCCCTTCGCCGGAGCGGGAGCGCCTCGCCGTGGATGGGCGACAACCGGGGGACAACGGCTTCCGGCAAGTCCGACGGAGACCGGATCGCACTCGTGCGGCGTACACCAAGGCGAAGCGAATGTCAACCCGGGCCGCGAATCCCGCCCATCGGAAGTCCCGACTCAGTCGCCGTAGACGAAGCGCTCCACCTCGCCGTGAATCCGCTCCACCGCCTCCTGCGGCGGAGGCCGCGTCGCCCGCGAAACCGATATCGCCACCGCGCAGTTGATCCCCAGCGACCAGATCGCTTCGTGCATGCCAAGGGGCTGTACCCACTGGAAACGCGTCAGGTAGAGTGTGACCAGTCCGGCCACCACCCCCGCCACCACCCCCGTCGCGGTCAATGGCCTTCGTCCGGTCGGGTAGCAGACGCCCAGCACCGCCGGCATGAGCTGCAGCGCCCCCGCGCCGGACATCGTCACCAGCACCACCAGGTAATCCAGCTCGGAGATCAGCATCCAGCCCAGCGCCAGCAGCCCCACCACCACCCAGCGACCGAAGGCCAGATAATGACGCTGGCTCCTCTTTGGCGCGAAGTATCGCTGATACACATCGCGAGTCAGGATGGTCATGTTTGAATGCAGGATGGAGTCGAGGGTCGACATCGCCGCGGCGGTGGCGCCCGCCAGGATCAGCCCGGTCAGCCAGGCGGGTGCGTAACGGACGAGCAGCTCCGGAAAGACCCGGTCGGCAACCTCCAGCTCGGGGAGGATCAGGGCGCCGCCGAGCCCCACCAGCGCCGCCGGGATGAAGAGCGTCATCAGGTAGAGGGGAGTGGTCGCGCCAAGGAGCTTGAGGGTGCGCGCGGAGGCGGCCGTGAAATAGCGGATCATCATCTGCGGCTGAAAAATGATCCCGAAGGAGAGCGCGATCGTCATCCCCACCCACATTCCCGGCGTGAAGAATCCCTCCGGCCCCGGCAGGGTGAGCAGATCCGGGCGCTCCGCGGCCACCCGCTTCCACAGCTCGACCGGTCCCCCGAAGAGCTTCCAGGTCAGCAGCAGACTGCCGGCCCAGACCGCGACGTACATCCAGATCCCCTGAATCACATCGGTCCAGTAGACGGCCCGGAGTCCCCCGACCATCAGATAGCCCGCCGCAACCAGGAGGAGAATGAAGGAGGCCAGCTCCAGCGGAATGCGATCCCCCGTCGCCACGGAGAGGATGATCCCCAGACCCTGCGCCTGAACCTGAATGTAGATGACGGAAAAGAGGACCGAAACCAGCGCCACGATCACGCGCACGGCCTCGCTCTGGTAGAAGTCCGCGAGCAGATCGGCCGGGGTGACGTAGCCGAACTTCTTCCCCAGGGCCCAGATGCGGGTGCCGAGGGTGAAGGTGATCGCGCCGACGAGAACCGTCCAGGTGCCCGCCATCCAGAAACCGATTCCGTGCGTGTAGAAGAAGCCGCCCGAGCCCAGGAAGGCGAATGCGGAATGGAAGGTCGCGACGACGGTCAGGTAGAGAACGACAAAGCCCGCCTGCCGCCCATAGAGAAAGAAGTCCTCCATGTTGGCGCTGCCGCGGCGGTTCGCGAGCACCCCGATCACCACGGTGGCGACCAGGTAGAGGAAGATCAGCCCGGTGGAGACGACCCAGGGTTCCACCCTACAGCCCCTTGCGGTCGGCGTGGATCAGGACGGCGATTCCGGCTAGGTACGCCACCAGCAGCCAGAAGAAGAGAAAAGGCATCCCGAGAATCCAGGGCTCGATCCGGTTCATGAGGCCGTGGACGATCGGGGGCTGGGCGAGCAGCATGGCGACGATGAAGGCGATCGTGCAGATCCAGCCGCGCCGGGTGCGGGGAGCGTAGTGAGAGCGGGGGATTTTCATGGGGCGCGTCGGGGCTGGATTGCCGGGGGCTGTGGGGAATGCCGGTCGAACCGGCCTTCGCAAGCGGGTGTGACTGGATGTTCGGCGTGGCGAGTGCCGGTCCGTAACCGGCGCCGCCATGCTGGCGCGACGATGGTGCCGCGTGTGCAGTTTGGCGCCGTGGTCCGGCGTGTGCGGCGGGCGTCAGTCCGCCGCACACGCCGGGAACCCCCAATCAGTGGTAAATCTGGAAACCGAAGTTGAAGTTGCGCGGATAGCCGAGGAAGACCTCCGCATCGTCGGCCAGGTGGCTCAACCGCCCGGCCGCGCGCTCGGTCTCGTCGCGGTAGCCGTTGAAGCGCGAGTTGTCGGTCGCGTCCTGAATGTAGATCGTGTCGAAGATGTTGAAGCCATGCAGGAAGAGGTGGACGTTGCCGCCGAAGGCCGAGGCCATCTCCTCCGCCAGCCGGTACGATACGCGGAAGTCGAAGACGGTGTAGCCGGGGGGGCTCCAGGACTGGATTCCGGCGTCGGCGCCGCTCGTGCGCGAGAAGGGATCGAAGTCGGCGTAGTGCTTGCCATAGGTGCGGCCGGCGAGCTGCATCCACAATCCGCCCGAAGGGTAGAGCGATAGCGCATAGGCGACCTGGAACTGCGGCGCGTCGCCCACATACAGATCCGTCACATGGAAGGTGTACTCCAGCGTCTCGGACTGCCTGTCCTCGGCGGCGTAGCTTCCCTCGATGTCGTCGGTGTGCTTCCAGTCGCCGTACGAGAGCGCGCCGTCGAAGCGCATGAAGTCCGCCGGTTGCCAGGCGCCTTCCAGCTCCACCCCCATATGGCGCGCGTCCATGCCCAGCATTCTGATCACCGCGTCGTCGCCCTCGCCGAAGAAGTCCCGCGCGAAGCGCCGGGAGGTCCGGTCGTTCCACTGGGTGAAGTAGAGGTTGGCGTCAAAGGAGAACTGGCGGTTGAGGGAGCGGAAGCGGGTTCCGGCCTCGAAGGAGATGAAGGTCTCGTTCTGGGGATTGTCGACCAGAAGCCCGTTGATATCGTCGATCGCGCCATCGAAGATCGGCACCTTCGAGACATAGCCGGCGTTCCCGTAGACCGACCACTCGGGGCTGACATTGCGCATCGCGCCGCCCTTGATCTGGTAGCCGGTCAGGCCGCCGCTGCTCAGCGTTAGGAAGCCGCCGCTGCCGCCGCGCTTGAAGAAATCGGTGTAGTCGTAGGAGTTGCGCGACACGCCGACCATTCCGTAGTAGGAACCGGCCAGCGAGGATTTTTCGGCCTGGAGGTGCGCGCCGATCCAGTTGACGTCGTTTTCGTTGTGATAGTGGATCTTGTCGCCCAGCCCGCGGTCCCCCTGCGCCTCGCTCCAGAAGGCGGAGGAGCAGCCGCGGAAGCAGTCGTTGTAGTGGGTGCCGCCGAGCAGGTCGCGAACCTCGCGGTAGTGCTCGATCGTGGCGGTCCGCCAGTCGATCCCGAACTCGCTCACCAGCCCGTCGCCGAAGTCCTTGTTCAGCTTGACGATGGCGCCATAGGTGTCCTGGTTGTTGACCGAGTTGCGCAGAATGCCGAAGGAGCCGCTGTCGCTGTTGCGGTTGCGGGCGATTGTGGCGTTCCAGTCGGCGAAGCGCTGCCCGTAGGTGGAGTTCCAGCGCAGCGATCCGTAGGTTCCGGTTCCCCCGCCCTTGCCGCCCGAATAGTAGGCGACGGTGTTGGCGGTCAGGCCGTTGCCCAGGTTCGAGAACCAGTTGAAGTTGACCTGGGGCTTGTGAAAGTAGTTCTCGCGCTCGTTGATGAAGTTGCGGCTGTGGCGGCTGAATACGCCCGCGCCCGGCCCCGTGCTCGTGTACTGGCGGCCGGTATAGCTCGGATCCACCCCGCCCACATTGGGGCTCCAGAAGCGTCCGGCCTCGTTGGCGAACCGCTCCAGTCCGGCCGGGTCGTAGTCGTTGAGCGAAGCCGCGAAGTCGCGGTTCAGGGTGGCGATGTTGAGCTTGTAGAGGTTCTGGCCATGCCGCTGCGGAGCGCCGACCGCGTAGAACTCGATCCGGTTGTCGTCGCTGATGTGGTACTGCGAGGCCAGGTAGTAGGACCAGGCGTCGGTCCAGGTGCCGTCGATGATGCCGTCGCCGGTCTTGCGGACCCCCGAGACCGTCATGGCGAAGTCGCCGACGGCGCCGGTCGAGGCGGTCATCGTGGTCTTGAGGAAGTTCCCCGATCCGAACTCCTGCTTGAGAATGTAGCCGGGATCCTGCGCGCTGGGATCGGTGATGACGTTGAGAGTGCCCCCGATCGAGGGGGTGGCCAGGTTGATTGCGCTCAGTCCGCGCTGAAGCTGGATGCTGGTGGCGGCGTCTCCGAGCCCGTCCCAGTTGGACCAGTACACCCAGCCGTTTTCCATGTCGTTGACCGGAACGCCATTGATCATGACGGCCGTGTTGCGCTGGCTGAAGCCCCGAACGTTGATGCGCGCGTCTCCGGCCCCGCCGCCCTGCACGGTCGAATAGACCGAGGGCGTGACATTCAGCACCAGGGGCAGATCGCGCGAGCCGAGCTCGGCCTGAATCCGCGTCTTGGAGACGTCTGTGAAGGCCACCGGCGTGCGCCGCGCCTCCGCCCGTTCCGCCAGCACCTCGATCCCGCCGAGCGCCACCGCGGACGGGGTGAGCGCGAAGTCCAGCATGGCGCCGCCGCCGGCCTCGATCGTCACCTCGCGGGTGGCGCTGCTGTAGCCGATCAACCGCACCGTCACCGAATAGCTGCCCGCCGGCACCCCCGGGATGTCGAAGCGGCCGGCGTCGTTGGTGAGGCCGCCGTACTGCGCGCCCGTCACCGACCGGGTGAGCACCACCTGCGCGCTCCCCAGTCCCGTTCCCTCGGCGGTGACCGTTCCCGTCACCGTCGCGTTGTCCTGCGCTGCGAGCGCCGCCCCCGGGAGCGTGAGCGCCGCCGCGAGGGCCATCAGAGTTGCGTGTCGTTTCATCCTCATTCTTCCTCCGTTGGATCGTGTTCGAGCGCCGAGATCCGGGCCCCACGCCCGGCCGGCCGTTCCCGCCACCGCCGGTTCGCGACCGCAGGGAACAAGGTAAGGCTACCGAAGGGAGTCTGCATCCGGTCACCCGCGAGTAACGGAAGCGTCACCGGCCGCTCGCCGCATCCCCTCTCCAGTCCCCGATGCCGCATCCTTCGCCGACCCTCTGAAACTGGACACATTCCCGGGTCAATTCCACATTTTGGAGCCGCCTGGGCAGCCCTGGTCGCCGGCCGGTCCCACGCGCTGCCCGTTGATTTCACGCACAGCCAATCCCACGCGTCCGCCCCCGGGAACCCGACCTGACGAGGGGCGAGCGCACAGACACAGGAGGAAGGATGATTTCGGTTGAAGGGGTGACGAAGCGCTACGGTCCCGTCGTGGCGGTCAATCGCGCCAGCTTCGAGGTGGACCGGGGCGAGGTCGTCGGTTTTCTGGGTCCGAACGGGGCCGGGAAGACCACGACGATGCGGATGCTCACCGGAACGCTTCAGCCCGACGAGGGCACAATCCGGTTCGACGGGGCGCCGATCGCCGAAAACCTCACGGAGTCGAAGGCGCGGGTCGGGTATCTGCCCGAGGCCAACCCGCTCTACGAGGAGATGCTGGTCTGCGAGTTCCTGGAGTACGTGGCGTCGCTGCGCGGTCTGGAATCCGGCGCGGCCCGAAGCGCGATCGGGAGCGCGGTAGAGGAAACCGGGCTGGGCGACGTCTTCTTCCGCCCGATCGGCGAGCTCTCGAAGGGGTTTCGCCAGCGGACCGGGATGGCCGGGGCAATCCTTCACAAACCCGAAATCCTGGTGCTCGACGAACCCACCGAGGGGCTCGATCCGAACCAGCGCGTCGAGATCCGCAAGCTGGTCAGTTCGCTGGGAAGCGAGCGCACGGTGATCCTGAGCACGCATGTGATGCAGGAGGTGGAGGCCACCTGCGACCGGCTGCTGATCATCTCGCGGGGCGCGATCGCCGCCGACGCCACCGTGGCCGAGCTGATGGATTCCCGGCGCGGGATTTCGCGCTACACCGTCGAGGCGGAGGGCGGAGACGTCGCCGAAGCGCTGGCGGGACTCGGGGGCGTGACCGGTCACAGCGCCGAGGCGGTGGAGGGGCGGGTTCGCGTCCGGCTGGAGGCCGGGGGCGATCATGAGCTGCGCCCCGGGATCTTCCGGATGGCGGCCGAGCGCGGCTGGGTTCTCTGGGAGCTGCGGCGAGAACGCGCCACCCTGGAACAGGTCTTCCGCGAGCTGACGCTGGCCGGCGGAGAGGAGGAGGTCCAGTGAGCATTCGGCATACCCTTCGCATCGCCCACCGCGAGCTGCGCGGCTTCTTCGACCAGCCGACCGCCTATGTCCTTGCGGTGGCCTTCCTGGGGCTGGGTCTCTACCTCACCTTCCGGCCGCTCTACGCGATGTCGCTGGCCACGCTGCGGCCCTTCTTCGATCTCCTTCCCTGGCTCCTGGTGGTTTTCGTTCCGGCGATCACCATGAAGAGCCTGGCCGAGGAGCGGCGCGGCAACACCCTGGAGTGGCTCATGGCGCAGCCGCTCACCGAGATCGAGATCGTGGCGGGCAAGTTCCTGGGCAACTGGATCTTCGGACTGATCGCGCTGGCGGGCACCCTCCCCATGGCGTTCGGCGTCCTGGCGGTTTCGGAGGCCGACGCGGGGATCATGGTCGCGCAGTACTTCGGGGCCGCCCTTCTCATTGCGCAGATGGCCGCGATCGGGCTCTGGGCCTCGTCGATCACCCGCAACCAGATCACCGCCTTCATCCTGGGCGCCCTGATCTGCTTCGTTCTCGTCCTGATCGGGACGCCGGTGGTGCAGGTGGGGCTGCCGCGCCTGATCGGCGGCTGGGCGCTTCAGTTGTCGGTCATCAGCCACTTCGAAAACGTGGCCCGCGGGGTGGTCGATCTGCGAGACCTCCTCTACTTCGCCTCCACCTGCGCCCTCTTCCTCCTCTTCGCGGTCGGCGCGCTCAGCCGGATTCGCCTCAGTCCCGGCAACGAGGCCACGCAGCGGCTGCGGATCGGAACGCTGGCGATCGCGGCGGCGGTCCTGGTCCTCAATCTGCTGGGCGGGCATGTGCGGGGGCGTCTCGATCTTACCCGGGGCGACCTCTTCACCCTGTCGGAGGGGAGCCGCGCGATCCTGGGAGAGCTGGACGACGTGGTGCATCTGACGCTTTTCGTGAGCGGGGATCTGCCGCAGGAAATTCAGTTGACGCTGCGCGACGTGCGCGATCTGGTGGCCGATCTGCGCGGCGCCTCCAACGGGATGCTCAACACCGCCGAAGTCAATCCGGACGACGGCGACGAGGAGGGCGAACAGGCTTCGTCGATGGGGATCTCGCCGGTCGAGTTCAATGTGATGCGCGCCGACGAGCTGGAGGTTCGCCGCGGCTACTTCGGGCTGGCGGTCACCTATGCGGACGAGCAGGAGGTGATTCCGCTGATCGATCGCGCCGACGATCTGGAGTTCCGCCTGGTCTCGGCGATCTCGCGCATGACGGTGGAGGAGCGCCCCACGCTGGCCTTCATGACCGGGTTCGACGCGAAGGAGTCGTTTCAGTACCGAGCCTTTCGCGAGAGTCTGGCCGACCGCTACAACATCACGACGGTGAATCTGGAGAACGGGTCGGCGATGCCCGGCGCGGAGGCGCCCGAGTCGCAGGCGCCCGAGCCGGAGAACGTTCCGGTGGTGCCCGATTCGGTGGATGTGCTGATGATCGCGGCTCCCGCACGGCCGCTGTCCGCCGCGGCAGCGGCGGCCATCGAGGACTACCTGGACGACGGCGGCGCAGCCTTCGTTCTTGTTGAACGTCACTCGATCAACATGCAGCAATCTCTGACGGCAATTCCGGTCTCCACCGGTCTGGAGGAGCTGCTGGCTGCGCGCGGGGTCGAGTCTTCCGCCGAGATGGCCTTCGATCTGGCGTCGGCGGAGCGCGTCCGGGTTCCGAGGGGGTTCTTTCAGGTCGTGCGCGCCTATCCCCTTTGGCCGATTGCATTTGCGGGCGCCGATCATCCGACCGGCCGCGACCTGGGCAATGTGACCTTCGGGTGGGCCGCGCCCTTCGGCTTCGACGAGGACGATCCGGCGGTGACGCCGCTCTGGGTGACGACGGAGGGCGGAGGGGTGCAGGGTCCGGGGGCGATGATCGATCCGAGCTTCGACATTCCGGTGAACGAAGACGAGCTGGGCGTGCAGACGCTGGCCGTGGCGATCGCGCCGGTGGAGGGGGGTGCGGAGGAAGAGGAGGCGGATGAGGAGGGCGAGCGTCCGGGAGGGCGGATTGTCGCGGTGGGCGATGCCGACTTCCTGGAGGACCAGTTTGTGCAGGCGAATCCGCAGAACGCGATCTTTGCCGCCAATGCGGTGGACTGGCTGGCCCAGGACGAGGCGCTGATCGGGATTCGGTCGAAGGATCGGACGCCGCCGGCGCTGGTCTTCGAATCGGACACCGGACGGAACCTGCTGAAGTGGGGGTCGCTGATCGGGATACCCCTGCTCTTTGTCGCCTATGGATTCTGGCGGGTGACGGGACGCGCGACGCGGGCCCGAAGGCGCTGGGAGGAGCGGGCGGAAGGAGGATCCGGATGAGCGCGAAGACGTTGCGAATGGCGCTGTACGGGCTGGTGGCGGTGGTGGTCCTCTACGGCGCGACGATGCTGGTCGGCGGGGGCGATGGCGGGTCGGCGGCCGGCGATGGGGCTCTGGAGGATGCGCTGGCCGAGCTGGCGACCGAGCCGCACACCGATTTCGCGATCTCCGGTCCCCGCGACACCCTGCGTCTGGAACGGGGCGCAGCGGGCTGGACGGTGAATGGATTCGAGGCGGATTCCGGCGCGGTGTCGCGTTTCCTGCGGGCGGTTGCCGAGGTCGAGGTGGGCAATGTCGCCGCGGCCAATCCCGCCAATCATGCCCGGTTGGGGATCGCCGCCGACAGTGCCTGGACGATTGCGGCCGAGGGAAGGCCGGCGATTCTGTTGGGGAAGGCCGGCAACCGCTTCCGCACCGCCTACGCCCGTCTGCCCGGCGCCGACCGGGTGAGCCACATCGAGGGAGATCTGCGTTCGGCGGCGGCCCGGCCCCTGGTCGATTGGCGAGACAAGGTGATCGTCGAGACCGATACGGCGATGGTGGCGGCGATCCGGGTGGCGCGCGATGGGCGAACGGTGCTCTACGAGCGGCAGGATTCGAGCTGGACCACAGGTGGTGCCGAGGCCGATGCGACGACGGTGCGCAACATCCTGCAGGAGCTGGCGTCGATGCGGGCGACCGGGTTCGCGCCGGAGGGATTCGAGATGCCGGCCGAGCCGGAGCGCGCGGTGGTGGCGACCGACGCCGAGGGGAATGAGCTGGCCGCTCTGACGCTGGCCGAGGGCGAGGGGAACTATCGCGTGATGGCGGCCGGGCGGTCGTACATCTTCGAGGTGGCGTCCTTCCGGGCCGACCGTGTGGCGCCGGGGCCGGACGAAGGATAGGCGGAAGATGACCGGGTCGCCGCGCAGGGAGCCGCCCGGGCGGAGGCCGGTTGGCGGATCGCCGCGCCGCCGGAGTCCCCAATACGACGCCATCGTGGTCGGTTCGGGCGCCGGCGGGGGGATGGCGGCCTTCATCCTGGCGACATCGGGGCTGAAGGTGCTCCTGCTGGAGGCCGGGCGCGACTACGATCCGGTGCGCGAAACGCCCATGTTCCAGTTGCCGAAGGATGCGCCGCTGCGTGGGGCGGCAACCGCGGCGAAGCCCTTCGGGTTCTACGACGCGACGGTGGATGGCGGCTGGCAGGTGCCCGGCGAGCCCTATTCGGTGGCCGACGGTTCCGAATTCATGTGGTGGCGCGCGCGGATGCTGGGCGGGCGCACCAACCACTGGGGCCGGATCTCGCTCCGCATGGGCGAATACGACTTCAGGCCGCGCAGCCGCGATGGCCTGGGGATCGACTGGCCGATGTCGTACGAAGATCTGGCGCCTTGGTACGACCGCACCGAAGCGCTGATCGGGGTGTACGGATCGAACGAGGGGTTGGAGAATACGCCGAATTCCTCGCCGGGGGTGCTGCAGCCGCCACCGCGGCCCAGAGCGTACGAGTTCCTGACCCGCAAGGCCTGTCGCGAACTGGGGATTCCGGTGATTCCCGCGCACCTGGCGATCCTGACCGAGACCCAGGACGCCGACCGGCTTCCGCGCGAGCTCTTCCCCGGGAATGCGCTGGCCCAGCGGGTCACCGCCGAGTCGATGCGGGGACGGGCCGCCTGCTACTGGGCGACGCCGTGCGGGCGCGGGTGCTCGATCCGGGCCAACTTCCAGTCCACCACGGTATTGCTGCCCCCCGCGTTGGCCACCGGCAACCTCGAGATCCGCACGGGGGCCATGGCGCGCGAAGTCGCCGTCGACGACCGGGGCCGCGCCACCGGCGTCCGCTACGTCGACCGCGAGACGCTGATCGACGAATTCGCCGCCGCGCGGGTGGTGGTCCTGGCCGCAAGCGCCTGCGAGTCGGCGCGCATCATGCTGAACTCGAGGTCGGGCGTCTTCCCCGACGGGATCGCCAATGGCACCGGCCTGGTGGGCAAGTACATCATGGACACCGTCGGCGCGGGCGTGTACGCCCAGATTCCCGCGCTGGAATCGCTTCCCCCGCACAACGAGGACGGCGCCTCGGGGATGCACATGTACATGCCGTGGTGGCTCTACGGCGAGCAGTTGGCGGGACGACTGGACTTCCCCCGCGGCTACCACATCGAGTTCGGCGGCGGACGGCGCATGCCCGGCTTCGGCGCCTTCAGCGGGCTGGAACCGCTCACCGGAGGCAGCTACGGCCAGCGCTTCAAGGAGGACTGCCGCCGCTACTATGGCAGCTTCCTCTTCTTCGACGGCCGCGGCGAGATGATTCCCAACGAGGATTGCTACTGCGAGATCGACCCCGACCAGGTGGACCGCTACGGCATCCCCGTGCTCAGATTCCACTGGAAATGGGCCGACCACGAGTTGCGCCAGGCCCTTCACATGCAGCGGACCTTCGCCGGAATCGTGGACGAGATGGGGGGACGGCTGCTTTCCCCGGTTCAGAGCGAGGGCGAGCGGGCGATCTCCAGGGGGGGACAGATCATCCACGAGGTGGGCGGCGTCTGCATGGGCGACGATCGCCGCAACTCGGTGCTGAACGAGTACTGCCAGGCGTGGGATGTGCCGAATCTCTTCGTCACCGACGGCGCGCCCTTCGTGTCGAATGCGGACAAGAACCCCACCCTGTCGATCATGGCGATTGCGTGGCGCGCCAGCGAATACCTCGTTGAACAACTGCGCCGGAGGAGCATCGGATGAAGCGGGCATGGCGCGGCGGCGCGGAAAGTACTCCAGTCGAGGAGAATGGAACGGCGACCGGAGACGCGATGACGGACGACGGAGCGGCGTTGGGCGACGCGGCGGCCGATGGCGCGGCTCGAAAGGCTCCGGACCGGCCGGACGATCCAGCTCGCGCGGGCGCGATCTCCCGGCGCGGCGCCCTCAAGGTCATTGCCGCGGGGACGGCCCTCGGCGCGGCCGCCTCCTGCTCCCCCGACGACCCCGCCCGACCCGTCGAATCCGCCCACGAAGCGCTCTCCGGCTTCGATCCCCTTTCCCCCCGCAACCCCCTCGCGGCAGGCACCCCATCCGATCCCGACCTTCTCGCCCCCGCCGTTCCCTGGGAGATGGCGCTCACCGACGAGGAGATGCGACTGGTCGCGGCCCTCTCCGACATCGTCATCCCCGCCGACGACCGTTCCCCCGCGGCCAGCGCGGTCGGCGTTCCCGGCTACATCAACGAGTTCGTTTCGGCCCCCGGCCACGAAGAGGCGCTCGCACGGCTGCGCGGCGGCCTCGCCTGGCTCAACCGGCAGGCCCGCGAACGCTTCGGCGCCGCCGAGTTCCCGGCGCTCACCGGGAGCCAGGTCCACGAAATCTGCGACGCGATCCGTTTCGAGCCCGATGCGCCGCCGGAGCTCAGGCCCCAGGCCCGCTTCTTCGACGAGTTCCGCGACATGGTCTCCACCGGCTTCTGGACCACCGAAGAGGGAATGCGCGACCTGGGCTTCGTCGGCAACATCCCGCTGCCGAGCTTCGACGGCCCCCCGCCGGAGGTGCTGGAGCGGCTGGGGCTCGCGGGGGAGGATTTGGGGTGAGGGGTGTGCGTATGTTGCACCGTTGCGACGCATCCGGGTGGCGTACGCTGATTCAACGATCAGTGGGAGAGACACCGTGATCAGGAAGCTGCATCTGACGAACTTCAAGGTCTGGAGGGAGCTTGAGGCGATCTTTGCCCCCGTTACAGGCATTTTCGGGGGCAACAGCGCGGGCAAGAGCAGCATCATTCAGTTCCTGCTACTCCTGAAACAAACCAAGGATGCAACCGACCGCCGTATCGTTCTTGATTTTGGCGGCCCCGAGAGCCTGGCAAATCTGGGAAGCTATCGGGAGGTGGTCCATCGCCGGGATCCCGGAGCCGACATCGGATGGGAGCTTGCCTGGTCGCCACCGAAGGATCTGAGATTCTCGTTGCAATCGCGACAATCGCGGCAAGGAAAGTTGACCGGATTCCGGGGACGGGATCTGGATATCCAATGCGAAGTCGGCCTGTCCGATCCTGAACGGTCGTCCGCCCTCCTTGCGCGACGCCTGGAATTCGGTATTGGCTCGTCCCAGGCCAGGTCAACCTTTGAGCTGTTGCCTTCCAACGGGCAGAAGAGCTACGAACTCAGAGTCACAAAGAACGACCGCGACTGTACCCCGAAGCGTAGTCAGGGCCGCCCATTCAACATTCCTCCTCCGGTCAAGACGCACGCGTTCCCACAAGAGGTCAGATGGTCCTACCAGGACGCCGATTTCCTGAGCGATCTTGAGCTGTCCTACGAGAGCTTGATGGACCGCATCTTCTATCTTGGTCCGCTCCGAGACTACCCGCAGCGGCAATACTATTGGAGCGGAGCGAGTCCTGCGGATGTAGGACCTCGTGGGGAGCGTACGATTGACGCGATTCTGGCAGCCAGAGCGCAGGAGGAGAGACGGCAGCTCAAACCGCGTGCTCACCGCCAGCCCTTTGAGCAGATCATCGCGCATTGGCTCAGGGAGCTAGGGTTGATTGACCATTTCGCGATGGAGGAGATCGGAACCGGATCCAATCTCTATAAGGCCCGCGTGAGCACGAACGCTTCTGCAGTGCCCACCACGCTGACCGATGTCGGAATCGGCGTGTCACAGGTTCTTCCGGTCCTTGTTCTCCTGTACTATGTGCCGGAACACTCCGTGGTCCTGCTGGAGCAGCCGGAAATCCACCTTCACCCGGCGGTCCAAAGTCGTCTGGCCGACCTGCTTCTTTGCGTCGCAAAACATCGGAAGCTTCAGATCATCGTCGAGTCGCACAGCCAGCATCTGCTTCAGCGACTCCAGCGCCGCGTCGCCGAGGGCGAGGTGGGCGTTCCCGGCAAGGGACCGGCGAATCCGTTCGAGATTTCGTCGGACGATGTTCGCCTGTACTTCTCTTCAGTGCGGCACGGAGTGGGTCGGCTGGAGGACCTCCAGCTCAATCGCTGGGGCGAGATCGAGAACTGGCCCGAGGGTTTCTTCGGGGACGAGATGGAGGAGATCGCCGCGATCAGTTCGGCTTCTTTGCGGCGCAAGCTTGCGGACGCGGCGCCATGACTCGCGGGATGGTCGTGGACACCAACGTTCTCGTTGCGGCCAACGGTGTCGGTACCCATGCGGACGCCGATTGTCAACTCGCATGTGTGGAGGAACTTCGGCGACTTGCCAGCAACGGAATCGTGTGCATTGACGATCAGTACCTCATCCTGGGCGAGTACCAACAGAGGGTTCGAATGAGGAAGGGACAGGACGGACCCGGCACGGTATTCTTCAAGCGAGTCTGCCGGACGATGGGCGACCGGAGAAGGGTCCGAATCACTCCGGTCACGCTCCGCGATCCCAATGACCGCGAGGGGCGCGACTTTGTTGATCCGGGCCTTCCGCCGAGCAACCTGAAAAAGGACGCGAAGTTCCTGGCCGTTGCCGTGAAGGCCGATGCCGGGATTCTGAATGCCACGGATTCCGATTGGGTGGAACACCGTGCACTGACCGACCGGCTCGGTGTAGCGGTAAGGCAGTTGTGTCCTCAGCACGCCGTTCGCGATTAGGCGGGGTACCACCGATCATGCCGTCCAGCCACCTGAAATACCCCCGCACCCCCTACTGGCCGCACTCGCCCACAATCGGCCGCGGCGATGCCGTGCACCCCGATCCCCCGTGGTTTGTGGGGCGGCCGGTGATCGTGACCGAGAAGATCGATGGAAGCAACGTCCTGATCCACCGGGGCAAGGTGTACGGCCGTTCGGTGGCGACCGAATCCGCCAACAAGTGGATGGCGATGGTCAAGAAGCACCATGCGTGGAAGGTGACCGAGCCGGAGCTCCATCTCCATGGCGAGGACATCTATGGCGTCCACAGCATCGAGTATGGGCCGGTCCGCGAAGACGAGACCTTCCGCGCATTCGCCTTGCGCACTTCAGCCGGGGACTTTCTCTCCATGCGGGAGCTGGAAGCCTATGCAGGGGAGCGGCGCATTCCCGTCGTCCCGGTCCTCCACCGCGGCGAGTTCGCTTCCGTCGCCGAGTTGCGACGCTTCATCGACCGCGAGCAACGGAAGCCCTCGGTGCTGGGCGGCGAGCGCGAGGGTGTCGTGGTGCGCGTTGCGGAAGGATTCGCATCGGCGGATTTCGCCCGCAACATCTGCAAGAGCGTGCGCCCCGATCATGTACAAACCGATCAGCACTGGACTCGAAACTGGCGACCCTGCGCGCTGCGTGTCAGCTCCGGTCAACGATGATGCCGAACGGTCCGCGGAAGATGTCGCTCGATGCTTGCCCACAGATTGCCGGACTCGCCGCCGCCGCGACCCTCCTCCTCGCTGCCTGCGTCGCCCAGCCTCCCACCCCCGGCCCGGTCCTCGTCGCCGCGATCGACCACTACACCGGCGTGGCGGGCGCCGTGGACGATGCGCGCGCGCGGGAACTCCTGGAAGAAGCGGTGGCGGGTGGCGGCCCCCTCGCGCTCATGTGGCTGGCGCGGGTTCATTCGACCGGACGCATGGGATTTGCACGCGACGAGCAGCGAGCGCGAGAGCTGGCGGGTTCAGTGATCCGGCGAGTGCGGCGCGCGGCGGAGTCGGGTGTGCTGGAGGCCGTTTTTTTGATGGGGACCGCCTACGACGAGGGGCTGGGCGCGCCGGTCGATCCAGCGCGGGCGGCGATCTGGCACCGACGGGCGGCCGAACGGGGACATGTGCTGGGGGCGCACGTGCTGGGGAACCAGTACGCGGAGGGGCGCGGCGTGGCCGAGGATGCCGGGCGCGCGGTCGAATGGTGGACGCGGGCGGCGGCAGAGGGTGACGCGATCACGCAGTTGCGGCTGGGCGAGGCATTCGAGGCCGGACGCGGTGTGGCGCGTGACCTGACCCGTGCGCGAATGTGGTATGAGCGGGCGGCGGAGAAGGGGAACGAGCAGGCGCGCGAGGCGCTCAGACGCCTGGCCGGGGAGCCGGGGAGCGCCGAAAGGACCTGAAAGGCGATCCGGTTGGGAAGCCGGGGCGTCCAGCGACAGTGGCGTCCAGCGAAAACCAAAGACGAAAAAAAGACAGAGGGGGGGGTGCGCGCGCACCCGTTCCGTGCGGCGAACTCCCGGGCCGGCCCGCGCAGGGGCCGGAACCGGGGGGGCGGGCCCATTCGCGCCCAATCACACGCTCCCGATGACATAAGGAGACGGCCCCGGCCCGGCGCGTCAGCGCCGGGCCGGGGCCGCGTGATGTCAGGGCCGGGGCCGGAGCAACGGTCTCCGGCCTTCGCCCTGCCTGCGTCCTACCAACTGTAGCTCAGTCTGCTGTAGTAGAAGCCGCCGTTGAACCCGAAGGGGGTGAACTGGCCGTAGCGGTTGCCGACGCCCGCCGCCGCCCCCGGATACTCCTCCGGGAAGGTGTTGAGCGCGTTCTGGCCGCCCACCGTCATCGTCCAGTTGTCGCCGAAGTTGCGCGCCATCTCGAGGTCGAACAGAATGCGCGACGGATAGTCGATCGTCTCGCTCGGGCTGCTCTCGTAGTAGGGCTGCTCGCCGTCGTAGTAGCCGCCCCAGTGGCTCGCCCGCACCAGAAAGCGCATGCCGCCCCCGGTCATGTGATTCATCGTCACGCTGCCGCGGATGTTGGGCAGCCCCTCCTCCAGGATCCGGATCCGGCTGTCGGTCAACGTCCCCGGATTGAAGTCGGTCACCGATGTCGAAGTCCAGTTCCAGGCGCTCGAGAAGGTGGTGGTTGAACCGCTCGCCCCCTCGATTTCATAGGCGCCCACCAGATCGATCCCGCGCGTCGTGGTCGCGAAGTCGTTGATGAAGAAGCGGAAGCGCGCCAGCACCCCGCCTTCCCGGATAATCCCTTCCTGTTCCAGTTGCCGAATCTCCTCCACGGTGAGCGAACGGTCCGCGCTCGTCGTCAGCCGGTCCGACACGTCGATCTGGAAGTAGTCCATCGAGAAGCTGAAGGGCCCGTCGTCGTAGACCGCCCCCGCCGCGATGTTGATCGAGGTCTCCGGCTTCAGCGCCTCTCCCCCGAACCTCATCGCCAGCGGCGAAGTCGAGGGGATCGTCCCGTTGTTCGTCAGGTCCATGATCGCCGGATCGTAGATCGTCGAGATGTTGAAGGCGTTCTGCTGGCCCGGCGTCGGCGCGCGGAAGCCGGTGCTCGCGCTCGCCCGCAGCCCGAACTCCTCCGACAGGCTGATCCGTCCGGCCACCTTGCCGTTGATCGTCGTGCCGAAGTCCGAGAAGTTCTCGAAGCGTCCCGCCACCCCGAAGGTCCAGGCGCCGTCGGGCTCGCGGATCTCCAGATCGCCGTAGGCCGCGAAGTTGTTGCGGTTCCAGATGCCCTCGGTCAGCGGCCCGAAGCCGGTGAAGCCATTCGAGCCCGGCGTGAAGCCCTGGTTCGCCAGCGGCCCCTCCGTCCACGAGGGCCGGTCGCCCGGAATGATCTCGAAGCGCTCGTTCCTCCATTCGCCGCCGCCCGCCAGATTCACCCGGTCGTTCACGGCATAGGAGAGATCCACATTCAGGTTGGTCTCCTGCTGGTCGTAGATCCCCGGATTGAACCAGGGGGTGCAGGGCTGGTTCGGCACCACATGCGACAGATTCCGGCTCTCGTCGGCGCAGGGCTGGTCCGGCCCCAGCGAAGCGTTCACCGTGTTGTACATGTAGAAGTCCATGTTGGACTTGCCCCAGGCCGCGCTCGCGTCCCAGGTCAGATCGCCGGTCCCGCCCTTCAGTCCCGTCACCGCCGAGGCGTCCATCACATACGAGCCGAACTGCGGAGTGAAGCCGCCGGGGAAGAGTTCGCGGAAGCTGAAGCAGTTGGGATCGCTGAAAACCTGATTCAGCGCCGCCTGGTCCGTCACCACCCCATCGCCGGTGACCGTTACCTCGGGGCAACCGACGCCGTCGCCGGGTGTGAGGTCGCCGATCAGCAGAATCCGCTGGCCATCGTCCCTGGTGGTCCCGAAGACCCCGCTGCGGGTGCCCGGATTCCGGAAGTAGAAGCCGCCCTCGACCTGCTTGCTCACATAGTTGCCGTGCGCGTACCACTGCATGTCCTCGCCGACGAGAGACCCGGCGTTGGCCCACAGCTTGAGCTCGTCGAAGACGCGGGGCGCCCCCCAGATCTGCGCCGGATTGCGAACGCTCGTGTTGCCGCCCGCGATCAGCGCCAGCGCGTCGTTGCGCTGCGTGGCCCGGTCGGTGGCCCAGGTGTTGCCGAACTCGCCGGTCAGGTTGAGGAAGCCGTTCTCGCCCAGGGGAAGGCCGACGTTGCCGCTGATTGCGTACATCTCGCCGTCGCCCGGGATCGATCCGTCGTCGAACTGCGCGGTTGGGTCGGCCAGGAGGTTGGCGCCGGTCTTGATCTCGAGCGAGCCGCCGGAGCGGTCGTTCTTCAGCACGAAGTTCATGACGCCCGCGATCGCGTCCGAACCGTACTGCGCGGCCGCCCCGTCGCGAAGGACCTCGGCCTGTTCCAGCGCCATCCCGGGAATGAGCGCGATGTCCGGGCCCTGGGAGCCGTCGGCCAGGCCGTTCCCGTACCAGGTGATGACCGCCGTGCGGTGCCGCCGCTTCCCGTTGACGAGCACGAGCGTGTGGTCCGGGGCCAGCCCTCGCAGGTTGGCGGGCCGCGCGAAGGTGGCCGCGTCGCTGATCGGCTGGATGTTCACATTGAAGGAGGGGACCACATTGCGCAGCAGGTTGGCGAAGTCGGTGTCGCCCTGCCGCACGATCTCGCTGGTCGGGATCACATCCACCGGTACGGGTGACTCGGTCACGGTCCTGGGTTGCGCCCGGCTGCCGACCGCGACCAGTCCTTCGATCGCGACTGCGCCCACCGAGAGCGCCACATTCAGGGTGGCGGTTCCTCCGTCGGAGATCGTGACCGAGCGCCGCTCCGTCTGGTAGCCGATCAGGACGATCTCGACGTTGTGGGTTCCCGCGGGAATCCCGTTGATCTCATAGGTGCCCGAGGGGTTGGTGCTGGCGCCCATGTCGAGTCCGGTGAGGGTCACCTGCGCACCGGCGAGCGCGCCTCCGGTCCCGGCGTGCGTCACCATTCCGCGCAGCGTACCCTGGGCCGCCGCCGGAGCGGTCTGTGCGAGGACCAGAAGTCCTGCAACAACGATTGCTCGTGTCATGTTCTCCTCCTTGGTTGGTGCCACGGGGCGTCACGCCGCGAAAGGTCCCGCGGAATGTCCGGCGAGCGGACCGGACCGTGATCGACTCCCGTCTTCTAGATCCATCCCTTCCCGCGGAAATCCCGCAGGGTGTCGCAGAAACGCCCCATGTCTTCGGGCAGCCCGAAGGAGAGGCGGTTCCAGTCCAGCTTCGGCGGAAAGTCCCGTCCCACGAGGAACCCCGCTTCGGCCATTCGGTTTCGATAGGTGGCAAGGTCGCCGCTGATGCGGTGCATGAGAAAGTTGGCCTGCGTCGGCATCCGCTCCAGTCCGAGCTCGTCCAGTGTCGCTTCGACCATCTCGCGGGCCTCGCGATTGACGGCGATGCTCTTTCCGATCAGCTCCTCGTCGCGGAAGGATGCCCCGGCCGCGGCCAGCGCGATCTGGTTGACGTTGTTGCGCGAAGCGAAGTCGGCCAGGCGCGCTGCGGTGTCCGGGTGGGCGATTCCGTAGCCGAGACGGAGGCCGGCCATCCCGTAGATCTTCGAGAAGGTGCGGACCACGACCAGGTTGCGCTTCTTCTCGATCCAGGGGAGCGAACTCCACATCCGGTCGTCTTCCACATACTCGATGTAGGCCTCGTCGGAGAGGAAGAAGACGTGCTCGGGCGCGTCGGCGATCCAGGCGTCGATGTCGGCGCTCGGCGTGACGGTGGCGGTGGGATTGTTGGGATTGCAGAGATAGACCAGGGCCGGGTGTCCCGAACCCTCGGCGGCCTCGCGCATGCGGTCCAGGTCGTGCTCGTAGCTTGCCGTGAGGGGCACCTTCACCAGCTCGTAGGCCTCGGTGCGCTGGTAGTTGGTGACCGCTTCGTAGGTCGGATCGGCCATGACGAGCTTTGCGCGCGGGGCGGCGTAGGCCTGCACCACCATCTGGAGCACCTCGGCCGAACCCGTTCCCATCACGATCTGGTTTTCGGCCACCTCGTGCGCGGCGGCCAGCTTCGCCACCACCTCGGCGTGCTGATCGGAGGGGTAGCGGTTGGCCAGGACCAGCGCCTCGAGCACGGCTTCGCGGGCGGCGGGCGAAATCCCCAACGGGTTCTCGTTCGAGTTCAGGCGGACGGCGCCATTGGTGCTCCGGCGACCCGGCGCGGCGGTCAGCGGACCGGCGCTCCCGGCCAGGATTCCACCTCCGGCGGCGAATCCACTTCCGGCAACCAGCCCCGAAACGGTTCCGGTCCTGATAAAGTCGCGGCGGCGCATGAGTTCAACTCCGAATTTGGGGTTCATGCGGCTGCGCGATCCTGCGGACGGCGTATCCAGGACGGGATGCGGAAGCCGCGTCAACACAAAGGATAGACTGCAAATCCCCCGGAGGCAAATTTCACCGGCGGGCGAGTCGATTCGAGAGCTCAGTTCAAGACCAGGATTTCGTGTTTTTCGCCGGTCATCTCCCACCGCGCGAGCACCACCGGAATCACGCCGGAGGCGAAGAATCCGTCGAAGAAGCGCGTGACCGAAAAATCGGGTCCCTGCCGAAGAGCCCATGCCCCCATCAGTTCTTCGATCTCAATTTTCCCGGTGACATAACTGGTGCCGTAGCCTGGCTGTCGCAGATAAAGATGCTGTTCGTTGCGAACCAGATCCGCGTCGGGGAGCCAGCCGCGCGGGGTCCAGGTGGTGGCGTGTTCGACCGCTTCCTCCATGTCGAAGACGTCGCCGTGCAGGTACAGTCCGCTCAGCGCCCGGGCGGCTCGCTGGGCCAGCATGATCCAGACCAGTTCGCGCGACCTCGGCTTTGCGTCGAAGAGACCGGCGTGCATCATCATCTCCTCCATGCCGGTCGCCAGTCCCTCGGAGCGGCCGTCCCAGATATTGAAGAGAAGGGGGACTCTGCGGATCGGGCTCGGGTGCGGCGCCTCTCGCATCGTGGCAAGCTCGATCCAGTGGTGGAGATGCGTCCGCATGACGACCGGATCGCGGTAGTTGACCTCGCTGAAGAAGTTGCGGATCTCGTCGGGCCCCGCAGGGGTGAAGCTCCCGTTTTTCGCGCGCAGGGCCGGGTCCATCCAGGGCTGAACGGTCTGGATTTCCTCCTCCTCCAGGAAGCGCATGTACTCGGTGACGGCCTGGTTGAGGCGACGGTTGTACTCCGCGGCGCTGGCGATGCGCGGCAACTCGGGGAGGTCGCGGTTGCGGTGCTCCTCCAGGCGAAGCGAAGCGTGGGCGCGCGCAAGCTCCCGCTTCATCAGCGCGACCTGTGCCTCCCAGGAGAAGGGGACCAGGTGCACATTCTGCATGTACCAGGTGTAGTTGTCGCGTCCCACCCCCGAGGCGCCGGTCCTGGACGGGGCAAGGTGGGCGATCCAGTCGTGGAAGGCGTCGGTGGCGCGCGTGGCGTCGGCGATTGCGCGGTCGAGCTCCGGACTGGCGCCGGAAACCCGTTCGGCAAGGGTCTCGAGGTTGGCGGCCTGGGACCGGAAGGAGCGGAGTCCCGCCACCCAGAGGTCGTGGGCGTCGCCGGTCAGGTCGCCGGTGAGATTGTCCCGCGCGCGATCGAGGAGCTCGGGAATGGCGCCGATTCGCTCGGCCAGCTCGGCGGCGTCTTCGGGCGAGAGCGGGTAGCTGTAGGTCCACAGATCGATCCAACTGTGGATTGTCGGACCCTCATGCGCGGGAACGTCGCTCTCGGCCATGTGGATGCTGGCATAGAAGGCGGGATCGCGGGCCCAGGGCCGCCGCACCCGGTGGTCGAAGTCCAGTCCGTTCATCTCGGCGCGCACGAGGTGCCAGTCGATCTGTTGCGAGATCGGCCAGGAGGAGGGATCGATGGCATCGAGGCGCGCGCGCCACATCGCAAGCTCGGCCTGCTGCACCGCCATCGCGCCGGCCGAATAGTCGGGTACGCCGCCCACGTAGTTCGGCGCCGCGAACTCCCGCCACTTCTCGAAGAGGTCGACCAGCTCGAGGTGGCTGCTCGGGAGCCGACTGATTGCCGGAGAGTTGAAATCGCAGGCGCAAAGGAGAAGCGCGAAGAGGGCGACCGCCGCACCGTGCCGCGCGATTCGGCGCTCGGACGATGGCGCTTCCGCTCCCTGCAACCCGGTGGTCCGCAGTCTCATGATTCCCTTCCTTCCCGGCGTTGTCCGCGATCGACATCAACGCAATCGACAGCAACAATAGAAGTCCTCCGCGCCGCTCGTGCCATATTGCCGGTGCCGCGGCGCGGTCATGGGGCCGTTGTCGCCGCGGCGCGCGAGATGTCGGCCAGCTCCTCCCCCGGATTGACGAAGCGGTTCATTTCCAGCTTGTGCTGGCGGTCGTGCAGTTCGCGGTAGCGCCCTCCGAGCGCCATCAGTTCGGCGTGGGCGCCGCGTTCCACCACCCGTCCCTCCTCGATCACCAGGATCTGGTCGGCGCTGCGGATCGTCGACAGGCGGTGCGCGATTACGAAGGTCGTGCGGCCGGCGCGCAGTGCCCGAAGTCCCTCCTGAATGCGGGCCTCGCTCTCCGAATCCAGGCTCGAGGTCGCTTCGTCCAGAACCAGAATCCTCGGATCGGCCAGGATTGCGCGCGCAATCGAGAGGCGTTGGCGCTGTCCTCCCGACACCTTCACCCCCCGTTCGCCGATCACCGTCTCATAGCCATCGGGGAAGTCGCCGATGAAGTCGTGGCAGTTCGCCAGCCTGGCCGCCCGCACCACATCCGCCCGCGTCGCGCCCGAGCGCCCGTAGCGAATATTGGCTTCCACCGTGTCGTCGAAGAGGAAATTGTCCTGGAGCACAACCCCCACCTGGCGCCTGTAGTCCTCCAGGCGAAGTCCCGCAAGATCCCGCCCGTCGACCAGGATGCGTCCGGAATCGGGCCGGTTGAAGGCGAGCACGAGGCTGGCCAGAGTGCTCTTTCCCGAACCCGACGAGCCCACCAGCGCGGTGGTCGACCCCGGCGGCGCCTCGAGCGAGATGCCGCGCAGGACCGGGACCCCCTCCTGGTAGGAGAACCACACATCTTCGAAGTCGATGCGGCCCTTCACCCCGTCCAGCGCGGAACGGTCGTCGTCATCGTCGATCTCGGTGGCCAGCGCCCGCACCTCGCGGATCCGGTCCAGCCCGGCGAAGGCCTCGGTGATCTGGGTGCCGATCGAGGCCATCTGCACCAGCGGACTGATCATCCAGCCGGTGAAGAAGATGTACATGATCAGGTCCCCAAGGCTCATCTCGCCGGCCAGCACCGCCGAGCCGCCCAGCAGCACCATGACCAGCCCGACCGCGCCCATCACCACCGACGAAAAGGCCGTCAGCCCGGAAACGCCCGTCACCGACTTGGCGACATTGCGGAAGAGCCGGTGCGCTCCCCGCGCGAAGACCAGATTCTCCTTGCGTTCCGAGGTGTAGGCCTTGACGATGCGCACCCCCGCGAGACTCTCGCCCAGCCGTCCGGTGACCTCGGCGTTGATGCGGCCGCGTTTGCGGAAGAGGGGCCGCAGGCGACGGAAGGCGAAGGCCATCGCGCCGCCGAAGACGATCAGGACGACGACCGTGTAGAGGGTGAGCGACCAGTTGAGATAGAGGAGGACGCAGAGCGAGAGGATGGCGGTGAGGATGCCGCCGGTGAGCTGCACAAGCCCGGTTCCGACGAGGTTGCGGATCCCCTCGGCGTCGGTCATGATGCGCGAAATGAGGACCCCGGACTTGGTGGAATCGAAGTAGTTGACAGGAAGCCGGGCGACATGGCGTTGCACGGTCTTGCGCATCTCGGTGATGGCGCGCTGCGCGGTGACGCCCAGGATCTGCGAGAGCGCGAAGGAGCTGGCGCCCTGCAGGAGCGCCGCCGCCGCGACCGCCAGCGCCAGGGGAAGGAGGAGATCGCCGCGGGCCTCGCCGATGACATTGTCGATGAGGAACTTGGACGAGGCCGGGACCGCCATGCCCGCGATGCGGCCCACCGCCATCACGAAGAGGCCGAGCGCGATGCGCCGCCGGTAGCGCCGGATGATCTCGCGGGCCTCGCGCCAGACGCGGTCCCGCCCGAGCTTAGCCCCCATTTCTCGCATGGTTGGCCAGGCTTGGTCCCCGGAGTGCCGATTGGCGGCGGAGTTTCGGAACCGAATCCAGGGGAGGGAGCGATGCGGTGCGTTGGGGACAGATCGGCCGGTCGCGTCGCGGCAGGTCGCTGAGCCGACGCGATCTCGCGGTCCCGCCCGGTTGCGCGAGCGGGTGGCGCGAGGAATGGGGGTTCGGCTTTGCCTTGTCGCTCACGGGGTGCGGGCTCCATCTTCGGGGAATCGTCGGGGCGGGAGGGTCATTGGGGCGCGAACGCTACCGAGAGGATGCGGCCCCGGTCAATCCCGGGTCGCCCCCTTCCCACTCCGCCGCTCCCGCCGCACCTTCTCCCGGGTGTCCAGGACCGGCTCCATGCGGGGCTCCCTCCGGCCCCTGCGCGGGCCGGCCCGGGGAGCTGCCGCAAGACACCGGGTGCGCGCGCGACCCCCCGGTTTCTTCCTCAAGGCGCGCCGCGTCCCAACCTCCTGTTCGCGAACGCTTTCCCCAACCCCCCCAACCACCCCCGCCATGCCCCATTCCCCCGCCCCCACCCTTCCCGGCCCCGCCGTCAGCGCGGCTTGGCTCGCCGCCCGTCTCCACCGGAGCGGTCTCGTCGTCCTGGACGGCTCCTGGTACCTGCCGGGATCGGGGCGCGATCCGGCCGCCGAGTTCGTGGAACGGCGCATTCCCGGCGCGCGCTTCTTCGACGTCGACGCCTGCAGCGACCCCGGCGCGGAGCTGCCGCACACGGTCGCCGCACCGGAGCACTTCCGACGTTGCGCCGAGGCGGTCGGGGTGTCCGATGGCTCGTCCGTGGTGGTCTATGACGCCTCGGGGGTCAACCTCAGCGCGGCGCGGGTGTGGTGGAACTTCCGCTACTTCGGGCACGACGGCGTGGCGGTTCTGGACGGCGGTCTGGGACAGTGGATCGCCGCCGGTCACCCGGTCGAGGGCGGTGCGCCGGAGGGGTGCGGCCCCGGCCCCGCCGCGGTTGAGGAAGCCGATCCTCGCCCGGAGGGGAGCCCTTCCTTCCACCCGCGCCCCCGCCCCCGCCTTGTCCGCGGCCTCGACGAAGTGCGCGCGGCGATCGGACGCGACGACCTTCAGATCGTGGACATGCGGCCGCCCGGTCGCTTCGCGGGGCGCGATCCGGAACCTCGGGCGGGGCTGCGGCGCGGCCATATCCCCGGCAGCCGCAATGTGCCGTATCCGGAGCTGGTCGAACCTGCAACCGGTCTGGCGGTCGATGCGGCGGCGTTCCGGCGGATTCTGGCGGAGTCGGGGGTCGATCCGGCGCGGAAGCTGATCGGGAGCTGCGGTTCGGGGACCAGCGCCTGCGCCTTCGCCTGGCTCATGGCGCGCGACGGCTACGGCGATGTGGCGATCTACGATGGCTCGTGGGCGGAGTGGGGCGGGCGCGACGATCTTCCGGTGGAAGGGGAGGGGTAGCCTCGATTGGGGGACCCGGGCAGTCGCCGCGCCGCCACCGTGCCGCGCTGGCTGCCCAGGACCCAGTTTCCCGAAAAGGTCTCGCCATCGCGCGCAAGCCGAAGGATGAGTCTGCCGCCCTCCGCCACCGCTTCCACCGTCATCTGGTCGGCGTCCGCCTCGACCGCGACGATGATCGCCCGGGTGCCGCCGACGGCAAGGGTGCCTCCATGCCCGCCGCGCAGCAGGGATATCTCCATCCCGCCCTCCGACACCATCGTGGCCGAGGACATGGTGACGGCATAGCGCCCCGAGGGATCGAAATCGGGAGCCGGCGCGGAGGAGGAATCCGAATGGGGGGCCGAGGCGCAAGCGGCGGCGGCTCCGGCCAGGAGGACCGCGACGACCGCCCTCACGCGCCCGTCGCGGACCCGAACCAGTCGCGTACCGGCGCGAAGAGACTCATCACCCATTCGCCCACGGCCACGAGACCGTCCATGACGAGGGTGCGGTCGAGGAGGCCGAGCCAGATGGCGATCGTGGTCAGGATCGCGACCACCACCACAATCCGGATCGCGGCCCGCACGAACTCGCGCAGAACCGCCCAGACCACCGCCACGACGAGGACGAGAATCACCACCTCGCCGATGATCGCCGGAACGACCTCTCCCACTTCGCGCCTCCGGCCGCCGCCCGCGCCTCTTCGCTACTCGAGCCGGTCCTTGAGGTTCCTCGCCGCGCGGAAGGCCGGGAACCGCTTGGCCGGAATCTCGATGGCCTCGCCGGTGCGCGGATTGCGTCCCGTTCTCGCGGCGCGCTGGCGGGTTTCGTAAATCCCGAATCCGCCGATGGTGACCTTGCCGCCGTCGTGGAGCTCGTCGGCGATGATCCCGAAATCGGGGTTGAAGATGTGGTCCACGACATCTGCCGCGGCGAGTTGAGTGATGCCGGCGCGTTGGGCCAGCTCCCGTGTCAGTTCGGTCTTGTTCATTCCGGTTCTCTCCGTTGGTTCTCCCGTGGTGCGGGCGTTGGATCATTCGGCGATGCGCGGATCGCCCGTTGAAGTTGGAGACGGTGTATGATACATCGGCCCGCGGGAACCCGGAACAGCGGGAGGGGTGGGCCGCGGCCCAGGTATCCCCCGGGCAGGACCCGGATCGCGGCTGTCGGAAACCGGCGTCGCGTCCAGGGACTGCCTTCGCCCACCGGAAACGCCAGGGAGGGAATCGAAGTGAGAGCAGCCATCTACAGAGCCTACCGGGGGCCGATCGAGATCGAGTCGGTGCCGGATCCGGAGCCCGCGCCCGACGGAGTGGTGCTTCGCGTCGAGGCCAACGGCATCTGCCGCAGCGACTGGCACGGCTGGGTGGGTCATGATCCCGACATTGTCCTGCCGCATGTGCCCGGTCACGAGATCGCCGGCGTGGTCGAGGAGGTCGGGCGGGGTGTGCGGCGGTGGCGCCGGGGCGACCGGGTTTCGGTGCCCTTCATTGCCGGGTGCGGACGTTGCCGGCGCTGCCTGGCCGGGGACCAGCAGGTCTGCCCGCGCCAGTTCCAGCCGGGTTTCCATGGTTGGGGTGGATTTGCCGAACGGGTGGCGTTGCGGCGCGCGGATCTGACGCTGGCCCCACTCCCCGAGGAGATGGACTTCGTGACCGCCGCGAGCCTGGGTTGCCGGTTCGCGACCTCCTTCCGGGCGGTGCAGGCGCAGGGACGGGTGACGGCGGGGGACTGGGTGGCCGTGCACGGATGCGGCGGGGTGGGGTTGGCGGCGATCATGATCGCGCGGGCGCTGGGGGCCAATGTCGTGGCGGTGGATATCCGCGACGAGGCGCTGAAGCTGGGGCGGAGGGCGGGGGCGGGGTGGACGGTGAATGCGCGGCGGTCGGGGAGCGTGCCGGAGGCGATTCGCGAGATCACCGGCGGGGGCGTGCACGTTTCCCTGGACGCGCTCGGTCATGGCGAGACCTGTTTCAACTCGGTGTCCTCCTTGCGGCGTCGCGGACGTCATGTGCAGATCGGCCTCATGACCGGCGAACATCGCCGCGCGGGAGTCCCCTGGGAGCGGGTGATCGGGTGGGAGCTGGAGCTGCTGGGAAGCCATGGCCTGCAGGCGTGGGAATATGACCGGATGCTGCGGATGGCCGCCTCCGGCGCGGTGGATCTCGCCAGTCTGGTGACCCGCACCGTTACCCTGGAGGAGGGGGTGAAGATCCTTCGGGGAATGGACGACTACGCCGTTCTGGGCGTGAATGTGATCGACCGCTTTGGGTAGCCCTGTCCGGGCGGCTGTCCCCCAGGAAGTGCGGGCTATCCTCCTCCCTTGCCGTGGGAACAGAAGGGAAGCGGGCCGTCCAGCCAGGGCGAAAGCGCACCGGTGAAGCCGCCTGCGCGCGCCGGGCCATCGCGGTCCTCCGCCAGGAGCGCTCCACCGATCCAGTCGCGCGCCGGAGAACCGATCGGGGCCCCCGGAGGCGGATTCGGCGTGACGGTGGGCGACCAGCCTTCGTGGGGGCGGGCCCGGAAGCGGGCGATATCCGCCGCCAGCAGCGCAAAGTGGGCACCCTGGTCGTCGTCGGTTCCGGCCAGCGCTTCGGCACGTTCCTCCAGTCCGGCCAGTTGCTGTTCGGCCACCGCGCGCACCTGCGGCATCGGGGCGCCGTCCGCGAGTCCCATCACCCCTTCCGCAACCACACGCGTGATCGCGCGCCTGAGCTCGGCCTCGTAGCGGGAATCGCTGCCATTCGGTTCGGCCACCGCGAGGAGCGCGCCGACGACCTCGCGAAGATCGGGCAGCGAGGGGTCGAGGGCCGCCTGCTCCACCAGCCGGGCCGCGCGCGCCGGATTGAGGACATCGCCGACCACATGCCCCGCCGCGACGACCGCGGGAGAGATCACGTCGAAGGCGCCGCCGGTATAGCGGGGGAAGAGTTCCCGGGTGCGGCCGTAGCCGGAGGGACGGGGCGGCAGCCGTTCGAGGACGGGGGAGGGGAGGGCGAGCTCCGACGGTTGCAGCGAACGGACCAGAGCGTTCAGCGCGCGTCCCTGTTCGGCGGCGGAGGCGGGGCGGCGGGGGTCGAGGCCGTCGCCGCGCATGGCGTAGCTGTAGTGCAGTCCGCCCAGCACCGATGCGGCGGCGGTCACCTGGTAGCGATGATGCAGGTAGAGCGGCACGAGCACCTCTTCCATCTGCGCCAGGGGCCTGCCCGTGCGGATCGCGCGTTCGCCGAAGCGGTCCAGCGAGACGCGCCGCAGATCGAGCATCCGGTCGAGTTCGGCTCCGGCGTCGGTTCCGTTCGACCATTGATCCGTTCGCGCATGCACGGCGACGTCCTGGTTGCTGAAGTAGCGCACATCTTCCTCCCAGGCCTCGTCCAGAATCCGGTCCAGCTCCGCGGCCTCGTCGGTTCCCGGCGGGAAGTGCGTGTAGCCGTAGCGAATCGCGACCTCGTCCCACTCGCCGATGTCCACATCGTAGACCTCGGAGAAGTCGAAGTCGGCGTCGTCGTGGGTGATCAGCGGGTGCGGATAGTCCATCACCGAGATGCGCCCGGCATCGCTGTCGTAGTAGTTGTGGCCCAGCCCCAGGGTGTGCCCGACCTCGTGCGCGGAGAGCTGCCGAATCCGCGCCAGCGCCCATTCCTCGATCTCGGGGACCGCCTCGTCGCCATTTTCGTAGGGGGCCAGCAGACCCTCGGCGATCAGATAGTCCTGGCGGACCCGCAGCGATCCCAGCGTCACATTCCCCTTGAGGATTTCGCCGGTGCGCGGATCGGTGATCGACCCGCCGGTGCTCCAGCCGCGCGTGGAGCGGTGCACCCAGTTGATGACGTTGTAGCGCACATCGTGGCTGCTCACATCCTCGGGGCGGATCTCCACGCGGAAAGCGTCGATGAAGCCCGCGGCCTCGAAGGCCTGGTTCCACCACCTTGCCCCATCCAGGAGCGCGGACCGGACCGGTTCGGGGGTGCCCGGGTCGAGGTAGTAGACGATCGGTTCGACCGGTTCGCTCATTGCGGCGCCCGGATCCCGCTTCTCGAGGCGGTGGCGGCGGATGAAGCGCTGCGTCATGGGGGCGTCAAGGGGGACCGAATAGTCCTGGAAGGACATTGCGCCGTACCCGGAACGCGGATCATGCATGCGAGGCGTGTATTCCCCCAGTTCGGGCAGTTGAATGAAGGAATGGTGCATTCGGATGGTGGCTGCCGCGCCCGATGCCGCCACATTGCCGACCCCTTCGAATGCCCCGCCCCCGCCGCCGAAGCCGCCTCCGCCTCCGCCGTCCTGTCGCACGAAGGTCAGCGAAGCCTCCATCTCGGTGTTTTCGGGGAAGTTCATCGTCATCGGCAGATAGACGGTGCTGCGGGTCGGATCCAGCCGGTAGCTGCCCGGGCGCATGCGGTTCGCGAATCCGGCGATGTCCTGGAGCAGGAAGGGCGTGAAGTCGATCAGTACGCGCGATCCCGTTGCCGCGGCGGCCTCGAATCCCCAGAGAGTCGATGGCGCGAATGCGTCTTCCACCGCCTTGCGTTCGGCGGGGTTTTCGCTGCCGGCGCGAAAGCGGTAGTTCGGCTGAACCATCAGGATGCGCGGCCCGACGCGGTGAAAGCGCACCACCCGCGAACCCGCGAGCTGGCCCCGGTCGATCCCGATGTCGTTGGATCCCAGGCCGGCGCCGATCCCCGAAGCGTGCAGGAGATCGGTGTCCCAGCGGTCGATCTCGAGCCAGAGTCGGCCGGCGTCGTCATCCCAATGGACGGGGAGGAAGCCGTCCATCCGGTCCATCGAGGCGGTGGCGTCTTCGATCGTCGGGAGTGGCGGGGTGGCGCCGGGGCCGCGTTGGGCGAGGAGCGCGACGGGCGCGAGAAGGGCGGCGAGAAGGGGCGCGGCGGGGAGGATGCGTCGGGTCATGATGGGTGTCCTTGCGGTCTTCACAGGGTGCGATTCGGTCCGGTTCCGACATACCCGAATCTACTGGTTGGTCAATCTATCCGGCCGCTCCGGTGCGGGCGCGTCAAGAGGGGAGAGGGAGGAGATGCCATGGGGGGTCCGCGTGACTCGCCCGGCGCGCGTGTGGCGCCGAATCGACCGGTTTCTGCGGATCGAGCGCAGTTCCGAGTAGCCGCGCGCGTGGTCCAGATGCACGCACAATGCGCGGTAGCGAATGCACTTCCCGCGAATTCCCGCGTTCTCGAGGCGTTCGCCGAGTTCGCGGTCCTGGCCGCCGTACCCCATCCGCTCGTCGAAGCCGTTGGCGGCGACCAGGTCGCTGCGCCACCCGGAGGCGTTGTGGCCATTCCAGCTTGCGCGGGTCGTGGTCAGGAGATCGGCGGCGGCGCGGGCCCACCCCGGCACGGCCAGCTTGGCCATTCGACGAAGGTTGCGCGCGCCCTGCGACCGCAGCCAGGGAACCGCGAAGGCGCGACCGGTCGCCACATCGGCGCGGGCGATGGCGCGGCTGGCCTCCATCGGCAACTTGACATAACCACCCGAGAGAAAACGGCCCGGAGCGGCCAATGCGATGTGAACGGCCACGAAGTCCCGGTGCGGAATGCAGTCTCCGTCCGAGAAGATCAGGTAGTCGGCCTCGGCGGCGAGAATTGCGCGATTCAGGATCCGGGACTTGCGGAACCCGCGGTCCACGTGCCACACCCGGCGAAGCGACAGCCCCTCGGCGGCGTAGCGGCGAATGACCGCGGCGGTCTCGGCGGTCGATCCGTCGTCGGCAATCACGATCCGGAAGTTGCGGTGCGACTGGTGCAGGTATCCCCACAGCGACTTTTCCAGCCAGCGAGGCGACTGATAGGTGCTGAGAACGACGCCGACGGTCACGGTGCGCGAGGTCTGGCGGCGATGGCGTTCGCGCGAGGATCGGCGTCTCCGCAGGAAAAGGGGTGAAGGCGCGAAAAAGGGCGAACGCGCGGCAAACCCATCCTCCGCATCCGGCCCTCGCGACCCCGGTTCATCCGGCGACCGCCTTTCGGGCGCGCACCACCTCGCGGTAGACCGCCAGGTTCCCCTCCACCATCGAGTCCACCGAGAAGCGCGACTCGATCCGATCGCGGGCACGCTTCCCCATCTTCCGCGCGGCTCCCGGATCGTTGATCAGTTGGGCCATCGCGGTGGCCAGCGCACCCGCGTCCTCGGGCGGCGTCAGAATCCCGGTTTCTCCATCGGCGACCACCTCCGGAATGCCCCCCGCCCGCGC
The DNA here is from genome assembly GCA_022822325.1 of Gemmatimonadota bacterium. Classification (GTDB taxonomy): domain Bacteria; phylum Gemmatimonadota; class Gemmatimonadetes; order Longimicrobiales; family Gaopeijiaceae; genus Bin94. The sequence goes on along the minus strand of JAJEBW010000027.1, from coordinate 35,886 downwards.
GCCCACCACCGGAAGTCCTGCGGCGCCCGCCTGCAGCGCGGCCACGCCCAGCCCCTCCATCAGCGCCGGGTGAACGCAGAAGTCGAAGGCGCCCAGCCACCTGTGCAGATCGGTGCGATATCCCGCAAACCGAATCATCTCCTCCACCCCGAGCGACCGCGCCTGCGCGGCGACCGTCTCGCGCATCGGTCCCCGCCCAAAGAGGACGACCGCCGCCTTGCATCCCCGGCTCTTCAGAATGGCCAACGCGTGAATCAGCACCCAGTGCCCTTTGCGCGGCACGAACTGCGCGACCATGGCCCCGGCGGCGCCCCCGGACGGCAGCTCGAATTCACGATGGAGCTCGGTGCGGCTGCATGGGTCCAGCCACCCGGCGGCATCGACCGCGGAATGGACAAGGGAAATGCGCTCCGGGGCAACCCCTTGGCCGATCAACACATCGCGAATCGCGCCGGAGATGGCGATGACGCGCCGGTAGAGGGCGTACTTGGCGGGAACGGCCCATGCGGCCTCGGGGTTGTCCACGCGCCGGGTAAGGATCAGTGGCGCCCGCGCCACCGTGCCGGCCAATCCGCCCAGGGTGTCGGCGCCGCGCCTCGAGTGCAGATGGACGATCTCGACGTCCCGGCGGCTGAAGCGCCAGGCCATCCGGGCAAGTGCGGTCGGATCGGCTTCGCCCCGGAAGGGAAACTCCTCCACGCGCAGCCAGCGTTGCCGGGCGGCGGCGGCGATCTCGGAACCGCGCGGCGCCATGAGGACCGATCGCACGCCGCGTTCCTCCAGGCCCTGGGCCAGGTAGAGCACCTGCAGCGCGCCGCCGTAGAGATGGCGTCCGGTCTCGACATGGACAACGCTCATGGCCGGGAATCCTCGTGGGCGCGCGCGGCTGAGTGAGAGTTGCGTCCGCAGCGTCGTGAGGAAAGGGAATCCTCGTGGGCGCGCGCGGCCGCTTCCCCGAGCACCCCCGCCAGCGCGGCGAATACCTGGTCCACCGTCAGGTCGCGCATGCAGTCGACCCGTCCGCCGCACACCAGCTTGCCGCGGCAGGGAGAGCAATCGCGACCCGAGTGCAGGATGCGGGCGTCGGCGCTGGGCGGATCCAGGTAGGGCGTATTCGAGCCGAAGAGGAGGACGGAGGGGCGGCCGAAGGCGTGGGCCATATGACTCAGTCCGGTGTCGACGCCGACCAGCGCGGCACAGCGCGAAACGATGGCGGCCGCTTCGCCCAGAGTGGTGTGTCCGGTCAGGTTGGCGAGCGCCGGGGTCGCCGCCCCGACGATTCCATCCGCGGCCGCGCGGTCCCCCGGTCCGCCCAGCAGCGCGACGTGCATGCCCGTTTCCGCGGGAATCCGGTCGATCAGTGCGGCCCAGCGGTCCTCGAACCAGTGCTTGTAGAGCCGGGTCGTAAAGGGGCACAGCGCGACGAAGGGACCCCGCACTCCGGCCTCTGCGAGCATCCGGCGGGCGCGCTCGGACTCACCGGGCGAGCGGGGGATCAGAGGACGAAAATCTTCAGGCGGGGATCCACCTTGGACCGATCCGTTTGCCAGACCCAGGACCCCGGCCAGGTGGAGGTACTCCGAGGCGAAGCGCCGATCGTCGCCTTCCCGCGCGACAACCGACGTCATCAGCCATTCCGATCCTTCCCGGGAACCCAACCCGATCCGAAGCGGTGCGCCGGTCAGCCAGGTCACTACGCCGCTCCGCAGCAGTCCCTGCACATCGATCGCGACATCGAAGCGGCGGGCCCGCAACGACTCGGCGAACTCGGTTGCCTCAAGGACCAGGGTGGCCCAGGCGCCTCGCCGCAGGAGTTCCTTCCAGCGTCCGCGATCCCACTCGATCACCTCGTCCAGGCAGGGATTGTGGCGAATCAGATCGGCCGTGTGCGATTCCGCCGCCCACGCGAGGTAGGCGTTGGGGAAGCGCCGCCGCAGCGCACCGGCCAGCGGAGAGGCGAAGACGATATCGCCGCGGGCCGAGAGCCGCACCACAAGGATCCGGGGCGCGTCGCCGGACAGTTCGCCGAGCTGCCGCGCGAGACTCCCTCGCAGGGCCGATGAGTCGGATTTCATGCCACATAGGTTAGCCCGTTCGGCGGAGCATTGTTGGTTTGAAAGACCCGGGCTAGCGTTACCGCCATGATCGGACATCTGCGCAACCTGGTTCTGGGCGCGGGATTCGCCGCCTACCTGGTGCGGGAACGCCTCGGGACGGGGAGATGGCGAAGCGACGCTCGTACGCGCAATGGCCGAATCGGACAGTTGCCGCGCCCTGGCCGGGGACCCCGGATCCTCGTGCATGGGGTCAGCGTCGGCGAGACGCACGCCCTGGCGCCATTGGTCGAGGCGCTGGCCGAAACCATTGCGGAAGGCGATCTGGTGGTCAGCGCGAGCACCGAGACGGGATTCGCCCGCGCCCGTGAACTCCACGGAGACCGCCGCGCAGTCGTGCGCTTCCCACTTGACTTCACCTGGATGGTGGATCGTTTTCTGGAACTGGCGAGGCCGGATCTGGTCGTGCTGGCGGAGCTGGAGCTGTGGCCGAACTTCCTGGCGGCGTGCGCTCGGCGCAAGATACCGGTGTGCGTCGTGAATGGGCGCATGTCGGGGCGGAGCCTGCGCGGATATTCGCGGTGGAATCCCCTGATGCGGCGGAGTTTTCGGCGGTTGGCGCTGGTTGCGGCGCAGAGCGAGCGGTACCGGGCGCGCTTTGAGAGGCTGGGCGTCCCCGGGGATCGGTGTCATGTGACGGGAAGCCTGAAGTGGGACGCGGCGCACGCCATTCCCGATGCGCAGGCGGCGGAGAGGTTGGCGCTCGATCTGGGGATCGACCGATCGCGGCCGCTGATCGTGGCGGGCTCGACCGGTCCGGGCGAGGAAACGGCTCTGATCGACGAATTGCCCGGCCGCTGCCAGCTCCTGATCGCCCCCCGCGACCCGGCTCGCTGGGAGGAGGTGGCCGGGTTGCGCCCGGGAATCGCGCGGCGGAGCAGGCCGGACGGGGCGGGGCATGGCGCAATTTTCCTGCTGGATACCCTGGGCGAGCTCGCCACCGCCTACGCCATCGCCGATGCGGTTTTTGTCGGGCGCAGCCTGATTCCGCGTGGCGGCTCCAATCCACTCGAGGCCGTTGCGCTGGGCAAGCCCGCCGTGATCGGGCCGCATCATGAGAACTTTGCCGAAATCGTTGGCGCGCTGGTGGATGTGGGGGGGATTGCGGTGAGCGACCGTCCGATGAAGGTGATCCGCGAATGGCTGGAGGACCGGGAGGCCGCGCGGAAGGTGGGGCGGCGGGGAAGGGGGGTGGTGGAGCGGGAGCGGGGGGTGGCGGGGCGGACGGCGGAGCTGGTGATCGCCCAAATCAAAGACCGTGCCCGGGCCTGATGCCGTCTTCAGAAGAAGAAGTTGACCGATGCATAGATGAAGAGCGGAACCGACCCGAACTCCGATCCCGCCCCCACCCCCCCGTCCCCCACCACCGCCTCGGCGCCGGTCCCGGCAAAGGCGCCCACCCGGAAGGCGGCATTTTCGGTTGCCGAATAGCTCATCCCGGGACCGATCAGGAGCGACCCGTCGCGGAGGCTGCCCATCGCCAGAGCGCTTGTGGAGAGGAGGGGGTGCACCGGCCAGGAGAGTTGCACGGCGCCCACATCGCGGCCCGGCACCTGAAGCTCGCCCTGGAGGTAGGCGCGGCCGGTCGCCACCCGCAGAAGCTCGTCCGGCGAGGCGGCCCCGAATCCGTCGTGTTGGTACTCGATCGCCAGATAGAGATCGCGTCCGCCGAGCGCAACCGTCCGGTCCGCCCCCACCGCGCCCCGCACCACCCCCTCGCCATTCAGCCTCCGCAGAACGATCTCGCCGCGCAGCGCCCACAATCCCACCGCTCCACTCGCGGAGAGCGCGGCCCCGAAGCTGTCGTGCACGGCCCCGGCCCATGCACCCAGATCCCACCCGGCCCGGTTCGTGGTCGCGCGGGCCGCCAGCGTCAGTGTGGTCTCGCCCCCCGTCCCGAATCGTGCCGGACGCGCCACCACCTCAAGCTGCGTGAACGCACCCAGGTAATATCGCAGGCGGGCCGCGTCAACTCCGCCTCGGTACTCGCGAAAGGGGTCGGCGGGGTCGAAGGGGGCGAAGGGGTCGGCGGGGGTGAGGAAGAGGGTGGTCGCCCAGGAGATCGACTGCCGTCCCAGGATGAGATCGGCATTCGGGCCCAGATCGAAGCGAAGATTGAGACGGTCGACGCGGTGTCGCCAGCGCACCCCCTCGCCCGTTCCGAGATCGCCGCCGAGTGTGAGCCAATCGCCCCGGGCCGCGGTTCCCGCCGCCCCCGCAAGAAGCTGCGCCCCGGTAGCGCCCGCTTCCTGCAACGCAAGGGCATGTTCGTAGGCGAGCTCCAGGCCGACCGCTCCCCTGCGCGGCCCCCACATCAGCCGCAGGCGCTGGAAGCCCGAGCCGCCGCCCTCTCCCAGCACGCTGTCGTCCGCGCGCGTCCAGAGATTCAGGTAGTAGCCGGTCGGTCCGCCGCTCTGCCCGCCAAGGGGGGCGGGGCCGGATCCCGGAGCGAAGATCCCCAGTCCGGCCAGCGCCGCCAGACCCGCAACCCACCCGGCATCAGGCCCCCGGAACATCCACGCGCTCAATGCGGCCGTCAACCAGTCGAATCACCCTCTCGGCGCGCTCCATCACCCGGGGATCGTGCGTGGAGAATACAAATGTGGTGCCCATGGTGCGGTTCAGCCGCTGCATGACATCCAGGAGCGCTTCGGCGGTTGCCGAGTCGAGATTCGCGGTCGGTTCATCGGCCAGAACGAGCGCCGGATTCCCCAGGACGGCTCGCGCCACCGCCACCCGCTGCTGCTGCCCCCCCGAGAGCTTGGGCGGGAAGCGGTTCTCCATCCCCTCCAGCCCGATTTCGGCGAAGAGCTCGTGCACGCGCCGCTTCCGTTCGGCGGCCGAAACCCCTTGCAGGAGCAGGGTGAATTCGGCGTTTTCGCGCGCGGTCAGCACCGGCAGCAGGTTGTACGACTGGAAGATGAAGCCGATTCGGTGCATGCGCACCCGGGCCAGTTCGCGGTCGGGGAGTTCGGTGATCTCGCGGTCCTCGATCCGGATTCGGCCGCGGGTCGCGCGCGTGAGGCCGCCGAGCAGATTCAGCACCGTCGTCTTGCCGGAACCGGACGGCCCCGCCATGGCAAGGAAGGCGCCGCGCTCCACGACGAGATCCACGCCGCGCACCGCCTCGACCGGCTGCGGTTCCTGCGGGTAGATCTTCCAGAGCGCTTCCGTCCGCACCGCGACGGGCGCCGCCGGGGGCGAGGTCGAGGTCGGGCGGGGGGTTGAGGTCGTGCTCATCTGGCGACCATCATTTCTCGCAGGTGGGTGAAGCTGGGTTCTCAAGGTGGCGACTGGGGGCTATTCCACCTTGACCGAATCGGCCGGATCGAGGGCTGCCGCCTGCCACGCCGGATAGATCGACGCCGAGATCCCGATCACCGCCGTAAAGAAGAGGCTCTGAAGGAGATGCCGCGCTTCGATGACCGGATACATGACCGGATCGAAGACGATGCCGCCGAAGGTGAAGTCCTGCGGCATCAGGCCGGTGAGATCGAGTCCGTTGCGAAAGAAGATCCAGACCAGAGCGAAGCCGACGCCGATTCCGATCAGTCCGGCGGCCGCGGTGAGCATCAATCCCTCGATAAAGACGACCCAGCCGGTCTCGCGTCCGCTCAGCCCCAGGGCGCGCAGCAGTCCCAGCTCGCGTTTGCGGTTCAGCACCGACATGAAAACCGCGGTGAGAATGGCCATCGCCACGATCGCAAAGAGAATCAGGTGAAAGACCCAGTCGCCGCCGTCGTCGAGCCGGACCGCCGAATGGAGCTCGGGGGTCGATTCCTCCCAGGGGGTGATTTCGATCTCGCCCGGCGCCACCCTCGCGCGGAGCTCTTCGAGGGCGCGGGCGGTGAAGGAGGAGTGGGGAAGAAGGGTGGAGATGGTCGTCGCGCCCTCGACCCCGAGCCATTCGCGCGCCGTCTGCAGGGGAATGTGGACGACCGACTCGTCGAGTTCGGCCAGACCGGTGCGGAATGTGCCCACCACGCGCACAAGCTGCCCCTCGATCTCGCCCGCCGCCGACTGCGCGGTCAGCACCATTCGCGATCCGGTGCGCAGCCCCAGCCGCAGCGCAAGCGCTTGGCCGATGAAGGCGTGAAGACGGTCCCCCGCCTCGAGATAGCGGCCCTCCAGGACATCGGCGCCCAGCCGCGAGAAGGCGAGTTCGGCCCCCGCCTCCACACCATGAATGGCGACCGGGATCGCCCCGTCGGGCGAGGAGGCCAATCCCCGCGTCGAGACCCGCACCGAGGCGAGCGCCGCTTCGGGCAGCTCGAGCGCGCGCACCGCCGCCAGCGCCGCCGCCGTCTGCTCGCCGGTCAGATGGTCCTCGAGGCTCTCGCTGGTGCGGTGGCCGGGCGCGTTGAAGACAATGTGGCCGGTCGCGAGGCGCACCCCCGAATCGATCCAGTCCTCGTGCGCGCCATCCGACAGGGTGCGCGAGACGATCAGGAGCGCCAGTCCCCAGACCATTGCGGCGGCGGTCAGGGAGGAACGGCGGAGTTCGCGGCCCAGATTGCGCAGCGCCAGACGGAAGAGAATGGCGGGACGGGCGGTCATCGGGGTCACCGTCCGGCCAGCGCGTCGGCGGGGGGGATGCGAACGGCGCGCCAGGCCGGATACAGCGCCGAAGCCACCCCGGTGCCGACCAGGGCGAGCGCCGAGACGAGCGGTCCATCCCAGGAATACTCGGCGGTGAGGTAGGGACGCATCGCCGAACCGACCATCTCGTAGGTGCCCACGAAGGCGCTCAGGTCAAGGGGGAATTCATGAAAGAAGACGACGACCGGGATCGCCACCGCCGCTCCGCCGGCGAGCGACACCAGTCCCAGAAAGAGCCCTTCGCAGAGGACGATCCGGACGATTGCGCGCCCCGAGCTTCCCAGCGCGCGGGCGACCGCGAACTCGCGGCGGCGCTCGAAGGTGGCGAGAAGAATCGTGTTGGCCACGCCGAAGATCGCCATCCCGAAGATCATCAGCGCGACGATCGCATTGGCCGCGCCCATCATGCTCGTCATGAAGTGGAGCTGCTCGAGAAAGACCGACCAGGGCTCGATCGCCAGTCCCCCCGCCTCCCCGCCCCCCACCGCCTCCGCCACCCGCGCGGCCACCGCATCGGAGTCGCCAATGCGCGTCACCGAGATCGCGACCTCGTGGATTCGTCCCGCATCGAGCGCCATGAGCTCCTGGAGGGTGGCCAGCTCAAGGAGCGCGTAGCTGTCGTCGTAGCCGCCCATCCCCAACCGGAAGATCCCCGTCACCGCGAAGAGATCGTTTCCGGTCGAGCCGTCCGCCGCGGGCGCCACCAGCACCACCTCGTCCCCCAGCCCCGCCCCGATCGTCCCGGCCATCGCCGCTCCGATCGCGATTTCGCCCCGCCCCGACGGCATCCGTCCCTCGGTCAGCGACGCGCCGAAGCGGCTCACCGCCTCCTCGCGCGCGGGGTCGAGTCCCATCAGCACCGCCCCCGCCGTCTCGTCGCCGGAGCTGACCAGTCCCCCCCCGTAGACGCGCGGCGCGACCCCGCCGACCCCCTCCACCCCCTGAATCGCCGCCACCGTGCCCGCGACGTCGATGCCCTCGCGCCCGCCCATCGTGTCGTGAATGCTGCGCTCGGGCCGGTAGCCGTCGGCGTGAATCTGGACCTGTCCGGTGAGCACGCGGGTCCCGTTCGAGACCATCTCCTCGACCATGCCGTCCATGAAGGCGATCATGAGCACCGCCGCCACGAAGCCGAAGGAGAGCGCCGCCGCGGTCAGAACCGTGCGCCGCCGGTTGCGCCAGAGATTCCGCCAGGCGATCCGCCACCAGATCCGATTGGACCCTTTGCGCGCCGCCCTCGCCGCCGCTCCCGACGAGGCGTCCCTCACGGTCCCGTCCCGCACGCCGTCGTTCGTTCGCCCGGCGCCTCTGCCCGCCCCCAATGCCCGCGATCCGGACCGCCGCCGAGCCCCCCCGGTCCCGCTCACCGCCGCGCCCGCAGATTCCGCAGGCTGAAGAAACCGGCATCGAGTCCCACATCGAAATCCAGCTCCAGGTAGGTCACCACGGTGCGTTCCTCCTCTTCGGCCGGTTCCATGACCATCCGCGTGGGAAGGGTGCGCCCGCCAAGCACGCGAAAGTCCGAGAAGCGCATCGTCCGCACCAGCGTTCCATCCTCGTCGAAGTAGCGCGCCACCAGCGGCATCCGGTCGCTCTGGCGGACCTCCTGCACGATCCGTCCCCAGATCACGGGGGCTTCCGGCTTCGGGGTCAGGGTGAACTCCCAGATTGCTTCGCCCTCGCCGGGCTCCTCGCCGCCCTCCTCCGCGCGCGGCCCCTCGTAGGAGATGACGATGTCGTAGTCCTCGATCAGCCGGCTTTCCTTGACCAGGTCGTCGTTGGTGAAGTGGGATTCCATCCACGAGCCGAGCATCATCGAGGGGGGCAGCTTGATGGTGCGGTCGACATTGGGCAGGTAGTTCCAGACCTCGCCGCCGACCATCAGGGTTGCCATCCCGGCCTCGCGCGGGGGGGACTCGACGCGGACCAGGGAGTGCTCGGTGCCGAGCGACCAGACGCGCAGCTCGAGCGACCGCGACCAGTGTTCGGTGTCGATCTCCATGCGCATGACGCCCGCGCTGCTCTCGCCCCGCATGAGGCGGTCCACCTCGTCGATGATCTCGAGGACGCGGGGGTCGGTCTGGGCGGAGGCGGGGGCGGGGGTGAAAGCCGGGGCAATGAGGGCGGCCAGGATCGCGGGGATCGCCGCCGCGAGACCGGGCCGGAGCGAGCGTCGCGGGGTCGGGGCGGTCGCCGCCGTGCGGAACGCGTGCCGGGCCGGAGCGGTCGTGGCCATCGTCAGCCGCCTTGCCATGCCGGTGGGGTGGCGGCCGGTCCAGGGGGTGTTTGTTGGCCGCGCGGACTGTCAATACTATCATTCCTGTCGTCCGTCTGCCCTCCGGCGATTGGGGCGGGCGAGATCTCCCGGCGGTCGGGACGCACGGTCGCAATCCCGGCAGACCGCCGTTCGCGGGCGCGCCAGCGCTCGCCACGGCTCGCAGGCGCAACGGCGCCGCCAACCCGAAGTCACTCCAGGCGAAGGAAGACGCAACGGCAATGGACGGACTCCTCACCCTCTGGCTTCCGATTCTCATCTCCGCCGCGGTCGTCTTCGTGGCGAGCGCCGCCGTCTGGATGATTCTGCCTCACCACCGCAGCGACTGGACGCCGGCGACCGACGAGGACGCGCTGATGGAGGGCGTTCGCAAGGGAACCGCCGGCCCCGGCATGTACTACTTCCCCTTCTTTCCGGCAGAGCGGAACCCGGAGACGATGGCCGCCTACCAGGACAAGGCCCGGGCCGGACCCGCGGGAATCGTGCGTGTGCGCGACCCGGAATCGGTGATTCGGATGGGGCCGTCGCTGGTCAGGTCCTTCGCGCTGCACCTCGTGATCGCCATCTTCGTGGCGTACCTGGCCTCGGTGGCGCTGGCGCCCGGCGCGGCGTACCTGGCGGTCTTTCAGATCACCGGCACGGCCGCCTTCCTGGCGCATGGCTTCATCGGCTATCAGGAGGCGATCTGGTTCGGGTTGCCCTGCCGGGTCGCCTTCAAGCACTCGCTGGACGGGCTGCTCTACGCGCTGCTGACCGCAGGCGTCTTCGGGTGGCTCTGGCCCGCCGCCTGACCCGGTTGCCCGAAGCGGAGAGCTGGCGAGGGGCGATGACGAACTCCTTGACCATTTCACCGGCGGAAACCGGCCCACCCAGGGAAATCCAATGAACGACACGATTCACGGCGATCCGGTCGGGGACGATTCGGTCTACCGGTCCGATGTGCGCATCGAACGAATCCGCGGACCGCTGCGCCTGGCCTGGCTTCCCGCCAACGACGAGCCCGTTGCCTTCGGCGTCCACGGCGCCATCGCGGAGCACTACGGAGTGGCGGGGGTGGCGACCGAAACCACGACCACCCTGGACTATGTGATCGCCGCGACCGGAGGCTGACTGGTCGGCACCTTCGGGGGCGTGCTGGAGGCACGCGGGATCGGGGCGTCGGAGGGCAGGCTGGTGGCCGAGGTGACCGGCAGGGTGGGGAAGGAGGAGGGTGTGCTGGTGATTCGGGCGATTCATGTGAGGTACGAGCTGCGGGCGGCGGACCGGCTGGGCGACGCGGACCGGGACGAGAAACGCGATTCGGCGGCGATTCGGCGGGCCTTCGAGCTCCACCCCATGCGCTGTCCCGTCTACCGCACCCTGCACCGGTGCATCGAGATCACGACCGAGCTGGCGATCGTGTGACCGGCGTTTCGACGACGAGGTCCTGACCGGGCGGCTTCGCCAGTCCGGCTTCGACGGCACGGCTTCGACAGCGCGGCGCCCGCCCACGCAGCTTCGCCAACCGCGGTTTCGACCGGGGCCGCTTTGACAGGACCGACCGCTTCGCCCCATTCTTGGACCCATGGGTAATATCATCAAGACCATCGTGCGGGCCATCCTCCGGTGGCTTCTGAAGAAGATCTGACTGTGCCCAACCACCGGATGGCGCCGATGCAGCGGACGGCGTGCGCCCATCGGCCGGCTGTCGCGCGACGGTTGACCTCCGCGGCGGGAATCGCGCTGGCTCTCCTGGGCGGCCTGCCCGCATCCGCTCCGGCTCAGCTTCCCCTGGCCGCGAATGGCGAGGATCTGGCCAACGCGAGCGGCGAGACGATCTACGCGGCCTCCTGCGCCAACTGTCACGGACTGGACGGCACCGGCCTGGACCGCTACCAGGTCGCCTTCGAGGAGGAGCTCCCCGATTTCACCGACTGCGACTTTGCGGCGCGCGAACCCGATGGCGACTGGATCGCGGTGGCGCACGAGGGCGGACCGGTGCGGGGCTTCAGCGAGATGATGCCGGCCTTTCGCGGGGCGCTGACCGTGGAGCAGCTCGCCCGGGTGATGGGCTACATCCGCACCCTCTGCACCGATGCCAACTGGCCGCGCGGCGAGCTCAACCTCCCGCGGCCGCTCCTCACCGAGAAGGCCTACCCGGAGGACGAGTGGGTGGTGGAGGCGGGGGTCGATCTGGAGGGCGACGGCGGCGTCATGGGCGCCTATGTGTACGAATACCGCTTCGGTCCCCGCAGCCAGGTCGAGCTGGTGATCCCCTACGGGTGGAGCGGTGGCCACGGCGTCGCGGACGATCACGATCACGAGCATGGAAATCCCGAGGGGCCGTCGCGGCGGGTGGCGGGTGGGCAGGCGGCGGGTGGGCAGGCGGCGGGTGGCCGGGCGGCGAATGCGCGGGCGGGCGCGGCGGAGGAGGGGTGGCGGCACGGCCTGGGCGACGTGGTGCTGGGCGTCAAGCACGCGCTCTCGCACAGCCTGGAGACGGGCACGATCCTCTCGGTGGGCGGCGAGGTGATCCTCTCGACCGGGGACGAGGCGGCGGGGCTGGGGGCGGCGGGCAGCGCGCTGGAGGGATTCGTGTCATTCGGCAAGATTCTGGCCGACGACGCCTTCATTCAGGCCCAGACGGGATTCGAGACGCCCCTCTACGACGGCGGTCACAACGAGGCATTCGGACGCTTCGTGATCGGCCGAACCTTCACCGAGGGCGATTGGGGACGCGCCTGGACGCCGATGATCGAGACCCAGGCCAGGCGCGAGTTCGAGTCCGGCGCCGAAATCCAGCTCGATCTTGTTCCGCAGTTCCAGGTTGCGCTCAACACCCGGCAGCATGTGCTCGCCAACTTCGGGTTGCTCATTCCCGCGCGCGGCGACAACGAAAATGCTCCCCGCCCGGTGCGGTTCCTGGCCTATGTGCTGCTGGACTGGTTTGACGGCGGCTTTTTCGAAGGGTGGTGACGAGGATGAAGAGTTCGGGCCCGGTCCGTTTTCCATCGTGGCAAAGGGAGATCGTTCGCGGCGGTGCGCCTGCGGGACTGCGCGCTCCGCGGAAGAACCCCCGCTCCGTGCGCACGTCCGAACCCCGATGCGGCTTCGTCGCCGGAGCGGCGGCCGCCCTCCGGTTCGCGGCCACCGCCTCCGCGCTGGCGGCGGTCCTGTTGTCGCTCCTCTGGCCGGTTCTCGCGGTCTCGCGCGCGGCCGCCCAGACCAACCCGGCCGATCACTTCCGCACCTCCGACCGTTGCGTGGCCTGCCACAAGGGCGTGAGCGCCAGCGACGGCGTCGACGTCTCGATCGGCTTCGACTGGCGCGCCTCGATGATGGCCAACGCGGCCCGCGACCCCTACTTCCAGGCCGCTGTGCGCCGCGAAATCATGGACCATCCCGATGCGGCGGCCGCGATCGAGGCCGAGTGCGCGCGCTGCCACATGCCGATGGCGACGGTGGCCGCGCTCCAGAGCGGGAACTCCGGCGAGGTCTTTGCGAACCTGCCGATCGGCGGCGCGGACGGACCCCACGCGGAACTGGCCGCCGACGGAGTCTCCTGCGCGCTCTGCCACCAGATTCAGCCCGACGGGCTCGGCGGCGAGGAGAGCTTCACCGCGCGCTTTGTCGTCGCTTCCACCTCCCCGCCCGAGGGACGCGCCATCTTCGGCCCCTTCGAGCCGGATTCGGGCGGCGTCGGGATCATGCACTCCGCCACCGGCTTCCGCCCCACCCAGGGCGAACACCTGAGCTCGTCCGGGTTCTGCGCATCGTGTCACACCGTCGTTACCCACCCGGTCCGGCCCGGCGGCGACGGTCCCGCCTTCCCCGAACAGTCCCCCTATCTGGAATGGCAGGCGAGCGCCTACGCGGAGGGCGCCGAACGGGAACACAGTTGCCAGGACTGTCACATGCCCGAAGTCGGCGAGGATGTGCCGGTCACCCGGGTGCTGGGACGGGCCCGGCCGGAGGTGTCGCGGCATGTCTTCCGGGGCGGCAACTTCTTCATGCTGCGAATGTTGAACCGCTACCGCGCCGAGCTCGGCGTCACGGCGCCGTCCCAGGAGCTGGAGCTCGCCGCAACCCGCACCGCCGACCACCTCCGCACCGCCACCGCCACCCTCGAAATGAGCGCGATCGGGATCGGAGGCGGCCGCCTCGAGGCCACGGTCACGGTGCGCAACCAGGCGGGCCACAAGTTCCCGACCGCCTACCCGTCGCGGCGGGCGTGGCTGCGCTTCGCGGTGACCGACCGCTGGGGCGAGCGCGTCTTCGATTCGGGCGCGCCGGGAGCCGATGGCAGGCTGGTCGGCGACGATCACGACGACGACGGCTCGCGCTTCGAGCCGCACCACACCGTGATCACCACACCGGATCAGGTTCAAATCTACCAGGGCGTCATGGCCGACTCGGATGGCGCCGTAACGACCGGCCTCATGTCGGCGGCGCGCTGGATCAAGGACAACCGCATCCTCCCCGACGGCTTTGACGAGGCGCGCGCCGACCCCCGCGTCCAGGTGGTGGGCAACGCCGCCGCCGACCCGGACTTCACCGCGGGCTCGGACCGGGTCCACTACACGGTGCCGGTCAACGCCGCCAACGCCCCCTTCACCGTCGAGGCCGAACTCTGGTTTCAGCCGATCGCATTCCGCTGGGCGCAGAACCTTGCCAGCTACGACGTGCCGGAGACGCGCCGCTTCGTGAGGTATTACCGCGCGATGGCGGGGGGATCGGGGATGGTGGTGGCGCGGGCGGTGGGGGTGGGGGGGTGAGGGGAAAGGCGTTTCATTGACCGACACGGTGGATCCCGAAACCCGCAGCAGGATCATGTCGCGGGTGCGCAGCCGGGACACCAGGCCGGAGATGATCGTTCGCCGAATCGCGCACGGGCTCGGGTTCCGCTATCGGCTGCACCGCAGGGATCTGCCGGGAACGCCAGACCTGGTATTCCCGAAGTACCGGGCCGTCATCATGGTCCACGGATGCTTCTGGCACCGGCACCCGGGGTGCAAGTACGCCTCCACTCCGAGCACCCGCGAGAACTACTGGACGAAGAAGTTCCAGGGCAACGTCGTCCGGGACCGGCGGAACCTGACGGCGCTGAGCAGGCTGGGCTGGCGAACGCTGGTCATCTGGGAGTGCGAGACGAGGGACCGGGAAGCGGTGGCGGAGCGGATTGCGGACTTCCTGAAGGGGTCGAATTCCTGAAGGGGTCGGCAGCTACGCCGCAATCGTCGTGCCCGTTCGAGTGAATCGACGCCTCCTGGTCGAACAGAGGTGCCAATGGCTGCCCCGTAGTCAGCCGACGGGCCATGTCGCGGTCGCCCCCTCCGCCGCAAGGGAGACCTTCCGTCGCAGGAAGACTTCAGATGCGGACATTCGGCTTGCCGGACGACGCCGCGAAGCGAGCTGCTCGCGCCTGAACCGGGCGATCCCAGGCGCGTCTGCGTGATCGATCCCCGGCGAATCCCCTCTTACGAAATCCTCCTCATCTGCTGCATGACCTTGGTCATGTACTTCTCGAAGAACCACTTCTGGATGTCCATCATGTCGAGTTCGCGGCCCTGGATGTAGGCCTGCTCGATCTCGCTGGTCATGTCCAGGGGGGTGCCGGTGGTGATCAGGAGGGTGGCCTGCTTGCCGGGTTCCAGTGAACCGACCCGGTCGTCGATGCCCATGAACTCGGCGGCGTTGATGGTGACCGCCCTGAGCGCCTCCTCTTCGGGGAGTCCGAAGGCGACTGCGACGCCCGCTTCCCAGGGCAGCCGGTTCGAGTAGAGCGAGCCGGATCCGCCGGAGATGGCGAAGCGCACGCCGGCCTCGTGAAGGCGGGCGGGCATGGTGTAGGCGCCGTCGTAGCCCTCGTACTGGCGGCCGGGGGCGGCCATCGTCGAGGTGAGGATGACCGGGATGTCGTTGGTGGCCAGCCGGTCGGCGACATGAATGGCGTCGCGGCCTCCGCGAATCACGATCCTCAGGCCCTCTTCCTGGCCCCAGGTGATGGCGTCGTTGATCTGGGCCGCGCCGTCGGCCGCGACGACCACCGGGATCTCGCCGTTCAGCGCCGGGATCATGGCGGCGTAACGCGAATCGCTGCGCACCTCCTCGCCCGCTGCCACGGCATCGCGGTAGGCGCGCGCCTCGGCGAAGAAGTCCTTGAGCTGCTGCACCTGTTCCGCGTAGGTCGGCATCTCCGGTGGCGGGCCTCCCCCGAAGAAGCGGCCGCCGCCCCCGCGGAAGCGTCGCCCACGCGGGTTCGGCCAGTTCACATTCAGCGCGGCCGCCGATTCGAGCGACATCTCCTCCCAGCTCCAGCCCTCCAGGCTCATCGCCGAGGACATGCCGGAGACGAGTCCGCCCCCCGGCGTCGTCAGGGTGGTGAGGACGCCCGCCGAACGGGTTGTCCCGATGTGCCGGCTTTCGGCGTTGACCGCGATGTCGGCGCGCACATTCGGGTTGAAGTCGCCCAGCTCGTTCACGTCGTTGGAGACGTCGACGGCGCCGATCTCCGCAATCCCCACCGTGCTGTAGGCGTCGATCAGGCCGGGGTAGATGTGCTTGCCCGTCGCATCCACGATCTGCGCGCCCGCCGGAATCTCGACCTCGGCGCCGACCTGGGTGATCACCCCGTTCTCGAAGACGATCGTGCCGTTCTCGATCACGCCCTGGGTGACGGTGTGGATCGTCGCGCCCTGGAGCGCCACCGCCTGCGACTGGGGCGGAACCGTCATCCGTACCTGCGCGCTCGTTTGGACAGGCCACACCGCCGCCGCGGCGACGGCGATGGTGGTCAGGATCAGGGCGGACAGACCGCCGCACCGGGATCGAATCCCTCTCATGTTTCCTCGCATGGCTGTCGTCATTCCTCTCATCGTGGTGGTCTTCTTTCGCGCGGTCGCGATGCCTTGCCCGGTCCCTCGCATGGCAGCCTGCATCAGTTGGTTCCTCGTGCGGCGGCGCCTCCGGCCGACAGCACGGCCTGAATGAGCTGGCCGCGCTCGTTGTCGATCCGTTCCCGCATGGCGGCGTCTTCCTCCAGCGAGAAGTAGCGTCGTCCGTCCACCCATGTCTGCTCCGCGCGGGTGAACTGGGAGAGTGGATTGCCATTCCAGATGACGAAGTCCGCATCCTTGCCCGGTTCCAGCGAGCCCACGCGGTCGTCGATGGCGATGGCCGCCGCCGAACCATTGGTGACGGTGGAGAGCGCCTGCTCCTCGGTCAGCCCGGAGCGCAACAGCTTGCCCGCCTCCCAATTCATCCGGCTGGCGATCTCGCTGTTGTCGGAGTGCAGCGAAGTCGTCACCCCGGCCTCGAGGAGGATGCGCGCGTTGTAGAGGGTGGCGTCGTAGGCCTCCATCTTGAAGGCGCCCCAATCGCTCCACACCACCGCCGCCACCCCGGAGTTGGCCAGTTCGGTCGCGATCTTGTACGCCTCCACCCCGTGCTGCAGCGTCTGCACGCGGAATCCGAACTCTTCGGCCAGCCGCACCAGCGCCAGGAACTCGTCGGCGCGGTAGCCATGCGAGGAGATCAGCAGCTCCTGGTCGAGGATGTCCAGGATCGCCTCCATGCGCAGATCGCGGCGCGGCGGAATCCCTTCGCCGGTGGCCTCCCAGCGCTCCCATGCGCGCTCGTAGTCGCGGGCCGCCATGAAGTGATCGCGGATGATCTCCTGCGTTCCCATGCGGGTGTCGGGGTAGCGTCCCTGCCGCCGCTTCGGGTTCTCGCCCAGGGCGAACTTCACCGTCCGGGCCGGGTGTTCGAGGATCAGCTCCTCCGGCAGCGCCCCCCAGCGCATCTTCACGATCACATTCTCGCCGCCGATCGGGTTGGCCGAGCCGTGCTTGATGTGCGCGGTCGTCAGTCCCCCGGCGAGCTGGCGGTACATCCAGATGTTGTTGTGGGTCACGACCTCGCCCATCCGCACCTCGGGAACGATCGCGAATCCGCTCTCGTTCACCGCGCTCACACCGGAATGGATGTGCGGATCGATCAGCCCCGGCGTCACATGCTTGCCCGCCGCGTCGATCTCCACCGCGCCGCTCGGAGCGCCCAGGCCGGTCCCGACCGCGGTCACCCTTCCCGCCTCCACCAGCAGATCGGCGTTCTCCAGCCGTCCCTGCGGACCCTGCGTCCAGACGGTGGCGCCCCGCACGATCACCGCATCGGGCCGTTCCGGCAGCGACGAACGTCCGTACTCCATCATGGGGCGAATGAAGGGCAGCTCGATCTCGGGAACGTCCATCGCGACCGTGCCGCGCGCGCGTCCCTCGAATCCCTCCATGCGGGTGCCGCGGAAGGAGGGGTCGGCGCCGTTCGGGAGCGAAGTCCAACCGTAGAACTCGTCGCCGCGAACCGATCCCGCGAGCAGGATCATTCCCTGAAAGCCCATCTCCTCGCCGTCGAAGCGGGCCTCGATGCGGCCGGTCTCCGCCACCGCGCTCGCCGAAGCGAGATCGATGCGCAGCCCATCCGGCATGTCGAAGCGCACCCCCGCGACCTCGATCGATCCCCGCATCCGGTTGAGCGGACCCTCCAGGGTGAGGATCGCGTCGAATCCCCACTCGTCGTCGGAGGCAATCTCCCAGCTTCCGCGCGGGTCGATCTGCGCCGGGCGGGTGATGCCGTAGGCCCTTCCCTGCACCCAGACATCGCGCACCGTGGCCTCTTCGGTGAAGAGGTCGCCCTCGCTGACCACCAGGTTCGCGACCTTGCCCTCGTCGATGGTTCCATGCGTCCGGTCGATTCCGAGCCAGGAAGCCGGGGTGGTCGTGAGCGCCGCCAAAGCGTCGTCCTCGTCAAGCCCCCGCGCCACCGCGATCCGCAGATTGGGCAGGAACTCGTTCAGCGAGGAGAGACCGTCGGTCGTGATCGCGAAGGAGACCCCGGCGTCGGCAAGCTGGGCCGGACTCGTCGGCGCCAGATACCAGTGGCGCAACCCGGCCAGCGACGCGTTGAGCGCGGCCTCCGGGTCGCCCACATCCGGGGCGTCGGGAAAGTCCAGGGGAACGATCAGCGGATCGGTGCGTCCGCGCAGAACGTCGATCAGCCGGTATTCCAGCCCATTGCCGCGAAACCACGGGGTCAGCCCGAAGTCGTTGGCGATCCTGTGTCCGCGCAGGTAGTCCTCCTCGCTGTTCGTCTCGAAGAGGACCGGCTGGCGGCCGTTGGCGGCGTCCTGCAACGCGGCGAGCGCCTCGCTGGTTTCGGGCGGCAGGAAGGAGCGGCCACTGGTCTCGTAGGCATCCCAGGCGCGCGCGTACCAGTCGGTGTCCATCCAGGTCTGCTTGATCAGGGCGATGACGCCCATGGCCGAGTTCGGGTAGGCGCCGCCGAGCGCGAAGGAGCGCTGAAATCCGACCGACTGGGCCAGATCGGGCCGCAGAATGCGCTCGCGCACCCCCTCTTCGCCGAGATTCACCACCGACGCGGTCCCCCGAAAGATCCCCTGTTTGGGAACCACCAGAGCCGTGCCGAATCCCTGGGAGCGCAGCGCCTCGCGCCGGTCCTCGTCGTCCTGGAGGTTGGCCGTGGTGCTGAACCAGGCCCGCACCTGCGGATTCCAGTGGGTGGGTCCGACATCGCCCCCTTCGGGCACGGCGTCCATCCCCAGATCGGCGTGCGCGTCGATGAAGCCGGGATAGACCGTCAGCCCGTCCATCTCCCAGACCCGGGCGCCCGCGGGCGGATCCTGTCCCCGTCCGACACTCTGAATGAGCCCGTCGCGGATCACGACCGTGCCGTTCTCGATGACCTCTCCCGGTCCGGTGACCACCCGCGCGCCGACCAGGGCATGGTACCCGGTGCCGTTGTCGCGGATGCCCCGCACGGGCTCGGTTCGCGATGACTGTTGGGCGTCCGCCCCGGCGGCCAGGGCAAGGGCGAGGCCCGCAGCGGTGAAGATTCGTCTCATGATGTCTCCGTGGGATCGGTGAAGGAGTCGCCGCAACTGGCCAAGGGGGCGACCGGGCGATCTGCGCCAGGGACGACCGGCCAATTGCATGTGGATGATTATAGGGTGGGGAGGTGGAGATGGGGAGGTCTTACAGGGACAAGTGGCGCTTGAGGGGTGTTGAGGGGAACCGTGCCTGATCAGGAATCTTCTTGAGGTGCCGGCCATCTCGCCCGAATCTGCTCAACCAGCGTCTCGACATCGGTCGCGTGGTCAATGCTCGGAACGCCCCCCCCCCCTTCACTCCAGCACCTTGAACACCCCGTCCTGGGCGTCCCGGTAGAACTCGATGTTCACCTTCGTCCACACATCGTCTTCGAGGTTCATCAGCTCCCGCCGCGCCCCCACCGGCATCAGCAGCACCGTCGCCTGCTTGTCCACCGCCAGCTCCGCCATCGCCACGGGATCCTTACCGTCCGGTGAGTCGAACGCTGACCGAGGGCCGGTTTTCCTCCGCATCGCCGGCCATCTCTATCCCGCCCTCCCCACCTCCACCCGCCCCCGAAACTCCTCCAGCGCCTCCGGGTTGGCCAGCGCTTCCACATTCCGCACCGGTTCGCCGTGCACAACCGCAGCGACCGCCAGCTCCACGACCTTGCCGCTCCGCGTTCGCGGCACGTCCTTCACCTGCACAATGCGGGCGGGCACATGCCGGGGGCTCGCCTGCGTCCGCAGCACCTCGCGAATTCGCTTCCGCAGCGCCGCGTCGAGATCGCACCCCGGCGACGGCCGCACAAAGAGAATCATGCGCGTTCCCTCATTCCACCGCTGCGCGACCGCGACCGCCTCGGCCACCTCGGCCATCTCCGCGAGGGGACGGTAGATCTCGGCCGTGCCGATGCGCACTCCCCGCACATTCAGGGTGGCGTCGGACCGGCCATGGATGATGTAGCCGCCGTGCGCCGTCTTCTCCGCGTAGTCGCCGTGGTGCCAGACTCCGGGGAACCGCTCGAAGTACGCCGCGCGGTAGCGCGTCCCCTGGCGATCGCCCAGAAAACCCAGCGGCAGGGAGGGGAAGGGCGCCGTGCAGACGAGTTCGCCCTTTTTCCCCTCCAGGTCGCCCATGCCTCGCGTCCCGTCCTCCGTGCGCTCCATCAGTTCCGCCCTGCCTGGCTTCAAATCATCCATTTCCCGCTTCGGGTCCCCCATCTCGCGCTGCAGCGGGCGTCGCCCGGACAACTCCCCGGCCGCCCCCGCAACGGGCCCACCCCCGATCGCGGCGGTCGGATCCGGCCCATCGGGCGCGACGACATCGACGGCCATTCCCAGCGCAGGACCCTGAATTGCGCCCGCCCGCACCGGAAGCCCCGGAACCGCGCCCACGAAGCAGGCGCAGAGATCGGTGCCGCCCGAGATCGAGGCCAGGTGCAGATCGCGTTTGATGTGCCTGTACACGAAGTCGTATCCGGAGGATACCAGGGGCGACCCGGTCGAGAGCAGCGTCCGCAGACTCCCCAGATCGTGACTCTCCCGCGGCCGGATCCCCGCCGTCCGCAGCGCCGCCAGATAGCCCGGCGAGACCCCCATCAGCGTCATCTTCGCGGCGTCGGCGAAGTCGAAGAGCGCGTCCTGCGCAGGATGAACCGGCGAGCCGTCCCAGAGCAGAATCGTGGCCCGCGACGCCAGCGCCGAGATCAGCCAGTTCCACATCATCCAGCCCAGGGTGGTGAAGAAGAAGACGCGGTCGCCCGGGCGAATGTCGCAGTGCAGCCGGTGCTCCTTGATGTGTTGCAGGAGGACGCCGCCCGCGCGATGGACGATGGCTTTCGGAGGACCTGTGGTGCCTGAGGAGAAGAGAGTGTACAGGGGGTGGTCGAAGGGAAGCCTCGCAAAGTCGATCGGGCCCTCGGCGAAGGGACGGAGGAAGGTGTCCCACTCGACCGCGCGGCCGGGTTCCCACGCCGGGCCTGTCCGCCCCGCCCCCCCCCGGCTCGGCCCCCCTTTCGCGCCCGTCGCGGACCCTTCCGCACCCGTCGCGGCCGCCTTCGCCCGGAGCGCTGCTGGATTCGGCACGATCACCGTCCCCTCCAGGGCGGGCAGCCCGGCCGCGATCGCCGGCAGGCGCGCCAGGGTGTCGTAGCGGCGGCCGCGATAACGATACCCATCCACGACGAAGAGCAGCCGGGGCGAAAGCTGGGCAAAGCGGTCGATCACCCCCCGCACCCCGAAATCCGGCGACGCGGTGGCCAGAACGGCCCCGATCGATGCTGCCGCAAGCATGATCGCGACCGCCTCGGGGATGTTCGGAAGCAGCGCGGCCACGCGGTCGCCGGGCCCGATTCCGCGAGCGCGCATCGCCTGGGCCAGCCGCGAGACGACGCTGTGCAGCTCGCGCCAGCTCACCGCGCGGTGGCCGCCGTCCTCGCTCCCGGCGATGATGGCGGGCGCGTCGTCCGAACGGCGGAGCATGTTCTCGGCCACATTGAGCCGCGCCCCTGGAAAGTAGCGAGCGTCGTGCATCTCGCGGCCGGGGACGAAGGCGCGGCCACCCTTCTCGCCCACGATCCCGAACCAGTCCCAGGCCGCGCTCCAAAAGGCCTCCTGCTCCGAGACCGACCAGCGCCACAGCGCCTCGTAGCCCTCGCCGGACATGCGCCCATGCGCGGAGATGGCGGCCGCAAGATTGTCCAGGCCATGCTCGCGACCGTGGCCGCGCTCCGCCAGCCAGGCCGTGAAGGCCGCAAGATTGCTCGCGCGGAGGCGTTCCGGCGACGGGGTCCAGAGGGGCGGCTTCGCTTCGGAGATGGTCATGGCGATTCGGGGCGCGGGGCGCTATCGTGGGCGGGACGCCCATAATATGGAGGCGGATGACATGGAGACGGATGACCGGATCATGGAAGCGGCAAGGTTGGCTCGCACGGTGGCCGCCAGCCCCGAGCGCGTGTTCGAGGTCTGGACCGCGCCTGCGGAGGTGGAGCGCTGGGTCTGCCCCGATCCTGACGCCCCGGTGAAGGTGGCGGCCGACCTGAGGGCGGGTGGACGCTATTCGATTCGCATGGACGCGGAGGGCGGACCCTTCACCGCTCATGGCCGTTACCGCGAGATCGATCCGCCGCGCCGCCTCGTCTACAGTTGGCGCTGGCTGGAGGACGCGCACCCCATGCGGGCGCGGACCCTCGTGACGGTGGAGTTCGCGCCGGTCGAGGGCGGCACCCGCATCCGCCTCGCGCACGAGGGCTTTCCCGCGCGGAGCGACCTTGAGGGTCATGAGCAGGGATGGAGGATCTCCCTGGAGAGGCTCGCGGAGGTGGTGGCCGGGCAACGATCGCCGATGGGCCCCGCCGGGCGCCCGTGCAGCGGCGGCCTCGCTTCCGGCCCGCCCGAGCGCCGGGGTCCCGTGCGGAACGCGTCGCCGAGGAAGTGCCGCGACGGTGTCGTCGACTGATTGCAAAAGGGCCGGACACGCCGCGGCCGCGCTCGCCCGGTGGACGCCGCCGCGCGCTTGCCACCACCACCCACCTGCATTTCACCTTCGAGTTTCCGTCATCGCTCCACGCAGCCCGGCCCAACCCTTCGGGAGACCGTCATGATCCGCCGGTTTCAGGCGCTCAACTTCCGCTGCCTGCGCTATGTGGATATCCGGCTTGACCGCTTCCATGTCCTGATCGGTCCCAACGCCAGCGGCAAGAGCACGCTCTTCGACGCGATCGCATTTCTGGGCGACCTCGTGCGCGACGGCCTTGAGGAGGCGGTCGGAAGGCGAACCGGCAACTTCCAGGATCTGGTCTGGGGTCGTCCCGATGGGGAGATCGGCTTCGAGTTGGCGATCGAGGTGGATGTGCCGGAGGAGCTGCGCGACCGGTTGCCTGCGGAGAGGGACTTTCACGTCTTTCGCTACGAGATCGGGGTACGCGAGGACGAAGGGGGGCTGCGGATTGCATCGGAGCGAGGGTTGCTCATGCCTTCGCCGAAGGAGCCAACTCCGCCGGTTCAGCGATCTCTCTTTCCGGATCCGCCCGTTGCGCCCGACACCATTCTGCTGGGACGGGGCCGGGCGGGGATGAGATCGGTGGTGAGCAAGTCGGAGCGGGGAAGCGACAGCTACTATGTCGAAACCGGGACGCAGGCAGGCAAGGGTTGGGTGACGGCCATCTCCTTTGGCCAGCGTCGTTCCAGTCTGGGGAATCTGCCCGAGTCTCCGGAAAAGTTCCCGGTGGCGACCTTTCTCAAGCGCAAGCTGGAAGGCGGTGTGCGGAGGATCTTCCTGGACAGCGAGGCCATGCGCCGGTCGAGTCCTCCCGAGTACGGGGTCAGTGGACTTGCGGACGACGGGTCGAATCTGCCCTGGGTGGTGAGGAGATTGCGCGAGCGGCGCCGCCCGAACTACGACGAGTGGCTTGCGGATGTTCGGACGGTTCTGAGCGACCTGAACGGAATCCACGTGGTCGTGCGTCCCGACGACCGGCATGCCTACCTGTCGCTGCGCTACGACACCGGGGTGGAAATTCCTTCGTGGACGGCCTCCGGCGGCACCATGCGGCTCCTGGCGCTCACGCTCCTCGCGTACCTCCCGGACAGCCGGGAGATATTCCTTCTCGAAGAGCCGGAGAACGGAATTCACCCGTCGGCGCTCAGGGGGATTCGGGATGCGTTATGGTCGGCTCATGACGCGCAAGTCCTCCTGACGACCCATTCGCCGACGCTCTCCGGACTGGCGGAGCCGACTGAACTGTTGTGTTTCGCCAGGGACGGGGAAGGCGCAACCGACATTGTGCGAGGAAGCGAACATCCAAATCCTTGAGGCTGGCGAGCAGGATCGGGCTGAGTTGTTGCAGCTGCGGGTCGTCGCGCAACCGGCCGCGCTATACTTATCCTTTTGGGGATTCGCTTCCTTTCGGGATCCGCTTCCCCCGCGCCCGGCGTGCTCGATCTCCGCCCCCAGGTCGCGCCGGTCATTCCCCCTTCCCCCATTTTCGCCCGCCCCAATTCATCGTATCCCCTTCGGCAATGACCTTCCCCCGCCCCCGCATCTCCCTTTCCCTGTCTCCGGTTGCAAGGAACCGACCGATCCGTTGGCCGCATCCGCGCGGCTTTGTCCCGGGACTGGTGGGCCTCCTTGCCCTCGCGGCCTGCGGCGACCCCACCGACCCCGCCCCGGGCCCGCCCGCGATGGTGGAGATCGCGCCCGGAACGGCGACCTTCGCCTCGCTGGGCGATACCCTTCGCCTGGTTGCCACGGTGCGCGACGAGAGCGGCGAAGTCATCGCCGGCGCCGCGGTAGGGTGGATTTCGGCCCACGGCGAGGTGGCGCGGGTCGATTCCACCGGGCTGGTCACCGCGGTGGCCAATGGCGCAACCACCATCACCGCCACGGCGGGCGACGCGACCGCCACCACCGCAGTCGAGGTCGAACAAGTGCCGACAACCGTCGCGCTCCGCCTGCCGAGGGATTCGCTCTCGGTCGGGGACTCGCTGCGGCTCGGCGCGGAGGCGATGGACGCGCTCGGATCGGAGGTCGAGGCGGCCGTCTTCACCTGGGAATCCAGTGATTCGGCGATCGTGCGCATCGAGGCCGATTGGGCCCACGCGCTCGCGCCCGGTCCGGTCACCATCACCGTCCGCCTGGGCGAACTCAGCGCCGCCGCGCCCTTCCGGTCGCTCCCCCTTACGGAACGAATCGCGCTCCACAGACTCTACCACGCGATGGGGGGTCCGGTCTGGAAGGACAACACCGGCTGGCTCGGCGACCTGCCGCTCGGCAACTGGCATGGCGTCAGGGTGGACGACGAGGGCAGGGTTGTCGCGCTGACGCTGACCGAGAACGGCCTCATCGGCGCGATTCCCCCCGAGATCGCCAGCCTTCCCCACCTTCAGGTTCTGCACATTGGACTGAATGCGCTGACCGGACCGATTCCCCCCGAAATCCGCCACCTCACCCGGCTGCGTTCGCTGGAGCTGACCTACAATCGCCACACGGGACCGATTCCTCCCGAGATCGGCGCGCTCGCCGAGTTGGAGTGGCTGGGCGCCTTCGGCAACGAATTTGAGGGCGAAATCCCTCCCGAAATCGGCAACCTGCGCAGCCTGGAGGTTCTCGATCTCTGCTACAACCGCCTCACCGGACCGCTCCCCCCCGAGATCGGCCGACTCGCGCGGCTGCGCCGTCTCGCCATCTGCGGCATCGATTCCCAACCGGAGGCGGGCAACCGTCTGAGCGGCGCGATTCCCCCGGAGATCGGCAACCTGAGCGCGCTCGAGATGCTCAATCTGGGGGCGAACCGATTGAGCGGCGAGATTCCTCCGGAGATCGGGAAGCTGGTCCGGCTCGACACCCTGCTGCTCTACAGCAACGCACTGACCGCGATTCCCCCCGAGATCGGCCAACTGGAAGGGCTGCACTGGCTTGTCCTCTACGGCAATCGTCTGGGCGGCGAGATTCCCCCCGAGATCGGCCGGCTGCGCAACCTGCGGACGCTCAACCTCGGCTGGGGGCTGGCGACCGGCCGCAATCGTCTGGGCGGCGAGATTCCCCCGGAGATCGGCAACCTGGAGAGGCTCGTCCGGCTTGACCTTGGGGGAAACCGGCTCACGGGCGCGATTCCCCCCGAGATCGGGCGTCTGCGCTCGCTCGCCATTCTGGAGCTGGGATCGAACCGGCTCACGGGCGCGATTCCCCCCGAGATGGGCGAGATGGTCCGACTGGAATCGCTGGCGGTCTGCAAGAACGAACTCGAAGAGGCGATTCCCTCCACGCTGGGCGCCCTGACGCGACTGACCGAGCTGTACCTCTGCACGAACCGGCTCACGGGTCCGCTTCCCCCCGAACTCGGCGAGCTGAAGGGGCTGCTGCGGCTGAATGTGGCCGGCAACCGGCTGACCTCGGAGCTGCCCTCGGCGATGCGCTCTCTGGTGCGGCTGCGCGAGTTCTTCTGGCGCGACAACGACGGCCTGTGCGTTCCCGTGGGCGCGGACTTCGACAATTGGCTGGCCGGAATCGCGACCAAGGGCGGCGATCGCTGCGCGGCCGGGCGGGGCGCGGCGGCGGAACCTGCCGGGGCTTCGGGGGGTCTCAATGGCGAAGGGGCTCGCGGGAACTGGACGCGCGACAGTTGGACTTATGGCAATCGGACGGAGGCCCGGCCGCTGTCGCGGCGTTGAGTTCGCGGATTGGCGGGGGCGCGCCGGTGTGGTGGCCGGGAATCCCGCAGGCTACACTGGATGGGGCGGATGCCGGTTCGGATCCAGTTGCCCGGCCGGGCCGATGCGGTCGTCCTCCTCCCCCCCTCCTTTATTTCCTTTTGCCGGGAGATCGCCAAGGCGCATGACTCGCGGAACTGCACTCTCGGCTCTTGTCCTCCTGGGTTGGGCGCTCGGCGCGTTCCCCGCCGGCCCGCTGGCCGCCCAGGACACCCTGTCCATCCCCCGCGACTGGATCGTCGGCCAGGTGATCGATGCCCGCACCGGCACCCCGGTCGGCGGCGCGCGCGTGTCGGCGGTCGGCTCGGATTGGGCGTCGCTGACCAACGCGACCGGCCGCTTTGCGCTGCGCGACCTCGATCCAGGAATCTGGAATGTGCAGGTCGAGAATCTCGGCTACACGGCGCGGGTTGTGGAGATCCGGGTTCCCACCGACGGAAGCGCGCTGGCGATCGAGCTGGAGCCGGACCCGATCGTGCTGGAGGGGCTGGAGGTCGTCACCCGCCGTTTCGAGACGCGGAGGCGCGCGGTGGGCGTCGCGGTCAACGCCTTCGATTCCGACGACCTGGCCGTTTCGGCGGACCGTTCGGTCGCGGAGATGCTGCAGATGCGATTCGGACTCATGCCGGCGCGCTGCACCGATGGCGGAAATGGCTGCGTGTGGCTGCGCGGCCGGAGCGTGCGGCCCGAGGTTCATATCGACGAAGCGCCGATGCTCGAAGGGTGGGAGGTGCTCGATCTCTTCCGTCCGTACGAGTTCCACATGATCGAGGTCTTCCAGCGCGGCCGGCACATTCGCGCCTACACGCACGCCTTCATGGAGCGCGCGTCGCGGGTTCGGTATCTGCCGATTCCGATTGGGTAGGGGGTTGGGCTGCGCCGGGGACGCGATTGAGTGGAACCTGCTTTGCCTCCTGTTGCGGAGCGACAATCCCGGATTGTCGGGCGCCGCGGAAAGGTCCGACACCGGGAACCCGGCTGGAGTCCCTTCCTCACTCCTCCTCCCTTTCGCCGCGCAGCCGCCACGACCGCGGGAAGGGCTTGACCAGCTCGCTGCGTTCGTTTGGGGCCCGCCAGAGACGCGCTGGCCTTCCCCCCTTGCGGCCGGGTGTGTTCCACTGCGCGACGGGGGCGATGAAATCCTTGCTCTGCAACACCTTGCGCTGAAAGTTGCCCGGGTCTAGCGTCGTTCCCCAGATGGCCTCGTAGACGTTGCGGAGCTGGCTGATGGTGAAGCGGTCGGGACAGAATCGGCGGGCCACCATGGTCGATTCGAGGGTGAGACGGATGCGCTTGAGGGCGTCGACGATGATGCGCGCGTGGTCGAACGCGATGCGCAGCCGACCGCTCTCGATCTCGGGGACCGGGACGAACTCCCGGTAGGGAGGGGGCGGGGAGGCGGGGGACTGTGCGGGCGGGTCGAGGGAGCTGGCCCTGGCGGCGTCCTCGCCGGCGTCTTCCGCGGCGTCCTCGTCGGCGTCATCGGGCCATGGGGGAATCGCCCAGTAGCCGATCGTCACCACGCGGGTCCGCGGATCGCGCCTCGGGGAGCCGTACGCGCCCACCTGCTCCAAATGGCGAAGCGGCTTCTCGATTTCCGCAACCTCGCGCACGATGCGTCCGGCGGCGTCCTCCAACCCCTCGGCCTCCATGATCACGCCGCCCGGCAGGGCCCACATTCCCTGGAAGGGCGGCCGCGGGCGTTGCTGAAGGAGAATCCGGAGCTCGCCGCGCTCGATTCGGGCCAGCACGACATCGACGGCGACGACAAGGGGGCGGTCGGGGTCGGGGGAAGGCCGGTCGGGCCGGCCGGATTCGTCGGTCATCCGGTCACTCTCATCTCTGCGGCGCGGGCGTGGGCTTCGAGTCCCTCCATGCGGGCCAGGGCGGCGCAATCGCGGGCGAGCCGGTGGGCGCCGGGGCCGTCGGCGATGGCGAGCCAGCTCGGGCGGCGCAGGAAGGCATGGACTGAAAGACCCCCCGTGAAGCGAGCGGTTCCCCCGGTGGGAAGGGTGTGATTCGGACCCGCGCCGTAGTCTCCCAGAACCTCGGCGGCGGATTCGCCCAGAAAGATCGCGCCGTAGCGGCTCAGGCGCGGGCGCCACTCCCGGACGCTACCGCCATGAAGCTGAAGGTGTTCGGGCGCCAGAAGCTCGCAGCAGCGGAGCGCCTCGTCCTCGGGGGCGACGACCGCGAAGCCGTTGGCGATTGCGCGGATGGCGGTGGGGGCGGTGGGAAGGTCGGCGAGCTGCCGCTCCAGCTCCGTCTCGACGCGCTCCACGAGTCCGGAGGATGTGGTGACGAGGACCGGCAGCGCAAGCGGATCGTGCTCGGCCTGGGCGAGGAGATCTGCGGCGATGAGAGCGGGATTGCCGTATTCGTCGGAGAGGATGGCGAGTTCGGAGGGACCCGCGAGCAGATCGATCCCGACGATTCCCGAGAGAAGGAGCTTCGCGGCGGTCACCCACTGGTTGCCGGGACCGACCACCACATCGCAGCGGGGCAGGGGACCCGTCCCGAAGGCCAGCCCGGCCACCGCCTGCACCCCGCCCACCCCCCCCAGCCCCGCCGCCCCCGCCACCGCCGCCGCCGCCATCACCGCGCGGGAGGGTCTCGGCGAAGCCACCCACACCTCCTTCACCCCGGCCACCCGCGCCGTCACCGCCGTCATCAGCACCGACGACGGCAGCGGAAAGCGGCCCCCCGGCGCGTAGCACCCGGCCACCCTCACCGGCACGATCTCGTCGCCGGCCCGCCCCCCCTCGACGGCCACCTCCACCGGCGCGACCGAGGCGAGCTGGGCGCGGGCGAAGTGCTCGATCCGGCGCGCGGTCCGTTCCAGAACGCCGCGGTCCTCGCGCGGCAGCGACTCCAGCGCGGCGCGCAGCTCCTCCGGGGTGCGAACCAGGGGATCGCCCGGAGCGAGCCCGTCCCAGCGTTCGGCGTACCGGCGCAGCGCGGCCTCGCCGCCTTCCCTCACGGCGGCGATGATTTCCAGCGTCGGGGCGATGATCTCGGGCGGCACCGCACCCTGGCGCGCGCGTCCGACCTCCGCGGGAGCGATGCGCCGCAGCCGAATGGGCCCGGGGCGTGCCGCGCCGAAGTCGTTCCCCGGGGCGGGCGCCGTCATTGGCCGGGTCGCCGTTGCCACGGGGCGGGGGCCGTGCCCGGGATCCCTTCCCCCGCGCCTGCGCCCTTCGGGGCCGACGTCCGCCGCCGACTGACCCTCAGGCTGCGCCGGTCGAGTTCATCCTCCACATCGGCGAGCTCCACCCCCGCGCCCGCCAGCGCCACCATGACGAAGTAGAGGAGGTCGGCCGCCTCCTCCACGACGCGTCGCCGCTGCTTCGGGCCGGAATCCTCGCCCGCCGCCGCGTCCGCCCGCAGCGCGCGCGCGTTCCCGTCGACCAGGCCCGAGTCCACCGCGTCCGCTGCCGGGCCGCCGCCGTCGTCCGCCACCGAATCCCCCGCGCCCGCCACCAGCCCCGCCGCCTCCGCCAGCTCCCCCGCCTCCTCGAGCAGCTTCCCGCGCAGAAACCCCGGATCGGCGAAGAGCCTTGCGGTCAGCGACCCCGGCGTGGCCTCCTCCCGCCGCGATCGCACCGTCCCTTCCAGCTTCCGCAACCCGGTCGCCGGACCAAAGCAGCCCCAGCTTCCGAGATGGCAGAACCCGCTTCCCGCCTGTCCCACCACGAATCGCAGCGCATCCCGGTCGCAATCCGTTTCGATGCGCAGCAACCGCTGCACCGCCCCCGATGTGGCGCCCTTTCGCCAGAGCCCGCGCGACCGCGACTGATAGACGCCGCGTCCCTCCTCCAGCGCCGTCCGCACGCTCTCCAGGCTCGACCAGGC
Organism: Gemmatimonadota bacterium; assembly: GCA_022822325.1. Taxonomy (GTDB): domain Bacteria; phylum Gemmatimonadota; class Gemmatimonadetes; order Longimicrobiales; family Gaopeijiaceae; genus Bin94. The sequence goes on along the minus strand of JAJEBW010000027.1, from coordinate 5,975 downwards.
CAGCCCCAGCGTCCTGCCCCCTTCATCGCAGACGACCGTGGGCCAGAGTCCGTCGGCACGCTCGCTCCTCAGCGGCGCGGCGAAGGCATCGGCCAGCCCCAGAGTCCCCCGGTAGAGCGCCATTCCCACCTGCGCGTCGGCGCCCGCCCGGTCCAGCCAGGCCACCTCTTCCGCCGTCGTGATCCCCCCCGCGATCGTCACCCGCGCGCCCGCCGCCGCCTTCGCCAGAGGCCGAATCCGGTCCTGCGGAAATCCGCCCTCCATCCCTTCCCCCTCCACGAAGGTCACCAGAAATCCGCCCGCCAGCCCCGCGAGCGCCCGCATCCCCTCCTCGACCGTTCGGCCCGTCCGCTCCGTCCACCCCCGCACCACCACCTCGCCCCGCCACGCATCGAGCGCCGCCACCACCCGTTCGCGCGGCAGCTCCGCAAGCACCTCGGGCACCGCCGCCGTTCCGAGCACGACCTTCGCCGCGCCGCGGTCGAGCCACCGGAGCGCACTTTCGCGGTCGCGGATGCCGCCGCCCACCCGGCAGGGCGCGATCCGGCAGAGCTCCTCGATCACGGCGTCGTTCGACCCCCGCCCCAGCGCCGCGTCGAGATCCACGACCGCCACCTCGCCCACGCGCCCGAACCGCTCCGCCAGGGGGCGCGGATCGCCTGCGTCGAGCACCTTGCGACGTCCCTGAACGAGCTGCACCGCGTGGCCGTCCATGAGGTCGATCGAGGGGATGATCACAGCGCCTCCGCCGTGGAAGGATGGGCCGGCCGCACCGGAACGCCCAGTTGCGCCAGCTCCGACTTGACCCGACCCACAGTCCAGTGATGTTGGTGAAAGATGGATGCCGCCAGCACCGCGTCCGCCCCGCCCCCGACGGCCTCCGCCATGTGTCGGGCGGTGTCGGCCCCGCCAGACGCGACGATTGGCACCGGCACGGCCTCGCGAACCGCGCGCAAAAGGGGGAGTTCGTAGCCGCTGCGCGTTCCGTCGCGGTCAATGCTCGTGAGCAGAATCTCGCCTGCGCCGCGCTCCACCGCCTCGCGCGCCCAGGCCGCGGCGTCGCGTTCGAGCCGCTCGGTGCCCGACCGCACGACGACCAGGTAGCCGCTCGCGCGGGGAGGCCGGGGGCCGCCCGCGAGCGCATCGATCGAGGCCACCACGCACTGCGAGCCGAACCGCGCCGCCAGTTCGGTGAGCAACCCGGGACGGCGGAGCGCCGCCGTGTTCACGGCCACCTTGTCCGCGCCCGCCTCCAGGAGCGCGGCCGCATCGGCCACCTCGCCGATTCCGCCCCCGACGGTCACCGGAACCGAGAGCCGCGCGCGCACCGCGGCCACCGTGTCGAGGCGGGTGCCGCGTCCCTCCGGGGTGGCGGTCACATCAAGCACCACCACCTCGTCGGCGCCCTGTTCCTCGTAGGCACCCGCCAGCGCGGCCGGATCGCCCTGGTCCTGGAGGCCACGGAAGCGCACACCCTTGACCACGCGTCCGGCGCGCACATCGAGGCAGGGAATGATCCGAACCGGGAGTCGCGGCGCCCTTTGCTCCAGAGCGGCCGCCCGCTGCGCGCCTGTTTCCATTCGCTTCATCGGTCAGGCGGCGAGCCAGCGGGTCAGGAGCGCCTTGCCGCAGTCCCCCGACAGCTCCGGGTGGAACTGGCAACCGACGACCGGGCCGCGCTCCGCCGCCGCGAGGAAGGGTCCTCCGTAGTCGCACCAGACCGGCCGCCAACCCGCGGGCGCGCGCTCGAGGCGGTAGGAGTTGGCGAAGTAGGCGTATCCGGCCGGCACGATCTCGCAGCCGGCCGCGGGGGCGAGGCGGTTCCAGCCCATCTGCGGCACGCGCAGTCCGTCGCCACTCGGGTAACGCGTTGCGACGCCGTTCATTGCGCCCAGTCCGGGCACGCCGGGCGCCTCCTCGCTGCCCTCGGCCATGAGCTGCATTCCCAGGCAGATCCCGAGTGTGGGACGGCCGCGCGCGATCCGTTCCCGCAGCGGGGATTCGAGATCGTGGGATGCGATGGCGGTCCGGGCCGCGGCGAAGGCGCCGACCCCGGGGAGCACGAGGCGGCCCGCGGTGGCCACGACCTTCGGGTCGGAGGTGGTGCGGACGCGGCAGCCGAGGCGTTCCAGGGCGGCGATGACCGAGGCGAGGTTGGCGGTCGTGGTGCGAACGACGGCGACGGTGCGGGGCGACCGCGGATTGGGGGCGGCGGCCGGTCGCGGGTGTGGGCTGCCGACGGCGGACCGGGGGGTGGCGGCGCCGGATTCGCCGGGGGCGGCGGCGTCCGGGTCCCCGGATGGTGGCGAAGCGGCGCTCACAGAACCCCCTTCGTCGAGGGGATGCGAGCCGTTTCGGTCCGGGTCAGCGCCATGCGGAGCGCCAGCGCCAGCGCCTTGAAGGCGGCCTCGAGGCGGTGATGGTCGTTCTCGCCGCGCAGCACGTCAATGTGAAGGGCGAGTCCGGCCCGCTGCGCGAAGGAGTGGAAGAAGTGCGGCGCCATCTCGCAGGAGAGCGCGCCCAGCCGCTCGCGCCGGAGCCCGAGTTCGCCGGCGAAGAAGGGCCGTCCCGAGAGATCGGTCACCGCGCGGGCCAGCGCCTCGTCCAGGGGAGCGTGGGCCGAACCGAAGCGGGCGATTCCCCCCGCCCCCCCCAGCGCCTCCCGCACGGCGTCCCCCAGCGCGAGCCCCGTGTCCTCGACCGTGTGATGATCGTCCACCTCGATATCGCCCTCGCAGCGCAGATCGAGCGCCCACCCCGCGTGGAAGGCGAGCGTGTGCAACATGTGGTCCAGGAAGCCGATCCCTGTGCGCACCCGAATCGCGGGAGGCGCCGCCCCGGCGGCCGCGGCCCCGTCCAGATCAAGACGCACCCGCACCGAGGTCTCGCCGGTTGCGCGCGAGATGGAGGCCGTGCGGGGGTGGGACGTTCCCTTGCGGCCGCCCGCGTCCCGGCCACCCGCCTGGTCTCCGTTGCTGCCGCTGCGTCCCGGTTGTTCGGGCATGATCCCGTCCTCCATCGAGTCGTCCATTCCTTCACCCGCCCATTCGTCCACCGAACAGTCCTGCAAAGTTCGCGTCGGCCTGCACAACCTGCGCCGCCCCCGCGAGCTCCAGCGCGTCCCGCACCTCCGCCCCGCCCCCCGGCGGCACCACCCCGACCGGCACCGCCCCCGCCCCCACCGCCGCCCGCACATCGTCCGGAGTGTCGCCCAGCATCCACGCGGTCCTCGCGGCCAGCGCCTCGAGAGCCAGCCGCACAGGCGCCGGATCGGGCTTGAGCGGTGCGTCCTCGGCGCAGATCACCACCCGAAAACACCCCCGAATCCCCTTTTCGCGCAAAAACCGTTCGGCATCGGCGCGCGGTCTCCCGGTCACGATCCCCAGCGGAAATCTCCGCGCCAGCTCCTCGATCAGTCCCGGACGGGGGATCAGCGTCTCATGACGGCGGAGCCCCGGCGCCTCCTCCGTTCCCTGGTAGACCGCCTCGAAGCGCGCGGTCACCTCGGCCAGCGGGGCCTCCACTCCGCGCTCGGCCAGGAGCAGTTGCGTCACCCGCCAGTCGTTGTTGGCGTTTCCGGCCGCCTTGCAGCGGTCGATGGCGCGGTTGTCCACCCGGATTCCATAGTCGGCGCAGGTGCGGACGATCGCTTCCCGGTACGACCGGCTCACATCGGCCAGCACTCCGTCCATGTCGAAGAGGAGCGCGTCGGGAGCCTCCAACGCATCCAGAGCGCGCTCGAGACGGCGGAACTCCGTGTCGTCGCGGGGCACCGTAATTCGCACAAATTCAGGCAGATGCGGAAAGCGGCGCACGCGAATCCCCTGCGCTTCCAGTCCCCTGTGAACGCGGCGCGCATCGGAAAAACCGGCCAGCACGAAGTTCGTCTGCGATGGCTGCGGCTCGCCCCCGGCCCGCCGGATCGCACCGGCCAGCCGCCCGCGCCGGGAACGCACATGGGAGACGAACTCACGCATCTCCTCCAAGCCATTCTCCAGCCGGTCCAGCGCGATCGCGATCGAGGGCCCGGTCAGGGCGTAGGGTCCCCCGAACGCGCGCAGCCGCTCGATTCGCTCGGGAGCGCCCACCGCGAATCCAACGCGCAGACCCGCCAGTCCCCATGACTTGGACAGGGTGCGGATCATGACGGCGTGGGGCACCTCGAGCAGCGCCTCGGTGGGGTCCTCGTTGGCGAACTCCGCGTAGGCCGAATCGACCATGAGGACCACGTCCGGGGGCAGCGCGTGGGCCAGGCGAAGGAGCTCGCGGGCAGGGAAGGCGTGTCCGGTGGGATTGTCGGGGGTGATGACCGCGACCACTCCCGTGGCGTCCCCGACCCGGGTCAGGATCTCGTCGTGCGGCAAGGCGCCCCATTCGTACTCGACCGGCACGAGACGCCCGCGGGCCATCCGCGCGCAGGCCGGAATCATCTCGAAGGTCGGGGTCGGAAAGACCATCTCCCGACCGGGGGACAGGAAGGCGCGCAGCACCCGGTCGATCGCGTCGTCGCCCCCCGTTGTGGCCAGGACGCGCTCGCTTTCGGTGCCCAGATAGGCGGCGTAGGCGGCCTCCAGCGGCGCGGCGTCGGCGTACTTGCGCAGAATTCCGGGACCGAGTCGCTCCAGGACGCGGAAGCAATCGCGCGAAGGCGGTTCTCCCTCGTTCATGCTGAGGTCGATCACCGCGGGGACTGTTGCCGGGGTCATGACGGCGCTCCCGCAGGCAGGGCCGCACTCGCGACGCCGTCGGCTGCCGGGGCCGATTTCGTGGCTGGATCGCGCGGCCGTTCGCAGCGAATCGGGGGAACGGGGCCGAGGCCGAAGCATGATTCGGAAATGCGGGGAACGCGGCCGGCGGGTTGGGTCCGGCTCATGGCACGATCTGCTGCGGTTCGGAGACGACCAGATCGGTGCCGCCCCGCGCCTTGACCTCCAGGAGAAGCGCCGGCAGCGCCGACCGGGGGATGGCCGCGCGCACCGCGTAGCCGGACTCGCCGTGGAGCCGCGACATCGTGGGTTCGCGCATGCAGGGCAGTATCGAAATGACCCGCTCCAGATCCTCGGCGGCGACGTTGAGTTCCAGCATCACCCGGCTGCGCGCCTCCAGCACCGAGCGCAGGAGGAGGACGAAGTCGCTGATTCGGGAGGCGGAGGCGGGGTCGTCGAGGGCGGCGGCGTTGGCGTATAGCCGCGTGGAGGAGCGCATCAGCGTGGCCGTGATTTCGAGGCCGTTGCGGCGCAGCGTGGAACCGGTGGCGGTGTTGTCCACAATGAAATCGGCGTCTTCCGGGGGGAAGGCCTCGGTGGCCCCGTAGGACCGCACGACCGTGGCGGGGAAGGGTTGGTCGCGGATCCAGCGCTCGGTGATGGCGACGTATTCGGTCGCGACGACCATCCGGCGGCCGGCGGGGAGAGCGCCGCGGACGAGGAGGGTGGGGGGAGCGGCCGCGACGATGCGGACCGGATCCAGCCCCGTGTCCAGCAGCTCGACGAGATCGGCGCCAAGCTCGGCCACCCAGTCCGCCCCCGCGAAACCGATGTCGCGCGACCCGGCGTGCAGCATCCGCACCACATTCTGGGGCTTCAGCAGCTTGGCCTGGAATCCCGGCCAGGAGAGCGCGGGACGGTAGTTGCGCGAACCGACCCGCACCGCGATTCCCGCGCCCGCCAACAGCGCGAAGACCGCCTCCTGCATGTGGCCCTTCGGGAGCCCGATGCGGATCGGGCGGGCCGTGCCGGGGTCGGGGGATGGGTCCGAAGCAGGGGTGCGCACCAATGTTCTGTCCTCTTCCGGGAAAGGCCGGCTTTCGGGCGGTCCGCTGCACCTTCGCGGACTTGCCGGGATCGCCGACGCTTGAGGGTTCCGTTTCGGCTCAACAATCGCGGAACCGACGGACGAGTGCAAAGGAGGGGCGGTTGTCAGTCGCGTACCGGGTCGTCCACGTTGTATGCCGCGATCTGCATCCGTGACGCGCG
>JAJEBW010000006.1 GCA_022822325.1 Gemmatimonadota bacterium | reverse complement strand
CTCCACCTCGCTGGCCAGGACGTACCCGATCACGTCGTCCTGGCCGGGGTCTCCGGCGACCGACACGGCATACCAGTCTCCCGACTCGCCGGTGTATTCCAGCAGCGTTCCCGAAGCCAGCTCCACGATGACCGGGCTCGTCGCGTTGGGATCCAGCCTGATCGCCGTACCGTCGGCGACGATCCGCACCTGCTGGGCACCGGCGTCGGCCGGCAAGAGCGAGGCAATGGCAAGCAGGATCAAGGCCACGGCCCTGATTGCGACCGCCATGGGCTGGCCTTCGACGTGTTCAGGCACTTTCATTCATTTCTCCTTCGGATTTCACTCAAGCGTGTCGGGGTCGTCCGTGCCATTTCACCGGCACGAGGATGGTTCGTAGTGTTCCATTTCACTTCGCTGTCCCCTGCCGTCGGCGTTACAGTAGTGAGAGGAGGAGATTCACCGTCAGCGAGCCACCGGCGTCACGCACGAACTCGCCTTGGCCCGCGTTCGCCACCCGCTGTAGAAACCTCTCCGCCTCCAGGTCCGCGATGCCCTGCGTGTTGATGTAGACCGTCGAGACCCGGTGCCCGGGCATCCGGGCGATGGCCGCCGCGGTCGCGATCGTCCTCTCCTCCTCTTCCGGGTACGCCGGATTGTCCGTCACGAGCACGATGACCCTTCTCTCAGACTCCGCCCGCCACGGCATGCGGGCTGCGTCCAGCAGTGCCTGCAGAAACGCCTCCGGGGGGTCGTTGTTGCCGCCGCGGCCCAGCCCCATGCGGACAGAAAGGTTGTTTACGAACCCGCGAAACGCTGCCCGGTTCAGCGTCGGGCCGGAGATCGTCCGCAGCGGGAAGGTCGTGGTCGGCCGCTCCCATTGGCGGTCCCCGAAGGCGACCAGACCGATCCCGAAGCTGGGCGCCATCCGGCTGAGCAGGTCGCTGAGCTGCCCGACCTCGGCCTTGAGAGCGGCCACCTGGCGGGTCATGCTGCTCGTGACGTCCAGCGCGATCACCAGATCCACGTGCGGCAACTGGTAAGTCGACGTGCTCGGTGTCGGGCTGGGCTTGGGACACGGGGTCGGGGCCGGAACGGTGGGGCACACGGGGCACGAAACGGGCTCGGGCTCGGGGGCCGGTGGGGCCGCCGGAACCGGAACGGTGGCCGGCTGGGGCGTCGGCGCAGCGGGACTGGGTGCGGGGCAAGCAACCGGTGTTGGCAGCGTTGGGAAGGTCGGACACACAGGGCAGACGATCGGTTCCGGCGGCGGTATTTCCGCGAGCAGCGGGACCGGCTCTGCCGGGTCCGACCGGGAGGTGTCGGCGATGAGGGGGAAGATGATGATCGAAATCAGGATGAATGCGCCGAGCGCGGACGCAAAGAGATCCAAGGAAGCCATGCCGAAGAGCGTGAGTTCCCGGTTTCGTCGCTTCATGTCCGCTCCACCCCCGCCATGCCGCCGCTGAAGGGATGCTGTTTCCGGGCCAACTGCTTTGGAACGGAGAAGATAACCGCCCGTTCTCGCTGGAATCAAGATTCGGCCGCGCGATGCGGCGGTCGAGGTCCGATCTGCGGGAGAGGAATCCGCCCGCTCACAGCGAGATTCTGGCGATGATGATCCCGCTGCTCCGGCGGCGTCGCGCCCCAACCCCCGCGTACCCCTCAGGAACCGGCGATCGTCGATCCTGGGCCATCCCACGGCCCGAGCTCCTCAAGTACCTCCAGTGCTACTACCGGCTCTCGCCGCACGCCAAGCGGCCGCCGCCCTCCGACGCCTGCGCGGCGCCGCAAGGCAACAGCGTTGTGCCGGGCGGTGACGACGGCAGTGCGACCCCCAAGAGGTGATCGGCGCCATGCGGACCTATGGCGTGCGTCCCATCGCGGGGTCCGGCCGGGACCAGGCGGTTGAAGAGTTGGCCGCATGAGGACGGCTGTCGATCAGCTACGGGAGTGTCCGTCCGGTTCATAAAAGACCAGCCGCGGGACCACAACCTCCCAGCACCCGCGACGGATCCGGTCGAGGCAGGCTGAATCGGTAAGGTCGCGGCTCCAGCCTACGATCGCTCGCACCTCCGCCGATTGAAGGCGCATTCCCGCCGGAAACATGCAGGACTTCGCCCGTCGCACAACCGATGCTGCCGATTGATCCAGTAGCTCCCGAAAGCGACGCGTAGCCACGTCCCGCAGCATCGGGAGAATGAAGGAACAATCATGGAGGGACCCATCCGACCTCCAAACCACCCCCGGCGCAACCCCATCCCGGCGACCACTCCGCCATCCAGGTCACTCATAATCGTTCATTGTTTGTCATGTGAACGGTTTATCGCTATCATTTCCGGCGCTTCATCCGATATTCCCGTTCATCACCATCGCTGCGCTCACCGACTTTTTCCGCCACCACCCACCACCACCCCGCACCACCCTCCCCACCATTCCCCATTCCCCATCACCCCCAATGCCCACCCCACCCACCACCGACCTCACGACCGGCGAGGTGGCCGCAATGCTCGGCGTCCACACCTCGACCGTCAAGCGCTGGTTTCGCGAGGCCGCGCCCCCGGCCCGGGGCCCAGCCGCCGCGCGCCATTCGGTGGCCACGACTTCGGGGGGACATCGCCGCATTCCGCTCGATTTCGCTCTCGGGGTGGCTCGCCGCCGCGGTCACCGGATCGGGCTGCATCGGTTCGGAGCGGAGGCGGGACGAGTCTGGGTCGCAACCCGCGCCCTTGCGACAGGCGACCCCGATCCCGCGCTCGGACTGCTGATGGAATGGCTGCGTTCGCGGCGCGCACCGCTGGTTGGGCGGCTTCTCCGGCATCTGACCGGGGTGGCTGCGGCCAACCGCCGCGCGGCGGAGGGACGGCTTACGCGCACCGATCCGGCAATTCTCGACAGCGTCTTCGGCGGTTTCCTGCGGCGGGTCGGAGACGGATGGGCCAACGGCGAACTGCGGATCAGCGACGAACGCGCCGGCGCCCGCGAGGTTGCGGAGACCGTCCATGCGCTGTTGCAGGCGGTGGAGGAAGCCCGCGCGTCCCGGGAGGGCGACGATCCCGCCGCCGACCCCAAAGCGCCTCTCACCCCCCCCGCCCCCCATCCCCGTACCGCCATCGTCGCGACCGTCGAGTCCGACCAGCACATCCTGGGTTCTCTCCTGGCGCGGCTCGTTCTCGCGCAGCGCGGCTGGCGCACCGAGCATCTGGGCACAGGACTCCCCATCACCGAAATCGTTGCTACCCAGCAGCTTCTCGGCGCGTCGCTCGTCTGCGTTTCCTTCGTTCCGCCACGCGGTCCGGCCGATGTGCACCGCTTCGCGAATGTGGCGGCGCGCCTCTCGGATCCACGCCGTCCCTGGGCCCTGGTCGTCGGTGGAGCGGGCACGCGCGGGGCCACCCTTCCCCCCCCTGGAGGACCCTTCACCCACACGGCCGCGCTCGATTCCCTTGTGGACCTCGACGAATGGCTGGGGGGTTACGAAGAGAAGCGCCAAGAGACGCGTCGCGAGAGGCGCGGAGAGGTGAACGAAGAGGCGCGCCGGGACCCATCCCCCTCGGCGCAATTCCCCGCTGGAGACCCTGGATGACCGCAAATCGCGCCGCCCCGTCTCCCTCGCCCGAAAATTCGGCCGCACCGGTGCGCCCATTCACCCGCCTGGACGCCTGGAGCCTGGTCCTTCTCGGCCTCTTCACCGCGGTGGCGCTGGCGGGATTCGGCACCTTCGGACGGCACCCGGAGCTGCTCGCCCGTTTCCCCTCCTCGCGCGGCTTCTACGCGACCGCCTTCGAGGTCTTCGCGCGGGGCCACGTCATCCTCGCCTTCCTGGTTCTGGCGCTCATTCTGACGCGGCGCTCCGGCTGGCGCTGGCTCCCCGCCCTCGCCGCCGCCGGAACGATCTCGCTCGCGATGGAGCTGCTCGGCACCGCCACCGGCTTCCCCTTCAGCGGCTATCGCTACACCGAACTCCTTGGCTGGCGCGTCTTCGGACTGGTCCCCCTGCTCATCCCCTTCAGTTGGTTCATGATGGGATTTCCGGCATACGTCGTGGCGAGAGCGCTGACCGGGGCCGAACCCGGGGGGAATCGCATTCGCACCATCGTCGTGGGCGCGCTGCTGCTGACCGCCTGGGATCTGACCCTCGATCCGGCGATGAGCGATCTGGCGCCCTACTGGGTGTGGGAAAACGAGGGCCTCTACTACGGGATGCCGCTGGTCAACCTCCTGGGATGGTTCGGGACCGGTCTGCTGATCATGGCGGGCTTTCGGTGGGTGGGGGCGGACCGCGTGGCCGACCGGATTCCGCCTCCGCTGATGGAGGCCTACTTCGCGACGGTGCTGGCGCTCTCGCTGGCGATGACGCTGATCGCGGGCTACTGGCTGGCCGTCGGGCTGACGCTGGCGGCGCTGGCATTGGTTCGCTGGGGGATGCGGTGGACGGCGAAGTGAGGATCGGCGAGCTCGCGCAGGCGGGTCTCGGACGCGGCGCCGATCTGGCGGCGAAGCAGGGGATTGTCGTCCCGCCGGTGAGGGGCAAGCTCCTTCGTCCCCTTGCCGCGCTCTGTCTGGCCGATCCGCGAAGGCGCAGCTCTCTCGACGACCGCTTCTGGCTCGGCTGCCTGGCGATTCAGATGGCGCACGAGGCCTCGCTTCACCACGACGATGTGCTCGATGGAGGATTCGGCCGGCGCGGAGGAGCCACGCTGGCGGCGCGCAAGGGACCGGGGGCCGCGTTGTTGTTGGGCGACCTGTACCTGACCGGGTCGTACCGGGTGGCGCATCAGGCCGGGGCGAAGGGGTTCCTGGAGGGATTCCTGACAGCGGTGGAGGCGACGGCGCGCGGCGAGCGGATGCAGTGCGACCTGGCCGCAAGCGACAATCCGGCAATGCGTTACGAGGAGATGATTCGACACAAGAGCGGTGCGCTCTTCGGAATTGCGGCGGCGCTGCCCGGGTGGTTCGGGGTGGCGGTGGGGAAGGGTGGCGTCGCCGCGCCGCCGGGCGAGCTGCGCGAGTTGGGAATTCGGATCGGCGCCCTCTACCAGCGAATCGACGACTTCCTCGACTACTGTCCCGCCGCGAAGACGGGCAAGCCCAAACTGCAGGACTTCGCCAACCGCGTCTGGACCTGGGTGCTGGGCGACCGCGGCCCGGAGTGGTTCGATCAGAGCGCGGAGGCGGCGGTCGCGCGGTTCTTCGGCACGGGTCGCGGCTGCGCGTCACAGGGAGGCGGCGCCAGAAACGGCCGGCTGGAGGAGGGCCCTCCGGAGAGCGGCTTGCGGGCGGGAGGCCGGGCGGAAGGCAATTGCGCTGCGGGAGCCTCGCCGGCGCGGGTCGCCATGAACCGGCTGGAGGAAGAGGGCGCGGCGCTGGCGCGGCGGGTGCGGGAGTTCGGCGCCGACGAGCTCGCGGGCATGGTGGAAGGGTGGATCGAGCGGTGCCGAAGGGGACTGCAAACGGGCGCCGGAGGCGAGGACGGACGCCGGACGGAGATCGCGATTCGTCCGCCAACGCGAACCATGGCCGCCGCCGGGATCGCCGCAAGGGCTTGCGCGCTGGGCCCGCCCCGGAGATGGGGACGCTTCTTCGCGCGCCACAGCCGCACCTTCTCCTTCGCCGCGCGGCTCTTTCCCGAGACCGAACGCCGTCTCGTACGGGGAATCTATGCCTTCTGCCGCTTCACCGACGACCTCGTCGATGGAACCGATCCGCGGAAGACGCCGGCGGCGGCGCTGCATCGAAGGCTCGACGCCTGGACCGAGATCGCGCGCTCGGCCTACAACGGAGCCGCAACGGGAATCCCGCTGGCCGATGTGGCGATGGGCGAGATGGCCGCGCGGCGAATCCCCTTCGCGCTGGCCTCCGAGCTGATCGAGGGGGTGCGGATGGATGTCGAGCCCCGCCGCTACGCCACCATGGAGGAACTTCGCGGCTACACGCACCGGGTGGCCTCGGTGGTGGGAATCTGGTTGACGCGCGCCTTTGGCGTCGGCGATCCCGGGGTGCTCGAACGCGCCGCCGATCTCGGCCATGCCATGCAGTTGACCAACATCATTCGCGACGTCGGCGAGGATCTGGCCCGCGGCCGCATCTACCTTCCCGCCGACCGCATGGAGTTTCATGGCGTCACGCGCGCCTCGCTGGTCGAGCTGAAGCGCCGGATCAAGGACCGGCCGCCCCAACGCGGAACCGTCCGGGGATCGCGGGGAATAAATCATGGGGCCGGAGTCGCGCCGCCAAACGGCCTCGGCCATGGCCCCGCAATCGACCGCGGCTACGCCGCCCTCATCGAAGAGATGATGGCCGCCGCCGACGCCTCCTACGCGGCCGCCCGACAGGGAATCCCCTTCCTCCCCCCCTTCTTCCGCCGCCCGGTCGCGGTCGCCGCCGAGGTCTACCAGGGAATCCACGACCGAGTGCGCGCCAACGGCTACGACAACCTGAACCGTCGCGCCTACACTCGCTTCGGCACCAGGATCGCGCTGGCCCGCCGCGGCCTGGCCCATCCCGCGAGGACCGCCGCACCCGCCCGGCTCGCCCGCTCCGGTGCGCCCTAACCCCATCGCCCCGCATCCGGCCGGCCTTCGCGCCGTCGTCGTCGGGAGCGGCTTCGGAGGGCTGGCGGCGGCAGTTCGGCTCCAGGCCGCCGGCATCGCCACGACCCTGATCGAGCAGCGTTCCCAACTCGGGGGCCGCGCGGGCCGAATCCGCAGCTCCGGCTACACCTTCGACACCGGTCCCACCCTCATCACCGCCCCCACCCTCCTCGACGACGTCTTTCGCGCCGCCGGACGCCGCCTGGAGGACTACCTCGACCTCGTCCCCCTCGACCCCTTCTACCGCGTCTGCTTCCACGACGGCACGCACATCGACTACACCGCCGACACCGCGCGCATGAAGGCCGCGCTGGCCCGCCACGACCCCCGCGACGCCCGCCGCCTCGACCGCTTCCTCGCGCGGATCCGCCCCATTCACGAGGCGGTCATCACCGAAGGACTTGGCGCCAGGCCCTTCGATTCGCTCGGAAAGATGGCCGCCTTCGCCCCCCGCGTCCTCCGTCTCGGCGCATGGAAACCGGTCGCCCGCTTCGTTGCGCGACACCTTCGCGATCCACGCCATCGCTTCCTCTATTCCTTCCACCCCCTCTTCCTGGGCGGGAATCCCTTCCGCGCGCCCTCGATCTTCCTCATGATCCCCTACCTGGAAAAGGAGGAGGGCGTCTGGTACGCAAGGGGCGGGATGTACAGTCTGGTTCGGGCCTTCGCGCGGCTCTTTCGCGAAATCGGCGGAGAAATTCGGCTTGGCGCGGCGGCCGAGCGGATCGAGACGTGGGACGGAAGGGTGCGAGGGGTGCGGATTCGAGGGCGAAACACCGCAGGGGGGAGTGCGCGCGCACCCGCTTCGTCCGGCGACCCCCCGGGCCGGCCCGCGCAGGGGCCGGATGGACCGGGATCCGGAATGGCCAAGAGGAGGGAAGGTCGCCGCGGCACGGCCGTCCTCCCCGCCGAGATCGTCGTCAGCAATGCCGATGCGGCCCACACCTACGGCACTTTGCTGGGCCAGGTCAAGCGCCGCCGCTGGAGCAACCGCCGGCTGGCCCGTCTTCGCCATTCGATGAGCTGCTTCCTTCTCTACCTCGGCGTGCGGCGCAGGTATCCCCAGCTTGCGCACCACACCATCATTCTGGGACCGCGCTACCGGGGGCTTGTGCGCGACATCTTCGACCGCCGCATCCTGGCCCCCGATTTCAGCATGTACCTGCACGCGCCGAGCCGCACCGATCCGTCGATGGCGCCCGCCGGGTGCGAGAGCCTCTACATTCTGGTTCCGGCGCCGAACCTGAAATCGGGGATCGAGTGGAGGCGCGAGGCCGGACCGATGGCCGACCGGATCGTCGCGGCGCTGGAGAGGTGGGGGCTGGAGGGGCTGCGCGGTGCGATCGCGGTGCGGCGCATCTTCGCCCCGGACGACTTCGCGACCGAGTTCGGCGCGGCGGACGGCAACGCCTTCGGAATCGAGCCGCGCCTGACGCAGATCGCCTGGTTTCGTCCGCACAACCGCAGCGAAGAGGTGGAGGGACTTTACCTGGTCGGCGCCGGAACGCATCCGGGGGCGGGGGTGCCGGGGGTGGTGCTGTCGGCCGCCGCCACGATGCACGCGATCGGGGAGGACTTCGGGTTGCAACCTCCTCTCTCGTAGCCGCCCCCCCAAGAACCCGTCGCGCACCCATATCGCGCCTGGAACGCCCGCGCTGTCCCGGGGCATCCGCTCCCGCGCTCGCATTCCGGTCCGGTCGGTCGTACAATGGCTGCGTCGTACAATGGCTACCATGTCCCCCGGAACGCCCAAGTCCCCCGGAACGCCCATGCGATCGTTTCTTCCGCCCGCGTTGCTCCTTCGCGCCTGCCCGTCCGCGCGCGCCCATTTCTCCGCTCTCGTCGGCGGGCTGTCCGCGGTGGCGCGCCGGGGCCGACACCGGTCCCTCCTTCCGGCTCTCCTCGCCGGGCTCGTCGCCTGGACGCCGTCCCCCATCCCCCTCGCCTCGCAGGAAGTGTCCCATTTCGACATTCTGGTGCGGGGCGGTCGCGTTCTCGACGGCACCGGCAACCCCTGGTTCCGCGCCGACATCGGGGTCCGGGAGGGACGGATCGCCGCGGTGGGCATCCTCGCGGGCGCCACCGCCGAGCGCGTGGTCGACGCCGCCGGACGCTACATCTCGCCGGGCTTCATCGACATTCATTCGCACGCCGACGATGGCGGAAGCGGTCCGCGCGGCCGGAGCATTCGCAACGACTCGATTCACCGCAAGTCGGCGCCCAATGTGGTGTCGCAGGGGGTGACGACGATCGTGGTCAACCAGGACGGCCGCTCGCCGTGGCCAGTCGGGGAGCAGCGCGCGACACTCGAACGCCAGGGCGTGGGTCCGAATGTCATGCTGATGGTGGGTCATGGAACGGTTCGCGGGATGGTCATGGGCAACGACTTCCAGCGCCCCGCCACGGTCGCCGAGGTCGAGCGGATGGCCGCGCTGGTCCGCCAGGCGCTGGAGGAGGGCGCGGTCGGTCTCTCGGCAGGACTCGAATACTCGCCAGGCCGCTGGAGCACAACCGACGAGGTCGCGACGGTGGCCGCCGAGCTCGTTCCCTGGGACGGCGTCTACATTTCGCATGAACGATCCGAGGGTGCAGACCCAATGTGGTATCTGCCGAGTCGCCACGAGGGACGTCCCCCAACTCTCCAGGACGCGGTGATGGAGACGATCGAGATCGGGCGGCGGACGGGGGTGCGGGTGGTCGCTTCGCACATCAAGGCGAAGGGCGTGGCCTGGTGGGGATCGAGCGCGTCGGCGATTCAGCTCATTGAACGGGCCCGCGACGAGGGGGTGCGCATCTGGGCCGATCAATATCCGTATCCGACGAGCGGCACCGACGGCAACACCGTGCTGATTCCGGGGTGGGCGCGCAGGGACGGAAGCGCGAATCGTTCCCGGGGTCGGCGCGGACCGGCCGACGTGCTGGAGACCAAGTTGCGGGATCCGGAGGAAGCGGTCCGGATCCGAACCGACATCCGGCACGAGATCGGGCGCCGGGGAGGAGCCGACCGCGTGGTGATCTTCGACCATCCGATCGCCGACTACGTGGGCCGAAACCTGCAGGAGGTGGCCGAGATGCGCGGCGAGGATCCGGTCGAGACGGCGATCGCGCTGCAACTGGAAGGCAACCGGGCGCGCGCGGGAGGTGGCCGGATGAGGGGGTTCTCAATGTCGGAGATGGATGTGGAAAACTACGCCGCGCAGCCCTGGGTGGCCACCGCCTCCGATGGCGGGATCGCCCAGCCTGGCGACGGACCGGTTCACCCGCGCTTCTACGGCACCTTTCCGCGCAAGATCCGACACTACGCGCTGACCGTCGGAGCCCTTTCCCTCGAGTCGGCGATCCGCGCGCAGAGCTCGCTCCCGGCACGCATCATGGGGCTGGCCGACCGGGGCGAAATCCGCGAGGGCAACTGGGCCGATCTGGTCGTCTTCGATCTGGAGACGATCTCCGACCAGGCCACCTTTGTCGATCCGCACCAGCACGCCACCGGCATCGACCATGTGTTGGTGAATGGCGAGTTCGTGGTCGAGAACGGCCAAATCCTCATGACGCTTCCGGGCAAGGTTCTCGCTTCGCGAAAGGGGGGCAAGCCGACGGCCTGATTGAGGAGGGGTCGCTCGCGGGGAACCCAACCGGGACAGGTCACGGAGTCGTCCCGCCCCGCCCCGCCGTTACCTTACCAGTTCGGCTTCCTCCCCACCCCCCCGACCGCCCATGCCGCCACCCGCTCGCACGGCTCCGCCCTCCGCTCCCGCCCGCGGCCTCCTTGTCCCGGTCTTCGCCCTCGTCCTCGCGGCCTGCGGCGAATCGGTCGCGCCGGTCGATCCCCCCGATCCCCCCGACCCCGTGCCGGCCACGATCGCGGTCCTTTCCGGCGCCAACCAGCGCGCCCTTCCGGAACGAACCCTCCACCGCCCCATCGCGGTCCGGGTGCTGGACGCGCGGGGGCAACCCCTTTCAGGCCAGGCCATCGCCTTCGCGCCCGGCGCCGGACATGGCGCCGCCGATCCCGCCACCGGCACAACCGACGACGCGGGCGAGGCTTCCACGATCTGGACGCTCGGCGCCGATCCCGGCACGCACACCCTCGCCGTCACCGCCACCGACGCCTCGCAAACCGTCGCGGCCGCCGCGCTGGACCTCGAGGCCGAACTCGACTCCATCTTCCAGCCGCCGACCGGCACCGAACGCGACGCCGCCCGCGCGGACTGGAATGGTCGCGACATCTCCGCCCAGGGGGTGCGGGAAGAGTTCAGCGGAGCGCTCGATCTGGCGGGATCGACGGCCGCGCTGCGAGTCGTTTCCCACACGGTCGGGGGGGTGCGCCACTACGGCGGAATCATCGTGCCGGAGGGAGCCGGTGCGCTCGCCGACGAGAGCCTACCGGTCCTTTCCTACCTGCACGGGGGCGACGGCGGCGTCTCGATTGCGGACATTCAGGTGGCCGCCTTCGCGCTGGGCGAGCTCCGCGACAGCTTCGTCTATGTGATCCCCTCCTTTCGCGGCGAACCCTTCGTCCATGGCGACAGCGTCTGGGTGTCGGAGGGGCCGGAAAGCCCATGGGACCATGATGTGGACGATGCGCTGGCGCTGATCAATGTGGCGATCGAGACGACTCCGGTGGCGAAGCCGGATTCGGTCCGTCTGCTGGGGGGAAGCCGGGGGGCGGGGGTGGCGCTGCTGGCCGGCGCGCGGGACCGGCGGATTGCGTGGATCGTGGCCCTCTTCGGCCCGACTTGGTTCTTCGACGACTGGGTGCGCGGCATCGTGCGCGACGCGGCGCTGGGGAGCCCGCCCGATCTTCCCGGCGTGGCCCATCTCGACTCGACGGTCGTGCAGCCCCACATTCGCGGCGAGAGTTCGCGGAGCGAGATGCGGCTGGAGCTGGTGCGACGGTCGTCGGCGCTCTTTGCGGCCGATCTGCCCTCGGTGCAGCTTCACCACGGCGATATCGACCAGGTGGTGGCGGTGAGCCAGGCGCACGCCATGATCGACGCGATGGCGGCCGCGGGAAGGACGGCGCCGGACTTCGAGGCCTTCATCTACGAGGGCGCGGGCCACAACCTGCTCTCGCTGGCCGACGCGATCCCGCGCGCGGTGGAGTTTCTGTCGCGGGGACTCGGCGGGGGAGGCGGATGACCGGAAGGCGGATGACGGGATTTCGTCCACGTCCGCATCGTCGGACACGCGCGGCGCACGGTTGGCGCGGGATCCGGCAAGCAATGCCCGCGCTCGCACGGATGCGGCGACCATTGGCGCGGGATCCGGCGGAAACATATGATTGGGGAAACAAATGTTGCGGGCGAGATGATCGGGGAAACCGGATGACTCTCAGGCAGTGCGGGCGACGCATGGAATCCCGTTGTGGCGGAACCACGGCGGGCGATCGGCGATGAGCGATTCCACGGCGCGCATTTCGGCGGCCCAGGTGACGCAGATCCTGCAACGCGCGGCCGAACTGGACGCCGACGGCGACGCCCTGTCGCTGGACGAGCTGCGGCACATCGCCACCGAGGCGGGAATCGACCCCGCGGCCACCGACGCCGCGATCCGCGAACTCATGGCCGAGCCGGAGAGCGCTTCCCCGGCACTGCCGACAGTCGCGACCGCCAACGCCCCGGCCGCACCCGCCCCCACCACCCCGTCCCCCGCCCCACCCATCCCCGCCCAACCAACCGCCCCCCCGCCCTCCCCGTTGCGCGTCATCCTGGGCGGCGCCGTCGGGATGGCGGTCGGCTTCTTCGCCGCACTGCCCGAAGCCGTCGGCCTCACCGCCTTCGGCGGCGGCATCCTCTACATCGTCACGCGCGCGATCCAGAGCATGAAGCGGGGCGCCGTCCTCGACTTCCAGCTTCAGAACTTCACGCTCTGGTTCGGAATGTTCATCGGGATGACCGCAATCGAAGCCTTCCCGGGCGCGGAGACATTCGCCTTCGCCTTCCTCCTCTGGATCGTCACCTCGGTGGTCGGCGGGCTCCTGGTGCGGTTCGGTCCCCGCCACGAGACGCGCGACGACGACCCGCCGCAGATCGGTCCCGGCCGGCGGTAGGCGCACCGTAGGGAATCATCGGCGTGGACATGGGTTGGCAGCCCGTGGACAAACACCGAGCGGCATTCGAGCGGCGATGCATCCACGCTGGACCGCTGCGCTCTGCGTTGCTCCTTGCCCCAATATCTGGGCTACTGAGGCGGCGTCGCGCCATGCCAGCCCGGCGCCTCGCAGCTCCCTAAGCGCACTCGGCATGATCCACGGACTGCTGGGGGCATCTTCCGGCCCCTGCGCGGGCCGGCCCGGATGCACGAGGCGCCAATATGGTGCGCGCGCAACCCCCTCTTCTGCCGCCACCCATCGCCGCAAAAGCAGACCGGAAGGACGGCGTTCGCTCTACCGCGACCCCTCCACCCGCACCGTCAGCAGATCGTTCAGGTGGTAGTGGCGGTGGCGCACCGACGAGGCGTAGTGCTTCAGCAGCCGCAGCGACAGATCCTCTTCGACCGGGGCCGCGTGCCGTTCCAGGAGCTTGATCTGTTCCTCGAGGTTCGTGCCCTGGGGCGCGGCCAGGAACTCCATCACCGCGGCGTCCTTCTCGCGGCGCACCGAGACGCGCAGCCGCCGCAACCCCTGAATCTCGCTGTCGCGTCCGGCCAGGGTCATCAGCACCTCCTCGCCGGCCGCGCGCAACCTCTCGGCCGATTCCCGGTTCCACCCCATCCGCCGGGCGAACTCGGTCAGGAAGCCGTCCAGCAGGTGGCGCACCCCCGCGTCGAGCGACATGTCGATGTTTCGCCGCCCGGAGAGCCAGTCTCCCCAGCCGAAGAAGACGCGCACGAGGACGAAGAGCAGCGCGAGGACGGCCGCGGTGGCGACCGCGATCGAGATCAGATAGGTCGATTCCATCTTGTCGATTCCACTTGGTTGCGCGAATCCGGGGTTCGGGGGATCGGGGGGGCGCTCTTCGGACGGCAAGTGCGATCGGCGACGCCGGAAAAGATAACCTGCGGGGCGCGGGGCTGCGCCAGCCGTGGGCGGAATTGGGTCGTGCCGACGCCGCGCCTTGTCGCTCTCGACGCTCGGGCGGAGCGATCCGCGGACTTTGGGCAACTACGCGAAATCGGAGCGCCAGAGGTGCACCGCGCGGATGGCGAGTTGGCGCTGGCGTGCCTCGAGCCGCGCCGGGGTCCAGTCCTCCGGGGCCATTTCCACGATCGCTCCGGTGAGCGCGTACCGGCTCCCTGCGTAGGCATTGGTCTTCTCCGCGTAGGTCGCATTCCCCACATCGCGGTTCAGACTCGCCTCCAGCAAGGTCAGATTGCCGATCCGGTGCACGACGGCATCCCGGGTTCCGGGCGGGAACTCGTCTTCCCACTCCGCCCCGGGGTTCTCCGGCAGGATGTGCTCGATCGTACCGGGATCGGTTTCGGGATCGCACCGCCTGCCCGAGGCATCCTCCTCCAGCCGCGCCAGGATGTACTTCACCAGCTTCTTGCGCGGGCCACGGGAAGGAATTGCGAGAAAGGAAAAGTCGGTCGCCATTCTCTCGTCCGCCACATAGACGGGTCTGAGCAGCTCGAAGAGCTCGCGCGGACCGCCGACCGCGCCTTCCTTGACGGCCCGGCTGGCACGGTGATATGCGGACTCCAGGTGGTTGGGATTCAACCTGCTCACGACGGTGTAGCGGAAGGCAAGGGCGCAGACGAGCTTCAGCGTTCGCACAAAGTCGCTCTCCGGCCACTCCTCGCGCACCACGAACAGAAGGGGCATCATCTGGGTGACGCGAAAGATCTTCAGTTCGGCGATGTAGCGGCGGGCGGCGGGGTTTTCGACCCAGTAGCCGTGCGAAGGACCTCGAACGGCGGCGAATATCTCCGCCCTCGCTTCAAGGATCCCGATCAGGTCGTACACATCCC
Organism: Gemmatimonadota bacterium; assembly: GCA_022822325.1. GTDB lineage: Bacteria > Gemmatimonadota > Gemmatimonadetes > Longimicrobiales > Gaopeijiaceae > Bin94. The sequence continues at coordinate 8,875 of JAJEBW010000006.1, read as the reverse complement.
GGGGCGATCGATACCGGCGGCGCACGAGCTTGAAGAGACGGCGGCGGCGGACCTTCGGCTCGTCGCAGAGCATGTGGTAGCGCAGCAGATCGGGGACGTGTTCCTGTCCCACCGTCGTGGCGATTCGCTGCCAGCGACGCAGCAGCGACGGCCGGTCGGCGCTTGAGGCGCTCGCGAAGAGATAATTCTTGAGAAGGTCGGTCGTGGTGAGCTCCAGCCCCCGCGCGTTGAGCGTCTCGAACACGGTGTAGGCATTGAGCGCGTCGTCCACGGTAATGAGGATGAAGGTGAGGCGCCGGGCGACCACCTCCGAGACCAGTCCGGCGAGCGCCCGTCCGTCCCGTCTGAAGGACTCGACCGCGCCAAGCCGCTGCCTGAAGTAGCTGGAGCATTCCCACAACAACCGGTTCGACCGCACCAGACCGCGGGGGTTGCGGGGCGGCCGAAGCTGGACAAGATAGTCCTGGTAGAAGCCGTCGTCGGTTTCGTTCAGGTTGAGACGGCTGGACTCGACGAGCGAAGCCGGATCCTTCTCGCCGATGAAGCGTTTGCGCAGTTCGGCGGCGCGCGCGGTGTTCGCCTCGGGCTCGATGCCGCTGTCGGCCAATCGCCGAAGCGCCGCGATCACGGCCAGGGAAAGGACGCTGAGCGTGGCCAGGCGCTGCTGTCCGTCAATGACCACGAAACGGCGATCCGACCGCGCCTCCACCACAAGGGCCCCCATGTAGTGGCGACCGTCTTCCGAGTCCCGCATCTCGATGACGTCGTTCCACAGATCTTCCCACTGCTCCTGGCGCCAGGAGTAGTCGCGCTGGTACGGCGGTACGAAGTACGCTCTGCCGTTGCCGATCAACTCCTGGAAGTTGACCGTGCGCGTGTCCAGGAGTGTGGTTCTTCCCATCGCGCTTCCCCCAGGCGACCAGGCGAATGGCAAAGCGGCCCTCGCGCTCGATTCCCACGGCGCGGCAGCGTTCCCGCGAACTTCCCCAAGCTACCCCACAGCCCCCGCCCCGGCCAAGGTTCCCGCTCCTTCCCGAACCCGACCCCACTGGACACCGCCGCCCAACCTGCCCACACTTCCTTCAGCGGAAACGGCGAGGCCCTCGGCGCACTGCACCGCACATCTCCAATCGAATCCCTCCGCCACACATCCCCCAATCCAATCCCCCAATCCCCAACCCCCCCACACCATGCCCGCAACCGACAGACTCCACGACCTTCTCGGCGCCGAAGCCGAAGATCTCCTCAGCTACCGAGCCCGCGGCTTTCCCCGCGACCAACTCCATCTGCCCGGCCCCGACTTCGTCGACCGCGTCGTCGCCGGCACCGACCGCAACCCCCAGGTCATGCGCAGCATGCAGCAGATCCTCGGCCACGGGCGGCTCGCCGGGACCGGTTACGTCTCCATCCTCCCCGTCGACCAGGGAATCGAACACTCCGCCGGCGCCTCCTTCGCGCCGAATCCCGCCTACTTCGATCCCGGCAACATCGTCGAGCTCGCGATCGAGGGCGGGTGCAACGCCGTCGCCTCCACCCTGGGCGTTCTGGGCTCCGTCTCGCGCCGCTTCGCGCACCGAATCCCTTTTCTGGTCAAGCTCAATCACAACGAACTTCTCACCTATCCCAACCGCTACGACCAGGTGATGTTCGCCCATGTGCAACAGGCCTGGGAGCTGGGCGCGGTCGCCGTCGGCGCAACGATCTACTTCGGCTCCGACAAGGGCATGCGGCAGCTTCAGGAAACGGCGGAAGCCTTCCAACTGGCTCACGAGCTGGGCATGGTCGCCGTCCTCTGGTGCTATCTGCGCCAATCCGCCTTCAACGTCGACGGCGTCAACTACCACGCGGCGGCCGACCTAACCGGCCAGGCCAATCACCTGGGCGTCACCATCGAAGCCGACATCGTCAAGCAGAAGCAGGCCACGAACAACGGCGGCTACCGGGCGGTCGGATTCGGGCGCACCCACGACCGGGTCCATTCCGATCTCGTCCCCGGCGATCACCCGATCGAGCTCGCCCGCTACCAGGTCGCCAACTGCTACATGGGCCGCGTCGGGCTCATCAACTCCGGCGGATCGAGCGGCGCCAACGACTTCGCCCAGGCGGCGCGCACCGCGGTCATCAACAAGCGGGCCGGAGGAATGGGGCTGATCTCCGGACGCAAGGCCTTCCAGCGTCCGATGGCCGATGGGATCAGGCTGCTCAACCTCATTCAGGACGTGTTCCTGGACGAGGGGGTCAAGGTGGCGTAGGGAGGAGGGCGCAGGAACAGGGCGCACAAGACAAACCAGGGGCAAGGCAACGGCAAGACGGGGTGAGGAGGGATTCGGACCGGGCTGCCGAGGCCGCGCACACGGTCGCCATGCGTCGGCGCGGGCAGGATTGGAGTCTGCCGTCCCGGCGTATCCTGGTTTTGCCGCGCCCGGGGGGCGCGGAACGAGGTATCTTGCGCCTCGCCCCGGCCAGGGATAAGGAACCGTGCGCCCGTGGCTCGCCGCCTTCCCCGGCGGTCTCCGGTATCGCTACGAGAAGCGAATCGGCTGGATCATCGCCGCTCCTGCCGCGTCATCTACCGGAGGACCTCGTCACAGGTGGGAGGCCGCCCGGCGTTCATGAACACGCGGCGGATCGCCCCGGCGTTGAGGAGTGTCTCATTGCATCAAGGGCCGGGGCAGGGCACCGGGACCGCGGCTCGTCACCACTCGTAAGGCGCAATCGAGGTGCCAGCCATCCTGTAGGACACCGATCCGTACAGGTTCGTCGTCTTCTCCACGGTCAGGGTGCCGTGGATCCAGACGGGATTCCAGAAGGAGACCGGAAAGCGTTGGCCGTTCTCCATCCTGACGTAGACCAATTGGTTGGGCGGCGGGGGCGGGGTGTGCACGCAGGCCCCGACATACGGGACCAGGAGGAACTCCGAGACCTCGCCGGCCCAGTCCTCCAGGGGGACCATGTATCCGGGTATCTTCACTCCTCGCCCCACGACCGACTCGAGCTCCCTGGATATCTTGCCCGTGCGGTAATCCAGGGAGGCCAGCAGCCGCCAACCCACCTCGGTGGAGTCGTGCAGGGCACCGGGCGCGCGGATCGTCGCTCCATCGCTCGGATCGACCAGGACGGAGCGGGGGCCCGACGTGAGCGCAAACCAGCCGCCCACGACAACCAGGGCGACGTGGATGGGTTTCCAGGGAATCGCGAATCGGCTGCGCGGTCTTGACATTTGACGGGATGCTCGCCCTTCGGGGAACTGGAAAGAATAATGAGAATACAATATCATTCATCTGCCTGATCATTCATCTACCTGGATTCGTACTGTAACGTACGCAACCCCAACCGGTTTCCTCACGATGATCTTCCCCACACTCGATCGACCCCGGGTCCGCTCCCCCTTCGTAGGGTGGACGATCCCGTGCCTCCTGCTGTTCTTCGCATGCGGCGATTCACCCTCGCCGAGTCCTGCTCCTCCTCTGGTCGAGGGCGAACCGTTGGGAACCGCCGGGGCCCACGAACACGGCATCGCTCGATTGGGCCTGGCCGTCGACGGCACCCGCCTCACCATCGAACTGGAACTGCCCGCAGAATCCGTGTTCGGCTTCGAGCACGCCCCCCGCTCGGCGGAGGAACGGGCCACCGCAGCGGAGGCCATCGACAGACTCCGAACCGGTGGCGCGCGCCTCCTCGCCTTTCCGGACGGGGTGGCCTGTGCGCTGGATTCGGCGGAGGTGGAGGCGCCCGAAGGTGTGGACGACCATTCCGGCGAGGACCAGCACGCTCACGAGGAGGACCAGCACACTCACGAGGAGGACCAGCACGCTCACGAGGAGGACCAGCACACTCACGAGGACGAGAGCACCGTACACGAAGACGTTCGCCTCCTCGCCTCGCTCAGCTGTTCCCGTGAGCCGATCGGACCGGCGAGCCTGCGGTTCGCGGACCTCCTGCCCGACGTGGTGCAGGTGGACCTGACGGTGGTCACTGCGGCAGGGACGGCGGCCGGTCGCGTCGCGCCCGATTCCTCGTTCCGCTTCTGAGACGGCGAGCCGCGAGTTCCCCCCTGGCAGCCCGTGGACAAACGCCGAGCGGCATTCGATCGGCGATGCATCCGCGCTGGACCGTTGCGCTGTGCGTTGCACCTTGCCCCAATAGCTGGGCTATTCGGGCTGGGGCGCGCCTTGCCGACACGGTGCCTCGCCGCTCCCCAGGCGCACCCGGCATTATCCATGGACTGCTGGAGGCACTTCAGTCCTTTCTCGCCTCCGTATTCGTCCTCGCGACCGCGGCGTGCACGCCGCCTGAACAGCTCCGCCACGGGCGCTCCCTGCTCCAGGTGGGACGGAAATCGCTCGTCAGTGGCGTCCCGTCGATGTGTTCGTCCCGAAGGCCTGGGATTTCGCGGGACTCCACGAAGAGAAGGGCCCTGTCGCTCCGTTCTGCAACGTCATTGAGGATCATGGACGTCTCGCACAGCCGTGCCGATTCCTGCAGGCACCGGTCCAGGCCGACCTTGCCGCGTTCCCCCGACGGCGTCCCCCCTCAGTCCACCCCCACCACCCCGCTCCGCCGCTCCATCAGGACCACATCGCGCCAGCGCCCATCGTGAAAGCGGCCCAGCTTGCGGTGCGTCCCCAGGAGCTCGAATCCGGCCTTCGCGAAGATGCGGATCGAGGCGGCGTTCTCCGGGAAGATCCCCGCCTGCAGCGTCCACACCCCGTGCGCCTCGCTCTCGGCCACAAGACGCGCCAGCAGCCGGCCCCCCACCCCCCGCCCCCGCGCGGCCGCCGCAATGTAGATCATCGCCTCGCGAACGCCGCCATAGACGCACCGCCCCGAGACCGGGCTCAGCGCGGCGAATCCGATCACCGCGCCCCCGGCCTCCGCCACCAGACGGCACTCGGGGCTGCGCGCGGCGTCCCAGCTCTCCCAGGTCGGGGCCTCGGTCTCGAAGGTGGCGTTCCCCGACTCGATCCCCTCACGGTAGATGCGGGCCACAGCGGGCCAGTCGGCGGGGGTCAGCGCGCGGATGCGGAAGCTCATGGGAGGGAGCGACATCGGACGATCTGTTAGCGCCGCCGCACCACCTCGCCCGGGGCCTCGCCGGTCATCTCGCCGTCGCGCAGCACCGGCACGCCATTCACGATCACATGCCGCATCCCCTCGGCGAAGCGCTGCGGGTGGTCCCAGTCCGAACGGTCGCGGATCGCCACCGCATCGAAGATCGCCACATCGGCGCGCGCTCCCCCAGCCAGGCGGCCGCGGTCGGCGATGCCGTGGAAGTCGGCGGGCAGCGAGGTGATCTTGCGCACGGCTTCCTCCAGCGGCAGGACGCGCTCGTCGCGCACATAGTGGCCCAGGAGACGCGGGAAGGTGCCGGCGCCGCGCGGATGTCCCAGCGGCGAGTCCGAACCGTCGGCCCAGGCCCCGTCGCTCGCGATCATGTTCCAGGGTTGGATCATCAGCCGGCGCACGTCGTGTTCCCGGATCGCGCCCAGAGTGAGGTTGACCGGTTCGCTGGCGCCGACGATCAACTCGGCCACCGCGTCGAAGGGATCCTGGCCGCGTGCCTCGGCGATCTCCGAGAGGTAGGCCCCCACCAGATCGGGGTAGTCGGAGGAACTCGTGATCCGCATGCTGGTGTAGCCGGTCGCCTTCAGCCATGCAAAGCCGCCATTCACCCCATTCTCGCTCGCCTGCTTCAGCGCCGCCCGCGACGCCGGATCGGCCAGCGCGTCCTTCAACTGCGCGATTCCCTCCGCGGTGCGCCCCTGCCGCTGCATCCGCCGAAAGTCCTCCAGCCCCGCGAGCTCCGGCGGCGCCACCACGATCCCCGTCAGACTGGCGGTCGCGGCGCCGTCGTAGGGGTACTGGTCCGACACGATCACGACGCCGCGCTCGCGCGCATCCTCCACCATCTCGACGATGTCGGCGATCACCCCCTCGTTGTGCAGTCCCACCGCCTTCAGGTGCCCAATCTTCCCCGGCAATCCCGCGACCTCGGCGATCTCGACCACCTCCCGGTCCGACCCCACGAAGTCGTGCACCGGATCGCGCACATGGGAGTCGTACACGCCCCCGTACCCGGCCGCGACCTGGGCCAGCGCGATCACCTCGGCGGTGCGGGAGAACATCCCCGGCTCGTACATCAGCCCGGTCGAGAGGCCGAATGCGCCCAGCTCCATCCCTTCGCGGACGAGCGCGCGCATCGCGTCCAGCTCCTCGGCGGTCGGAGCGCGTTGCTGATCTTCGCCCAGCACCTCGTTGCGAACGCCGTTGTGGCCGATGTAGAAGGCCACGTTGGTGCCGATTCCCTGCGCCGCGTACAGCTCCGCCAGCCGCCGAATGTGCGCCGGGGCGAAGGCGCCGTCGGGACCGCCGAAGACCGTGGTGACGCCCTGGCGGACGAAGCCCTCGTTGAGGCGGTTTTCGCGCAGGGAGATGGTGGGCGGCGTGTGATTGTGGACGTCGATGAAGCCGGGAGCGACGATCAGGCCGGTCGCGTCGATGGTGTCGCGGGCGGTGAAGGAGGGGTCGCCGGGGTCCGCGACGGCGGCGATGGCCTTCCCGGCGATGACGAGGGAACCCGCGCGGGGAGGGTCGCCGGTCCCGTCCACGATCGCTCCCCCGACGACGATCAGGTCGGCCGGGGCGCGGTCGGCGAAACAGGCGGTCGCAGCGAGCGCCAGCGTCGGCAAGGCGGCGAGGAGTGGTGCAGTTGGGAATCGTCGCCGACTGTTCCCCGGCGAGCGCCGTTGCGGAATCGCGGCCGGACGCCGCAACCGTATCGCCTGATTCATGCTCCAGCTCCTTGCGTGCGCATCGCTTCCAACCGCGGCTGCCATCCTGCCTGCCGCCCGGGAACGGACGAGGGCCACCGGTTCCTTGCCGAATCCTTGCCGAACCGGGCCCGCACCCGCAGCGACCCCCCGGCCACCGTACAAGTTAGGGCTGCGGACGCGCCCTGCCACCAAGCCGCCCGCTCATGGTCAGCCTGGATCCCCGGTCCGAATGACTCAGCGCGCCGGACCAGGTGAGGAGTGCATCGCGGACGCGCATCCCGTAGGACCCCCGCGCATCGGTCGTCCAGGCCCCCTCGCCGGCGAGCGGTCCCCGCCGCAGGTACGCGTCGTCTTCCCAGAGCGCCCCCGTTGCCGTCGGTCCGTCGCCCCAGCGCGACGATACGGACAGCGACAGCCCCTCGCTTGACTGGCGGCCGAGGGACAGCGTGACGGCGGCGCCGCGTTCCCGGTAGTCGTCCGCCGAATGCACCGCCAGAATCCGGCCCTGGGCGTTGATCCCGAATACGCCGATCGCGCCTCGGAGGCCACCCGCCAGCTCGATGCCCCGGCCCGGCTGGCCGGCTCCGCCGTCGCGTCGCAGGTGTGTCTCGCCGTAGGGAGCGACGCGCAGCCGGCCCAGCTCGACGTGTCGAGACACCTCCAGGCCGATCCGTTGCTGGTCGACCGACGCCGCGTGCCCGTCGATCGATTCGCTTCCATCGTCGGTGCGAAGTTCGGCCCACGCCGCGTCGGCGCGCAGTCCGAATTCGGCGCCGCCCTCGGTCCCGGCGATCCGTCGGCGCACCTCGACCAGTCCGAGCCGCGATTGCAGGTTGCTTGATCCACTCGCCCCCGTCGCGTCCCGGAGGTTTTCCGCCGAGCCCCGCCCGGCGCCCGCCATCGTCCAAACCGACGTAGTGCCGTCCGACCAGCGGAGATACGGGTGCAGCGCCGTCAGCGACGTCGTCAACCGTCCCTTCGCGCTTCCCGTGCCCCAGTCGCCCGCGCCGCGGCCGCGGGAAACCGCCAATCCCGCCAGCCAGCGATCCGCCAGACGCGTGTCGATGCCCGCATAGGAGGTCCGCAGGTCGCCGTCGTAGCTCGCGTCCTGCCCCAAAGCGCCGGGCGACCCGCGGAAGGTCTGGATGTCTCCCTGTCCCCACACCGACCATCGAGGGCCGGTCCCATCGTCGGCGCCCAGCGCCAACTGGAACTCGGTGGCGCCCTGGAGATTGACGCAACCGCCGAAGCTGAGCCCCGCCATGGCACCCGGCGACGGGGACATGCCATCGTCGGCGGGGGACCGCACAGCGCTCGCGACGCAACCGGTCAACATCTGTCCGGCGGATTGACGGTCCAGAGGAATCGGCTGCCCCATCATCGTGAGCCGTGAATCGCCGGGCGCACCACCGACCGCCCGCCGACCCAGCGTTTGCCGCGCGCTCGCGAGGTGCGACCGGGCCATTGCCGCCAGGGTATGGTTCAGAATGGCTCGCACGGGCTGGTCGTCCACGCCGACCGAGAAGGTCTGGCCGGCATTCAGGCCTTGCGAATCCTCCGTCGTCACCGTCACCGAAGCTGTGCCATACGCGATGGGCACGATCGTCAGGAGTTCCCCGCTGACCACGACGGCAACGATGTTCCGGTCGGAAGTGCCCGCGCTGTAGGTGAGTGCGTCCCCATCGGGGTCGCCGAAGAAGGGGGTCAGGTCGATTTCCACCGCACCGCCGCCCTCGTCAAGCATCTGGTCCGGGATCGCACGGATCACAACCGGCGCGTCGTTCACCGAAAGCACCCTCACCACCACCTCCGCCGTATCGGCCAGACCGCCGCCGTCCGCAACCACGTAGCCGAAGCGGTCCGTGCCGTGCCAGTCCGGCTCCGGCGCGTAGCTCACCGCCCCCGCCGACCCGATCGCCACCGTCCCGTGCGATGGCTGCGTCACCGACGCCACCCGCAGTTCGTCGCCATCCGGATCCCTGTCGTTGGCCAGCACCTCCACCGTCACCGCCTCGTCCTCCCGCGTCTCCGCCTCGTCTCCAGCCGCAACCGGCGCGTCGTTCACCGAAAGCACCCTCACCGCCACCTCCGCCGTATCGGCC
>JAJEBW010000035.1 GCA_022822325.1 Gemmatimonadota bacterium | reverse complement strand
GCCGTCGAGTTCGGCGCTCAACGAAGGCCGGGGCCGTAACCCCGGCGACAGCCGGCCAGCGTTGACTTGCCCACGCCGCCGGTCCCCGCTCAACGAAGGCCGGGGCCGTAACCCCGGCGACAGGCTCTACCGCTACGAGGTCGCCCCGCACAAGCGGTGCGCTCAACGAAGGCCGGGGCCGTAACCCCGGCGACAGGCCGGAAAGGACGCGCACACCTGCTGGGCCCCCCCCGCTCAACGAAGGCCGGGGCCGTAACCCCGGCGACAGGCGCCGGCTCGCTCGAGGCCTATGGCTGGGGCGCTGGCGCTCAACGAAGGCCGGGGCCGTAACCCCGGCGACAGTGGTTTGTGCCTATCGCAGGGACGATGCGCAAAAGCCGCTCAACGAAGGCCGGGGCCGTAACCCCGGCGACAGGTTTCCAGGGCGCTGCGGGCACGACCCCGCTGGACATCGCTCAACGAAGGCCGGGGCCGTAACCCCGGCGACAGGCTGGCAAAAAAGCAAAAGGCGCAGTTCGAAGATCCGCTCAACGAAGGCCGGGGCCGTAACCCCGGCGACAGTGGCCGATGACCACGGATGCGGAGCACGAGATCATCGCTCAACGAAGGCCGGGGCCGTAACCCCGGCGACAGGACCAAAAGGTGATGATTTTGATTCTGCTCCATTTGCGCTCAACGAAGGCCGGGGCCGTAACCCCGGCGACAGACGATGGCCGGGCGGGTCTGGGTCGGGTCGAAGGTCGCTCAACGAAGGCCGGGGCCGTAACCCCGGCGACAGCGCATCGCGCATGTCCGCGCCGCCACCTGCTGCGCGCTCAACGAAGGCCGGGGCCGTAACCCCGGCGACAGCATAGTCCGTCTGCGGGCTCGCCGGCGGGTCGGCCGCTCAACGAAGGCCGGGGCCGTAACCCCGGCGACAGTTTCTGCGCCGCCGTGCCCGCCACGCCCTGGACCGCGCTCAACGAAGGCCGGGGCCGTAACCCCGGCGACAGGTAGATGTTCCGCGGACTCGTTCTGTCCGGGTACCACGCTCAACGAAGGCCGGGGCCGTAACCCCGGCGACAGTTCGGTCCGGCGACGTTTCCGGCCGGCGCGCCCCGCGCTCAACGAAGGCCGGGGCCGTAACCCCGGCGACAGCACGACGGTGCGGTCGCCCTGCGGCAGGCCGATCTCCGCTCAACGAAGGCCGGGGCCGTAACCCCGGCGACAGCCAGGAAAACCGGCGCGATCGCGAACACCGCGAAGACTCGCTCAACGAAGGCCGGGGCCGTAACCCCGGCGACAGGCGGCCAATGCGAAGATCGATGCAACTGACTCCTACCGCTCAACGAAGGCCGGGGCCGTAACCCCGGCGACAGTACTAATCCCGCTACGACCACTCGCCAACGCAGAAAAGTAGCCCCGCGACAGCGTGTTCGCGATAGAATCCGTGCATTGGATTCAGCCTTCCTTCGGTTTTCAGTGCGCCAACTGCTCCGCACTCGTCAGCTCTTTGTCGGATCACTGGAGGTTCGCTGGCTCGTGTCCCTTCATAGCATCCAAGGTTCTCCCAACTCTCGCGACCCCTTTCGCCCGAACCTCATGCGCGACTCGCTCAACCTGCCCGGAAATCGGTACACGAGCACCGAATCCAGGGTGGGGTCGATTACATCCTGCACCTCCATCATCAAGCGCGCCATGCGAGTGGGCGACAAACGGCACTCGAACACCGAGAGCTGGACGCGCTGTCCGTAACGCTCGCACACCTGAGCAATGCGCTTCAGCCGCTTGCGGCCCTCGCCTGCGGTGTCGGCGATGTCATATGTGATCAATGCGTCCATATTGCTCTCATGACAGAACAAATGGGGGATACACAGGCAAGTCGCCGCGGAGGTGTCGTGCCAGCAACGTTGCCTGAACGGAGGGCAAGGCCCACCTGCCGACGCGCCCTCCAAGTACAGGATGGTCGAGTTCCGTCTCCTTGTGGGCTTCCCACGCGCGAATGACGGTCGCCCGTCCTTCATCCGACAGATAGACAGCTCCTCCCGGCATCTCGGTGAATCCAGCAGATCCGATCTGCCGACGTCGAATCAAGGAGACGACGAATCGATCCGTGATCGGACGCAACTCCTCCGCCAGGTCCAATGCCAGCGAAGGCCTGCCCGACCGGGGACGGTGGAAGAAGCCCATCTGATGGTCCAGTCCTACCGCCTCCGCAGCTCCGACGAACTCCGTGAGCATCAACCCGTAACAGAATCCCAGCAGAGAATTCGTAGGGTCTCGCGGCGGTCTCCTCGTCCTGATCGAAAACGCCAGTCCAGATCTTGCGAGCGCTCTTCGCATGGCGGAGAAATACGTTCTCGCTGCATCGCCTTCCACGCCGCGCACACCGTCCGCGGTCTCCGCGTCCATTACCCTTGGTAGGCGCCCGAGCAACTGATTCGCGCTGTAGTGAAGGTCGTCGGCAACGGCGCAATCGTTCGCATCCCGTGCCCAACGTCCCACGACCCTCCTGCAATTCTGCAACTTGGCGGCAACAACAGCCTTCGCAAGCCTCAGTGACCAGCCATGATCGGCAACCGCCCGATACAACGCCAATCTCAGATGCACGTTGCCGCCGGTGCCCGGTCCAACGACAAAGCGAACCGCCCCACCCTGACGAAGGGCCGCGACTCTGACCCCCTTGCGCACGCACGCTTCGAGCGCCTGCGTTGTGATCTGTCCTGCGCCGAGCATAACCAGGGAATCAATCGCCTCCAGAGGTACGCGCTGACGGCCATCCGGCGTGCTCACCAACAGGGAACCCCGGCGGTGTTGGATTCGGGCCCGATGGTGACGCACATACAGCGTACTCAGGTAGCGCATCCAAATACCGTGGCTTTCAAATAGCGTTCCGTTTTCCGGGGCGAACTCGTCAACTCCGGCAAACAATGCGGCCGAAGCTGGCACTCGCGACACCGTCGATCGTTCGGCGCATCCGGCAGCCGCCCCGACTGAATCTGCTGTCTGATCGTCGCGATCGCACTCTTGACCCGTCCCCGCAGTCTCGACGTGAAGTCGACACGGATGCGGCGGCGCGGTCCGCCGTACCAAACATACCCCACAGGTACGTCAACCCCGAACATCTCCTCCAGGCAGAGCGCCTGGGCGCACACCTGCATGTTCGCGGCCTGGCCATGAGGAACGCCAGACTTGTATTCCACAGGACGAACCCGGTCGCCGTCCAGCTCTACGGCGTCCGATCTGCCGCTCAGACCCAGCTCTTCGGACCAGAGAGGAATTGCTCGAAGGATTGTCTTGCCGCGCTCTCGCCGCGAGGCTCCGGAGTCGACCCGGCGGTGCATGCGGGACCCTCGCACGGTGTGGGCGTTGTCTGCCCATATGCCGTCGCAGTGTATCAGGGCACACTGGCGCGGGCAATACTCGAAATGCTCGATTGCCGAGATCGGGATGATGATCTCCTCCATCAAAGCTGCTCCGAGCCGTAGCCTCGTGTGGTATCCCCTGACCCCCGTGGTTGGTATCGGACCGTCCGCCATCCAGCGTGAACGCCCAAGCGGTTCCATTCGTGTCTGTCCTTCCAGTTCCAGATATCCAGCAGCGCGTCAATTCCATCGATGTCGAGGGGCTGGCTCCAAGCGGGCCACACAAACGCCCGGATCTCTCGGCCATCCGATTGGGGGATGCGATTCCAGCCTCGCTGTCTGGCAGAGACACGACCTGACCGGCTAATCCGTTTGTCGGTGCCGGTTCCCCGAACCGGCAACACGGCAAGCCCGAAGAAGGCAAGGACTTCTATTACCGGATCTACCCATTTGCCGGTGTCATCCGCCAGCGACGCAAGACGAGTGATGTCGAATCCGAGGCCGTTGTCCTTGACGCGCAACGCGGCACCGGAAAGAGATGCAGTCAAGCGTTCAACGGTCGAGTCGAAATGGTCATGGACCTTGAGCAACCGGTGGTGTAGCCATTTGATCGTTCCAGGGCCGGCCGGATCGAAAGGCGCGTGAGCCACTGTCCCCTTCTTGTCCACATCCAGATCCGTCATTGTGGACGAAAGAGTCCAGGAAGACTGTTCGGAACGGGTCGATCGAGCGCGTTTCTGGAATACCTCAACCGGCACCCGCCTTTCGACGGGGGGCGTGTCACCCCAGTTCCTGGCAATTGCCAAGCCGCTCAAGTCATCCCGCGTCGGCCAAGCCATCGCCAGCTTCTGAACGGGATCACCGCTTTCGGCGCAAAGAACCGCCCGCGGTGAACCGTCCATCGTCCAGCGCAGACGCAGCCCGGGTGCAAGCCGGATAGCACCCACTGCCGCAAGCCAGGCATTCACCCACGATCCCGGCAACCCCAGACAGGTCATTTCGGTCATGCTTCATCCTCCTGCTGCTGTACCTGAGCTCCCCCGGAAACCGCATGGTCGGACTGTCGCACGATCGCTTCCATGAGCGCGAGGGCCCACGGACCATACTCGTCGTGTAGTCGGCGGAATCGGGCAGGATGGTCCCAATCCGTCTCCGCAAGCGAACCAGAGGCTTGCACGATCTTGCCATCAAGCGTGGCGGACACCGTTCCAAGAGTGTCGTCCTTGATCGGTGGCACAAGCGGCCGACCGCTTCCATGGTGACTGATTACCAGGTGGATCAGGAGATCCCGCTGTAGTGCCGTGAGTCCACGGTCGCCCGACTCCAGCCACAGGCAAATCAACCGAGCCGACAATGCCTCGTGGCGACCGCCGCGGGGCCAACCCGCCACCCTCCGCGTTGCAGCCCAGCGATGGGCAGGCGTGCTCGATTTCGCGAGCAGCTTGTCCGATGCGCCACTCGGATCAAGCCACCGCTGAAAGCGCGGGTCGGACTTGCCGAGATCGTGCGACCGGCCTGCAAGTTGGATCACCTCACACAGTTCATCAGCAAGACCGACGCGTTTCGCGATCAATCGTGACCGCGCGCCGACGGCCTCGCCATGTGCCCCGAGTTCCACGGCACCAGGGGCAAGCGAAAACTCGTCCAATTCCTCGTTTCGATCTCCGGCATCGGTCCGTTGTCGAAGCACTAGCCGAGAGACTTCCCCCTCCGACTGGATCACCTGCCGGTCGAGATTGGCGAGCAGCTCACTCCATTCGGCGTCGTCCCACCCAAATGCGGTTGTGGATCCGAGAGCCTGAACGATCTCCTCCACGGCATTCACCTGGTCGGTTTCGTCCAGATCTTCGTCATCCGGAACATCGCCCAGGGCGGTCTTCACGAGCCCGCGGACGGCAACGCCGCAAAGGCGTTTCAGGGCAAGGGCATGAAGTGGAATTCCGTGTTGCAGGATGGACATGTCCACGACCGGATCGGGGGACTCCGGGTTCCAGCCGAACTCATCCAAAAAGCCCCGGTCCGTGGGAAGAACGAGGATATTGCCAGGCCGAATCCGGTCGGGCTCAATGCCCTCAATGGTCGCCCGATCGGGACCAAGCCTTCGCAATTCGCCGTCGCCGCCAAACGTGTCCTTCACCTCGCCGATGGGCACGGCAATGGCCTCGCGGTCGCTGGCTCGCGGCCAGATCCTCTCTCCCTCCTCCGGGACGTGGGCGCGCCATATGAGCGACACTGTGTAGTCGGGCCCGGCAATGCCGGAGAAATACGGCTCAACGGGCGCCTCGCCGTCGGGTGGACTCGTAGTCTTCACCCACTCCCACAGGATGCCTGGAAGAATCTCGGGGGCACGGCCAGGGTTGTCCCCGGGTTCTCCCAGGACAGCAGAGATGTTGCGAGGGGACACGTCCACCGTCTCGCCTGTGCCGAGCGCGGATTCCAGGCGCTCTATGACCGAGGTCGGCTCGTTGCCGTAGACCACCCATCGCTCCGGCTGCCCCCTCTGCCTCTTGCCAGGATAGTGAATGTACACAGCTTCCGCCGTTTTGAACCGCCCCAACCGGTTCAGGCGTCCCAATCGCTGGGTGAGCGCCCGAACGCCGCAGGTCTCCGTCACCAGGAACTCGGCATCGATGTCGGCGCCGACTTCCAGAGTCTGCGTAGCCACGACGACCAGATGCCGGTCGCGTTGGGCGTCGGCGTCGCGGTCGGCCAGCATTCCGGCGACCGGATCAAGGACGCGCGCCCGGGTTCGTTCGGCCTCGCGTTCTCGTGTGCGGCCGGTCAGCAATGCAAAGTCGACCTTGTGCCGGAGACTTCTTGTGGATTTGGCAGCGAGTTTGTCGAAGACGGCCCGCGCCGTGACGGGCGTGTTGGCGAAAACGAGACCTGTCGTCGGTGCTGTCGCCTTCCTTATGAGCGACCAGGCTTCGGCCACCATCCCTGGCACGGGATTGCGCCCCGTTTGCCGAATGCGCAGCGATTTCGCCGCGTCCAGCCGCCTTCGCACGATATCGTTCGCTTCGTCTTGCGAATCAAGATCAAATCGATCCTGCTTCGATGCATCGCCCGTGGCGGTTAACGCAACCACCTGCGGCCGTGATCGTGCTCCACCCAGAATATCGCGCGCATCAGGGTTGCACTCCACCAAATCGGGAATCAGATGAACCAGATGTCTGACCAGGTGGGCCTCGTCCACGAGGATGAGGCTGTCCGTTCCGCACATGGCGGCGTGGACGGGCCGCATTGACCGACTCGCCCCGTAGCCGCGAAACAACAGCCGCGAGCCGAACATCGGCAGCGTGGACAGTAGCACTGCGGGACGCGACGGGTCAGTGGGCAACCGTGACTGGACGCCGCCGCGCAGCCGAATCACCTCCAATGGGTCTCCATGGGGATCCGACGAGATTGCGCGGAGCCGCGTCGCCACGCAACCCAACACGTCGCCTGATTCGCCGGAAGCACCAATGGATTCGGGATCGACGAGAGCGCGACGGATCTTTTCGGCATGAGCGGCTGTGGAGTCAACGAGCAGACGCCGATTCACCAGCCACCAGATTCGCGTGGGCGCCGTCCGTTCTCGGGGCGCCCGATGCGCCTCCGCAGCAAGCCACCATACGGCGATGTCCAGGCAAGCCGTTTTTCCCAGTCCGGTCGGAACGCCGATCTCGCGCGGCCACTTGCCCTGTTCCGACACCCGATCCGCAAGGCGCACCTGCCAAGGGAATGGAGCTCGGTCGTTGATGGCCCGGTAGAAGTCCGAGAAGCTCGGCATGGCTGCCCATCGGTCGGGTCTGCTCATTCCTGCCCCTCACCTTCGTCCGCTTCGTCCGCATCCACGAACAAGCCGAGGCCACGCTGCCGACCGGCTCCAAGTACGACCGGTCCCTTCACGGGTTCATCGAACCAGATCTTGACATGCGAGTATGGGCGCCCCCGACGGCCTGGCCGATTGGCCTCAATGGGAGCAAGGTCAACCGCGCCGGTGACGAGAGGGGTGCGATTCGACCGAAAGGATCGGGGCGCAGGCAGGCCTGCATGACGACACCACCGCGTTACTTCGGCGAGGTCGATCTGGCCTCGGCGCTCATGGATCACAGGAAAGGCACTCGCCCAGGCGCGACTCCGACGCATCCAGCGATACGGGGTCGCGGCCACGGGACGCCTTTCACCCATCCAGGGGCTGACCGGCGCATCCAGTCCATGGCCGGTCAGTCGGCGAATGGAATGCACCGCTTCCCGGATACCCACCCGCAGATCGGGCGCGGATTGGGGGGGCAGCCAGAGGGCCAGCCCGTGGATTCGCCCGCGCGATCGGGGGTATCCCGCGTCTGGAAGTGCCAGGAAGCGAGCGAGATCGAACCCCGCACCCCGGAATCCATGCCCGTGGAGGACAGCCGGAGGTTCGCCATGTAGTGCCTGATAGCGGCTGAGCACGGCCTTCTTGAACAGATCGGTTACTGCCGAAACGCGTCGACCCGAGACCGCAACTTCAAGACACATCCAGGCCACGCATCCGCCTTGATCCTTGCTCGGCGCCAGCTTGGCGGGCCGGTAGCCGACGCGATGGCGAAGTCCCGGAAACTGCGCACGTGAAACGTTGGCGCCACGGGTCGTCCAGGCCTCAAACAGACGATCCATCAGGGCCAAATCTCCTGGCTGGGGAACGCCGATCTCCATCGGACCCGCCGGATCCGGCACGAGTGAATCAACGGTTGCCGCGGCGTCGGGACGCTCCGTCGCAACCCGCACACGCACAGGTGAGTCGGCAGTGCCCAGATAGCCAATGCGCGCTGCACGAAGCCGGAGCGACGCGACAATGTCATCGGGCGCGTCGGTGTCCCAGATGTACGCAACCACCGGATGCTTCGGCGCCACCCGGACACCCGGGCGAATCTGAATCGGCATCCTCCCGAGGTAGGCGGGATGTTTGGGCTTGGGTGCAGCTCTGCCATCATGCCGAACGACGTACCGCGGCATCAAACTCTGGTGCCATGGATCGGGATGCGCGTGGATCACTGGCGCGGGAAGGTTCTCGAACCACTCCAGTTCAGAGGCATCGGTAACTCTGCATCGGTCACCGGTACCGTCGGCAGCCACCAATGCGGCGAACAATCGCGCTGGTGCCGGTGGCCATTCGCCGCGGGTCAGGCCACCCGTATTCGCCGTCCCGTCCGGGTCCGCTCGGAATGTGCCGTGCAGGAGCTCAACTTCGATCGCGAGCACCGGTTACGCGTCCAGATCCGGCCATGTGGCGCGAATCGCCTTGGTGAGATTCGGCTTCGGGGTGATGCGCAGCGCCTCTTGATCCCAGCCATCCAACGGCACGCCTGCTGTCCTGGCGTGGGCCACAGCCTTCCGCAGCAGCGCCAGCGATTCCACTGCTCCACCGATTTCGCACCGGGAATCCCCGCTTGCCCCCAACCACGTCACAGTTGTTGACCGCGGGCGGAGTTCAGCACCGGACCGCAGCGCGAATCCCCGGCTGAACGCGAGGACATGCGCGTGGAGCCCCAACGCAACGAGTAGAAGACGAGCGGCGGCATCCGCGTCCGGGCGTTGATCGCCCAGGCTGACACGCCTGAGTTGTGCGAACGAGAGCGTGGCCCGCTGCGTCACCCGGGCGAAGGACACTGCGGCTGCAGTCGCATCAGCCCCCATGAAGGGAACCTGCCCATGCCCGATTTCGGAGAGCTTCTCGGATTTGGTGCCCTTGGTCTTGCCGATCTCCCATTCGAGTCGATCATCCGGATTCGAGGTCAGGACTTCGTCGGTGTTGAGGTTCAGGGGGTCACCCTTCAAGCCCTTGACCCTCGTATCCTGGGCGGCCGGCTTCCAACCGACGATCTCCGAAACCCAAGCTCGCGCGTGTTTGGTGTTGGATCGCTTTTTTCCCAGATGAGACTGCCAAAACCCGTAGATCAACGCCTGCGGAAACCACGCCATCAGCGGTCCGCAGGTTTGCGCGGTAGCACCGAAGATCGACTCGCCGGTGTCCGTCTTAACGAAATCCGTACCGTCGAGAAGCGCATCGCGGAGATACGCATCCGCGTTCCGGTGCGGAAACTCCAGGCTGGAGATCTGGCGGGGAAGGTGGGCCGGGAGGTTTCCAAATCGGGACAAATCCAGAACGATCTCCGGATTGCCGATCTTTTCCCGGTGCCGACGTAGCACTTCCTCCAGGCGGTTCGCCTGCGAAGGAACGTTGTCGATTACGATTACCTTCGTTGCTTCGTCATCTGAAGGCGAGGCCCAGCGGCGGTCCTCCTGGTAGACGCCACCCTCGTACACCGCGGGCTTTACCGGCGCTCCGTCACCCGCGATCGGCTCAAGCTCCGCATCAATCCGGATCCCGTCGTCAAAGGAATCGTTCGCACATGCCGCGAGCAGCGTTTTCATCGTGATGGTCCGTGTCATCGGTTCTTCCATTCATCCGGTTATCGTGAGATCTACTACTTCCGCCAGCGAGGGAACGTAACCAGATTCCGCCCAGCGTCCACCCCCCACCCCCCCACCCCCCCCATGCCCCACCCCTCCGCCATCCTCGCGCTGGAACGCGTCGCGCGCGCCCTGGACCCCGGTCCGGCCGAACGGGACCGCCTCATGGCGCACGCCCACGCCTACGCCCAGCGGCTCCTCGCCGACCTGACTCCGGATCCGGCTTCGGCGCATCCGGCCAACGCCGCGCCGCAGTCCCCTCCCGCAGCGACCGGGCCGTCCTCTCCCACGAAGGAACCGGGGCGCGCGAAACCGGCGATCCCGACTCTTCCTTCCGGCGCCTCCGCGCCGCAGTCGGCCGCCCCAAACTCCCCCACCCCCCACCCCCCCCGCCCCGCCTTCAACCCCGACGCCTCCGCCGTCCCCGCCCTGCGCGACCTCGCCCCCGGCCGCCCCCGCCCCTTCCCCGCCCTCCTCGACCGCTTCGACGCCTCCGTCGCGCGGCCCGGCCTGCTGCCCTCCCATCCCGGCCACCTGGGCTACATTCCCGGCGGCGGCCTCTACGCATCCGCGCTCGCCGACTACCTCGCCGCGGTCACGAACGAGTATGCGGGCGTCCGGTTCGTGGGCCCGGGATCGGTCGTCATGGAGGACTTGGCGCTCGACTGGCTGGCCGGGGTCGCGGGCTATCCCGAAACCGCGGACGGCACCCTCTGCTCGGGGGGATCGGTGGCCACTCTGGCGGCGGTCGTCACGGCGCGCGAGGCGGCCGGTTTGCGGGCGCGCGACTACGAGCGGGCGGTGCTGTACACGACGCCGCACATGCATCACTGCCTGGACAAGGCGATCCGGGTGGCGGGGATGGGCGACGCGGCGCGGCGCGAGGTGGCGGTGGACGACCGGCTGCGGATGCGTCCCGGATCGCTGGCGCGGCTGGCGGCGGCCGACCGCGCGCGGGGACTTCTGCCCTGGCTGGTGGCGGGATCGGCGGGGACGGCGGACACCGGCGCGATCGATCCGCTGGAGGAGATCGCGGGGGTTGCGCGGCGCGAAGGTCTCTGGTTCCATGTGGATGCGGCCTACGGGGGATTCTTCGCGATGCTGGACGATTTTCGGTCCGCGCTGGCCGGGATGGAACGGTCGGATTCGCTGGTGCTCGATCCGCACAAGGGGATGTTTCTGCCCTATGGAACGGGGGCGGTGCTGGTGCGCGACGGCCGCCTGCTGCGGCGCGCCCATGCGGGGGACGCCGCCTATATGCAGGACGCCGCTCCGTCCGAGGCGGCGGGGCGCTCTCCCTCTGCGGTCTCGCCCGAGCTGACCCGCCACTTTCGCGCGCTTCGCCTCTGGCTCCCCCTTCTTCTGCACGGCGAGGAGCCCTTCCGGGCCTGTCTGCGCGAGAAGCTGGAGCTTGCCCGCCACTTCCACCGCCGGGTCGCCGAGATCGGATTCGAGGTGGGGCCGCCGCCGCAGCTCACCGTGGTTCCCTTCCGCAAGATCCCGGCCCGCGGCGACGCCAACGCCTTCAATCGCGCGCTCATGGAGGAGATTCACCGCGACGGCCGCGTCTTCATGTCCTCCACGACCATCGACGGGAACTTCGTTCTGCGAATGGTGGCGCTCGCCTTTCGCACCCACCTCGACACGATCGAGCTGGCGCTGGAGATTCTGGCCGAAACGGCGGCCCGGCTCGAGGCCGAACCCGACCGGTGGGCCCCGGGGTCGAAACCGTCTCCGAAGGGCGCCGCCCGGGGAAACGACCGATGAACCCCGCCCGCGCCCGCCAGGACGTTCGCTACGAACCCGACGACCGGCCCCCGCTTCCGATCACGATCGGCCTTGGGGTGCAGTACGCCATGTTGTGCATCGCGAGCGTCGTTCTGACCCCGATGATCATGATCACCCTGGCGGGCGGCAGCGACGAATACCTCGCCTGGGCGGTCTTCGCGGCGCTCCTCATCAGCGGCCTCACCACGGCCATTCAGGCGCGCGGGATCGGGCGCATCGGCGCGGGCTACATCCTCGTCATGGGCAGCACGAGCGCCTTTCTGGCGGTGAGCGTGACCGCCCTCGAACGCGGGGGCCCGGGCTTGCTCGCCACCCTGATCGTCGCCTCGGCGTTGATCCAGTTCATCCTCGCCGCGCGCATGGCGCTTCTGCGCAAGGTCTTCACGCCGACGGTCGCGGGCACCGTCCTGATCCTGATTCCGATTACCCTGACGCCGCTGATCCTGCGCAAGCTGGCCGAGCTTCCGGCGAACGCCTCCCCGCTGGCCGGACCGGTCACCGCGGGGGTCACCCTTCTTGTCACGCTGCTCATTCCCCTTCGCTTTCCGGGCGCGCTGCGGCTGTGGGCGCCCGCCATCGGCATTGTGACCGGGTGCCTCGTCGCCGGTCCGGTCTTCGGCATCTACGATCTGTCCGCCGTCGCCGAAGCCGCGTGGATCGGCCTTCCCTCGCTGGCATGGCCCGGCGTCGACCTCGGCTTCCGCCCCGAATTCTGGGCGCTTCTGCCCTCGTTCGTCATGGTGACGCTGGTGGGCGCGATGGACACCCTGGGAGACGCAATCGCGATTCAGCGCGTCTCGTGGCGCAAGCCCCGGGCGATCGACTTTCGTTCGATTCAGGGCGCGATCGGGGCCGACGGCGTGGGCAATCTGCTTTCCGGCCTGGCCGGCACCGTCCCCAACACGACCTACGGCATGAGCATCGCCGTGGCCGAGCTGACCGGGGTCGCCGCGCGCCGCATCGGGATCTGCGTGGGCGCGGTCTTCGCCGTCTTCGCCTTCATGCCCAAATTCCTCGCGCTGATCGTTGCGATTCCAGGGCCGGTGGTCGCGGCCTACTATGTCATCATCGTCGCGCTGATCTTCGTCTTCGGCATGAAGATTCTGCTTTCGGAGGGACTCGACTACCGCAAGGGACTCGTGGTCGGAGTCGCCTTCTGGCTCGGCATCGCCTTTCAGTTCGACTGGATCTACCCGGAGCGCCTGCAGGGCGCGTGGGGCGAGCTGCTCGGCAACGGCATGACCGTGGGCGGGCTGACGGTGATCGCGCTGACCCTCTTCGGCGAGATCGGGGGCGGGGGCCGGTCGCGCCTCAGAACGCGCCTGGGGCCGGATGCGTGGCCCAGGGTCGACGCTTTCCTGGCAAAGTTCGCGGCGCGCAGGCGGTGGGGTGAAGAGATGGAGATGCGGCTCCGCGCGGTGGGCGAGGAGACCATGCAGATCCTGGTCCGCGGGAAGGAACGCGAAGGGGACATGGACGCGGCGGCGACCGGGGAGCGGAGGCTGCTGCTGATCGCCTGCAGCGACGGCAACGCGGCCGAGCTGGATTTCATCGCCACCACCGACGCGACCAACATCGAGGACCAGCTCGCGATGCTCAGCGAGACGACCGCAAGCGTGCCCACCGAGACCGAGACCCCGCTCCGGCTGCTGCGCCACTACGCCTCTTCGATCCGCCACCAGCAGTACCACGACATCGACATCCTGACGATCCGGGTGGAGGGGGCGGGAAGACGGGCGCCGCCGGGCCGTTCCCGCCGGGACTGAGCCGCCGAAAGCCTCTCGCCTCTTCGTGCCGGCCGCCGCGCCAACCCCTATACTTGGTGAGTAGCTGAAGGCGGAGACTCGACGCCGACCCGCCGACTGTCCGGGACCGGGCCGCCGCCCCAGGGTCCAGTCCCCCGGAACCCGCCCCACCCGCGACCGGAGCATAAGCCGACATGACCGCACGCCGCCCCCTCGCCCACCTCCCCTTCTTCTTCGCCCTTCTCCCCTTCGCCGCGGCCTGCAGCCCGGGAGCCGACGAGATGCCCGAGACCGCCCGCGAGAGCGAGGCCGACCTGATCGCCCGCGCCCGCGAGATCCACGACCGCGTCATCACCCTCGACACCCACATCGACATCAACACCTCCAACTTCACCGCCGAGCGCAACTACGCGACCGACCTGCCCACCCAGGCCACCCTGCCCAAGATGGAGGCCGGGGGGCTCGACGTGGGCTGGTTCATCGTCTACACCGCGCAGGGGCTGCTCAACGACGAGGGATTCGCCGACGCCTACGCGAACGCCGTGGACAAGTTCGACGCCATCCACCGCCTGACGACCGAGTACGCCCCCGACCGCATCGAGCTCGCGCTCACCTCCGAAGACGTGCGCCGGATCGCGGCTTCCGGCAAGCTGGTCGCGATGATCGGGGTCGAGAACGCCTATCCGGTCGGCAGGGAAATCTCGCGCATCGAGGAGTTCCACAGCCGGGGCGCGCGCTACATCTCGCTCTCGCACACCGGCCCCAGCCAGTTCTCCGACGCGCACTCGGGCGAGAACGACGGCGACTACCTGCACGACGGCCTGAGCGATCTGGGACGCCGGGCGATCGCCGAGATGAACCGCCTGGGGATCATGATCGACATCTCGCACCCCTCGAAGGCCTCGGTTCTGCAGACGCTGGAGCTCACCCGCGCGCCGGTGGTCGCGTCGCATTCGGCGGCCCGGGCGCTGAGCGACGTGAGCCGCAATCTGGACGACGAATCTCTGCGGGCGGTGGCCGAGAACGGCGGAGTGGTGCAGACCGTCGCGCTGCGCAGCTTCGTGCACACCATCAAGAACGCGGCGCACTCCGAGGCGATGAGCGCGCTGCGGGCGGAGGTCGCGGCCGAGATGGACTTCGAGCTGATCGG
Organism: Gemmatimonadota bacterium; assembly: GCA_022822325.1. Lineage (GTDB taxonomy): Bacteria > Gemmatimonadota > Gemmatimonadetes > Longimicrobiales > Gaopeijiaceae > Bin94. The sequence continues at coordinate 3,389 of JAJEBW010000035.1, read as the reverse complement.
GCGGGGCGGCATGTACATGCTCTCGGACGAGGAACGGGACGCCTACATGGCCAGGATGGAGGAGCTCGAGGCCGAGGTGGCGGAGCGGGCGGCCGGGATGAAGATTCCCCCCGACGTCGGCGTGGCGGACTTCGTCGACCACATCGACTACATGGTCAACCTCATCGGGATCGAGCATGTCGGGATCAGCTCCGACTTCGACGGGGGCGGCGGCGTTGCGGGCTGGGACGACGCCTCGGAAACCTTCAACGTCACCCTGGAGCTTGTGCGCCGCGGCTACGCCGAAGAGGAGATCGCCATGTTGTGGAGCGGCAATCTTCTGCGGGTGCTCGACGAAGTGCAGTCGGTCGCGGCCCGGATTCAGGCGGAGGGACTTCAGGCGGAGGATTGAGGCGCGAACCGGCACTTGCGTGGCCAACGCCCGCGAGTCGCCGCGCAAGTGCGGAATGCAGTGCAAACAACGACAGCCCAAACCGCAAAAGCGGAGCATGAGGAGGAGAAGACAATGAAATCCACGCATTCGCCCCATTTGCGCAACGCCGCCCTTCTCGGCGCGGTGCTGGCCGCCGCGCTGGCCTGGAAATGGGCCCCGAACGCCGCCGAAGCGGGCGCGCCGCCCAGCAAGGACGACCATCCGGAGGCCGCGGCCACCCCCGCCGCCGCCTCGTCCGCGGCCATCGTCGCGGCGGCCGCCAATCGTTTCCTCTCGCTTCTGGACGAGGACGCGCGCGGCAAGGCCCGCTACGAGCTCGGCGACGACGAGCGCTTCAACTGGGCCTTCACCCCGGTCTCGCGCAACGGGCTGCCCCTCAAGGACATGACGGTGGAACAACGCGCCGCCGCCCATGCGCTCCTGCAGGCCACGCTGAGCAGCCAGGGCTACCACAAGGCCAACGCGATCATCGAACTGGAACGGATCCTGGGTCTCCTGGAGGGCCGCCCCCAACGCCGCGACCCCGAGGACTACTACGTCGCGATCTTCGGCGCGCCGTCGGCCACCGAAGCCTGGGCCTGGCGCTTCGAGGGCCACCACCTCTCGCTCAACTTCTCGGCGCCCGCGAACGAACTCGCCGTCACGGGGCCCGCCTTCATGGGCGCGAACCCGGCCACCGTGCCATCGGGCCAGAAGGCGGGGTGGAGGCCGCTGGGCCGCGAAGAGGATCTGGCGCGCTCGCTACTCCTGATGCTCTCGCCCGAGCAGCGCGAGATGGCGGTGATCTCCGCGGAGGCGCCCCGCGACATCATTACCGGCAACGACCGCGAGGCGCGCCTGGACGGCTTCGAGGGCATCCCGGCCTCCCGGCTGACCGAAGAGCAGCGCGCGGTGCTGATGCGCGTCATCCACGAGTACACCGGCAACATGCAAGCCGGGGCCGCGGAGGCCTGGATGGCGCGCATCCACGGCGACGTCCACGCCAACCGGATCCACTTCGCGTGGGCCGGTTCTCCCGAGCCGGGCGAGGGCCACTACTACCGGATCCACGCGCCCGACTTCCTGATCGAGTACGACAACACCCAGGGCGACGCCAACCATGTTCATTCGGTCTGGCGCGACCTCCACAACGACTTCGGCGGCGACGCCCTCGCGCGTCACTACGAGGAGGGCCACGAGCACAACTGACGCGGCCCGGCGCCCGGGGCCGTTCTTCTCCGCCGGCGGACGGCCGCTCTACCGGGGCAACCGCAGCGACACATGCAGGTGATCGGCGGTGCCCGCATGGCGCAGCGTGTGGAAGCCCATCGCGCGAAAGGCCAGCTCCGCGGCCCGGTTGCGCCACTCGGGCCGGTCCCGGGTGCGCAGATCCAGGGCATGCACGAAGCCGGTCGCCTGGCGGAAGTGCAGCGAACTTTCGTTCGGCGGGAGCCCCAGGCGGCGGTAGAAATCCGGGGTGCGGCCCACATCGGTGATCACGGCACCCGGATCCACGAGCACGACCGCCGAAACCCCCACGCGCAGGAGCGGATGCAGGGCGGCGTATTCGGCGTGCACCGTTTCCGACTTGACGTTGGCGCCGGCGATGTGGACCAGCGCATGAAAGACGAAGACGGCGGCGGCCGCGGCGGCCATCCGGGCGACCAGCTTCCGGAGCCGCTTTCCCGCGCCCAAACGCAGGCCTGCGCCCCACGCGACGAGAGCCAGAAGCAGCGCGACGGCGGTGGCCGAGAGCGCCAGCGAACTCCACTCCCCGAGCGCCCAGCGGTGGTAGGCGAAGACTCCGCCCCGGATCAGGAGGAGGAAGGGCAGGGTGGCCAGCACGGGCGCGAGGAGTAGCCAGCGAAGGAGCGACGGGAGACGAAGCGCGGCCGCGCGCGGACGATCCCGGCCGTTGGAGCGGCTCCTGCGGCCATTGGGCTTGCGGCCGCGGCGGCCTCTGCGCGAGCGACGCGACTGCGGGCTGCGCGGCGGCTTCGTTCCCGGATACTCGACCCTGAGGTTGGTCATGAGTCCGGGTCCCGCTTGTCGGCGGGGCGTCCTTTCCGCACGAACTCCTCCGTCCCCTCCGGCAACAGGAGATCGTCGGCGATCGCGGCCATCTCCTCCGCTTCCCTCCAGGCGCGTTCCAGCAGCCACAACTCGCCCTCCAGCGCGCGGCGCTCCTGCTCCTCGTGCAGCGCCATCTCGAGGGCCAGGCGGGTGGGATGCGGCATCTTCCACACCTCGCCGCCGTGGATCACCATCTTCCGCTTTCCGCCCCTCCACTGCCACTCGTAGCTCCTGGGAGCGACTTCGGCGAGGAAGGCTTCCGGGTGGCCCACCGCCTCGATCCGCTCGACCGCTTCGCGCACGGTCTTGCGTTTCCCGCCCATCCGGTTCAGGGCGGGGACGATCGCACCGGCGAGACGCCGCGCTTCGTCGCCCTGGAAGTCGTATATCCGGCCGCCCTTCAGCGGCTGGACCCTTTCAAACTGCAGGTGCAGCCCTTCGCCATTTGCGGCCCGGCTCAGGCGGACGGTGCCGAGATCCTGCCCGCGGACGTTGACTCGCTCGCCCTCGTCGGTGGTCAGCCTTGCCACGTGGCGCCGCTGGAACCAAAGACTCCAAATCTGAGCCGGCAGGGTCGCGGCGGACAGGACTGCCACGCCCGCCACCGTCACCGCCGCGATTCCACCCACCGTGGCCGCCCCGACGACGGTCGCTCCAGCCGCAACCCGCGCAACCGTCTTCCGCCGCCTGCGCCCAAACTGGTCCCCATACCGCCACGCCGCGAACTCCGGCCGCATCGGCTTTCCCACTCGCACCAGCTCCATCCCCTCCGGGTGCCGCGCCAGCCCAATGTTCTCGGTCGAGACGCGCAACCTCGTCTCGCGGAAGATCCTCTCGCACTCCTCCACCGCCTCCCAGCGCTCCTCGACCGGCGTCAGATTCCACCGCTCGCACTTCCGGCAGA
>JAJEBW010000007.1 GCA_022822325.1 Gemmatimonadota bacterium | reverse complement strand
CCGCTTGGGGAGGCCGGCCGGCCTCCCCAAGCGGCCAGCCCTGTCCTGCTCCTTCGTGCTCCGAGACATCCTGTGCCTCCTCTCGCTTCGACCCCGGATGAATGGCTAATGTACTGTCCAAGAAAATCGGGGGCACTATACAGATGGCATCTCGCCGCCGCCGAAACCACTCATGACCTGCGAGGCGACGCAAGACGCTTCGCAGCGTCTTCGGCTCCAGCACTCTCCTACGGAGCGCGTCGTGCAAAACCCGAGGGAGCATCGGCAAGACGACGGTGTTGCACAGCTCGGCGTTCCAGGCGCGTCGCACTTCCGATTCGTTGCTCGGTGCATTGGGAGCGGCGGATCCACCAATACCATCAATGCGCTCGCGACCGCTGTCGAGAAAGAAATATCCGTGTAACAGGAGGTGCACTCGGCCAACCGAAGGATCCTCATGAATGGGAATCTCGATACCTGTCTTGTCCGAGACCGGCAAGAACACGGCCCAGGAGATCGAGAGTCCAGACGGACGGCTCTCCGGGTCGCGCCAAAGGGTGATGGCTCCGTGCGGCTCACCCTTCTCCCGTTGTGGTTCGGGGCTGAACGCGGTAAGGGTCTGCGGCCAGTACGGGCTGGTCTTCAACTCCCCGAGGCGGCGATTGGGCACGAGGGCCTCCGAGCCGACAAAAAGGACTCTGTGACCATCCGGACCGCTAATGGTCCCGTTGAGGCCGCGTACGGCGCCTACTAGTGAACCGGGTGGAAGCTCGTCATCCGCAGTGGTCAGGGACAGCCGCTTGGCCGGTCCCGTGAGTGTGAGTGCAACCGGATCCCGCCCCTGTCGGCGGATTGTCACTTCGCGGACGTGTCTGAGCATTGTCAAGGTCGTCCGCAGGTTGCCGAGTCTCGTCCAGGAACCGACCACTTCATCGACGGAGGGCATCGTTGTGGAAAACCCAGCCTCTCTCGCCGGGCGTAACTTCGCACTTCGGAATGGCACCCAGATGCCGAGACATCGCTGCCAGGAGGCGATTCCAAACCGTTCGACAAGGAGCCCAATATCCCTGGGCGGAAGCTCTTCCCAACCTTCCGTGACATTATCCGGCATGTCCTTGATATCGACGAAAGGGTTGACAACCTGGCAGGATGGCTCGACCTGATGACCCTTCGCAACAACCACAAATGCGTCGCAGAGATGAAACACCGCCTTCTGGCCAATTCCGAACTTGCCGATCCGGGAGTGGTCGTGCGCCTTCGTGCTGTCCCCAAAGGTGCGAATCCCCTCCATATCGATGTCGGAGCACTGCCCATCGTTCAGGATCAGTACACCCGGTCCACCAAGCAGGGGATTGCTGGCGTTCTCGGCACCGGGAAGGGAGTCGTAGAAGTCGGCTACGAAGTGGCGCGCCTCGGCGTCATCGGCATTCTGCAGGAGTTCCTTGAGAATCGGGAATCCGGGGTGGTACCGATCCCGGAGCAACTGGGTGATCTGGTTGACGATGGCCCGCGGAGAAGGTTCTATTCCGGGCACACTGGACCTCCAACTGTGATGGACGAGCGGAGGACCTTGCGGGAGAAAAGCAAGCTGTAGGATGCCGCAGGCCGGGGCGACCTGCTTGGGTGACGCTGTCTCATTCGGGTTGTCGGAAAAAGCCGACTCTCGGTGGAAGGATCTGGCGGGCGAATCGGAACGGACACATAATAGCTGCGTTCTCGTCACCCCGCACCACCCCACCCCCCCAAAGGCCCACCCCCATGCCCAATCCCACTCATCGGCGCCGCCCGCACATCATCCCCCACTCGTCCCCCCACCTCCCCCTCGCCACCTGCACCCACCCCGCCCGCCCCCCGGCCACCCGCACCACCGCCGCCCTCGCGCTCTGCATCGCGGCCACCGTCCTGCCCCTGCCCCTCGCGGCGCCGCTCGCCCCATCGCCCCTGGCCGCCCAGCAGGTCACCGAGAGCGCCTACGCCCGCGCCGAGCAGTTCCTCCCCTGGAATGCGGCCGACCTCATCTCCGGCGACCAGGTGGCGCCCGAGTTTTTTGATGGCGACCGCTTCTGGTTCCGGAGCCGCACCGAGTCGGGCCACGAGTTCATCGTCGTGGATCCGGCCGCCGCGACCCGTCGCACCGCCTTCGACCACGCGCGCCTGGCCGCCGCCCTCTCGCTCGCCGCCGACACCGCGTACGAGGGCCGCGCCCTTCCCTTCGACGAGTTCGAATTCGTCGGGGACGAAACCGCGATCCGCTTCCAGCTTGCCGATTCCGTGCAGTGGCGTTGCGACATCCGCGCCTATAGTTGCGCCGGGCCGACCGCCGCGACCGCGCCGTCCGACGCCGAGCGCCCCTCGCCCGACGGACGCTGGATTGCCTTTGCCCGCGACGAGAATCTGTGGGTGCGGGACGCCGCCGGCGGCGAGGAGATCCAGCTCACCCGCGACGGCGAGACCGACTTCGGCTACGGCGCGATTCCGGAAGGGTGCTGCCAGGAGATCACGAGCCGCCGCGCCGGGACCGAACGCTCGCCGGTGTTGCAGTGGTCCCCCGATTCGCGCCGCATCGCCACGCACCGCTACGACGAACGCGAGGTCGAGCGCTTCCACCTGCTCGAGGCCGCCGACGGACGCCCGATCCTTCATTCGTGGGCCTACGCGCTCCCGGGCGATTCGATCGTCCCCACCTTCGATCTCTGGATCCTCGACGTGGAGGCCCGCACAGCCGTCCGCGCCGATGTCCCGCCCCAGCCGGGATTCTTCGCGCGCGGCGACACCAGCTTCGTGGATGTTCAGTGGACGGCCGACGGCAGCCGGATCTTCTACACGACCCGCAGCCGCGACTTCCGTTCCTACAAGCTCTACCGCGTGGACGCCGCGACCGGCGGCGCGACCGAGTTGCTGGAAGAGACCGGGCCGACCTATGTCGAGCTCAACAACTTCACCTCGTTTCCTCCCGCCTGGCGGGTGTTGGGGAATGGCTCCGAGTTCCTCTGGTGGTCCGAACGCGATGGCTTCGGACACCTCTACCTGTACGACGGCGACGGCAACCTCAGGAACCAGGTGACATCGGGCCCCTGGCTGGTCGCGCAACTTCTGCATGTGGACGAGGCGAACCGCACCGTCCATTTCACCGCCGTCGGGCGCGAAGATGGGCGACACCCCTACCACCTCCACCTGTACCGCGTCGGGCTGGACGGCTCCGGGCTTGAGCTCCTCAGCTCCGAGGACGCCGTGCACCAGATCACTCCCACTCCGTCCGGCCAATACTTCGTGGACCAGTACTCGACTCCCGAGATGGCGCCCACAGCCGTCGTTCGCGGGCGCGACGGCCGCGTTGTGCAAACGATCGAAACCGCCGACATCTCGCGGCTCGAGGAAGCGGGCTGGATCCCGCCGGTACCCTTCGAGGCCAGGGGACGCGACGGCACGACGAGCGTCCACGGGCTGCTCTGGTTCCCTTCCGACTTCGACCCCGAGGCGAGCTATCCGGTGGTGGACTACATCTATCCCGGCCCGCAGATCGGCGCCGTTACCCGCTACGACTTTTCGGCTTCGGGACGCGGAAATGGCCGCGCGCTCGCCGAACTCGGCTTCATCGTCTTCGCGGTCGACGCCTTCGGCACGCCGCTGCGCTCCAAGGCCTTCCACGACGCCTACTACGGCAACATGGGCGACAACGGCATCCCCGATCACATCTCCGCGCTCAAGGAGCTGGCCGGGCGGCATCCGCAGATGGACCTGTCGCGGGTGGGGATCTTCGGCCATTCGGGGGGCGGCTTCTCCTCGACCGACGCGATATTGCGCTGGCCCGACTTCTTCAAGGTGGCGGTATCGGGCGCCGGCAACCACGACAACCGCGGCTATCACTTTCCCTGGGGCGAAAAATACCAGGGTCTGCTCGTTCGGAATCCCGACGGAACCGACAACTTCGACAGCCAGGCGAACCAGAACATCGCGGCCAATCTCAAGGGCAAGCTCCTCCTCCACTACGGCACCCTCGACGACAACGTCCATCCCAACATGACCATCCGCGTAATCGACGAGTTGATTCGCCACAACAAGGACTTCGACATGTTCGTGCTGCCCAACCGCAACCACGGCTATGCCAACGAACCCTACGTTGTGCGCCGAACCTGGGACTACTTCATCGAGCATCTGCGGGGCGAGGCGCCGCCGCGCGAGTACCGGATTACGGGGCCGGGGGGCGGTTGACGCGGCGTTCCTTCCCTCTCGCGCTCCCGAACGCTCAGCCTGCCCGCTCGCCGCACGTTCACCATTCCGCCAGCCCCGCCGCCAGCACCCCGTGCAGCACCGCCGGGTTCTCGACATTGACCCAGTGGCCTCCTTCGACCTCGTGGAGCGCCACCCGCCTGGTGCGCGCCCCGGCCCGGCGAATGCGCTCGGCCGCCCCGGCGTCCAGGACGCTCGATCCCAGGGCGCGGACGACGCGCACGGCCAGCCCCGGGGGCGGCGCCTCGACGACATGCCAGAGGTCGTGGCGAAAGTAGTCGCGGATCAGCGCCTCCATCGCATCCGGGTCGATTCGCCAGACCAGGCGGCCGCGCTCGCCGCCGGGCGCCGCATTGATCGCCATCCACTGCGCCACCGTTCGCGAGAACCCCTCTGACTCGACCGCGGCCACCGCCTCGGCCCGGCCACCGAACGGACCCGGATGGCGGCGCAGCACATCCAGCATCCGTCACGCGCCTCCCCGCGGCGGGCCCGCCCCGGGCGAGGAATCGACGATCCAGAGCTGGCGGCGGGGCGACCGCGCGGCGACGGTGGCCGCACCCCGCGGCCGCCCGGAGATCTCGCCGCCCGCGCGACCGGCGACCCGGGCGACGGCGCCGGAGCCGATCGGTTCCCCGGGCACGGCGTCGCCGCCGGCGCTCGGGGCGCGCTCGCCGACCCGTCCCGCCCACACCATCGCGACCTTGCCGCCGAAGGAGTGCCCCAGCACGCCGTCCGCCGCGCCGACGCGGTCCTCCAGGCGCAAGAGATCCTCGGCGCAGGCCTCCAGGGTGTGCGGCCGGAGCGGGGGCGATCGTCCATGCGAGCGCAGATCGACGAGGACGCAGCGCCACCGGGGGCGTGCCCGCACCAGCCGCCGGGCCACCGTTCCCCAGTTGCGGCCCGCGCCGTAGATGCCGTGCAGGACGAAGAGCTGGCGGTCCGGCGCCCCGCCCGGCGCTTCAACGATTTCATGGCTCAAATGTGTCATGGGCGTATCTTAATCGCTCACCCGCCCCTTCACCGACCCCCCCAACGTGAACCCCACCGAATCCACCCCCTCGCCGCCCGCGCCGCCTCCGTCCCGTATCCACGGCGGAACAACGCGTACCCACCGGATAGCGTTCCTCGCGGCCGCGGCCCTCGCCGCGACGATCCTGGCGACACCGGCCGCCCTCGACGGCCAACTCCGCCCTCTTCCCCCCTCCCCCTCCACCCCGATTCCCATCCCCCGCCTCTCGGGCGAGATCGAGCTGGACGGCGTCGTGGACGAAGCGGCGTGGGAGTCGGTGCCGCCCTTCGAGATGACCCTCTATTCGCCCACCTTTGGCGGTCCCCCCTCGGAAGCCACCGAGGTCAGGGTTGCGCACGACGACCACTACCTTTATTTGTCCGGCCGAATGTACGACAGCGACCCCTCGGGGATCCGCACCGGCACCTTCTACCGCGACCAGTACAGCGGCGACGACATTCTGTCCGTTGTCATCGACAGCTACAACGATTATGAGACGGCGGTCTGGTTCACCGTCAATCCGGCGGGTGTGCGGCAGGACCGGACGATGTCCAACGACGCCGAGTTCACCAGCGGCATGCCGATGAGCTGGGACTGGAACTCGCACTGGGATGTGGCCACAACCGAGACCGGCGAGGGCTGGTTCGCCGAATTCCGCATTCCCTTCTCCACCCTGGGATTTCAGGCGACGGGCGGCGAGGTGACGATGGGGCTGATCGTCTACCGGGTGATCGCGCGCAAGAACGAGCGCCAGACCTTCCCGCCGATCGAACCCGAATGGGGAAGACTGGGCTTCGCGAAGCCGTCGCGGGCGCAACGCGTTGTGCTTCGGGATGTCGAACAGTCGAAGCCGCTCTACCTGACGCCCTTCTCGGTGGCCGGCTTCAAGCAGAATCCCTTCCTGGCCGAACCCCCCGACGCGCCCCGCGCCGAGTGGCGAACCGAACGCGCGCCGACCACCGAGGCCGGGGTCGATCTCAAGTTCTCGCCGACCTCGAATCTGGCTCTGGATCTGACCGTCAACACCGACTTCGCCCAGGTGGAGGCCGACGACCAGCAGATCAACCTCACGCGCTTCGCCCTCTTCTTTCCCGAGAAGCGCCAGTTCTTCCAGGAACGCGCCTCGACCTTCGACTTCAACACCGGCGGAATGTTCAACCGGCTCTTCCACAGCCGCCGCATCGGGCTGGACGCGGGCGAAATCGTGCGGATCTACGGCGGCGCGCGCGCGGTGGGGCGGCTTGCGGGAACCGACTTCGGGATGTTGACGATGCAGACGGCGGCGCATGGGGAGCTGTCGTCGGAGAACATGGGCGTGGTGCGGGTGCGGCAGCAGATCATCGACGACTTCTCGAATGTGGGCGCCATGGTCACGACTCGAATCGGGTCCGAGGGACGAAGCAACGTTGCGTATGGGGTGGACGCCGTGCTGAGGTGGCTGGGCGACGAATACCTGGTGCTGCAATGGGCGCACACCTTCGACGAGGCGGTGGAGCAGGGGGGCGGACTGGAATCGGGATTGGCCCGGGCGCGGATGGAACGTCGCCGCGACGAGGGCTTCTCCTACTACGCCGAGGGAATCCGGGTGGGGAAGGACTACCGGCCGGGGTTGGGTTTCCAGTTGCGCGAGGACTTTCACTATGGCGGCGCGCAACTTCGCTACCGCCGGCTTGCGGACGCCGACTCGCCCCTCCTCTCGCGCGCCTTTCAGGTCGGCACGGCGCAGTACTTTCGCAATGCCGACGGCTCCCCCGAGTCCCGCGAAATCAGGCCCGAGCTCGAGTTCGCCTTTCGCGGCGGCGCGAACCTGACCGTGGGGACGCTGTCCAGCTTCGAGAGCGTGCCGGAGCCCTTTGCCATCTCCGACGCCGAGATCCCCGCGGGCGACTACTGGTTTCACGAAGCCAACGCCATGTTGCGCCTGCCGCGCAGCGACCTCTTCCGCGGCGAGTTCAACGCCTCGGTGGGCAGCTTCTACGATGGGCGCCGCATCGGGATTTCGCTGAGCCCGACCTGGGTTGTGTCGAGGCACCTGGAGCTGGAGAGCGCCTGGGAGATCAACCGGCTCGACTTCGCCGCGCGCGACGAGGGCACGACGGCGCAGCTTGCCCGCCTCAAGGTCAAGACCGCGCTCAATCCGCGACTGTCGGTGAGCACCTTCGGCCAGTACAACAACGCCACCGCCCAGACCAGCTTCAATGTCCGCTTTCGCTATCACTTCCGCGAGGGCACCGACCTCTGGATCGTGTACAACGAGGGCCTCTACAATGATCGCGACGGTTTTTCGGGACCGCGACGGCCGCTGTCGTCGGGTCGCGCGCTCCTGGTCAAGTATTCGCACACCTTCGTCGGATAGAAGCGGCATGCGCGGGAGCGGGACCGAATGCGCCGGGACCGGCATGAAACGGGTGGGGCAGGCATGAAGATCGAGAAGGAGGAGGAAGTGGTCGCGTCGCAGGGGTTGGCCCGCCCCTCCCCCCCGCCTCATCCCCACCGGAGATCCCTCCTCCGCGCCCTCCGCGGACCGCTCGCGGTCGGCGGCCTGGTCGCGCTGTCGGCCGCCTTCGCTCTGCCGCCCATCCGCGACGCCGCCACCCTTCAGCCCCTGCCCGCCGCCGCCCTGCACCACCCGCCCGGCTACCTCTTCGGCGCGCCCCTCTTCGGCCTCTGGGACACATTGACCCTCCTCGCGGTCAGCCAGCACTACGCCTTTCTCGGCACCATGATCGCGCTCTACCTCGCGCAGCGCCTCCTTGCCGCCGCCCGGTCGCGCGACCCGTCTTCGCGCGCGGCCGCCCATCGCCGCCCCGGCCGCCTCCCCGCGCCGCTGCGCCGGCTGGTCCGGGAGCTCGTCCTCGCAACCGGCGCGCTGGCCGCGCTGCTCGCCTGCTACGCGGCCGCCGCGCTCATTCCCCGTCCCATGGCCGCCCTTCGGTTGCACGATCCCGATCTGGTGGCGGTCGATTTCCATTCCCACACCCATCGCTCCCACGACGGCCGGGCGCGCTTCACCGCCGCGCACAGCCGGGCCTGGCACGAGGCGGCGGGCTTCGACGCGGCCTACGTCACCGACCACTACACCTGGGCCGGGGTGGACGACGCGCTTTCCGACAATCCGCGCCGCGCCGGCGAGGGAACCGTTCTGCTGAGCGGGATGGAGGTCCGCCTTCGGGGCCGCCACGTCAACATCCTGGGAGACCGCGACCGCTACATCTTCGCGCTGGACAGCGCCTGGCATCGCCTCGACCCGGATTCGATCGCGGCGGCGAGCGCGCGCGGAGGGCGGCCGCCGACGATCCTCTACGCGCTTCCGGGCCCGCTCGACCAGGTGGTGGCGCTGCCGCGAGGCGGCGACCGGGATCATGGCGGGCGGCTCACCGAGGGAGATGGGCGGGAAAGCGCCGTCGATTCGGGGCCGCGCGGCGGCGGCGGAGCGGATGCGGCGGGGGCCGGGTTGGGCGCGGGGAGCGAGGGCGCGGGGGTGATCGGAATCGAGTTGAGCGATGGGGCGCCGCGAGGACTGGAGCAGGCGCGGCGGCAACGCGCGGAGATCCTGGCGCTCGCCGATTCGCTGGATCTGGCGGTCGTGGCGGGCACCAATCATCACGGTTGGGGACGCACCGCGCCGGCATGGAGCGTGATGCGGATTCCGGGCTGGGCCGAAATGGCGCCCGAAGAGCTCGACCGGGCAATCCAGGCGACGCTGCACCGGGAACGCCGCCGCGCGGCGATCATGGTGGAACGCCGCGTTCCCTGGCACGACGGGTCCCGGATCGCGATCGCGGCGACGGTCCCGTGGCTGCTCTGGGAACAGTTGCGCATGCTCACGTCCCGGGAGAGGGTGGGGTGGATGGGGTGGGTGGGGGTGTGGGCGGCGGTTCTGGGGCTTCGGGCCAGGCGGCGCGGCTCGTTCCTGGCCGGGCCGTCGCCGGACGGGTCCGAAACCGCAGGCGCCGAATTCGCCGGGAACCCGAAACCGGCCCGGTCCATTCCTTCGCCCCCGACCTGATGCCGCCCTTCGTCGTCTACCTCCGCCTCGGCTTCGAGCATCTGCTCGACCTCCAGGGCTACGACCACATCCTCTTTCTCGCAGCGCTCTGCGCCGGCTGTTCGCTGGCAAGGTGGCGCGAGCTCCTCGTCCTCATCACCGCCTTCACCCTGGGCCACTCGGTCTCGCTCGCGCTCGCCACCCTGCGCCTGGTCCGCATCGACACCGGGCTGGTCGAGTTCCTCATTCCGGTGACGATCGTGGCGACGGCGGCGACGAATCTGGGGGGATTGCGGAACGACTCGGCGCGTCGGCAGGGGGGAGTTCGGCGGCAGGAGCCGGATCTGGCGGAAGGGAGGTCCGGATTGCCTGCCCGGGTCGGGGCGTCCGTCGGGGTCTCCGCGCCCGGAGCGAGTCCCCTGCGGGCCCGCCGCGCCCGCTACGCCGTGGCGCTCGTCTTCGGCGTGGTCCACGGCCTCGGGTTTTCCAGCTTCCTCCGTCTCGCGCTCGGCGAGGAACGCAGCCTTCTGGTCCCGCTGCTCTCCTTCAATGTCGGTCTGGAGTTCGCGCAGATCGTGGCGGCCGGGGCGATCCTGGCAGTGGCGCTGGTGGCCACCCGGCTTCTGCGTCTGCCGGAGACGGGCTGGAATGCGCTGGTGTCGGTCGCGGCCGGAGCGGTGGCGGCGTGGATGGCGCTGGGGCGGTGGCCGGGGTAGCGCCATCGCCCGATGACGATCGCGAGGGAAACGCTGCGCTTCGCTGCACCGTCACTGATCGATTTCTGATCGAACCGCGCGACTTTACTTGCCCTTCATCAATGGCCACCTTGATTCGCAAGGAGGACAATTGCCCAAAGTGCGAGACGCGATGCGACGGGTGCGCTTCGTTGGCTGGTACCTGATCAGGACGCGAGGGAGTCACCGACACTATCGACATCCCGAGAAATCCGGCATCGTCACCATCGCCGGACGACCCGGCAAGGATCTGGCTCCGGGGACCTGGGGGAGCATTCTGAAGCAGGCAGGATTGCGAGAGGAGAAAACACCATGAAATTCGAGGTCGTCATCGAGCCAACCGGAAATGGCTACTCCGCGTATGTCCCCGATCTTCCGGGCTGCATCGCCGCTGCCGACACGCGAGAGGATACGAAGGCGCTCATTCACGAGGCGATTGCGTTCCATATGGAAGCCCTCCGTGACCACGAGGTGCCTGATCCGGGGGCAGAACCCGGATTGGCAGCGGCTCCGGCCACGAGTCCCTGACTCGGCCGAGGGGTCGACCCGCGACGGAACCAGGAGCCACTCCTCCCGCCAGGGAGCGTGGCCCTTCGCACCGTCGCGGGCGCATTGGATTCCGGCCCCTGCGCGGGCCGGCCCGGATCGCCGCCGCAAGACACCGGGCGCGCGCGCACTCCTCCTTCCGATTGCCCCGCCCGAGGTCGTTTCGATACCTTGGAGCTCCGGTTTTTCCCGCGCCCCGGCCCCGCCGCCGCCCGCCCGCCACCCCAGGAGTCGCCCGATGCCGATCCGGTTCCCGCATTCCTTCGCCGCCGCCGCCCTCCTCCTCCTCGCCGCCGCCCCCGCCCACGCCCAGTGGACGGCCTCCAGGCCCGGCAGCGACAACATCGAGATCCTCGGCCACGTTCCCCTCGGTCCGCGCCTCTCCGTGGCCGACATGGACATCGAACAGGAGCTCGACCGGCCCTATGCGTACGTTGCGCGGATGGTCTACGGCGACGTGGGTCCGAAGGGGCTGGACATCGTCTCGATCGCCGACCCGGAGCACCCCGAGGTCCTCTACGAGTGGCGGATCGAGAACCAGGATCTGCACATGCGCACCGGCGGCATGGACGTGAAGCACTTCAAGATCGACGACCGCTACTATGTGGTGCAGTCGCTCCAGTTCGGGCAGGGCGGACCCAACACCGACATGGGCGCGGTGGTGCTCGACGTGACGGATCTGCCCGATCCGGCCACGGTGCGCGAGGTGGCGCGAATTCGCGAACCCGATCTGCCGGGAGGCTTCCACAACATCTTCGTCTACAAGCACTCCGACGGCCGCGTGCTCCTCTTCAGCACCGTGAGCGGCCCCTTCGCGCACGTCTACGACCTGGGACGGGTCGTGCAGGGCGACCTCGACAATGCGCTGGTGGGGCGCGTGCCGGTTCCCGAAACCGAGTTCAACCGGGGGGGACGGGGCTATCACGACTTCTACGTGGGCTATCACCCCGACACCGGCGAGGACCGCTTCTACGGCGGCGGCTCCGGCGGCTACTACATCTACGACGTCACCGACGTCGAGAACCCCGAGCTCCGCATCACCCTGGTCGGCGTCAGCGGCGTGCGCGGCGGCCACACCTTCACCCCGAGCCCCGACGGCCGCTACGCGATCGCCGAAACCGAGTATCAGTACGCCCCGATCCGCATCTTCGACCTGCAGCCCGCCCTCGACGGCGAGGTCACCAACATCCGCTCCCCCATCTCCGCCTGGACCGCCGACTGGCAGAATCTGGTCCACAACCACGAGGTCCGCTGGCCCTACGTCTTCGCCTCGGGCTACCTCGACGGCCTGCAGATCTTCTCCCTCATGGACCCGGAAAACCCGGTCACGGTTGGCTTCTACGACACCTACGTCGGCCCCCCCAACAAGGATCGCACGCCCGTCTTCAATGGCGCCTTCGGCGTGGATGTGCGCAACGCGGACGGCCTGATCGTGGTGAGCGACATGACCACCGGCCTCTGGACCTTCCGCATGGACGGCTTCAGCGGCTGGAATGGCGAGGACTGGGGCATGCCCAACATCTCGTCGGTGCAGGACTGGGACCGCGGGCCCAGGCGGCGGCCGATCAGCTAGAGAGGCGAAGAGGAAGACCCCGGGCAGGAGGAACGACGACATGAGGATGACTGGTTTTCGGCGATGGGCGGGTTTGGCGGCGCTTGGGGCGGCCCTCGTCGCCGCGGCCCCGGCCCGGAACGCCGCAGGAGACGGGCGGGTGGCCGACTCGCCGGCCGAGGTGGCCGGGTGGCCGGACCTTTGCGGCGCGGCGGCGGGTGCGCTCGGTCGCGATCCCGAACTCCGCCCCGATCCCGAGTATTACCGTTTCCCCCTCGTCACCACGCGGCGCGTTCCCGGCACCGGCAACGCCTCCGGGGTGGGCGAAGTCGCCTTCTCGCAATCCCCCTACGGAATCTCGCTCGGCCCCGACGGCAGCTACCTCTACGACTTCCGGCTGCGCTTCGACCGCCTCGCCCCCGCCCGCGACGGCGTCTATGCGGTATGGACCACCACCCCCGAGCTGGACGAGATCGCCCTCGCCGGCAGACTGACCGATTCCGCCGCCTTCAGCGGCCAGGTCGCCTGGAACAAGTTCCTCGTCGTGGTCACCCTGGAAAGCGCCTTCGATCCGGACGCGACCATGTGGACCGGCCCGATCGTCATTCGCGGCATGTCCCGCAGCGGCATGATGCACACCATGGCCGGCCACGGCCCCTTCGAAGAAAAGAACTGCGCGGCCTACGGGTATTGAGCGAATAGCATGTCCAGGCATCGGGGAGCGATTCGCGAGGGTGCTGCGGGTACGGGCACGCGGTGGGGCCGGACGAGAGGAATCTGTCTGGCGCGTTGTCTTGGCGCGGGCGTCTTGCTGCTCCTGTCGGCTGCCGGGTCGCCGGAGAGGCAACAATACGAAACCGTGTTCGAAGGTCGTCCGGGCAAGAGGGTCGTAACAGGGTACACGGAGGCGGGGTGGACGGTCCAGGAGGAAATGCTTGGACGGGATGAATCCGAGGAGTACCTCGTCCGTGTAGTCAGGGACCGGGGTGGCAACTACTTCTGGGCAAGCCGGGAAATGCTGCCGATGGAGAGGATGGAAACCGAGGGATTCGTGACCTGGTCCGCAGGCGCGTACGGATATGTGAAGACCTATCGGGAGCCGGTGTTGGAGATGGTGCGGGAAGCAGGCGTTTTCGAGCCCGGTCACGAGTACATGGAGCACGTCATCAACGTCCTCTACAGTGTCAACTACTGGGGCACGCGGACGGATCATTGAGCATGGCGGATCTGTTTTCGGCAGCCTTGGGCCGTAGATCGTCGTTCGTATTGGCCGCCTGCACACCATGGCCGGCCACGGCCCCTTCGAAGAAAAGAACTGCGCGGCCTACGGGTATGAGTAGGGCTGTCGCCCGACTTGCGCTGCCGGCGGCGGTCCTCGCGCCTGATGTTGCCTGTCGTTCGCGCCCGTCGCGGACGGCATACTCCTACTCGCAGGTACTTCCGTTGGACTTCCACTTCCGTACCGACCGCGCGGATACGAGTGTGGCCGGGGAAGCCTGGGTCCATGTCGGGCTCCGGGGGTGCTGGGTGCTGGGCGAGCACACGGCTCCGGGCGACTCGGAAGAGCATGTAATGGCGATGACAGATCGGCTCCTGACCTCGGGAGAGGGCTGGTCCCCCGAAAATCGCCTGCGATTGTACAACGTGCTGTCAAGCTGGAACCGCGGTCACCGTGAGGCGGTCGAAGCCTCTCCGGTGCTTGGGCTTGCCCGCCTGCGGGTACTGGGCGTGGCGCTGGATGAGCTTGAGGCCCGCGCTTCCGGTGTTCGGACGCACGCATGGATTGCGTCGCTCGGCGACGAGGTGACGCTGACGGACGAAGGACATTCCTGGACCGTGAGCGACGAGGCGTATCTGAGCCTGTATGAGAAGCACCGCGAAGACCGGTTCGCCGAAGAGATTCTCTGGACGTTTGCGAGCGAATCCGCCGACTACGACTGCGAGGGTGAGTTCGCCTGCAGTGTGAAGGGGGCCGTCGTCGAGAGGTTGGCCAGGTACTGGACGGACTTCCCGAACGGTCGCCACATCGCCGAAGCGGTGGCGCAGGGCCGGACCGTGTTGGACTACGGGCTCGAGTCATGCAATGCCGCGCGCGGCGCCGACCCGGACTCGCCGGAAGCAGGATTGTGGGGATGGTCGGGGTGGGACAGGTCGGGTGCCGAGATCACGCGGGCACTGATTGCGACTCTGGCAGAGGTGAACGAGGAGGACAAGGCACCACTCCTTGAGACATTGGCGGAGTTGGAGGCTTGCGCGCCGTGACGAAGCTTCGGATGATGGTTCGCACCACCTCCAAGGGTTGGCGTCTCCTTCTGGCCACGGCTACCTGCCTCGCCAATGCCATCCCCGCCGCCCCTCAGCAGATGGACCACGCCGCCCACATGATGCACCGGATGGACGGTGGCTGGCGCATGCCCCCCATGGACCCGAACATGCCGATGATTCCGGGGCTGGAGATGGCATTGCCCCCCGTCGAGCCCTTCCTCGCGGCGGCCGGAATCGACGTCATGACCTTGTCCGAGGCGCGCCCGAGCGAAGTCGTGCACCTGGCGGCGGGGGATACCTTCCATGTCGATGTGACGATCGTGCGGCGGACGCTGAATGGCCACATGGCGGCGATGTACGGCTACAACGGCCAGTACCCCGGGCCGCTCATCCAGGCCCCGCAGGGATCGACCATTGTGGTCCGCGTCACCAACCGGATCGAGAGTCCCACCACCGTTCACTGGCATGGCCTTCGCCTCGAGAACCGCTTCGACGGCGTACCGGGGCTGACCCAGGATCCGATCGAGGTGGGCGAATCCTTCACCTACGAGCTGCATGTCCCCGATGCGGGAATGTTCTGGTATCATCCGCATGTGCGCGAAGACATGCAGCAGGATCTGGGCCTTTACGGCAACCTCCTCGTCCGCTCGCCCGATCCCGACTACCATGGTCCCGCCCACCGCGAGGAGATGCTCGTCCTGGACGACATCCTGATGGACGACCAGGGCTTCATCCCCTGGGGGAAGGAGGCGCCGACGCACGCGCTCATGGGCCGTTTCGGCAATGTCATGCTGGTCAACGGGGTGACCGACCACCGGCTCCGGGCGCGTCCCGGCGAGGTTGTGCGCTTCCACATGACCAATGTCGCCAACACGCGCACCTTCAACGTCACCTTCGGGAATGCGCGGGTGAAGCTGGTCGCCTCGGATGTGAGCCGCTTCGAGCGCGAGACGTGGGTGTCGAGCGTGGTGATCGCGCCGGCCGAACGGTACGTAGTCGATGTGCTCTTCCCGGAGGAAGGGGAGGTCGCGATCGCGAACACGATCCAGGCCATCAACCACTTCCGGGGCGAGTTCTACCCGCAGGTGGACACGCTGGCGCTGGTCGGGGTGGCCGGCCCACGCATCGACGACGAGATTGGCGCGGCCCACGCGACGCTCCGCGAGATCGAGGAGGTGGCGGCCGAGGCGCGGAAGATGCGCACGCATCTGGGCCGCCCCGCGGACTACACCCTCGAGGCCACCGTGCGGGTCCAGGGACTGCCTCTACCGATCATCCGCTCCATGGAGATGGACACCCTCTACATCCCGCCCATGGAATGGAACGACGCGATGCCGATGATGAACTGGCTCTCATCCGGCGCCCAGGTCACCTGGATCCTGCGCGACCTTGCCACCGGCCGCGAAAACGAGGACATCCACTGGACCTTCCAGCAGGGCGATCTGGTCAAGATTCGCGTCTTCAATTCGCCCGACTCCTTTCATCCGATGAACCACCCCATTCATGTGCATGGCCAGCGCTTCGTCGTGCTGGCGCGCGACGACGTCCCCAACGACAACATGGTCTGGAAGGACACTGCGATCCTGCCGGTCGGGTCGACCA
This sequence comes from Gemmatimonadota bacterium, assembly GCA_022822325.1. Classification (GTDB taxonomy): domain Bacteria; phylum Gemmatimonadota; class Gemmatimonadetes; order Longimicrobiales; family Gaopeijiaceae; genus Bin94. The sequence continues at coordinate 41,903 of JAJEBW010000007.1, read as the reverse complement.
TGGACATTCTCGTCGAGATGTCGAACCCGGGGGACTGGATGCTGCACTGTCACATCGCGGAGCACCTCACCGCCGGAATGATGTTCCACTTCACGGTGGAAGGCCCGGACTGACCCGGCTTTGCGCACGGATCCAGCAACCCGTGAACAAACGCCGAGCGGCACTGTCCGCGGACTGCCGGACCCTGGCGGATCCTTCTCCCCTTCGCCTGGTGGAGGCCTGTCTTCCCGGCAGGGCGGCCAGCGTCGCCTCAAGCTCTCGCCCCGGCAGCGCGCGCACCTGCGGGGCCAGCCGGTAGCGCCTGTCTCCCGCGTGCACAACATTCACGGGCGAGGCTCCGGTGTGCGGCAGGAGATCCGCGTCGCCTGCCGACCGTCGTCGGCCGGTCCCCGCCTCAATATGCCGCCTGGTGCACTCCCGCCACCGCCCGCCCCGAAGGATCGATCGTTTTGGAGAGCGCGTCGTCCCAGGCCAGCGCCTCCGGGGTCGAACATGCCACGCTGGGCCCGGCCGGTACGCAACGGGCCGCCGCGGGCAGGGGAAAGTGCTGCTCGAAGATGCGGCGGTAGAGGTAGGCTTCCTTGTCCGCCGGGGGACTCCAGGGGAAGCGGAAGGCTGCGTTGGCCAGTTGCCGGTCGGTGACGCTCTCCTCCGCGAAGGCCTTCAGCGAGTCGATCCAGGAATAGCCCACCCCGTCGGAGAACTGCTCCTTCTGCCTCCACAGCACCTCCGGCGGGAGATATCCCTCGAAGGCCTCCCTGAGGATCCGCTTCTCGATTCCCCCGCGCGGCATCTTTGCAGCGGGATCGATCGACATGGCCACGTCGAGGAAGTCCCGGTCGAGGAAGGGAACCCGCGCCTCGATCCCCCACGCGGCCATCGCCTTGTTGGCGCGGAGACAGTCGAATTGGTGCAGCCGGTCCAGCTTGCGCACCGTCTCGTCGTGGAAGGACTTCGCGTCCGGCGCCCGGTGAAAGTAGAGGTAGCCTCCGAAGACCTCGTCCGCCCCCTCCCCGGACAGCACCATCTTGATGCCAAGGGTGCGGATGCGGCGCGCCATCAGGTACATCGGGGTCGCCGCGCGCACGGTCGTGACGTCGAAGGTCTCCAGGTGATGAATCACGTCGGGAAGGGCGTCCAGTCCCTCCTGCACGGTGAAGTGGAACTGGTGATGCACCGTTCCGATGTGGTCCGCAACGGCCCGCGCCGCCTCCAGATCCGGAGCGCCCTGCAGTCCGATGCAGAAGGAGTGCAGCCGGGGCCACCACGCTTCGCTGCGTCCGTCGTCCTCGATCCGCCGTCTGGCGTACCTGCGCGCGACCGCCGAGACGATCGACGAATCCAGTCCCCCGGAGAGGAGAACCCCGTAGGGAACGTCCGACATGAGCTGCCGATGCACCGCCGCCTCGAGCGACTCGCGAATGGCCGCCGGATCGCCGTCGTTCCTTGCCTGGGCGAAGTTGCGCCACTCCCGCCGGTACCACCGCCGCGGCTGGTGTCCGCCATCGGCCGAATCCAGGAGATGACCGGGGGGGAACTCCGCCACCGTGCGGCAGACCGGAGCGAGCGCCTTCATCTCGGAGGCGACGTAGAAGCGGCCCTCCTCGTCGAAGCCGGTGTAGAGGGGAACGATTCCCATGTGGTCGCGCGCAACGATGTAGCGGTCCCGCTCCCGGTCGTAGAGGACGAAGGCGAAGATCCCGTTCAGCCGGTCCAGGAAGTCGCCGCCCCGTTCGGCGTAGAGTCCCAGGATGACCTCGCAGTCGCTCTCCGTCCGCGGCCGGAAGGACGGTCCGAGCTCGCGCGCCAGCGTCCGGTGATTGTAGATCTCGCCGTTGACCGCCAGCGCCACCTCTCCCGATTCGCTGCGGAGAGGTTGCGCCCCATGCTCGACGTCGACGATCGCCAGACGGTTGTGCGCCAGAATGACCCGTTCGTCGGCGTAGACTCCGGACCAGTCGGGGCCGCGGTGGCGCTGGAGCCCCGACAGCCGCAGGGCGCGCTCTCGCGGGCAGGGGGCGGCCGGATCGATGTCGAGGATGGCGAGGACGGAGCACATGCCGTTAAGATAACCGTGTCTTTGGCGGTCGCGCGCTTGCGCGCCCCGCCCATTCGTTCCGCGCCGAGGACTCCGCCATGAGATCCCAGCCCCTCCCGTCGCAGAGCGGCAGAAGCTTGTTCCCCCTCCTTCTCCTCCTTCTGCCGGGCTTTGCCGCTGCGTCCACCGCGGCCCAGGAGCTTGGCCCCGCCGACGGGCGCGATCTGCCGCGCACCGAAATCGAGCGCGTGGCGTTGGGCGACGAGGCGCCGCTCTTCACCCTCGAATCCTTCGACCGCGGACCCGTCGATCTGGCAAGCTTCCGGGGCGACAGAAACGTCGTTCTCGTCTTCTACCGCGGACACTGGTGACCCTACTGCGCCGGCCAGCTCGTGGAGCTGAAAGCGCTTCTCCCCGAGGAGCTGAGGAACGAGACCGAAATCGTGACCGTCTCGGTCGATGATCGCGACGACATGCAGCGAATGATCGACCGCGTGGCCGAAGCGGACGGAGTCGAGCCGGACTTCCTGATGCTCTCGGACCCCACGCTGAGCGTCATCGATCGCTACGGACTCTTCAATCCCGATTCCTCGCCCCGCAGGCCGATTCCCCATCCGGCGACCTTCGTGATCGACAAGGAGGGAATCGTGCGGTATCGCTTCGTCGAGGTCGACTACCGGGTGCGCCCCACCAACGAGGAGATCCTCGCGGTCCTGAAGTCGCTGTAGGCGGGCGGTCTGGCTCCGGGGTCGCCGCGGCGCGGTCGGTCGGTTCCGGCTTTGGTGGATGGCGGGGGGATGCGTGTGCTGTGCGGCGGGAGGTGCGTGGGGTTCCGGGGCGGGATGTACGCGGGTTCCGATGCGTTCGGGAGCGAGAGGCTGGCCGCGAGCCGGATTGCCGGAGCGGCGGATCCCGGAGTTGGCGCGAGGAAGCGGCGGCGGTCCCGGATGCGGCGCGAGGGGGCGGCGGGGAGGGGCGGTGGGGGCGTCGGTGGTCGAATTGGCGGTCGGCGGAGGCGTCCGGGCCGTCCGCGAGGCCGGGAATTTCGGCGAATTCATTGACTTTTTCGGGCCGCGAAAAAAGTTGGCCGATTCTGCTATGGAAGCGCCCCTCTGAAACATCTACCGTGTCGTCTCGCTGATCGGAGCAACGACCCACGGACCGAGGGGAGCTCGAAAATGGCTGTACGGAAGACGGCGCCAGAGGGGAATTCGACCGGAACTAGCGAGCGGACGACGGCAGTGCGAAAGCGGGTTGCCGTGGCGGTGCTGCTGGGCTTGACGACGCTGCTCGCCGGCATCGTGGCGGGCGTCCAGGCGCTTCCCGCGATCGGCAGATACGCCGTTCGGACCGAGCTGGAGGGATTCGGCGCGTCGTACCTGGGAAGGGACGGCGTGATCCTGCAGGCTACCCTCAACGACTGCGGACCGGCCGCGCTCGCCAACCTGATGGCCGATCTGGATATGAACGCCCCCGCCCTCGATTCCCTCGGCGCGCTGGCCGGAACCGCGCTCCGGGGAACCCGTGCAAGCGGTCTGATCCGCGCAGGCGATGCCCTTGGACTCTCGCTGACCCTCGACTGGATCGCTCCGGATCGGGTGGCAGAGGTCCCCCGCCCTTTCATCGCCTGGGTCAACCGCAATCACTTCGTCACGGTCACGGACCGCACCGCTGCGGGAACCATGACCGTCGTCGATCCCGGCGTGGGTCGCTACTCGATCAGCGAGAGCGACTTCAGAGCGATCTGGTCCGGCGAAGCCCTTCTGCTCGCCGAATAGCGCCGGATCGTCCGCGGCGCGAGCGCGTCGCGGAAAACACTCAAATCTCCTAAGGAGGGAGAAATGTACCGTTCAAGTCTGAGGGCGATCGCCCTCGCCATCTGCGTCACCGTCCTCGGCGTACAGGCAGCCGCGCCGACCCCCGACGGAATGGGTGCGACCGCACCGGTGGCTGCCGTCGAGGATGTCCGGGGAGCCGGGTGGAAGGCCGCGTTGGCCTGTCTCGGTTGCGCCGCCGGAGGGTTCTTCATCGTCGCGACAGGTGGACTCCCGGGCCTCTGGGTTGCGGCGAACACCCCGGGATCCGCGATCGCTCTCGCAGGCTGCATCGCCGCCTGCGCAAACATGTAGTCCGGCCGATCCGAGATGCCGGAAGGAACTCAAGCGAAAGGAAGAGGAACAATGAAGAGAGGTAATGGAATCGCGACCCGTCTGGTGGCGGGAATGATGGCTCTGGCGCTCGTCGCAGCCTCGACCGGGCAGGCCTTCCAGACCGAGGGGCTGAATGCCGGCGAGGTCGTGGCGGCCGAGGTTGCGCAAAGCGGTGGCCCGGCGGGCGACGCGGTCGTCGGCGCGGGGCCGTGGTTGGCCAAGATGGCCTGCATCGGATGCGCGGGTGCGTTTATCGCCTTCGGGGGCACCACGGTGGTCGGGGTCGCCGCGCTCATGATCGCGGGACTCCCCTTCACGGTGGCCTGCCTGGACTACTGCGCCACCGGATTCGACTGGGGCGACTGAGGGACGGAAGGAGTGGACCAATGAGACATCCCGGAAAGATCATGCGCGGAACGCTGGCGCTCGCAACCCTGATGACTGTTGGCGGTGCGCCGACGGTCGGATACCAGACACGCGGTTGGGCCGAGCCCGCCGCTGTGCAGCAATTCGCCGTTGATGGACAGGTGGACATTGTGGGAGGACAGGCGCTGGATCCCATTGCGGAGATCATGTTTGAGCAATGCGTTGCGTGGGCGGTGATCGGGTTCTTCTATCCGCCTGCATCTGATGTGGCGGGGATGTTCTGCGCGGTTGCGTACACCCTGACCGTTTTCTAGCAGTCGGTGGACGATGCCGGGTGCGCCTGGGGAGCGGCGAAGCGCCGGGATCGGCAAGGCGCGACGACGTCTCAATGGTCCGGCCATTGGGGCGATGAGCAACGCGGAGCGCAGCCGTGCGGCGCGAATGCACCGCCGCTCGAATGCCGCTCGGCGCTTGTCCGCGGGCTGCCATGCCCCACAAACAACCTGACCAGACAAACAACATAAGGAGAAGCACAATGCAAAGGATTGGACGTACAACCATCCATCGCCGAACCGTGGCCCTGGGCCTTGCGGCGACGCTTGGAACCGGCTTTCTCGCGGGGGCGAACGCCCCGGCGGAGCGAATCGAGCAGGCGAACCGAAGCGTGGCCCCGATCGCCGTCGCGACCATCCCGGTTGCCGATGCCGATCAGGTCGTCGGGGGACAGAGGAGCTTTTGGCCGATCTTGATCTGTGTCGCATTGACCGGCGCGAGTCCGGGCAACCCCCTGGCGGGCCTCTTCGCGGATGTGTGCTGGAAGATCGTCACCTAAACGACAGGGAGAACTGAAGAAATGAAGACCGTTTTCGATTCAACGCACATGCTCAGGGCTGCCTCGGCTCTGGCACTCGCGATTGCGCTGGGTTCCGGCGCATTCCACGGAACGGCCGCTCTGGATGGCGAGGTGGCCACGGCTGCCGACACCGCCGAAGTCGCTGCCGAAGTGGTGCCGGTGACCGACCCCGCGCGGGTCGTCGGGGGACAGGACGCCGGTTTCTGGAAGAGGACGGCCTGTGTCGTCTTCGCGACGGTGGCCCCCCTGAATCCGCCGATCGGGGTGCCGGTTGCCGTTGGGTTCTGCCTGTGGGCCCTTCTGAGCTGACCGCGAGCGATACAATGGTGAACAGGCCTGCAAAAAACGGTGGCGCCGACGGCGTCGCGATGCGGCCGCCGCAGGAAGCCCCCGGAGCTGGCGACAGCTCCGGGGGAGTACGGACCAAGCTCGCGGCCACCTTGGTGGCCGCGAGTGCGGCGGTCCTTGCGCTGCTCCCCATTCTGCTGCTCCGCGGCGCGGCCCCTGGACCCGGCCCCGATGAACCGCCCTGGCCTCTGCCGGAGCTATCCGGCGCGACCGTGACGGGAAACATCTGGAGCTCGGAGGAGCTCGCCGGTCGAGCCGCGGTACTGATCTACGTCGACTACCAGTGTCCCTACTGCAAGGTGGAGCTTGAACGATGGGAGCGACTGGAGGTCGCGCGCGCCGGGTCCGGCAACCCTCTCGCAATCAGTCTCTGGATCATCGCATCGCCGAGATCGCCGCGGGAAGACCTGCACTGGCTGCCGGAGTCCTTCCACACGCGGACCGTTTGGGATACCGCCAGTGCCGTCGGGCCGGCGCTGGATGTGAGCGCAGTGCCCACGAGCTACTGGATTGACGCGGAGGGCACGGTGCGCATCGTGAGAGTTGGCCAAACCCGCCCGGAGCAACTTGAACAGAACCTTCTCGCGCTGCTCGGTCCGCAACGAGACCGCAATCCGCAGGAAACATCAACCGATCAGGGAGTCCCACAACGCCGATGACCTCGAATCCACGCCGCACACAAGAGAGTTCCGAAGCTCGCAAATCGCTTTTCTCCGGAATCGGTCGCTTCACCGCGCTGCTGATTCCCGGTCTCGACGACATCCGGGAAGCGCGTCCGATCCTTGCCCCGATTGTGCTCGGGTGGATCGTGGCGCTCACCGCGGCCATCGCCACCAGGCCCCTCGTTCTGGCCTCGATGGGCGACCAGGTCCCCGCCGCTGCCAACATCATGGAAGCGGTGATGTGGGTGGCTGCGCTGGCAGCTCCGGTCGTGATCCTCCTCAAGGCCGGTCTCCTCACGGCGGTCGGCTGGGCGGCCGCGGTCGTCGCGAACGCCAGGATCGCACCCCGCCTTCTCCTCTCGGTGCTCCTCTACGGAGAGGTGATCCTGCTCTTTCAGGGCGTCGCCGTCGCGCTGATCGCACACTTCTCGCCGGGCGGGATGCCGACCTCGCCAACGGAGCTGCAGACGCCGCTCAGCCTGGGAACGTTTGTGTCGCCTGCCCGCCCCGCACTGTGGGCCATGGCTCAGCAGGTGTCGCTTTTTCACGCGGGATGGTGTAGTTTCCTGGTCGTCGCAATCCGCCGTTGCGCGGATTTCAGGTGGGGTGGGGCGGTTGGGCTGGCGATCTTCTTCTGGGGCCTGTTGATCGGGTTCTCGGCGTTCCGCACCATGATCATCATGTGAGGGCAGAAACGTGAAAGCCGAAACCCCAAAAGACAGCCTCAACTCCTCCCGGCCCGCGGAGAGCGGCGATCCCGTCGTGCGCCTGACCGACTTTGGCGTACGTTATCCGGACTTCCGCGTGGGGCCGCTCAATGTCGCCCTTCGCCCGGGCGAACGCATTGCACTGGTGGGTGCGAACGGCGCCGGCAAGAGCACGACGCTTAGGTCGATCGCGGGCCGTATGCCCGATTACACCGGCACCATCGAGTTTCGCGGCGAAGACCTCCGCAACCAGCTCCCCTGGGCCAGGGCGTCCGTGGGATTCCTGCCGGAACGGCTGCTCGGGTACGGATGGATGTCGGTGGCCGACCATCTCGGATTCCTCTCCAACTTCTTTCCGGGCTGGGACGCCGACTACACGACGACTCTGATGGGGCGTCTGCAGCTTCCACCGAAATCGCGGGTGGGCACCCTCTCGAAGGGGATGGCAGTGAAGCTCTCTCTCGTCGCCGCCGAGGCCGCGAGGCCGCCGGTCCTGATTCTCGATGAGCCGACCTCCGGGATCGACCCGGTCATGCGCGGGGAGATCCTGGAGGTCATCGGGGAGTGTGCTCCGGAGGGCAGCGATCGACTGGTGCTGTACTCCAGCCACATCCTGGAAGATGTCGAAAAGTTGGCGGACCGGGTACTTCTCATGGCGGATGGCCGCATCATCACCGACGAGTCGGCGGCTGCGCTGCGCGGCGTCCATCCCGACCAGTCGCTGTCCCGAATCCTTTACCGCCATCTGCGCCGGGCCCAGACGCCTTCCCACGATTCGACCACTGACGATTTGACCCGTCCCATCCCGGCTGAAGGAGACTCCGAATGAACACCCAGCACCCCACGGAACGGGCGTTGAAGGCCCTGATCGCCGTCGAGCTGCTCAAACATCGCAAGTCGCTGGCAATCCAGCTCCTGTCCGTGGCCGTCGTGGTGGGCGGTGGCTTGCTGCTGGGCCTGCTCGGCACCGGGTTTGCGGCATTCGCTCTGCTGGCTGTGGGTTTCGCCGCAGTGCTCTCGGTTCCCATGGGCATTTTTCTTGACAAGGTGGAGGGCACCATGGAGTTGCTGACCAGCCTCCCCATACCCGATTCCACACTTGTTGCCGGACGCCTGATTCCGATGGCCACCCTGGCAGTTGTGACGGCCGCGTTGAGCGCAATCGCCGCCGCCATCTCCCTCCCGGAACAGGTTGCGATCTCCGCCCACTGGGTGGCGGTGGCCGCCTTTGCGTCGGTGTGGATTGGGGCGACGGCTCTGGGCTCGGCATTGATCGCAGTTGCGCTGCGCTTCAGGGCCAGCGATCTGATGGGCCGCGTTCTTGTCATTGGCATGATCGTGGGGTGGGCCCTGCTTTCGGCGCTTGATCGCATCTTCGGCGATCCGCTCGATGTGCTTCAGGGGATCCTTGCCGACCCTCGCGCGCCGTGGCTTGCGAGCATCGGCTATGTTGTGGTGTGCGCTGTCACGGTGGTTGGGTCCTGGTTCCTGGCCCGCGACGGGTACCGGCGATTCCGCCCCGACCCCGCATCAATGGAGCGTTAGCGCCCCACGCCGACGGCGTGCGCATCCGTGGCACCGCGCCAACGTCGCAAAACCGACCGGACGCGCGCCCGAACGCGCCGTTCGTTTTCAATGGCGATGCCCTGGAGACGTGGCGGGCCGCCTGGTTCGCGGATCCCGAAATCCCCAGATGCCATCTCCCGCCCTGGGGATTGCGCCCGCCTTCACCTGTGGACTTGTGGCCCCTCCGGACTACGCCGTTCCGTCGCCGCGGGGGGCGCGTGTCCGACTGTGGCGGAATGCACGATGAAGGCACCGCAAGCGCGGCTTCATCACCGATGACCAGTGCCGGGAGCGAGCGCGCATTGCGCCCAATCGCGGGAAGGTCTTGTGTCGACGGTTATATTCAAGATTTGGCGTTGTATTCCGATCTGTCGACACAACGAGAGGACGGACCATGAGTCTCGTCGAAAAGCTGCGAGCCGCCGCGTCCTTCGATCTGGGCTGGAGTCTGATTCAGCGGTACTCCGTGCTGGTGCGGGAATCCGGGTCGCCGCATGAACGCGCAGCCGCCCACTTCATTGCGACCCGGTTGCAGGCGCTGGGCATCCCTCATGAAACCTTCGAGCCGAAGCTGTTCCTGTCCGTTCCAAAGGGCGGAGCGGTTGAGGTGGACGGGGTCGAGATCGCGGGGAAGCCGCCGTCCTTCGCGGCGACGACGGGAAAGGAAGGACTGGCGGCGCCGCCGGTGCACATTCCGGCCGAACCGATTCGGGGAGCCGCCGACCTCTTCAGGTCAACGGTCGAGGGCGATCTTCCCGATTGTCGCGGCAAGATCGTGATCACCGAGGGCTATCCCATGCCGGTCCCGGTCAAGCGTTTCGAGGCTGCGGGCGCGGCCGGACAGGTGTACATCAACCCCGGCGTCCGCGTCCACTGGGGGATCTGCACGCCGATCTGGGGGGCGCCCGACGAGTCGCAACTGCGTTTCAAGCCCTCTACGCCCATCCTGGCAATCAACCGGCCCGGCGGCGATCACCTGCTGCAGGCGATGGAAAACGGGACCGGCCAGGTTACGATGCACACGGAGTTGGAGGAAGGCTGGTCCACCTGCTCGCTTCCGGTGGCCTACATCGATGGGGAAGAGGAGGACTTCGTGCTCGTTCATGGGCACTATGATTCGTGGGACATCGGGATCGGAGACAACGCCGTGGGCGATGCCACCCTTCTCGAGCTGGCGCGCATCTTCCACCGGCACAGCGACGATCTTCGCCGCTCGGTGCGCATTGCCTGGTGGCCGGCCCACTCGACGGGCAGGTATGGCGGCTCGACCTGGTACGCCGATCATTGCGGACTCGATCTGCACCGCAACTGCGTGGCGGCGGTCAACATCGATTCGCCGGGTTGCTGGGGAGCCACCCGCTACGACGAGGTGCCCTGGATGGCCGAAACGGAAACGGTCTGCCGGAAGGCGATTCGCGGCGTCACGGGGATGGAGCCCGGTCGCCAGCGGCCTTTGCGGGCGGGGGACTATTCCTTCAATCAGCTTGGAATCAGCTCCTTCTTCATGCTTCTCTCCAACATTCCGGCCGAGGAACGCGCGCGCCTCGGATTCTATCCGGTGGGAGGTTGCGGCGGGAACATCGCGTGGCATACCGAGAGCGACCGGCTCGACATCGCCGACCGGGAGAATCTGGAGCGCGATCTTCAGGTGTATCTCGCGGCGATCGGCGAGTTCGTCATGGCCGAAGTCCTTCCCCTGGACTACCGTCGCACATTGAAGGAGATCGAGGAAGCGCTCACCGAGTATGAGGCCATGGCCGCCCGGCGCTTCGACATCACCGCGATTCGCAAGGCCCTCAATGCGCTGGTCAAGCGCCTGGACGACCTCTATACCCGGATCGAGTCGGAGGAGATCGAAACCGGGATCGCCAACGATCTCCTGGTCCGGCTTGGGCGTCTCCTGGTCCCGCTCAACTACTCCGAACGGCCGCGCTTCGAGCACGATCCCGCCACCCCCCGCCTTCCGATCCCCCGCCTGGCCAAACTGCACGAAATCGAGGCGCTGATGGAGAACGAGTCGGAGCGGCTTCCCTTCGTTCTCACCGAACTCCGCCGCAATGCGAACGAGGTCGCCCAGAAGCTCCTGGAGGCTTCCTGGCTGATCGACGTTCTGGCGGCTCCGAACCGGAAAGGCTAGCCCGTGGCGGCCTCGACCGGCTTTCGCGGAACGGGGTAGGCGGTTCGGGAGGGCGCGACGCCGGAGACCACCATTGCCTCCGCGGTTTTCAGGGCAGCCACCACCGGATTGACGACCGGAACGCCGAGCTCCCGCTGGAGATCGCGCGCGACATCGAGGAAACCCATGGTCATGCACCCAAGCACCAGAGCGTCGGCGCCGCCCGCGACCAGCGCCCGCCCGGCTTCCTCCAGAGCGCCCATCACCTCGTCGCGTCGCTGGCGCAGCTCCAGCACCGGCACCTCCACCGCCCGCACACCGGCCAGAAAGGCGTCCAGCCCATGTCCGCGCATCTGACGGCGAATGGCCGGAACGACCTCTTCCACAACGGTCAACACTCCGAAGCGCAACCCGAGCTGCGCGGCCAGGTGGCCACTCGCCTGTCCGGGCCCGATCACGGGGACCGTCGCGACCTCCCGGGCCCCGCTCAGACCCGGATCGCCGAAGCACCCCACGATGATCGCGTTCGTTCCTCCGGCTTCGAGCTGGGGCGCGGCCTCCAGCAGCCCCGGGATCGCCAGGCATTCCTCGGCGGAAGACTCGATCGAGTCGGGTCCGGCGTGCCAATCGCGCACCGCGACGGCGGTTCCGGGCGCGGCATGGCGTTCGAGGCAGCGGCGGCGGCGGTCGAGCTCGTGGCGGCCCAGCGGTCCGCGCGAAAGCGGTCCCGGAATGAAATAGGTCAGATGCATGATGCGGCTCCTCTGCGGGCGCGGCCTTGTCCGGTGGCGGGAATCATGTCAGCCTTCTTTGTTGCCGCCATCCCCGGCAAGTGCGGATGCGGCGGTGGACCGACTATGAATCAATCAAACCCACTTCGGAGGACAGGGACAATGAGCAGGACGACGGATGGTGTGCGGCTGGGCGCGTTGCAGGTGCTTGCGGCGCTGGCGGCGACGATGGCGCCCGGGGGATTCGCGGCGCTGAATGGGCAGGGATTCGCCACCGGCGCGGTGGTTGCGGGCGAGGAGATCCTGATCGCGGACCGGGGCGGCGACGATGGCAGCGGGGTCGTGCGCATCTATACCCGGGGAGGCGACGGTTGGGTCGAGACCGGCGCTCTGCCCAAGCCGGAGGGATTCGAAGGCGGCGGATTCGGCGCCGCAATGGCCTTTGCCGATGGCCGTCTCCTCGTGACCGCGCTGAACCAGCGGGCGCTTGAGGAGTCCGGAGTTCATTCCTATGTGCGGGACGCTTCGGGGTGGCGCCATGATGGCCGAATTGCGCCGACGGATCTGCCTGCGGGGATGATTCTCGGGGTCAGCGTGGCGATGGACGGAAACCAGGCCGCCATCGGGGCCGCGTCAATGGAGGGTGGCAGCGGCGTTCTGGTCTTCGGCGGAGAAGACGGCGCCTGGACCCAGGAGGCCTTCCTCGGAAGTCCCGGCGACGATCCGGAATCCGCTTTCGGGGCGGCGATGGCGATTTCCGGAGGGACGCTGGTGGTGGGCGCACCCTTCGCGAACTCGGAGGCGGGCGTGGCCTACGTCTTCGAGCGCGGCGCCGACGGCTGGTCGCAAACCGGAGAACTCGCGATCGACGACGGCGAGGGCGCCTACTTCGGCGGATCGGCGGCAATTCTCCCCGACCGCATCCTGATCGGCGCGGGGGACGCCTCCGGCAGCCTGGTTTCCTTCGAGCGCGAGGACGGCGAGTGGCGCGAATCCGGCCGTCTGATGGCCTTCGACGGCGGGGGCGGCGATGGCTTCGGGTCCACCGTGGCGGCGGCAGGCGAAACGCTCTGGGTGGCCGCGCCGGGCCTGGACGGTCGCCGCGGGGCGATCTACGAATTCGCGTCGGACGGCGCGTCCGGATGGGGCTCGGTTCGGCGAATCAGCGCCCCGGACGTCGCTTCGGGCGATCAGGTCGGAACGATTCTCGCGTCCGGCGACGGCGTGCTGGTCTCGGGAATGCCCCGCGCCGACTACGGTCTGGGGAAGGCGATCATCTTCGAGCGCGACGGCGATGAGTGGACCGCGTCGGATCCGCTCTTCGTCGAGGTCGAGGGCTACGAGGCGGTCATGGGCGAAGAGTTGTCCTGCACCGGGGGCGAAGCCGCCGTCTTCGGGTGCAACGGGGCCGATCTGGTCTCCTTCATTCCGGTGGAGGATCTGGGCGGCGCCCGCGGCGTGCGCGTCAACGACGTCTGGGGCTGGACCGATCCCGAGTCCAACCGCGACTACGCGATCGTCGGCCGCATGGACGGCACCTCCTTCGTTGATGTGACGGACCCAGTCAATCCGGTCGTGGTCGGCAATCTGCCCAAGACCGAGGCGGTGCCGGGGAGCATCTGGCGCGACATGAAGGTCTTCGGCAACCACGTCTTCATCGTAGCGGACGGCGCGCCGGGACACGGCATGCAGGTCTTCGATCTGACCCGCCTGCGCGACTTTTCGGGCGAGCTCCTCGCCTTCGAGGTGGACGCCCACTACGACCGCGTCAGCAGCGTTCACAACGTCGTCATCAACGAGGAGACCGGCTTTGCCTACGCGGTCGGGGCCAGCGGCGGCGGCGACACCTGCGGCGGCGGACTCCACATGATCGACATCAACGATCCGCTCAACCCGACCTTCGCGGGTTGCTTCTCGCACACGGGCACCGGCCGCAGCGGCACCGGCTATTCGCACGACGCGCAGTGCGTGATCTACAACGGACCGGACACCGAGCACACCGGTCGCGAGATATGCCTGGGTTCGAATGAAGACGCATTGAGCATCGCCGACGTGACGGACAAGGAGAACCCGGTGGTGCTCGGACGGGGCGAGTACCCGAACCATGCCTACGCGCACCAGGGTTGGCTCACCGAGGACCACGCCTACTTCTACATGAACGACGAGCTGGACGAGGTGCAGGGGATGGCCGAGCGCACGCGCACCCTGATCTGGGATGTCCAGGATCTGGACGATCCCCAGTTGCTGAAGGAACACTTCGCCGACAACGCGTCCAGCGATCACAACCTCTACATCCGGGGCAACCTGATGTACCAGTCCAACTATAACAGCGGGCTGCGGATCTTCGACATCTCCGACATTCAGGAGCCGCAAGAGGTGGCCTTCTTCGACACCGTGCCCGGCGAGGACTTCGCCGCAATGGATGGTTCGTGGAGCAACTACCCCTTCTTCGAGTCGGGAATCATATTGGTGACTTCGGGGTCGCAGGGGTTGTTCCTGATCCGGAAGCGGGACCGCACGCCGGTCTCCTGACGCGCGACAGCGCCAGATGGGAACAGACGGCATCCGCCGACAGGGAGAGGAGACGACGAAGCGATGGACGAACTCCACACGGCGTGGACAGGGGGAGAAGCGATGGGGAGGAGGGCGTCGCGGCGGTCGCGGCTGTCCGGACGCGCGGTGCGGTGCGCAATGGCCACGGCCGCGCCTGCGCTAACGCTGGTCCTGCTCCTCTTCCCGGCCGCCATCCTGGCGCAATCGTCGGGCGGCGAGCGCGTCTACGTCGCGAACCAGGCCTCGGCGAGCGTCTCGATCGTCGACGCGGAATCGGGCGAGGTGGTGCGCACGATCGACATGACGGCGCTCGGATTCGACGCGAACTCCCGCCCTCACCACACCGCCGTGGATCCCGATGGCAGTCACTGGTATGTCTCGCTGATCGGCGGCGGTCATGTGCTGCGCTTCACCCGCGAGGGGGAGCTGGTCGGGCGGGCCCCCTTCGAAACGCCGGGGCTCCTGGCGGTCGATCCGGCCTCGGAGATGCTCTATGTGGGGCGCTCGATGATGGCGGTCAACCCTCCGCAACGGATCGGGCAGGTGGTGCGCGGCGAGATGACGCTGGAGGAGTTGGACGTCTTCTTCCCGCGGCCGCACGCGCTGATCGTCGATTCCGGACGGCGGCGCGTTCTGGCGGCCTCGCTGGTCGAGAACCGGATCGCGGTGGTGGACGGCGCCGATGGCGAGGCCGAGCTGGCCGACGTCCAGGGTCCGCCCCACACCTTCGTGCAGTTCGCGCTCTCGCCCGATGGCCGCCGACTGGTCGCGACGGCGCAGTTGACCGGCCGGCTTCTCGTATTCGACGCCACCGATCCGGAGCTGGAACCGGTGACCGAGGTGGAGGTCGGGGCGCAGCCTTGGCACCCGGTCTTCTCGCCGGATGGCTCGCGGGTCTGGTTCGGGTTGCTGGAGGACGACGAGATCGTCGAGGTGGAGACCGCGGGCTGGACCGTCTCGCGCCGCCTCTCGGGGCCGGGAATCGTGGAGCCGCACGGCAGCGCGGTCACCGCCGACGGTCGCTGGCTCTTCGTATCGAACCGGAACCAGAAGGGCGCCTACACGCCGAGCCGCGCGGTGGCCGACAACGCCGAGGTGGGCACGGTGGTGAAGATCGACACCCGCGACCTGAGTGTGGTGCAGGTGATCGAAGTGGGGGCCTATCCCGCGGGAATCTCGATCGGGCCGGGCGAATGAGGGCCCCGGGCGGCGCCGGACGACGCCGAACGTGGCGGCAGCCGGGATCGTCCTGGCGGGCGGCGTGCGCGGCGGCGGTGGCCGGATGGCTGGTTGCGGCGGTTGCGACGGCGGCCTCGGCGCAGTCGGGGGAGGCCGCGCGGGGGGGCGGGGTGTGGAATCCCGCAGGCGCCGCCGGGTGGGAACGCGTTGTGTATGGGATTACGGTTCTTGACGAGATGGGAGAAGCTCTCCCCCACCCCTTTCTCGGTGGCTTCAACCTGCCCCGTCCCCAGCTTGCGGACGCGGACGGCGACGGCGATCCGGACCTCTTTCTGCAGGAGGTCTCGGATCAGGTGATGTTCTTTCGCAACGAAGGGATGGGCGCGAACGGACTGCCCCGCTTTCGTTGGGTGACCGACCGCTTCGAGGGGCTGGCGGTGGGCGAGTGGTTCCGCTTTGTCGATGTGGATCTCGATGGCGATCTGGATCTCCTGGCCGAATCGCCCTTCAGCCATATCCGGTACTATCGCAACGACGGGGGCGCGGGGCCGGCGTCGTATGCGCTGGCGGCCGACACTCTCTGGGACGTGGCCGGCGAACCGGTTTTCTCGGACCGGCAGAACATTCCGAATGCGGCCGACATCGATTGCGACGGCGCGCTGGATCTGCTGATCGGGCGGCTCACGGGGACGATTACCCGCTACGAAGCGCTGGACGTCGATGCGAACGGGGTGCCGCGCTTTCGGCACGTCACCGATTTCTTTGAGGACATCGAGATCATCGGCGCGATGCAGGGGAGCATGCACGGGGCGAACACGATGGCGCTGGGCGACTTCGACCGGGACGGCGACCACGATCTCTTCTGGGGCGACTTCTTCGAGCCGGGGCTCCTGCTGATCGAGAACACCGGTACCTGCGGGCGTCCGGTGCTGCGGGGAACCCCCAGGCCCTGGCCGGTCGGCGATGCGGTCGGCACATCGGGATACAACGCGCCCGCGCTGGGCGACATCGACGCGGACGGCGACATGGACCTCACGATGGGGGTCCTCGGCGGCGCCTTCAATCCGAATCGCACCAGCGTCGAGAACCTCTACCAGTTCATCCAGGGTGCGGACGGCGACTTTGCAGTGGCGGCCACGCGGCTGATCGGGACGGTGGATGTGGGCGCGGAATCGTATCCGGCCTTCACCGACCTGGATGGCGATGGCGATCTGGACCTGCTCCTGAGCAACAAGATCGAGACCGACGACACGCGCACCGGCGGACTGTATCTGTACGAGAACATGGGTCTTGACGAGAACGAGAACGCAGACGCGGCAGGGGAACCGGTCTATCGGGCGCGCGGCAAGGCGACGGGGCTTCCCGACGCCTATCACCTCGCGCCGGCCTTCGGCGATCTGGACGGCGATGGCGACGACGATATGATTCTGGGGCAGTGGCGCGACCACGTGGCCTACTACCGCAACGACCGGGACGCGGGCGATGTCGGCAACGGCGTCGCGCCGGTCTGGACTCTGGTCGATTCGGCGGCCGCGACCCTGACGCGGGGCCGCAACACCACCCCGGCGCTGGGCGATCTGGATGGCGACGGCGACCTGGATCTCCTGATCGGGGAATCGTCGGGCGCGCTGAACTTCTACCGCAACGAGGGATCGCCGCGAGAGCCCCGCTTCGAGCTGGTTTCGGACACCTTCCAGGAGATCGATCCGGGACGGCGGAGCATTCCCGCGCTTCTGGACTGGGACGGCGACGGCGATCTGGATCTCGCGGTGGGCTCGGAGGCGTCGGGGCTGCGCCTTTATCGCAACGACGGTTCGCCCGCGGAGCCGCGCTTCGTCGAGATCGAACCCTTCCCGCACCCTTTGCCGACCTTCACCGCGCCGGCCTTCACCGATCTGGACGGCGATGGCGATCCCGAGCTGGTGGCGGGGGGCAGGGGCGGGGGACTGGTGGTGTACAGAAACATGGGCGGACGATGAATCTCCACGATGTGCAGGCAGTGATCGACAGCGCCAAGGCGCGCGACAACGGGCGGCTGGAAGAGTTCATCCGGGCGGTGGAACCGCGGGCCAGCGAGAAGGATGTGGCCGATGCGGCCTCGGTGGCGGTGGAGGTGATGGAAACGGTGCCGCTCCTGCTGGCGCACGCCGCCTACGCCGCCGAACAGCGGGGGCTGAACGTCGTGGTGATGCCGTTGCTGGAACACGCGGCGCGCTACTTCATCAATCCGATCGACCTGATTCCCGAGATGACGCAGGGGCTGGTCGGTCTCCTCGACGACACCTACCTTGCGCTGCGCATCCTGGAGAACCTCAACCGCGGCGCCGACCCCCTCCTGGAGGCGGACTTTCAGGAACCTCTTCGCTTCCTCCGCCGTCTGGTCGGCGGCACAATCAGCCGCAAACTCGACGCGGCCTCGATCATCGCGCTCCAGGACGTGTCGACCGAGATCGGGCGTGCATGGTCGCAGATGGGTCGGTCGTCGTAAGCGACGGACACACAGCCGGGCGCGTCCCGGGAAAGGAACAAACGGATGTTGGAAGTGATCGTTTGCGGTGCGGCGGGGGCGTGGGGACACCTGAAGAGCAAGGACTTCGTCGCGCAGAAGCTCCGTTATACGAAAGTGGTGGAGCGGTCGGCACTGGGCATGGGCGCCGTGGCGGGCGCGGTGCTCACCGGGGCGCTGGCCTCGCTTCCCGTCATCACGGTCGGGCCGGCCGCGCTGGTCGGACTCGGGGTGGGGACGGGGGTGGCGGCGGGAATCAAGCGGGCGCGGAGGAGATGACGGCGAGCGTGGCGGCGTGACCCCCGCTTCCCGGGTCTCCTCGACCGGGCAGATGCGCAACTGGTGCATCCGGCCCCCGGCATGACCGCTTCCCAAAGCGAGTCGCGCCCCAAAACCGGATCCATCGAGGCTCCGGCGCCCGCCGGGATCCGATCATGAATTCCAGTCAGCGAGATCGTTCATTGAACGATCGGCCCAGCGCCCGAGAAGTCGGCTCCAGGCGGCGAAATTCCGAGGCCGAGAAAGCCCGACGCCGCACCATCCGCGCCTGGATCCTCTACGACTTCGCCAACTCGATCTACCCGGCGGTCGTGACCACGGCGGTCTTTCCCACATTCTACCGGGCGGTCGTCGTGGGGGAGGAGGGGGGGCTGGGGGATCTCTGGTGGGGCCTAGCGGTCTCGGTCTCGGCGCTTACCGTCGCGTTGACGTCGCCGATTCTCGGAGCCTTCGCCGACCGCAGCGGCAGGCGCAAGCGACTTCTCGCGCTGGCGGTCGGCCTCTGTCTGACCGGCCTGGGATTCATGACGACACTTGGGCCCGGAATGATCGTCGCCGGTTTCGCCATCTTTCTTGTCGCGAACTACGGCTTCGAGCTCGCCCACGTCTTCTACAACGCCTACCTGCCGGAGATCGTGCCTCCCGACCGCGTGGGAAGAACATCGGGATATGGCTTCGGACTCGGCTATCTGGGTTCCGCCCTGGGGCTCATCCTGGTTCTTCCGCTGATCGGGATCGGCCGCATCGAGCTGGTCTGGCTCGCCGTGGGCGTCTTCTTCTTCGTCTTTTCCGTACCCGCCTTCCTGTTCCTGCCGGCCGATCGGGGAAGCGGGGCGCGCGCGGCGCTCGCCGACTTCGCCGGCACGGACGTCCCGACGGGCGATCGCGAAGGTGACCAACCCCGCTCGAGTCCGCGGGACGAATCGCGCCGCGCCGACCCCGCCATCAACCGGACCACCGGCCTCCGCGACCTCCTCCGCATCGGCGCCGAGGTGTGGGCCGACCGCAATCTGAGGCAGTTCCTCCTCGCCTATTTCTTCTACATCGACGGCGTCCTCACCGTGATCGTCATGGCGGCGGTGATCGCGCAGGGAACCTTCGGCTTCACCCAGGAGCAGATCATCCTGCTCTTCCTGATCGTGCAGTTTTCGGCTCTGATCGGCGCCTTCGCACTTGCTCGCCTCACCGATTCCCTTGGTCCCAAAAAGGTCCTCACCGGGGTCCTCGTCGTGTGGGTGGCGTCCGGAATCGCAGCTTTTCTCGTTCAGAGCCCCGGCACCTTCTACGCTCTGGCCATCGGCGTCGGGATGGGCCTCGGCGTGGTCCAGTCCGCCAGCCGCGCCCTCATGGCATCGCTCATTCCCGAGGGCAAGGAAGCGTCGATGTTCGGCTTCTACGCGCTCTGCGGAAAGTCGTCGTCGGTCCTCGGCCCCTTGCTCTTCGGCTACGTTGCCTTCCTGTCCGGCGGCAACCAGCGTCCCGGCTTCCTCGTCCTCACCGCCCTCTTTCTGATCGGCCTCCTGCTCCTCCAGCGGGTGCGCGATCCGCGAGCACGGCCGCAGCCGGCATAGCCGCGCACAGAGATGCCGGCGCTTCACCGGAAGGCGAATGAACCGGCCCGACCCAATCCACCGGAGACCACGATGATCGACACGACCGAGAGACGCGCCGCAGTTCGCGAACGGTACGCGCGCGCGGCACTGAATGACGACAACTGTTGCGGCCCCGCCACGAGCTGCGAACCGTCGTCCCCCGAATCCCCCGCCACGGCCACCGCCGCCGAGCGAATCAGTTGCGCCGTCGGCTACGACCGGGAGGAGATCGACCGCATTCCCGATGGCGCCAATCTCGGTCTCGGTTGCGGCAACCCCGTCGCGCTGGCCTCGCTGACCACCGGCGAGACCGTGATCGATCTGGGCGCGGGCGGCGGCATCGACTGCTTCCTGGCCGCGGAACGGGTCGGCCCCGCAGGCCGCGTCATCGGCGTGGACATGACCCCGGAGATGGTGGAACGGGCCCGCGCCAATGCGCGCAAGGGCGGCTTCGCCAATGTCGAGTTCCGCCTGGGCGAGATCGAGGCGCTGCCCGTGGCCGACGGAATCGCCGACGCCGTCATCTCGAACTGCGTCCTCAACCTCTCGAGCGACCGCCGCCGCGTCCTGGCCGAGGCAATGCGCGCGCTCAGGCCCGGCGGCCGCGTCATGATCTCCGACCTTGTGTCCGACCGGCCGCCGCCCGATTTCGTGCAGAGCTCCAGGGAATCGCTCGTTGGCTGTCTTCCGGTCCGAATCGCCGACTACGAGGCCGACCTCGCCGCCGCGGGATTCACCGACATCATGGTCGAAAAACGGGAGCGCTATCCCGCCGAACACATCCTGGCCGACCCCCAGGTGCAGGCCGTGATTCGTCGCAATCCCCCGCGCGAGACCGAGTTGCGGACCTTCGTCCAATCCATCCATGGCGGAATGATCCGCGCTGCGAAACCCCGCTGACGCCGCCGTCGCGCGCACAGTCGGGCGCCCGTCGCGTCCATGCGCAAACAAATACCGGAAAACACCGAGTTGGAGGAGGAAAAGGGCAGGATGACGAGACATGCATCCAAGGTCGGGTTCGTCGCGCTCACCGCCATGGCCGTCGTGTCGGGCGCGCTGGCCTCGACCGCCATCGCAGTGCAGGTGGCTGCCCAGCAACGCGGCCCCGGTCCCAACCCCACCGCCGCCGAGCTGCAAGCGGTCATCGAGGGCGTTCAGTTCCCCAACCGGCAGGGCCTCGACGTCCTCACCCTGGAAGAGGTCATGGAGCGCTTCGGCGTTCCCGGGATCAGCGTCGCGGTCATTCGCGACTTCGAACTGCACTGGGCCAGGGGCTACGGCGTCGCCGATGTGGATACCGGCGCCCCCGTCAACGTCGCGACGCTCTTCCAGGCGGCGTCGATCAGCAAGCCGGTCACGGCCGTCGCGGTCATGCGGGATGTGGAGGATGGTCGCTTCTCCCTCGACGACGACATCAACGGAATCCTCCGTTCCTGGCAGCTTCCCGGCAATGGCTTCACCGCGGCGCGGGCGGTCACGCCCCGGCTTCTCCTCAGCCACACCGCCGGGCTCGGCGACGGTCACGGCTTTCCCGGATACGCGCCCGGCGTCCCCCGGCCCACCCCCGTCCAGATCCTGAACGGCGAGGAACCCTCGAATGTCGGCCCCGTCGCGATGGTGCGGCCGCCGCTCGCCGCCATGCACTACTCGGGCGGCGGCACCACGATCATTCAGCTTGCCCTCACCGACATCCACGGCGAGAGCTTTCCCGAGCTGATGCGGCGCCGGGTTCTCGGTCCCATCGGAATGACCGCCTCCACCTTCGCGCAGCCGCTGCCAACCGACCGCGACGCCAATGCGGCCCGCGCGCACCGGGGCGACGGATACCCGATGGGCGAGGCCAGGTGGCACGTCTATTCGGCGATGGCCGCGGCGGGGCTCTGGACCAACGCGCGCGATCTGGCGCTCTTCGCCATCGAGATCCAGAGGGCGCTGCGCGGCGATCCGGACCGCGTGATCAGCGCCGCCTCGGCAGCCGCAATGACCAGTCCGGTCGGAATCGGCGACTTTGGGGTCGGCTTCGAGGTCGCGCGCCGCGGCCAGGGCTGGTACTTCAGCCACTCGGGGGGCAACTGGGGCTTCACCTGCTACCTGATCGCCCACAAGGTCAGCGGCTACGGCGTCGCCGTGATGACCAACTCGGCGGGTGGCGGCGGCGTCTTCCGCGAGGTCGTGGAGCGGGTGCAGCGCGCCTACAATTGGGACTCGCTGGACAAGCCCACGCTGCGGTAGGCGCATTCCCCGCCAGTGCGATACCTTGTATCCGCGCCATGTTGCCGGGTTCCTTCAGGGCCGTCCGCGTGCGGGAAGCGCTCGCACCCCGGACCCCGCCCGGCATCGGCCCGGACCCAACCCCCACCCCGCCCAACACGGAAAAGAGAACACCGCATGAGAAGGATCCTCGGAATCGCCACGCTCCTGGCCGCCGCGGCCCCCTCCCCCCTCCCGGCCCCCGCCCTCGCGCAGTCGCCCCCCTCCGGGTTCGGCGACGACCAGTTCGGTTCGCTGCGCTACCGCTATGTCGGTCCCTCGCGCGGCGGCCGCGTCACGGCGGTCGCGGGTCATGCCGCCGAGCCCTCCACCTTCTACATGGGCGCCACCGGCGGCGGCGTCTGGAAGACCACCGACAACGGGCACAACTGGGTCAATCTCTCGGACGGATATTTCGGCACGGGCTCGATCGGCGCGATCCGGGTGGCCGAGTCGGATCCGAACATCGTCTATGTGTCGACCGGATCGGACGGGCTGCGCAGCAACGTCATCATCGGCGACGGGGTCTACAAATCCACCGATGCCGGGGCCACCTGGGAGCGCATCGGGCTGGAAGCGACCGGCAACAGCGGCGCGATCCTCATCCACCCCGACAACCCCGATCTGGTCTACGTCGCGGCGATCGGCAACCCCTTCGCTCCGAATTCCGAGCGCGGCGTCTACCGCAGCAGCAACGGGGGCGCGAGCTGGGAAAATGTGCTCTTCGTCTCGGACAGCACCGGCGCGGTCGATCTGGAGTTCGCGCCCGACGATCCGAACACGATCTACGCGAGCATGTGGCAGGCGGAGCGCAAACCCTGGACGATCATCTCCGGCGGCATGGAGGGCGGCGTCTTCATCTCGCGCGACGGCGGCGACAGTTGGGACCGGGCCACCAGCGGGCTGCCCACCGGGCTGCGCGGCAAGTCCGATCTGGCGGTCAGCGCCGCCGATCCCGATCGGGTCTATGTCCTCATCGAGGCGCCGGCCGACGCCGGCGGCGTCTATCGCTCCGACGACCGCGGCGCCAACTGGCGGCAGGTCAGCGATTTCCAGCCGATTCGCAACCGGCCCTTCTACTACAACAACCTGGAAGGTCACCCCACCGATCCGGATGTGCTCTGGGGGATGGCCGAGGGTCACTGGAAGTCCGTCGATGGCGGCGAGAGCTGGAACTCCGAACGGACCCCGCATGGCGACAACCACGATCTGTGGATCAATCCTGTCAATCCCGACATCATGATCCAGTCGAACGACGGCGGCGCGAACGTCTCGCTCGATGGCGGCCGCAACTGGTCCACCCAGTACAACCAGCCCACCGCCGAGCTCTACCAGGTGGACGTTTCGGACGACTTCCCCTACCGCCTCTACGCCGGCCAGCAGGACAACTCGACGATCTCGGTGCCCAGCCTGCCCGAACGCTCGGAGCCCGGCGGTCCGCAGTCGGCCTGGGAGGCGCATGGCGGCTGCGAAACCGGACCGGTCGTGCCCAAGCCCGGCGATCCCGACATCGTCTACGCCAACTGCAAGGGCCGCTTCGGGTTGTACAATCGTCGCACCGGACAGGAGGCGCAGTACTACGTCGGCTTCGGCAATCTCTACGGCCACAATCCGCGCGATCTGGAGTACCGCTTCCAGCGCGTGGTTCCCATCCACGTCTCGCCGCACGATCCCAACAAGGTGTACCACGGCTCGCAGTACGTCCACGTCACCACGAACGGCGGCCAGCTCTGGGAGACGATCTCCCCCGACCTCACCGCATTCACCCCGGAAACGCAAGTGGTTTCGGGCGCGCCGATCACCATCGACGTCACCGGCGAGGAGCACTTCTCGGTCCTTTACGACATCCAGGAATCGGTGCTGGAGCCGGGCGTCATCTGGGCGGGCGCGAACGACGGACCGGTGCACGTCACGCGCGATGGCGGGCGCAACTGGATGGATGTGACGCCCCCGGGCATCGGCCCCTACGGCCGCGTCCAGACGATCGAGGTCTCGCACCACGATCCGGCCAAGGCCTACGTGGCGATCCTGCGCTACATGCTGGGCGACTTCACCCCGCACACCTACCGCACCGAGAACTACGGCGCAACCTGGACGCGCATCACCACGGGCGACAACGGCGTGCCCAACAACCATCCGGTGCGGGTCGTGCGCGAGGATCCCGACCGCGAGGGGCTGCTCTACCTGGGCACCGAGTTCGGAATGTTCATCTCCTTCGACGACGGCGGGAGCTGGCAGTCCTTCCAGCGCAATCTGCCCGCGACGCCGATCACCGACATGAAGGTGGTGCAGGGCGATCTGGTGTTGTCGACAATGGGTCGGGGTTTCTGGATCATGGACAACCTCACGCCGCTGCACGAGCTCAACGACCGCATAGCCGGCGCCAGCGCACACCTCTTCGAAGTGCGCGATGCATTCAGGCTGCGTTATGGCGGCGGATTCCGGCCCCGCAACGCCGACGAACCCCAGTATCCGCCCGCCGGCGTCAACATCGACTATCGACTGGCGAGCGAGGCGCGCGGTCCCGTCACCCTCGACATCGTCGATTCGGGTGGCGAGGTCGTGCGTTCCTTCTCCAGCGAGGGTCCCGGCGAGTATACTCTGCCCGCCGAGCCCGGGATGCGCGAGTGGCGGCTGGAGCGCTTCGGAACGCCGCGGCTTCCCTCCGGCGCGGGCACGCACCGCTTCACCTGGGATCTCACCCATCCAGGCCCCTGGGACGCGAATTCGGCGCGCTCCGGTCGCGGTGGCCCGATGGTGCCGCCCGGTCTCTACACGGCGCGCCTGACAGCCGGGGACTGGAGCGCGAGCCGCAGCTTCCAGGTCATGATGGATCCGCGCGTCGTGGCCGAGGGGATCGGCACGGCGGTCGTCGAGCGGCAGGTGGAGTTGGCGTTGCAGGCCCGGGACGCGCTGAGCGAGGCGCGGCTGGCGGTCCACCGCGTCAACGAGGCGCGGCGGCGGGGCGGGGGCAGACTGGCGGCCGAGGTCGAGGCGATCGAGCGGGAGCTGGTCACCGCGCCGGTCCGCTACTCGCGCCCGATGCTCGTCGATCAGCTTCAGTATCTGTACGGCAACCTCACCCGCGCCGACCAGGAGCCGGGCCAGGACGCGATCGTTCGCTACGACCAGCTCAACACCGCGCTGGAAGAGCATATCCGCAATCTGGAGCGGCTGTTGCGCGCGAACATCTCGGACGGCGACGGTGGGGCGGCGCGAGCGGGATCAACGGGGCTCCAGGCCGATGGATCTTGAACTGGCGGGAAAGGTTGCGGTCGTCACCGGGGGCAGCCGCGGACTCGGGTTCTACAGCGCGCGGGCGCTGGGAGCGGAAGGGGCCCGGCTGGCGATCTGCGCGCGGGGCGAGGCCGGGCTGGAGACGGCCGCCGCGGCGTTGCGGGAGGATGGCGTCGAGGTGCTGGCCGTGGCCTGCGATGTGGCCGACGAGGGCGGCGCAGCCGAGCTGGTCGAGGCGGTGCGGGAGCGCTACGACGCCCTGGACGTGCTCGTCAACAATGTGGGCGGCAACCGCCGGGGCCGCTTCGAGGAAACCAGCGACGATGACTGGCTGGACATCATCCAGCTCAATGTGCTGTCGGGGTTCCGCGCGGCGCGGCTGGCGATCCCGCTGATGCGCGAGGGCGGCGGCGGCTCGATCATCTTCGTGTCGTCGGTCTTCGGGCGCGAAAAGGGCGGCCCGGGGCTGTCGATCTACAACACCACCAAATCGGCGCTGATCTCGGCCGCCGGAATCATGGCGCTGGAGCTCGCGCGCGACGGCATCCGCGTAAACTGCGTGGCGCCGGGCTCAATCCGCTTTCCAGGCGGAAGCTGGGACAGGCGCGCAAAGGCCGACCCGGATGGAATGCGCGCCTTCGTGCGGTCCAACCTGCCGCTCGGGCGGTTCGGGCGGGGGGAGGAGGTGGGCGACGCGGTGGCCTTCCTGAGCTCGGAACGGGCGAGCCTGATTACGGGCGCCTGCATCGCGGTGGACGGGGGGCAGGGGCGGTCGCTGGTGTAGGAGGGAGTCTCGCCCCTGCCCCCCCGCAGCCCGGATCTCGCGGTTCTTCAGCGCCAGCTCGATGAGGAGCTCCTCCAGTTCGTTTTCGTAGCGCTCGGGGGGAAGCTGGGCCTTGACGCGGCGGAGATCGGCGATGCGGGCCTCGATGGCGGCCTTCTCCTGGTAGAGCGCGCGCAGCTCGGGAGAGGTCGCCTCCCCGCCCCCCGTCCCCCCCGCCGCCCCCAGAAACATCGTTCCGGCCAGCGCGCCGTCGCCGCCCTCCGCCTCCAGGTCGCGGCTGCCCTCGCCGTCGCCGTTGTCGTCCAGGATGGCGTGTTCGGTGAGGATCAGGTTGCGGCCCTCGTATTCGCGTTCGACCTCGCGCAGCGCGTAGCCGAAGGCCTCCAGGATCGAGACGCGGGCGTTCTTGTCCACATCGGCGCCGTCTTCCGAGAAGGCGTCCACGAAGTGCAGCCCGAAGCGGGTCAGGTTGCGTTCGCGTCCGCTGCGCGTGGCGGTGACGATGGCGCGGTTGGGGGCCGAGAGGGCCGCGATGAAGGGGCCCGAGGCGGTGGCCGTGTTGATCAGCGCGATTCGCCGCTGGCCGAGGCCGTCGAGGAGGTCGTCGAAGTCCTGCGGCGAGAGGTCCGGGCCGGGAACGTTGAAGCGCGCCTCGCCGCCGGTGAAGGTGCCGTGGCCCGCCAGTAGCACCACCAGCTCGTCGTTCGGGGCCATGGCGGCGGCGATCTCGGCGAAGGCGGCCCGAATGTTGTCGGCGGTGGAGCGCGAGCGGATCCGGGTCGGATCGAGGTCGGTGCGCTCGGCCAGGTACACGATCCGTTCCGCGGGGACGCCGTAGCGCTCGGTGGCGGCGTCGGCGAAGCGGCTGAGCCAGCCATGAAAGGCCTCGGTGTACTCGGGGTCGCCGCCGAGTCCCGAGATGAGCAGGAGGTGCGTGTTCTGCGCCGCGAGAGGGGGGGTGGGGGGGAGGAGGGCGGCGATCGCGATCACGGCCGCCGCCCCCGCCCGAAATGACCTCCATCCGCACCCGGCTCCCGGAGGATTCGCGGCCACCCTCCCCTCCCCTCCCCGTGCCCCGCTCGCGCGACCGGCCGCCGCCGCGCTCACCGCCGCCCCGCCCGGTCCGGCCACCGCAGCCAACCGTTCTCGGCTGGCCGCCGCGGCCGCCACTCTCCGCAGGGCGTTCGCCATGGCGGCCGCGGGGACCGCGTCGCCCTCCATCCCCCACCTCCGAACAATCGCCCGCGCCAGCCATTGCCTTGCCCGCCCGGCCACCGTCCCGCAGGCGCGCAACCTGCCCGATCCCGGCCCCCGCCCGCTCGTCCGGCCCCTCACGCCAGCCCCCGCTTGCGGCGATAGCCCCACTCGGCGCCCATCAATCCGGCCAGCAGCAGAAAGAGAATCGGCATGTCCCAGAGGTCGCGTTCCTCGGTCACGGTGACGCCTCCGCCGCTGAAGCGGATGTCCTCGGGGAGGGTTGCGGCGGTTTCGGGGGTGTAGTAGCGTCCGCCGGTCTCGTCGGCGATTCGTTCCAGGAGGCTGCGGCGCTGGCGCGGATCGCGGAACTCCTCGGTGCCGGGAGCCACCCGCACGCTCGTTGCGGCGGTGCCGAGGTCGGTCGTGTCGCGCCCGGCGCTGACCTGGATCTCGTACATGCCCTCGATTCGCGGGGTGAAGGTCGCCGCGTAGCGCCCGTCCTCCGAAACGGTCCACTCCATCGGCAGTTCGCGCGCCTCGCCGGTGGGAAGGGTGACGCGCGCACTCACATCGGCCCCGTTGACCTCCAGGAAGCCGGCGTCGAGAACGGTTGCCTCGACGGTGACCGCTTCGCCCGACTCGACCGATTCGGCCACCGGCGCCGCCTCCACCGCGTCGGGGGTCTCGGCCACGATCCAGCGCAGGAGCTGCCGCCAGAAGGTCTCGTGGCTCTGGTCTTCGAGCGCGACGGCGTGATGCATCTGCCAGAGCCAGGTGTCCTGGACGGCGAGGACGATCGACCGGCCCTTGCCGTAGCGCTGGAAGGCCATGACGATGCGGTCGTCGGCGTTGGCGGCGATGTCGCCGGGGCGCTCGGCGGGAGGGGCGCCGGGCTCGTCGCCGGGACGGGGCGCGGGAACCACGGCGCCGCGCAGAAGTGCGGTCGCGCCGGGCTTGAGCTCGGTGACGGGATTGGTGGTCGAGACCTCGGGGAGCGAGTCCCAGCGGGCGGCCGACCGTTCGGCGTCGCTGTCAATGCGGGTGATGGGGTGATTGGCGCCGGCGGGCGTGGGCGCGACGCGGACGAAGGCGAGGCGCTCGGTCGGGGTGGCGCCGGTGGGTTCGGCGAGCACCACCGGAAGGACATCCTCGAGCGGGGTGCCCAGGTAGCCGCCCTCGGCAAAGGCGCGCCTACCTCCCAGCATGAGAAGGGTGCCGCCCCGGTCGCTCACGAAGTCCGCGATCATCTCGAGTTGGTCGTGCGTGAAGAAGCTGGCCTCGATCGATCCCAGGATGAGGGCGCGGTAGCGGTAGAGCTCCTCGCGGGTGGTCGGGAAGCCCTCGACGAGCTCGAGGGGGTCGTCCAGGTTGCGGCGAAAGAACTTGTTTTCGGCGGTGCGCTGCAGGAGGACGACCTGGAGGTTTTCGTCGGGGCGGACGGCGCGCAGCATGAAGGCGACCTCGTGGCGCGGCTCGCCCTCGAAGTAGAGGATCTTCTCGGTTCGGTCGCGCACCTGAACCACCGTGCGGAGCTCGTTGTTCTCCAGCACCCGTTCCCCCGGCTGTCCCGGAATGCGAAAGACGAGCTCGCGCGCGCCCCGCGTCTCCAGGGTGATCGCCACCGGCACCACGAGCGGCTGCCCATCCTCCGGCAGGGTGATCTCTTCGGTGGTCACGATCCTTCCCATGTCCTCCACCACGAGCGGCGCCACCCGGCCCCCATGGCCATGCGCATCCACCATCACGTTCACCATCATGGAGGTGCCCACCAGCGCCGTTTCCGGCACGTCGACCCGGCTCGCCTGGACATCCGCCTCGACCTCCTCGTCGCCCAATCCGATCGTGAAGACGGGAACCGAGGCCGCGCGCAGCGGCAGGAGCGCCTCGCCGATCGCCTGGTCCGCATTGTCGCCCCCGTCCGACGCCACCACGATTCCGGAGAGCGGCACCCCCTGCAGCTCGCTTCGCACCTGCGCCAGCGCGTTGCCGATCCGGGTGCGGCTTCCGTCGAACCCCAGGGCGGCCACCCCATCCACCCGCTCGGCCGCGCTCGCGAAACGGAAAGTCCGCACGGCGAAGCGGTCCCCCAGATCGCGCATCAGCTCGCCCTCCGCCTCCAGGAGCCCGGCCGCGCTCTCGGCGCGCGAAACGCCGCCCTCGTCCTCGATCGTCATGCTGCGGGAATCGTCGACCAGGACGGCCACGAAGTTGCGCTGCGGCACCACCGAGGTCAGCACCAGCGCCGGCTGCATCACGACCAGGAAGAGGAGCGCGAAGAGCGCACCGCGAAGAGCGCCCAGGACGATGCGGTCGCGGCGGCGGCTGCGTCCCCGCGCGAGGGAATAGGTGAGGAGCGCCGGCAACCCCAGGATCGCCAGCGCGGCCAGCGCCGTCGCCACCGGCCAGGGCGAGAGGAACGACAGCTCCCCCTCTTGGAAGAGCACCGGCCGGTACTTGAAGAGGAACTCGAAAACGCCGCTCATCGGCTGTTGGCCGCGCGCGGTTCAGGGCTCCGGTCGCCGCGGGCGCCCTGGGGCGGCGATTCGGCGGAACCTCGGCGCGAGGGGCTGGTCGCGTCGGGCATCGGTCAGTGGCTCATCGCGTAGATGATCATGTTCACGCCCATCTGGAAGGCGAAGGTCGAGTACTGCAGCGGATAGTCGGGCTGCTCCGCCCACTCCCAGGCGTCGCCCAGATCGGTGTTCCAGTTGATGATGACCATCAGCCGCCCCTCGTCGTTTTCGATTCCCCGCACATGCGGCACATAGCCGTCGCGTTCCCAGGTCGCACCCCCCCAGAATCGCCCATAGGCCGGAACCTGAAGAATCTCGTCAATATCGTAGAAGGTGCTGAAGACCGGGTGATCGAGATCCAGCTCGACGATCGGCCGCCCGGGAAAGACCCGGTTCATGTTCCACTCGAAGACCGCCCACTCCCGCGACCCCCAGAAGTCGTCGATGATGAGCGTTCCGCCCGCCGTCAGGTAGTCGCGCAGCCCCTCGATCTCCCGCGGCGTCAGGTCCATGTAGCCCACCTCGAGCGCGTAGAGAAAGGGATAGCGCCGGATTCCAGGGTCGGTGAGCAGAACCGCGTTTTCGTAGTCGAAGGCGTCCAGGTTGGTGAGCCGCTTGAGGACGGTCAGGAATTGGCGGTCGGATTTCGGATAGTCGGTCGCCCAGGAGTTGCTCCGGCGTCCCCAGCCCCCGCCCGACGAATAGGCCGCGCGCGTGAAGTAGAACTCGTGCCAGGCGGGAGGCGGCTGGAACTGCGGGGCCGGTCGGTGGCCATTGCTCCAAGTGGCGGCCGGTTCGGATGGCGAAGGGTGGAGGGGAGGGGGAGGGAGGGCGGCGATGGCCGTCCGGGCGTCGGCGGTCGGCGCGAAGGCCGCGAAACCGGGCGTGGCCGCGAGCGATTCCGTCTTGCCGGGGTTCGGTTGCGGAGGCCGCGCGGCCCACAGGGCTGCCGCAAGGGCAGTTCCCCCGAGCAATCCCCAGGCCACGATCCCCGCAAGGACGCCTTCCCGTCGGCGAATCATTCGGACCGGACCGGTCCTGCGCAGCAGGCGCCCATCTGCGCGACTGTCGCGAGCCAGGTGCGACGCCCGGCGCATCGGCCGGAGGCGGCCGGCAAGCGGGCCGGGGGAAAGCGGGCGGGGGATCGGGGCACGTTGCCGACCTTGCGAGTCATGGTTTGGGGATCGCCATGCGGCGCGCCGGATCGCGGAAGGCGCCGCGGATGCGAGATGGAACAGGATGAGGGCGCATCGCCGGTTCCCGCAAGCCGACGCCGGGAGCGGGCGATGCCCCGGTGGTGCGGATCCGTCCGGCGGCGCCCGGCCCGTGCATCCGGATGGCTGTGGTCGTGCCCCAATGCTAGCGTCCCAACCTTCCGTGTTCGACGCGCCCCGGAGCCGCTTCCCCCTGGAAATGTCCGGCCAGCAGGTACTGGTGCAGCTTCAGCGCGAGCCGTTCCTCTCCCTCTTCCAGCCGTCGCCGGGCCTCCGGCGCCAGCGCCATCGTTTCGCAGCTTCGGTCGGCGGTTATCGTGGGTGCCACCTCGCGCGCCGGATCGTTCGGAGGCGAGGGCGCGAAGGGGGGAGGTCACCGTCGACGTTGCGCCCGCGGGCTCTTCCTGCCGTGGGCCGTCCGCCTGTCTCCCTTCGCCACTCGCTTCTTCCGGTAGACCACCCGCACCGCCAGCAGCGCCGCCAGAACGAGCGCCGCGACGACGGGCCAGAAGGTGTCGGCCCTGACCTTCCAGAAGTAGTGCAGAACGCCGAGCGCCGTGGCCGGGTAGGCCAGTCGGTGCAGCCGCTGCCATCGCTTCCCCAAACGCCGGATCCAGCCCTTCGTCGAGGTCACCGCCAGCGGAACCAGGAGCACGAGTCCCGCGAAGCCGACGGTGATGTAGCGGCGGTCGCGCACGTCGGCGAGGATGTAGGAGAGCGCGAAGAGCTGTTCCAGACCCGCGTAGGAGAGGAAGTGGATGCAGGCGTGGGCGAAGGCGAAGAGGCCCAGCAGCCGCCGCAGTTGAATGATCCGGTTCCAGCCGGTGAGGCGGCGAATCGGTGTGACCGCGAGCGTCGCCAGGAGGAGGATCAGGGTGACGCGGCCCTGAATGTGAATGATCTTCTCGACCGGGTTGATGCCCAGGCTGCGCTGAAAGAACCCCACCCCAAGCCACAGGATCGGAGCCAGCCCGGCCACCCAGATCGCGCCCTTCAGCAGCAGGATGGTCCGGCGCGGATTCCCCTTCGTCCGCCGTTTCGGTTTGGGCACGGTCGGGTCAGCCTCGATTTCGTCGCCCGGGTCCGGATCAACGCCCGCGGCCGGGCGACTGCCCCACCTCTTCGCGCCTTGCCGGCCCTGCGTCTCGCCGCTTCCCGGACGCACGGTTTCGCCGAACGGCAGGCCCGCCGTCATCGGTTGCGGGCTGCGCCTCTTCGACACCTGTGAGAAATGCCTGCCAGACTGAAGTTCAACTCGAGCGCGCGAATGCCGCGGTCGAGCGTGGGACCCAACTCGAAGGCGCCCGCGCGAAGCATTTCACCGGTCACCCGGAGTTGGTGCACGCCGTACACGTCGTCCTCGCTCATGTCCACATCGACCACTCGGATGAGTAAGAACGTCGTCGGGGCAGATCGTGAGCACCGGCGTCGAGCCGAAGTGCACCGACCCTCGGTCTCCCTTGGCAGTCCGTGCCCTGGGACTCGGTTTGGAAGCGACTTCATGACTTGGTCACTTCGTTCTCGCTCCTGTACTTGCCCCGCACCCCCGCGAGCGTCATGTCGCCCACCAGCCGATACTTGCCGGACGGAGCCGACGTCAGGTCGTAGCCGCACAGACGGCCGGTCTGCCTCGAACCGGACACCTCGGTCCAGCCCGAGCCGGTGTCCCGCTGCCAAGCCGTCCAGTGGTAGTCATAGGTCTTGCCGTTGAGGGTGCCGCCGCCGGATATGCAGCCCGTCCTGCCGGCGCTCAGGGTGATGCCTCCCACCTTGAGCGTCACGGAGCCGTCGTTGCCGATCCTGAGTCCGGTGAACACCTCGAAGTCGCCTCCTCCTCCAGCCTCTACCGTCACGCGAAACGTCTGTTCGGCCGTCAGGCCGCCGGGGTCGGTGGCGGTGATCCGAATCGTCGCCGTGTCTTCCGCCACTCCTGCCACCGTTACGGTGTGGCCCGAGACGCTCGCCGTCGCGACGCTCGTGCGTGATGAGTTGGCCGCATAGGTGAGCGCGTCGCCGTCCGGGTCGCGAAAGTAATCCGAAGCGTCCACCGTCGTGGTGTCGCCCGGCTTCAGCGTCTTTGCGGATATCGAGCCCACGGTCTCGGGCCGCTGATTGCCGCCACTTCCCACCACGGTCACTTCGTTCTCGCTCCTGTACTTGCCCCGCACCCCGGCGAGCGTCATTTCGCCCACCAGCCGGTACTTTCCGGACGGAGCCGACGTCAGGTCGTAGCCGCACAGACTGCCGGTCCGCCTCGAACCGGACACCTCGGTCCAGCCCGAGCCCGTGTTCCGCTGCCACGCCGTCCAGTGGTAGTCGTAGGTCTTGCCGTTGAAAGTGCCGCCGCCGGATATGCAGCCCGTCTTGCCGGCGCTCAGGGCGATGCCTCCGACATTGAGCGTCACGGATCCGTCGCTGCCGATCCGGAGTCCGGCGAACGCCTCGAAGTCGCCGCCGCTTCCGCCCTCGACCGTCACGCGAAACGTCTGTTCGGCCGTCAGGCCGCCGGGGTCGGTGGCGGTCACTCGGATGGTTGCCCTGCCTTCGGCCACGGCCGAGAGCGTCCCAATGCTGCCGACGACGCTCACCGTCGCCACGGTCGTGTCCGAGGACGAGGCGCGATAGGACAAGCTGTCGCCATCCGGGTCGCTGAAGTACTCCGATGCGTCCCCCGTGACGCTGTCGCCCACGGTCATCACCGTGTCGGGGATGGACCCCACAGGCAGCGGGGACCGATTGCCGGATTCCGAATCGCAGACCGGTCCTCCGCTGTAGTTGTCCTCGTCGATCGAGGCAATCGAGGCGAGCCATGCCTGGAACGAAGGCTCCGCGGGCGAACACAGGCTGGTACCGCTCCAATAAAATGCGTCGAGAAGCAGCGCTTGCAACTCCAGCGGGAGCGGCCCCGCCAAGCCGGGGTTGTTGCTGATCGCCAGGCTATGCAGGTCCGTGTTTCCAACTTCGGCGGGTACCGGGCCGGTCAGTTGGTTGCCGTGCAGCCACAGCACTCTCAAGCTTTCCCAGGCGCCATACGAGTCTGATGCGGGAATCGGGCCGGTCAGCTCATTGTCGTAGAGCCACAACGCCTCGATATTCCGAAGGTCGGCCAGTTCGGCCGGGATCTCGCCGGTCAGTTTGTTTCGGGAAAGGGACAGGTTTTCGATGTTGCGCAGGTTGCCAAGTTCCTTCGGAATCGAGCCTGTCAGTTCGTTCCCCCCCAGGCGCAGATCGACCAAGCGGGTTCGCGAGCCCAGCTCCGGCGGAATCTCGCCCGTGAGCCGATTGCCGTCGAGGTTCAACCGCTCAAGCCAGGTGATGGAACCCAACTCAGACGGAATCTCGCCGGTGAGCCGGTTGCGCCACAGGTACAGTCGCTCAAGAGAACGCATCCCGCCGATCTCGGATGGAATCTCGCCCGTCAGCTCGTTGTCTTGCAGGTACAGCCTCTCCAGGTCTGTCATCGAGCCGAGTTCCGGCGGCATCTTGCCCGTGAGCCGGTTTCGTCCAAGCGACAGCACCTCGAGGTCGTCCAGCGCGCCCAGCTCGGGCGGGAGCGATCCGTCGAACCCGCGGTTGTGAAGATAGAGCCTCTCCACGCCGAACGTGCCGAGGACCACCCCGTCCCACTTCGTCATCACCGTTGCGGTGTCCCAGTTCAAGGATGCCGTGCCGCGCAATTGGTCCATCGCGGCGAGCAGCGCGTCGCAATCGTCGTCGAAGGAGATCCAACCGCGTTCGAAGTCGAGGGCCGGCGAATCCCGGTGACAGACCTCGGGGATGTTCAGATCCGCCTCCGGGGCGATGCCGCTTGACGCGCTGCGGGGGGCGTCGACGGATCCCGTTGGGCGGAGACAATCTTCGCGGGGACGACAGGGGGGGGGGTACGGTGCCCGGTCGCGATCCAGTCCGCTTCGTCGTCACCGGGCCATGGTACGGTCCCGGGAGCCTGCTCTCCGGCGGAGGAGGGACGACCGAGCTCGGCTTCCCATTCCAGCCGGCTGAGGTCCACCGGATCGATCCGGTAAGGAGCGCGGACGAGGGTGGGCGGCATGTCCTGGAGCGTGTCGAAGGTCGGCGACATCGGCTCGTCGACGCAGGCGGCCAGCGTCGCGATGGCCAGGGCGACCGCGATCGGGATTGCCTTTCGGCGCGACGGGGTTGGGATAACGGGCAACACCGGGTTTCTCCTTATCGGATGCAATGTGCGGCGGGGCAACGTAACGATCCGCCCGCGGCCGGGCGTGCCGCCCGCTAGAAGTGCTTCTCCAGATCCATTCCCTCGTAGAGATGCGCCACCTCTTCGGCGTACCCGTTCAGGAAATGCGTCTCCTGCCAGCGGTAGCCGAGCAGCCGACCGCTCTCGATCCGCTTTTCGCGCGCCTGGCTCCAGCGGGGGTGCTTCACATCGGGGTTGACATTCGAGTAGAAGCCGTATTCGCTCGGCGTCTGGGTGGCCCAGGTCGTGGGCGGCTCGTCCTCGGTGAAGGTCATGCGCACGATCGACTTGATGCTCTTGAAGCCGTACTTCCAGGGAACGATCAGCCTGAGCGGCGCGCCGTTCTGGTTCGGAAGCTCCTTGCCGTAGAGACCGTTGACCATGAAGGCGAGCGGGTGCAGCGCCTCGTCCAGGCGGAGTCCCTCGCGGTAGGGCCAGTCGATTCGCGGACGCCACATCCGCTCCGGCATCTGTTCCGGATCCCAGAGCGTCTCGAAGGCGACGTACCTCGCGCTGGAGTTGGGTTCGGCGCGGTTGATCACATCAACCAGCGGAAATCCCCGCCACGGAATCACCATCGCCCACGCCTCGACGCAACGGAAGCGGTAGACGCGGTCCTCGATCGTGGACGGCTTGATGAAGTCTTCGAGCTGGTACTCGCCGGGGTTGTTGCAGAGGCCGTCGACCCTGATCGTCCAGGGCGCGGTGACGAGCGTGTGGGCGCGCCTCGCCGGGTCCGACTTGCCGGTGCCGAACTCGTAGAAGTTGTTGTAGCTCGTGATCTCCTCCCAGGTGTTGGGCTCGAGCTCCTGGGGGATGGGATCGCCGGATTCGGGGTCGAGCCGGGCGCCGGCGGCGTCGAGCCTGCTCATGCCGAAGAGGGACGCCGCGCCGATTCCGGCCGAGGCGCCGAGGAACTTGCGGCGGTTGATCCAGGCCGACTCGGAGGTGATCTCGGAGGAAGGGATGTCGCTGGGCTTGGCCGTTCGGATGATCATGGGGACTTCCTTGCCTGGGGGACCGCGGGCCGGGTCGGTGGCCGACGTCGTCAATCGTCCATCTTCGGGGTCTGTGGGGATCCTGTCAAGATGGCGCGAGGGCGGCCGGAGGCGGGCGGGGCGCCGGGACGCCGGTAGGGGAAGCGGTACGCGAGGCTCAGCGAGGGCGGGCCGCCGGAGAAACCGATCGTGCGGGTCACCAGAAGGGAGCCGTCGGGGGCGATTTCGTAGCGGTCGAAGATGCGGTCGTCGTCCGCCACCGAGAGTTCGACCAGGAGTGCCTGGCCGTCGCGCGAGAGGCGGGCGGCGACTGCCGGGCCGTCGGGGGCGTGGTCAACCTGCCGGGCGGCGCCCGAGAGGGGGAGGGGGAAGGGGGGACCGCCGACGATGTGGAGGAAGCGGTCGGTTGCGTCGATGACGAGTTGCGAAGGCCGGTGCGCGGCAAGATCGGCGAAGAGTTGCGTGCGTGCGGAATCGACCGGGGCATTGGAGCTGGGAATCGAGATCCGCTCTTCCCTTTGTCCGATGCAGATTCGGCGGTCAAGGTTCCCGCCGTCCACCGTGAAGCGGCAGCCGCTCGAGGAGTTCCCGACGTGCATGGCCGTGACGACGATGTCCCGGACGAGCCGGGGAGCGGGATCGCTGGCATGGGCGTCGAGGGTCCAGGCGCCGGAGAAGCGGTGGAGGAATGCGGCGGCGTTCGGTCCCTCCAACGCCAGGTTGCCGGCGCAGGCGGCGGTCGCGGCGAGCGCCAGGGACGGAACGAGCGTCTTCTTCAGAGCGGTCATGTATCGGAAGGTTGCGCCGGAAGGGCGGAATGAGCCAGCGCAAGCTCGGGATGCGCGTTGGCCTTACGCAGGCACGGATCTCAAGAATCGAAGGTGGACAGGTGGATCCACGGCTGTCAAGCGTGGTGGAGCTGGCGCGCGGCGTCGGGTTCGAGCTGATGCTGGTGCCGCGACGGGTCGTTCCCGCGGCGCTGGCGCTGGGCGCTCAGCCCGGGTCGGCGGAGGCGGGTGGCGGGCGAGGCGGCGAATGAGCGAGATCCCGTTGCCTTTGACTCCGATGGCGCACAGGGCCAGCTTCAACTGCCTTCCAGTCAATTCCGCTTGCGCAAGGTTGGATCACAGTGACAACGAAGACGCGCCTCCTTCGATTCGCCGCCATCCTGCCGATGATGGTTCTGGCACCTGGCTGCAAGGACACCCCGACGGCGCCGGAGTCCTTGCTGACGGATGACGAGGTCGTCGCGTTGGTGGACAGCGTGTTCGTGATGGCATCTCCGGGTCTTGGCGAGACCCTTCGCCCGCTGGAAAGCGGTCGGTTTCCGTGCAGGGGCGGGACGGCGATCGTACGCGTTGGAGAGCTGGAATCCGCGGGAGCGACAATCTCCATGGATCTGGAGATGAATCCCCGGAGCTGCGAGGTCGCTCTCGAAACCGGAACCTCGTTTCGGATCAGCGGCGACCCTTCGATCTCCTCGAACTTGGCACGACATCGACCCCCGACCCCGGCAGTCTCCAGGCCAATATGGAGATGACGGGAGGCTTCGGGTTTGTCGGCAAGGACGGCCGAAGCGGAAGCTGCAAGCTGGAAGTCGTCCAGACGCTCAATTATTGACGATTTCCGGGACGGAGCTTTCCGGCACCAGCACGTTGAGGGGCGTCGCCTGCGGAATCGAGATTGACCGCACCGTGAGATTGCCGCCGCCGTAGTGAGATCGGGCCGGAGGCCGACCTATAGGGGCCGTCTCCCGCAGGCTCGACGGACACCCATTTGGATGCAGGTGACTTACCGGTTGGGGCAGAGATCGGTCTGGCGGAGGAGCTGCTTTCGGCGCTGCGCGGCGTTCGCGCTTTCGCCGTCCGGCAGGAGTTTTCCTTGCGGTTTCGGAACCAGATCCAGGTTCCTGAAGTCATCGCGTAGCCTGGTGTCGTTCGCAAAGAGAACGCGGGCGCGGCTGATGCGGGCCAGGGCGATGACATGCTGATCGTTCGACCTTCCGGCCCATTGCGCAGAAAGGCGTTCGGTTTCCTGCCCAATTTGGCCATCGCTGATTGTGCGAACGCGACCGTCGGCGATTGCCTCTGTGGCCCATTCCTCGAACTTCGGATTCCCAGCCAGCTCCTCGGTGAGCTTCCCTCCGATAATCAGCCGCGCGGCCGAGGTTTCGAGCCAATCGAAGAACTGCTTTCCCGCGACCGTCCGCTCCTTCCCGAAGACGTTGTCGCGAGCGCTGGCGTCAAGAATCACGCACATCGCGGCTACAGCCCCAGCGACCGGCGTCGCTCGGCGCGGAAGAACTGACGGTATCCGTCGGGGATGGTCCCTTCGTGGGCATTGAGATTGCCGTTGGCGTCCCAGCCCAGAGAATGGATGGTCACTCCCAGGTTTTTCCGCTCGAAGTACAGGATCGAGACATCCTTGGGCTTGAGGCCCGTCGTTCCGTCCCGGATATCCATGCGGATCCGGTCGATCAGGTGGTCGCTGTGCGTCTCTACAATCACCTGCTGGCGCGATCCGGCCGCTTCGCAAAACAGGCTGCCCAGAGCGGCCTGCGCGCTGGGATGGAGGTGGACTTCCGGCTGCTGAAGCAGGAACATCCGAGGCTCCCCGGGGCGCAGGAGTTCAGTGATGACGGGAAGTGCCTGGCTGACACCGTAGCCGACGTCGATGATGCTCCGATAGGGACCCAGCGATCGCCTTCCGTGCTGGTCGTGCTTCCTTACCCGGACCTGAAATGGGTCGCTGTCCTTGCCTCCCAGAGACTGAATCGTGATCTCGTCAAACAAACCGGACCGCTGCCCGAACCGCTCAAGCCCGGATTTCAGGGATTTCCAGGCCTCTTCGTTCTGACGGAAGAGGGTGTAGAGAAGCATGGGGATGTGCTCGCCTTTGGCGTCCTGCATGGCATGAGACGGCTCGTAGTTCCGTTGCGGCCGGGAACGAACCGGCGCCCCCGCGAAGGGCCTCGGCATGGCCTGACCGAAGTGCGTTTCCAAACCCATGAGCGCACGGATGTTACCCGCTGTTGGCGGATCCGATGTCGTTCCCACGCCCTCCAGGCGATGAGTTGCATCTTCGCCCCCGAATAGAATCCTCCGAAGTGGGTAGCCAACGGGCGGTAGAACACGCTGTCCGGGTTCCCACAGCTCACGCGGCAGGCTGATTCCCGCCATCTCGGAGTCAGCGAGACGCCACTCGCCATCAGGAGTCGCAAACCGGAACGAGAGCCGGTTGTTCGGCGTTGTACGAATCTCGGCCCAGGTAGTGCCGTGGCGGTCCTCAATCCGTCGAACTCGGGGGATTGGAGCGGAGCCATCCTTCTGAAAGATGAATCCATACCGCGAAGCCGTGCCGACGCCTTTCCGACGACGGCTTCTCCCAGGTGCCTTCACCGAAAAGCCGACCTGAAATTCCTGCGCCCGGCCCCCGCGACCGCCCCGGTAATGAGCGATCTCGTCGAAGCTGCCCAGGTCGTAGGGAGGTTCCTTGAAATCCGGGACTTGCTGCCGGAATGCCACATCCCACAGCGCCCGGACCAGCGCGAGGATGGATGTCTTGCCCGTGCTGTTCTCGCCCACCAGAAGGGTTAGCGGCGCCAGACGCGCACGCTGGTCCTCCTTGAAGCAGCGAAAACCGGATGCGGTCAGCTCGCTGAAGTGCATGGCGCCAGCCTTTTGGCCCGGAAACAACCGGTGGCGGAGAATCTCACTCGGCACCCTCCGTCGGCGGGAGACGCTCTTCGTCCTGACTCTCGCGTTCATCCGCGGCCAATCGAGCCAGCGCCTCTTCTTGCGCCCGGGTCAACGCGGCAAGCACACTTTGGGTCGACGGTTCTCCCTCCGGGAATCTCCCTGGAATTCCGTTCATCAGGGGTGGTGGCGCCGTTTTGGATACTGCTCGTTTTGCCATGAAATGACCTTACCTGGTTTGGTTGATCGCGCTCACCCTCGTCGGCTGATTTGCCAAGAGGTGCTGTGTCTCACTGAATTGTGATCGGTCGGCAAGCCGCGCGGCTCCCGGGTTTCCCCCGGTGCGCCGGAATCCGCAAGCAGTTGCGGGGACCTGCAGAAGTGTCGTACACCTTCCTGTCATCGGCAAGCCGTTGCCGGAGTCCGTCTTCGGCCAGGACGAGGTGGATCCGAAGGACGACGTGCGAGATTCCGGCCGCAGCTTCCCGGACCACCGGCTGCCGCGTGAATTCGGATGGCTTCCAGTGACGCGATCCCCCGGAGGCCGGCCCCGCAGGGGCCGTCTCCCGCAGGCTCGACGGACACCCATTTGGATGCCGGTGATCGCGGTCGGCCGCGCCGTCGCCGGGGCGGAAGAAGCTTGTTTCCCACTCCAGGTCACTCCTCCGCAGCGTGCGGCTCCACGGCCTCTGCGCCCCACAGCGCCGCGAACCCCTTGGCCATCCGCGGTCCTGCGCCCTCGTCCTCGTGCTTGAAGAAGACGAAGACCTCGCTCCAGGCCCTTCGCCGCAGCCGGTCGGCCCACTCGGCCAGCTCCACCGCGCCGTAGCCCGGACGCCGCAGCCGCGCATAGCCGAAGTCAGCCGTCTCGACGATCGGCGTCTCGCGCTCGCCCGTGTCCGCCGTGACCAGGGCCGCGCCGTGGTCGGCCAGGATCTGATGGATCTCGTCGCCGAACCAGCTCTTGTGGCGGAACTCGAAGGCCGCGCGCACGCCATCGGGGATCAGCGCCAGAAAGTCGCGCAGCCGTTCCGGGTCGGCGGGCAGATACGGGGGAAGCTGAAAGAGGATCGGCCCGAGCCGGGGTCCCAGCGCCGCGGTGGCGGTCGCCAGCAGGTAATCGAGGGGATCGTCGGCGTCCTTCAGTCGCTTCATGTGGGTGATTCTGCGGCTGGCCTTCAGCGCAAAGGCAAAGTCCGGGGGAACCTGCGCCGCCCACTTTTCCAGCATCTCGGGGCGCGGCAGCCGGTAGAAGGTGTTGTTGATTTCGACGCTGTTCAGCCGTTGCGCGTAGTGGCCGAGCATTTTCGTGGCCGCCAGCTTTTCGGGATAGAAACTGCCCTTCCACTCCTTGTAGGAGAAGCCGCTCGTGCCGGTGAAGAGTGTCATTGGATTGGTCCTGGGGTTGCGAAGGGGGATGGGGGAAGGAATCGGGCGAGGTTGTCGGCGCGGGCGCGTCGCGACGTGCCCGACGTCGTCGATGCCGGGCGGCGCTCTACCCAGCAGCGCGAACGGTCCGCCGATTACGATAGCGCGCAGGCGCCGGAAGGATCGAACGGAGGATTTCGCCGCATCCGGCCGATCAGGATCATGATTCCCGAATGGCGTCACCCAACCGGACCCGCGCTTCACCGAAGATCCAGGACGAGTTCGGGCGCACCGGGACCGGGCTGACAGGGGATGTTGTGCCGGGACGCGGGGAGGTGGCGGTGGAGGAGAAGACGCGTCTGCGCAGCCGGGATCCGCGTCCGCTTCGTGCCTTTCGTGGGGAGTTCGCGCTCCGCCGCGCCGTCGTCGCGACCTCCGGGCCGGACCGCCGCCTGATCGACGGAATCGAGGCACTGCCCCGAGGGGGACTTTCTCGCCGAGCTGCACGGGGGCGACCTTCTGTAGTCGCAAATGAACCTCATGCAGTCGCAAATGAAGCGGCGTCTTCCCGGAACGACGCCTTCCCGGAACCTTGTCGGCCACCCCCCCACCGCCCCAACTTCCCCCCATGAAATCTCCGATCTTCGCGCCCGTCCATCGCCCCGGCCACGGCTTCCCCCATCGCCCGGGCCACCGGCCCAGCCCCCCCAGCCCCAGTCCCCCCAGCCCCCACCCCCACGGCCACCCCAACGGCCATGGCTTCCCCCCTCGCCACCGCCCCCAAC
>JAJEBW010000005.1 GCA_022822325.1 Gemmatimonadota bacterium | reverse complement strand
GACGTCCAGCGAGGTCAGCTTCTCGATCAGCGAGCCCAGGGCGTCGGCCCTGTCGAGGCGCGGGATCTGGTTGCGGAACTCGAAGTTGCCGAGGATGTCCTGCACGTTGGGCGAGAAGCCGTCCAGGTAGTCCAGGAAGTCAGCCCGGAGTTGCTGCTTTCCGGCCCGCGCGCGGAGGTCGCTGAGCGTGAACTGCGAGGTGTTGTGGAACGCCTGGCCCGCCGCCTGCCGGAGCGCGGCGTCCTGGTTTGCGACCCCGGCGGCATCCAGCGTGGCCTTCATGTCGAGGACGGCCTGCTTGCTGGGCTCCAGCACCGCGTCGAGCCGCCGGAGCA
Source organism: Gemmatimonadota bacterium (assembly GCA_022822325.1). GTDB lineage: Bacteria > Gemmatimonadota > Gemmatimonadetes > Longimicrobiales > Gaopeijiaceae > Bin94. The sequence continues at coordinate 108,853 of JAJEBW010000005.1, read as the reverse complement.
CGGTCATGGGGAGGATCACGTCGCGGTACTTGCCGCGCACGTAGACATCGCGGAGCACGTCGTCCGCGATGCCCCAGATGTAGTTGGCGATCCAGTTGAGGTTGGGTGCGGTCATGTCGAGGAGTCGTGGGTTGCTCTCGGGAAGGCGGCCGCCCGCGTCGCGCGGGTACCTGTACCATAACCTACCGGCGCCGGAACGGCGTTGGTAGCAGCGGGGGGGAGATTCCCGGCAATCCGGTCTCTTCGGAGGGCCTGACGCGCGCCGGAGGAGCGCCCCGGCGACGGCCTCGGGGTCGCGCCGGGGTCTTGCCGGAGGACGGACGGATACTTCGGCTTGCCCTTCTCACGCCGGAGATCCCGGTCGAGCAGCTGTGGCACGGGTGCAGCGCGGGCCGGTGTCATTCCGAGAGAATCGCTGTTAGCTTCGGGTCACTTCGATACTAGGAAGAGGGAGCTCCACGTGGGCGAAAAGCACTTCAGATATCGCGCCGACGAGGCGTTGGAGAATCTTCGAGAGATCGTTCTCGGAGTGGAGAGAACGCATGGGATCACGCCGGGTACGATCCTGCCGGTCTTCCTGTCTTTGGACTATGGGGGATTTGAGAACTCTTGGCATCACAGCACCGTGTACTTTCAATGCTCCGTAGAGTACGCCGCGAGGGACCTTGACGATCAGGCCCGTGCCCTCCAGGCGATTCGTGCCCTGAGCGAGCACGTTTCCGCGAACGAGCCGGAGTGGAAGTTGCCAACGGGTAGATCGGTCAGCCACAAGTGGCATCAAGCACCGGACGGTACATACCACCTCCAGGTCACCGAGAAGAGCGTTTTTGACTCGTCACTATCCTCATGTGAAGGTCCAGGGGGGTTCTCGTTCAGTTTCGGCCCTCGCTTCCTCCAGACGCGCTACGCTGAGCGCGACAGGCCAAGGGTCGGATTGCTGGTCAGCCACACATACAGGAGTCGGAAGGTAGAAAATTAGGGCGCGTGCGGCTCTGGCGAAGCCGTGGTGAGGAGGGTTGTGAGGGGAACGCGATTCCCCGCGAATTGACGCGATTTGCCCGCTGTTCCTAGACGACAGAAGCAGATGCGATCCAAGGGCAGAAAGCGCAGATCGTGCAGCCCTGTAAGTAGTTAGACGACTTCCAGTCTTGATTCGCGCCGTTCTCAACCTGTGCGGCCCGTAGATACCCCGAAATCCCTAGGAACGAGGGGCGAGAAGTCGGTTTCCGGGACCCTCGGAAAGGAGGCGGCGCGGGCGCGGGAGTCCCGCCATTCAGGTCCGTTTTTCCCGCTTTCGCGGTACGGTCCAGCAAGGTCCAGTACGATGACAGGACGCGCAGATCGTGCAGTCCCAGTTTGACTTACGTGATTTCCTGCCGTGATTCGGACCCTTGGCGCTCCGCCCAAGAGGCAGGCGGACAAGATAGCCGCCGGACTCGTCGAACCCACGACCACGGACGCGGCGAAAGCCGAGTCCGAGTCGCTCACCCTGGAGACGCTGTTTGACATCTACGGTGACGAGGTTACCCCCACCAAGAGCAAGCGGTCACGGAACCACGACCGGGCCATGATGAGGAGGTTCCTTCGGTTCTTCGGAAGGCACCGGAAGGCCGAGACGCTTTCGCAGCGCGACTGGGACCGATTCATCCGGGCGCGGCGCGCGGGAAAGGCCGGCGGTAGCCGCAGACCCGTGTCCGAACGGACCATCGAATACGATCTGAGGCTCCTCCTCGCGGTTCTCAACTGGGCTGCGAAGTCGAGGGACGAGGAAGGACGGCTCCTCCTCGAATCCAACCCGCTCCGGGGCCTCAAGCTGCCAAAGGAGAAGAACCCGAGACGGGTGGTGCTCACCCAGGCAGAGTACGAAGCGTTGCTCGGTGTGTCCGTCCAAGTGGACTGGCGGTTTCGAGTGGCCTTGGTTCTCGCCCACGAGACCGGGCACCGAATCGGTGCCATTCGGCAGCTTCGCTGGGCCGACATCGACCTCGATGGCCGGACCATCCGGTGGCGGGGAGAGCACGAGAAGACCGGTTACGAGCACCGGACGCCGGTCACCGCCAAGGCGCTCGCCGCCTTGGACGAAGCACGGAGGCACAATCCCGGGATCGGGGACGCACCGTTGCTGACCGCGCCGAAGGATCCCTTCGCGTGCATGAGTCGCTCGCTGGCGCGGGACTGGTGGAAAAAGGCCGAGACGCTTGCGGAGCTGGCACCCAAACGTGGCCGAGGCTGGCACTCGCTGAGGCGGAAATTCGCTTCCGATCTGATGGACCTGCCGCTGAAAGTGCTCTGCGACCTCGGCGGTTGGAAGACCGCCGAGACGGTCCTCCAGTGCTATCAGCGCCCCGACGAGGATCGGCTCAGAAAGGCCATCGAGGAGTACCGGGGGGTTGGCTCCGCGTCCAATTAGCGGACATAATTAGCGAACATCGAACCCCCCAAATCGCGTAAGTTCAATCGGGGCGGCCGGATTCGAACCGGCGACCTCCTGCTCCCAAAGCAGGCGCGCTACCGGGCTGCGCCACGCCCCGCCGCCACATCCATGAGCGTAGCGACGTGCGATTCCAACTTCGCCCATTCCTCCCGCCGGCGGTAGTCCTTGCGGCCGTCCTGCTCCTTGCGGCCCTTCCCTTCGCGGTCCGCTCCGGCGCAGCCGCGGATCGTGGTCCCGGACCGGCGCCGACCTCCTTGCGGGCCGGGGCTCCGATCGGGCAGACTCCGTCTTCGGTCCCGGGCGAACACCTTGCGATCCACCTTCTCACGGTGGGTCCCGGCGACCGCGTCGAGGAGCTCTTCGGCCACAACGCCATCCTGGTGCGCGACACCGTCTCCGGATTCGAGGCGGCCTACAACTTCGGCCTCTTCGATCTGGGCGCCGAGGGGTTCCTCTTCAACTTCCTCCGCGGCCGGATGATGTACCGCGTCGCCCCCCTTTCGCTCGACGGCATGCTCGCCTCCTACCGCGCTGCGGGAAGGACGGTGTGGGCACAGGAGCTCGACCTTGAACCGGCCCGGCGCGCGCATCTCTTCGGCCTGCTGCTGACGGCGGTGCAACCCGAAAATCGCAGCTACCGCTACGAGTATTTTCTGAACAACTGCTCGACCCGGATTCGCGATCTGCTCGACATCGCTGTGGGGGGACAGCTTCGCGCCGCGACCGATGTGCCGGACTCCGCCGATGGCGTCACCTGGCGGCATCACACCCGTCGTCTGACTGCGCACTCGCCGCACTTCTTTGCGGGAATCGATCTGCTCCTGGGGCCGCGGGGAGACGAGCCGACCAACCGGTGGCTGGAGATGTGGGTCCCGATGAAGCTGCGCGATCGGGTGGGCGCGCTGACGATCACGCGGGAGGACGGCGGCCGGACGCGCCTCGTGCGCTCCGAGGAGGTGTGGGTGGAGGCTGTGCGGGAGGCCGAACGGACGACGCCGCCCAACCGGGAACTCCTCTTTACGCTTGCGGGAATCCTCCTGGGGGCGTTGCTGGCGGGACTTGACGAGCTGTCGCGGCGGAAGGTTCGCGGATGCCGCGCCGGGCTGCGGGTTGCGGGCGGACTGTGGGGCGCATTCTGCTTCGTCGCGGGCACGCTCTTCGTGCTGATGCACCTGACCGATCACGAGTTCATGTACTGGAATCGCAACGTGCTGGTGTTCAGTCCGCTGGGAATCGGAGTCGCGATCGCGATGGTTCGGGGACGTTGGGGAAGGGTGGCGGGGCGGGCGGCGCCGTGGTCGGCGGGGCTGGCGCTGCTGGCGCTGGCGCTCTACCTGATTCCGTGGACGCGGCAGGAGAATCTGATGATGATCGGCTTCGCGCTGCCCCTTCATCTGGCGATGCTTCGGGTCATGAGGACGACGAGCAGCGTGGGAGGGACAAGCGCCGGATCCGCACCGCCGGAGCGCGCATGAAGGGAGGCGCGTCCGTCATTCTGTTATACTTTCCGGGTGATTCCCGCTCCCCTCGTTGCTCCACGCCATGAAAGATCATCTCGCAACCCTGCCCCTGCCCTCGGGCGCCTATCTGGCTTCCGGATCGCGACTCCTCGCTTGCGTTTCGGTCTGGTGCGGCGTTCATTGCGCGTTGACCCCGCTCCTGGTCCTGGCGGCCCCCGCCCTGGCGCTCTCCGAAGAGATCGAACGGGTGGTGTGGGCCGGAACCGTCGTTCTTGGAGGATTGATGCTCATTCTGGGTCCGGCCCGGCGAAACGCTGCCGTGGTTCTCGCCTTCGCGGCGGGGAGCGCGCTCTGGGCGGGATCGCTCGCCGGCTGGCTCGAACCGCTGCCCGAGACCCTCACCACCGCGGTCGGCAGCCTGATCCTCGCGGCGGCCCTGCTGTGGAGCGCCCGGGTGTGCCAGGCCGGCTCCTGTGCGGTTTGCGCCGCGGAGGAAGGCTCGGAACCGGGCGGCTGACGACCCGGCGGCCGATGGCCCGGGACGCCCCCGGCAGTCAGCGTCTCGCCATGTGGAATGCGAAGGCGCGGAAGGCCCGGCCGCGATGGCTGCGCGCGTTCTTCTCGTCGGCGGTCAACTCGGCGAAGGTGCGGCCGAGCGCAAGATCCAGGAAGAGCGGATCGTACCCGAACCCCCCTCCCCCCCGCCGCCGCTCCAGGATCCGGCCCGGCGCCTCGCCCCTGAAGCAACGGGCCCCTTCCGTCGCCGCCCCCGCAGCCGAGCGGCGACTTCCCCCCGCCCCCGCGGCCTCCGCCTCGACGAAGGCGGCCACGCAGATGTAGCGGGCTCCCCTCTCCGGCTCCGGCACCCGGCGCAGCGATTCGAGCAGCCACTCGTTGTTGGCCTCGTCGCGCGCGAGCCCGGGGTAGCGTCCGGGCGGGGCAAAGCGTTTCGTCCTCACCCCGGGCCGTCCTCCCAGCGCATCGACCTCGAGCCCGGAGTCGTCGGCGACGGTGGGCAGACCCGTCGCGCGGGCGAAGTGGCGGGCCTTGGACGCCGCGTTCTCCTCGAAGGTCTCCCAGGGTTCGAGCCCCTCCTCCGCGCGCGACCAGGGAACTCCGGCGTCCTCCAGGGTGATGATTCGCGGTCCGCCGCAGTCCCTAAGGATGCGCGCCACCTCCCGCGCCTTGTGCGCGCTCCGGGTGGCCAGCAGGACCGTCATCGCACCTCTACCCACGGCGGTTCCGCCGACGGCAATCCGACCGAACCCTCCAACCACCGGGCGCTCCGGGCCACGGGCGGCTCCCTCATCGCCGGTCCCGCGCCCCCTCCCCGCCCCGCCCGCCAAGGTGGATTTTCCCGGTCGGCTCCGTCTCTTCCTCCCCCCGCGCCCTCGCGATCAGCGCGCGGGTCGAGTGCCCGGCAAGGAGCGGCACGATCTCCACCCTTCCCCCCGTCCCCCGCACCGTGCCCCCTCCGGCCACCTCGTCGGCGCGGTAGTCCCCCCCCTTGACCAGCACGTCGGGAAGGACGGCGGCCACCAGCTCGCGCGGGGTGTCCTCGTCGAAGAGCGTCACGAAATCCACGCACTCCAGCGCCGCCACCACCAGCGCGCGGCTGTCCTCGTCCACCAGCGGCCGCGCCGGTCCCTTGCCCAGCCGCCGCATCGACGAATCGGTGTTGACCGCCACCGCCAACCGGTCGCCCAGGGCGCGCGCCTCGTTCAGGCAGGCCACATGCCCCGCGTGCAGCAGATCGAAGCACCCATTGGTGAAGACCAGCCGGAAGGATCGTCCCGGCCCCGCGCATTCCACCAACTCGCCCCGGGAGAGAATCTTGGAGGCCGGCGGACGCACCCGGTCGCGGCCGGAACCCTCGCCCCGTCGCCGCCCGGATCCCGCATCGGCGCGTTGCGACGCCCGCCCGGCCCTTCCATCCGCGTTCACCATTTCGGTCGCCGGCTCTGCGGACAACCCGCCGTCGCCCCGCGTCAGAGGAACTGGAAGATCAGGAAGCCGGCGAGCAGGATCGATACCCACAGCACCATGCTTCCCGAGGGCCAGGTCCGCGCCAGCACCCCTCGCGGGCCATGAGAGCGGAAGGCGCCCCGCATCGCGCTGTCCACCGCTCCCAGAACGGCGCCGCGCAGGGCGGAATCGACGGTCCGCACCGCACTGCCGGTCGCTCGCACCACCCCGGCCGCGCCGCGCCGGTAGAGCCAGTCGGCGTCGAGGTTCACCGAGGGAATCTCGGCCGGATAGATCTTCCAGAGCTGGAAGGCCACGACCGCCCCGATCGCGAAGCAGAGAAGCTGAAGCTGCGTCAGGATATGGGTGGCGTCGTAGGGGCTGTAGGCGTAGTCGTGCGGCAACAGCCGGTAGAGCGCATCCGGGTAGATGCCGATCGCAATGCAGAGGAAGGCCGCGATGCCCATGGCGACGAGCATGTTGCGCGGGGGCTCGCGGGTGCGGATTCCCGAATCGTGCGCGAAGAAGGCGAAGAAGGGAATCTTGATGCCCGCATGCTCCACCACCCCCGCCGAGGCGAAGAGCATCACCGGCCAGATCCAGTCGTGGTGCGCGTCGAGGAGCGCCGACATGATCATGCTCTTCGAGACGAAGGCGTTGAAGAAGGGGACCGCCGAGATCGAGGCCGCGCCCACGATGCAGAAGGCCGTCGTCCAGGGCATGGTGCGCCAGAGTCCCCCCAGATCGGAGGCCTTGGTCTTGCCCGTCATGTACATGACCGCGCCCATGGACATGAAGAGCAGTCCCTTGAAGAGCACGTCGTTGAAGGCGTGCGCCACCGCCCCGTTGATCGCGAGCGCCGACCCGACCCCGATCCCGCAGACCATGAAGCCGATCTGGTTCATCATCGAGTAGCTGAGGGTGCGGCGCAGATCGTTCTCGATGACGGCGTAGAAGATCGGGAAGCAGGCCATGAAGGCCCCGACGTAGATCAGCAGATCCACCCCGGGGAAGCAGCGCGCCAGGGCGTAGACCGCCACCTTGGTGGTGAAGGCGCTGAGGAAGACGGTGCCGGTCGGGGTGCCCTCGGGGTAGGCGTCGATCAGCCAGCTATGGGCCAGGGGGAAGGCGGCCTTGACGCCCACGGCCAGGAAGACGAGCCAGGTGGCCAGCCCTCCCAGCCCCATCTCGCCGATCTCGAGGCTGCCGGTCGTCTGGGCGTGCACCATCGCTCCGGCCAGCAGGGTGACCCCCGAGACGACGTGCACCAGGAGATAGCGCATCCCCGACCGGATCGCTGCGGGCGTGCGACGCGTCCAGATCAGGAAGACCGAGCTGATCGCCAGGAGCTCCCAGAAGACGAAGAGGGTGATGAAGTCCCCCGCGAAGACCGCCCCCAGCGCGCTCCCGGCGTAGACGAGGGCGGCGGTGTGCTGCACGGTGGCGCCGTCGCCCTTCCCCAGGTGCAGCGAATAGATGACCGAGATGAAGGCGCCGAGGTGGAAGAGGTAGCCGAAGAGGAGGCTCAGACGATCGGCGCGCACCAGGCTGAGGGTGTAGCCCAGGAAGTCGGTCTGGACCAGGGCGCCTTCGCCGACCCCCCACCAGACGTTGGCGGCGCCCGCCAGGGGAACGAGGATCAGCCAGACCGCGCGGATCCGGGGCAGGTTGCGCAGGAAGGGCACGAGGAGCGCGCCCGCGAAGAAGATCAGGAAGGGAGCGACGGGACTACCGATCGGCATCGTAGTAGTCCTCCGAGCGCATGACCAGACGGCGCAGCCCCTTCGACATGACGATCAGGAGCGCAATCCCGAAAAACCCGAAGAAGGGGTAGATGAGGCGCACCTCCTCGATGGGGTGGTGGGTCTCGCGAGCGAGCACGAAGTCCAGGAGCAGCACGATCGCGCAGATCCCGAAGAAGACGCGCAGGATCCATCCCGCCCAGGGCGCCGGAACGCTGTTGGGCCTGTGCTCGTGGGAACCCCGCTCGTGGGAACCCTGGCCGCGGGAAGCGCCTTCGCGGGAGGCGTGCCTGCTCATGGTCCGGTCACCGCCCATCGGTCCGTGGCGCAACGGGCGCCAGCGTGTCGGGAAACGTGTTCGCTCATCCGGCCACCATATGTCGGCAATGTGTCGGCGCAACCGGCCCCAGCCCGTTGGGAAACGCGCTCGCTCATGGTCCGGTCACCGCCCGTCGGTCCGTGGCGCAACGGGCACCAGCCCGTTCGGCAACATATTCGCTCATGGTGCGGTCACCAGTGTCATGAGGCGGTAGAAGGGATCGGGGTGGATGAAGAGTGCGATGCAGGCGGCGGCCGTGACCAGGATCGCGGCCAGCGACCAGCGCGGGGCGCCGTGAAATCCATGATCGCCGTGGCCGCCGTCCGGGCCGTGCGCGCGATCCTCGTGGCCGGGTTGGGGATCCCCTTCCTCCGTCGCTCGGCCGAAGAATCCTCGCAGCGGAATCTCCATGAGATAGGCCAGCGAGAGGAGCGAACTCAGCATCAGCACGGCAACGAGCCCGACCTGCCCCGCTTCCAGCGCCCCGATCCCGAGAAACCACTTGCTCCAGGCGCCGCCCGCCGGCGGAAGTCCGACGATCGAGAGCGTTCCGATCAGGAAGGCGGCGAAGGTGAGGGGCATCTTGCGGCCCAGCCCGTCGAGCTGACTGACCTCGGTCCGGTGGGTCGCCACCATGATCGCCCCGGCGCAGAAGAAGAGGGTGATCTTCCCGAAGGCATGCATCGCGATGTGCATTCCGCTCCCGATTACGCCCAGGGCGTTGGCGAGCATCGCGCCGAGCACCACGTAGGAGAGTTGGCTCACGGTGGAATAGGCCAGCCGCGCCTTCAGATTGTCCTTTCGGAAGGCCACCAGCGAACCGAGGATGATCGTGGCCGCCGCCACCCACATCAGCCAGACCGAGGCGGCCGTCGCGGTCACGAATCCGGTCCCGAAGATGTACACCGTCACCTTCAGCACCGCGAAGACCCCCGCCTTCACCACCGCCACCGCGTGCAGCAGCGCGCTCACCGGGGTCGGGGCCACCATCGCCGCGGGCAGCCAGCGATGGAAGGGCATCACCGCCGCCTTCCCGATCCCGAAGACGAAGAGCCCCAGGAGAAGCGGCGCCATGCCGGCGCTCGCCCGTCCCTCCAGGATTCCTCCGGGCGTGAAGTCGAGCGTCCCCGCCAGCACGTACACCCAGATGATCGCCAGGAGCTGAAAGACGATCGAGGTCGAGAAGAGGATCCCGAGATAGACCCGTCCGGCGCGTCTGGCGGCATCGGTGCCCGCGTGCGTCACCAGGGGGAAGGTGGTGAGCGAAAGCACCTCGTAGAAGACGAAGAGGGTGAAGAGATTGCCGGCGAAGGCGACTCCCATGGTCGACGCGATCGCGAAGGCGAAGAAGGTGTAGAAGCGGGTCTGGTTCTCTTCGTGGTGCCCGCGCATGTAGCCGATCGCGTAGGCGGTCGTCACGATCCAGAGGAAGGATGCGATCAGCGCGAAGAGCACCCCCAGCGGCTCGGCCTCCAGCACAATCGGAACTCCGGGGAAGGGCTCCGCCAGGACCACCGCCGGACGCTCGCCGCGCATCACCGCCTGGTAGATGGAGAAGACCACGGCGAAGAGCGCCCCCGCGGTGACCAGGCTCGCCGCCTCGCGCGCATTCGGGTTGCGGCGCAGCAGGAGCACCAGGGCCGATCCCGCGACCGGCAGGAGGAGCGCGAGGATGAGCAGCGTCGTCATCGCCCGGTCCCCGCCAGGAGGAGTTCGGCCGCGACCCGCGCGACCTCCGCCGTGCGCATCGCGTCGATCCCGAAATAGAGGTTGAGGAGGACCAGCGCCCAGGTCGGCGCGAGCAGCGACCACGGGGCCTCGCCGGATCGCCTGGCGCCGGCGGAGGCCTGCCGGAAATACGCCGCCTCCACGACCCGCCAGACATAGACCAGCGCCATCGCCGAGGTCAGGAGGACCAGCGCCGCGACCGGCCACCAACCCCGCTCCAGCGCCCCCACGATCAGGTACCACTTGCTCACGAATCCCACCGTCAGCGGCACGCCCACCAGACTCAGTCCACCCGCCACGAAGGCCGCCATCGTGATCGGCATCCGCCGTCCCAGCCCGGCCATCGCCTCGATCCTCACCGACCCGATCCGGTACATCACGCAGCCCAGCGCCATGAAGAGCGCCCCCTTCATCAGCGCGTGGTTGAAGAGATGAAGCAGCGTCGCGGTCAGTCCGGTCGCGCTCGCAAAGGAAAGCCCGAGAATCATGTAGCCGATCTGGGCCACCGAGGAGTAGGCGAGCAGCCGCTTCACGTTCTCCTGGAAGATCGCCACCAGCGACATGCTGACGATCGCCGCGAGCGCCAGCGGCAGGAGCACCAGATCCAGTCGCATCACATCGAAGGAAAAGGCCGCCCCGAAGACTGTCAGGAAGAAGCGCAGCAACATGTAGACCGCCACCTTGGTCGCCGTCGAGGCCATGAAGGCGGTGACCGCCGAGGGCGCGAAGGTGTAGGCGTTGGGCAGCCAGAGGTGCAGGGGGAAGAGCGCCAGCTTGAGGCAGAATCCGACCGCGAGGAAACCGTAGGCCACCCTGACCGTGCGCGTATCCCAGACCCCCGGCAGCAGTTCGGAGAGGTCGGCCATGTTGAGCGAGCCCGTCATCGAATAGAGGAGCCCGATCCCGATCACGATGAAGGTGGCGCCCACCGATCCCATCACCAGATAGCGGAAGGCCGAGGTGAGGGCGCGGCGGTCCCGTCCCAGGGCGATCAGCGCGTAGGCCGAGAGCGAGGAGATTTCGAGGAAGACGAAGACATTGAAGACGTCGCCGGTCACCGCCATTCCCAGCAGACCGGAGAGGCAGAGGAGCCAGGCGGCGTAGAAGAGGGGGATGCGGCGGGCCTCGATCTCGCGCTCGACGCTCAGCAGCGCGTAGGGACCGACGACCGCGCCGATCGTGGAGACGATGACCAGCACCCACGCATTCACCGCATCGACCCGGTATTCGATCCCGACCGGGGGCGCCCAGTCGCCGAGCGCGTAGGAGATCGCCCCGGTGGAAAGAACGCGTCCCAGGAGCGCAAGCGAGATCGCCAGGGCGGACCCGCTCGCCAGCGCCGCCAGTCCCCACGCCGCGCGGCCGCGCAGGAAGATGCAGAGCGGGGCCGCCAGGAGGGGGATCACCACCTGCAGGATGGGGAGATGCTCGGAGATCACGCGCCCGCCTCCGCTTCGATGGCGTTGATCTCTTCCTCCTCGATGGTGCCGTAGGCCTCGCGGATCCGCACCGCCAGCGCCAGCCCGACCGAGGTGGTCGCGATTCCCACTACAATGGCCGTCAGAATCAGCACATGCGGGAGCGGATTGGAATAGAGGACCTCGGCCGCCTGGTGCGCGCCCTCGGCCGCTCCGTGCGCGTCGGTCTCGCCGTGGCCTACTCCTCCGGCGAGGATCGGGGGGGTGCCGCCGGAGATCTTCCCCAGACTGATGTAGAGCATGAAGACCGACGTCTGGAAGACGTTGAGCCCCACGATCTTGCGGATCAGGTTGCCGCGCGCGATGAGGATGTGGAACCCGACCATCATCAGGACGATGACGACCCAGTAGTTGTAGTGCGAAACCAGGTTCTGCGCGATCTGGAGCTGCGCGGCCAGGCTCTGCGCGAGCGGGTTCGCTGCGACCGGGATCACTGGGGATCCTCCCTTCTTCCCCTGCCGGCGAAGAGGTAGAAGACCGAGACCATCACCCCGAAGACGGTGACCAGAACGCCCAGCTCCACCAGGAGGATCCCGTAGTGCTGCCCGCCCTCGGGGTGCGCGGGATCGTAGGCGAAGGCGTTGTAGGCCAGGTAGCCGTGCCCGAGCGCCATCGTCGCCACCCCGGCGCCCGCGAAGATCAGCACGCCCAGCGCCGCGCAGCCGCGCACGAAGCGGGGGGGAAGGACGCGCTGCACCTCGTCGAGTCCGTAGACCAGCGCCAGGAGCGCGAAGGCGGCCGCCAGGATGACTCCGGCCTGAAAGCCGCCCCCGGGGCTGTAGTCCCCATGGAAGTGCACGTAGAGCGCAAAGGTGATGATGAAGGGCGCCAGGATCTTCGCGCCGACGCGGACGATGATCTCTTCCCTCATCGCGGCGTTTCCCTCGTCGACCGACCGCCCGTTGGAGGCGATGCGGATCCCTCGCCCGGGGCGTCCTCGCGCGTCCGCCGCCGTCCCCGCGCCAGAAGGATCATCACCCCCACCGCCGCGGCGAAGACGACCGTGGTCTCGCCCATCGTGTCGTAGCCGCGGTAGGAGGCCAGCACCGAGGTCACCACATTCGGGATCCCGATCTCGTGCTCGCTCTCCTCGAGGTAGTGATCGGCCACATGGTGGTGGACCGGGTTCGAGGCGTCGCCGAAGGGGGGCATGTCCATCGTGCCGTACACAAGGGCGATCCCTGTGAGACAGACCACGAAGAGGGGGAGGATGGGGGTGTGGACGGGCTTGCTCTCGCGCGTGCCGCAGAGCGCCAGCGCCCCCAGAAAGAGGACGGTCGAGATTCCCGCGCCCACGGCGGCCTCGGTGAAGGCCACGTCCACCGCGTCCATTACGGTGAAGAGCCCGGCGGAGAGGAGCGAATAGACTCCGGCCAGCATCACCACGGCGAAGAGATTGCGCACCCGCACCAGCCCGAAGGCGGTCGCCGCCAGGAGGGTCAGCAGCACGATGTCGATGACGGTTACGATGATGCGCCTCCCTTCGCGGCGGTCGCGGAGCCGGCCGGGCCCTCGCCTCCGGCCATCGCCCGCGCGTCGTCGCCGTTGCCGTCGAGGGTGAAGGGACGGACGCCCCCGGAAAGCGCGGCCTTCGCCACCGCATGGGTCGCGATCGGGCTCGTGAACCAGAGGAAGCCCAGGATCAGGACCAGCCGCGCCGTCACCCCCCAGTGTTCGCTTGCCAGACTGTGGACCGCCAGCCCCGCCAGGACCATCCCGGCGCCCATGGTGTCGGTCATCCCCCCGGCATGCATGCGCGTGAAGACGTCGGGGAGGCGGACCATTCCCAGCGCGCCCGCGAGCAGGAAGAAGGCGCCCCCCGCGAGCAACGCCCCGCTCAGCGCATCGACCAGGGTCTGCACCGCTATCCCCTTCCCTCCGGAGGCGACCCGGCGCCCAGATCGCCGTACTCGATGTACTTCAGCACCGCGATGGTGCCGATGAAGTTGATGAGGGCGTAGACCAGCGCCAGATCGAGAAACTCGGGCCTGCCGTTGAGGAAGCCGAGGACGGCGATCAGCACCACCGTCTTGGTCCCGATGTTGTTGAGGGCGAGGACGCGGTCGTAGGCCGTGGGACCCATGAGGGCGCGGCACATGACCAGCGTCATCGCCGCCAGGAGCGCCGCCGCCGTCGCGACGATCATCGGGAGCCCCCTGCGCGCCGGTCCCCCTCGCCCTCCAGCGTCGCCACCCGGCGGTTCATGTCGTTCTCTTCCGAGCCGTCCACCTCGGAGCCGACGATCGCGTGGACCTCGAAGTCGTCGCCGACGATTCCCGTGGTGACCGTTCCCGGCGTCAGAGTGATCGAGTTGGCGTAGATGAAGCGACCCAGATCGGTGCGCTGCGAGGCCTGGAAGTGGACGATCCGGGGATCGAGGCGCAGCCGCGGCGCGAGGATGATCCGCGCCACCCGCAGATTCGAGCGGAAGATCTCCCAGGCCAGCCAGAGGAGATAGCCGACCCCGCGCCCAACCAGGTGCACCGGCACCGATTCGCGGTCCAGCGTCCCCGTGCGGAGCGCGACCCACACCGCAAGGGTGCAGGTGGCCAGGCCGAATCCCAGGAGCAGCCGGTGATCGATGCTGAGTTCGCCGGAGAGCAGCATCCAGAGGGCAAAGAGGATCCCCCAGAGCCAGAAAGCTCGGTTCAAGTCGTGCGCTCCTCGAAGGCTCGTAGTTGGCCGCCGCCGTCCCCCGCCCGCGCCCGAGCGGTCCGCCCGTGAAATTCCGCCAGCGAATCTACCAGTTGGACTGGGCTCCGTCCACTATCTCCTGCACCAGGAGCTCGATCGCCTCGATCCTCCCCACCTCTTCGGTCTCGCTCGCATCCAGGTACTGTCCCACCACCCGCAACTGCTGCTGGTCCCACAGGATGGTGTAGGCCTCGCGGTCCAGGAGCTCGACGCTGACCACGAGCACCACCTCGCGCTGCAGCACCTCCACGCTTTCCGCCTGCTGTCCCCGGCGGTAGAGAGGCGCGGTGAGCTCGTAGCGCTGAATCGTTCCGGAGACCACGGCGTCGGCGGTCTCTTCCCCCGCCTGGGTGAGTCCGAGCGCGCGCGGGAGCTGCCGCAGGAGCGCCTCGTGGACCTCCTGGGTGAGCTCGAAGCGGTTGGTTTCGTTCTCGAAGGGCAACACGGCGAGGGTGCGAACATGCTCGGGCAGTCCGGCGCCGGAGATGAAGGAGTAGTTGCAGCTCGCGCAGAGGAGGACGGCGGCGAGCGCCGGCGGTCCGCGGACAATTCCGGGTGCGCGCCGGAAGCGGCGAGGCGCGGGGCCGGCGGGGCGCGACGAAGCCGGGACGGCCTGGGGGGAGGAGCGGCGGCCGCCTTCCGGTTGCGGGCTGAATCCGCTCGCGGGCAAGCGACGCATTCGCTTGCGGCGGCCGCCTTCCGATTGCCGGAGACTTGCAGCCCGTGGACAAACACCGAGCGGCATTCGAGCGGCGATGCATCCACGCTGGAACGCTGCGCTCTGCGTTGCACCTTGCCCCAATAGCTGGGCTATTCGGGCTGCGGCGCGCCTTGCCAGCCCGGCACCTCGCCGCTCTCGGTACACACCCGGCATCATCCACGGACTGCTAACGGGCACGGTAGGGAATCCAGATCTCGGGAGGGAAGGGATCGGCATCTTCCACCATCTCCAGGGTGAGGACGAGTTCGCGGTACTCGGCCAGGTTACGATAGGTGGCGCGCGCGGGATAGATGCCCCCGGCGGGCGGCGGGAGAAGGGCGACATCCTCGACGGTCGCGCCGCCCCGCAGCAGGGCCGCTCGGCGGAGGGGGCCGGGAGCGCCATCGGGACCGGGGTCGATCGCGAAGCGCAGCTCGACGCCCGTTTCCAGCTCGTAGCCGAACCGGTGCGCATCTCCGTCGCGGGTGGCCGCGGCGAGGCGGGCGGCGCTCCCCGGGTGAAAGACCCCCAGCGCGGCCCAGAGGAGGGGCGGGGGGGGGAGGAGGGTGGCGGGGAGGCCGGGGGGGATCCGTGGATCGTGACCGACCAGCGCGGCGATCGCGGCGGTCTCGCCATTCTCCAGGAAGAGATCGAGCCGGGCGCGGTGCGGCGGTTCGATGCGGGCCACCCCGAATCCCTCCCAGCGCGAACCGGGCTCGCGCGCCCGCCAGTCGAAGGTGAGCCGAACCGGGGCCCCCGGAGCGGAGCGGGTCTCCAGCGCGGTCACCAGCCGGGCCACCCGCGCTTCGGGAATGGGGGCGCCGCCCAGAGGCGCGTTCGCCGGCGCGGCGCAGCCCGAAACCAACGCCGCGCAAACCCCTGTCGCCACGGCAATCTTGCGGATAGCTTCGCAGTCCATGCCCTCCAAACCGGTCTTCATCGTCTCGGACGTCCACCTCGGCGCCGTCCCTCCCGCGACGGAAGCCGCCTTCCGGCGGTGGCTCCTTCATGTAAAGGAATCGGCAAGCCGCCTGGTGATCAATGGCGACCTCTTCGATTTCTGGTTCGAGTACCGGCGCGTGGTCCCGGGGGAACATGTGCGCGTGCTGGCGCTGCTCGCCGATCTGGTGGACTTCGGGGTGCCGATCCTGATGCTGGGAGGCAATCACGACTGGTGGGGCGGGCGCCATCTCCGCGAGCGCATCGGGATCGACTTTCGCCAGGAACCGGTCCGCCTGACGCTGCATGGCCGCTCCGTTCTCGTTGCGCATGGCGACGGTCTGGGCGCCGGCGATTCGGGGTATCGTCTGCTGCGCCGCACCCTCCGCAGCCGCTGGGCGCGCGCGCTCTTTCGTTTGCTCCATCCCGATCTGGGGGCGTGGCTGGCCAGCCGGGTGTCGGGAACTCGTGCGGAAGGCGAGGCGGGGGAAGCGACGGCGGAAGCGGGCGGAAGCGCGGGCCGGGGAGGAAGGGAGCGGAAGCGGGCGACCGGGGATGCGAAGGGGGAAACCGCCGGGGATGCGGGAGCGGGAGCGTTCCCCGGGGGAAGCGAGGGCCGTCTCCGCCACCTTGTGGCCTGGGCAAGGGAAGAGTTCGCGCGCGATCCGGCACTTGAGATCGTCACGACCGGACACAGCCACACGCCGGCGATCGTGGAGGTGGCGGCGGGTCGCTTCTATGTGAATTCGGGGGACTGGGTGACCCACCGCAGCTACGTCACCGTGGGCGAATCGGGGAAACCGGCGCTCCACGAGTGGGACCGGTAGGGACCGGCCGATTCCGGGAATTCGGTCGGCGGCGAAGAGCTTCCGCCATCCGTGACCCGGCCCGTGACAGGGAATTCGGCGGTCGCCCGGTCCGGCGCAATGGTCCGGTCCGCCTCGGGAATTCCGGCTGCCGGCGCCTTCTTCCCCCGTGGGACTCAGCCGCCGAAGGGTATGGGCAGACGAATGGCCACCTCGACGACGCCGGTCGCGGGATCGCCCTCCACCGTCAGCGGTTCGGGAAAGTCCTGCAGGTGAGTCGAGACGAAGGCGTCCACTCCGGACAGGAGAAGGGTGAAGACCGCGACCGCGATCCAGTCCTCCCGCTGCTCCTCGCGCGCGTCGACCAGTCCGCGGAGGCGGCCGACCTCCTCGTCTTCGGCGAGCGCGGCCTCGATCGCCTCCGGATCCTCCAGTCCCTGCGCCGCCAGCTCGGTGGCGACCCGGTCCTCCCGGAGGGCGACCCGGTCGCGCGCCGCCCGCAATCGTCGCTGCGTCTTGAACACCATCCATCCGGCCAGCGCCTCGGTCCCGAAGTAGAAGGCGCCCCGGGTCAGCGAACCGGTGCTCGCGTGGCCCCACCCCGGAATCAGCGAGCCGCGCAGGAAGGCGCCCGCGGGACCGATGACCGAGACCGAATCGGCGGCGGCGGAATCGGCAAGGGGCGCCGCGAGGACCACCGAGTCGGGGGGATTCTGGGCATTCGCGGGAAGGCCCGTCGCGGCCAGAAGCGCCCCCGCCAGCGCCGCCAGCGCATGGGTCCGCGGCGAACCCGCTCCGCGCGCGATCATCGTGTCGCCCCGCCCTGGTCCGGCACCATGATCGGGAGCGCGGCCGGAACCACCTCCACCCGGAGCTCCCGCACCGGCTCCGCCACCTGCTCGCCATCGACCTGGAAGTGGAAGGGATCGCCATTCGGCCGCCGCACGACCGCGCGCCGCAACTGGCCGGTCGCGACCAGGGGAGATTCGCCGTGGCGCCCCCGAATCACCCGCGGAAGCAACGTCGCGAAGCTCATCCACCCGAGCGCCCCGACATGGCAGAGATCGAGACGGCCATCGGATGCGCGCGCCGCCGGATTGATGCGAAACCCGCCGCCGATCGAGGGGCCCACCGTGATCGCCGCGATGGTGGTCGGGCCGCGCAGGCTCCACGCCCCGTCGCTGTCCGGATCCAGATCGATCGCCAGCTCGCGCGGCCGGAAGGAGGCCATCGCGCTGACCAGCGCGGCCAGGTATTGCAGCAGACCGGGGAGGCGGCCGAAGCGGCTCCGGCGGCGAAGAATGTCCACATCGATTCCCGTTCCCAGAAGATTCACGAAGACCCGCTCCCCGCCCTCCCACCGCACCCGTCCCACATCGAAGCGCTCCACCCTCCCCTCGAGAAGGGTTGCGACGACGCCGCGGACACCGGCCCTGGGACCGATCATGCGGAAGAAATCGTTGCCGGTCCCCACCGGATGGAGCGCGACCGGGGGAATCCGGCCCGGTCCCGCGCCCACGAGTCCCTGCGCCACCTCGTGCAGGGTGCCGTCGCCGCCCACCACGATCAACCGTTCGACTCCGTCCTCGACCGCCGCGCGCGCCAGCGCCGACGCATGGCCCGGGGCCTCGGTGCAGCGGATCCGGGGGGAAACGCCGCGGGACTCCAGGTGGGCAAGGAGTTTGCGAGCGGCCCTTCCCGCCCTGCCCCCCGATGCGGCGGGATTGACGATGGCGCGGATGCGGATCATGGCGCGGGAGATGGAGGAAGACTTGCGGAGTTCGCGTCCGGGAGGCGAAGCGAAGCGGCGGCCGCCGGTGGCGGGGGCGTGTGGGAATCGAACCCACCCGCCCGGGTTTCAGCCGGGCACACTGGTTTTGAAGACCAGACGGGACACCAGCCCCGATCCGCCCCCCTGGCGCCACCCCGGTGTTGCCCACATTGCCGAGGGGCCGTGACGAGGATGGTGAGGCCTCGTCTCTGCGATCTCCGCGCCGGCGCCGGGGAATCGGCACGGAGCGGTGCAGGCCCCGCCGGAAACGCGCGCGACGCCGAAGATGCTGTCACCGATCGGCGAACGGCGCAACCCCGCGGTCCTCCGCCGCGTCGCGCTCCCGCCGCCACCGTCGCTCCAGGCGCTGCAGGATCTCGACGATCTCGGAGCGCAGCCGGGCCGAACGCCGGCGCAACTCGGGACGGCGCCACAGCCGGAGAAAGAGCGCCGCGTCTTCGCGAACCTCGCGGGCCGTCTCGCGCCAGCGGATCGCGACCAGGCCGCAGAGGGGAGCCACAACCGCCGCCCCGAGCGCCGCGCCCGGGCCGCCGAGCAGGTACCCGGCCGCCGTCCAGACCAGCCAGGCCACCGCCGAACCGGCCATCAGCGTGGCCAGCGCGATCGTGGCGGTCGTCTCCAACTCGGGACGCAGACGGCGAATCGCCAGACCGGGGAGCCGGGTGGCCGGGGCCCAGAGCGCGATTCCCGCTACCGCAAGAGGGAGTCCAAGCGCCAGCGCCGGGCCGCGCACGCAGATGTACCGCGCCACCGGGGCGGCCGCGTAGCGGGGCGGCACATCCCCCTCCCCCGCCCCGAGCTCGGCGTTGAGGGCGGCGTATTCCCGCACCATCTCGACCAGGGCGGCGTAGTCCTCCGGATGGCGCCGGCGCAGCCACGTCATCCCCCGCGCAAAGCGCTGCAGCCGCGGAAACCGAACCCCGAGCGGTTCACGGGCGCGCCAGGGAACCCGTCGCAGCTCCCGCATGTAGAGCCGCTCCGCAACCTCCACCAGGATCCGGTCGCGATGCCGCTCGAAGTTCAGCGTCTGCCTGCGGATTCCGTCCTCGATCCGGGCCGTCAGCAGGCGCGCGGCCGCCACCGGGTCGCTCTCCCAGCGCGCTCGCAGATCGTCGCACCCAAAGGCCTCCCCGAAGCGGACCGCCACCTGGGTCCGGGCCCGGTCCTTGCGCGAATAGGTGATTCCCGCCGGCACGATCGCCAGCCCCAGCTTCCAGCCCGCCCGCGCCTCCGCCAGCAGCGCGATTCGGGCCGCCCCGGTGCGGAATTCGGCCAGCCGCGCCTCCGAATGGCTTCTCCCCTCCGGAAAGATCTGGATGGCGCCGCCCCGGCAAAGCACCTCCACCGCCGCGCGAAACATCTCCTCGTTGCGGTGCATGGAGTCGGGATCGTCCTCTCTGCGGTAGACCGGAATTCCGCCGAGCACCCGCAGCACCGGTCCCAGGAGAAGGCGGTCGAAGAGGGGAGCGCGCGCCAGCGGCCGGGTGATCCGTTCGCTGCAACGGTAGACCAGAACGGGATCGAGAAGACTGTTGGGATGATTGGCGGCGAGCAGGACCGGCCCCTCCGGCACCGGCGGACCTTTGCGGTCGACGCGGTAGTAGAGAGAGGCGCACCTGCCTGCCAGTCCGGTGACCAGCGCGGGGAGCCAACCGGCGCCCACGCCCCGCGAACGACGCCCCCGCGGACGGACGGCGCCGGAGGAAGACGAACGCTCCGGCGGCCCAGCCATTTCCTCCCGGCCCGCCGCAGGCGCTATCTTGGGCGATCTTTCCCCGCTTCCTTCCCGTCCTCCCGGCCCCCCTTCCGACGCCCTCGCCCGGCCCTTCCCCTTCATGACCGTCCCCTCATGACCGTCACGGCGCCTTCAGCGACCGGTCCCGCGCACGCGGCCGCGACTGCGAGCCCGCGCAATCCCGGCGTGCCCTTCGATCCCGCTCGACTGCGGCGCATTCGCGTCAATCGGGCGGCGGCCGATCAGCGCGCCGCCACCTTGGTCCGGCGGCGTTCGGTCAAGGGGGCATGGCAGGCCGCCTGGCTGTTGCGGGCGGTTGCCCTCATGGATCTGACGACGCTGGCCGGCGACGACACCCCGGGGCGCGTCCGGAGACTCTGCGGCAAGGCGCGGCGTCCGCTCCGGCCCGGGATTTCGCGCGCCCTCGGTCTCGGCGGCGAGCGAGCGCGGGTGGCAGCCGTGTGCGTCCATCATGAGCTGGTCGCCGTGGCCCGCGAGGCGCTGGCGGGGAGCGGAATCCCGGTCGCGGCGGTCTCCACCGGCTTTCCAGCCGGCCTCTCCCCCTTCGCTCTCCGCCTGGCCGAGATTCGCGAATCGGTGGCCGCCGGGGCCGGCGAGATCGATGTCGTCATCACGCGGGGTCTGGCCCTCCGGGGTGAATGGGAAGCTCTGTACGACGAGATCGCCGCCTTTCGCGAGGCCTGCGGCGAGGCGCATCTCAAGGTAATTCTGGGGACGGGCGAGCTGGGCACACTTGCCAATGTGCGGCGCGCGGCCACGGTGGCAATGATGGCCGGAGCGGACTTTGTCAAGACCTCGACCGGAAAGGAACGGGTCAACGCGACCCTTCCCGTCGGTCTGACGCTCGCTCGCGCCATACGGGAGCACCGCCTCGAAACCGGCGTCCACGTCGGCCTCAAGGCGGCGGGGGGAATCGGAACCGCGAAGGAAGCGCTGGCCTGGCTGATCCTGGTGCGCGAGGAGCTGGGACCCCGCTGGATGGAACCCGATCTCTTCCGCTTCGGCGCCAGCTCGCTTCTGGCCGACATCGAACGGCAGCTCGAGCACCATGTCACCGGGCGCTACTCCGCCTTCCACCGCCATCCGCTGGGGTGATTCCGATGAGTGAAGGGAAGACCGGCGCGGCAGGACGTCGCGGGGACCGAACCGGCCGTGGAAGCGCGGCTCCGGCGACCGGGGCGGCGGCCATCCGCGTCCGCGACGCCCTTTCCGGATCCGCCTACGGCCCCGCCCCCGAGAGCGACGAGTGGGCGATGGAGTGGCTGCAGGGCGGCGAGCGAGTCTTCGGCCACTGGATCGGGGGCTTGGAGCGGGCCGGCCGGGGAGCGCTGCACGAGACCCGGTGTCCCGCCGACGACCGCCTCCTGGGAACCTTCCGCTACGGCGACCGCTCCGATGTGGACCGGGCCGTCGCCGCCGCCGCCGCCGCGCTTCCCGTCTGGCAGGCTCTGGGGGGCCATGGCCGCGCCCGCCATCTCTACCGCCTCTCCCGCCGGCTGCACCGGCACGCCCGTCTCTTCGCCGTCCTCGAGTCGCTGGACAACGGCAAGGCCATCCGCGAATCGCGCGATCTCGACGTCCCCCTCGCGGTGCGGCACTTCCAGCACCACGCCGGCTGGGCGGAGCTGGTCCCCGGCGAGTTCCCCGGCCATGAACCGCTCGGCGTCGTCGGCCAGATCATTCCCTGGAACTTTCCCCTTCTCATGCTGGCCTGGAAGGTCGCGCCCGCCCTGGCCGCCGGAAACGCGGTCGTGCTCAAGCCCGCCGAGTACACGCCGCTGACCGCGCTGCTCTTCGCCGAGATCGCGCATGAGTCGGGGCTTCCCCCGGGGGTGCTGAATGTGGTCGCCGGCGATGGCGGGACCGGAGCCGAACTGGTGCGTCACCCGGGGCTGGCTGGAGTCGCCTTCACCGGATCCACCTCGGTCGGCCGCGAGATTCGCCGGGCCACCGCGGGCCGCGCGATTCACCTCTCGCTGGAGCTGGGCGGCAAATCTCCCTTCGTCGTCTTCGAGAGCGCCGATCTCGACGCCGCGGTCGAGGGCGTGGTCGATGGGGTGTGGCTCAATCAGGGCGAGGTCTGCTGCGCCGGATCGCGGCTTCTCGTCCACGAGAGCGTCGAGGAGCGCCTTCACGAGATGCTGCGGGCGCGGATGGAGCGGATCCGGGTGGGCCACCCGCTCGACAAGGGAATGGACATGGGGGCGATCGTCGCCGAACGCCAGGTGGAGCGAATCCGGGGGTATCTGCGGAGCGCGGCCGAGGATGGGGCCAGGGTGCTGCAGCCCGCGCGGGATTTGCCGGTGAACGGGTGTTTTGTCCCGCCGACGCTCTGCACCGGCGCGCCGCCCGCCAGCCGGGTCGTCACCGAGGAGATCTTCGGGCCGGTTCTGGTCAGCCAGAGCTTCCGCACCCCGGCGGAGGCGGTCGCGCTCGCCAACGACACCCGCTACGGGCTCGCCGCCAGCCTCTGGACCGAGGATCTGAGCCTGGCCATGGAGGTCGCGCCGCGAATCCGGGCCGGAACCGTGTGGATCAACTGCACGAACCGCTTCGATGCGGCGGCCGGGTTCGGCGGATACCGGGAATCGGGGTTCGGGCGCGAGGGGGGACGCGAGGGGATGCGCGAATACCTGAGACCGGTGGGGGGTGCGGGGGAAGCAGAGACCGGCGCGGGGACGGGAGCGGTGCACGCCGGGGGCACCGTCGACGGCGTTGGACCGAGGGGCGAGGAGGCGGGGGAAGCGCTGGCGGGCGAGGGCGGAGTCGGACCGGGATCGTCCTCCGGAAGCGTGCGATTCGCGAGCGAGAATGGCGGCGCGATCGACGGAGGAGCCGCGGAGGCGGGCGGCGCGATCGACCGGACGGCCAAGCTCTGGATCGGGGGAAGCCAGCGCCGACCCGACGGGGGATATTCGCTCGCGCTACGCGATGCGGCGGGGGCGGCGCTGGCCGAGGTGCCCCGCGGCAACCGCAAGGATGTGCGCGATGCGGTGGAGGCCGCGGGCCGGGCGCGCGCCGGGTGGGCCGCGTCGACGGCGTATCTGCGCTCCCAGATCCTCTACTTCGTCGCCGAGAACCTGGCCCCCCGCGCCGAGGAGCTGGCCGCGCTGCTCTCCCGCTCGGCCGAAATGGAGCGGGCGGCCGCGCGCGCCGAGGTGGAGGCCGCGCTGAGGTCGCTCTTCACCTTCGCCGCCTGGGCCGACAAGAACGACGGCCGCGTCCACGCGACGCCCTTCCGCAATGTCACCTTCGCGATGAACGAAGCGGTGGGAACGGTGGGGATTCGGTGCGGGAACGCCTCGCCGCTGGCCGGGGTGGTTGGCCCGGTCGCGGCCGCGCTCGCGCAGGGAAATGTCGTGGTGGCGCTGCCCAGCGAACGCTTCCCCCTCCCCGCCATGGAGCTCGTGCAGATCCTGGAGACCTCGGATATCCCGCCCGGAACGGTCAATGTCGTCTCGGGCCTGCACCGCGAGGTGCTGCCCACCCTGGCTGCGCACGACGATGTGGAGCAACTCTGGGATTTCGTCGGCGACGCGCTCTCGGCCGACGCCGAACGACTCTCGGCGGGCAATCTCAAGCGCACCTGGGTCGATCGCGAGGGCGTGGTGGACTGGAGGGCGCTCTCCCGTCCTGCCACCGAAGCGTTGCTGGCCCACGGCGCCCAGGTCAAGAATGTGTGGGTGCCCTACGGGGTCTGAGGACCGCCCGGACGCCGAGCCCTCGCCGACCGGGACAGTCGTTCAGCGCCCGGTCCCGCCGACAACCGCCGGGGCGCCCGGCTACCGGCGGAGCAGCGAGCGGTAGAGCGGATTCTGAATCGTGAGATGGACCGTCTCGCCCGGGCCCACCGAGACCCGGTTGGTGGTGAAGTCGTCTCCGGCCAGGATGTCGATGCGAATGCGCAGGTCGTCGACCGCGGGCCAGTTCAGATCGAAGGATTCGCGGCTGTTCCCCTGCACCACCCCCAGCCGCCGTTCCCCGCGCGCCACCGCCCGCAGCGTGGCCTCGTTGAAGTTGTTGTTCTCGACATTGATCCGGATGCTCTGCCCCTGCGCACCCTGTCCCTCGAAGGGATTGACGAGGTTCCGCGAACCCCCGCACCCCGCCGCCAGGGCGAGGAGAAGCGCACCGGGGAGCACCGCGGCCCGGCGTCTCGTCTGACGATTCATCGGTTCACCTCTTTCCGAAGGGCTCGCCCTTCGTCCTTCCGCCGCCCGGGGTTGGCCGCCAGGTTGCGCGGCGGCGCCGTCCCGCGTCAGCTCACGAGTCTCCGGTCCTCGATCGGTTCCAGTCCTTCGCGGATCAGCAGCTCGTTCAGCCGCCCCAGATCGCGCTGAATCACGATCTCCATCTCGGAGAGCTCCGCGTCCAGGAGCGCCGCAAGGTGCTGGAAGACTGCATACGACTGGTCGGTCGGCCGGTCTTCCGCCCCCTCGACGACCCCCATGAGGGCGGCCAGCTTGTTGTTGAGCTTGATCGGGTAGTTGAGCGGATCCTGGTTGCTCTGGTTCCTCACCTGGTAGATCTCCGCCTCGACCACCGCCAGGTTCTCCTCCACGACCTCGGCCTGGGCTTCGACCTCGTTGTCGTCGGTCCGCTCCAGGCGGTCCTGGATCTGGCTGTTGATGTCGCGAACCTTGATCACCGCCTCGTTCGCCTCCGAGACGCGGTCGCGGATCTGGATGGCCAACTCGAAGCGCTCGCGCAGATCCGCCACCGTTACCCCGTCAAGGTTCGGGTTGATCCCGATCTCGAAGTCGCGCACCTGGGGTTCGCCGCCGTCCACCGTCATGCGGACGGAATAGCGACCCGGAACCGCCGTCGGACCCATCGGCCGCGCCGCCCACATGATCCGTCCCTCGAAGTCGGTCCAGGCCGGATAGCGCATGTCCCAGCGGAACTCGTGGGCCCCCGCATCCACCGAAGGCCGCCCGCCCCCGCCCCCGCCGAAGAAGGCCGCGAAGGGACTCTCCTCCTCCTCTTCCTCCTCGTCCTCGGCGACCGCCTCCCAACTGCGGATCACCTCGCCGGCGGCGTCCAGCACCTCGAAGGTCACGCTCTCGGCGTCTTCCGCCAGGTAGTACTGGAACTGCGCGCCCTGGTCAAGGCCGCGAATCGGGTCCACGGGCTCGAACAGCCAGGAGGAAGCGGAGGCGATCTCGTCCGACAGTTGCCGCAGCGGCCCGATGTCCTCCAGCACCCAGAAGGAGCGTCCGTGCGTGGCGATCACCACATCGTCTTCGGCGACGACCAGATCGGAGACCTGCACAACGGGTAGGTTGAGCGAGAGGGACTGCCAGCGCGCGCCGTCGTCAAAGGAGATGTACACGGTGCGCTCCGAGGCCGCGAAGAGGAGCCCGGGCCTGGTCGGGTCCTCACGGGTGGCGCGAATGAAATCGTCCTCCGGAATCCCGCTCACGATCTTCGTCCAGGACTGCCCGTGGTCGTCGGTCTTCCAGATGTAGGGGGCGCGGTCGTCGTCCACCAGGTAGCGAATCCCCGAGACGTAGGCCTTGCCGGGCGTGGTCGGCGACGCCTCGATCGTGTTGATGCGCACGAAGTCAGGGGCGTCCGGCGGGGTCACGTCGGTCCAGTTCATTCCGCCGTCGCGGGTAATGTGCACCAGGCCGTCGTCCGATCCGGCCCAGATCGTCTCGGCGTCGTGGTACGAAGGGGCGATCGCGAAGACGGTCGCGTAGGTCTCCACTCCGGTCTGGTCCCGGGTGATCGGGCCGCCCGAGGGTCCCATCGTCATCGGGTCTTCGCGGGTCAGATCCGGACTGATCCGCTCCCAGCTCTGCCCCTCGGTCGTCGTCTTCCACACATGCTGGGTGCCGGTGTAGAGGACTTCGGGGTCGTGGTGCGAGAAGACGATCGGGAACGTCCACTGCACGCGCTGGATCAGGTCCTCGGACGACTGCCCCATCGGGTTCTCCGGCCAGACGTTGACGGCGCGGGTCTGCCCCGTGCCCATGTCGAAGCGCGAGAGGCTGCCGCCGTAGCAGCCGGCGTAGAAGACGTCGAGGTCGATCGGGTTGGGGGCGACGTAGCCGCTCTCGCAGCCGCCGACCGCATAGTACCAGGAACGGTTGCCGGGCCCGCGCGCCGCCATCTGGTTCCAGCCGCGCACCGGGATGCAGGCGGTCGAGTTGTCCTGCTGGCCGCCGCAGATGTGATAGGGGGTGTGCTCGGTGGTGATGACGCGGTAGAACTGCGCGGTGGAATAGTCCTGGTCGGTCCAGCTCCGGCCGCCGTTCATGGTGACGTTGGCGCCGCCGTCGTTCGCGTTGATCATCCGGTCGGAGTCGTCGGGCGCGATCCAGAGATCGTGGTTGTCGCCGTGCGGCACCGGGATTCCGCGGGGGAAGGTCTCGCCGCCGTCGCGCGACCGGTAGAGCCCGGTGTTGAGCGCGTACATGACCTCGCGGTCGTTGGGATCGGCGTAGATGCGGGTGTAGTAGAAGGCGCGCTGGCGCAACTTGCGCTCGTCGTTGACCCGCTCCCAGGTGGCGCCCGCGTCGTCGGAACGCCAGACGCCCCCGTCGGGTTCGTGCTCGATCAGCGCCCAGACGCGGTTGGGATCGGCCGGCGAGACCGCGACCCCGATCTTCCCGACCGGTCCCGGCGCGAGGCCGATATTGCCGGTGATCTCGGTCCAGCTCTCGCCCCCGTCGAGCGACTTCCAGAGGCCGCTGTCCGGCCCGCCCGAGGACATGCCCCAGGAGCGCCGCCACGCCTCCCAGATCGATGCGTAGATGACGTCGGGGTTGGTGGCGTCGACGCTGATGTCCACCGCGCCCGCCCCGTCGCTCCTGTAGAGAACCTTGCGCCAGCTCTCGCCGCCGTCGGTGGTCTTGTAGACGCCCCGCTCGGGATTGTTGGCCGAGTGCTTGCCGAAGGCCGCCGCCCAGGCGACGTCGCAGTTCTCGGGGTGAATCCGGATCCGGGCGATGTTCTGGGTCTCGCGCAGCCCGACGCGCTCCCAGCTCTCGCCGCCGTCGGTGGATTTGTAGGCGCCGTCGCCCTGCTGGATGTTGCCGCGAATCTGCGTCTCGCCGGTCCCCATGTAGACGATGTCGGGGTTGGATTCGCAGACCTGAACGGCCCCGATCGAGGCGCTGCCGATATGGCCGTCGGTGACGGGCCGCCAGTTCAGGCCGCCGTCGGTGGTTTTCCAGAGTCCGCCGCCGGTCGTGCCCATGAAGTACTCGAAGGGACGCGCCCCGGATCCGGCCGCCGCGATCGAACGGCCGCCGCGCGGGGGGCCGACGTTGCGCCACTCCAGCGAACCCCAGAGGGATTCGGGGTAGGCTTCCTGGGCGGAGGCGGGAGAGGGGGGCGGGGCGAGGGCGAAGAGGGCGGCGCCGAGGGCGAGCGCGCCGGGAAGGGACGGCTGGTGTCGCATGGGAAGGGTGGTCCTTGTGGGGGTCTGGTGGGGGGGGGTAGGGGGCGAAGGGATGGGGGAAGCGAAACAGCGCGATGTTGGAAGAATGCGGGAAAATGGCGGACGCGCGGGGGCGAAGCGCCGACGGCTCCAGCGGTCGCGGCGGGAACGGGCATTGGCGAAACGGCGCAACGGGGATAGTACCGGAATTCGTCGCCGTGCGCCAAGGCGGGGCGCTGATCCGGCGCTGCCTTCGGCTGGTGGTTCGAAGGCGGCCGCGTCTATGGAAGAGCCACCGGCCCGCCGGATCTTCTCTCCCGGAGATCGGCGATGCGGTGTCCCATGTCCTCCAGCCGTCCCTCGGTTGCCGTCTTCAGGTCGGTGATCCTGCTTTCGATCCCGGCCCGCAAGTCGCCCATCCGGGCATTGGCGTCGCCAAAGCGGTCCGTGACATCGTCAAATCGGCCGATCGTGTCGTCGAACCGTCCATCCAACGCGGCCCTGGAATCGGCGATCCGCTCCTTCACCTCTTCCGTGCGCGCGGCGCCGTCCGCCCTCATGTCCGCAATACGGTCGAACATCTCCTCGCGGAAATCACTCGTTCGCCCGAGAACCTCGTTCCTCAGGTCGTCGATCCTCCGATTCGTCGCGTCAATACCGCTTGCGATCGCCGCAAACCGCTGATCTACCTTGGCAAACCGCTCGGCCTGAACTCTGTCTGACGCGGCGAACCGCTCCGCCTGGGATTCCTCCAATGCGGCAAGACTCCGGTCGGTTGCCGCAAATCGCTGATCCACTGCCGCAAACCGTTCGGCCTGAACCCTGTCTGACGCGGCGAACCGCTCCGCCTGGGATTCCTCCAATGCCGCAAGACTCCGGTCGGTTGCCGCAAATCTCTGGTCCACCGCCGCAAACCGCTCGGCCTGAACTCTGTCTGACGCGGCGAACCGCTCCGCCTGGGATTCCTCCAATGCCGCAAGACTCTGGTCGGTTGCCGCAAATCGCTGGTCCACCGCCGCAAACCGCTCGGCCTCAACCCGGTCTGACGCGGCGAACCGCTCCGCCTGGGATTCCTCCAATGCCGCAAGAGTCCGGTCTGATGCCGCAAATCGCTGGTCCACCGCCGCAAACCGCTCGGCCTCAACCCTGTCTGACGCGGCAAAACGCTCGGCTTGGGATTCCTCCAATGCCGCAAGACTCCGGTCGGTTGCCGCAAATCGCTGATCCACCGCCGCAAACCGCTCGGCCTGAACTCTGTCCGACGCGGCGAACCGTTGGTCCACGATCCTCTCCAGCGCGGCAAACCTCTCCATTACGACCTTCTCGAACGCCGCCTGCCGCTCTTCGGCTGCAGCAAAGCGCGCTTCCATCTCCTTCGTCTGGACCCGCCGCAGCCAGGCTACTGTGGTGACCAGTGCGGTGATCATCGCGGCAAAGCCGCCGAACATTCCCCAATCCACTGCTGTCATTCCGCACCTCCTCATCGTCCCTGGTTCATTTTAGGCTATTCCCCCCGCCAGGTCCAGCGAGGGGTACAGGAACGATAGGCGCATTCGGTGGGCATTCCGATGGTGAAATGGGCCAACTTTGCGGAAAGCGCGAATTGGGGGCCGAAAAGGCAGTGGCCGCAGCCAGCCCGCCGACGAAGGCAACATGACCGGCGCCACGGTCGAACTGGACCTGCGTGGCTTCCCCCCGCTACCGGACCGGTATGCGAATCGTGAAGCCGGAAGGGGTGTTGTCGTTGTCGATCAGGTCGCCCGCGCTGTCGGATCCCTGGCCCACCGCCAGCCAGGCCAACGCCCCCACGCCCACAAAGATCACCGCGCCCAGGCCAACCGACCGATTCCGCGACAGCTCGCGCATCTCGACGCTGACCAGATCTGAGCGGGCAATGCGGTAGGTGTTCTCCTGGATGAACTCGCGGTAGGCCCCGATCTCGCGCCGCGTCTGCACCTCAATGACGATGGTGTCGCCGGCTTCCAGCACGACGCCCTCTACCGTCGCGGTCTCCGGGGGTGCCCCCGGCGCGGCAACTGCCGAGTTGACGGGAACGCGAAGACGCGCGATCGCACCCGGGGTTGGGGACTCGACCGGCAGATAGCTGAAGCACCCCGAAAGGACCGTCGCACCCATGAGAAGCAAGAGGCCCCTTCCGGCGGCAAGGACCAGGCTGACGAGTCCGCGACGCCGACGAGGTTCGGGTTCGGGATGGCTCAGAATGGTTCCCGGCGCTCTGCCCGTACCGGATCCCGCCCGCCGCTTCGGCCAAACGCAAGGATTCAGTGATCCGATCATCAGAAGGTCACTTCCACATCGCCAGTGAGCTGCTCGTTGAATACGTAGACGTACTGCCAGGGCGCCTCGGGAAAGATCCCGCCCCCCCGGGAAACCAGGGTGCGGCCGTCGACATTGACTACGACGGTCACATCCAGAGTGTCGCCATCCAGGCTGGAGACGTGCACAAGCCAGCGCTGGTCCTCCGCGATGCTCATGACGGTGTCTATGGGCAACGTATGGAAGACGGTGTCGGAGTTGAAGACCTGCACGTGGGTGACTCCCCCCGCATCCACTCCCGCCACGAAATCGGTGGCGTAGACGACCTCCGTGCGCGCGCCGTCTTCGCCGGTCATTTCGAAGGCGATATTCTCGGGAGTGAGGTCCTCGAAGAGGCCGCAAGCGCCAAGAGCGAGCGCCGCCGCGAAGACGAGGGGCGCCGCGCAGGACCGCGACCGCGCAAGGTGCTCGGCGCTGTGGCCGCAATGCTCGGAGGTGCCCGGGTCCTGCCTGAAGTCATACAAGATAGGTGCCATATCGCTCCATATGTTGCGCGAAGGCCCTGGGGCGGTCGAATGACCGCCCCAGGGCCGGGATTGCGAAATCGATAACCCCTGGCTTAGCAGGCCGAGTAGGCGTTGTCGATGTTCTCGTTGGCTCGCCGCTCGATGATCGAGATCGGGAGCATGATTCCGGGGCAGGTCACCGCGTCCGAGGGCCCGTCCCACTTGGGATCCTGGATCCCCCAGCGGTACATGTCCGCGAGGCGCAGACCCTGCAACATGACATTGACGCGACGCGTGTGCTGAAGCATGTCCGTTGTCGAAATCTGACCGCTGTACGGAGTCAATCCGTCATAGGCACGGATCATGTTGACGTGCTCGGTGAAGGTGGCCTCGTCGCCGCTCGCGAGGGCGTTTTCCGCCAGGATCAGATGCATCATCCGGCTCGATGCAAGCGTGAGCGGCGGGTACGGACCACCCTTGTCCAGGTAGTTTCCGCCCTTCCACTGGTTCAGCCACTTGACGACCGCGGGGTCGTCGACCATGTCAATCGGATCCTGCAACGCGA
The DNA here is from genome assembly GCA_022822325.1 of Gemmatimonadota bacterium. GTDB lineage: Bacteria > Gemmatimonadota > Gemmatimonadetes > Longimicrobiales > Gaopeijiaceae > Bin94. The sequence goes on along the minus strand of JAJEBW010000005.1, from coordinate 78,305 downwards.
TCCCATTGATGTCGTTCGCGTCGTTCACTGTGGCGATTGACAGGTCAATCTGGTTTTCCTTGCGGTCATTGACCCATCCGGCCATGGAGTTCGACACGCCGGTTGTGGAATAGTTGAAGTTGTAGAGCCAGTCGGCGTCTCCGGTCATCGCCAGCACCTGAGCCGCATCGGCGCCGGCATCTCCTGAATTGGCAAGTCCATTGCCGGAGGGCGAGGGATTGATGATGTCCCAGATCGCTCGGGACTGGCGCGCACGCGCACGCAATGCCATGGCATCCATGGCATCCGAGTCGTTGCCGGTCTCCTTGAATCCGGAAATCGCCGCGCTGAAGCGCGAGATCGCGCCGTCCAACACCTGGTGCATGTTGGCGCTGCCGACGGGCATGCCCGCTTCGGTCTTGTGCGAGAAGGCGAAATCTTCCTGAATCTCGCCAATGACCATGTACATGATGCCGGAGTACAGATTGGCGCGGGCCAGGTCGTATCTGTGGTCGGGGTTGCTCCCGGCATGCTCGGTCAGAATCTCGATCGCCTGATCGGACATCCAGCGCGCCTGTCCCATCGAGGGGAAGGGACCGTCGATGAACTCGTTGAGAGGATCGTCGACGAAGCCGAGGTCCAGCGAGAGCCAGGCATCGCGCGACCCGATCCAACGCATCTCGTCGGAAGCCACGAGGTACGGCTGCCAGGACTGCGACACGGAGGAGGAAACGAGCGACAGGGCCCCGTTCACCACGGCAGAAGCGGCGGGCTCCTTGCGGATGTCGTCCTCGACCAGGTCGTTGGGATTGCTCACGTCCAGCAGGTCGCCGCAGGCCGCCAGCGAGAAGGCCGCGAAGGTGACCGCCATGAGGGACAGGCGATTCCGAAGAGCGTCTCTTCTTGTGCTTTTCATTGTCTTGTCTCCTTGTCCCGGCTAGAAGGTCACGCGGGTGCTGAGGGTGATTCGCCGCGGAACCGGGATGCCCCATCCCTCGGTGGAATCGAGGAAGTTGCAGTTCAGTCCGCCGTTGCAGCGCCCGAGCACATTCCCCTCGGGATCCATACCGGGATAGTCGCCAAACATGAAGAGCTTCACATTGCGCGCGCCCAGGTTCAGCGTCGCAGTCGAGAGCCCAAAGCCCTCCACCATCGTCGTGGGCACCCGATAGGTGAGAGACAGCTCGCGGAACTGAATCCAGTCGGCGTCGTAGATGCCGTTCATCCCACTCATGGGAGACAGGCCCTCGATCTCCTCGGCCCAAGCGATCGCCGCCTCGAGGCGTTGCTCGGCGGACGACGCGGGATTGAGCATGATCGAGTAGAGCTCGGCGGAACGGGGCGTGTTGCGGCCGATGAAGTTGTTCGCCCTCCGGAACATTCCGGACAGATCCTGAACCTGGTGACCGAACTTGTACTCGAACAGCGTGTTGATCTCGAAGTTGCCCGCAAAGGACATCGTGAAGCCACCCGATCCGGCGAAGTCCGGCGTGGGCTTGCCCAGGTAGGAGTCCAGCAATCCGGCGCCGCAGTTATGCGAAGCCACGCTACCATTTGGAGTTCCGAAGGTGGAGTTGCCGATCGCGATCGGCTTGAAGGAATTGGGATTCCGTGGCTGGCTGAAGTACTCCAGCGCCTGCTCACGCGTTGGGACGACGCATTCTCCACCCACCGGCGCGAGGATATTGAGCGGAACGGCCACATCCGCCAGTTTGGCGCCGAAGAACGCCGCGGGGGAATAGCCCTCGACGAGGAAGTTCCGATATCGGGGATAGCTACCGCCGGTCTTGAGAGGCGGCGCCCCCCCCATGTCGGTGATTTCCTGCTGTTCGTAGGCCGTGTTGGCGAATACGTTCAGCGAGAAGCCCTCGCTCTGGATGACGGAGCCACGTATGGCCGCCTCGACCCCGTAGGCCTCCATCCCGCCAATGTTGTCCAACTGCGTCTGGGTGAAGCCGCCCGTGACCGGGAACTGGCGGGCAACCATGACGTCGGTGCCATTTCGCATCCAGTAGGTCAGGTCGAGCGACCAGGTGTCCTCGGCAAAGCCCATCTCGGTACCGAACTCCCACTCGGTCGAGACTTCGGGGCGGAGCGCGTCGTTGCCCAGGTTCGCGGGCCGGACGCCAGGGCCGACTTCGGATCCCTGCGAGGAGAAGGTGGTGAACTTGTCGAAGGCGCCTGGCTGCAACCCGGACTGGCCCACCGCAGCGCGAAGCCGGAAGGTCGAAAAGGGGCCCATCGACATGTCAAGTCCCTGCATCGGCAGGAGCGAGACCGAAGCCTTCGGATAGAAGGCCGTGCTGAAGTCGGCGCCGAAGGCCGAGTTGGCGTCCCAGCGTCCGCCCACGGTCAGGAAGGCCCAGTCATCCCAGCCAAGCTGGTCCTGGAGGTAACCGCCGATCTGCGTGTTCCGTGCCCAGTACTCGGTGGAACTCTCATTGCCCAGAGCCGAAAGCGTCTCCAGACCGGGACCGGGAAAGTCTCTACCCCCCCCCCCTGTTGACTGGCTCTGCGAGAGGAACCCCTGCGTGCCGAAGAGGAGGGTGCTCTCAATCCGATCGGTGCGGAAGATGTAGGATCCCTTGACGTCCGCGGAGATCGTCCGGCTGCGGTTCGCTCGCACCGTCCGGCTTCCGTCGGGGGTCGATCCCGAGAACCCGTCCACATTCCAGCCGTAAGGGCGGAATGACACGGCGTCGTCGGAGGTGAAGTCGATCCCGAAGGTGCTTGAGAGGCGGAAGTCGTCCATCGGGGTGTACTCGGCGCTCGCGGTGCCGACGAAGTGCTGCGAGTTCGTGGTGTTGATCTGGTACATGTTCTCGCGCAGCGTCGCGAAAGCCGGCTGACCGTAGTAGTTGTCCTCGTCCGCCAGGCGCAGCTGGCTCATCAGCGCGGACGAGAAGACCCCGTAGATGTTGTTCGAGTTGTCCGGGGTGTGGTGCTCCATGTCGGAATAGAGGGTGGTTACGCCAATCCGGACCTGTTCGTGCGGGATCACGGTGAAGTTCGTCGTGACGGTGGCGCGACGATTCACGTCGGTCTCGGGCTCGACGCCCTCGATCACCTCGAAATTGCGAGCCGCGTCGTAGGGCCCGTCTTCATGCGCAAGCCGCCCGGAGACGTGATAGGTGAAGGTCTGCGAGCCGCCGGAGGCCGAACCGGAGTAGATCTGTCCGAAACCGGTGGTGAGCAAATCCGGGATGATGTCGCGTTCGAGGACATCGTAGGGCCCGACCGATTCGCCCCAGCGCTGCTGCATGCGCGCCTGAGCATCCGCCAGTCCGTCACAATTGGGGGTGTCCGAACACACGCGGCCGGCAAAGTCCGCCACCGGCAGGATGCGGTCGGTCGGCGCATTGATGCCGGTCAGGTCAACCTGCGCCGTGAACCGCGGTGCGCCCGCCGATCCCCGCTTTGTGAAGATCTGGATGACGCCGTTGGATGCCTCGGTGCCGTACAGAGTGGCGGCTGCGGCGCCCTTGAGGATCTCGATGCGTTCAATCGACTCGGGAGGGATGTCGTCGAGGCGCGAGGGGTTGCCCTGGCCGTTGAAGTTCTCGACGGCGCCACGGTCGACCCGGACCCCGTCCACATAGACGATCGGCTCGTTGAGCTGGGTGAGCGAAGCGGATCCGCGCACCCGGATGCGGGCGCCCTCGCCGGTGTACCCCGATGAGGGCAGCGCCACCACGCCCGCTTCCCGGCCTGCGATGAGCTGGCTGAAGTCGGTGACGGGGGCGTTCTCGATCGCGTCGGTGTTGATCGTTGCAATCGTGTTCCCGAGCTTCCTCTTCTCGGTCGCGATGCCGGCGCCGGTGACCACGATCTCGTCCAGCGCGATGGCCGTCTGCTCGATCGCGAAGTTGAGCTCCGCGGTTCCACCGGCCGTCACCGTCACGGTCTGCTCGGCCTCGCGGTAGCCGACCCGGGTCGAACGAACCGTGTACTCCCCGGCCGGGACGTTCAGGAAGATGAAGCTCCCCGACGCGTTGGTCAGCGTGCCGAACGCCGTTCCCGGGATCGACACCGCGACCGCCTCGAGCGGACGCGACGACGCGGCGTCGGTCACGCGGCCCGTGACGGTGCCGGTCTGGGCCGAGAGGTTCGGCGCGAGAGCCAGGCTGGCCGCGAGAGCCAGCAGCCCCGCCGAACTCCATCGGCTTCCTTCAGTAAACATTCGACGTATCATTTGCGTCTCCTCCAGGTTGCGGGTTGTCGCCGATACGCGCTTGCCCAGCATTTCTCTATAGTCATCCGGGCATTTCCCGGTCTGGGCCAATGGCCATGCGACCCGCCCGGAGCGCAAAGACGGCTCGGCGGATCGTCAGCGGGAAAGTGTACAGGAGCAACGCCGCCGTGGCAAGTCGGATTTCAGAAGTACCGCCCGCCCGTCAGATGCACCCGCCACTTCGGCAGCGTCAGCCCCGGCGTGTCCAGCTCGATTCCGCGCGCCAGATCCAGCCGCAGGAGCCCGTCGGAAGCCGCCAACCCGATTCCCCAGGCCGCGTGATCGACCTCCCAGGCCCGCGCCCAGTCGGCGAAGGTCGAAAGCCGGAATCCAAGGGGACCCAGGTACCGAAGCGGACCGAACTGCGGGACCCGCCACTGCACCCCCGCCCTGCCCCGCCACACCGTCTCCGCCCGGAGCACGCCGCCGTGGCCCGCCAGCTCCGGCGCCACCCCCTCGTGGCCGCGCAACCAGCGGCCCGTTCCGCCGAGCTGCCAGAGGTCCCGCCGCCGCGGCTCTCCCCACAGCCCCGCCGCCCCCGCCTCCAGTCCCAGCGAGAGTCCGGCGCCCACCGGCAGCACCGTCGCCACCGTCGCGCTCGCCTTCTCGTGCGGGTTGTCCCCCCGGACCGCCCGGGCCCGCACGTTGAATCCCGCTCCGGCCTCGTCGCGCGAGCCGCCCCACCACGGCCGCAAATCCAGCTCGGCCCCGAAACGGTCGAAACGGCTGTCCCCCTCCAGCTCCGTCTCGCGTCTTGCAAAGCCCTCCAGCGAGACCCAGTCGCGCCGGCCCTCGCCGGGCAGAATCCGCAGCGCGACGCCGTGCGACCAGTTGTAGTCCTCCAGGGGACGGCCGCGCACAACCAGGCCCTCCTGGGGGATCTCCAGCGTGCGGTAGACGTTCCCCACAACCCGCGCGCGTCCGAAAGCCCGCGACAGCGTGAGGATCGCGTCGGGAGCCTCCCGCGAATCCAGCCCCGCCCGCACCGTCAGGTTCGCCCGCGTCCGGCCGAAGCTGCGCGCCACCCGCGACCCGACCGAAATTCCCTCCACATCGTTGAATCGCATCAGATACAGCGAGGAGTAGGGCGGATCGAAGCTCCAGGGATTCGACTCCAGCGCGGCCGCATCTCCGGTTTCGCCGCCCGCGGGCGCGATCCCCGCCAGCTCGTCGGCCAGCGCATCCGCCGTTGCGGGGTCAGGCGCCCCGATCCCTCCCTCGCGCATCGGCGGGGGCAGATCCTCGCTCGTCAGCAGCGCGCTTCGGCTGCGCGGCATGAGCGCCACGACATCGTCCGGGCCCGCATCCTCCAGCTCGCCCTGCACCCGGTCGCCGATCTGCCGCCAGTCCTCCAGCACCTCGGCCGCCGTCGGCGCCCCAGCGTCCCCCGCCTCGTGGATCTCCTCGATCTCGAAGGCCCAGTCCATGCGAAAGGGGAAAGGCGTCGTGGGGCGTCCGTCGGGATACACGTCCTCGGCGGGGCCGACCGTTCCCTCCCAGCGCGCCGCGCGCGGAAGCCAGTAGCGGAGATCGCGAAGCTGGTAGTCGACCACCACCGCGCGGAGGTCCATGGCCATCGGCGGAGAGAGATAGATGACGAGGCCGCTGAAGAGGTCGGCGAAGATGGACGAGAGACGCTCGCCGGGGGTGTCGGGAGGGTCGTCGGATTCGGTGGCGGCGGTCGAATCGGCTCCCGCCTCCTCTTCGCCCTCCAGGGTGGGAAGGTCGATCCGCATGCCGGGAGCGAAACGGCCCTCCCGGTCGAAGAAGGAAAAGGAGAACTCGTCGTCGATTCGCTTCGCGATCCGGTATGCCACCCGCGCCAGACCGAACGACTCCGGCTCGATCCAGAGGATGGCCGGGGTCAGCCGCACGCTGCGAACCCTTGGGATGGCCGTCACCTGCACCGCCTGCACCCTCTCGCCGCCGGGGAGCGAGATCGTCAGGGTGTCGCCGGAGCGGAAGCGGTAGAAGCGCTCCGAATCCTCCTCCAGCGGACTGCGGATGACCTTGTAGGGCGGGGGCCGTCCGTTGGCGACCGCCAGGAAGGCGAAGTCGAAGGGATCGCGCATCGGGTCGGCGGCGTAGCGGCCCGCCTGCGGGGTCCAGATCGTGTCGGCGCGTTCGGTGGGTAGGAAGGGACTGCGGGCACGGCTGCCGAGCTGGCGCACGATCGTCGGCTCGCCGCGCGACCAACGCACCCGCGAGGCGTATTCGCCCTCGAGAAAGGACGAGGTGCGGCGGCCGAAGGGCATCTCGACCCAGGTGCGCTCGCTGAGCTTCGCCGTGTAGCCGTCGATGGCGAGGAGCGCGGTGTCGCGGGCGGCGCGGGCGCCGAGGATCAGACGCCGGGCGGTCTCGTCGAGCCAGGGGCTGGAGATGGAGTCGGCCGCCGCGGTCGCGCTCGGCTGGGCCGCCGCCGGGAGATGCAGGCCCGGCGCGCCCGGAAGCAACGCCGTCAATGGAAGCGCCGCGAACGACAGAAGCGTCGCGATCGATGCGGACGCCGCCCTGGGTTCAGGGGTCGCCCTCGATGCGGATTTCGCGATCGACGATTTCGCGATCGACGGAGGCGTCGCGGTCCGTCCCCGCCGGCCACGGGATCCCCGCGCGCTCGATCTCCGGTCAAGAATTGTCATCTCCGCCCTGTCCCCTGGCAGCCCGTGGACAAACACCGCGAGGCAGTGTCCACGGGCTGCCGGCGCTCGCCCGGGCATCCGCCGAAGCGACCCTCCGATCTACCCGCCTCCATTCCATTCGTTCCCGCCTCCCGCCCTCGCCACCGCCTCGATCTCGACGTCCACCCCCTTCGGCAACCCCGCTACCGCCACCGTCGCCCGCGCGGGCCGGTGATCGCCGAAGTGGCGCGCATAGACCTCGTTCATCGCGGAGAAGTTGGCCATGTCCGAGAGGAAGACCGTCGTCTTCACCACCGTCCGCAGGCTGGCCCCGGCCGCGTCCAGCACGGCGGCCAGATTGCGCAGCACGCGGTCGGTCTGCGCCGACACGTCTCCGTCGATCAGGCTCTCGGTGGCGGGATCGATCGCGATCTGTCCCGACGCGAAGACCCAGCCGTCGCAGGAGACGGCCTGGGAGTAGGGGCCGAGCGCGCCCGGCGCGGCGTCGGTGTCGATGCGGGTGAGCTGCGGCATGAATGGTCTCCTAGGCAATCGGCTTGTCGCGGAACTTGTCGAACCAGGCCTTGAGGTAGAGCTGCGTCATGATGCGGTGCGAGACCGCGCGCGAACCGTGGTATTCGTCGGGAATCTTGACGTGCATCGTCTCCTGCCCGAGCACCTTGAGCGCCCGGTAGAACTCCTCGGCCTGCGGCATCGGGGTGCGCAGATCCTCCACGCCCGAGAGCAGCATCGTCGGCGTGGTCACATTCCCGACGTAGTGGAGCGGCGAGCGCTCGGCGTACTCCATCGGATCCTCCCAGGGGAAGGAGCGGAAGCGCCGGTACCATCCCGATCCGTCGGTCGTCCCCACGAAGGAGTGCCAGTTGATGACCGGCCGCTGCGAGACGGCGGCGCGGAAGCGGTCGGTATGGCCGACGATCCAGGCGGTCAGCACCCCGCCCCCGCTGCTCCCGGTGACGAACATGTTGTCCTCGTCGATGAAGCCGCGGTCGATCGCCGCGTCGACGCTCGCCATGAGGTCGTGGAAATCGTTGCCGGGGTAGAGGTAGTTGATCCCGTTGACGAAGTCCTGGCCGTATCCGGTGCTGCCGCGCGGGTTCATCCAGAGGACCGCGTAGCCGTCGGCGGCGAAGTTCTGCCAGTTCCAGTTCCAGCGGACGGTGTACATCGAGACCGGCCCGCCATGGATCCAGAGGAGCAGCGGATACTTCTTCCCGGGCTCGAAGTTGGCGGGCTTCATGAGCCAGCCCTGGACCGGCCAGCCGTCGAAGGACTCGGTCCAGATCTCTTCCACCTCGCCGAGCTCGATGTTGCCGAGGACATCCTCGTTGTAGTCGACCAGCGTTTCGAGCTCGCCCGCGTTGTCCAGATCGAAGGCGACCAGGTGGCTCGGGCGGTAGAAGGTGGAGTTGGTGGCGGCCGCGGCGCCGTTCTTCGCGATCGAGACGCCGGAGATGTAGTGGACGCCGTCGGTCACCTGCTCGATCTCGCCATCGGTGGAGACGAAGTGAAGGTTCGACGAGCCCTCCTCCCCCAGGGTGTAGTAGAGGCCGGAGCCGTCGGGGGCCCAGGTGACGCCGCTCGGCGAGTTCTTGAGGTTGCCTGCGATCATGCGGCTGCCGGAGCCGTCGGCGTTCATCAGGTAGAGATTCGACAGATTGCTGTAGTTCTCGTTCTGGTCGTAGCCGGTGTAGGCGATCATGCGGCCGTCGGGCGAGGGGACGGGGCCGTTGTCGGGGCCCAGGCGATCGGTCAGGGTGGCGATCTCCAGGGTGGCCAGATCGATGGCGTGGACCTCGGAGTTGCCGCGCTCGTAGCCCTCCGGCGGGGTCAGGTCGCCGCTGAAGTAGAGCGTCGTCCCGTCGGGGGACCAGCGGGGATTGCCGTGCGAGGTGTCGCCGAAGGTGATCTGGCGCGGGGTGCCGCCCAGGTCGGCGTCCACGACGAAGATCTGCGTGTTGCCCCGGGGCGTGAGTCCGCGTCCGTCGCGCGCCCAGGCGATCCGGTCCTCGACGACGGCGGGCCGGGCCAGATCCGCGCCTCGCGGGAAGGCCGGCATCCTGATCGGGAGCGGCGATCCGGTCTCGGGGATGAACTGCGTGAAGGAGATCCGCGTGCCGTCGGGCGACCAGCGGATTCCCCCGGGGGACCGGTCCAGGTTGGTGAGCTGTTTCGTCTCGCGCGTGTCGAGCCACATGACGTGGATCTGGTTGGTCCCGCTCTTGTCCGAGAGGAAGGCGATGCGCTGCCCGTCCGGCGACCAGATCGGCGAGGACACCTCGAAGCTCCCGGTTTCCAGCTCGCGGATCCGGCGCGTGGCCAGATCCATGATCATCAGCTCGCTCCGGTTGCGGTCGTTCATCTTGTCGACGCTGCCGCGCGTGAAGAGGATGTGGCTGCCGTCGGGCGAGATCCGGGGGCTGCCGACCGATTCCATCTCCATGTAGGTGTCCATGTCGAGGAGGCCGGTGGGCTGCTGGGCGGTGGCGGGGAGGGCGGGAAGGAGGAAGGGGAGGAGGAAGAGGATCGGGGCGGTGGGGGGACGGCGGACTCTCATGGGAAGCTCCTGCGGGGGATGCGGCATTCGGCCCGGGTGCGCCCGGCGGCCAGGACCGGCCACGCACGCGGCGATGAGAGTTGCAATATAGGACGGCCGGCGAACGCCGCGAATCCGGGGCGAGCGCGACCCGGGCCGCGCGAACGCACCGGCCGCCTTCAACCGCCGGGACTTTGGCAAGGTCTCCGATCGAGCCGGCCGACCTGGCGTGGGCCATCGGCCGGGATGGATTCCCTCCTCTCCACCCGGGCGAGCGAGTCCCCGGCCATGCGGTAGCGCCGCGTCTGCGTCACCGTGGGTTCCGCCGCCATCGGCGCCCCTTCGGCCCGGGTCCGGAAGGTCACTGAAATCGTCCCGTCGTCGCTTTGGATCGAGAGCGAATCAATGCGGATTCGGTCCCCCAGAAAAACGGCGGCCGGGCTCTCCCATCCATCCGCTCTCCGCATGAGCGCGGCCAGGTGATGGAATGTGCCGCTGCCGCCGGGTTGGTCGACGAGGATCACCGCCGCATCCTCGCCGACCCTTCCGTCGAGCTCCCCGCGGGCGACAAGGCCGGAGAGGAAGACGCGGCGAAGGGTTGCCGAGGATTCGTCGTACCGGCGCCGATATTCGCCGGCGACCAGCCGGACGGTGTCCCGCTCCCCGGTGGAGAGGGGGGGCAGGGTGTAGAGGGCGTCGCCCAGACCGTCCAGGCCCGGACCGCCCGCCGAGCCCTGCCCGCCGGTGCAGGCGGCCACCTGGACCAGCGCGATCATCGCGGCGACGCGGCCGGGCATCACTCCGCCGCCAGCCGCGCCGCGATCTCGGCCGGGGCGACCGTCGCCACCCCCACCCGCCCCACCCCGATGGCCGCCGCATGGGCCGCAATGGCCACCGCCTCCTCCGGGCGCCCGCCCGCCCCCCACCCCGCCGCCACCGCCGCAATCACGGTGTCGCCCGCGCCCGAGACGTCGTAGACGGCTTGCGCGGCCACCCGGAAGCGCCGCACCGCGCCCCCCGGCGAGGCCAGCGCCATCCCGGCGGCGCCCAGGGTGAGGAGCAGGTGTTCGGCCCCGGTGCGGCGGCGCGCGGCCTCCATCCAGCGCGCATCGTCGGGGCGCGCCCTCTCTCCGAGCGCGGCCTCGATCTCGGCCCGGTTCGGCTTGAGGAGCGTCGCGGCGCCGCTCTTTGCCGCGCCCCCGCTTTTCGAGGAACCGCCCCGTTTCGAGGAGCCGCCACGGGTCAGGGAGCCGCCACGGGTCAGGGAGCCGCCGCTGGCCTCGGAGCCGCCGCTGGCCTCGGAGCCGCCACGGGTCGGGGAGCCGCCATAGTGAAAGAAGTGGCGCGCCTTCGGATCGGCGAAGACGGGCAGGCCCGCCTCGCGCGCGGCCCGGGTGGCGAAGCCGATCAGCTCCGGCGAGAGCGCGCCCTTGTCGTAGTCGGCCAGAATGAGCGCATCGGCCCCGGGCAGCAGCTCGCGCAGACGCGACTCCAGAGCGGCCCGCACCGGGGCGGGGACGGGGGCGGTCTCCTCGCGGTCGATGCGCACCACCTGCTGGCCCCGCGCGAGGATCCGCGTCTTGACGGTCGTGCCCCGCCCTTCCGCAGGCTCAATGTGGCAGGCGGCGCCCCGATTCAGGAGGATCCGCCGGACCGCGCGACCCGGTCCGTCCTCGCTCCCCACCCCAACCACATCGCAGCGGGCGCCAAGGGAGAGGACATTGGTCGCCACATTCGCCGCGCCGCCCGGGGCCTCCCACTCGCGCGCAACGCGGACGACCGGCACCGGCGCCTCGGGCGAGATGCGGTCGGTGGGGCCCGAGATGTAGCGGTCGAGCATGACGTCGCCGAGGACGACGATGCGAAGCCGGGGGAAGCGGGCGGCGATTTCGGCGAAGCGGCCGGGGGCGAGGGGAGCGGCCGGGAGGGAAGCGGGTTGGAGGGAAGACGGGTCGGTGGAAGACGGGCCGGCGGAAGAGGATTGGACGGAAGCGGCCCCTCTGGAAGGATTGGATGGCGAGGCGGCCGACGAGGGCGTCGAGGCGGGCGAAGGCATGGGGGCGGACTTGCTCATTTGCGGCGGTTCATGGGGCGCTCGCTCTGCTCGGTTGCGCGGCCGAAGCGGGATCCGGCGCGCGTCCGCGGGCGTCGAGGGCGATCGGGCGCAGGGGGCCGCCGGGACGCTCGAATCCCCAGAGGCGGTCCTGGAGGTTGACCGAGACGCAGACGTGGTTGGGGACGATGCGCACCTGTTCGCCGACGGCGGGACGCCAGGTCGTTGCGGCGAGGTCGAGCATGCCGTGCTCCTCGTTGACGGCGCGAACCAACACCCCGGGGCGGTCGAGGAGGACGCCGAATCCGGGGTCGCCGGAGCCGAGGACTTCGCGCGAGATCGCCTTGGAGCCCGCGTCGACGACCGCCTGGCCGGGAACGGCGGTGCTGACTACGGTGGCAAGAACGGAGTAGGCGAGCTGCTCGGGGGCCGCGGCGCCCATGCCCACGATGTCGCGATCGTTGTAGATGCAGGTGCCGGGGCGGATCTCGGTGAGGCCGGGGATCCTGTGCGAGTTCCACAGCGTCGGGGTGGAGCCGCCGGAGACGATGCGGGGGGGAAGCCCGGCGCGGGCGAGGGCGGCGCGGAAGGATTCGAGGCGGCGGGCAAGGCGGGCGAGGGCCGGGGCCAGCCCGGCGCGGGGCAGCCGGATGCCGGGGTAGAGGGCGAGACCGTCGAAGCGGCCTCCGGGGAGCGTGGCCGCGGCCTCGGCGAGGCGAAGGGCGTCGGCGGGTTGAAGGACTCCGGTGCGGCGCGCGCCCGCGTCCATCTCGACGAGGATCCCGAAGGTGCGTCCGGCGGCGGCCCCGGCGCGGCATAGATCTCGCAGAACGGAGAGCGAATCGAGGGCGACCCGCACGGTCAGCTCCCCGGGGAGGGCGGCGAGGCGCCGGATCTTGGCGGGGTGGGCGGGGGGATGGGCGAAGAGGAGGTCGTCGGTCGCGCGGGCCATGACCTCGGCTTCGCGCGGGGTGGCGACGGTGAGTCCGGAGGCCCCGGCGGCGATCTGCAGACGCGCCATCTCGAGCGACTTGTGCGTCTTGACATGGGGACGCCAGGAGATGCCGTGTTCGCGGCAGTAGCGGGCGGTCCGGTCGATGTTGGCGCGGGCGCGGGCCAGATCGACGATCCCGGCGGGGGTTTCGAGGTCCTGGAGGGTCATGGACGGGGCGGCGGCGTGGGCGATGGGGGCGGCCGGTCAGGGGGCGGCTGGCCGGGGAGCGGGACCGGATGGCTGGATGCCCGGTCGGGGATGGGCGGCTCGATTGGCGCCGGGGGGCGCGATCACGAGGAGGGTGGCCGGTCAGGGGGCGGGAGCGACAGGAGGCAGCGCGACGACGCGGGCGCGAATGCGGCCGGCACCGGCAGGATCGGTCCAGGCCACGACGATTCGATCCTCGCCAAGGGGCGCGATGCGGGGAAACCCCGAGGCGCGGGCAGACGACGAGGGCGCCAGGGCGAGGGCCGGGCCCGGGGCGCCGTCCGGGAAGACGCGCCGTCCCATGATCGCGGCCCCGGCGCGGGTGGCGGAGCCGGGGCGGCCGGGCGCGTCCTCCAGCCAGGTGACGAAGGCGGAGCCGTCCTCCAGGAGGACGAGATCGACTCGGCCGATGGGGCGGCCCTCGTCCACGCGCAGGGGGGACGCAAAGGTGCGGGCGCCGTCGCGCGAGAAGGCAAGATGGACGCGGGGTTCGGCGTCCGGGGCGGTGAACCAGGCCACGGCGAGATCCGCGTCCCGGGCGGCGACCGCGGGGCCGTTGACGGGGCAGCCGCCGAAGACCCAGCCGTCGGCGTGGACCGGGTGGCCGGGAAGCCAGCGTCCGTCGACGCGGCGGCTGGCGTAGATGTCGCGGATTTCGCCCTCGGCCCGGTCGCGGTAGACCACGACCGGCACTCCCTCCACGACCGCGGCGTCGGTCTGGCAGCACTCGCAGGTCATCTCGTCCACCACGGTTTCCGGCCCGGAACCCTCGCGCGGCAACCCGGCCGCCTCGTCGTCCGGCAGCGCCGCGTCCACCGCCCGCCGCCCGGCCGCGACCGCCCTCGCCCGGAGAGACATCGGTCCCCACGGTTCGGTCATCGCGCGGCCATCGAGCCACGCGGCCCAGACCACGCCCCGCTCCTCGAAGAAGGAGACGAATCCATGTTCGGTCGGGGTGCCGTCCTCATGCGGGGTGAAGGGGGGCGACCAGGTGGCCCCCTGGTCGTCCGACCATGCGATCCGCACTCCGTAGTCGTAGGTCGCTTCGCCGCCGCGCTCCAGCCAGTGCGCGAAGAGGCGGCCGCCGAAGACCCGGACAGAGGGAAAGTCGGCCCAGTTCACGAAGAAGCCATCCGATTCGGCCACCGTCGCCGGCGCGGTCCACCGCCCTCCCCACGCGGCCTCGCCGGCCTCCCCTTCCCCGCCGCCGCCGATCTCCCCCCCTGCGGACGCCTCCCCGCTCGCGGCCTCCGTCCCCTCCAGAAACGCCACCTTCACCCGGTGGCCCCCCGGCGCGGGTTCGGTCCAGCTCATCCAGACCCCTCCCGCGGCCGCCTCCAGGTGCGGGTGCGCGGACCCCGCGGCGGCCGGAAGGGCGATCTCGCCAACGGCGGGCGCGGGCGGGGTGTCGGGGGTGCATGCGGTCGCGGCGGCGGCGAAGATCGCGCCGAGCGCCATGCGGGCTGCTGTGGTCATGGCGGTCCCGGGAGTTGTATCCTTATGTGGGTCGTGTGCGCTATGTGGGTCGTGTGCGCATCGTTCGGGGAGTTCCATGCGGCGGGGGATCCCGGCGGACCCGCGCCGTGTATGACGACAGGCATCGCGGGGGCGCCGTCCAGGGAATTCTGGCCCGATCGTTCACCCAGGGGAAGAGAGGCTGGTCATGTCGACAGGGAATTTCATGGTTGCAGGGAGCGGGGCCGCAAGGATCGGTCGGAGTGCGACGAGGGGGAAGGCGGGGCGGGGACGGCGATTCCCTCTTCCGGTGGACCGCCTCATTCCGGTGGACCGCCTCCTCGCGGGCGCGCTGGCGGCGTGGACCCTTCTTCTCGCCGGGGCGTTGCCCGCTTCCGGCCAGTACTTCGGGCGCAACAAGGTGCAGTACGAGGGCGGCTTCGACTTCCGGGTTCTCACCACGCAGAACTGGGAGATCCACTACTACCCCGAGGCCGAGAGGGCGGTCGAGGACATCGCGCGGCTCGCGGAGCGGTGGTACGAACGCCTGTCGCGAGCCTTCCAACACGAGTTCGACACGGCCAAGCCGCTGATCATCTACGCGGACCACCCCGACTTCCAGCAGACCAACACCCTGCAGGGCGCGATCGGACAGGGCACCGGCGGCGTCACCGAGTCGCTCAAGAACCGCGTCATCATGCCGCTGAACGCCTCCTACGGCGAGACCGACCGAATCCTGGGCCACGAGCTCGTGCACGCCTTCCAGTACAACATCTCGCAGAGCCGGAGCGGCGGCGGGATCATGCGGCTGGCGGCGCTTCCCCTCTGGGTCGTCGAGGGGATGGCGGAATACATGTCAATGGGGCGCGAACACCCCCACACCGCGATGTGGCTGCGCGACCACATCCTCCGCGACGACAAGCCCACCCTGAAGGAGATCACCCGCGACCCGAAGTACTTCGCCTACCGCTTCGGCCAGGGCTTCATCTCGTATCTGGGCGGAACCTATGGCGACGACGCCGTGCAGGATTTCTTCCGCACCGCGCTCAGGACCGGTTGGGAGCCCGCGATCGGGCAGATCTTCGCCATGTCCGAGGACACGATCGCGATGCAGTGGTGGGATGCGGTGGAGACCGAGTACCGGCCGCTCATGGCGGGCAAGTCGATCCCCTACGAGACCGGCGACGTGCTGCTCTGCGTCGAGTGCGGCGGGGGACGAACCAATGTGGCCCCCTCGCTGAGCCCCGACGGGCGCTACATCGTATTTCAGTCCGAAAAGGACCTCTTCTCGATGGATCTCTTCCTGGCCGAGGTGGAGACCGGACGGATCCTGCGTCCGCTGCAGCGCAACGAGACTCCCTACATCGACGGGATCCGCTACATCGACAGCAGCGGGTCGTGGTCGCCGGACAGCCGCAAGCTCGCCTTCGTGATCTTCTCGGGGGGCGACAACCAGTTGGCGATTCTCGACGTGCAGAGCGGAAGAATCGAGGACCGCATCTCGATCGAGGGGCTGGGCGCGATCCAGAATCCGGCCTGGTCGCCGGACGGGCGGCAGATCGCCTTCACCGGACTTCGCGGGGGAATCTCCGACCTCTACCTCTATGACCTCGCAGGCGGAAGCGTGCAGCAGCTCACCAACGACCGGCACGCCGATCTCCACGCGGCCTGGTCGCCGGACGGGCGGAGGCTGGCCTTCGTCTCGGACCGCGGATCCGACACCAACTTCGACGAGCTCGTCTTCGGAAACTACGTGCTGGCCTTCCTGGATCTGGAGACGCAGAGGGTCGAACCGCTGACCGTCTTCGCCGGGGCCAAGCACATCAACCCGGTCTTCGACCGCACCGGCGAGGGCATCTTCTTCGTCTCCGATCCCGACGGCTTCCCCGACATCTTCCACCTGAGGCTGTCCGACGGCGAGATGCGGCGAATCACCCGCGCGGCCACCGGGGTCAGCGGCATCACCGCGCTCTCGCCCGCCTTCTCCTATTCGGCGGCGCAGGATCTGCTCGCCTTCTCGGTCTTCCACGAACGCGGCTACATCGTCAACACGGGGCGGCCCGACGAGATGTCCACCCTGCTGGACGTCGTCGCCGACCGCGGCGGCCACCCCGGCCGGATGCTGCCGCCGGGCGCGCCCCGAATTCGCAGCCGCATCGCCGGCTACCTCGCCGATCCGCTGACCGGTCTGGTCTCCGACGAGGTCTACACCGGCGAACAGTCCGAGAGCTACGAGCCCTCGCTGGCGCTCGACTATGTGGGACAGCCCAATATCGGGGTGGGAACCGATCCCTACGGATCCTATGTGGCCGGCAGCACCTACGCGGTCTTTTCCGACATGCTGGGCGACCGCTTTCTCGGCCTGGCGCTCATGGCCAACGGCACGATCAAGGACATCGGCGGCCAGGCGACCTATCTCAACCAGAAGAACCGCTGGAACTGGGGCGCCAACGTGCAGCACATCCCCATCATCCGGCAGTACTTCTTCTATGGCCTCGACCAGTTCCAGATCTACCGGGAACGGATCTATGTGGACGCCGCGCAGGGCGTGCTCGCCTATCCGCTCTCCGGGACGCGCCGCATCGAGGGGGGACTGGGGATCACCCGCTACGGCTTCGATCTCGAGCGCGACATCTACTACACCAATCCCTTCCAGCAGATCGTCGCCTTCGAACGCGTCCAGGAGGAATGGCGCTCCCCCCTTCACTTCGCCACGGCCTCGCTGTCGTTCGTCGGCGACAACTCCTACAACGCCTTCACCAGTCCGGTTCGCGGCGAGCGCTTCCGCTTCGGGACCGAGTTCGCCTACGGCACCGTCAACTTCAACACCGTCACGGCGGACTACCGGCGCTACTTCAACGAAGGCGGCCCGCTGACGCTGGCGACTCGCGGTCTGTACCTAGGGCGCTACGGCGACATCAGGGGACTCGACGAACAGCAGCTTGGCACCTACTTCCTCGGCTTCGGATCCTTCATCCGCGGCTATGCCTGGAACTCCTTCGAAAACAGCAACGAGTGCCCCGAGAGCACGCGGATCACCATCACCGGATCGACCTGTCCACTGATCGACCGGCTCTACGGGCACCGCCTGGGGGTCTTCAACATCGAGTTTCGCTTCCCCTTCACCGGGATCGAGGAGTTCGGGCTGATCGACTTCCCCTACATCCCGATCGAGCTGACGATCTTCACCGATGTGGGGCTGGCGTGGGACACCGAGCGTCCGGCGCAGTTGGTGTGGTCGCGCGACTCGCTGGACCGGATCCCGTTGGCCTCCAGCGGCGTCTCGGCGCGGATGAACCTGCTGGGCATGTTCCTGTTCGAGACCTATTACGCCTATCCCTGGCAGCGGCCGAGGAAGGGATGGCACTGGGGATTCAGCTTCGGACCCGGCTGGTAGGCGCAACGCTCAACGCCGGCGGGCGCAAAGGCCCGGGCGTTTGAGCGCAACGACCGAGGGGCAAACCGCAAAAAAGGGGGGGGTGCGCGCGCGCCCTTTCCCCCAAGGCGAAGATCCGGGCCGGCCCGCGCAGGGGCCGGAACTCAGAAGATCTCGATGCGCACGTAGCGGTCGGGGTTCTCGCGCAGATCCACCAGGAGCTTGTCAAGACTGACGATCGCCGCGTCCAGGTGGTGGTAGAGGCTGTCGCTGGCCAGGAGTTGGCCCAGAGTGCCCTTGCCCCCTGCCAGACCGGCCAGAATCGAGTCGAGCGACTGAACCGCGCTCTCCGTCCCCTGGCTGATGCGCGCCAGGGAGGCCGCCGTGTTCCGCGCCGCAACCAGGGTGCTGTCCCAGTCCTCCGAGGCCGTGATCCCCTCCACATTGACGGCCGCCCGCCCAACCGTCGCGACCAGCGAGTCCAGGTGCTTCGCCTGGCCGTCGACGATCTCGTTGAACTCGCCCAGCAACCGGCGCAGCTCGGTCATCGCTTCGCCGGTGTTCATGATGGTCGAGTCCGCCAGGAAGCGCTGCATGCGGGCCAGGACATCGCCCGCCGGACCCGCAATGGCGCCCGCCGCCTCGAAGACCCCCTGGATCGACTGGCCGGGGATCAGCGTTCCGGGCGCCACCTCCTCCGGCCCCGGTCCGGGAATCACCGAGACGACCATCCCGCCCAGCACGCCCTCCGCGCTCAGCTCGGCGCGGGCCGGCGCCGGGATCCGGTACTCGCCCTCGAGCTCCAGCGTCAGGTGGACGCCGCCGCCCGGCGCCAGCGCAAAGCCGTACACCCGCCCGATATTGATGCCGCGCATGCGCACCGGGTCCCCATGCCGGATCCCCTGCGCGGTCGGCACCTCGGTCACGACCATGTAGCGCCCGCGGAAGAGCGCCGGACTGGTCATCAGATAGAGCACGGTGAGGAATCCCGCCACCCCGAGGATCACAAAGATCCCCACCCGGAACTCGCGTGCCCCGGCCATCGGCGGAACCGCGCGCAAGACCTCCGCATCGGACAGTCGGCGCCCGGAGGAGGAGATTGGTTCGCTCATCCTGTCTCACTCTCATTCATGTCATCTTCCCTCTTTCGACTCTCTGTCCTCTTTCGGCTCGCTGTCCTCTTTCGACTCTCTGTCCATTGCGTTCCGTCCGCGTCGCCGGGCGGCCCGCGACCTCAGGTCATCTCCACCGCGTCGAGCGCGGCTTCGGCCGCCGCCCGGTCCACGAAGGCCCGCACCACCGGATCCGTTCCGGCCTGAAACTCGCCCGGAGTCCCGCAGAAGCGGATGCGCCCGCCCTCCAACATCGCCACCCGGTCGCACATCCAGAGCGCCCCCTCCACATCGTGGGTGACGAGAACCGAGGTGATCCGCAGCTCCTCGGCCAATCCCTTGATCAGCCGTTCGACCGCGGCGGTGTTCACCGGATCGAGTCCGGTGGTGGGTTCGTCCCAGAGCAGAATCCGCGGCCGCCCCACGATCGCGCGCGCAATCCCCACTCGCTTCTTCATTCCCCCCGAGAGCTCCGAGGGCAGAATCGAGAGCACCTCGGCCGGCTCGAGGTTCACGAGCTCCAGCGCCCGCCACACCGCCCGGGCCGTCTCGACGTTGCTCATGGCGCGCAGCCGGGCGTGGGTCAGCCCCATCGCCACATTGCGATAGACGTTGAGCGAATCGAAGAGCGCCGCCTGCTGAAAAACATAGCCGACCTCGCTGCGAACCGCATCCAGCGCGGAGCGTCCGCCGAAGTGGACCGAGCGGCCCCCGACCTCCACATCGCCCAGATCCGGCACGATCAGCCCGATCGTCGTCTTGAGAAGCACGCTCTTCCCCGTTCCGGAGGGTCCGAAGAGCGCGAACATTTCACCTTCGTGGACGTCAAGCCAGACCCCGGCCAGCACCGGGCGCTTGAAGGCCTTGTGCGTGTTGCGGTAGCGAATGACGGCGCGGGATTCCATGTTCGGGACCGGACTCGAAGCTGTGCGGGGCCGGGGCGGGCGAGGCCGTGCCGGACCCCTCGGGATCAGTTGAGGAAGAGCGGCGGAAAGGCCGCGTCGAGGATGAAGACGGTCAGCGTCTGGAACATGACCGAAGCGGTGGTGGTGCGTCCCACTCCCTCGGCTCCCCCCTGCGTGCGGAGCCCCATGTGGATGGCGATCAGGGGGATGGCGAAGCCGAAGACGATCGCCTTGAGGAGCGAATAGACCAGATCCCAGGAGTGCCAGAGGACCCGCGCCCCGTAGAGAAAGCTGTCGACGCCGAGGCCGAGGCTGATCTGCGCGGCCACCATCCCCGCGAAGACCCCCACCACATTGGCGATGCCGACCAGGAGGGGCATGACGAAGATGCCGGCCAGGATGCGGGGCGCTCCCAGGGTGATCAGCGGATCGCGTCCCAGCGAGCGATAGGCGTCGATCTGCTCGGAGACCACCATGGTGCCAAGCTCGGCGGTGATTCGCGCGCCCACCCGCCCCACCAGCACCACCGCCGTCATCACCGGACCCAGCTCCAGCACGACGCTGGTCGTGACGATGCTGCCCAGAAGGTAGAGCGGCACGGTCGTGGTGATCTGGTAGCCCCCCTGCTGCGAGGTGACGATCCCCGAGAGGATCGCGGTCATGATCACGATCGGAATGCTCTGCACGCCCATCAGATAGAGCTGCCGCACGAACTCGCTCCCCGACAGGCGGAGGCGCACCAGCGCGGCGAGGGTATGCCAGACGAGGAGTCCGAGCTGCCCCGCGTGCTCCGCCCAGAGCGTCCACCAGCGACCGATGGCGCCGACGGGTCGTGCGAAAAGCGGTGGGGGATTCAAGGAACCGGGCTCGGGAGGATGGGGGTTGGGGGGAGTGCGGCCGGGGGCAGCGCGGCCGGAGAACTCGGAACCGGGGGAACTGGAATCAAGGGGAATCGGGGTCGGAGAAGGCTGAATCCCGCGGGGAATGGGGATTCCCTATGGGAACGGGGGCGGACGGGGTGCGTTGCGTCGGCCCGACGGACTGATCATCACCCCGAGGGAGAAGATCTGTTCATTGAGCGAATCGGAGCCGAACTCCTGGCGGAACTCGAGAAAGGGCACAAGCATCGAAAGATCCGCGAGGCGGATTCCCGCGACGAAGAAGTAGTTCCATTCGTCGGAAACGGTCTCGTCGTCGCCGGATTGCGACCCGGAGGCGTCGGCGTCCTCGAACTGGCGGTGGCCCGCTCCCAGCCCCAGGTAGAGCGGTCCCTGCGGGGCCATGAGGAGTTCGCCGCCGAGATCGGTGAAGCGGCAGTCGTCGCAGTCGGGGAAAAAGCGATCCCAGGTGCCGGCCACGATCAGGCCGGGACGCAGGAAGGCGAGATCGACCTCGGCGCGCGCGCCCGCTCCAAAGGCGCCGTCGAAGAGCTGGGACTGGTAGGTAACCTGAACCCCCGCGCGCACCTGCCCCTGCAGAACCGTCGCGGGGAGGGCCAGCGCGAGGAGGGTCAGCGCGAAGAGCATGGGCGGGTGGAGCGGGGCCGGAACCGGGGCGGCGGCGGGCGCGGCGCGGCAAGTCGTTGAGCGACCGCGATCTTGCGGCCCGGTCCGGTTGCGCGAGCAGGCGCCGCGAGAACCGGGGGCTGTCCTGGCCGTCCGTGGCCAAACGCCGAGCGGGATCGTCCACCGGTCGGCGGCACGAGGGATGCGCAGGGAGCTTCCGGGGTTGCTGGCACGGACCGGAGACTGCCAATTTGAAGCGTTGCGAATTGATGTGGTGCGAAGAGGGGTCATGCGAAGAAGGATCATGCGGCAACCGGGGTCTGGAAGGTGCGAGGGCTTTGGAATGTATCGAAATTGGGTCGTGAGGACTCCCCGGAAGGCAAATTCGGGCGCAAAGCGGTGGGGGTCGCGTGGGGCCGCGGACTCGGGCGCGAAGGGCCGACGCTGGCTGCCGCTCCTCCTCCTGGCGCTGCTTCCGGCGCTCGCCGCGACGGGTCCGTCCCATCCCTTCCGCGTCTCGGTTGCCGACGCGGTGGTGGGCGAGGGGTCGCTCGAAATTCGCATTCGCTTCTTCTGGGACGATCTTCAGTTCGCCCTGATGGAGCACACCTCCGACATGGAGTTCCGGCTGGAGGCGAGCGCGGAGGTCGAAGCGACGGTCGAGCGGTATATCAATGAGATGTTGACCATCGAGGCGTTGACGCTTCAAGCGGAGGACCGGGTTCTGCGCGGAAGTGTGGTGGCGCGCGGCGTGGAGGGTGCGCGGCGGCCCGACGAGGTCATGTGGTGGTACACCCTCGAATACCCGCTCGATCCCGCCACGGACCGGATCCGGGTGCGCAACCGGCTGCTCTTCAACATGTTCGAGGACCAGCGCAACCTTCTCCATCTCAGAACCCGCAGCGGACGGGAGCGCAGCTGGTACTTCACCTGGGACGAAGACAACGTGACCGTGCGAACCGGATAGGGAGACTTGCTCGCTCAACTCCTCGCCGTCGTCGGGATCAGCCTCGCGATCTCCTTCCTCTGCTCGGTGCTGGAGGCCGTCCTGCTCTCGGTCAGCCATTCCTATGTGGCGGTCATGCAGGGCCGCGGCGACCGCGCAGGCCGGATCCTCGCGCGCATGAAGGAACGGATCGACGAACCGATCGCGGCCATCCTCACCCTGAACACGATTGCGCACACGATCGGAGCCACCGTGGGGGGCGCCATGGCCGAGCGGGTCTTCGGCGGGGGACTGGCGGTGGGGATCTTCGCCGGGGCGCTCACCTTCGCCGTGCTCGTCTTCTCCGAGATCATTCCCAAGACGCTGGGCGCCACCTTCTGCAACGCCCTGGCGCGGCCCTCGGCCTTTGTCCTGCAGGTGATGGTGATCGGGATGAAGCCGGCGCTGATTCCCCTGGGCTACCTCAGTCGCTGGGCCAAGTCGCGAGGCGATGGGCGCGAGAAGATCAGCCGGGCCGAGATCGAGGCGCTGGCCGAGCTGGGGCGGCGCGAGGGGACGCTCGACGAGGACGAGTTCAAGGTCATGTCCAATGTGATGCAGCTCGACGACATTGCCGTGAGCGAGATCATGACGCCCCGAATCGACATTGTGGCGGCGGCGGCGGGGTGCGGGGTGGAGGAGGCGATGGATCTGATGCTCGACCGCGGGAAGCTGCGGCTGCCGGTCTTCGAGGGCAATCTGGACCGCATCGCCGGGATCGTGGTGGCGCGGGATCTGTGGCGCGCGGCGAGGGACGGGGCCGCGACGATCGCGGGCATTACCCGTCCGGCCCAGTTCGCGCCGGCGACGAAGCCGGTCGAGGATCTGATCCGCGAGATGCGCGCGCAACGGAGCAGGATGACGATCGTATTGGACGAGTTCGGAGGAACGGCGGGGCTGGTCACCCTGGAGGACCTGATCGAGGAGATCGTCGGAACCTTCGAGGAGGAGCACGAGACGAACCCGCGCGAGTTCCGCGAGGTGGGCGACGGCAGCGTCGTCGTTCGCGGGGGGACGCCGGTGCGCGACGTCGAACAGCGGCTCGGGATCGAGCTGGGGGAGGAGTTCGACACGATCGCGGGCTACGTCCTGGGCGAGCTGGACCGGATCGGCCGAACGGGGGATTCGGTGCGAACCGAGGCGGGCGAGTTCCGAATCCTGGAGGTGAATCGCCGCCGCCGGATCGAGTCGCTCCTCTTTGTGCCGAAGGGGTAGCCGCCCGCTCGAACTGCCCCGCCGCGGTGGAATGTCCCGTCAGTTCCTGGCCGCAGGCGCATCGGCGTCGGCTGGCGAAATTCCGGCCGGCGAAATTCCGGTTAACCGTCTCCCGCAGCCGCGGCCTCCGCCCGTCGCTCGCGGGTCAGGCGGCGGTCTTCGTTCCAGAAGGAGATCGCCAGGAGGACCGCGCCGCAGGAGATCGCCATGTCGGCCACATTGAAGATCGGCCAGTGGTAGAAGCCGAGGTCGATCGGGCCGATGAAGTCCACCACCCCCCGGTCCCAGCGGATGCGGTCGACCAGGTTGCCGATTGCGCCCGCGATCACCAGCGAAAGCGCCACGATGCGGAGATTGTCCTGCCGTTCCGCGCGGACCAGGAGGACGCACATCAGCCCCAGCGCCAGGAAGGCGACCGGGATGAAGAACCAGCGGGGGTCGTCGCCGATCGAGATTCCGAAGGCGGCCCCCCGGTTGAAGGCCAGGGTGAGGGGCACGTGGCCACCCAGAAAGTCCGGCCGGGGATTTCCTGCAAGCGCCTGGAGCGCCCATCGCTTGGTCGCGATGTCGGCCACCAGGATCAGGAAGAGGAGAGCGCCCGGAATCGTCAGTTTGCGGTTCACTGGTTTCGGTTCACTCGGCGAGATCTCCTGGCGGCCGGATCGGCGGCAACCGGTCGCATGGTTCCAAGTGGAGGCGGCGGGAGTCGAACCCGCGTCCGCGAAAGGGTCACCAAAGACGTCTACGTGCGTAGATCACCGCTGGGGTTCGCCTCGGGAAGGGGCGGCGAACGAACCCTCGCCCGGGCTAGCCGCCGCTGTTCTCGTCCTCCGGTCCGGCGGCGTGGACCTGAGAACCAGCCCGACTCGTCGACGCCTTCGCGACCCGCCTCGGGCGGGCTGACCGGAAAGCGGGTTGCCTATTGGTTAGGCAGCCAGGGCCAAGTCAGTGTTGGCATTTGTGGTTTTTCCGGAGTTTTTGCGAGGCCCCCGGACCTCGGCACGCAGCCTCGAGATTGCCAGACACGTCGAAGCCGTTTCGCCCCCAGGGCGACGGTAATGATAACGCGGCCGCGACCGAACGCAACCCCTCCGCTCGATCCGCCAGGTATTCTCCCAGGACCGTTTCCACCTCCTCCAGCTCCTCCACCCGAAAGAGCCGCTGGCGCAGCGCCCGCCCCTCGGGGACCCCGCGAGTGTACCATCCCAGATGCTTGCGGAAGTCGCGCGCTCCCTTTCGCCGGTCTCTCTCCCAGGCCACCGCGCTCAGCGCATGCGCCAGACAGATCGCGAACCGCGTCCGCAAGTCCGGCTCCGGGACCGGGCCGTCGCCATTCAGCGCGGCCCGCGACTGGAGGAAGAGCCAGGGCGCCCCATGCGATCCGCGCGCGATCATCACCGCCGCGCAGCCGGTCTCGCGCTTCATCCGCAGGGTGTCTTCCCCCGACCGCACATCGCCGTTTCCGATCACCGGAATGCGGAGCGCCGCCACCAGCGCGGCGATCTCCTCCCACCGCGCGTGCCCCCCGTACATGTCGGCGCGGGTGCGGGGATGCAGCGTCACCATCCGGGCGCCGGAAGTCTCGCAGACCTCTCCGATCGCGACCGGATCGCGCGTCGCCTCGTCGAAGCCGGAGCGGATCTTGGCGGTGACCGGAAGAGGGGTTGCGCGCACGACCGCCTCGACGATTCGCCCCACCAGCCCCAGATCGCGCAGGCAACCCGATCCTCCATTGCGCTTCACGACCTTCTTGACCGGACAGCCGAAGTTGATGTCGATGAAATCGGGCGCGTAGCTCTCGGTCACCAACGCCGCCGCCTCGTTCATGGCAACCGGGTCGGCCCCGAAGATCTGGACGCCGATCGGCCGCTCCTCGTCGTCGAAGCGAAGATAGCGCGGGGTGCGCGGATTTCCCCTGACGATTCCCTCGGCGCTCACGAATTCGGTGAGCACGACATCGGCGCCGAAGTGGCGGCAGAGCCTCCGGAAGGGGGACTCGGAGACGCCCGCCTGGGGGGCCAGGAGGAGGGGGGTGGCGGGGTCGCCCGGGACGGGAATGGGAAGGCGTTTCATTCCTCAACCTAACATCCCGCGGGGGCGCTGCCAGCGGACTTTCGGGCGTCGGCCGAACAGCTTCCGGAAGGGGACGTCTTCCGCTCTGCCGGGGGAACGTTCCCACTTCGGCCCGGGCAGCGCCCCTTCCGCCCGGACTTTTCAACCGGCGCGGCGGCGCGTACCTTCGGCGGATGCTGCTCCGGAACTTTCTCAGCGCCAGGCGGGTCCACCTGGATCTGGCCGGCGATTCCCGGGACGAGATCCTCGGTGCGCTGGTGGGGCTCTTCCACCTCGATGAACGCGACCGGGCATCCCTTTTGCGCGCCCTCAGGCGGCGGGAAGCGCTCGGATCCACCGGCATCGGACGCGGAATCGCGGTCCCCCACTGTCGCTCGCTCGCGGTGAGGCGGCTGCAACTCGCCTACGGACGCCGGCCCGGGGGAATCGAGTTCGGCGCCACCGACCAACTGCCGGTCTCCCACTTCTTCCTGATTGTCGCGCCGCCGGACGAAGTGTCGGGCCAGTACCTGCCGGTCCTCGGCACGGTGGCCCGTTTCGTGCGCGATCCCGCGACCCGGAAACGGCTGGAGGGTTTGAACACCGCGGAGGAATTCCTCACCCTCCTGGAGGCGCGGGGAATGTGAGCGGCGGGGACCGCGCGTCCTGACCGTTCGCTTCGGTCGCGCGCGAGGGTGGCGCGGGAAGCGGCGCGAGGAATCGACCTATTTGGTGACGAACATCTTGCGCATCACGGCCTGGTCGTTCACCACCATCTGGACAAAGTACACCCCCGACGCGACCTGGTTGCCATTGCGGTCGCGCCCGTCCCACCAGGCTTCGTAGCGGCCCGGCGCGGTGTATTCCAACTGCAGCATCCGCAGGCCTTCGCCGCCTCCGTAGCCCAGCGCAACCGGCGCGGCGACGAACTGCTGCAGGATGTTGAAGATGCGAATCGACACCGTCACCGCTTCGCCGTCCTCGAAGAGCGCATCGGTCAACTCGAAGGGGATGCGCGTCTCGGGATTGAAGGGGTTGGGGTAGTTCTGCTCAAGCCGGAAACCGGCGGCCTGCTCCTCGCTGCCGGGAGGCGGTTCCTGGGCCTTCCCCGGAGCGGTCAGAGCGAACAACGCGGCGGCGAGCAGGATGAACGGGCGAAGCGCCGCCCGTCTCGCGTGCCGTTCGGTAGCGATGGTACGAATGTCCCTCCAGGCTGTGGTGGCTCGTGGCGGGATCCGCGGAGGCTCCGGCAGGGATCGACCGCGCGTTCGCCCTCACAATACCGGCGGAGGGCGGCGGAAGTCAAGCCGAATGCCGCAGGGGCCGAGCGGACGCCGCCGACTTCGTTCCATAGGACACCCGGACCCGCCCGGGAGTTGCATGGGGCGCCGCTGCACCGTTGCGGAGCGGACCGGAAGCGCCGGCGCCGAAGGGATGCGGGAGCGCGGCCGGCAATGGCGAGAAGGTCAGCGCGGGGGACCGGCGGCGACGCTGCGACCCTCGGCGGTGCGTTCGGTGACGCCCAGTCCATCGAGGTGGGCAAGGAGGGGGATCAGATGTTTGCGAGTGAGCGGCAGGACCTCGCGGAAGTCGGCCGGACCCAGTCCTTCCCGCCCCCCCAGCCCCGCCGCCACCCGCGCGGCCGCCCCCTCGAGCTCGGTGGCCGCGACCCAGAAGGCGTCCCCCAACAACCGGATCCGGCCGCGGCGGGCAAGGAAGTCCAGCACTGCCAGCACCGTCTCGCGGGACGCCTCCGCCCCGGCCGCCAGCTCGTCGGTCGACGGCCCCTGCAACCCGGCCCGCGCCAGGATCGCCTCGATGCCGACCGCCACCCTCTCTTCCACCGGCGAGAGCGCGGCCTCGAAGCCGGGAAGACGCGCGGCCTTGCCCTCGACCACCAGACGGCCCCGCTCCGCCAGCCCGGCCACGACCCCGTCGGCCAGCCCCGGGCGCGCCTGCGCGGGAAGGGAGCTGCGCAGCGCGGCCAGCGGCGCCCCGGCGTCGAGCGGGCGAGTCCGGTGATGGCGGTCCACCGCGGCCAGGATGCGCGCCTCGGCCCGGGCAACGATCGCCGGGTCGAAGAGGTGGCCGGCAATGAAGGGGAGGGTGGCCGGAAGGGCGGCCGTCGTACCGGTCCAGCCCGCGCGCACCCCCGCCTCCCCCCGCTGCAGCCCCTCCCACCCCGCCAGCGCCACCGCTCCGCCCACCGCATCTTCGCCGCCCCGCGCCAGCGCCTTCAGCGCATCCAGCTCGGTCGCCGAAACTCTCTTGCGCTTGCGCGGCGAGGGCTCCAGCACCACGCCCCCGGCGATCGTCGTCATGGGGGACCAGGACCGGATGACGAAGCGGTCGCCGCAGCGGGCCACGACCGGCCCCTCCAGCCGCAACTGTCCCCGCGCCCTCTCGCCCGGCGCCACTTCTTCGGCGCCGAAGAGCGCCAGCCTCGCCATGACCTCGACCGTGCCCAGGTGAACGCGCACCCGCTGGCCCTCCTCCAGTCGCCAACCGGTCCCGTCCAGGGCGGCGATCTCGACGGTGAGCATCATCGATGGAGTCCAGGCCGGATCGGCGACGAGCACATCGCCGCGCGCGATCCGTCCCCGCCGCACCACCGCGCCGGTCAGCGCCAGCGCCGTCCGCTGTCCCGCGCGCGCCTCCGCCGCCGCCTGGCCATGAAGCTCGACCCGGCGCACCCGCGCCTCCCCACCCCCCGGCAGGATCCGGACCGTGCCGCCGCGCGCGACCGACCCCGACCAGAGCGTCCCGGTGACGACGGTCCCGGCGCCCTCCACCGCGAAGACGCGATCCACCGGGAGCCGAAAGAGATCGTCGGACTGTCGCGCGCGGGCGCGGGCGCCGCACCGAACCAGCGCGGCCGCAAGATCGGCGAGGCTGCCGGGGTCGTGGATCGAGGCCGGGAGGACGGGCGCATCGCCGTACGGCGTCCCCTCCAGGAGACCCTGGACATCCTCGACGACCAGCTCGAGCCACTCCGGGTCGTCCACGAGGTCGGCCTTCGTCACCGCCACCACCATCGCCCTCACCCCCAGGAGCCGCACGATCGCCAGGTGTTCCCGCGTCTGCGGCATCACCCCCTCGTCGGCCGCAACCACGAGCAGAACGACATCCATCCCGGTGGCGCCCGCGACCATCGTTCGCACGAACCCCTCGTGGCCGGGCACATCGACGATCCCGAAGGCGCAGTCGGCGGCGGGCCTCCAGGGGGCGAACCCCAGTTCGATGGTGATTCCGCGGGCCTTCTCTTCGCGAAGGCGGTCCGTGTCGACCCCGGTCAGCGCGCGCACCAACGAGGTCTTGCCATGATCGATGTGGCCGGCGGTGCCGAGGATCAGGCTGGCGGAGGCCGCGGGAAGGCGGGACATCAGCGGCGGCCCTCGGCGACAAAGCGGCCCCGGGCCAGGGCGCGGCCGGATTCGAGAAAGCGGAAGGACTCCAGACGGCGGCCCCCGAGCATGTGGACGGTGACGAAGTCGTGCAGGAGGGAGAGGTGGGCGGCGGGGCGGCGGAGGTCGGCGGGGACTTCGCCGCGCAGAAAGGTCGCCAACTGACGACGGGCCCCCGGTCCGATCCGGCGGGTTCCGGGAGGCGGGCCGCACTCGGGATCGCGGACTCCCCCCGCCTCCACATCGAAGCGCGCCATCGCCTGCGCTTCCACCTTCGCGCCGCAACAGGTGCAGGCATCGAGCTCGGGACCGAACCCCAGGAGCCCGACGGTCCACCAGCCCAGCGCCAGCGCCTCGCCGACGATGCCTTCCGCCTCGGCTTCCTCCAGGCGCTCAAGCCCTTGCGCGAGAACATCGTAGAGGACCGAGTGGGATTCCTGGCCGGCATGGCGCAGCACCAGCTCCGCCGCGACCGACGCCCCCGCCAGCCGCCGGAAATCGCGCGCCAGACCCAGATGCGCTCGCGACGGAGCGAACTCGCAGAGCGTCTGCAACTCGCGGTTCGGCCGCACCGCCACCACCGCCGTTCCCTCGGTGAAGACGCCGATCGCGCCCCGTCCCTTCGATGCGGCCCGCCGCACCCCCCTCCCCATCACCGCCACCAGCCCCAACTCGCGCGCGTAGAATCGGAGAACGCGGCTGCTCTCGGACCAGGGACTGCTGCGCAGGAGGATCGCCGCCGTCGTCACCCGGGTCACATTCGGCCTCCGCTAATCCCGTTCCCCCAGGGCGTTCACGAGCCGGCCCCTGCGGCGCTCGTACCGGTCCCTCTCCAGATCGCCCCGGCTCCACCGTTCATCGAGGCGCGCGATCTCAAGGAGGAGACTCTGCCGGTCCCGCGTCCCCCGCGCCCGGACTCTTCCCCCGCCGCGCAGGAGCAGAAGGGCGCCGATCGCCGCCAGCGCAAGGAGAAGGAAGCCCGCCACCGCGGGAATCGGCTGCGAGTGCAGGACCTCCTCGCCCGGCTCGACCGCCACCGCCGAGGCCGCCAGATCGCGTCCGGCGAAGCGCCGCCAGGTGCCGTCTTCCATGTCAACCGGGCCTGCCGCCGCCAGACCGTCGACCCGGAGCGGACCCGCCGGCTCCCGGACAAGCAGCTCCATCGATCCCGTGCCTGCGTCGATCGGAAGGGTGAAGCCGTCGCCGGGCAGCCGGTAGCGCAACAGGTAGAGGCTTTCGCCGGGCTGAACCGGGGCCGAGACATGGACCCGTCCCCCGCTGAAGGAGGCCGCGCCCGCCGGAAGATCGCTCTCGCCCACGCGGAAATCGGTTGCGGCCGGGGGAAGGGAGTGCGACCAGGTCGCGCCCTCTTCGCTTGCGATCAGGGTGGTGCGGGTAGCGTTGGTGATCTCGAAGTAGTCGGCGACGAACCAGCCGGGCCCGCTCCCGGCGCGCTCCAGGAAGGTGTTGCGCACCCGAATCACCGGACGGGTGTCGGCGCGCACGCCCTCGGCCGGCCAGCCCTGAATGAGATAGACGCCCACCGTATCGGCCGCCTCGGTCACCGGTCCGCCGAAGTAGAGGATGTCCTGGATGCGGATCGAGGCGAAGAAGACATCGCTCTCCTCGCCGGGGCCCGCAGGGGGAATCGTGAAGGAGAAGCGTCCCCCGGCACCGACGCGCACACTGTCGATCGCGCCCGAGGAGAAGGCGGAGACGCGGTGCACGACGACGGTGCCGCTGTCCGCAGGGAGGTCGCCGATTCGCACCTCGCCGTGGATCGCGAGGGCGCCCCGCTCCTGGGGAAGGGCGGGCGGGGGGGCGAGGGCGGACAGGAGGACGAGGACCAGGGCGTGAACGACGAGCCCCCATGTCCGGCGCCGCCCGCTCGCGCAGCCGAACCGGACCGCAAGACCGCGGCGTCGCAACGACTTGCCGCACCGGGAGCCGCCGGGCCGGGGCCGGCCGGCCTGGGCGAAACCCGCGGTCCCGCTCGTTCCTCCGGAAGGAGTTCCCGGGCAACGCCGCCGCCCGGCGGCATCCAGATCCGGGGCCGCCGCGCCCGGATCTCCCCGGAGCGATCCCGGTGCTCGAATCGTTCTCAGCTCTCGAATCGTCCCAGATCCTCCGGGTGCATCCGGCGCAACCGCTCCTCCAGGGCCGCGCCGCGCACCCCCTCCCCATCGTCCGGTTCCGGATCCGCCGGCGCCGGTCCGGGGGCCGCCGCGATGAGCAGCGCCTCGTCCGCGAAGATCTGCGCCTCGGCCCGGAGCGCCACCGCGATCGAGTCGGAGGGGCGCGCATCGATGGCGATCATCTCGCCGGCGCGGTCGATGATCATCTCGGCGAAGTAGGTGCTCTCCTCGACCCCCGTGATGAGGACCCGCTGGAGGGTGCCCCCGAGTCCCCCCAGCACGGACATCAGGAGATCGTGGGTGAGTGGACGCTGAAAGGAGATCCCTCCCATCTGCATGGCGATGGCGCTCGCCTCCCCCGGACCGATCCAGATCGGAAGGATGCGCTCGCTGCCGGATTCCCGCAGGATCACGACCGGCGAGTTGGCCTTCCTGTCGAAGGCGAGGCTCTGGACGCTGACCTCGATCACGATCTCCTCCCGGAATGGCCGCCCGCGCTCGGGCGCCGCGGCACACGCGGATCGTTGCGCACAAGTGGAAGGCACAAGATGAAAGAGCCGCCGCCGGAACACAACATATCCGGAACCCGAAGGCTCTCCGCCGCCGCTCTGGCCGCGACCCCGTTGCCGATGCGAGAAAAGCGGGCTACCTCGCCTTCAGCGCCTCCTTCAGTCGATCCACCCGGTCGGTGCGCTCCCAGCCAAAGAGCCGAAGTTCGCGGCCATCCCGGTTGCAGCTCCGCGACGTTCTTCCGAAGTGCCCGTAGACGGCGGTGGGTCCGTAGATCGGGGCATTCAGTTCCAGCGCTTCGCGAATCGCGTCGGGGGTGAAGCGGAAGACCTTCCCGACGGCCTCGTTGATGGCGCGGTCGTCGAGCCCCCTGGCCGCGGTGCCGAAGGTGTCCACCCGGATCTGTACCGGGTCGGCCTCGCCGATCGCGTAGGCGAGCTGCACCTCGCAACGCCGCGCGAGCTTCGCCGCGACGATGTTCTTGGCCGCCCAGCGCGCCGCGTAGGCCCCGGAGCGATCCACCTTGGTGGGATCCTTGCCGGAGAAGGCGCCACCGCCATGGCGTCCCATGCCGCCGTAGGTGTCGACGATGATCTTGCGGCCGGTGAGCCCCGCATCTGCGTCGGGGCCGCCCTTGGTGAATGCGCCGCTGGTGTTGATCCGGAACTTCACGCAACCGGTGTGAAAGCGGGCGAACTCCTCGCGGGCCAGGACCGGGCGAATGACATGTTCCTCAAGCGCGGACTCGATCGTCGTCAGGCCGACGCCCTCGTCGTGCTGCGCGCTGAGCACGATCGTGTGGATTCGCCGCGGCGCCCCATCGTCGTCGTACTCGAAGGTGACCTGGGACTTGCCGTCGGGCCGCAGCCAGGGGATTCGGTTCGACTTGCGGACCTCGGCCAGCCTCCGCACCAGGGCGTGGGCCGTGGCGATGGGGGCGGGCATGAAGACCCCGGGGATGTCGTCGCAGGCGTAGCCGAACATCATTCCCTGGTCGCCGGCGCCGGTTGACTTTTCTTTCCTGGAATCCACGTCTTTCCTGGCATCCACGGCGCCCGCGATCTCGGCCGACTGGCCATGCAGCGCCACCAGGACCTTGCAGCCGGCTGCGTCGATTCCATACTCGGGGCGGTCGTAGCCGACGGCGAGCAGCGTCTCGCGGACGATCCCGACGACGTCGATCCGGGTGGCGCACCCTTCCCCGGCTCTGTCGCAACCGCGGTCATCGTTGGGATTGGGGCCGCCGGAACTGGACTTGCCGGATATGGACCTGCCGGGCCCGGAGTCGCCGGACTCTTCGCGATCGCCGGTGGATTCGCGTATCTCGCCGGCCACGATCACCAGGTCCTTCGCGAGCAGCGTCTCGCAGGCGACGCGACCCTGCTCCGGGTCCTTCGCCAGGATGGCATCGACGACGGCGTCGGAGATCTGGTCCGCAAGCTTGTCGGGGTGGCCCTCGGTGACCGATTCGGAGGTAAAGAGGCGGGACAATGGTCTGCTCGGCGGGATCGAAGGGGGAATGCGGGGGGCCCATAGGATAACCGCCGCCGCAATCGAGCGTCAGTCCCCGAGCAGATCCGCCAGCGCCCGGCGCGCTCCATCGCCATCCTCCGCGGCGAGGGCGGCGACGGCAGCCTGGCGAATCCGGCCGGCCGGCCGGGTGCGCAGCAGACGCCGAATCTCGGGAAGCGAAGGCCATGCGACCGAGAGAACCTTCACCCCCAACCCCGCCAGCGCCAGCGCCCCGGAGGGACGCCCCGCCATCTCGCCGCAGGCGCTCACCTCGACCCCCGCCTCGCGGCCCGCCCGCACCACCTGCGCCACCAGAGACAGGACGGCGGGGTGGAGCGAGTCGTAGATGTGCGCGAGGCGGGCATTCGTGCGGTCCACCGCCAGGGTGTACTGGACCAGGTCGTTGGTGCCGATCGAGAGAAAGTCGGTTCGCGCCGCGAGGGTGGCCGCGCCGAGGGCCGCCGCCGGGGTCTCGATCATCGCGCCCACCGGCACCTTGCGCGCCCTTGGCGCCCCCGCGCGATCGAGCGCCTCGCCCGCCGCGGCCAGAAGCTCCCGCACCATCCCCACCTCCGCCGCGCCATTGACCATGGGGATCATGATGCGGATGTCGCCGTGGAGCGCGGCCCGCAGGAGCGCGCGCAACTGCACCTGGAAGAGTTCGGGTTCATCCACGCAGACGCGCACCCCGCGCCGACCGAGAAGGGGGTTGTCCTCCAGGCGCGCGCGCAGAAAGGCGGGGAACTTGTCCCCCCCCAGATCGAAGGTCCTCACGACGACCGGACGCCCGGGAAAGGCCTCGGCCACCTGCCTGTAGGCGGCGTACTGTTCCTCCTCGCCCGGCGCCCGGTTTCGGCCGGCCACCAGGAATTCGGTGCGAAGCAACCCCACCCCCGCCGCCCCGCTCCCCCGCGCCCGCCGCGCGTCGCCAGGCAGATCCAGATTCGCTCTCAGCGCGACGCGCAACCCCTCGTCCCCCTCCTCCGGCCCGGCCGCCTCCTCGCGCCATCCGCGCATCTTCGAGCGGCGGCGCTCGAAGCGCTCCATCCGGACCGGGCCAGGCTCGATCACCACCCGCCCCGTGGCGCCGTCCACGATGATCGGCTGGCGGTCGCGCGTCCTCTCCAGCAACCCGGCCAGCCCCACCACCGCGGGAATCCGCAGCGACCGCGCCAGGATCGCCCAGTGCGAGGTGCGGGTCCCCTCCTCGGTCGCGATCGCCGCCACCTGGGCCGGATCCAGACGGGCGGCCAGGCTGGGCGTCAGATTGCGCGCGACGATCACGGCGTTCGGGTCGGCCTCCTCCTCCCACGGCGACGGGCGGGCCAGCAACCGGTTCAGGATGCGCAGCTTCAGATCATGCAGATCGTTCAGGCGGTCCAGCACCATCGGGTGGCCGGTGCGCGACCAGCGCTCCCGCAGCTCCAGCATCCGCCACTGGAAGGCGCGGGCGGCGCTGAGCCGGTTCTCGACGATGTATCCCTCCGTTCCCCGCACCACCTCCGGGTCTTCCAGCATGAGGAGCTGGGGGTCGAAGATGCGGGCCTCGACCTCGCCGAGCCGCGCCCGCGCATCGGCCTTCAGCGACTCCAGCCGTGTCCGCGCCCAGGCCAGCGCCTCGCGAAAGCGCTCGAGTTCGCGCAACCGGTTCCGTCGTCCGGCGATCGTTGCCGCGGGCGGCTCCGGGAGCTCCCAGAGGATCCGCCGCACCCTTCCGGCCGCGATCCCCTCGGAGGCCGCGAGCCCCACGAGTTCAATCGCGCCGCCGCTCATGGCCGCCTACTCGCCGAAGCCGCGCCGCACCAGCCCGGCCAGCGCCTCGACCGCCCCTTCCGCGTCCTCGCCCTCGGCGGAGATCGTCAGTCGGCTGCCCCGTTCCGCGGCGAGCATCAGCACCCCCATGATGCTCTTTCCATTCACGGCCATCGGCGACCCCGCCGGCGACGTCCCCTTCCCCACCGGCCCCTCCCGCCGCGAATCGCCGCGCGACACCGTGATCGAAGCGGCGAAGCGCGAGGCCAACCTCACGAAATCCGCCGAGGGGCGCGCGTGCATGCCGAGCCGGTTCACGACCTCCACGGTGCGCCTGCGCGTCCTCTCGCTCATCGTTCCCAATCCGCGTCTCGTCCCCAATTCGCGTACGTCCTCGAATCATTCATGGTCGTCGACCGGCCGGTCCAGCGGATTCATCGCCCGGCGCAGCGCCTCGTTGAAGCGCGTCGGCATGTCGACCCCGCGGTAGGCCAGCAGTTGGTTCATCGCGATGACCTCGGAGATGGCGGTCGGATTCTTGCCGGGATTCAGGGGAATCGCCAGTCGCGGCACCTCCACGCCCAGAATGTCGGTCATCTCGCGGTCGAGACCGGTGCGGTCGTAGTCGCGGGCGTCGTCCCAGGGCTGAAGATCGACCACGACCTCGATGCGCTTGCGCAGCCGCGTGGCGCGCGTGCCGAACATGGAGGCCACGTCGATGATGCCGATGCCGCGAATCTCCATGTGGAAGTTCTGGAGCTCGTGCGCCCGTCCGACGATGATGTCGCTGCCCCGCCGCGAGACCAGGACCAGGTCGTCGGCGACCAGACGGTGTCCGCGCCGCACCAGCCCCAGGACGCACTCCGACTTGCCGATCCCGCTGGGCCCGGTGAAGAGGAGGCCGATCCCGTAGACGTCGGCCAGCGAACCGTGGATCGAGGTCGTTGGGGCGAGAAGGTCGTCCAGACGGGGACCGAGCGCCCGATGGAGTTCCGCCGTGGCGAGCCCGCTGCGGAAGACCGCGACCCCCGAACCCTCGGCGGCGTCCAGGAAGGGAGACGGCACCTCCAGCCCGCTGCTCACGATCACCGCCGGTACCCCGCAGGCGAAGACCGCTTCCAGGCGCCATCGCACCTGGTCGGCGGGCAGGGTGGAGAGATAGCTCATCTCGGTTTCGCCGAAGAGCTGCAACTGGCCGCGCGCGATCCGCGCCGTGTAGCCCGCCAGAGCCAGCCCCGGATTCGACAGACCGGCCCGGGTGACCGGCCCGTCCAGCGGGACTCCCGGAGTGAGATTTTCCAGCGGGGGCGCAGGCGCCTCCGCCCCCAGGAGCCGTTCGACGGTGATCGCGGCCGTCACGAATGCCGAAAGTCCTTGCGGCGGGTGCGGTCGCGGCGCAGGATCCGGCCCATGTGATCGTTGAGCTCGTCGAGCGCCGTCCGGAAGTTGCGCCCCTGTCCCCTGGCGACCGCGGCCTGGCGGCGGCGGCGCGAGACGATGGCCTCCACGGTGCAGTCGTGCCCTTCCTGGCGAAAGACGATGGCGGCGTCCATGACCGCGGGATCGAAGCGGGGCCAGCGCGCCGCCTGCGCCTCGGCCCGGTCGCGGAGGGTCCGTGGGACTTCGCAGCCATGAGCGGTGATTCGAGTCGGGATCAAGTCGTTCCTCCGGGGGAATCGCGGTTGTCTCGGGGGTCGGTGGGCGATCTGCGGCGGGGATCGGCGAGCGACAGCGCCAACCGGTGAAAGGCGTCGGCCATCCGGTCCCAGGAGTGGGCTTCGGCCATGCGGCGGGCGGCGCGTCCCATGCGGTCTCTGGTTGGGGGATCGAGGAGCGCGGCCACCGCATCGGCCAGGGCGTCGATCTCTCCATGGGGAACGATGAAGCCGGTCTCGCCGTGGCGCACGGTCTCGCGCAGCCCCGGAGAATCCGAGACGACCGAGGGGGTGCCGCAGGCCGAGGCCTCCATGCTCACGATTCCCCATCCTTCCTTCGGCGAGGTGAGGAGGTGGACCCAGGACCTGGAGAGAAGTTCCGCCTTTCCGGCCTCCGTGACAAATCCGGGGAAGCGCACCCGGTCGGCGACTCCCAGACTGCGGGCCTTTTCCTCCAGGCCGGGCCGCGCGTCGCCCTTGCCCGCCACGACCGCCCTCACGTCGATGCCGCGTTCGCGCAGCCGCGCCACCGTCCGCAGCACCAGGTCGACCCGCTTGTAGCGCTTCAGACGGCCCAGGTAGACGATCGTCGGCGAGGGGTAGCGTTCGCGCGCGGGACGCAGCCGGTCAAGCTCCACTCCGTTGCGAATCACATGCATCTCCGAGGGACGCAGGCCGCGCCGCAGGAGATCGCTTCGGGTGCTCTCCGAGACCGCCACGCAGGGCAGGCCGCGGTAGAGGGGGGGAATGACGCGCTCGCAGAGCCAGGTGGCCGCGGCGAGGGCCGGATTGGCCTCCTGAAAGGCCGTGGCGCCGAAGAGGTGGTGGACGAGGAGGAGGTGGGCCGGGGCGGGGGCCCAGAGGGGAGCGAGGACGGGGATCTTGTTGAGGTCTTCGACGACCAGATCGAAGGGGTGGCCGCGCAGATGGCGGTCGTGGTGGCGGGGGGCGGCGAGGGGGAAGGTGTGGCGGCCCCCGGTGCGGTGGACCTCGATGCCATCCACGGTCTCGAAGGGATCGCAGCCATCCCAGCCGGAGCAGAGCAGGGCGACGCGGTGGCCGCGGCGCGCGAAGTCTCCGAAGATCCGGTGGAGGTGCTCCTCGGCGCCGCCCGCCCGGGGATTGAGCCGGTCCTGCCAATTCACCACCAGGATGCGCAATGGGCGGAACCCCCCGGCGCTCGCGGCTGCGTCCGGCATCGGCGGCCGGGCTCCGGTCAGCGTGCCCGCGCGGCCTGAAAGACCGCGTCGAGCACCCCATTGACGAAGCGGGGGGATTCGCTGCCGCCGTACTGCTCCGCCAGCCGCACCGATTCCTGGATCGCCACCTTCCCCGGCAGCCCCTCGATGAAGAGGATCTCGGTGGCGCCCAGACGCAGAATCCCCCGGTCGATCACGGAGAGTCGGTCCATGCGCCAGTTGTCCAGAGACGAAGAGATCGCTTCCTCCACCGGGCCGCGGTTCTCGGTGAAGGCGGTGGCCAGAAGGCGCAGATAGGGAATCCGGGCGGGCGCAACGAGCCGTCGCGCACAGGTCTCGCGCAGCGCGTCCATGAGGGTGGCCTCGCCGCCCTCGGCTTCCCAGCGGTAGTGAACCTGGAGGAACCAGGCCCTCGAGCGGCTGCGATCGCGTCGCTCCCGGGGCGTCAGTCCTGAGGCCGCCACCCTCGGCTACCCTCGCCGAAGACCGTCGTAGAGCGCCGCCATGGCCAGCGCCGCTTCGGCGAACTCGGCGCCCCGGTTGCCGCCCTGGGGATCGGCGCGCGTCAGGGCCTGCTCCGCGTTGTCGGTGGTCAGCACCCCGAAGACGATGGGGATGTCGGCTGCGAGCGCCACCTGGCCGAGCCCCTCGCTGGCGTTCCCGGCCACGTAGTCGAAGTGCGCGGTCTCGCCCCGGATCACGCACCCGATCGCGATGATCGCATCGAACCGCCCCGACTGCCAGGCCCGCCGCGCCGCCTGCGGAAGATCCCAGGCGCCGGGCACCCGCAGCACCGAGATCCGGTCCCCCTCCACCCCTTCCGCCAGGAGCCGCGCGCGCGCCCCGTCGAGGAGCCGCTCGGTCACCATGTTGTTGAAGTTCGCCGCCAGGAGCACGATCGCGGGTCCGGTTTCGCTCGCCCCGGACCCGGATTCGTCTCGCGGCGCGGAGGCGGCCGAACCCCGCGGATCAGACATGGCCGGTCCCCGCCGCAACCGCCGATTCGCCGACCGGAACCCGTCCCGTCACGCGCAGCGCATAGCCATCCAGTCCCACGATATGGCGCTTGCTGTTGGTCAGAAGACGCACGGTCCCGAGCCCCAGGTCCAGGAGAATCTGGGCGCCGATCCCGTAGTCGCGCAGCGTCTGCCCCGCCGCGGGGAGATCCGCCTTCGCCTCCGCCGAATCGAAGGGCCGCGTTCGCTTCCCCCGCCCCAGCCCATCCAGCCGCCGCAGCAGCCGTTCGCCCGAGCGGTCCCGGTGGAGATACACGATCACCCCTTCGCCCTCGGCCGCGATCCGTTCCATGGCCCCCGCCAGCAGGCCTTCTCCTGGCTCGCCAACCGCCCCGAAGACGTCGGCCAGCGGATTCTCGGCGTGCATCCGCACCAGCACGTCCTCCCTTCCCCCGACCTTTCCCCGCACCAGCGCCAGGTGCACGCGGTCGTCGATCTCGGTCCGGTAGCCGATCGCGGTGAACGCGCCCAGCCGGGTCGGCAACGGCGCCTCCGACACCCGCTGCACGAGCCGTTCCCGCGCCAGACGCCAGGCCACCAACTGCTCGACGGTAATGAAGCGGAGGCTGTGCTCGCGGGCCATCGTCTCGAGTTCCGAGCGGCGCGCCATCGTTCCGTCCTCGTTGAGGATCTCGCAGATGACGCCCGCCGGGGAGAGTCCGGCCAGCCGCGCCAGATCGACCGCCGCCTCGGTCTGTCCCACGCGGCGCAGCACGCCCCCCCGGCGCGCCCGCAGCGGGAAGATGTGACCGGGCCGCCGCAGATCTTCCGGGGCCGATTCGGGGTCGGCCAGAAGCTGCACGGTGCGCGCCCGGTCGTGGGCCGAGATCCCGGTGGTGACGCCGAAGCTGCGGTGCGCATCGACCGAGACGGTGAAGGCGGTGCCCTGCGGATCGGTGTTGCGCTCGGTCATGAGCGGCAGCTCGAGGGCGTCGGCGCGCTCCGGGGTGAGGGCGACGCAGATCAGGCCGCGGCCGAACTTGGTCATGAAGTTGATCAGCCCGGGGGTGATGCGGTCGGCGGCGCATACGAGGTCGCCTTCGTTCTCGCGATCCTCGTCGTCGGCCACGATGACGAGCTTTCCCTCGGCGATGTCCCGGATCGCGCCGGGCACGGAGTCAAAGGTCATGGGTCTCCAGGATGCGCCGGAGGTATTTGCCGATCAGATCGGCCTCCACGTTGACGCGTTGTCCCCTCTCCAGTTGCGACAGGTTGGTGTGCTCCCAGGTATGGGGAACGATCGCCACCTGGCAGACCGCCGGGGGCCGCAGCCGGTTGACGGTGAGGCTCACGCCATTGAGCGCGATCGAGCCGTGCGGAATCGTCGTCGAGAATACCGCGTCCGGGAGGGTGAAGTCCAGGAGCCGGGTCGCGCCGGCGCGGCGGCGAGCCGAGAGGAGGGCGGTTCCGTCCACATGTCCCTGGACCAGGTGGCCGTCGAGACGGTCGCCGAGACGCGCGGCGCGTTCCAGATTGACCGGCGTGCCCTTCCGCCAGGCGGAGGCGGTGGTGCGCTCCAGGGTGGAGGAGGCGACATCGACGGTGAAGGTGGAGGAATCGATCCTTGCCGCGGTCAGGCAGGCGCCGTCGACCGCGACCGACTGGCCGCGCCGCAACTCGTCGGCGAAGGGGGCGGCAATGACGACGGTGCGGCCGCGGTCGGCTTCCGCGATCGAGGCGACCTCGCCCACCGCCTCCACGATTCCGGTGAACATGGCTGGTTCCGGTCAGGCCGGTTGCGGGTGGGGAACTTCGGGATTCGCGCCCGGGGGGGCCGAATCGAATGAACGATCCCGGTCGAGGACGACAAGGGTATCGCGTCCGAATTTCACCGGATCGAGGCGAGGCCGCCACCCTTCCCCGAGAACGGTTCCCGCCGGAAAGGCCGGAGCGCCGCCCGCGCCGACCAGGACCGGCGCCGCAAAGAGATAGAGGCGGTCGACCAGACCCGCGCCCAGAAGCGATGCCCCCAGGACGCCCCCGCCCTCGCATAGGACCGTCTTCGTCCCCAGCGCGGCCAGCGCCTCCAGCAGCGGCGCGAGCGCCAGTCCCCCCGGCTCCTCCGGCACGGCGACGACGCGGGCCCGGCCCCCCAAACGATTCCGCAGCGCCACCGCGCGGCCCGGTGCGGTCGCCACGATGGGGCGAGGACCATCCCTCGGTTGCAGAACCCGCAGCTCCGGTTGCGCGCGGCCCCGCCGGTCCAGGATCACTCCTCGCGGGGGGATGCGCGGAAGCAGCGGACCCCTTGCCGTCAGCCGGGGATCGTCGGCCTCCCAGGTCCGGCCCCCGACCAGCAGCGCGTCAAAGCCGGCGCGCAGGCGATGCACCTCCGCGCGCGCGGCCGGACCCGTCAGCCAGACATTTCTGCCCCCCCGGGGTGCAATGCAACCGTCAAGGCTCATGGCCAACTTGAGCGCCAGGTACGGTCGCCGGGCACCGCGGCCGTGGAAGAAGAAGGGGTTTTCGGCCCGCCATGCGGACTCCTCCCCCAGAGGTCCCTCCACCTCCACCCCCCGCCCCCGCAGCCACTCCCCCCCGCCCCCCTCCCGCGTCCCCGGTTCGGCCGCCCAGTACACCACCCGCGCGATCCCGGCCTCTGCGATCGCCGCGGCGCAGGGCGGCGTCTTCCCCCGGTGCGCGCACGGTTCCAGGCTGGAGTAGAGGGTCGCTCCGGCGGCATCGGGGATTCGCTTCAGCGCGACGATCTCGGCATGCGGGCCACCGTGTTCCTCGTGCCACCCCTCGCTCGCAATGCGGCCCGCGCGCGCAACGACCGCGCCGACCATGGGATTCGGATGAACCCGTCCCCAGCCGCGACGCCCGATCTCGATGGCGCGCCGGAGGCACCGCCGGTCGAAGTCGTTCAGGACGGGGCTCATCGGAACGGGCCCGGTCAGAGGGTCACCCGCAGCGCGGCGGAAGCGAACCAGCTCCGTTCGGCCGGATCGAAGGCCCCGGCGCGGCTCTGAAAGGGATCCCGGTTCCCCTCCGCCAGCCCCGCCTCCACCGAGAAGCGGGTGATGAGGAAGTTGAACCAGCCGCTGGCGAAGTAGAGGATCCGCTCCGAGGCCACCCGCCCGGAGTGATCGCCGCCGGACCCCGCGCGGAGCCGGGCATCGCCCTCGTAGCGGTCCCATCCGACGCCGCCCATCACCCCGATCACAAACCAGTTCTTGCCGGCGGTCGCGCGCAGCGAGGAGACGGTCAGCGAGGTGGAGGCGGCGCCGGGGGTCCGGTCGTCGCCGAGCTCGATCTCGGTGTGCCAGCTGCGGGTGGCGGCCACGGAGATCCCCGGCAAGGTGAAGGACTCGCGCAGGACGCCGACCCGCGCCCCCAAACCCACGGCGGATCCCGACGAGGACAGCCCTTTGTCGGTGGGAAACCGGGCGATCGCGTAGGATCCGATCAGGTCGAGCGAGAGGATTCCGCCGACGCCCGGCCCGAAGCCGAAGCCGTCGAGAAGGCCCGCGACCGCGGTGGCCCTGAGTCCGGCGAGGGTGGCCGCGTCGGATTCGGCGAGCGCTCCGGCGGTCCGGCCCGAGACGTCGGGAAGACTGAAGCGCAGCGCCGACGCGGAAAGCGAGACCCCGACGCGCGGAGCCAGCCCGAGGCGGCGGCCGTGGGTGCTGGAGGTGCCGGGAACGTCGCTTCCCAGCGCCGCGAGGAGTCCCGCCGCGCGCTGCACGGACATCACCGCCAGCGAAAGCTCCCGGCAGGTGGCCCGCAGCGCCGAGCGCCCCCCGTCGCACGCGGCGGCGAGCTCGGCCACACCCTCCACTCGGTCGGAGCGTTCCTCCAGCGACTGCGCCGCGGCCGCGCCGGCGCCATTCCACGCCATGGCCAGCGCCATCCCCAGCAACGCGCCGGACAGCCAGCCCGGGCGGCCCCCGCCACCCGGCAACCATCCGTTCCCGCCCCGCCCCCCTTCCCCCCTACCCATCCGAATCGCCCCCTTCGGCCCCGATCCCCGCCAACCTCGCCCCCTCCCCCGCCACCACCTCCCCCATCGTCCACCCCTCCCCGCCCACCGCCCCCAGCACGGCCTCCTCGTCCTCCGGCGCGACCACCAGGATCATCCCCACGCCCATGTTGAAGACCCGGTACATCTCGCGCGGCGCCACCCTCCCCGCCCGGGCCAGCCGACGAAACACATTCGGCGGCCGCCACGAACCGCAGTCGATCCGCGCCCCGGCGCCATCGGGCAGGGCGCGCGGCAGATTCCCCTCGATTCCACCCCCCGTCACATGCGCCATTCCCCGCACCAGGCCGTCTTCCAGGAGCGGCAGCGTCATCGGCAGGTAGGAGCGATGGACGCGCAGCAGGACCTCGGCCGCGGTGGCATCTTCGCCGGGAAAGGGATCGGCCGCACCCAGCCCCATGCGGTCGAAGACGATCGCGCGGGCCAGGGTGTAGCCATTGGTGTGCAGGCCCGAGGAGCGGAGCCCGATCAGGCGGTCGCCGGGACGCGCGCGCGATCCATCGACGATCCGGTCGCGCTCCACCACCCCGACCACGAATCCGGCCAGGTCGTATTCGCCCGCGGCGTAGAAATCGGGCATCTCGGCGGTCTCGCCCCCCAGCAGCGCGCAGCCGTTCTCGCGGCACGCCCGCGCGACGCCGCCCACGACCTCGGCCGCGACGCCTTCGTCCAGTTGCCCGGTCGCCAGGTAGTCGAGGAAGAAGAGGGGACGGGCGCCCTGCACGAGGATGTCGTTCACGCAGTGGTTGACCAGGTCCTGGCCGATCGTGTCGTGCCGGCCGGCGAGGAAGGCGACCTTGAGCTTGGTGCCGACGCCGTCGGCGCTGGCCGCCAGGACCGGACGATCCAATCCCCCGGGAACGCTGTACAGCCCGCCGAAGGCGCCGAGTCCGGTGAGGGTGCGCTCGTCGCTCGCGGCGGCCAGGAGGGGAGCGAAGGCGCGCTTGGCCCGCTCGGCCGCATCCAGATCGACGCCGGCCTGCCGGTAGGTGAGGGAATCGTTGCCTGGGGTCATGGGCTTTTCCGCATGGTCTCGCCAAGGACGGACCAACGCCGCCCCCATTCGTCGTCGTCGCGGTCGCGAAACCGGTCGACCGAGAATCCTTCCACCGCAAGCGATCCCATCGCCGCTCCGAGCGCCAGAGGCGATTCGAAGGCCACCGCCTGGTCGGGCAAACGGCGAAGCCTGGAATCCACTTCTTCAGGGGAATATGCGCCGTGCGTCCCAAGACGGTGGACCTGGCTCATGAATCCGCCCGCGAAGGCGTCCCCCGCCCCCGTGGGATCGATCACGCGCCGCACCGGGAATCCGGGACAGGACAGGCGCCCATCGCCCGCGAAGACCTCCGCGCCATCCTCTCCCCGCTTCACCACGACGACTCGAGGACCCCGCCGGCGAATCCATAGCGCCGCCCGCAAAAGGGTCGCTTCGCCGGAGAGTTGAAGCGCCTCCTCGTCGTTCACGAAGAGCAGGTCGACGCGCTCGAGCAATCGCAGCAGCGCGGGCCGCGAGCCCTCGATCCAGAAGTTCATCGTGTCGGCGGCCACCAGGCCGGGCGCGGGAATCTGGTCCAGGACGCGGTTCTGAAGAACGGGGTCGATGTTCCCCAGGAAGACGACCTTCGAATCGAGGAAGGAAGCCGGAACCACCGGATCGAAGTCGGCGAAGACGCCCAGCCGGGTCTCGAGCGTTTCGCGGGTGCGGAAGTCCTCGCTGTAGCGCCCCGCCCAGAAGAAGCTCTCGCCTGGACGCCGCTCGATGCCGCTCAGGTCGACGCTCGGGCCGCCCTCGGCGACGTCCGCGCCGGAGCCCCGCTCGGTCAGGAAGCGCAGCCGCTCCAGGGGGTAGTCGTCGCCCACGACGGCCACGACGCGCACCGGAGCGACGAACGAGGCCGCCGCGCTGAAGAAGGTGGCCGAGCCGCCGATCACCCGCTCGGCGCGGCCGCGCGGAGTCTCCACCGTGTCGATCGCGACGCTACCGATCGCCAGAATCGCCATCGCGCACCATGCGTTCGGGGGCGTCGAGACCGAGGAGGGCCAGCCCGTTGGCGAGCACGATCCGGGCCGCGCCGACCAGCGCCAGGCGGGCCGCGCGCAGATCGTCGTCCGCGACCAGCGCCCGTTGCCGGGGATCGCGCAGGGGGTGGCCGGCCTGGTACCAGGAGTTGACCAGTCCCGCGGTCCGCTCCAGGTAGTCGCAGACCAGGTGGGGAGCGCGGGCGGCGGCGGCGCGGCGCAGGAAGCCGGGGAACTCGGCCAGTTGATTGCTGACCTCCCGCTCCAGGGGGGTGCGGAGGAGGGATGGATCGGCGTCGGCCGCAAAGGCGGGGTCGTCGCCGAACTGGCGGCCGGCCCGAAGCTGGATCCGGCAGAGTCGCGCGTGGGCGTACTGGACCTTGTAGACCGGATTGCGGTCCGACTGGTCGAGCGCCAGCTCCAGATCGAAGGCGA
The DNA here is from genome assembly GCA_022822325.1 of Gemmatimonadota bacterium. Lineage (GTDB taxonomy): Bacteria > Gemmatimonadota > Gemmatimonadetes > Longimicrobiales > Gaopeijiaceae > Bin94. The sequence continues at coordinate 33,442 of JAJEBW010000005.1, read as the reverse complement.
GGTGGGCCTCCGGGCGCCGCATGAGGAAGAAGTAGCGGGCAACGTCGGTTCCCACCTCCGCCACCAGCTCGGCCAGAGTCGTGTAGGAGCCCGCGCGCTTGGAGAAGCGAACTTCCGCGCCGCCGCGCACGACCGTCACCATCTGGTGCAACACGTACTCGGGGTAGCCCGCCGGCCGTCCCAGCGCCTGCAGTCCGGCGCGCACCCGGTCCACCGTGCTGTGGTGATCGGCGCCCTGCACATTGACGACATGGCGAAATCCGCGCTCCCACTTCGTCATGTGGTAGGCGACGTCGGGCAGGAAATAGGTTGGCGAACCGTCGCTCTTGACCATCACGCGGTCCTTCTGGTCGCCGTAGCGCGTGGTCTCGAGCCACTTGGCGCCGCCCTCCATGCGGGTGAGTCCGGTCTCGTCGAGCGCGCGGATGGTGGCGGCGACGCGGCCGTCGCTGTAAAGCCGGGTCTCGGGGTAGAACTCGTCGAAGCGGACGCGGAAGGCGGCGAGGTCGCGCTTCTGTCCGTCGCGCAGCGTCCGCACGGCGAAGTCGCGCAGAGAATCCAAATCACCCGAGGTGGGGTCTCCCGCGCGCGCCTGTCCGGTCTCTTCCCCCGGCGCTTCCGTCGACTCGCTCTCCAGCCGCGCCTCCCCCGGCGACGCCCGCCGTCCCCGCCGCTCCTCCAGAAATGCCGCGGCAATATCCGTGACGTACTCGCCGTGGTAGCCGCCCTCGGGAATCCGCGCATCCCGCCCCGACCGCTGCCGGCAGCGCGCCCAAACGCTCTCGGCCAGGCGGTCGATCTGGGCCCCGGCGTCGTTGAAGTAGAACTCGCGGTGCACGCGCCACCCGGACCACTCCAGGAGCGAGGCGATCGCGTCGCCCAGCGCGGCCTGGCGGCCATGCCCCAGGTGCAGCGGTCCGGTCGGGTTGGCCGAAACGAACTCCACCATGATGCGGCGGCCCGCTCCCTCGTCGCTGCGACCGTAGTCCGCCCCGGCCCGAAGAATCGTCCGCACGGCGCCGCCCACCACCGCGGCCTCCAGGCGGAAGTTGAGGAACCCCGGCCCGGCCACCTCGACCGCGCGCACCCCCGCGGTCCCCTCCAGCTTCGCGGCCAGCGCCAGGGCGATTTCGCGCGGGGGACGCCGCAGCTTCGAGGCCAGCGCCAGGGCGATGTTCGAGGCCAGATCGCCATGACTCGAATCCCGTGGCCGCTCCAGCCGAAAGTCCGCCCCCGGCGCCCCCAGATCGGCCGCCGCGCGCCTGAGCGCCCGGGTCACCACCTCGCCGATCGCGCCCGCGGACCGATCCCCGCTTCGCTTGTCCGCTCTCGCCATCGCCGGTCAGCCCCCGCCCTTGCCATTCCCCGGCGCCCGTCCCCCGCGCCCCCCGCCGTCCCCTCTCCGTCCACCCGTTCCGGCCGCGCCCGCGGCGCCCGTCCCCTTCCCTCCCCCGCCCTTCCCGGCTTCCCTCCCGGAGGCTCCGGCCCCCTTCGCACCATCGCCCTTCCCCGCGTCCGCCTTCTTCGCGCCCTTCTCGCCGCGCGCCCCTTTCTTCGCATCCGCCTCGCCCCCCCCGCTCTCCTCGCGCGCCCGCTTCCGATAGTCCTCCGAGCGGTGGTCGGTGATGTAGAATCCCTCGCCGCGAAAAAGCAGTCCGGCGCCCCCCGAGATGAGCCGCTCGGCCTCCGCGCCGCAATCCGGGCAGGACGCCACGGGCGGATCGCTCATCCGCTGAAAGGTCTCGAACTCGCGGCCGCAGCCGCATCGATATTCGTAGGTGGGCATGGCGGTGAAGCTAACACCGTCGGGCGGGACGGGTCTGCGCGATATCGCATTTTTTGCGGCCACTTGCAGCGGGGACCGACCCGTGCCGGCGAGGCCGGGGGTTGGCGGGGGGGTTGCGCGCGGTCGCAATCGACCCTCGTGGGCGAGGCGGTGTGATTCGCAGAGGGGGTGCGCGCGCGCCTTGCTCGTGCGGTTGCCATCCGGGCCGGCCCGCGCAGGGGCCGGGGGACGGCGGGTCGCATGGCGGGGAGGGGGGAGGGGGGGGCCTTGCGCGAAGGCCGGTGGTCTTGGGCCCCACTCCTGCTCTGCGACTCGGCCTTAGTATAACTCTTTCAGAATCTGCTCAGCCGCGTGGAGGCTCCCGGTGTGGTAGTCGATGAAATGCTCACGCCCGTCCAGCTCTTTCTCGGCAACGCGTCGCAGCTTCTTAAGTTCCGCGTCCAACGAGCTGCTAGTCCCGGCGTGCCTTGCCGCTGCGCCGAGAGCGATGACAAGGGTCCTGATCATTCCAGCGAGGTACTCCGGGCGGAAATGCTGTGGATCTGCATCGGAAGTGTGTGCCATGTCGGTCTCCAAATGGAAGTTGTACTGCCAACGGTTTCATAAAGGCCCGACGTCGGGGCAACCGCATCGCCATGCCGAAACCCGCAGGGCCATGGCTCAACCGGAAGGAAACGATGAGCCGGGGAACGGCACGAAACGCCAGCGCGGACGAGGATGTTCGCTTGCGTCCATGACGGGCATGCGGATGTCCATGACGACGAAATCCTGCCCGAGGGTGTTGACGCGCGGTGGCGAAAACCGGGCCGTGCCTGCAAAGGGCGCGGCCCGAAAGCCGGCCTCCGCGACTATCCGGGGCTGTAGGGCAGCGACGAATGATGAAGATTGATCTTCAAGGCACCGTCAACAAGGACGTAGCCAAAGGTGTACTCAACCTTTGTCTCGTTTCCGTCCGGGCCTGTGAAATAGTAGTTGCCCATGGCCATTGCGGACGTGTCGTTGGTGTAGATGCCGTTGTTCTCCCACCGGACATTGGTCCAGCCGGAGATGGCGAACCCTTTGTCCTCCGTTCCGTCCCGGCCGATGAAATAGCTCAGAGCTCCGTCAAATGTTCCACGGAACTGATCTTCCGCTGCCATGGTTGGCTTGAACATGACATCGGTCTCGCCATATGCGTAGAGGTCATTGATGTGTTCCGTCGCACGAGCGACATAGTCGCCGCCCTCGGCGTGAGCCTGGGAAATTGCGACGATGCCCTCGCCCCAGGTGTTCTGCGCATCGATGACGGCCTGTTCGGAGATCTGTTGCGCTGCCGCTGGCGTCGCAATGACGGCAAGGGCGAGGCCGAAAGCCGCGGTCAGAAAATGGAGTTGATTCTTCATGATGGGTGTCCTCTCTTTTTCGTGAAATCGACGAGATCGTGGGCTCGGGGCTGACTGCAACCCCGGCTCGCTCATGAACCTGCGGGTCGAACGCAAAGTAAGGGGCCGAGGTCCCTCGCGCAACCTGCAGGACAAGGGCGAGGGTGGTTCGGGTCCGAAAGATGACGACCGCTTGCGGACTCGTTTCGGCCGGTCCACCGGCCGGCCGCACCACGCCGCGTCCCGCAGCCCGCCATATGGCCGCTTCGCGCCAGCCTGGGCATTCGCCGCCCACGCCGGGGCGACGGCACAGTCTTCACGCCGGTTTGCCATGTGCGCCGCTCGCGTTCCGGCCCCTGCGCGGGCCGGCCCGGATGGCGGCCGCACGACCCGGGTGCGCGCGCAACACCCTACGCTTTTCCTCACCTGGCAACGCTCGTGCCAAACCCGCGGAAAACCGGGAATTCCAAACGGCGCGAATCAGGTGGGAAGAAGAGCGCTCAGGTCAATGGACGATCCCTCAGGTCGGGGCCTTCCAGCGTCCCCACACCCGCCGCAGCGCGTCGCTGATCTCGCCCAGGGTGGCGCCCGCCTTGACCGCCGCGATCATTGAGGGCAACAGATTGTCGTCCGTCCTGGCCGTGTCCTCGACCGCGCCCAGCGCTCCCGCGACCCGCTCCCCATCGCGCGACCTCCGGAAGTTGGCCAGCGCCGACCGCTGCCGCCCGGCCATCGCGCGGAAATCGGGAGAGGAGGGGGGCTGGCTTCCGGACGCTCCCGGAGCGGTTCCGCCGGCGTAGCGGTTCACGCCCACCACGACGCGGCTCCCCGCTTCGACCTCGAGCTGGTGACGATAGGCCGCCCGGTGAATCGCCTCCTGCATGAACTCGATCGCCCCGGAGGAACCTCCCATCCCGTCGATGCGCTCGATCAGCGCGCGCGCCTCGCTCTCGATTCCGTCGGTGAGCCGTTCGACCAGGAAGCTGCCGCCCAGCGGATCGGCCCACTCGGCCGCTCCCGACTCCTCGGCCACGATCTGCTGGGTTCGGAGCGCCAGCGCGGCGGCCTCGGCCCCCGGAAGAGAGAGCGCCTCGTCGTAGCCGTTGGTGTGCAGCGACTGCGTCCCCCCCAGGACGCCGGCCAGCGCCTGGATCGCGACCCGCACCACATTGTTGAGCGGCTGCTGCGCGGTGAGGGTGGAGCCGCCGGTCTGGGTGTGGAAGCGGAGCCGGCAGGAGCGGTCGGAGGCGTTGAAGCGCTTCCGCATGAGACGCGCCCAGAGGCGGCGGGCGGCGCGGAACTTGGCGACCTCCTCGAAGAAATCGTTGTGGGCGGCGAAGAAGAAGGAGATGCGGGGGGCGAAGTCCTCCAGGGCGATGCCGCGCTCGAGCGCCCGGCGGACGTATTCCAGGCCGTTGGCGAGGGTGAAGGCGACCTCCTGGGCGGCGGTGGAGCCGGCCTCGCGAATGTGGTAGCCGGAGACGGAGATCGTGTTCCAGAGGGGGAGCTCGGCGGCGCAGAAGGCCATCAGATCGCTGACCAGGCGCAGCGAGGGACCGACTGGATGGATGTAGGTGCCGCGCGCGATGTACTCCTTGAGGATGTCGTTCTGGACGGTGCCGCGGAGCGAGGCGCGGGGGACTCCGGTTTCGTCGGCGACCGCGGTGTAGAGGGCGAGGAGGATGGGGGCGGTGGCGTTGATCGTCATCGAGCAGGAGACGCGGCCCAGGTCGATTCCGCGCAGGAGAGCGCGCATGTCGGCCAGCGAATCGATCGCGACGCCGACCCGTCCGACCTCCCCTTCGGCCATCGGCGCATCGGAGTCGTAGCCCATCTGGGTGGGAAGATCGAAGGCGACCGAGAGTCCGGTGGTGCCGCGCCCCAGGAGGAAATGATAGCGGCGATTGGTCTCCTCGGCGGTCCCGAATCCCGCGTACTGGCGCATCGTCCAGCGGCGGCCGCGGTACATGGTGCGGTAGACGCCCCGGGTGTAGGGAAAGGCGCCCGGTTCGCCCAGATCGGTGGCCGGGTCGAAGCCGGGGGGGAGCGAAGCGAAGGCGGGGGGCGGGGAGGGATCGCGGAGCGGATTGGATGGTGGGGAGGGCCGGGGGGGCGAATCGGAGGACGGCGTCGCGCGGGAGGACGAGCTCGCGCGCTCGGCGGGACGCGCGGGGGAAGCGTCCTCCGCGGTCTGAAGGACCTCCGCGGCCGGGGGAGAGTCCGCGCGCGCCCGGGAAGCGCTCACGCCGGCTCCGCCGCGGCGAACTCCACGAGGAGCTGTCCCTTCTCCACCGCCTCGCCGGGGACGACCCTCACCCGGGCCACCCGCGCGGATCCGGCGGCGCGCAGTTCGTTTTCCATCTTCATGGCCTCGACGATCATCACCCTGTCGCCGGCCGCGACCATGTCGCCCTCCCTCACGGCCACCTGCACCACGAGTCCCGGCATCGGCGCCGCCAGCGGCTTCGTTTCGCCCCTTTCCCCCCGCCCCCCCGAGAGCGCGCGAATCCGGGCCTGGCGCTCGTCCAGAACCTCGACTGCGATCGCGCGCCCCCCCACTTCGATCTCCCATTGGCCGGAACCGCGGCTGCGCGCCCGGACCGGGATCGCGACCGAGTCCAGGGTCAGCTTGAATCCGTCCGGCGCCCCCGTGGGAGCGATCGCGGCCCGGCGGGGGAGGTCGTCCAGGAGCACCGCGCCGTCCCCCTGCACCGCAACCTTGTGCACGCCCCCCGCCAACGCGACCCGGTAGCGCGACGGGGCCGGCCTGCGCGGGGGCCTCACCGGACCGATTCCCTCTCGCGGGGCCTTCGCCGGAGCTCCTGCGCGGCCCACGCACCGGGAAGCGAGCGCTGCCAGGAGGAGAGAGGCGTTCCGGCCCGGCCGATTCGGGGAGGCGCGATCGTTCGGCGGCGGCGATCCTCCAGAAGGGCCGCGGCGGCAATGAACGCATCGAGCTCGCCGGGCGAGAGATCGTCGGCGAGAAGTTCGGGGTGCTCCTCCAGGTAGGCGGTGGTGAGGCGTCCCGCCCGAAAATCCCCCTCCTCCATGATGCGCCGAAGAAGCGGCACCGAGGTCGCCACCCCACCGATCGCCAGCTCCCCCAGCGCCCGGCCCATGCGCCGCACCGCCGCCGCGCGGTCGCGTCCCCAACCGACGAGCTTGCCGAGCAATGGATCGTAGTGCAGGCCGATCCGCGATCCCACCGCGATCCCCCCGTCCCACCGCACCCCAGGACCCCCCGGCAGCTCCAGCGCGGCAACCGTGCCGGTCGCGGGCAGAAAGCCGTCGAAGGGCGATTCGCTGGTGATCCGGCACTCGATGGCGTGGCCGCGCAGCGGTATCTCCTCCTGTCGCAGCGGCAGCGCCTCGCCCGAGGCCACCCGGAGCTGCCATTCCACCAGATCGATTCCGGTAATCGACTCGGTGACGGGGTGCTCGACCTGGAGCCGCGTGTTCATCTCCAGGAAAAAGAACTCGCCGCCCGCGTGCAGGAACTCGACCGTGCCAGCCCCGAGATAGTCCACCGCGCGGGCCGCGCGCACCGCCGCCCGGCCCATCCGTTCGCGTTCGGCCGGGGTCAGGAGCGGGGAGGGCGCCTCCTCGACGAGCTTCTGGTGGCGTCGCTGAATCGAGCACTCGCGCTCGAAGAGATGGACCGCATTTCCGTGGCTGTCGCCGAAGAGCTGAATCTCGATGTGGCGGGGGCGCTCCAGGAAGCGCTCGACGTAGACGCTGCCGTCGCCGAAGGCCGCCTCCGCCTCGCGCACCGCCGCCGCGAAGGCGTCCTCCACCTCGTTGGGCCTCTGCACGACCCGCATCCCCTTCCCCCCGCCCCCGGCCGCCGCCTTGAGCAGCACCGGAAAGCCCACCGTTTCGGCCGTGCGACGGGCCTCGGCCGCGGACTGAAGCGGCGTGCTCGTCCCCGGAACCACCGGCACTCCGGCGGCCGCCATCCGCCGCCGGGCCTCGGTCTTGTCTCCCATCGCGCGGATCGTCGCGGCCGAGGGACCCACGAAGACGAGCCCGGCGCCGGCCACCGCCTCGGCGAAGTCGCCCCGCTCCGAGAGGAAGCCGTAGCCGGGATGGATCGCACGCGCGCCGGATCGCCGCGCCGCATCGAGGATTCGTCCGGCATGGAGATAGCTGTCGGCCGCCCGCGCGGGACCGATGCAGTGGGCCTCGTCGGCGGCGAGGACATGGGGCGAGGTGCGATCGGCCTCCGAAAAGACGGCGATCGCGCGGATTCCGAGCTCTCGCGCGGTGCGAACGATCCGCAGCGCGATCTCGCCCCGGTTCGCAACGAGGACCGACTCGATCATGGCCGCCGGGTCAGCGGATCCGGGTCGGCGCTGGAGCGAATCCACCCTTCCGCCCGGCGCGCCACAGCGCCGAGCGGCGTTCGAGCGGCCACGAATCCGTGCTGGACCGGTGCGCTCCGCCTGGCTCCCTGCCCCGATCGCCGGGCCACCGATGCGGCGGCGCGCCATGCCGTCCCGGTGCCCCACCGCTCCCCAAGCGCACTCGGCATGATCCGCAAACCGCTAGCGGGGACGGGGTGGGGAGGGATCGTCGCGCTGCCCGGTCACCGTGATCGCCTCGCCGTCCCGCCGAATGGCAAAGACGATCTCCTCTCCGCTCCGGTACGACGCCAGGATCCGGCGCAGTTCGGCCGCGTCGTCCACCTTGCGTCCATCGACGTCGATCACCACATCGCCCGGCAGGAGTCCGAGCGGCGAGTCCTCGGCGATTTCGGCCACCAGCACGCCCTCGCTGGTCCCGAAGTAGGCGCCGAGTCCGGGATTCAGATCGACGAGATCCAGATCGGGGAATCCGGCGACGAGCGCCCAGGCGTCGGCCCCGGGGGCGCGCACCGACAGATTGGCGAACCAGTCGTCGGGGTCCAGGTCGAGGTCGCGAGACAGGTCGGCGCTCCATGCGTCGAGGTTGCGCAGGTTTTGCGTCGCCACATGAATCCGTTCGTTCGCCTCGCGGATGCGGAACTGCAAAGAATCCATCGACAGCGAATCCGCCAGCCTCAGGTTTCCGACGCTGAACGAGCTCCAGGGCAACACCTCCGGACTCACCAGGAAGGTCAGCGCCTCGCCGTCCCGCTCGACGGCGACCTCGACGGTGTCTCCCTCCTCGACTTCCGACAGCAGCGATCGCAAACGCCGTACCGCCGTCCAGGCCATCCGAACCTCGACTTGCAGCGATTCCTCCCAGGACCGGTGCGCATCGGCCGTGTCGACTCCGGGAACCGCAAGCAACTTCTCGAGGTTTCGCTGCATCAGCCGGCGCTCGTCGAACCTGTCGAGCTCCTCCGGCACCGGTTCCGCCAGATCGTGTCCCGCGAACCGCACGATCACATCGCCCTCGAGGATCCCCGCCCGCGCGGCCGGTCCATCCTCCGAGACGCCGGCCACCCGCACGCCGCCATCCTGGTCGCCCGACGCCAGGAAGACCCCCAGCCGGGGCCGCATCGTGATCAGGTCGGCGTCCCACATCGTGATGCAGTCCCCTCCGCGCGCGCACTCGATCCGAAAGGTCGGGTTCTGCGCCTCCCCCGCCGTCGCCCCCGCCAGAAGGGCCAGGGCCCCGGCCAGCGCCGCCGCTCCGGTTCGCCCATTCCGCCATTCCCCTTCTCTCGCCTGCCGCCGCTTCGCCTTCATCTCAATCCTCCATCCGTGGATTTGCGCAGCCAAACCGGTCCCGAGTCCGGCCGGGCCACCCGGCCCGAAGCTGCATGAATCTTCTGACGCGCCCCCCGGACGGAGGGGTTGCACAGTGCAAGGCGGGGGACCGGGAGCAAGGGGCTACAGGGGAATGTTGCCGTGCTTCTTCGGCGGATTCGCATCGCGCTTGGAGGACAGCATGTCCAGGGCATTGATCAGCCGCGGACGGGTGTCGCGCGGATCGATCACATCGTCGACGAAACCGCGGGCCGCCGCAATGAAGGGGTGCGCGAACTTCTCGCGGTATTCGGCCATCCTGGCCTCGATGGCGGCCCCGGGGTCGTCCGCGTCGGCGATCTCCCTGCGGAAGAGGATTTCGACGGCGCCCTTCGGCCCCATCACCGCGATCTCGGCCCAGGGCCAGGCGAGGTTGACGTCGCCTCGCACATGCTTCGAATTCATCACATCGTAGGCGCCGCCGTAGGCCTTGCGCGCAATCACCGTGACCTTGGGGACGGTCGCTTCGCAGAAGGCGTAGAGCAGCTTGGCGCCGTGGCGGATAATTCCCCCGTGTTCCTGGCCGACCCCCGGCAGAAACCCCGGCACGTCCTCGAAGACGACGAGGGGGATGTTGAAGGCGTCGCAGAAGCGGACGAAGCGGGCGCCCTTGTCGGAGCTGTCGATGTCGAGGACGCCGGCCAGCACCGCGGGTTGATTGGCGACGATCCCCACCGAATGTCCGCCCAGGTGAGCGAGTCCGGTGACCAGATTCCGGGCGAATCCGGCGTGGACCTCGTAGAAGGCGCCGTCGTCGATCACCTCGCGGATCAGATCGACGATGTCGTAGGGGCGATTGGGACTCTCCGGGACGATTTCCAGCAACCTCGCGCTCCGGCGGTCGTGCGGATCGTCGCTCTCGCCCCGGGGAGGCCGCTCGGCGTTGTTGGCCGGGATGAAGCGAAAGAGTTCCCGCACGGCGGCAAGCGATTCGGCCTCGCTGTCGTGCGCGAAGTGCGCCACTCCCGAGACCGAGGCGTGCACGTCGGCGCCGCCCAGGCCCTCCTTGTCGATGTCCTCGTGGGTGACCGTCTTCACCACCTCGGGCCCGGTCACGAACATGAAGCTGGTGCCGCGCACCATGTACACCAGGTCGGTGATGGCGGGGGAATAGACCGCGCCGCCCGCGCAGGGCCCCAGAATCACGCTGATCTGCGGGATGACCCCCGAGGCCAGAGTGTTGCGAAGGAAGATGTCGGCGTAGCCTCCCAGCGAGATCACGCCCTCCTGAATGCGCGCGCCGCCGGAATCGTTGAGACCCACGACCGGCGCCCCGTTCTTCAGCGCCAGCTCCTGGATCTTGACGATCTTCTCGGCGTGGGCCTCGCTCAGCGAACCGCCGAAGACGGTGAAGTCCTGCGAGAAGAGGTAGACCAGACGGCCCCGGATCGTGCCGTAGCCGGTAATGACGCCATCGCCGAGGACCCGGCGGCCGGCCAGTCCGAAGTCGGTGGAGCGGTGCGTGACGAAACGGTCGAGCTCGACGAAGGAATCGGGGTCCAGGAGAAGATCGATTCGTTCGCGCGCCGAGAGCTTGCCGCGGGCGCGCTGAGCCTTCAGACGGGCGGCCCCGCCTCCCTCGCGGGCCTCGCGCCCGAGCCTTTCCAGTCGCTCGAGCGCTGCGCGGTGCGTCATCTTGCGGTCGTTCCCCGCTCGCCGACCGACCGCGAGGGCCGGCCCGCCGCGGACCGCTGCGCGATGGCCTCCCTCCACCCGGCGTGGGCGGATGGCGGCGGCCTTCGCGACTGCCGGGGCGGTTCATCGGACTCCAGCGGGTGAAGCCTCCGGTCGCGAATCCGCACGGGATGGAACTCGCGCGCCAGCCGGCCATCCTCCAGCGACCAGGCACCGGTGGCTCCCGCGAAGCCTTCGGTGGCGGCGATGGCCGCAGCGATTCCCCCGGAGGCGGGCGAGCTCCGCTGCCAGGCATCCACCGCGAGGCGAAAGAGGTCGAATCCGGAAGCCGGGACCGGACTGCGAAGCGTGCGCCGGAAGTGTTCCTCGTAGGCGGTCACGAAGTCGGTGCCGGGATTGGGCGCGTCGCCGGGGGACAGGGTGCTGACCGCGATGACGCCGTCGGTGTGGCGCGGCTCGACGGACTCGAGGACCGAAGGGGTTGCCCATCCGCTCGTGCCCGCCACCTGGATTCCAAGCGTGTCCAACCCGTAGAAGGCGATCTGCGGCGCGAGCAGTTCGATGTCCTCCGGCGGCGCGATGACGACGAGCGCTTCCGGACCGAGCGAGCGCGTCTCGGCCAACTGCTCCCCGAAGGTGGTGGTTCCCGGCTCATAGGCGATCCGGCGGCGCACGATCCCCCCGGTCGCGAGAAAGGCGTCGGCGAAGGCATCCGCCTGAAGCGAATGCACGGGACGCAACGGGTGGATCGCGACGGCATCGCTGTGACCGGTCGCGGCGAGGGCTCGGGCGAGCGCGCTTCCCGCCCCCGGGTCCCCCATCCCCAGGCTGTACACCCCGGGGCGTCCCTCCGGCAGCCGCGATGCGGTCGGGGAGAGGACGGCGACTCCCTCCGGGACGGCGCGCGCCACCGCATCCAGATTCCCCTCCGCCAGCGGCCCCAGAACCGCCTCGGCCCCCCGGGCGAGGAGCGCCGAAAGGCTGCGGACGGTGCCGGAGGGCGTTCCCTGGTTGTCCTCGACGACGAACTCGACGCGGAATCCCTCGCGCCGCGCCAGCGTGGCCGCCACCTCGACCCCTTCCAGGAAGAGCCGGGCGTACTCGCGGTTGGAGGGCGATCCGGTCACCGGCAGAATCGCGCCAATGACCAGCCGCTCGGAGGGGGACCGGCGCGGCGGGACTTCGGCGGCGTCCGGCGCCCCGGATCCCTGGCCGGCCGCCGCGGCCGAATCGCCGGCCGCACCCGCATTCGTCGGTGGATCGCCGGGCGGAACGGGAACCGCGGCCTCTCCCGGCGCCCCGGAGCGCGACGGCCCGCCGCCGCCGAGCACACACCCGGCCAGCGCCAGCGCCAGCAGCGCGGCATGCGACCGAGGGGTCGCGACCCGGACGCTCACAGCCCCTGCGCGCGACGGTCCAACGGTCTCACGGGAAGGCGAGTCGTCCCTCACTCATCCACTTCCTCTTCTTCCGGCGCGGGCGCCCCCTCCCCGGATTCCTCGGGCGCGGGGGGCTCCTCTTCGGCCTCGGGAGCCGGGCGTTCAGGCGCCTCCAGCACCTCGAGAACGATGCGACGCTCCTCCTGGTCGGCATTGATCACTCGCACCGGCACCCGCGTCCCGGCCTGGTAGCGCTCGGCCAGCGCCGAAGGCGGGACGGCGCTGTGGGAGGCGGGCACATAGCCCTCCACACCCTCTTCGAGGTCCACGACCAGTCCCTTCTCCTGGACGCGGACGACCCTGCCCTCCTGCTCGTGACCCCGTCCGTAACGGACCACCAGGACCGGCCACGGATCGTCGTAGAGCTGCTTCAGCCCCAGCGAGATCCGCTTGTTGTCGCCATCCACGTGCAGAACCTGCACCTCGATCGGCTCGCCCTTCTGGACGACCTCCGACGGGTGCTCGACCCGCTTCGTCCAACTCATGTCGGAGACGTGGACCAGACCGTCGATTCCGGGCTCGACCTCCACGAAGGCGCCGAAGGTGGTGAGGTTGCGCACCGTTCCGCTGATGCGGGTTCCGGCGGGATACTTGAGCGGCAGCGAGAGCCAGGGATCCTCCTGGATCTGCTTGATCCCGAGCGAGATCTTCTCGTTGCGCGGATCGACCTTGAGGATCACGGTGTCGATCTCGTCGCCGATCGACACCAGTCGCGACGGGTGCTTCACGCTGCGCGTCCAGGACATCTCCGAGATGTGAACCAGCCCCTCGACCCCCTTCTGCAGCTCCACGAAGGCACCGTAGTTCGTGATCGACACAACCCGGCCGCGCACCCGCGCCCCAATCGGATAGCGCTCCTCGATGTCGGTCCAGGGATAGGGGAGCAACTGCTTGAGACCCAACGAGATGCGCTCGCGGTCCCAGTCGATGTCGAGGACCTTGACATCCATGCGCTCGCCGACGGTGACGACCTCGGAGGGGTGCCCGACGCGTCCCCACGACATGTCGGTGATGTGCAGGAGACCGTCGAGTCCGCCCAGGTCGATGAAGGCTCCGAATTCGGTGATGTTCTTGACCACGCCCTCGCGGACCTGGCCGTTGATCAGCTCCTTGACGAGGGTGGCCCGCTGGCGCTGGCGCTCGCGCTCCAGGATGACGCGCCGCGAGACCACGATGTTGCGGCGGCGCTTGTTGAGCTTGATGATCTTGAAGTCGTACTGGCGGCCGATCAGATCCTCGATGTTCGGGACCCGCCGGAGCGCGATCTGGGATCCCGGAAGAAAGGCGTCCACCCCCATGATGTCGACGGTGACTCCGCCCTTGATCTTGCGGGTGAGGAGCCCCTTGACCGGCTCGTCGTTGTCGTAGGCCTCGCGGATCTTCTCCCAGACGCGGAGGAAATCGGCCTTCTTCTTGGAAAGGACGACGACGCCCTCTTCGTCCTCCAGGCGCTCGAGAAGGACTTCGACCTCCAGCCCCGGCACGATCTCCCCGGGGGACTTGAACTCGTCGAGGGGCACCTCGCCCTCGCTCTTGAAACCGCACTCCAGGATGGCCGAGCTTTCGGTGACCCGCAGAACCCGGGCCTGGACGATCTCGCCCTCCTTGATCGTGCCGCGCACGCTCTGGTAGTCGGAGAGCAGGGCCTCGAAGTCCTCCCGGGTGACGTCGAGCTCCTCCTCCCCGTAGGAATCGTGAAGAATTTCGGGCGAGATGCCGCCGCCCGCATCCAGGTCGGCCGCAACCGCGCCGCCGGGGTCCGCGCCGGTCTCGCCGGAGACCGGTTCCGTGTTACGCAAATCGTTCATCTGCTTGCACTTCGTCGGCGCAAAGACCGACGCTCCTGCTGATCCAGCGGTGTGAAGTGTGCGGGATCGTCGCTGGAGCCGGTGGAAAAAGGGTGATCGGCGGGCCGTCCCGCACGCGGCCGGGGATCACAGGTATAGTCGTGGAAGATAGCGTCAGGCGCCGGTGAAGGGGAGTGTCAGACGCACGACGGCCTCGGTTTGGGCTTCGGGGCCGAGATGGGTGGTGTCGATTGTGACCGCGCCCGGGGCACGGCTGAGCGGCGCGGCGGCGCGGGTGGAGTCGAGATGGTCCCTGCGCGCCAGCCGGCCGGCCTCGATCCGGGTGGCGGCCGGACCGGCATCGCCCCCGCGCTGCGCGATCCGGCGGCGGGCCCGCTCCTCGAGATCGGCGTCCAGATGGACCTTGACCTGCGCATCGGGGAAGATGACCGTGGCCATGTCGCGTCCCTCGGCCACCAGACCCGGGGGCGCGGCCGCTTCGCGCTGCAGCTCGACCAGGTGGGCGCGCACCGCCGGAACCGCCGCCACGCGCGACACCGCAGCCGTCACCCGGTCGCTCCGCAGCTCCGCGTCGGCGACCTTTTCGCCCCGAATCCGCACCTCCAGCCCGGCGCCTCGCCAGGTGGCCGAGATGTCCAGCGCCTCCAGTTCGGCGGCGGTCGCGCTCTCGAGATCTTCGAGGCCGCGCGGCGAGCGCAGCAGGGCAAGGGTGACCGCGCGATAGAGCGCTCCGGAGTCGAGGTGGCGGAAGCCGAGACGAGCGGCGGCGGCGGCGGCGGTGGTGGACTTTCCCGCACCGGCCGACCCGTCGATCGCGACGACGACGCAGCCTTCCGGAAGGGGGGCGGGGGGCGGGGGACGGGATGGGGGGGCGGAGGCATGGCCGCGCACCCGGGCGAGGAGTTCGCGGAAACCGGGGAAGCTGACGTCGGCCACTCCGGGATCGTCGATTTCGATCCGGCAGCCGGGGGTGGCGCCCAGGACTCCGAAGGCCATCGCCATGCGGTGGTCGCGAAAGCAACGGATGCGCCCCGCGAGCGGCCGCCGGGTTCCCCGAATGGCAAGCCCGTCGGGGTATTCCTCCACCTCCACCCCGATGGCGCGGAGATTGGCGGTGAGCGCCGCCAGACGGTCCGATTCCTTCACCCGCAGCTCGGCCGCGCCGGAAATCCGCGTCACCCCGGCCGCGCGCGCCGCCAACACCGCCAGCACCGGCACCTCGTCGATCATTCCCGGGATCTCCCCGCCCCCCACCTCCACCCCCCGCAGCGGCTCCCCGCCCACCCCGCCCGCCCGCACATCCCCGATCCGCTCCCCCGCGACCCCATCCACACCGCCCCCCCCGCGCGGCGCGATCTCGCAGCGCACCCCCATCCGCTCCAGCACGGGGAGCAGTCCGGTGCGGGTCGGATTCAGCCCGACGGAGCGGATCGCGAGCGGCCTCGGCAGATCCGCCAACGCCGCCCACGCAATGAAGAAGGCCGCCGAGGAAAAATCCCCCGGCACCGTCATCTCAAGGGGAGCCAGCCTGTCGGGGGGATCCTTCAGCCGCACGGCCCAGCTTCCTCCGCGCCACCCCTCCTCCAGTCCGGCGCCCATCGTCTCCAGCATCCGTTCGGTGTGGTCGCGGGAACGTCCGGACTCGCGCACCTCGACGGGGATGCCCGCCCCGGCCGCGGCGAGAAGAATCGCGCTCTTGACCTGCGCGCTCGCGACCCGGCCGTCATGGCGAATGGGCCGGAGCGCGCCGCCGCGGATCCGCATGGGGAGGCGACCGGGAAGGCGGGGGAAATCGACCCGCGCGCCCATCCGCCCGAGCGGCCCGGCGATCCGGTTCATGGGGCGCGCCGAGAGCGAATCGTCGCCGGTGAGAAGGGCGTCCAGAGGTTGCGCGGCGAGCGCCCCCGCCAGAAGACGGGCGCCGGTCCCGCTGTTGCGCAGATCGAGGGCGGCGTCGGGTTGGA
Organism: Gemmatimonadota bacterium; assembly: GCA_022822325.1. Taxonomy (GTDB): domain Bacteria; phylum Gemmatimonadota; class Gemmatimonadetes; order Longimicrobiales; family Gaopeijiaceae; genus Bin94. The sequence goes on along the minus strand of JAJEBW010000005.1, from coordinate 17,717 downwards.
GCCAGCCGCGCCGACCGGTTCCTTCGATGCGGAGTTCGCCCGTTTCCGGTCCCCCGATCCCCTCGATGGAGACTCCGAGCCGCGCAAGAGCCGCGGCGGTCGCGAGAGGATCGGCGGCGCGCGGGAAGTCCGCGATGCGACTCCTCCCCGCCGCCATTGCCCCCAGAATCAGAGCGCGCTGGGCGACCGACTTGTCCCCCGGAACGCGGATCCTCAGTCCGTCCCTTCGACCCATCGCCGTCCCTCCTCGATCAGCTTGACGAGTTCCCTTCGACGCGCCCCTTCCACCGCCGCGCGCAGACGAGCCAGCCGCCCCTCGATCGCGCGCAGCGCCCGCGCATCCTCCGCCGCCGCGCCCGCGATCAGGGGGAGCCACACCTCTGGACTGGAAGCCGCGAGGCGGGTCATGTCGCGTCCGCCGGGACCCAGATCGGTGCGCTCCACACCCGCGTCCTCCAGAGTGGCGGCCAGAGCGGTGGCCAGGAGCTGGGGAAGATGACTGGCCCATGCCATCCGCCGGTCGTGGCGCTCGGGCGAGGTCCAGCGCGGGCGGGCCCCGAGAGCCGACCAGAACCGAACCGCCAGCTCGCGCGCATCTTCCGCCGCCTTCCCTCCGCAAAGCCAGAGCACGGCCCCCTCGAAGAGATCGGCGCGGGCGGCCTCGTAGCCGGAGCGCTCCGTTCCGCACATCGGGTGGGCGCCGACGAAGGGACCGGGGTGGCGATCGGGCCCGGTATCGTTCCTGCCGCGCCGGGCGACCGCCGCGGCCTCCATGACCGGCGCCTTCAGGCTGGCGACGTCGGTGGCGAGCGCGGCGCTCTCCCAGTGGGGCGCGGTCTCGCGAATCAGGCGCGCCGCCGTGTCCAGGGGAGCCGCGAAGACGATCACGCCCTCCTTCACGTCGACCGCCTCCAGCCGCGGGGCGATGCGCACGCCGTCTTCCTCCGCCCGGCGGGCCGAAGCCGGATCCGGATCGATTCCATCGACCCGCACACCCGGCAGCCGCGCCCGCACGCCCTTCGCCACCGACCCCCCCACCGCCCCCAGCCCCACCACCGTCACCGAGCGCACGGCCAGGGCCGCCACGCCGCGAGACGAGGCCATCTCCCCGCCCGCGTCGCCAACGCCGCCAACGCCGCCGCCCCGCCCCCCGGCCGCGCGCGCCTCCACGCCGATCGCCTCCGCTCCCCGGGCCATTGCAATCCCGGGTCCGCTCCCCGCGCCGAGGTCAGTCATTGTAGCCGATCTCGATCCGCAGGCCGTCGTGGGCGATGATCGCCCCGGGGAAGACCGCGCGCGCCTCCTCCTCCAGCACTCGGGGCCGGTCGGAGTAGCGAGCCGAGATATGCGTGAGGACCAACCGCCGGGCCCGGGCCCGCCTCGCCAGCCGCGCCGCCTCGACCACGGTGGAGTGACGGGTCTCGCGGGCGCGCTTGCGTTCGTCTCCCGCAAAGGTCGCGTCGTGGACGAGCAGATCGGCGCCCCGCGCGATCTCGGTGGTGGAGGGGGCGGGCCGGGTGTCCCCCGCATAGACGACCTTCCGGCCCGGACGCGGCGGCCCCACGACCTCGGCCGGGACGATCGTCCTTCCGCCGGCCTCGACCGTCTCTCCCCGGTGCAGCTTGCCGAAGAGCGGCCCCTCGGGCACGCCCAGCCGCCGCGCGGTCTCGACGTCGAAGCGTCCGGGGCGCGGTTCCTCGATCAGCGCGTATCCGAGCGCGTCGACTCCATGATCGACCTCGAAGGCATGGATCGCCCAGCCCCGGAATGCGACGCGCTCGCCGGGCCGCAGCCCCCGGATCCTGCAGGGGAAGGCCAGCCGCTCGACGCCCAGACCGACCGCCGTGCGCAGGAGCTCGACATTCGCCTCCGGTCCGTGGATCGTCATCGGTTCCTCGCGCCCCTGCAACCCCATCGTGCGCAGCAGCCCCGGCAATCCCAGGAAGTGGTCGGCGTGACCGTGGGTGACGAAGATGTGCGAGAAGGAAAAGCCGGTGGCGAAGCGCATGATCTGACGCTGGGTGCCCTCGCCGCAATCCAGGAGGATGGACTCTCCCTCCCGTTGCAGCGCGATGGCCGAGACGTTGCGCCCCGGGGTGGGACGCGCCGCCGCGGTGCCAAGGAAACAGAGTCGGATCATGGGGGAAGCGGGGTGGGGCGGGGTGGAAATGTGGACGGAGACGGAGGAGGAACGGACAGGGGCGCGGCGGATGCGCCGGAGACGGGGGCGGAAGATAACTCCCATCTCTCGCGCCGCCCGTTCGCGCGCCCCGGGGGAACGCGGACCGGCGCGCCGAGGCTTTCGGCAGGCGATCCGTGGATCGTGCCGAGCGCGGGCCGGGAGCGGCCGGGCGCAAGAACCGGGGAGGCGAGCCTTGCCGGCGGCGGGTCGCGCCCATCTATTGTGGCGAGAATTCGGGACCCGGATGAATACCCGGCCGACGATGGCAAGTTGCACCGGCGTTGCCCCCGGGAAAGCCCGGCGCCCGCGCATCCAGAGTTAAAACCGGAGAAATGCCGATGAAAACGACCCGCCCCGCCACCGCTCGCGCCAACGCCGCCGGAAGCGCTCTTCGCCGCGGACCCGACCGCAGGCACTTCCTCGGATCTGCCGCCGCCGCGCTCGGAGCCGCCGGACTGCCCGCCTTCTCCGCCGGCGCCACCGAGATCGCGCGGGATCTCTCGCGCCACCCCGGCTCCCCCTCCGACACCGCCGACGACGAGGCCTTCTGGGGCGAGGTCGCGCGCGCCTTCACCGTCGACCGCACCCTCGTCAACCTGAACAACGGCGGCGTCAGCCCCTCCCCCTCCTTCGTGCAGGACGCCATGACGCGCCACCTGGCCTTCTCCAACCAGGCGCCCACCTACACGATGTGGCAGGTGCTCGAGCCGCAACGCGAAGGGGTTCGGGACCGGATGGCGCGCGAGTGGGGGGTCGACTCCGAGGAGATCGCCTTCACCCGCAACGCCTCCGAAGGCCTTCAGATCTGCCAGTTCGGCTACGATCTGCAACCGGGCGACGAGGTCCTCACGACCACGCAGGACTACGGCCGCATGCTCACCACCTTCCGGCAGCGCGAACGCCGCGAGGGAATCGTCATGCGCCAGATCAGGGTCCCCGTTCCGGCCGAGGATCCGGCCGAGGTCGTGCGCCGCTTCGAGGAGGGAATCACCCCGCGCACGCGTCTGATCCTCATGTGCCACATGATCAACCTGACGGGACAGATCCTGCCCGTCCGCGAGATCGTCGAGATGGGGCGGAGACACGACATCCCGGTCATCGTGGATGGGGCGCACGCGCTGGCGCACTTCCCCTTCCGGCTCTCCGATCTGGGCTGCGACAATTACTCGACCAGTCTGCACAAGTGGCTCTTCGCGCCCCACGGCACCGGACTGCTCTTCGTGCGGCGACGCGAGATCCCCAACATCTGGCCGCTGATGGCCGCGCCCGACCGGATGAACGACGACATCCGCAAGTACGAAGAGATCGGGACGCACCCCGCGGCCAACTACCTGGCGATCGGCGAGGCGCTGACCTTCCACCAGGGGATCGGGGCCGAGCGCAAGGCGGAGAGGCTCCGCTATCTGCGGGACCACTGGGCGAATCGTCTCCTGGAGAACGACCGGGTGAGCCTGAACACGAGCCTGAAGCCCGGTTTCGCCTGCGGGATCGCGAATGTGCATGTCGAGGGTCTGGACACCGCCGAGCTGAGCGGCTGGCTCTGGCGCGAACACCGCATCATCAATGTGCCGATCGGGCACGAGGAGTGCACCGGGCTGCGCATCTCGCCGAGCGTGTACACGACGCTGGAGGAGCTGGACCGGTTCGCCGAGGCGGTCGAGTGGGCGATTCGGCACGGGCTTCCCACCGCGTGAGGCAGCCGGAGAAGCCGGCCGGGAGGACTGCGGTGAGGCGGAGCCCGGGCTGGGGGCGCGGAGGGCGGGTCGCTGCGAGGGGTTCGCGATCCGGGCGGGCGCGCCTGGCGGGGGCGGTTCCGGTTGGCGCGCTGTGGATTCTGCTCGCGGGAGCGAACGGGCCGGCGCGGGCGCAGGAGGGGGCGGCCGATCTGGAGGCGTTGATCGGGTGGCCCTTCCCCTCCGGCCTGGTCGCGGCCGAGGCGGCGCCGGTGGTGGCGTGGGTTCGCAACGAGCGCGGGGCGCGCAACCTCTGGGTGGCCGAAGGACCCGCGTGGCGGGGACGGCGCCTGACCGATTTCGCCGGCGACGACGGCCAGGAGATCACGAATGTGGGGCTCTCGGCCGACGGCGCCGTGATCGTCTTCGCGAGGGGAGGCGCGCCCAACCGCGCGGGCGAGATTCCCAACCCGGCGAGCGACCCGGCGGGGGTGGAGCGCGAGATTCGGGTGGTGCGCGCCGGCGGGGCCGGCGAAGACGCCGCGACCGGCACGAGTCTGGGCCCCGGTCACTCTCCGGCGCTGACGGCGAGCGGCGACGCGGTCTTCTACATCGACCGCGGCGAGATTCGGCGGCGCTCCACCACCGACCCCTCGGCCGAACCCGAGACGCTGGTGCGGGGACGGGGCAGTCCGGGCAGTCTGCGCCTCTCGCCCGCCGGAACGCATCTGGCCTGGGTCAGCCAGCGGGGCGACCACGCCTTCGTCGGGGTGCTCGATCTGGAGAATCGAGAGCTGCGCTATCTGGATCCTTCGCTGGACGTCGACGGCAATCCGGTCTGGTCGCCCGACGGGCGCGAGATCGCCTTCCTGCGCACGCCGAACCGCCGCGACCGCCTGCCCTTCTTCGCCGTGCGCGAGACGCTGCCCTGGAGCATCCGCGTCGTCCGGATCGCCGACGGCCGGGCCCGCACCGTCTTCAGGGCTCCGGAGGGCCGGGGAAGCGTCTTCCGCACCATCTCCGCCGCCAACAACCTCTTCTGGGGCGCCGGCAACCGGATCGTCTTCCCCTGGGAGGGCAACGGCTTCACGAATCTGTATTCGGTCGGCGCCGATGGCGGCGACGAACCCCGGCCGATCGTTCAGGGGCCCTTCGAGGTGCAGTTCGCGGCGCTGGCGCCCGGGGGCGAGGCGGTGGTCTTCTCCTCGAACGAGGGCGACACCGACCGCCAGCATCTCTGGTGGGGTCCGCTCGACGGCAGCGGCGCGCGCCTCCTGACGCCGGGAGACGGAATCGAGTGGCAACCGGCCCCCACGGTCGACGGCGCGCTGGTCTTCCTGGCGTCGTCAGGCGCCGTTCCGGCCCACGCCGAGGTTCTGTCGGATGGAGGGCGGCGCTGGCTCGTCGCCGATGCGCAAGCCGAAGTCCCCGGGGAGCTGGTCGAGCCCCGGCCGGTCGTCTTTCCCTCGACGGACGGGATGTCCATACACGGCCAGCTCTTCCTCCCCACCGGCCCCCCGCCCCCCGGCGGCTGGCCCGGCCTCCTCTTCCTGCACGGAGGGTCGCGGCGGCAGATGCTGCTGGGATTCCACCACCGCGGCTACTATCACAACGCCTACGCCTTCAACCAGCGCCTCGCCTCGCGCGGCTACGCGGTCCTCTCGGTCAACTACCGCAGCGGGATCGGCTACGGCCTCGACTTCCGCGAGGCGCTCCACTACGGCGCCGACGGCGCGTCGGAGGTGGGCGACGTCCTGGGCGCGGGCATCTACCTGGCGTCGCGCGACGATGTGGACGGCGACCGCATCGGGCTCTGGGGCGGCTCCTACGGCGGCTATCTCACCGCGCACGGACTGGCGCAGGCCTCGCATCTCTTCCGTGCGGGGGTGGACGTTCACGGCGTCCACGACTGGAATGCGGCGATTCGCAACTTCGTCCCCTCCTACGACCCGGCCGCCCGGCCCGAGCTCGCCCGCCGCGCCTTCGAGTCGTCTCCCATGGCGCACATCGACCGCTGGCGCTCGCCGGTTCTCCTCATTCATGGCGACGACGACCGCAACGTGCCCTTCAGCGAATCGGTGGAGCTGGCCGAAGCGCTGCGCGCGCGGGGGGTGCATGTGGAGCACCTGGTCTTCCCCGACGAGGTTCACGGATTCCTCCTGCACCGCAACTGGATGGCCGCCTTCTCCGCCGCCGAGGACTTCTTCGACCGGTTTCTGAGGTAGGCGAAGCGGTGGCCTCCGCCGCGGGCCCCGGCCGGACGGCGCCGGCACGGCCAATCACCGGGCAACCACGATCCTTCGGCCCGGTCTCGCCGCGCGAGCGGGCGGCGCGTGCATTGGGGGCGAAATGGTCTGCCGAGGCTCCTCCCCGGCCGCCCCACCGCAGATGGGGGCTCGCCGGACTCGCGCTTCTCCCGGCCGCGCTCGCCTGTGCCGAGAACCCCGGCGAGGTGCAGCTTCCGGCCGACCCCCGATCGATCGCCTGCGACCTTCCCGCCGAATTCCTGGCGAGCAGTCCGGTGGGGCGCAATGGCGTTCCCGCGCTCGAGGACCCGGAGTTCGTCGCCGCCGACCCCCTGCCGCAAAACGCCTACCTGCGGGACGACGACCGGGTGCTCGGGGTCTTTCTCGACGACCGGCCCCTCGCGGTCCCGCACAACATCCTCTGGTACCACGAGATCGTCAATCTGAACCGGGGCGGCCGTCGCATCGCCGTCACCTACTGTCCGCTGACCGGCTCCTCGCTCGGCTTCGACCGCGCGGGCGTGCGGGGCGATTCCTTCGGCGTCTCCGGCTTCCTCTTCATGAACAATCTGATCATGTACAACCGCGGGCGTCCCGAATCCTTCTGGCCGCAGATGTTCGGCGAAGCCCGGTGCGGCGCGGATCCCGGCAGGCGTCTGGCCCGCATCCCCCTCTTCGAGATGAGCTGGCTCGCCTGGAAGACCCTCTATCCGGAGACCCGGGTCGTATCGTCGGAGGCCAACATCTCGCGCAACTATGCCGTCAACCCGTATGGAGACTACGAGTCGCTCGGCAACGAAGCCTTCCTCTATCCCAACATGCCGCCGCCGGACCGCCGCCGTCCGGCAAAGGAGCGGGTGCTGGGACTGCCCTCGGCGGGACCGGAGGAGAGCGGAATCGCCTTTCCCTTTCTGGCGCTCGAGGAGCAGGAGGGGAGCTGGACGACAGTCGAGACGCGGTGGAGGGGAATGCGCGTGGTGATCTTCTGGTCCGACCGGCGAGCGGGCGGCGGCGCCTTTCGGCCCCTGCATCCGGTCACGGGGGAAGCCCTCTCATTCCGCGCCGATCCGCTGCGGGAGATCGTGGACGAGGCAAGCGGAAGTCAATGGAGCATCGCGGGGGAGGCGATCGGGGGGGAGATGGCCGGGTTGCGGCTGGAAGCGGTGGCCGACGCCCATGTCGCCTTCTGGGGAGCGTGGGCCGCCTTTCACCCCGAAACGCGGCTCTGGGAGGGATAGGGGGAATCGGGATCCGCCCGGGAACCAGCGAGCGCTCGCGCGAAATCCGTCCCCGCCGGCGCCTGCCAGGCCTTCAGGCCGAACTCCGGCAGCACCGCGATCAGGTGGTCGAAGATGTCCGCCTGGAAGGCCTCGTAGCTGGCCCACGCCGTGTCGCTGGAGAAGCAGTAGACCTCGATGCCGACGCCGTGCGGGCCCGGTGCGAGCTGGCGGGTCAGCAGCGTCATCTCCTTGTGGGCGAGGGGATGCGCCTCCAGGTACTTCTGCACGTAGATGCGGAAGGTTCCCAGGTTGGTGAGGCGGCGAATCTCGGGGATCTTGCCGGGATTGCCCCGGGCGCGCTCGGCGTTGAAGCGCGCGATCTCCGCCGCGGCATGGCTCATGTAGTCGTGGATGAGTTCGCGCCGCGAGAGCTCCTCGATCTCGCCGCTGTCCAGGAAGCGCACCGAGTTCATGTCGATCGCCAGCGACCGCTTGATGCGCCGTCCCCCCGATTCGCTCATTCCGCGCCAGTTCTTGAACGATTCTCCGATGAAGCGGCTCGTGGGAATCGTGGAGATCGTCTTGTCCCAGTTCTGGACCTTGACCGTGTGCAGCGCAATGTCGATGACCTCGCCGTCGCTGCCCGCCTGGGGCATGCTCACCCAGTCGCCGATCCGCACCATGTCGTTCGATGCGAGCTGAACGCTGGCGACCAGAGAGAGGATCGTGTCGCGAAAGACCAGCATCAGCACCGCGGCCAGCGCGCCCAGCCCCGAGAGGAAGACGACCGGCGAGAGCCCCGCCAGCACCGAGGCCACCGCCACCAGCGCCGCAATCCAGCCCGCCAGGCTCACGACCTGCAGGTAGCCCTTGATCGGCCGCGAGCGCGACCCGGCGTAGCTCTCTCTGTAGATGTCGTCGACGGAATCGAGGAAGGCCGAGAGGGCGCGCGCCAACGCCAGCGCGATCCAGGCAGCCGCAAGTCTGCGCACCGCCGTCCAGAGCAGGACCGGAAGTTCGCCGGGGCCCGCCGCCGCCATCGCCTCCGTCACCCCGAGCGCGGGTCCGATCCCCAGAAAGACGACCAGCGCGGGCACGACATGCGAGAGCCGGTGCATGACTTTGCGTTCGGCGATGCGGTCGTCCCAGCGGGCGCGGGTCCGCGAGGCCACCCGTTCGGAGATCCGCTGCAGATGGCGCGAGCTGATCCGGTCCAGGATCCAGGCGGCCAGAACCAGAAGGCCCAGCCGCAGGGGAAGGCCGGTCCAGCCGTCGGCCGGAAGGGGAAGTTGCGCGGCCGATGCGAAGAGCTGGCGGAACGGGAGGGACTGGATCGCGAAGAACTGGATCGTGAGGGAATGGACCGCGACGAGTTCGTGGATCGGGAGGAAGTGATGGATCATCGGGATTCGCCGAGCTCCTCGGCCATGAGATCGAGCGCGAGGCGCGCGAGCCGGACCAGGTGCGGGTGGGCGCGATTGCCGTTGGTGAGGAAGGCGACCCCGAAGCCGCGCGTTCGGTTCCCGAAAGCGAAGGCGGTGTACCCCGAAACGCTCCCCGAATGCGCGAAGAAGCGCTCGCCGTCGCGCTCGGAGACCCACCAGGTCAGTCCATAACCGGGATTCTCGTATCCCCAGCCGCCGCCCATCGGATTGCCCGCGAACTGCTCGTATTGCAGGCTGTGCATCTCGTCAAGGGTGGCCGCGGCGAGCAGCCGGTCGTCGCCCCAGCCTCCGTCGCCCAGGTTGAAGCGCACCCAGTTGGCCTGATCGTGTACCGTTCCATAGACGATTCCCGCTGGCCACACATTCGCCTTGACCCGCACCGCGGACCGGTTGCGTCCTGTTGCGGGGTCGGGCGCATAGGGCATCGCCAGTCGTTCGACAAGCTCCGGCGGCGGATCGAAGGCGGTGGAAGTCATCCCCAGCGGACCCCAGACGCGGTCCTGGATATATTCCCTGTACGGAACGCCCGAAAACTTCTCCACCAGGTGTCCCACCAGCGAATAGGCCATGTTGGAATAGACCACTCCGGCGAGGGGCGGAGCGTCGACTCGCAGCGAATCGCGCAGATACTCGTCCAGCGGCAGGGGCGCGGTGGTTCCCCAGACCGGATGGCCGCCGAAGTCCACCGGCATTCCCGAGGTGTGCGTGAGGAGATGGCGGAAGGTGACGGGGCGATCCGGATCCTCGCCGCGAATGACCAGGTCGTCGAGGTGGTCGCCGACGGGGTCGTCGAGCGCGAAGTGGCCGGCCTCCATCTGCTGCAGGAGCGCGACCGTGGACTGCGCCTTGAAGGTGGAGCCGATCAGGTAGACGGTTCGGGTCGAGGCCGGGGTGCGCGCCCAGAGGTTGGACTGGCCGTAGGCGCGGCTCCAGAGCTCGCCCCGGCGGTCGGTGACGGCGACGGCGAGCGAGGGAATGGCGCCGTCGATGAGCGCGCGCCGAATCTCGGAGTCGAAGCGAGCGGCGATGCGGGCGATCTCGGGGGACTGGGCGGCGGCCGCGAGCGGAATGGAGGCGGCCAGCGCGAGGAGGGTGGCCGCGAGACGGGGGGCGGGGGCGGGGCGGAGGGACATGGCGGGGGCCTTCGGTTGGGGGAGCGGGCGGGCTACTATCTTATCGTTGATCTTCGGACCGCGAAGCGCCCGCCCGGCGGGACGCGGCATTTCGCAGAACTCGCAAGGGGGGAGCACGCCATGATCATGCCGGCCGGGAATGGAGCCGCGGACAATGGGGCCGCCGAGAAGCCGGAGCGACGGCCGGAGATACTGCGAGGCCAGATGCGGATCGCCGTCCGTCCCGTTCATCTGCACGGGGCGTCGCGTCCGCCGCACCGCTACCTCTTCGCCTATTTCATTCGGATCGAGAACGTCGGCGACGCCACCGCCCAGCTCTTCTGGCGCCACTGGAAGATCCACGACGCGCGCGCCGGCGACCAGGAGGTCGAGGGCAAAGGGGTGGTGGGACAGCTTCCGGTCCTCCGCCCCGGCGATGTGCACGAATACAACAGCTTTTGCGTTCTGGAAGGACCGCGCGGCCACATGGAGGGATTCTACCACTTCCGCCGCGAGGACGGTTCGGTCTTCCGGGCGCCGATTCCCCGCTTCGCCCTGCGGGCTCCGGATTCGGGATCGTCCGCCTCCGGCCCTGTAATCCAGGCCTGACGGCCGCTGGACAAGGACGGCGCGCCACCCTATCGGCGTGCCCTCGCAGTGGCCCGTGGACTGGCGAGGGGGAAGGCTCGCAACACCCCCGCGCACGCCCCCGAGGCCACGACCGTCCCGCCCCCCGCTCCGGCTTGACTTCCTTCGCGGAATCGCCTACGGTGTGTTTTCAATGACAGCCGAAGCCCCCGATTCCTCAGAGCGGGGATTTCGCGGCTCCGGCGCTCGGAAGGAAGGGGAGAGAGTCCCGATGACAGAAAGAGAAACCCTTGGAGCGGTGTGGAAATCCCTGGACCCATGGCTCACGAGGATCGCCACGATCACAGTGATTGTTGCCGCCCTGGGAGCCGCGATCGGCATTGTGGTGACGAACAGCGCACGGATTGACAACCTCATCCATAACCAGGAGCTCATTCGCGGCGAGATCACGGGAATCCGCGGCGAGATCGCAGAGATCCGCCGCGAAATGGATGCCGGCTTCGCCGAGTTCCGCTCCGACATCAGGGAGCTTCTGCGCCGGTCCGCGCCCAAGCCCGCGACTTCCGAGCAGTAGAGCGCGGCTGTCTCGAGGGCGCCGCCCAAGGTTGGGGCGATCGTCCGGAGGCGCCGAGATTGCTCGTGGCCGCGAAAGCCCACTCCATCCTGCCGGCGCCGGGCTGCTTCCGTCGCCGCGCGACGATGGCGGCGAAAAGCGCCGGCGCCCCCCTCCTTCGTTCTTTCCTTGCCCCGCGTCGGTCCGGTGGAGGATGCGGCGCGAGCCGGTGGAGCGCGGCCGGGGTTGGGCGACCCGTCCTACTCGATGCGGCGGTAGACGACGTAGGTCGGCTCCTGCTCGGTGCCGTCCTCGTTGATGCGGCGGTATTCGTTGTTGATCGCGTTGCCGTCTTCGGAGAGGACATTGATGATGATCTGGCGGACCTCGCCGTCGCGCGCATTGAGGATGCGGTTGGTGTACTCGTCCACGACCTCGACCGCGGTGGTTGCGTTCTCCTGGCCGGACACCGGGCGGAATTCGCCGTCGAAGAGGGTTTCGTAGCTCCACTCGCTGGTCTCGCCCTCGTTGTTGGTGGTGGCGACCGTGATGCGCATGCCGCCGTCGCCCCAGGGCTCGTAGGTCATGACGTTGCGGTAGGGGGGCGGCCGGTCGGTCTCCATCTGCCAGACGCCGAAGCGGGGATTGGCGGGAGCGGATTCCTCGGTGGCGGTCATGGCGTCTTCGGCGGGGGCCGCGTCGGGAGCGCCGCCGTCGCCGCCGGAGCAGGCCAGGACGGAGGAGAGGGCCAGGACGGCGGGGATGGAGAGACGGGATCTGCGCATGGTGGGGCTCCTGGTGGGGATTTCGGGTTCGGTCGCGAAGGTCAGGCACAGTAGCCGTTGCAGGCCCGGGCCGCCAATGTAGTGGGTGTCCCGCCCGGCGCCGAAACCATGGCGGCGGTTGCTCCGTAGACGGATGATTTCGTGCCCGCCCCTCCCGCCTTCCCCGGACCATGGCCCCTCTTCGCCCCATTGCCGGTGCGGTTTCCGACCGCGCGCCGCGCTCGCCGGGAACGCCTGCCCGCGGCCGCCCTGCCGGACCGATCCCTCGCCGGTCTCGATTCGCGCTCGGGATGGTCCGCGGATCGTTCGGTCTCTTCCTTGCCGCCCAATCGGTCGCTCCTTTCGGCGCATCGCCCCTCGCGGCCCAGTCCGAGAGCCGGATCCGGGGGCGGGTGACCACAACCGAGGGAGCCGTCCACGAGGGTTTTCTCACCATCGCCGGCCTGCGAACGGTCTCCCTGGGGGTTTCCAGCCGGGGCGTGGACATTCGCGATTCCGGCGCGTCCTCGTCCCGTGCGGGATTCACCGGCTCCAGCGCGGCATCCTGGGCCGACGCTCTCGTGGGGGCGCGCACCCTCTCCGACACCCTCTACCACGCCTGGCTCGATGCAGTGCACGACGGGGTTCCCACCCTGCGCAGCGTGGAGGTGAAGGGCTACCGGGTGACCTGGGAGGAGCGCCACCGCGACTTCGCGGCCGAGACCTCCGCGCACATTCGCTTTGGCCGGTTGGAATCTCTGGCCGCGCTGGAGGACAACCGCGTGGAGGTCGCGCTGCGGGAGGGCGGCGGGCCTCTGGAGCTGGAGCTGCGCGGATGGCGGTCGGCACGGGTGGCGGTGGAGGAAGAGGGGGAAGAGGTCCGGTTGCGCGGACGCGAGATCGAGCGGATCGACTTCGTGGCGGCGCCGCCGGGTGCGCGAGCCCGGGACAGGCGGCTGCACGGCTCGGTCGAGGATCGCTTCGGCCGCGTATTCACCGGCTTTCTCGCCTGGGAAAACGTTCCTCTCTTTTTGGCGCACCGGATACCGGGGATGGACCGCGACGGCGAGCTGGCCGCGGTGGCTCTGGGCGAGGTGGCCGCCATCGAGCCGCGGCTGGGCGGCGGACAGGTGACGCTGGCGACGGGCGAAGGGATCGAGTTTGCGCGCCGGGCGCCGCTCAGCCGGTACAATGGCCGGGATTCCTGGATTCGCTGGTACCGGCGGCCGCTGCGGGTGGCCGATCCAGGGCTGGGGACGGTGGAAATTCCCTGGGACGAGTTTCGTCTCCTGCGCATCCATCCGCACGACGGCAGGGGGACGCGCGCGGACTTCGGCGGCGGCGGCGCTCTGGAGGCCGGACGCGCGCTCTACGGGACCGTGACCACAGGGTCGGGGGAGGCGGTGACCGGTTACATTCGCTGGGACGCGAGCCGGGAACGCCGCTGGGAGCACCTGGTGGGACTCGGCGGCGGGGTGGCGTTCGCGGTGGAGCTGGCGAGGATCGAAGCCGTGGAGAGGGAGGAGGAGGGGGGGGCGCTGGTGACGCTTCGCGACGGGCGCAGCTTCGAGCTCGGGGGCACGGCCGATCTGGATCCGGGGAATCGCGGGCTCTTCGTCCTGCCGGAGGAGCCGGGCGTGCGGCAACCGGGGGAGCACGGGCGCTACCTCGCCTGGGAAGAGATCGCGACGGTGCGCTTCTCCGATCCCCCGGGCGACGGCCAACCGCCCGGAAACGCCGCACCGTCCGGGGAGGACACGCCATCGAAAGGGAACCGGGAATGAGAAGCCACCGCACCTGCGGCGAAACCGCTCCCGGGGCGGCTCGTCCCCGCCCCCCCACCCCCCGCTTCCCCATTCCGGCGCACTCGTCTCCCCGACCTCGCCTCATCCGCCTCCTTCCTTCGCTTCTCCCGCTTTTCCCGCTTCTCTTCCCCCAACCCCCCGCCCCACTCGCGGCGCAGACCCCTGTCCCCCGCCCCGACGCCTTCCTGGACCCGGTCGCTCGGCAACTCTACCTGGCCGCCTACGAGGGCTGGCGCGGCCTGGACGAAACGGTCGTCCGCTACACCGCCCGCATCGACCAGAGGATCGCCGCCGCCATCCGCACCCCGCTTCGCGACCGGACCCTTTACCACAACGAGTCGTCGGTGCGCGCCTTCTGGGAACGCGACTTCGAGTCGATCGTCCAGGTGCTGGGAACCCGTTCCGAGTACCCGGGGCGCGCGATCGCCATGCGCGAGGGCGACCTGGACTGGCTCGAAGACCTCCCCTTCGACGAACCCTTCGAGCCCGGCAGCGACCGCCTCTTTCTGGGCATGGACGACAACTACGATGTGGATGCGGGGCCGGACCCGAACGAGTTCAACCTCATCCACCCGCTGGCCCCCGGCGCCGACTCGATCTACCGCTTTCGGAGCGGCGACACCCTGGCGCTGTCCTTCCCCGATGGACGCCGCCTCCTGGCCGTCGAACTTCAGGTTCTTCCCCGCGAAGCCGCCGCCAACCGCATCGCCGGCGTCCTCTGGATCGAACCGGCGACCGGAGCGCTGGTCCGCGCCACCTACCGCATGAGCCGCGAGTTCGACGCCATGCGCGACGTCCCCGAGCTCCAGGAGGAGGAAGAGGCGGGAACCTTCCGTTTTGTCCCCGGCTTCCTCAAGCCCTGGACCTTCGATCTGAGTGTTGTGACGGTCGACTACGCGCTCTGGGAGTTCCGGGCCTGGCTGCCGCGCAGCATGCGCATCGAGGGGGAGGCGCGCGCCGGAGTGCTCCGCCTTCCCGTGTCGATGGACATGGCCTACCGCGTGGAATCGGTGGTGCTGGAGGACGATGCGGCGGATGCGGCGGGGGGTGGGGGGGCGGGGGCCGCGGATCCCGGGCGGCGTCCGGGGGACGGCGGAGCCGGGGAGCTGGCGCATCGCCACTTCGCCACCCGCGCCGAGGCGCTGGCCTTCATCGCGGGGCTGCTCTCCGAGGACGATCCGGTCCCCTACGAACTGATGCCCGAGGACGAAACCCCGGCTCGCGACCGCGATGCGCTCCTGATCGTGCCGCGGGAACGGAGCCGCGTGGCCGAGAGTCCCCACCTGCCCCCGCCGATCTGGGACGACGCGCCCGGATTCACCCTGCCCGAAGATCTGGAGAGCGATCTTCGCACCCTCGCGGATCTGCCCGCGCCGCCGGTGCAGGCGATTCCCTGGAGCTTCGACTGGGGATGGGGAGGCCGGGATCTGCTCCGCTACAACCGGGTGGAGGGACCCGCGGTCGGAGGGGGACTCGAGTGGGAGCTCGGCCGCCGCCTCGGGCTGCGCACGACGGGCTTTTTCGGGTTGGCCGATCTGCGTCCCAAGGCGCGCGTCGATCTGGAGCGCTCGACGGTGCTGCGCCGCATCGCGCTGGGGGGCTACCACGAACTGCGGTCCACCGATGTCCGCGCCGGCCACCTCGCAACCGGCAACTCGCTGAACGCGCTCCTCTTCGGCCGCGACAACGGCGAGTATTTCCGCGCAACCGGGGTCGATTTCACCTGGCGGCCACCGGCGGGCCGGCGTGAATCGCGTCTCCTGCGCCTCTACGCGGAGCGCCACGAGGCACGTCCGAACGAGACCGGCTTCGCGCTCTTTCGCGTATTCGACGGCGACTGGTCCTTCCGTCCGAATCTGGCCGCCGACCCGGGCGACGAGGCCGGGGCCGAGCTCTACCTGGCGCCCTGGTGGGGAGACGATCCGTTGCGCTTCCAGGTGGGGGCGGAGTTCGACGGCCGCGTGGCCGCGTGGCGGGAAAGGGACCGCGACGATCTCGCCGCCTATGGGCAGGCCGCGGCCACCGTGCGCGCGATCGTTCCGGTGGCGGGGTCGGGGTGGGAGGCGTGGCGTCTGGGATTCGAGGCCGGCGCGGGAACGACCTGGGGCGATGCACCGCTTCAACGATCCTGGTTCCTGGGATCGGCGGGAACATTGCGCGGCTACCCGGCCTCGACGCTCTCCGGGCTCTCCTTCGCGCGGGCCCGCCTCGAGGTGAACCGCACCTGGCACGGCACCGGCCTGAGCCTCTTCGGCGACGCGGGCTGGGCCGGCGCCCGCAACGACTTCGACGGCGACGACCTGCTCTACGGAGTCGGGGTGGGCGGAAGCGTCCTCGACGGGCTGGTCCGGCTCGACCTCTCGCGCGGGCTGAAGGGGCCGCTGGCCGGTTTCCGCCTGGAGCTGCACCTGGACGCGATCCTGTAGGCGGAGGCTGGCCCCAACACCCGGCCGCGACCCCTGCCGCATCCCTGCGGGCAACGGGTTCGTCGAGGTCGGCGACGGGCACCCGTGGGGGCTCAGCGAACCTCGGTCGGTAGCCTCCGCACCACCACTCTGGCCACGTCGAACTCGTCAAACTCGATGAACGCCGCCAGTCCGTCCGGGCCGAAGGCGTCCGGGATCCTGGTCGCGTCGGCGGCATAGGTGCCAACATACTCCCCCCCGACCGTCAGGACATCGATGGGTCCATCGATCTCGGGCAGATCACCCCTGCGTTGCACCCAGATGCGGCCACCCCATGTGGCTGCGAGGCTGCGGATCACGGGGATCTCGTGGTAATACCTCTTGTCGCGCAATGTCACCGTAGCGTTACCTTCGCTTCGCCCCATGCGCCCCATCATTTCCTGCAATCTGTTTACCGTCGCGTCCATTCCTCCACGGCCTTCGCTGGCGGCCGCTCGCTTTTCCTCGTACCTCCGCTGAACCTCGGGCGTCAGGGGCTCCGGTAGCAGGGGGCGCCGGATGATTCGTACGACTTCCCATGCGTCCGGCTGAGTGACCTTGAGCGCGTATGCGGACGAATCGGAGTGAATGGTGCCCCCATCCGGAAGAACACCCATCAAGAGCTTGGGCTCGAACGTGGCGGGCAGGCTCATTCCTCCCATCATGTCACGAAGCTGGAAGGGAACGTTGTTCGGCACATCCAGATCGTTGCGTGGAGGCAGCCATCCCTGGACTACCGTATCCGTCTGAACGACATCGTCGCCGAGTCCGATCCGCATGACTGGCCGGGAAGTCGGAGGAGCCCCTGCGCCCCCCCGCCGAAGCTCCGGATGCTGAAGCTCAATCCTTCCCCGAAGTCTCCGGTGAAGACGGCCACGCCGCGCGGGTCGGGCTGGAGGCTCCCCGAAAGCCCCTCCACACCGCCAGGGTCGTTGCCTGCGCGGACCATCCGCTGGAAGGCACCGGATGCGTCGAAGAGTTGGTAAGCGCGGTGGCCAACGTCGCTCACGACGGTGGTTCCGTCCCGGAACACTGCGAACCCGGCCGGCCGGTTGAATTCGCCGGGACCTCCCCCCGACGAGCCGAACTCACGCACGAAGCGGCCGGCGGCATCGAACACCAGGACCCGCAGGCTCCCGGAACCCATCAGACCCATGTTCCCGTCGAACGCATACAGATTGCCCGTAGCGTCGAAGGCCACATGGTTCACTTCGCCGAACATCTCCCAGGACTCGCCGTCGAGCACTCCGACGCGGTAGACATCCTCGAAGTCGGGTTCGATCAGTCGGTCTTGGCCCGTGACTTCGACGATCTCCTGAGCGAGGAGAGTGGAGGGGCCGACCAGGACGGCCATGGACAGGGACGTGCAGAGGGTTCGGGGTCGCTTCGTCATGCGTTCCTCCCTGTGGTGTATCACTTATTGCAACACTACACAGGCAAGAATGCACCGGAAGTCACTGGACCGACAGGGACGGATGGGGTCGGTATGCAGCCTTGACCTCGTTGTACTACAGGATGTTGTGGGACTGCTGGTGGACTACGGTTGTACCGGTTCCGGTTTCCTGGACAAGTGGACGGCCTAAACATCAGGCCGCCTTTCTGCTGAGCTTTTCGCGGGCACGGGCCGGGGTGATGTACCCGTGCCGCTGCAGAAGCCAGCCGTTGTTGTAACGCTCGATGAAGTC
>JAJEBW010000016.1 GCA_022822325.1 Gemmatimonadota bacterium | reverse complement strand
CGGGAGCAGCTGCATCTGGTCCGGCTGGTACGGTCGGAACCTCGTTCCCATTGACCCCCCTCCGTTGGCCGCAAACCTCTCACGATGCCTTCGATACCTCCAAAGATAACCGCTGCCGCTTTCTGCGGCGCAGACTGCTAGCGCAACGACTTCGCGGCGGCGTCGAGAGCGCGGTCGAAGGTGCGAATGCGGGTGACGCCGCGCCGCTGACAACTGGCCAGGCGACAGAGGTCACGGGCTCCAAGCCCGGGGTGGCGGACCGCGAGATCGATGCCGAGCGTCACATCTTCGCGCTCCAGAGGCCACACCTGAATGCGGGCCCGCCTGACGAGCTGCAACGCGGCGGCGAGAGCGCGGGTTCGCGAGACCGGCAGGTAGGCGTGGGCGAGTTCCTGCATGACCTCCGCCGAGGTTGCGAGGGGAAGTCCGTCCTTCGTCGCCGCGGCGAGGAAGCGTCGCGCCTCCAGCCGAAGCGGGTGGTCTCGTCCGACCGCATGCATCAGCACATTGGTGTCGACGAAGATCGTGGCCGTCCCCCTCATGTTCCCGTCGCGCCCCGGTTCCGCGAGGCGTTGATGACCTCCAGGTGCCGCTCCCAGTCCGGTTCGGGGCCTGCGGCCACTTCGGCGTCGCGATCGGCAAAGAAGCGCCACAGGTCGTTTTCGGTACGGAAGGCGTCGGCCCTTTCGTGGCTCCGGAGACGGTCGGTCGCGGCGGACCGGAGCCATGCGCTCAGCGTCAGGCCCTCGTCGCGGGCGGCTGCCGCGTAGCGGGTGCGGTCAGGCTCCGAGACGATCAGATGGATTCGCGGCATCGCAAGAACTCCTCAGGAGAATGTGTACAAATCATGCCAATGCGCATGAACAATACACATCAAGGGCTCGGAGCGCAAATGCCCCACCCGCCCGATCGTCGCGGAACCCGCGGCCGGCGACATGCACCTCCTCCCGGGGAAGAGAGCGCGAGGATCCCGACTTCCCGCCAGCGACCCCACCGACCCGCCACGCCGCTGACAACCGGCCAGGCGACCGAGGTCGCGGGCTCCAGGCTCGTGGTCAACTCCCCGCCTCCCCCGCCTCCGCCGCCAGCACCCGGAGCATTTCGGCGTAGAAGTCCCGGCGCGATCTCTGATCCTGGGTCAGCGGCGCGACCACCCCCTCCACCTCCCCCGCCAACCGCCCGATGCGGCTGCCCAGCTCCTCGAACTCGCGCAGCAGATCGCGCAGCTTCGTGGCCCGGTCGCCCATGTCGTCCTCGCCGACCCCTTCCAGCGCGGCCTCGATGCGCTCCCCGCCCGCCTCCGCCCGCGCGGCCAGTCCGGCCAGCTCCAGGAGGGTGGCGGTCCACGCGGCGCGCGTTCCCGGCGTCGCATTCAGCCGCGGATCCTCGCGCACCTCGAAGCTCTGCCCTCCCAGATCGGCGCCCGCCACCATCAACCGCGCCCTGTAGCTTCCCGGCGCCACCAGCGGACCCCGCCGCCCACGCCCCGCGTCCCCTCCCCCGCGCGCCTCCAACTGGTGCCGCAGATTCCACACCACCCGGTTCATCCCCTCGTCTCCGCTACCGGCCACCGTCGCCACGGCTTCGCCCGCCTCGCTCTCGATCGCGATCTCGACCTCGTCCGCGCCCATCTCCGCGCCCAGCCAGTAGTCCATGATCGCGCCCAAAGGCGGATTCTCGCCCCGGTAGTGGATGTCGCCGGTGTGAGCCGCGCCGCCCGCCCGCCGAATCTGCACCGCGGGCTCAATGGTGAAGAGATGGCCGCGCTTCCCCATCACCTCGGGCGTGAGCTCCTGGAGCGCATTGATCTGGTCAAGGATCCAGACCCCGCGGCCATGCGTTCCCAGCACAAGGTCGTTCTCGCGCGGATGAATGACCAGATCGTTGAAGGGCAAAGTGGGCATGCCGCCGCGAAGCTCGGTCCAGTGGCCGCCGCCGTCCATGGTGTAGAAGACCCCGATCTCGGCGCCCACAAAGAGCACGTCTTCGTTGCGCGGATCTTCGCGCAGCGTCCGCAGAACGCGCTCGGGCGGCAGATCGTCGGCGATCGAGACCCAGCTTTCGCCATAGTCGTCGGAGCGATAGAGATAGTTGGCGTAGTCGTCGTTGCGATAGTTGTTCCACACGGCGTAGACGCGGCCCTCGGCGTGGCGCGAAGTCTCGATTCCGCTGACCCAGGCGCCGGGGGGAAGGCCGGGGAAACCGGTCGGGGCGCGGCCCTCGGAACCGGAGGCGCGAGCATCGGAATCGGAGATGTCGCGGCGGGTCAGGTCGGTCCAGCTCCGGCCGCCGTCCAGCGAGACGTGCAGTCGCCCGTCGTCGGTGCCGGCGTAGAGAAGTCCTTGCCGCAGAGGACTTTCCGATACCGCCGAGATCGTGGGCCAATAGGGGATGCCGTCGTCGAGCGAGGGCAGATCGTCGTGCGGCGTCTGTCCCATCACGGGCAGCGTGCGGCGGTCGGTTCCGGTGGTGAGATCGCCCAGCGGCTGCCAGGAATCTCCGCGATCGATCGTCTTCCACATCACGTTCGTGCCCGCGTACAGCGTCGAGGCGTCGTGCGGCGAGATGGTGAAGGGACCGTCCCAGTTGGCGGGCGCCATCGCGTTGCCCAGCCGCTGCTCCTCGAAGGTTCCGACCTCGCGCCAGGTCTCCCAGTTGCGCCTTCCCGCGATGTGGCCGGTGGGGTCGCCGGGACGAATCGATGTGCGCTCGCCGGTCCGCATGTCGACGCGCGACAATCCCAGATATTGTGATTCGGTGTAGACGATGGCGTTGTTGGTCGTATCCACGAGATTGAGGAAGCCGTCGCCGCCGCCGAGCCGCCGCCAGTCGCTGTTGACGATGCCGTTCTGGCGATACGTTTCGCTCGGTCCCACCCAGGATCCGTTGTCCTGAAGTCCCCCATAGACGTTGTACGGAGTGGCCATGTCCACCGAGACGCGGTAATACTGGCTGACCGGCAGATCGGAGATGTAGAGCCAATTGAGGCCGCGGTCGTACGAAATTCCCAGTCCCCCGTCGTCGGCCTTCATCACATGGCGCGAATCGGCGGGATTGACCCAGACCAGGCGGTCGTCGCCATGGAGACTCTGGGGCGGAACGGTGAAGGTGCGTCCCCCGTCGTCCGAGAAGGAATAGCTGTTGACCATGTAGATGCGCTGGTCGTCATTGGGGTCGACGGTGATCTGGCTGGCGTACATGGGACGCGGATTCCAGTCGGACATGTGCTCCCAGCTCTCGCCGCGGTCCTCGGATCGGTAGATCCCGGCGCGCCGCTCGGTGTAGGCGGTCGATGCGTTGTAGCGGTAGCCCTGCTCGACGCTTACGTAGACGATGCGGGGGTCGGAGCGGTAGATGGAGATGCCCATGCGGCCGATCTCGCCCTCGGGCAGGCCGCGCGCGATCCCCGGTCCGGTCAGCCGTTCCCAGCTCTCGCCGCCGTCGGTGGACTTGTAGAGCGCGCTGCCGGGTCCGCCGCCATGAAAGGCCCAGGGCCGCCGCTCGCGCTGGTAGCTGGCCGCATAGACGATATTGGGGTCTTCCGGATCGAGCGCGACGTCCACGACGCCGGTGTTGTCGTCGATCTGAAGGATGGCCTCCCAGCTCTCGCCGCCGTCGCGGCTGCGGTAGAGGCCCCGTTCCTCGTTCGGTCCCCAGAGGTGGCCCATCGCCGCCACATGGACGAGCTCGGTGTCGTCGGGGTGAAGCGCGATTCGCCCGATGTGCTTGCTGTCGCGAAGCCCCATGTTCGTCCACGTCTCGCCGCCGTCGGTGGACTTGTACACGCCGTCGCCCCACGAGGAGCTCTGCCGGTTGGCCCTCTCGCCGGTCCCGACCCAGACGATCGAGGTGTCCCGCTGGTGAAGCGCAATGGCGCCGACCGAATGGGTGCCCTCGTTCTCGAAGACGGGCTCGAGCGTGATCCCGTTGTCGCTGGTCTTGTAGACGCCGCCGGTGGCCGACGCGACGTAGAACTTGAAGACGTCCGACTCGGCGACGGCCAGATCGACGATCCGTCCGCTCATGACCGCGGGGCCGATGTTGCGGGGGCGGAGGCCGTCGAGTTGGGCGGTGGTGGGTTGGGCCTGGGCGGGCGCGGAGCCGAGAGCGCAGAGAATGGGGAGCAGAGCCGCGGGGAGGATGGGGAATCGGTTGCGTGCGAGAGGGCGGGTCATGTGGGGTTCCTGGGGGGGTGGGGGGAGCGCGAAGGGACTCAAAGATGGGTCGCGGGGAGGCGGAGAATCAAGGCGGGCGGGGCGCCGGCCGACTGCACCGACTCATCGCGGCGGTCGGCGCGCGTTGACGGGGATTGGTGACTCGGCGACAAAGGCGCATTGCTGCGGCTCTCGGGCCCTCATGGACGAAGGGAGTGTACGAGGAGGCCGTTCTCCACTACAATCTGACCGGCAATCATCCATTGATCCGAAGAATCGGTCCGTTGACGGTTGCGAGGCATCGAGTCGACCAGAGATGGGAAGTCATTTCGCTGTGATCCGATCTGGCATGGACAAGCGAGCGGCGGAAGATGGTTCTCGATTCGTCACCGTGGGGATTGCACTCAATTGGGATGTTACGGAGGGCCTCCAGCACCTGTTGGCGGGTAACCTCGGGGTATCAGTACCCGGAACTGCCGCCGGAACGGGCGGCTGAACAGAGCCGGACCATACTTGGGTTCGGGGGACCCGTGGTCGCGCCGAGATACGCCCGCATCGTTCCCGGCAACGATGGCAGCTTCCGGGTTCAGGAGTACCGGATTTCGGAGAGCCAGGGGGAAGCGCGCTTCGTCGGAATGGACCCGAACGGCGTGCCCTTCGCAACGTTGCGGATCCCCTCCGGGCTGGCTGCGGAAGCCGAGTTCGATGTTCCGAGCGACGCGCGCTTGCAGATCGATTCGGGGCGGGTGTACGGAGTCTGGAAGGACGAACGGGGCGTGGGGTTTGTGAAGGTGTACGAAATCCTGCGCAATTGATCCTGCGGAACTGAACGCAGGGGGCAGCCGCGTGCGCTAGCGCAGGCGCGCCGTGGGCCACGGGGAAGCCGGTGGGCGCCAGGATCGTGGCCGCAGGGAGGGGGTCGCGCTTAGTTCCCCGAACCCCGGTTTTCCACGACATCCCGCACCCGGGTGGCGAATTCGCGCGCGTTGGCCATCACCGCGTCCTCGTCGACCGTGAGGACCTGGCGATCCCGCACCACGATGCGGCCGTTGACGATCACCGTCGTGACGTCGCTTCCCCGGACGGCATAGACAAGGTGCGAATAGACGCGGTAGAGGGGGGTGAGTCCGGCACGGCGGGTGTCGACCAGGACGATGTCGGCGCGTTTGCCGCTCTCGAGCGAACCGATCCGGTCGTGCAGATCGAGGACGCGCGCGCCGCCCATTGTGGCCATGCGGAAGACGGTTTCGGCGGGAAGCACGGAGGGGTCTCCGGTGGCGAATTTGGCGAGCTTGGCCGCGGCGTCCATCTCGTCGAAGAGGTCAAGGTCGTTGTTGCTCGCGGGGCCGTCGGTGCCGAGTCCGACCGGGATTCCGGCCGCCAGAGCCTGCGCCACGGGAGAGGCCCGCGCGACGCCCAACTTCATGTTGGACTGGGGATTGTGGGCCATTCCGGCGCCGGTGGCGGCGATGCGCGCGATCTCGTCGTCGGTGAGGTAGACGGAGTGGGCCAGCACCGTTCCGGGCCGCAGCGCGCCGATCGACTCCAGGGCGTCGATGACCCCCATCCCGCTGCGCTCGATCGACTGGGCGTTCTCGGTGGGATCCTCGAGGGCGTGAATCTGGAAGGGCGCGTCGTAGCGCTCGGCGAGCTCGAAGGCGGCGGCGACGGCCTCCAGCGGGGTGGTGTAGAGCGCATGCGCGGCAACCGCGGGCACGATGGTGGGATGATCCCGGTAGCGCTCCATGAAGTCGGCGGCCCCGGCCAGCGATTCCTCCGGCGAGGCGAAGTCGGGGGTGGGGAAGCCGATGACGTGCGGCCCGGTGACGGCGCGAATCCCGGCGTCGATCGCGGCGCGCGCCATTTCGTCGCGAAAGTAGTACATGTCGGCGAAGGTCGTGGTCCCGCTCTTGAGCATCTCGACCGCCGAGAGCAGGGTGCCCTGATAGACGAAGTCGGGCGCGACGAGGGCGGCCTCGGCCGGGAAGATGTGGTCTTTGAGCCAGGTGAGGAGGGGGAGATCGTCGGCGAGCCCGCGCAGCAGCGACATGGCGGCGTGGCCGTGCGTGTTGACGAGCCCGGGGATGACGAGTTGGCCGGTGGCGTCGATGGTGGCGGCCGCGGAGGGGCGGGGGAAGTCGGGAGGGAGGGGGGCGCCGGTGGGGAGGACGGCGGCGATGCGGTCGCCCTCGACGAGGAGGGTGCCGCCCTCGAGGATGGCGCCGGCGGGGTCCATGGTGACGATGGTGCCACCGGTGACGAGGAGGGAGGTGGGGGGGGTGGTTTGGGGCGATGCGGCGGATTGGGGGCCGGATGGTGGCCGGGAGGGGGCGTCCGGGGGCGGGGTGCAGGATGAGAGGGCGAGCATGGTGGCCGTGAGGAGGGGTGGCCCTGGGAGTTGTGGCCGGGGGCGTCGGAGGAGGATTCGCCGTGGTTGCGGGAAGTCGGGAGTGGCCATTCGGGGTGATTCGCTGGTCGCGCTGGCTGGATTCATGGGGTCGCTCCGGGTGGTGCTGCTTCCGTATCGCCTCCCATGAAGTGTAGCGATCTTGACTCGGGAATGTGACGGACTGGAAAGGTGCGCCGGCCGCTTGCAGATCGCCCCGCTAATTCACGACGAACGAGGTCCAACCCATCCACCACTTGTCGCCGCTCGGCGCCGACACCCCGCCACCGCCAGGACCAGCGCCGTCCGCCACTTCGCGGCCATGAACGAATCCCCCGTTTTCGGTACACTTCGGTTCCCCGCCGTCGCCACGAATCCCCCCACAGGACCCCCTCAATGTCCAACCCCCCCAAAATCGGCGCAACCAACGCCGGCCGCTCCGACCCGCGCAGCGCCATCCGCCGCCGGGACCGCGGCAAGGACGACGCGTGGGTGGCCGCCTTCCTCCGCCGCGCCTCCTACGGATTCCTGGCCACGGTGGACGACGAGGGCCAGCCCTTCCTGAACTCGAATCTCTTCGTGTTCGACGACGACGGCGGCGACCGTCGCATCTACCTGCACACGCATCGCACCGGCCGGACCCGCCGCAATCTGGAGGCGAGCGAGAGGGTGGCCTTCAGCGCAGTGGCGATGGGACGGCTCCTGCCCGCGGACGAGGCGCTCGAATTCTCGGTGGAATACGCGGGCGTCGTGGCCTTCGGGACCGGGCGGGTCGTGGAGGACCAGGGGGAAGCGCGGGCCGCGCTGCAACTGCTGCTCGACAAGTACGCGCCCCATCTGAGGCCGGGGGTCGATTATCGCCCGACGACCGACGACGAGTTGCGCCGCACCGCCGTGTACCGGATCGATGTCGAGAGTTGGAGCGGCAAGCAGAAGGAGGCCGAGGCGGCGTTTCCCGGGGCGTTCGATCTGGATCCGGTGCCGGTGCCCTTTCCGAGGCGGGGGAGGTGAGAGCCCCTACCTCACCCACCTTCCCGCCGGCTCCTCCAGGAATCGCTCCAGCGCGATCCCGTCGCCGCCTTGTTCTCCGCTTACCACCAGCGTACGATCGGGTTGAAACTGCCGCGCGAACGCATGCAACCCCGGTTGATTGGCCCGTGCCCGCCCGCTCTTCACCTCGATTGCCGTGACCTTGCGACCCGCTCGCACGACGAAATCGACCTCCCGGTTGCGATGGCGCCAGTAGTACAGATCGAGCGGACTTGCGGCGGCCCCGTTGATCAGGTGCGCGCCCACGGCGGATTCCACCAGACGGCCGCGAAAACCGCGATCCGCATTCGCCTCCTCCAAAGTCAGGCCCGAGAGCGCCGTCATCAGGGCGGTGTTGAGGACGATGAGCTTGGGACTGGAGGCGCGGCTTCGCACCGCGGTCCCCGAGAACTTCTGCAGGCCGGCGACAAGCCCGGCGCCAGCGAGCAGATCGAGGTAGCGGGCCAGGGTGGTGGTGTTGCCGGCGTCCTGGAGTTGGCCGACCATCTTGCTGTAAGAAAGAATCTGTCCCGAGTACGCGCACGCAAGCTCGAAGAGGCGGCGTAGCAGGGCGGGTTTGTCGACCCTGGTCAGCAACAGCAGGTCGCGCGCGACGGTGGTCTCGATCAGCGAATCGCGAATGTAGCGGGACCAGCGTTCAGGGTCCGCGATCAGAGGCGCCGCGGCGGGGTAGGCGCCACCTCGATCACCGGCATGATCACCGCTCGATCGGGTAGACCTCAATCAGAGTTTCGTCAAGAGCGCCCTTTGTCTGGACGAGTATCCGGTCCTCCGAAATGTCCAGAACGGCCAGGCTCGCGGGCATCGCAAGCCGCTTCTTCCGTTCCCAGGCCTCGCTGAAACCGACCCACGCCACCTGCTCCTGAAACGGGTCGGGGTACTCCCGGATCCACAGAAGGCCGTCCGCGCCGCCCTTCAGGTCGGAAAAAACGGGAAGGGTGGGGCGCGCCGGCAGGTCCTCGAGCAGGCGAAGGCGGAACCCCGTGATGTGCTCCATGAAGTTCCTTCCACCGAGGACGATCTGGCCCGGTCCCGTACTGTCGAGACGCGCCCGTATGGTATCTCTGACGAACTGCGCCCAGTCGGCATTCGCGCTCTCGGTGGGCTGCTCGAACGAGGTGTCCGCGCCGGTCCCGGCTTCGTCGTAGCGCGTGATCGTGATCGAGTCGGTCGTCGCCAGGTAGGCGTAGCGATCGGTGACGGCAGAGACGGCAGTCCGTCCGAAGACCAGGGGCAGCCCGCCGTGCGTTCGCCCTCCGTCAGCCTCGACCTCCCTCGCCGCCCACTTCTCTTCACCGGGGCGGGCGCCCTCGAAGACGACCTCCCCGTCCGCAAGACGAGCGATTTCGTACGCCACCGGCTGCCGGATCTCCATCGGCCCAACGGCCGTGAGCCCCGGGAATCCCATCTCCGAGATTTCGAGCAGCACGCTGCCTCCGAAGGCTCCAACGATGCTGACCAATTCCCGACCGCGCCGTCTGAGCCTCGTGTCGCGGACGTACTCCCCGGAGGCGTCGAGCAGGGTTACCCGGAACTGGTTCGAGTCCCAGGTGACCAGTCCGTCCCCGTGGCGAGCGATCCCGGACAGATTGGTGTACTCGCCGGGACCTTCTCCACGCCGGCCGTGCCGGGCAATCAACCCGCCCGCGGCATCCAGGATCAGGACTTCGCGCGACATCCTGTTGGCGATCGCGATGCGGTCGCCGAAGAATACCGCGTCAACGCTCCCATCCAGCGGGAGAGACTCGTCCAGTCCCACCACCAGGCTGGGTTCCGCGGCCACCTGCAACGACTCGTCGCCAGGCCACGGGGCGAACAGATCCGCGGTCGCCGCGTCACCGGTGGCCGCCGTTTCCGACGCGTCGTCCAGGCAAGCGGCGCAAAGCGCCAGAAAGCAAAGGGCGAGCATCGATGTCGGCCGCGCGCTGCCCGCCGGTCGCGGCCCCGCAACGATTCGGAGAAGCCGCCGGGGTTCGCTCGTGCGCCTGAGCAACGCCGAGGCCCAACGCGTCGCGCTCGCGCCTTTGCCGGTGTGCCGGTGGAGGGCTTCCCGCGGCCGTTCGTGCGAAGGCGCCGGCATATCCATCGGTTCCTCGCTCCCGTTCCGGTGAAATCACGCGGTGAAATCACGCCCAAATCGAGTCCACGATTGATCCTGCTCCAAAGATACTACAAACATAGTAGCAGGCGCCGGAAAGGCCAGCCCGAACCGACGAGGTGGATGGGATCCTGCGTTTGGCCCTACCCCGCGTGTTTCGCCGCCAGCGCCGCCAGCCCGGCGTCGATCTCGGCCCGCGGCACCCACCGCCCCCGCACCATCACCCCGACGCGGTCGAAGAGATTGGCCAGTTCGTCGAGCGGGTTCGAGCCCAGCAGCACCAGATCGGCTCGCTGTCCGCGCGCCACCGTCCCGAAGTTGCCGTCCTGGCCCAGATGCGAGGCCACGTATTCGCCCACCGTCGCCGTTCCGCTCTTCAGGATTTCGTAGTTGGACATTCCCGCTTGGCTCATCGCCTGCAGCTCCCGGTGCAGCGCGAAGCCGGGCACATTGAAGAGTTGCGGCGAATCGGTCCCCATCAGGATTCCGGCGCCCGCATCCGAGAGCGCCTTCAGGATCCGGTCGCGCAGCTCCAGGTAGAGCGCCACCTCGTTCGCCGGTCCGCGGCCTCCGCCCTGTGCCCGCCGCCGCCACCCCTCCCGCGTTTGGGGCGAGACGTAGCGCATCTCGGGCTGGGCCAGCATCGCGTCGGCGTCCGGAGCGCCGTAGAGATTGCGCCACAGATACATCGTCGGGACGACATAGACGTCGTGCTCGATGGTGAGGCGGACCACCTCCTCCAGCCTGGTCTCGTCGAAGCCGCGCGCCAGCCCGCCCAGACTGATCGGACCCGCGCTGACCTGCGCCTGCACATCGTCGGAAGCGACCGCCTGCACATAGCCGTCCAGGTGATCGACGGTGGACATTCCGGTCTCCATCGCGTGCACAAGTCCCACGTCGGCGGGAACATGTCCGCCCCAGGTCAGCCCCACCGACCGCGCGACCGCGACCATGTGGTCCCAGCTCTCGCGCGACACCCCCGGGTGAATCTTCTGCAGGTCGTAGCCGGCCTCGACGTGCGCGCGGATCAGGCGTTCGGCGTCGGCCGGAGTGGGCGCGGATCCGCCGTTGATCGAGGGCGCGCCGACATGGAAGTTGGGTCCCAGCACCTCGCCGCGCCCGATCTCTTCGGCAAGGGGAATCTGGTAGGCGGAGCCCAGCATTCCGCGAATCGTCGTGATCCCGTTGGCGATGTAGAGGAAGAGGATGTCCTCGACCTCTTCGCGGGGCGGGTTGTCGCCCGGGGGAACGTGGGCGTGCATCTCGGCCAGCCCGGGCATGAGGTAGCGCCCCGATCCGTCGATGACCGTGGCGCCGCGCGGAACCTCGACCTCGTCCGCCGGGCCCGCCGCGACGATCACTCCGTCCGCGACGACGACCGTGCGGTCGGGCAGCACCAGGTCGCCCTCCGCCGGCCGCGCGGAGTCCATCGGCAATACGTTCACATTCGTGAAGACGGTCAGCCCGGGCACCGTAGGCGTCTGGCATCCGCAGACCAGGAGGGCGAGGACGGCCGCCGAGATCCCGCGGGGAGGCATCGCATGCCGCCGCCGCGTCGCCTGGCGAACGTTGCCGGGGCCGGGCCGCGAGCTGTTTCGCTTCATCCGATTCCGCGTCATTCGCTTCCCCATTCGACTGGAGATCATTTGTTTCCTCCGGGCCTCTCGCCTCCGCGACTCTCCGGGATCCGGCGGTTTGCGGACGCGGACCCCGCACAGGTGTATCATATTGCGATTGCCGACGCCCTGCGACCGGCGCCGTCGGCCTTGCCCTGGCGGGCAGGAGATGCGATCAGAAAAAAGATGATGCCCTGCGACCAGCGCCCATTGGCTTTGCTCTGGTGGGCAAAGGGACGCGACCAGACAAGATATGACGCCCTGCGACCGGCGCCGTCGGCCTTGCCCTGGCGGGCAAAGGGACGCGACCGATACGGAGACGACGCCCTGCGTCGGCCGAACCTGCCGCGACGAGCGGAAACGCTCGATTGAAGGACGACGCTTCCCCCGAGCCGGACAGCCCCTTCCACCCCAATCCCGAAAACCCCAATCCCGAAAGAAGACGCCATGATCGACCCCGGCCGCCGTACGCTGCCCTCCCACGAAATGCTGCGCGTGATGGACGCCGCCCAGGTCATTCACGAACGCCGGAGCGCGCTGGCGGAGCAGGAGTTCGACCGCGAAGCCACGATCCGCGAGATCCAGGTCATGTACGAAGAGCTGGGGGATCTGGTCGACCGCCGCGCCATCGGCCGCGCCCTCGACGAATACCTCTCCGAACGCCACGCCTTCGCGCCCGCCGCCCCCGGTCTTCGCCGCACCCTGGCGCTGGCCTACATCCGGAGGAGATGGATCGCCCTGCGCGTGCTTCTTCCGGCCGCCGCCGCCTCGGTCCTGGTCTGGGGTGGAATCGAGCTGGCCGAGGTGCGCGAACAGCGCCGAATCGAGCGCGAGGCCGCCCAACTGGTCACCCTGGAGGGCGAGGTCGACCGCCTTCACGCCTCTCTGCTCGCCAACGCCGTGGAGGATCCGGTTCGCCAACGCGCCGACGATCTGCATCGCCGGGCCCAGCCCCTGATCGCGGCGGCCGACGCAACCGGACTCGCCGAGGTCGCGCGCACCCTGGCGGAGCTCGAGGCGCTCGTGACGACCGAATACCGGATCGTCGTCACCGGAGGAATCTGGCGCATCCCGAACGACTACCCGGACCAGCGCAACGACTACCTGGTCGTGCGGGCTCTGGACGCGGAGGGCCGGCAACTGACCCTTCCCGTTCGCTCCGAGGAGGACGGGGTGGTGCGGCGGGTGCGGGAGTGGGGGGAACGGGTTCCTCGCGAGATCTACGACCGGGTCGCCGCCGACAAGCAGGACAACGGGATCATCGACGACGAGGACTTCGGCTTCAAGCGCCGCGGATTCATCACCGCCGAACGCCGCTATCCGGACATCGGCCAGATCACGGACACCAGGAGGTAGCCCGGCAAGCGGCTGGGCGTGAACGATCGCGAACCGGCAGCCGGACATCGGCCTTATCACCGACAACAGGAGGCAGACCATGCACTCGGGACGCGAGGTGCACAAGCGCATATGCGGGAGGATCGACGAGTTTCGCGACCGGCTGGACGATGCGGAGAGCCGGATCGAGGAGCTTCAGGAAGAGTTGGCGGAGATGGGGGAACGCCGCTGCCGAACGATGCGCGGCCTGGCCGAATTCCATCTTCCGGAGATGAGCGAGGAGGCCGTAGCGGGGACGCTGAGGGCGATGCAGGGGCGGATTCGCGGGATCTTCGAGGCGAAGCGGGACCGGCTGCGCAAGGTGGAAGGGATGATTCCGGAGGAGCGGGCGGCAGTCCACAGGGCGGAAGAGGCGCTGGAGAAGGTGACCCGGGCGCTGAACGAGACGGGGCGCGAGCGGGCGCGGCTGGCGCATCTCGTCTTCGAGGAACTTCAGGGAATGGCCCGCTGGCGGCGGCTCTTCGAGCAGGCGCGGCGGCTGGAGGCGCGGGTTGCGGCGTCGGAGAGGCGGCTGGAGGCCGCGCGGCGCGAACGGGAAGGCAAGCTTCCCCCCTACGATCGCGACCCGCTCTTCTCCTACCTGGTGCGCCGCCGCCATGGAACGGCCAACCCCGCCGGGAATGCGCTGACCCGCCTCCTGGACCGCCGGGTGGCCGCCCTGGTGGGCTACGAAGACGCCCGCGCCAGCTACGATCTGCTCCGCGCGCTGCCCGGTCACGCCGAGTCGGCGCTGGAGGAGGACCGTGCCGCCCTGTCCGCCGCCGCCCCGCCCCTCGCCCGTCTGGAGGAAGAGGTGATCGCGCGCAAGGGGATGACGCCGGTGCTGGAACGGGGCGAGCGCCTCTACGCCGAACGCGACGAAGCGCGCCGCAGCCTGCGCGACGCCGAGGCGAGGTTGCGCGAACGGACCACCGAGCTGGCCGCGCTGCACGACGAGCGGGGAAGCTGGTACGAATCGGCGATCGACGGTCTGGAGGAACACCTCGCGGGGCGAACGCTGCAGGAGCTGGCCACGATGGCCCGCGCCACCGGCGACCCCCGCGACGACGCCCTGGTGGCCGAGCTGCGCGAGATCGAGTCCCGTCTGACCGGCCTGCGCACCGCCCTGGCGAAGCGGAAGGGGGAGCGCGACCGGGTCGCCGAACGGCTGGCCGGGCTGGAGCGCCTGCGCGACGACTTCGAGGCCAACGACTGGAATGGACACCGTTCGCAGTTCAACCGCTCGCTCGATGTCAACGCCCTCCTCCTGGGCTACCTCGCCGGAAGCCATTCCAGCGGTCATGTGCAGCGCGCCCTCGGTCGCCATCAGAGCTTCCAGCCGGCGGTGAACGAGATCCACGCCGCGCTCGGGGTGGGGGGGACGGGGGGCTTCGGCGGCGGCGGCTTCTCCACCGGGGGTGGATTCGGGGGAGGAGGCGGCTTCTCGACCGGCGGCGGCTTCTGATACGCGGGACTGGCAGCCCGTCGCCGGCGTTCCCACCTTTGTCCTTATCACCACAGCCGGAGGCGCCTGTCATGAAACGTGTCCCGTCCAACGCATCCCTGCCCCTTTTCCTGCTGGCCCTGCCCGTCGCTCTCTCGCTGCCCGCCGCCCTCCGCGCCCAACCGCAGAGCCTGTGGCTGGGGGGACGGGTCGGCACCCTGGGGGTCGGCGCCGACGTCTCGCTCGCCCTCAACGATTTCTTCGTCCTGCGGGGGGGCGCCGGACTCCTCGACGTGCGGGCCGATCTGACCTCGGTTTCGGGGCTGGCCGACAATCGCACCGGCATCCTGGCGCTGCCGAAGGCGATCTACACCGTGGGCGCCGATCTGGAGATCGGGAACTTCCGCATCGGCGGCGGGATGATGCACAAGTCGGAAGACCCCTGGTACGCGATCACGCTGCGCGACGAAGCCCGCATCACCATCGGCGAACGCAGCTACGCGCACCCGCAGGTCACCCGCGTCAAGGCGACCCTGCGCTCCGAGCCCTGGGCCCCCTACGCGCTGGTCGGATTCGGACAGCACAGGGCCAGCGGACTGGGACTCTTCCTCGACGTCGGGGTCGTCTTTCTCGATCGCTCCCGCCTCTCCATCTCGGCCAATGGAGAGGGATCGGTCCTGCGCTCCCGCAGCTTCCGCGACGACCTGCGGGCCGAAACGGCAAGCGTGCGCGACGAGCTCGGCGACCTGGTCAACTACTGGCCGATCCTCAACCTGGGAATCCGCTACGGAATCGGCGGCGACCACCGGAGAGGCCGTGGCCGCTGACCGGTCCCCGCCCGCCCCAACCGGCGGCGCGCCACCCGCCCGGACGGCTTCCCCGCCCGCGTCGCGCACTTCCCTCACCCCCCCCGAAATCGCGCGCTACGCCCGTCACCTGGTCCTCCCCGAGGTCGGGCGCGAGGGACAGGAACGCCTCAGGGCCGCGCGCGTCCTGCTGGTCGGGGCCGGCGGCCTCGGTTCCCCCGCGGCGATGTACCTCGCGGCGGTCGGCGTCGGCGCCCTCGGCATCGTCGATCCCGACGCCGTCGACGTCACCAACCTGCAACGTCAGATCATGCACGGCGCCCGCGACGTGGGCCGTCCCAAGGTCGAATCGGCGGCGGCGCGTCTCTCCGACATCAATCCCCACATCCGCATCGAGACCGGCGCGGTGCGGCTCTCCTCGGCGAATGCGCTCGAAATCGTCTCCCGCTTCGATGTGGTCGTCGACGGCAGCGACAACTTCCCCACCCGCTACCTGGTCAACGACGCCTGCGTGCTGACCGGCGTCCCCAACGTCTACGGTTCGGTCTATCGCTGGGAGGGCCAGCTCTCGGTCTTCGCGGCCGCCGACGGGCCCTGCTACCGCTGCCTCTTCCGCGAACCGCCGCCGCCCGGGCTCATTCCCAACTGCGCCGAGGCGGGGGTGCTGGGCGCGCTTCCCGGCGTGATCGGCGCGGGCCAGGCGATGGAGACGATCAAGCTGATCCTGGGGGTGGGCCGTCCGCTGATCGGAAGGTTGCAGATCCACGACGCGCTGGCCGGACGCTGGCGCGAAATCGAAATTCGCCGCGATCCCGGTTGTCCGGTGTGCGGGGACGAGCCGACCCAGAGCGGTCTGATCGACTACGAGCTCTTTTGCGGGGTGGCGAACGGGGGAAGGGATGCGGGCGCGGATGCGGCGGAGGGTGCGGACGGCGGGGATGGCGCGGAGACCGGGGTGGGACGACTGGAAGGGGCCGAACTTGAGGACTTTCTGGCGCGCGAGCCGCGACCCTTCCTGCTCGATGTGCGCGAGGCCCGGGAATGGATGACGATGAACCTTGCGCATATGGGCGCGGTGCACATGCCGATGGGCGAGGTGCCCGGGCGTCTTGGGGAAGTGCCCGCGGATCGTCCCGTTGTGGTCTATTGTCACAGCGGCGTGCGCAGCCTCGAGGTGGCCCGGTTGCTGGCGGGGAATGGATACGAAGATGTGCACAACCTGGAGGGGGGGATTCTGGGGGTGTTGGGGTCGTGATGGAAGCAAGGCGCGATCAGGATCGGGCCGTGTTGAAACCGGGCCGAGTGAAAGATGTGCTTGAAGCGGCAGCGGGTAGAGCAGGGAGGGTGACTTGAAGCGGGCGCGGGAGGAGTTGGGGCGCCTCAAGACGCTCGACCAGTACAACCGGGACCTCGAAGAAACCCGCCGTCTGGAAACCCTCGCGGGCCGCGCCAGGGTGGCGATCGACAACGCCGACAACGCCCTGACATCCATCGCCCGCGACTTCCTTCGCGACGCCGAGGCGCTGGGGGGCGCTCTTGGAGACCTCGCCCGCTTTCAGTCCAAATCCCTCGCCGGCGAAGCCCCCCTCGACGACATCGAGTACTTCGCCGACCGCATCATCGAGGACGCCGACCGGGAGCTGGTGGCGGTCGAGCGGCTGGAACGGACGCTGCACCGCGGTGGAAGCGACTCCGCCGCGTCCTCCTCCCACCCCGGTCGCA
This sequence comes from Gemmatimonadota bacterium, assembly GCA_022822325.1. Lineage (GTDB taxonomy): Bacteria > Gemmatimonadota > Gemmatimonadetes > Longimicrobiales > Gaopeijiaceae > Bin94. Next base: position 335 of record JAJEBW010000016.1, on the reverse strand, counting down.
CGACGGGTGACTGGGGTGGTCCTACTTCGTTGGACAGTCCGAGGGCAAAGTTAAGGTGGATCCCGACTGGGTTTGAGAGCCCTCGGGGATCTTCGTTGCGTGTAACGTAAGCCCCGGTCGCCGGCAGGGGAACCCGACCGGCGACCGGGGCTTGCCGGCGGGCGGGGAAGGCGCGTGGAGCGGTCGGAACGGCCGTGCCTCCTGCCCGCGGCCTCATGGGTGTGCGCCCCTGTGCGCGGGAATGTGCCGGGGTCCGTGGACGGACGGGAGCCTGCGGGCAACCGACACCGGTCGGCCGGACGAGACGCGGGCCGTTCATGCCGCCCTCGCGCCGT
>JAJEBW010000044.1 GCA_022822325.1 Gemmatimonadota bacterium | reverse complement strand
GGACTACCAGACCGGCGTGCCCGGCCGCGGCGATCCCCCCGTCATTCCCGCCATGTGGTTCGCCACCGAGCTCCAGGTCACCACGCCGGTGCCCGAGTGGGACGGCCAGCCGGTCCGCATGGCCCAGGAGGAGGAGGCCGAGGTCACCGCCGAGGGCGAGGTCCGCTGGATGCTGCGTCGGCAGACGGAGCTGCATCTGGTGCGGTAGGGGGGCGCGCGTCTTTCCGCGTCGGGCTGGCGGCGAGGCGTTGCCGCGGGCGGAAAAAAATGAGCCGGATGACTGGATCTCGTTGCGGAAAATTGGCGGTGCTGTCGCGGCGCCGGCGCACACGGCGTCCATGGCGGTCCACCCGGACTGCGCGCCCACGGTATGCCGCGCCCCCAAAGGACCCAGGCCGCGGTTCCGCAGCCGCACCAGTCCCGCGTGAAGGTTGCGGTTGCGCCTGACGCACCGGGGGCACGGAACGAAGGACGGGGGGGGGCTCCTTTTCGCCGATTTGCCGGGCGCTTGCGGTTGTGCAACGGTCAGCGGAGCCCGGCGCCGGTTCGGGCTCTCTGGAAGTGGGTGGGAGCGACCCCCCGTTCGGCAATCGCGTCGAGGCGAAGTGCGGCGGGCGACGGGCCGACGGCTACCGTCTCGCTACCAATCGTGCCTCCATGACAACGATCGCAGGAATCAGGTCGTCGGTCACGCGTCGCCAGAGACTCTCGCCGATCGGCATCGGCCCCTCGCGCCAGCCATCAAATCTCGCCGATGCGACCAAACTTCCCTCGGGCGAAAACGCTTCAATCACATTGTCCAGATACCGGGCGGTGATCGCGTACTGCTCCTCGGCATCGCGCGGGAGCGGCATCGGGCCGTCTGGAGCGTCCGGATCACCAACACCCATCATTGCCCAAATCAGGCCGCGCTGGTCCGCATGCAACCCATAGAGGTTGTGCCCCGGTTCTCCCGGATGCCAGTCGGGGTTTCCCACGATGGAATCCACGATGGCTCCGTCGGGCCAGCGATGCCTGCGCAACACATGGCGATCGCTCGTGGCCGACCACACGCCGTCGCTCCGGGCCGCCGCAAGGAACAGCCTCGCCTCCCTTGGCGTACGCACCGACCATGGCCGAACGCTGTCATTCTCCAACACGAACGTCTGTATGTGACGGCTGGCGGGGGCTTCCGTGATCAAGGCGTCGCCGTACCGCACGCCGCGGAGAGCGCCCCCAACACCCGGAAGGCGCAACGACCGCCGAAATCGTCCTGCAAGAGAATAGGAGTGCAGGACCGCGTGGCCCGAAAAGACGATGAATTCGTCATCCGTGGTTTGCGCAAAGCCGCTTGGGTGGTTGAACTCGCCGGGGCCCTCGCCCGAACCCTCGCCCATGACGCGCAACAGTCTGCCATCGGATGCCCACAGCGCGATCTCGCCGGGCGACCAGGTGGCGGAAAGGTACCGGCCATCCTCGAGCGCGCTCACCGGATCGCGGGGTGCGGTCCCGTCCAGATCGCCCGCCAGGCGGACAACTTCGCGGAATTCAATGGTGGATGGAGTTTCGTCCGCAGTGGGTGGCGAGGTTGCGGCATATGGACATTCGGCTGCCCGCGAGTCGTCAGTGCGCGAGCCGACGGAGTCCGATGGCCGCCCACAACCTCCCCAGACAAGGGCAATGCAGGCCAGGCCGGTCTTCCACTTCACCAGCGAACTTCGCTAGTCCGGGATGCAACAGACGTGCGGATCGCCCCACCAGCACCCGTTAAACTTCGGTCCATGCGTGACGTCCATAGCGGGACTGATCTGACGGGCATCAGAACTGAAGTCGGAGCCCGCGTGGCAGGTCATCGGATCACCATGAAACATACCACCCGAGCCCCCATACTGGCGCCCCACTTGCCAACGCCGTACCATCATAGCCGAACCACCTCCCGGCAAATCCCGTCGTCCCGCCCCCCACTCCACCTTCCCCCGCCCGGCAGAAAACCCCGCACCCCATGCCCCTCCCCCGCCCCTTTGTCCGCATGGCGATTGCAGCGACCCTTGCCATCGCAGCCGCCCCGGCCGCGGCCACCGCCCAGGTTCCCCTCGGCATCCGCACCGGGAGCGGCCTGAGCGTCACGCCCGTCTACGAAGGCTGGTACGAAAACGCCGACGGCACCTTCAGCCTCTCCTTCGGCTACTACAACCGCAATTTCGAGGAGATCGTCGATCTTCCGCGCGGTTCGGCCAACCAACTGGAGCCCGCGGCCTTCGACGGCGCGCAGCCGACGCGCTTTTACCCGAGGAGGCACTGGGGGGTCTTCGCGGTGACGGTCCCGGCGGACTTCGGCGAGCGGGCGGTCGTGTGGACCATCGACTTCCGCGGCGAGCGCTACTCGATCCCGGGGCGTCTCCACATCGACTGGCGGATCGACGCGCTGGACGGCGAGGCCGAGACCGGCAACACTCCGCCCGTGCTTGCTTTTGCGGAGGATGGGCCCAAAGGCGCCGGACCGGGAGGCCCGTGGGGAGAACCGGTCGAGGGCGTGGCGGGGACGCCGGTTTCGCTGACCGTCTGGGCCTGGGACGATGGCCGCGCCCGCGGCAGCATCGCCAGGGCGGGGCGCACCGGAGTTCCGGTCACGCTGACCTGGTTCAAGCACCAGGGGCCGGGCGATGTGACCTTCGACGAGAATGCGGCGACGGTGCCGGCCGAAGGGGGCAGCGCCACGACCATGGCCACCTTCGCGGAACCGGGCGACTATGTGCTTCGCGTGAGGGCGACCGACGCCTCGGGGGTGTCCACCGCGGGCCACTCGCAGTGCTGCTGGACCAACGGATTCGTGAGGGTGACGGTGACCCATGGAAAAGGATAGCAGGATGAGAGAGCGACCCAATCAGTCATTCAACGTTCTGGCGCGCGTCGGCGTCCTGGCGGCCGCGGCGGCGCTGGCGGGGCCGGGCACCGGGGGTGCGACGGCCCAGAACGAACCCACCTTCGCGAAGGACGTGGCGCCGATCATTCAGCAGAACTGTCAGATCTGCCACCAGCCCGCATCGATCGCGCCGATGTCGCTGACCAGTTTCGAGGCGGTCAGGCGGTACGCGCCCCGGATCCGCGAAAAGGTGGCGGCGCGCGTCATGCCGCCCTGGCACATCGACCGGTCGGTGGGGATCCAGGAGTTCAAGAACGACCGCGGCCTGACGGACGAGGAGCTCGAGACGCTCGTCACCTGGCTCGACGGCGACATGCCCTTCGGCGACGAGGCCGACATGCCGCCGCCGCCGGTGTTCCCGGACGGGAGCGAGTGGCAGTTCGCCGAACAGTTCGGAGAGCCAGATCTGGTCGTGCGGTCCGAGCCGTACACCCTGGCCGCGCAGACCCAGGACAAGTGGTTCCGCCCCGAGACGCCGACCGGCCTGACCGAGGAGCGCTGGGTGAAGGCGATCGAGATCCGGCCCTCCTGGCCCGACGGGCGGCGCATCGTCCACCACACCCTGGCCTACCTGGTCCAGGACGAGGATCCCGACGAGATGACCGCCGCGACCGCCGCGCTCAGCACCAGCAGCCGCGCGATGGGCGGACCCGGGCTCTTCATGGAGTGGGCGGTCGGCAAGGTGGGCGAGATCTTCCCGGACGGGGCCGGCAAGCTCATGCTCCCGGACTCGAAGATCCGCTGGGAAGTCCACATGCACGCGATCGGCCAGGAGGTGAAGGACAGCTACGTCGAGCTCGGCATCTGGTTCTACCCGAAGGACCGGATTCCCCGGAACCGGACCCGTCTGGCGTTCTTCAACGCGACCGGCGACGACCTCGACATCCCGCCGGGCGAGATCGCGGTCACGCAGGACTTCCACCTGCTCCGCTGGCCGACCCGGCTCGAGAACTACCAGCCCCACATGCACATGCGGGGCAAGGCCATGTCCATGGCGGCCCTCTACCCGGACGGTCGCAAGGAGATCCTCAGCCAGGTCAACAACTTCCAGTGGAACTGGCACATCAACTACATCTACGCCGACCACGCCGCGCCGCTGCTGCCCGCGGGCACCACGCTCGTCTTCACCGCGTGGCACGACAACACGCCGGAGAACCCCAACAACCCGGACCACACCCAGTGGGTGGGCTGGGGCGACCGCACCGTCGACGAGATGGCGCACGCCTGGGTGGATGTGACCTACCTGTCGGAAGAGCAGTACGAGGCGGAAGTGGCCCGGCGCGAGGCGATGGCGGAGCAGAACGAGACCCGCGAGAGGCCGAACCGGTAGCGGCCCACCGGACCGTCGCCGCTCCGCCCATTTTGCACTCCATGACGCCGTTGCGCGCCGCGGTCGCAGGTCGATGCCGTCGCCGCGCCAATCAACGCGCATGCACACCGGCGAGGTCCCGCGGACGCCGACAGGAGTCCGATGCAGCGGGTCTTCCGTCGGTCGCCGTTGGATGAGTGGCGCCAAAGGCCAGGACGCCCCATCGGGACCGCAGATCATCGTCGAGAGCCTCTACGCGCTTCTGGCGGTAGCCTCGGTGATTCTTTTCAGTCTGCGGGAGATGTCGTCTCTCCAGGGAGAGATCCAGCACCTGGCGGAGCTGGCCGTGGCGGCGACGGTCTTCGCGCTTCTCGTGCTCTCGGTGCTGACCGGCAGCTTCGTGGTGCTTGCCTTCGAGAGCGCTGCGCCGGACGCCAACATCCGGACCGCCGAGGATGCGCTGTGGTGGGCGGTCTCCACGGTCTTCGGAGCGGAACCCGCCGGATTTGGCGATCATTATACAGTCACGACCCCCGGACGCATCGTCTCGCTCTGGCTGTTGATTCTGTCGCTGGGACTGATCGGTTCCCTCGCGGGCATGATTTCGGCGTGGATCGAAGAAGGGGTGGAGGCGGGCGCTCCGGGGAGAAGGTCCGAATGAGGATCGACGCGAAACTGAATGGGTGACCGAAGGGGTTGCGGGGAATGACCGTGCGATTCGGGATGGAGGCTGGGTTCCGCGGCGAAGCGTCGGTCGGCGAGAAGTCGCGCAACGCGGATTTGCAAGCGGCGTCATCGGAAGACGAGGCGCCGGAGTCGAGCGTTGCGGTTCTCGTGGATGCCGGAGCCTTTCGGGCCGCGCTGCGCGTGGATCTGCGGGAAGCGCGCGACCATGCCTTCATCCAGAGCTATTCCTTCGAAGGAGACCGGATCGGCGCCGCCCTGACCGATTCTCTCCTGGCCTCGCCCGCCCGCGACCGCAGGCTCCTGATCGATTCCTACACGCGCATCAACCAGGCCGATCGCTGGATCCACCGTCCCTCGACCCTCTTCGACGCCGCGTACCGGCGCAAGCTTCGTCGCACCCGCGAACTCGTCCGCCGGCTTGGGCAGGGGGGATGCGCCGTTCGCTTCGGCTGTCCGGTCGGGTTCCTGGGACGAACCGCGCTGCGCCGCGATCACAAGAAGCTCGTCCTCTTCGACGACCGGATCGCCTACATCGGGGGCATCAACTTTTCCGCGCACAACTTCGCCTGGCACGACCTCATGGTGAGGATCGAGGACGCGGAGGTCGCCCGCTTCCTGCGCCGCGATTTCGCGCGTTCGTGGGAGGGGCGGGGGCAGGCGGCGGCCGGTTCCTTTCCCCATCTGGACCTGGATCTCTACGCGACCAGCGGCCCGCACAGCCCCGAGGTCTTTGGGCGTCTCCGCGCGCTGATCGACTCGGCCCGCTCCTCCATCGACGTGATCAGCCCCTATCTGGGACCCCCGTTCGTGGGATGGCTGGGAGGCGCGGCGCGGCGCGGCGTTCGGGTGCGCGTCGTCACCCCGCGGGTTCACAACAAGCGGTACATTCAGCGCTACCTGCTGTCCGAGGCGGCGCGTTACGGCTTCGAGGCGTGGATGTATCCCGACCGCATGATCCACATGAAGTGCATGCTGATCGACGACGAGATCCTGGTGGCCGGATCCTGCAACTACGATCTGCTGAGCTATCACGGCTATCTGGCCGAGGTCATGGGTGTGTTCCGGGCGCCGGCGGTCGTGCGGCAGTTCCGCGAACGGGCGCTGATCCCGGATCTGGCGAAGAGCGAGCGGGCGGAGTCGGGACCGCCGGGGCTCGCGAGGCGGACGATCGACCGGGCGCCGGTGGGGCTCGGGATCCTTCCGGCGCGCATCTTGCGGCCCCGCAGCGCAGAACCCATGGCGAGGCGTTTCACGACGGACGGGAACTCCGCGAGCGAAGAGAAAAGCGCGAGGGAAGGCAAGAGCTCGAGCGAGGAAAAGAGCGCGAGGGAGAAACGATCCAATGGCGGTTGAACGAGAGGCGGGCGGGCGCGGACGGACGATTGGGCTCTGGCTCGGATTGGCCGGGTTCCTCCTCCTGCTGTTGCTGCCCGTCGATCCCGGAAATCCCGAAGCGAGCCGGCTGGCCGCGGTGGCGCTCCTCATGGCGATCTGGTGGGTGACCGACGCGATTCCCCTCTTCGCCACCGCCCTGGTCCCGCTGGCCCTCTATCCGCTGCTCGGAATCATGTCCGGCGGCGAGACCGCGCCCATCTACTTCAACAGCACGATCGTGCTCTTTCTCGGCGGCTTCATGATCGCCCTGACGATGGAGAAGTGGGATCTGCACCGGCGCATCGCGCTGAACATCATCCACGCGGTCGGGGGCGGCCCGGCGCGAATCGTCCTCGGATTCATGGTGGCGGCCGCCTTCCTCTCCATGTGGATCTCGAACACGGCCACCGCCGTCATGATGGTGCCGATCGGCCTCGCCATCTGCCTGCAGATCGAAAGCGAGGCGGGACGCGAGGGCGGACATCGTCTCGCGGTGGGACTCATGCTCGGAATCGCCTACGGCTGCACGGTCGGCGGCCTGACGACGCTGGTGGGCACGCCGCCCAATCTGTCCTTCGTTCGCATCTTCGAGATCCTCTTCCCCGACGCTCCCCCGATTGCCTTCGGCCAGTGGCTGATCATGGCCTTCCCCATCGGGCTGATTCTCCTGGTGGTCGCCTGGCTGCTCATCACCCGCATCTTCTACCGCGTGCCGGAGGGCGTCGCCATCGACCGCGCTGTCGTGGAGCGCGAACGCGGCGGGCTCGGTCCGGTCTCCTTCGAGGAACGCGCGGTCCTGGGGGTCTTCGTCGCGACGGCGCTGCTCTGGGTCTTCCGCGTGGACCTTCAGCTTGGCTTCCTCACCCTGCCCGGATGGTCGCGCCTCCTGCCCGATCCCGGCCTCATCGACGACGGAACGGTCGCCATCGCCCTCGCCGCGGTGCTCTTCTTCATTCCGGCGCGCAACCCGAAGAACGGGGCGACGCGCGTCATGGGACCCGACGTCATTCCGCGCCTTCCCTGGAACATCGTGCTTCTCTTCGGCGGCGGCTTCGCGCTGGCGGCGGGCTTTCAGGAGACCGGACTGGCGCAGTTGATCGGCGGCCGCTTCGAGGCGCTGGGAAATCTGCCCGTCTTCCTGATGATCGTGCTCGTGTGCGCGGCGCTGACCTTCCTCACCGAGTTCACCAGCAACACGGCCACAACCGAGATGGTCCTGCCGATCCTCGCCTCGGTGGCGGTCGTCACCGGAACGCACCCCCTCGTGCTCATGGTGCCCGCCACCCTCTCCGCCTCCTGCGCCTTCATGATGCCGGTCGCGACCCCCCCCAACGCGATCGTCTTCGGCAGCGATCGCATCACCGTCGGCGAGATGGCGCGCGTGGGAATCTTCCTGAACCTGATCGGCGTGCTGGTGATCGCGGCGATCGTGTCAACGGTGGGATTGGCGGTCTTCGACATCGATCCGGCGTCCGTGCCGGAGTGGGCAAGGTCGATGGCGGAAGGGGTGGGTTAGGAAGACCGGAGGGGGGAACAAGCTTCTGCCGCTCCGGCGCGGCTCCGTCCTCCGACCGCACCGGCCTGCCGCTCACGCGGTGCGCCTGCGGGATGCGCGGCTGCCAACGCTACACTCCCCCAATCTCCGTCGCCAGGAACTCCTCGAAGAAGTCCAGCATGTCGTGCAGCTTCTCGATCGTGTTGTCGCGGCCATAGACGTAGTAGCCCTCGCCCGGGTAGGCCTTGTAGCGCACGATCTTGTAGTGCTGGTCGAGCTTGCGCGCGAAGTCGAGCGCGGCCTGCGGTTGTCCCTCGCGAATGCGCCAGTCCGCCGCGATGCCCTCGCCCTGTATGACGAAGGTGGGGGTGGTTGCCTGGTGGGCCCGGAGGATGGCCGAGCTGTTGAGATAGACGTCGCGGTTTTCGGGGTAGGGTCCGAGCTCGTACTCGACGAGCTTGATGTGCTGCAGCTCGTGCACCCGGGTGTGAAAATCGGTCATGTCGCCGTAGCCCGAAAGCGAGATGGCCGCCTGGAAGACATCGGGCGCGAAGGCCACCGCCGCCATCGTCATGATGCCGCCATAGCTTGTGCCGGTGACGGCGATGCGATCGGGATCGACGTCGGGCAGGGTCTTGAGGTAATCGACCCCGGCGAGCACATCCTCGAGATCGCAGTGACCCCAGCACTCGTTGTTGAGATCCTCGAACTCGAGGCCATAGCCCGAGCTGCCGCGGATGTTGGGCATGAGGACGATGTAGCCGCGCTGCGCGAAGAAGTGGACCTGCTGGTGCCTGCGGAACTGATCGTCGAACTGGGATGTGGGTCCGCCATGAATCCACATGACGCCGGGGAAGCGCTCGCCCGCCTGCGCATTCGGCGGCCGGTGCAGGTAGGCCTCGATCGTCAGGCCGTCGGTGCTGGGGTAGCGGACCTTTTCGGGCATGTGCAGCCCGGCGGCGACCGCCTCGTCGAACTCCGCGTGCATCTTCGCGCTCTCGCCGGTTTGCACATCGACGACGAAGAGCTCGGCGGGACGCGTCGGGGTTTCGTAGGTATAGCTGATGCGACGGCCATCGGGCGACCATTCCGGCCGCAACACGGCGCCCAGGTCGTGCGCCACCAGGACTCGCTCCTCTCCGGAGGTCGACGCCAGCCGCAGCGAATGCACGCCGCCCCGGTTCTCGGTGTAGCTGATCCACTCGCCGTCGGGCGACCACCGGGCATCGCTCTGGTCGTGGTTCGACGCGGCGACCGGGCGGGATTCGCCACCCTCGCGCGGGGCCACCCGGAAGTTCAGCCAACCGCTGCTCTGGGAGCGATAGAGGAGCGTTTCGCCGTCGGGAGAGGGCTGGGCGGCGCCGAAGGCTCGTCCGGCGCGGTAGTCGAAGAAGCCGCGATCGGCCACGCGAATGCGAGGATCGGTCCCGTCGGCGTTGATCTCGATGACGTCGTGGTCCACCCAGCGGTCGTCCATCCGTACAAAAAAGATCGACTCGCCGTCGGGCGCCCAGCTCGGGTAGCCCTCGTAGAGCGGGTCGTCGGTGAGGCGATGCAACTCGCCCTCCGGCACCGACACCTTCCAGATGTCCATATTGCCGAAACGGTCGCCCGCAAAGGCGATCCAGCGACCGTCGGGGGACCAGGCGAGCCCGTTGGCGCGCGCCGAGAGTTCGGTGAGCCGCCTTTCGACGCGCATCCGCACCCCGTCTCCATCCTGCGCCGACCAGAGCCAGATGTCGGGCGCGCCGCCCTTGTCGGAGGTGTAGGCGATCCGCTCGCCGTCGGGAGACCATGTGGGCTGGGGCGCACCGAGCGAACCGACGCCGCTGAGCGACAGATCGGTCGCAAGGATGTCGAGACCGGCGCCGGGGTCGTCGGGATTGACCGCGGCCAGCTCTCCGTTCGCCGACACGAAGGTGATCATCGAGCCGTCGGGCGACCACTTCGGAGAATGACTGCCGCCGACGGCCGCGCGCAGATCGACCAGCTCGGCCGCGCTGATCGGGGTGGTGGCGGAGGAGGGGGGAGGGGTGGCGTCGGCGGTGGCGGAGGGGTCGTCGCCGGAGCCGGAATCGCACGCCGAGGCCGCGCCGAGGACCGCCAGCGCAACGGCCAGCGCAAAAGTCCTTTGCGTTGAACCGCCGCGATCTTGTGGCCCCATTGGGTTGCGCGGGCGGGTTGCGCGAGAAGGGCGGGTTGCACGAGAAATCGCGGTCGAGCCCTCTCTCGCGAATGCGCTTCTCGTCGGTCGATCCCTGTTCATCGGTCCATTCCTGTTCACTGATCCATTCCTGTTCATGGCTCCGTTCCCGTTCACTGATTCGTCACCGTTCATGGGTCCATCGGCTCCGCGCTCACCATCTCGTCGCGCAGGAACTCCTCGAAGAAATCGAGCATGTCGAGGAGCATCTGCCGCCGGTTGGCCTTGCCGCGCACATAGTAGTTCTCGTTCGGGTAGGTGGTGTAGCGGAAGAGCTTGTAGCGGTTTTCCAGCGCCGCCGCAAAGAGTTCGGACTGGTCCGATCCCGGGTACCGTCCCTCGCCATGCACCATGAAGACCGGCGCCGAGACCCTGTCAACCTCGTAGATGGCGGAACTGTTGCGCCAGATGTGCTCGTGAGTGGCGAAGGGACCGAGTTCATGATCGAGGAGCTTGACGTGGCGCAGCTCGTTTTCGCTGTGAAAGAAATGGACCCAATCGGCGTAGCCCGATCCCGGAACGATCGCCCGGAAGACGTCGGGCGCGAAGGCCGCCGCATACATGCTCATGACGCCGCCATAGCTGGTTCCGGTCAGGCCGATCCGCTCGGGGTCGATCTCGGGCAGCGTCCTGAGGTAGTCGGCGCCCGCGACCACGTCCTCGAGGTCGCAGTGGCCCCAGCAGCCGTTGTTGGCGTCGGCGAAGTCCTTGCCGTACCCGGAGCTGCCGCGAATGTTGGGCAGGAGGACCGCGTACCCGCGCTGCGCAAAGAACTGCACATGTTGCTGGAAGGTGTCGTTGAACTGCGAGGTCGGTCCGCCATGAATCCAGAGAATCCCCGGTGCGGCGTCTCCCGGCGCAACCCCCGCCGGCCGATAGAGATAGGCGGGAATCGAATAGCCGTCGGTGCTGGGATAGTGAATCTTTTCCGGCACGATCAATCGCGTGGGGAGGTTGCCGGCCGGCATGGAATGCGTGATTTGAAGGACCGCGTCGCCCTCCATCCCCACCACATGCAACTCCTGCGGCGCGAGTAGCCCGGCCTTCAGGTAGGCGAGCTGGCGGCTGTCCGGGGACCAACTCGGATTGGTGATCATCCCGCCGTCGGGCGAGTCCAGGACCCGCGGATCGCCCCCCTCCACCGCGACCGCGCGCAGATCGTGATGGCCGTTGTGGTTCTCGGTGTAGGCGATCCAGCGTCCGTCCGGCGACCATACCGCCCCGCTCTGGTCGGCCTCGGCGGCGGCGATCGGTCTGGGTTCGCCCTTGCCGTCCATGGGTGCAAGCCAGTAGTTGATCCAGCCGCTGCGGTGCGAGCGAAAGAGAATCCGGCTTCCGTCCGGCGATACCTGCGGATATCCGAATGTTCTGCCCGCGCCATAGTCGAAAAAGTCGGTGTCGACCAGCACCGTGCGAGGATCGCCGCCATCCGGGTCGGTCTCGACGATCTCGTGGTCCTCCCAGGAATCGTTCAGGCGCACATGCAGAATCCGCCGCGAATCGGGGGTCCAGCTCGGAAAGACCTCGTAGCGCTTGTCGCGGGTGATGCGTTGCACATGTCCGGTGGCGACCTCGACCCGCCAGATGTCGTAGTTGCCGTAACGGTCGCCGGCAAAGGCGATCCAGCGTTCGTCGGGGGACCAGCTCATCGAGTTGATGCGTGCGCCCAGTTGCGTGAGTTTGCGCTCGGCGCCGTCGGCGGTGGACCAGAGCCAGATCTCGGTCGAGCCGCCCTTGTCCGACAGGTAGGAAATCCAGCTTCCGCGCGGAGACCAGCCGGGCATCTGCGAGGCAAGGAAGTGGCCCGAACCGCCCATCTCGATGGGGATGCGGGTGGGGAAGCCGCCGCCGGGCGGGAAGGTGACGAGGCCGCCGGTGAGCGAGGACTGGATGAGGATGGAAGATCCGTCGGGGGACCAGTCGGGCGTCCCGGAAACGACCGGCTCGATGGCGAGGAGCTGGTCGATCGGAAGGGGATCGGCGGACTGGGGGGAGGTGGGGAGGGGGAGGGTGGCCAGGGCGGCGCAGAGGAGGATGGGAGCGGTGGCGCGGGTCATTCCGAATGCTCCTTTTTCGGGGCGAATTGCAGGATGGCGGGTTGGGCGCGGAGGGGGACGGTGGTTCAGTGGATCCAGAGGGTGGATTGGCTCAGTACGTTTTCAAGCCGCCACCAGACGCTCTGGCCGGGCCGCAGATGGAGGATCCGGCTACGATGGGAATCGGCGCCCACCGGGTCTGCGATAAGCCGGAAGCCGCTGCCGCCCAACAGGTTGCCGGGCAGGGCGACCGAATCCGAGCGCATGCTGGTGAGCGAGAGAAGGCGTCTGCGGTCGGAGCCGCGCAACGCGTAGATCCTCATGTCGAGCCAGTTGCGATTGGTGACGTGGAGGTGGCTGGGCGGGGCGTTGGACGCGTTGCCGGAGAGGGGTTCGCCGGGCGGCGCGCCGGATGGCTCCCCGGGAGAAGCGCATCCGGCGGCTGCCAGGAGAAGGGCGCAGAGGAGCCGCCTCCGGGTTGCCGGCCCGAGGTGCGCATGGCGCGGCAAACCCGGCGACCCGTTCGACCCCGCACCACGCCGCCACGGCCTTCGCCTTCGCACCGGGACTCGCGGCATGGCGGGGACGAATCCGACTTCTAGGGAATGTACCCCTGCTGCGTCATGCAGCCGGGCGGCACATCGGGCTCGCGGGGGAGGCACTCGCTGAGCGGGTAGGGCATGGCGTCGTGCAGGCGCTGGTCGGCGCTCGGCGGACCCAGCACCGGAATCTCCAGCAGCTTGCCGTAATGGTTCATGTCGATCCAGGTGTGGCCCCACTCGAAGACGAGCGAGAAGCGTTTGTTGTACAGCAGCTCGTCCAGCAGTTCGTCGTCGGTGCCTGTCCAGGGATCGGGCAGCGGTTCCAGTCCGCCCGAGTTGACCCGGATGAAGTTGATGTCCTCAATCGCGGCCGCGCGATTCCCCATCGCCAGATTGGCCTCGGCGCGGATCAGGATCAACTCTTCATTCTTGACCCACACGAAGGGGGCGTTCGGGCTCTCGTACAGGGTGTACTGAAGATCGGAGCTGACTTCGAGCAGTTGATAGGCCGGCACCTCCTTGAACTTGGTCTGAAAGCGCAGATCGGGCGAGCCGTCCGACCGCGCCTGCGCCTCGCGACGGAAGCGGGTGTTGGCCCAGAGCAGATCGGGGCGGTTGGCCGGATTGACCAGGTCGCCCGAGTTGACCGACCAACTGTGCTGAGCGCCGTAATCGAGCGCCATGCCGGTGTCCATGAAGGATTCGGCGACGGCCTGCAACGCCCCCGACCAGTTGCTGCGGTGCACCTCGGCGCGCGCCTTGATGGCCCGGTTGAGACGAAGGAATTCGCCCGGCGAGGCGAAGTCGGCCAGTCCGGTCGTGACGCCGAAGGGGAAGGCGTCGGCCGCCATCAGATCGGTGCGCGCCTCGTCGAGAAGGGCGATGACGTGGCCGTACAGCTCGGTCTCCGAGACGATCGGCGCCGGGGGATCGTTCGGATCGGAGCCGACCGCAACCGGAGCGCCCAGATGTCGCCGGGTAACCGCGATGTGCAGCAGATCGTAGCCCTGAACGGTCTTGGCGAAGCCGCGCACGGCCGCCTTGTCGGGCTCGGGGAGCTCCGCCGCGGGCAGGGCTTCGAGGAGCAGGTTGGCGTTGCGGATGTTGCGGTAGGCCTCGGCCCAGACCTGGGTTCCCACGAAGAGGGTCTGGTCCCAGGGATCGCGCACGCTGCCCGGCAGCGACGATCCGGTGGGCGCCATCGGGTAGACCTCGCGGCCGAAGGCCCCGACCCACTGCACCATGTCGGCGGCCGTGAGACGGGTGTCGAAGAGGAGACCCTGCGTTGCGGCGGCGATGGCGGCCGAGTTGGGGTTGGTCTGCAGGTCCTCCACGCTGGGGTTGTTGTAGTCGGGCACCGTCAGCTCGCACGCGCCAAGGATGGGCAGGAGCGGCAGGAGCGTCAGCAGGAGAGCCGGGGTGCGCGCCGGCGCCTTCGCAGCGGCGGAGAGCGCTCTGGCGATGGCCTGCCGGCGGCCGGAGCGATCCGGGGACTGCCGGGCGCGGCGTTGTCCTTCGGCGAAGATGGCACGGGTGTCGATTGTCGTTTTCATCGTTCCGCTCCCCCCTCAGAAGCCCACGTCAATGGAGAACCAGAAGCTGCGGCTGGGCGGGAAGGGCGCGACGTCCACCCCCCGTCCCACGGCTTCGCTGCCGAAGTTGCTCACCTCGGGATCGAGTCCCGCATAATCGGTGAAGGTCAGCAGATCGCGTCCGCTCATGTTGAGGCGAAGATGGCGCGCTCCGCTCCACACTCCGTTCACCATCTCTTCGGGCAGATCGTAGCTCACGGTGAGTTCGCGGAGCTTCACGAAGGAGATGTCCTGAAAGTAGGTTCCGGTGTTGTTGGGGAACTCGCGGTTGCGTTTCACGCAGACGCTCTCGCCGCCGACCAGGGTGTTGCAGTCCTGCGTGTTGCGAGTGAGGTCGAAGAGGAACTGCGTGAGATTGTTGGCGCGGCCCCCGCTCTGCCAGTCCAGGGTGGAATAGACATTGAAGCGGCCGACGCGAATGTCGTTCGAGAATCCCATGCGGAAGTCGGAGTTGCCCTCGGCGAGCGGTCCGACGCCCACCTCGCCTGTTTCGGGATTGGGTCCGTTGCCCCAGAGCAGGGTGAGCGAGCGTCCCGCCTCGGCGACCGTGGTGCCGTAGAAGTATCCGAATCCCTGAATGGTGAAGCGGGGAACCGGAAGCTCCACGACCTCGCTGCGATCCAGGGTGAAGGTTGTGCGCGAAGTCCATTGCAGATTGGCGTTGAAGAAGGGAACGACCGTCAGCGCGCTCTCGATTCCCCAGGTGTTGATCTCGCCGCCATTGAAGATCGCCTCCTGGAATCCGGTCGATGGCGCCAGCGACCGCTCCAGAATCACGTCGCGGATCGTCTTGTTGAAGTACGTCATCTCGACGGTGGCGCGATCGTCAAGGAGAGTGGCGTCGAATCCGCCCTCGATCTCGGTCTGGCGCTCGGGCCGGAGATCGGTCGAGGCGGTGGCGCCCTGTACGCGCAGCGCCGGAAGTCCCCCGATGTTGCGCCCCTCGTATTCGGTGAACTTCTGGCTCCTCGCTGTTTCAAGTGGGCAGGTTGAAAGTGAGCTTGCCGCAGACGAGGTAGGCCATGGCGATGAAGTTCTCGGTGGTGCGGTAGCCGCGCGCCCGTACCTTTGCCGCCTGAACGAGCGAGTTCATGGCTTCCAG
>JAJEBW010000019.1 GCA_022822325.1 Gemmatimonadota bacterium | reverse complement strand
CATCATCCCGATCAGGAAGAGGTTGTCCGGCACGTGGAACGGCTCGCCATCGGGCGAATACGTCAGCGGAACGGCGTAATCGGAACTGCGCTTGTCGGCCTCGATGAGCATCATGAGCTCGCCGAAGATCTTGCTGAGGTTCCCGCGGTTCACTTCGTCGATGATGAACACGTAGCGTTTGTCGGGGTTGCGGGCGGCCTCGCGACAGAATGTGTAGAAGACGCCATTGCGCAGATCGAAACCACCGTCGTCCCGCGGCCGGAAGCCCTGGATGAAGTCTTCGTAGGCGTAGCTCTGGTGGAACTGGATCATCCGTACCCTTTCGGGGACCTTGAACCCGATCAAGCGGTAGGCCAAGCGCTTGGCGATGAAGGTCTTCCCGACTCCCGGCGGGCCTTCGAGAACGATGTTCATCTTGCGTGCGAGGGTGTCGACGATTTCGTGGAACTGCGGGACGTCCATGAAGAGGTCTTCGAGGGCCTGCTCGGTGGTGTACGGCTCAACAGGAGGTGGTGGCGGTGGTGGTGGTTCGTCTCCCATCAGTTCGACCGCCATCCGGAGCCACCCTCGGTAACGACTGAAATCAGTAAGCGTCTTCATCGCGATCCACTGTTCATCGGGAAGGGACCAGCGACCCACACTCTCCCACCGTACGCGGCGCGTGTGTTTGAATTCGGAGCGGCTGTCGTCAAATTCATAGTCGGACTCAACCACACCGTGACCCAACAGCAATGCTCGTCCCTGCTTCACAATCACATGGTCGCCGGGACGCATCTCGTGCGCGAACTGGTAGCACGCCAGCGAGTTGTTCGATGGATTGGTCCAGTCGTACACCTCCCGGAGCTTCTCGTGAATGCTGCTCCTTGTCGAGTATTCCCTGAGGTCTCCGACCTCATCCCACCCTATGGCGATGATCTTCTCTCGTTGGAACTCGTCCCATTTGCGGGCACCTGCCCCTGGAGCCACCGCCCATACACGGGCCTCCCCGAAGTGCGCCATATACCAGGCGCCGTCATCTGCTCCTGATGTCTCTGCATCGTCTCCATTTGGCTCTGGTGCCGGTTCCCACACGGACCGCTGCTGCTCCTCGTAAAAACTGAAGCCCCGCGGCGCCCCCTCTCGCACGTGGCGCTCCCGGACCATCCGAAGCTCGCGGTCCACCGCCATCCTGTCCTCGTAGTCGACCTGATCCGGATCCTGCTCCTGGTTTTCCCTGAACGCCCTCACGATCTGGCGCTTGTGACGATTGCTGGCCACCGGCTCGAAGTCGCCCGGAAACAGCAGATAACAGAGAATGTGCCGCAGTTGGCGATTGCCGGAGTCATCCAGATCCAGGAGCCACCTCGCGAACGACCACGGGTCGGCAAGTCGGGCCTCGCGCTCGGGTCCACCAAGGCTCTTCCACGCTTCCATGGCCCGGACAAAGAACAGGAACTCACGCCACCGGTGTGTGTTGTAGGCCGTGCCAGGGTGTAACACCCCTTCATTGAGTGCCTCCTCCAATTGCTTGGGGGCGTCCGGAAGCCGCTCGCCCGACCACTCCCAGACCATGCGAATCTGCCTGCGTTTTGTGCCTGGTTGCATGGAGCGCGGAATCAGAATCAGATACATGACCCAGAGCATCTCGGCCGCCAGTTGCTTCGCGCTCCCGGGCGCTGGCGCAAGCTGGTGTTTCAGCCGACCGAAGAAGTCCCCCTCGCCTGCGTCCAGGTTTTCCGCGTAGTAACGGACCAGGTATCCGACATTCTCTGAAGTCCAGAGCGACCTGTCGGTGAAGACGGATCTGTCGTTGCGGAGGCAGCGATCGCGCCAGCGGGCTGCCGCGACGAGGGGAGGAGCATCGAGTGGAGGATTCATGAAGGCTGGTGGACGGGTCATGATTCACCAATCGGGCACAGGGGAGGATAAGTCATTTGAGCGGCGAAGCGAATATGGGACCAAATCGGGAACGGCGAGCCAGTGCGTGGCCGGGACCGCCGCGAGTCCGCCAATTCGCCGTGAGCGTGGCACTCGCCGCCAACCGGCGTGCCGCCAACATACAATGGGCGATGGGAAACAGCATTGGCATCAACCGGGCGCATCCGCAAACCCGAATTGTTCGAAGCTCCGAATCCGCCCGACTCGGTCGCCCTGGTCACATCGGCCTCCCGATCTCGGCTGTCGGCTCCGCTTCGGGCCGGGCGAGGGCCGACAGGAACGACCGCACTCCCTGCAGAGCCGGGTGCTCAAAATCCCAGTAGCCTTTCTGCGCGGCAACGCCGACCGACACATGCGGTTGCGGTCTGGTCGCCAGGAAGGCATGGATGAACGCCTTCTCGCGGCGCCTGATCTCAAATTTTTCAGCCTTCTCGGCACATTGCAGGAACCCGTCAATGCAGGCGCGAATCCGCCTGTCGCCGATTGTCTCCCGCAGAGCTGACTCGAGCATTCCCGGATTGCTGCCGTCGGGCAGGACCAGCACCGACACGGCCGGGCGACCGCCTTCGATGGCGCCGACGCGCGGCGGTATCGGGAGACCGGCCCTCCGAAGGGCACCCTGGACACTTGCGAACGCCCCGGTGGCCGACTCCTCCGCGTCGCGGACGATGCCGATCCTCGCCACCTGCGAAAACGCGGGCATATTCGCGAACGCCTTCAGGAATCGACGGAGCTCGTGCACCCCGTAGTTGTGAACCTGAACGACCGTCTCGAGCGACTGGTGTTTGGCGAGGGCCCGAAACCAGTTCCGCCCGTCATTCCCTTCGATAAGGAGTTGGACCGGATTCGCGATCTCAACGGGACCGAGCGGTGCGACCGGGCTCTTCACTGGCGCGGTCCCGCCGTTGCTAACGCACCTCGAGGCCATGCTCGACGGCGCCCTCGATCGAGTCGGCATCGTAGGTCACGCAACTTACTCCGTCCTCGCCAGGCTCCAACCGGTGCAGGACCAGTTCGTGGCCCACGGACGCTCGATACGCGGCCGAGATCGCCTCATAGCTGTGGGTCGTGGCGATGAGCTGCGTGTCGAATCGCTCCGCAGTCGCGTAGATGACCTTCCAGACGCCATCCAGCACCGAGTGGTGGAAGCCATTCTCGATCTCGTCGACCAGAACCACCAGGCCGCGGGCGTGCGCCATTGCCAGTACGAGTCTGGCCAGACGGTTCAAGCCGTCGCCAAGCGTTATGAGCGGCACCTGCTCCGAGAGGCCGATGTCTCCGTAGAGACTGTGTCCGCCCGGCCCCGAGATCGCGTCGAGTCCCCGCAAACCGGGCTCGATGGCCTGTAGTGCCTCAACGACCAACTCCGCTTCTTTCCGGCGGCGCAGTTCCCCCAGGCGCTGGGCATCGAGTTCCGGGTGTTCGGCGCAGGATGTCAGGAATACACACTGAACCACGAGGGGATCGCCCTCCCCCTTCACCTCGCCTCCACTTGCCCCAACCGAGATTTGGCTTCTGACGGCCCGACCCGGCGTGCCATCCGGGAGCTCCTGCGCGAGGGAAAAGTGCAACTCGGGCGACCCGTGAACCGTCGGACGAGAATCCCGATTGGACGGAACGGTTTGGACCGTCGCGGAGTGGCGGTGCTCGATCGCCAGTCGCAACGATCCGAGCCGGCGGTGTGTCCCGTGGACCGCAATCGGATCTGAAGTGTCGAGGTCGGCAAACAATGATCCCCACATCACGAGTGCGTTGGCAGCGGGAGTCACGGCTCGAACCACATGGCCGTTGAGCGCCGCCTGCGCGCTCCCACCGTGAGCCAACAGAAACACCGCCTCCAGAAGACTGGTCTTGCCCGCGTTGTTCGGGCCTGCGACCAGATTCACTCGGCCAAGTCGTTCGACGGCCAGCGACCTGAAGCCGCGATACCGCGAGATCGAGAGCGAGGTGAACATGGCCGATTATCCTGTCTCGGAACTGCGCCAAGGGAAGCGAAGGGTAGCCGTGCGAATCAATCCACGCAACGCGGCGCGTCCAGTGACGGAAACACGGCACTCGCCATCGGCAGAAACGCAACGCTCCCAGCGGCAGAAAAACGACACTCCCAGCGGCAGAAACGCGACACCTCCCCGCGACTCCACGGGGAAACCGCCCGCGCCCACGCGAGGCGCCGGAGCCTACCCCGGCATCCTCCTGAACAGCCGCACCAGCGACGCGAGGGCCAGCGCGTACATCGCCGCGCCCAGGAGGAAGGGCGCTCCCGGCAGCTCGACCGGCGCGTCCGGCGAGGTGAAGTAGCTGAACAGTCCGGCCGTGAAGATGAGCGGGGCAAGAATCCCGGTCAGACTCATCAGCGACGCGATCCCCCCCTGCACCTTTCCCTGTTCCTCCGGCGGAACCGCGCCCGCCACCAGGCTCTGAATCGCCGGTCCGGCCACGCCCCCGATCGAACCGAAGACGATGACGACGAGGAGCATCCAGCCGGCGGTGGCCAGCCCGTAGCCGACGAAGGTCGCCACCGCCACGACCAGGCCCCAGAGGATGGCGCGCCGTTCCCCCAGTCTGCCCACGATCGGGCGCACGAGTCCCCCTTGCACGATCGCCGCCATGATTCCGACCAGCATCAGCGAGAGCCCGTTCGCCTGTTCGTCCCAACCGAACTTGTGGCCGGTGTAGAGGACCCAGACGGTTTCGAGGCCGCGCTGCGCCAGCACGACGAAGACGAAGGCCGCGGTCAGTCCCGCCACCAGCGGATAGGCGCCGAGCACATGCAGGCTGCCCACCGGATTCGCCTTCCTCCAGTCGAAGCGGTCGCGCTTTTCGGGGGGCAGCGATTCGGGCAGGACGAAGAATCCGTAGAGCCAGTTCACCAGCGCCAGAGCCGCCGAGACGAAGAAGGGGAGACGCAGCTCGATTCCGCCAAGGAGCCCGCCCAGCGCCGGTCCGAAGATGAAGCCCATCCCGAAGGCGACGCCGATGAAGCCGAAGTTGCGCGCGCGGTCTTCCGGTCGGGAGACGTCGGCGATGTAGGCGTTCGCGGTGGTGATGCTCGCGCCCATGACGCCCGCGACCAGCCGTCCGGCGAAGAGCCACCCGAGCGACGGCGCAAGTCCCATGACGACATAGTCCACGCCGAGGCCGAAGAGCGAGATCAGGATGACCGGACGCCGCCCCACGCGGTCCGAGAGGGCGCCCAGGAGCGGCGCGAAGACGAACTGCATCAGCGCATAGGTCGCGGCCAGGATTCCGACCCAGCGCCCCGCCAGAGCCGTGCTTCCCCCGGCGAAGTCCTTGATCAACTCGGGCAGGATGGGAATGATGATCCCGATCCCCAGCACATCGATGAAGACGGTGACGAGAATGAAGATGACGGCGGCCGGACGGCCCTTCGCTCCTGACATCGTCGCCTTCCTCCCCCTGGAAACCGCGCCGCCCGCCCGGAGACGCCGGACCATGGATGCGACGGCGCCCGGCACGGACCTTATCCGCCGGCCGAGGACCCCGCTCGTCACGCCCTTCGGCCCGCCAATAGTATAATCGAGCCATGAACTTCCACGACTTCGAGCGAGAGGCCCGCCGCGTCTTCGAGGCCATTCCGCCGCGCTTTCGCGAGGGAATCGACGGGCTGACCGTTCACCGCAAGAGGCTTCCGCACCCGCGCTTTCCGCAGGTCCACACCCTTGGCGAATGCGTGACCGACTCCTACCTCTCGGACTGGGAGGGACCCGAAACGGTGCGGTCGCGCGTCCTCCTCTACTGGGGTTCCTTCCAGGCGCTGGCCGAGACCGACCCCCACTTCGACTGGGACGAGCAGCTTCGCGAGACGATCGACCACGAGCTGCGCCATCACCTGGAGTGGCTGGCGCGCGAGGACGACTACGAGGGGCTCGACTACGCGATGGACCAGGGATTCCGGCGCCGCGGGGGACTGGACTTCGATCCGGGGTACTACCGCCGCGGTCTGCGGATCGGGCCGGACCAGTTCGAGGTGGAGGACGAGGTGTACATCGAGCAGCGTTGGCGGGCGGAGGACTTCGGGCGGACCCGGCGGGTCGTCTTCGCATGGGCGGGACGCCGCTACGAGATTCCGCATCCGCGCGAACTGGGGGACCTGCACTTTGTGCGGATCGTGGACGGGATTCCCGCGCCGCCCTACCTTGAGATCGTACTGGTGCGGCAGCCGTCGTGGCTGGAGCGGATTCGTTCGGCGCTGCGGCGGAGGCGGTCCGAACCGGAGATCTGGGAGTCGGATGCGATCGCGCGCACCCTGGAGACCGGCACAGAGGAGGCGGACGGATGACTGGATGGATTGCAGCCGAAGGGACAACCTTCGGAGCGGGCGGGAGCCGACGGGCCGGGGAGATTCGTCGGACCGGCGGAACTCCTTCGACGCCCGGGAACCCGGGACGCGGATCGCGCGATGGCGGACCGGCGGCGGGTCGGCGGCGCGGGCGCATCGGAATCGGCGGACTCCTGGCCACCCTGCTCCTCTTCGGCGCGGGCGGCTGCGCCTCCTCGGGAACCGGCGGCTCCGGCAACGAAGAGGACGCCAGATCGCTCCCGAGCCAGCAGCGGATGGTCGTGCGCGTCGGCGGCTACCGTGCGGTCGACATCTACAACGAACCCGGGGTCGGCGTCCGCACGATCGACGTCGCCGCGGCCACCGTCTGGCGCGTGGTCGGCGGGGTCTACGCGCAGCTCGACATTCCGGTCGAACACACCAATCCTCCCGTCATGGAGATCGGCAACCGGGGCTACCGCGCGCGCCGCGTCAACGGCGACCGCATGAATACCTTCGTCGATTGCGGCTCCGATCTCTCCGGCCCCCTCGCCAACCGCTACGACATCACCCTGTCGGTCGTCACCCGCGTCACCGCCAAGGGCGAAGAGAACTCCGAGATCCTCACCACGGTCGACGCCTACGGGCGCCCCACCGCAGTGAGCGGCAACCCGATCCACTGCCAGTCGCGCGGCATCCTGGAGCAGCGGGTGGCGCAGGCGATCGCGACGGCGTTGGGCAGGGAGCCGTAGGGTGCCGGACCGCGCAGGAAGACCGGGCCGCGCAGGAACGACGAGCGGCGCAAAAGACAGGAAGAGAAGGCGGGGTTGCGCGCGCGCCATTGTCTCGCGGCGTCGTCTGTGGGCCGGCCCGCGCAGGGGCCGGAGGGGCGTATGTGGGAGCATCGCTTCGCGGCAATGTCCGCTGCCGATGGTGTCAGGGCGAATGGCCACCGACAGGACTGGTTTTCCTCGGGAGGAGACGGAATGCCCGCGATCGAAGAGTTGAAGCCCGTGAGCTTGCGGGAGGCATGGCCCAACGAGGCGCTCCATTTTACCCCTTGGCTGGCCGAGCACATCGGGCGGCTGACGGAGGTGCTGAACATGAGACTGGAACGGGTGCAAAGGGAGGAAACGTTGCCGGGGGGAGCCGGTCGCGTCGACATCCGCGCCCGGCAAGCTGAAACCGATGCCATCGTAGTGATCGAGAACCAACTTGGGGAGTCGGACGATTCGCACTGCCTCCGGTTGTTGGGCTATGCGGCCAACGCGGAAGCCAACATCCTGGTGTGGGTGGCCCGCAGTTTCACTTCCTATCACCGAAGCATCATGAAATGGTTGAACGAAGCCGACACCATCGATGTGTACGCCGTCGCGGTGCGAGCTTACCGCGTTGGCGAGGCCCTGGCAGCCGATTTCCAAACGGTGGTGGAGCCGCGACCGTCGGTGCCGGAACCTGGGCCAAAGACGGCGACCACGCGGTACGCGGAGTTCTATCGGCCCTTGGCGGTACGGCTGCGCCGAAGCGGTGTGCTGCCGGTTGGGAAGGGGGGATATCGAGGCCGGTGGCGGTCGTTCCAGACCGGACACGCGGGTGCCATCTACGGCACGGAGTTTGAGGACGGAAAAGGCATGGTGGTGTTCGTCTCGTTTCACGGGACCGACCGCCAGGTCAGGTTCCGTGCTCTGCACCGGCACCGGGAAGCAATCGACGGAGAGGTGGGCGGGAACATCTTGTGGAACGAAAAGCACTCCCTCGTCACGTTGAGACGGAACAAGGTGGTTCGCCTGACCGCCCCCGAGGAAGAACTGGAGATCGCTCGCCAGTGGATGGCCTGCAGCCTGCTCTCGCTACGAGACGCTGTACAGCCATACCTGGATGACGTGATGGGGGCCAGGGACACAGCCTCGAAGAAGTGAAGATCGCCGATTGAGGCCGCTGACCCTGGCCGCAGGCTTGCGCCGCTTCCGCGTGCGCCATAACGCGGCTGGCCCTGTCGGCCCGCCAATCAGCAGGACAAACAGTTGTGGTTGTTCTTCGAGCCGAGCGCTTCCAGCAGAACGACCGTTTCCGGGAAGGGTTGCTGGCGCTGGATCGGACCGTTGGCCATGTCGGCGGTGGTCTGGCCGCGGCGGCTGACGGCGGTGACGTCGGCGCCGCGGTCGACCAGGTAGAGGACCATCTCGCTGTCGCCGCGCGAGGCGGCGTGATGGAGCGGGGTGTAGCCGTTGGCGTCGCGGGCGTTCACATCGGCGGCGCACTCCTCGACCAGGAAGCGCAGCGCGGCCATCCAGGCGCCGGGGACGTGGCGGTGCGCGTTGCCGGCGAAGGACTGGCCGTACCCGACTCCGGCGGCCGCGTGAATGGGGTGGATCGCCGGACCGCCGACGGGCACGGGGGGCAGACCGGAGGGATCGAGCTCGGTGGCCCCGGCGCTGTCGGCGGCGGGCGCGCGGCGGCGGCGCTGGGGCGGCTTCCGCGTGGGGATGGAGGGATCCGCCCCATGCTCCTTCAGGAGCCGCATGGCGTCGACGTCCAGGGCGTAGGCGGCCCGCCAGAAGGGGGTCGCGCCCCGGAGGTTGATGCCGCTCCCGCGCAGCACGCCGAAGGTGTACTCCATGTACCAGAGGTGGGTCTTGAGACGGAGGTTGGGGTCGGCGCCCGCGTCGAGAAGCGCGGCCAGCGTCTCCAGGTAGGTGGCGCGCTGGCGTAGGTGTTCGGTGGGGTGGGAATAGGAGGCGCGCGGCGCCCATTGCCTCTCCAGAACCGCGAAGAGAGGGGTCGCGCCCGCCGCGCTGGCGAGGTTGGGATCGGCGCCGCGTTCGAGCAGGACGAGCGCCAGATCGAACTGGCCGTTGAGGGCCGCCATGAGGAGGGGGGTGGTGCCATCGCCGGCCGGCTGGTCGATCTCGGCGCCGCCACGGAGCAGCGCGAGAACCGAGGCCGCGTGGCCCTGGCGGACCGCATGGTGGAGGGGCGCGAGACCGCCCCATGCGCCGACGAGCTGGCCGTAGGAGGGGGGGCGGGGCGGGGCGGCCGCGCTGTCCGCCCCGGTCCCGGAAGCTGCGGCGGCGGAGCTGTCGCCCACGGCCGCGCCGGCGGGAGCGACCGTGTCCGTCGTTGCGGCCACGCCCTCGGATTCGCCCGCTTCGGCGGCCGCACCGGCCTCCCCCTCCCCCTCCCCACCCGGCTCCGGCTCCTGCCCCGGCGGCTCCGGCTCCTGTCCGGCCTCCTCCTCGCTCGCACCGGCTTCCTCCTCGCGCCCGTCGTCGGCGGGATCGGGCACATCCGGCCACCGCCGCTGGATCTCGCGGGACGCCTCGATCGCGGCCTGCACCTGGCTCGGCGTCGGCTGCCAGTCGGGGCCGCCGCCCTCGCGCTCCCGGAAACCTTCCAGGAACTGGTCGATGCGGCGTTCGGCGGCGCCGTCGGCCCTCTCCCACTCGGCCACGTCGACCGACCTCGACGCGGCCCCCACATCGGCCCCCGCCTCCAGGAGCGCCTCGATCGCCGCCACCCGGTTCGCGGCCGCGGCGAAGGTGAGCGGGGTCTGGTCCCATGCGGCCTCGCGGCCATTCGCATCGGCGCCCCCCGCGATCAGCGCCCGCACCGTGCCCGGATCGCCCGCGGCCGCGGCCAGGTGGAGCGGCCCCACCCCCGAGTTCGTCGTGCGCGCCTCCGGGTCGGCCCCGGCCTCGAGCAGCCGCCGCACCACGGCCTCGCTCCCCGCGCGCGCCGCCAGGTGGAGGGGCGTGTAGCTCCCGATCCGCGTTCCGGCGTCCACTCGCGCGCCCGCCATGAGCAGCACCCCGGCCAGCGCCTCGTCGCCGCGTTCGGCCGCCCAGTGCAGCGCGGTCATCCCGTCGCCCTGGGGAGCGTTCACATCGGCGCCGCCCCGGAGCAGGTCGCGGAGGGCGTCGAGATCGCCCCGCTGCGCGGCCGCCGCCACCGGCGAGGGACCGACCCCGCTCTGCGCGGCCAGTGCGCCGGGCGACGCAGCCGCAACTCCCAGCGCCTGGATCGGCGCCAGAGCCACCGCCGCCGCAACGGCCGGGACGAAGCACCGAGCCCAAATCCACGCCGCATCAACGCGTCGGCCCCCGGCCGAGCGTCCCCCGGTGGCCGCGCGCCCCGCGCGCCGCCCCATGCCGAACGCAAAGCCGCGCCGGGACCGCCGTCCTCCTTCCCCCACACGACAACCCCGACGCAACCGCCCGCTTCCCGCCATGGCAGGCAACGAACCCGAACTCACTGTGCGGCCGGAGCGGACAGCGCGAACTCGCCCGTCGAGTCCCCGAACCCCCCGAGATCGGTGTGGCCCAGGCGATGGAGAAGCGTGGTGAAGACGTTGGCCATCGGCGTTCCCGCATCGGCCCGAAGGTGAAGATTGCCCTCCAGCGCCCCATTCGCGCCGCCCAGCAGAAGGAGCGGACAGCGGCGGTGGTTGTGCAGATTCGCGTCGCCCATCGGCGATCCCCAGATGATCATCGAGCGGTCGAGGAGGCTCGCGTCGCCATCGGCGGTCTCCTGAAGGCGCTCCAGGAAGTAGGCGAGCTGGCCGGTCCGGTACTGGCAGATCTTGTTGAACTCCATGATCGCGCGCTCGCGGCCGCCGTGGTGCGAGGCCGGGTGGAAGGCGCGGTCGGAGCCGCTCTCGGGGAAGGTGCGGTTGGAGGCGTCGCGGCCGGTCTTGAAGGCGATCACGCGAGTGGTGTCGGTCTCGAAGGCCAGGATCTGCAGGTCGAACATCAGGCGCATGTGCTCGGCGAACGAATCGGGCACGCCCGGCGGCGCTCCGGGAAGCTCGCGCGGCTCCCCGCTCGTGTTGCGGGCTTCGACCCGTTCGATCCGGCGTTCGATCTCGCGCACGCTCTCCAGGTAGCGATCGACGCGCCGCCAGTCGGCCGCCCCGAGCTGCGAGCGCATTCCCGCCACCTCTTCGGCCACCCAGTCCAGGATCGAGCTGTGCGTCCGCCGGCGCCGGGCCCGCTCCCGGGCGCTTCCCCCCGCCCCGAAGAGCATGTCGAAGGCGGTGCGCGGACTGCGAATCATCGGCAGCGGCGTGGTCGGCGAGGACCAGGAGATCGAGTCGGTGTAGGCGCAGGAATAGTTGTAGTCGCAGCCGCCGCCCTTGTCGGTGCGCTCGATGCAGAGCTGAAGGGAGGGCAGCGCCGTCTCCTGGCCGAAGCGCTGCGCGTGAAGCTGGTCGATCGAGGTGCCGCAGAGGATGTCCGATCCCTGGGTCTGTCTGGGGTGCGACTGCGTGAGGAAGACGGCGCTGGAGCGGAAGTGGTCGCCGCCGACCTCCTGCGCATCGAAGGCTTCCGCCATGCGCACATCGGTGTTGCTGACGATCGTCATGTAGTCGCGCCACGGTTCGAGCGCCTTGAGCACATTGGCGTCGGCGAGCTCGAAGTCGCGGCCGGTGGCGGCGGGCGCGAAGAGGTGTTGTTCGGCGCCCCATTCGTTGCATCCGGCGACCCCGTGCACCTCCTCGATGCAGACCAGGCGGGTCGGGGGATCGTTGGCGGCCGAGGCGCGCAGGCGACCGGCCGGGAACATGGCGTCCAGAAGCGGCAGCGCGACGGTGGCGCCCGCGCCGCGCAGGAAGGTGCGGCGGGGTAGGGCGATTCCGGTGAGGACGTTCATCTCGGCTCCGGGTGCGCGGGTGGGCGGGCGTTTCGCCGGTCGCCCGCGATGGTCGTCGGAAAGGGGTCGGCCGGCGGGAATCGGGCGGTCCGCGGGATTGGGCGGGCGAGGAGGCGGTACGGCGCAAATTCCGGACGGGGCAACGCCGCATCGCCTTCCTCATGAGGATTGCATGGCGGACCCGGTCGCGTCAATGGCCGACCGCGTCGATCCCCGCCGCCTCCTTCATCCGAAAGGGCTCGCTCATGACGACGCCCAGCACGAAGGAGGAGATCCGGTATTCCTCGTCCGCCGCCGCATTCGCGATCCGCCGCACCGTCGGCTGGTCCCGGTACCCGATCTCGCGGCCGTAGGCGTAGGCCATCAGACTCTCCGCGAAGTGCCTGGCCAGCGGCAGGGGTCGCTTCAGCAGAACTCTGGCCAGATCGTCCGGCGTCTCGATCTCGGTGCCGTCGTAGAAGGTGCCGCGCGTGTCCAGATCGGCGCCGTCCTCGCGAATCCGCCACCGTCCCGTCACATCGAAGTTGTCCAGCGCCAGCCCGATCGGATCGATCAGGTTGTGGCACGAGGCGCAGTTCGGGTTGGAGCGGTGCATCTCCAGCCGTTCGCGGGTGGTCAGCGTCCGTCCCTCCCGCGCGCCCTCGACCTCCTCCAGATCGGGAATCCCCGGCGGCGGAGGCGGAGGCGGCGTCCCCAGGAGCACCTCCATCACCCATTTGCCGCGCAGCACCGGCGAGGTCCGGTTCCCCAGCGAGGTCTGCACCAGAACGCTTCCATGCCCCAGAATCCCGCGCCTCCGCTTGTCCGGATAGCGAACGCGCCGGAAGGACTCGCCGTGAACGCCGTCGATCCCGTAGTGGCGCGCAAGTCGTTCGTTCACAAAGGTGTGGTCGGCGTTTAGCAGCTCGCGCAAGCCGCCGTCCCGCCGCACCAGGTCGTCGAAGAAGAGCTCGGTCTCGCGCCGCATGGCCCGGCTGAGCTGGCGGCTGTAGTTCGGAAAGCGGAAGGCGTCGGGGCTGACCTTGTCCACATCCTGGAGCCGCAGCCAGAGCGAAGCGAAGCGGGTGGACAGCGCCTCCGAACGGGGATCGGCGAGCATCCTCCGCGCCTGGGCCTCCAGCGTTTCCGGGCGAGCGAGCGACCCGTCGCGCACGGCGGCAACCAGCTCGGCGTCCGGCGCCCTTCCCCACAGAAAGAAGGAGAGACGGCTGGCAAGATCCTCGGGCGCAAGGGGATAGACGTCGCCGGGGACCGCGCCTTCGGGTTGGCGCTCCATGCGGAAGATGAAGTGGGGGGAGGAGAGGACGGCTTCCAGCGACGTGCGAATCCCGGCCTCGAATCCCCCTTCCCGGCTCCCGAGGCGGAAGAAGTCGAGCAGGTCGTCGATCTCCCCGGGGCCCGGATCGCGGCCGTAGGCGTCCGCCGCCAGCCTGGAGACGATCTCGCGGGCGCAGGGCTCCGCCTCCCCGGGCGCCGTCGGACGGCAGGAGAAGATCCGCCGCCGCGCGGGAAAGTCCGACACCC
Organism: Gemmatimonadota bacterium; assembly: GCA_022822325.1. Lineage (GTDB taxonomy): Bacteria > Gemmatimonadota > Gemmatimonadetes > Longimicrobiales > Gaopeijiaceae > Bin94. The sequence continues at coordinate 48,009 of JAJEBW010000019.1, read as the reverse complement.
CGGTCGCGTTGTGCGGCCCCTCGACGGCGAGGCTCATCAGGTGCGGAAGCGAGGTCGTGCCGTAGCTCGTCTCGGTTCCGGTCAGCGACCAGTCGTGCGGCCGGATCAGATCCTCGTAGGGGCCGTCCATGGTGCGCACGAAGGCGGCCGCGAGACGGCGTTCGCCCGCCCGAACGAAAATCGGCTCGGTGCGGACCGGGAATCCCTTGCGACCCTGGAAGTCGATGTCGCCGCCGTAGCGAACCAGCGCCACCCGTTCGCCGTCCACCGAGACGTCGATGTCCTGAAAGCGTTCGCCCCAACCCGACATGAAGCTCATCTCGAAGGTGTACTCGCCGTCGGCCGGGAAGGCGTGCAGCGCGCTGATTCCGCCCCGGGTTCCGAAGGGCGCCCCCTCGACCCGTTCCCATGCGTGCTGCGAGAGGGCGGGCGGATTGTTGTAGGCGACCGAGATGGGGGCCGCGTCGCGGTCGCCGACGGCCCGCCGCGCGATCTCCGAGGCCGCGGACAGGTAGGCGTCCATCAGGGTGGGAGACAGCGTCTGCGAGGCCGCGATGTTGTCGAAGCCGTCGGTGATCGGGTCGGGGGGGAGCCAGCTTGCGGGATCGACGGCGAGGCCGAGCAGGTCGTGGATCACGCGCGCGTATTCGGCCCGGTTGAGGCGCTGAAAGGGGCGCGCGCCGATATGGGGACGTCCGGCGGCGGCCGCGTCGATGCCCCCCTCCAGCGCCGAGGCCAGAGCCGCGAGGGTGTCTCCGGCGGGGCGGCGGGCTCCGGGGGGCGGCATCATCCCCGCGCGAAGCTTGCGAATCATGCGCTCGGAGGTCTCCGCGTTCTCGGCCGCGCGGGCCACGTCGAAGCCCTCCAGGGAGAGGTTGCCGCGCAGCGAGCGTTCGTTGTGGCAGCGGGTGCAGTAGCGCTCGACGACCTCGGCGAGGGGGGCGGCGGGGGGGGTGGGGGATTGGAAGCGGGGCGCGGCAGGGGATTCGCGCGGGGCTGCCCCGTCGGCGGCCGCGGCCTGGTCCCCGCCTGAGGCGGCGGGCCCGGCGCTGGAAGGCGGCTGGCCCGCTCCGGCGAAGAGGACCGCTCCGGCAAGCGCGACGAGAAGGGCGTGTTTCATTCCGGGTCTTCGGCTCGGGTGATGCGCGTCGGAAACCGGGACAAGGTAGGGATTCGGGGGCGCTGCGTCCACGGCGCCTCGCGGATCCCGGATTGCCGGGGACGGCGACCGTCGTCCAACGCAGGACGAGCATGAGCGCGGGGTGGACCTGGGCGCGGACGGGCAGTCGGCGGGCCCCTCACCGGATCGCGTCTCGCTGGGGCATCCGAATCCTCCCGGCCCTTGACAGATGATCCTGGACCGTAAGCCGTGTCCGACTTCCCTGCCCGCTTGCTGTCCCATTCGGCCATTGACAGGCGCGGTTTCCCGGTCCATCCTTGCCGGGCAAGCCTCCGAGTATCCCTGGACGGATCCGAGCCCCCCCGGCAGAAATCGACCCGTCTCCCGAATCGATTTCGGCTCTTGCACCCGGCCGCGACCGCCAGTCTTCCCCCTGGCTCGACCGGTATTGCCCCTGAATGGAGAAAGCGAAATGACCGCGCGACCGCTCAATCGAATCCGTTGTGTGGCAGGCCTGGCGGCGCTGGCGCTGACTGTGGGGTGCAAGTCGCTGGTGGACGCTCCACTGGACGACGACGAGGCGGCGGGCCCACCCGCACTGGCCGCTCTGATGGCGCTGGCCGGCGACTCTGGCGACGTGCGGACGGCCCGGGGCGAGTTTGCCGGGACCGACACCCTGGCGCTGTATTCCGTCGTCGGCCGGGAGATGGGCGAGGCGTTGCCCTTCTGCTGGTCCGGTCGTCTGAACGAAAACGGCTCCACCACATGGTGGGACGCGCGCTGCGCCGTGAGAGAGCACGCGGATGGAATCGACGTGTCCTTCTCCGGATCGTCGGGCGAGCTGTGGTTCATCCTGGTCCTGCTGCTGCCCCTGCCGGAGGTCGAGATCGCCGGAAATCTCCTTGTCGTCGCCCCGGAAGACGATTGCTCCGACTACGACCGCGACGACTATCGCTATCCCGCGACGTTGGAGGACTCGCTGGTGGCGCGGATGGGACGCATCTACGGGCCGTATACCGGCAGGGTGTTCAACGACACGAAGGAAACGCAGATCGAGCACATGGTCGCCCTGAAGCAGGCCCATCTCTCCGGCGCCTGCGCGTGGGAGGACGAGCGGCGCAAGCAGTTCGCGCGCGACCTGGACAACCTGACGCTGGCCGCGCCGGAGGTGAACCGGGAGAAGAGCGCCAAGGATCCGAAGGACTGGCTGCCGGACAAGAACAAATGCTGGTACATCGCCACCGTGGCGGCCACGAAGCGGCGCTGGTCGCTGACGGTGGACCGGGGGGAAGCGGAGGCCATGCAGGCCGTCCTGCGAACCTGCGAGAATCTGGAGATGCAGTGACGGGATTCCGGTCGACGGACGCTCCCCCGAGGCCAAGACCCGGGTACACAACGCCAAGGAGGGCGACGAAGGTTGACACCCGGTCGCTGCGCGGCATTCGAGGGGGCCCCCGGGGGGGTTGGCGGCGCGTCCAAGCGGTTGGAGGGTGATCGCGCTAAATTTCCGGAAACGGAGCAGCAGTCTCCCTACCTCAGGTTCCTCCCGCCTCCGGGAAGAAGCACGCCCGGCGAGAAGAACACCGACCACAGCGGCGTTTCGGCCGACAGCTTGCGGGGCGCATGCAGCGACACGAAGACAAAGCGGATCCCGGCCTTGACCGGACTGTCCTGGAGCGATTCGTGCGCTCCACGAGGACTGGCCTCTTTCTGCCCGATCGGCTTGCGGGCCATCATCAACCCTCAGGTGCAGAGTGGTTTGGCATCCGTGCCAGCTGGCGCAATGTCTACGGCACGCATGTCGGCTGGGACGACGTGGCGAATCGCCTGTCTGAATTCGGACTTGGGCAGGTGCTGGTCGCTCTCGGAGGAGCCAGTGCGGTGCTCAACTCTTACGAGCGGCTCGACAGCCAGCGGCGCCTCGTTGCGGCGCTGTTCCGGAATCCAGACAAAGTGGGCCGGGCCTTCCAGGCGTATGTAGATCGGATGAAACGCGAGGGCGAACCCGAGCCGGTGTTCTTTACCGAGCAGCAGGTGGTGGCAATCGCGAAGATCGCACTCCTGGTTTGCCCCCACGTGACGGAGCGATCCGGCGAATCGTTGGAGCCGATCGGCGAGGCGTTGATGATGGCGGCCGACCTGATCGACCGCGAGGAGACCGAGGAACTCACTTCGGACGTCCGATCAACTGGGAGCCGGGACGCATGGCTCAGGTTCATGGTCATGAACGGCCTGTTCAACGCCTCCGACGATTTCCGAAATGCGCTCGCCCGAACGTACGACCTGTATCTCGCTGATGGTTCCGGCCACGACGGTGTCGGCGGCTCCGTTGATCTTCGGAAGCGCTTCGAAGAGATCACGGGACTCAACCCCGACTTCGCCTGGGGAACGGGCGTGGCCCTGTTTGCGAACTGGCGGACCGTCGATCCGAAGTCCGACCGTCCGCCCGGGCCGCTCAGCCTCGAAGCCTACATGTCGGCTCTCAACATCACCGCTGCTGAGTTCTCGGCCATCCAACGGCTATTCGTGGTTGAGGCCGGAGAAGCTCGCGAGAAGCTCCGCCAACGAGGTTGTGGACCTGACTCGCTACGGCCCTACGACATCGAACCACTGGACCGCTCACCCTTGGTGAGCCTCGAACGTCGCCTGTACTGTCCCTCGGTGCAGCTGCTGCGCTGGAAGCTCACCACCGGGCTGCACCATGTGTTCCTGCGGCCGAGCACGCAAAACAACCGCGCCCGGCGCGATGAGTATCTCCAGTATGCGGGTCTCGTCTTCGAGAAATACGTCGAGGCGCTGTTTCGGCGGGTCTTCCCCCAGGCAGCCCACCGCTTCGTGGACGAGAGAGCGCTTCGGCTTCGCATCCCTTCTGGAATGAAGGCGTGCGATGGCGTCGTTCTGTACGGCGACACCGTGGTCTTGCTCGAATACAAGGCCGCGCTGCTTTGTTACGGTGTCAGGGCCAAGGGCAACCTCAGCGCCCTGCGGACGAAGGTCGCCGACACCTTCGGTCGGGCGGCCGAGCAATTCGACGACACGATTCTCGCGATCGAGGACGGCTGTCTCGGTGAGCTCGTCCGACCAGGGATGGTGACCCGTTACTTGCCGTTGGTGGTCACGCTGGAGACACTGCCCCTCGATTGGTTCTTCTATCGGGTCATCGAGGAGGCCATCGCCGAAGAGGACGGGCTGACCCACATTAAGGCACGAGCTTTGCAGGTGGTGGCAGTGTCCGAACTCGAACTGCTGGAGGAGCATATAGCCGCGGGCGGAAGTCTTGCAGACCTTCTGGTGGAACGGATCGAGAACGACACTTACCGAGACAGTTCACTGAAGAACTATCTCCTGGAGCGAGGAGCCCACCGAGTCCTTCGTCCCAGCAGTCGGCTGCAACGAAGGTACAGGGAGCTCGGCGACGGCATGATGACGTTGATGCGGGAGCGTGCTGGAGGGCCCTGGTAACGGCAACCTATTCGGTATGGTCTCCCTCGCCGAAGAGCTTGATGGCGAACAGACCATCCTCACAAGCGATGTCCGGCCGTGGCAGGTGACGATTGGCCATCTCGCTGAAGATACGGGCGATGCCTTCGCCCTCGTCTCGCATGGCTCCAGCGTCGGCGAGCACTCTGACGACCATGGGGTTCCTCGTCCCATGCGCAGGACCGCCATCCCGCAGACGATCCAATGTCACGGGTGCGATCAGGTCTCCCGGATTGGAGATCTCCACACGGTCGGCGTAGAACCAAACCTCGGTTTCCCGGCTCCTGACCTCGTAGTCGCGATGAGCCATCGCGTTGACCAGCGCTTCCTGCCACGCGAATTCCGGGTACTCCGGCACGCCTTCGAAGTAGAGTCCATTGAGCCGCTCCCTGTGGCGAACCTGAGCCCCGACAAGAACCCTCGCTTCCTCCAGGGCTATCGCCAACGGTGGATCGGCGCGTCCGACCTGGGTCACGTTGCGCGCCCGACCGTGATGCCGTTCCCGTCCAGCGACCCGGAACACTCTGACTCCTGCCCTTGGGTGCCACTTGAGTGCCGGACGGCGAGCGAAGAGCAGAAGCCCGGCATTGGTGATCTTCCACTGGCCGAGATGTTTGTCGATCAAGCCGTAGTATTCGAGCGCTTCCTCGACAGGCCGCAAGCCCACGGGCGTCCGGTCCAGGAACCGTTGCGCCAACTCCAGGTCAAGGTCATCCAGACCGGCTTCCGACTGAACCTGCTACTCGTACCCCACCACACGCAACGCTTGTTTCCGCTGGTTGATGAGTTCCTGCGGCTCCCGCAGGACCCGAGCGCCGACCCGGAACGGGAAACCATCGGCGACCACCATAACGGCTTCCGGCCACGGAGGCACCTCGAACACCAACACCTCCTTGCCACCGATGTCGATTCGTTCGGTTCGGCAGCGGACCGTTGGCCGGAGTCGGCTTTCCGGGACCGCAAGCAGTCCCTCCACATGGGCGTCGGAGTAGCCGTGGCCGCTCGGTCGTCCATCGTCCTCCACCCCCACGAACAGGAGGCCGCCGTCCGCGTTGGCGAACGCCGCAACCACATCGGCGATCTTGTCCCTCAGCCTCTTCCAATTGAGCTTCTTCGCCGGATCCGCCCTGCGGTCCCACGCCGACTTGAATTCGCGGTATTGCCCTTCCCCCCGAGAGAGGGCTCTCAGGATCTCGTCCTCATTAAGGTGCGCTGACATGGCACTCTCTCTTCTGCGTAGCTCCGAAACGCACGGCGGCCCACCGCGATTGCCTACAGATCGCACGCCGGATCAAGTCCGCGAATTGGGCTCTCCCGGCGGGATCACCGGGATCAAGCTAACCGCAACGCGAGGTGCCTTCCAACTGCCGACGATCGGCGGCCGAAGGGAGATTTCCAGACCGTCGCGAGGGACTGGACAGGGCCTCTCGGCAACGCGGGAGCTGAACGACTTGCGGCGGGCTGGCCGATCGGACCAGCGATGGAGCCCGACAACCCCGGGCACGGATCCGCGGGGGCCGCAACCATCGTCACCCTGCGGCTGCCGATTCTCCGGCCAAACGCAAACAAGCTCGCCGCCCTACCGCCCCGCCCCCCGCAGCCCCTCCGCAGCCTTGACCAGCCGCTCCTCCAGTTCGGCGAAGAAGCCGCCGCCGGGGCTGACGAGGTCGCGGGGTTCGAGCGTCGCACCCCCGGTGCTGCTCGCGCCGGCGTCCCGTGGCCCCATCCCCGCCGCCCGGGACCAGGCGCGCGCCGCGGCGAGGGGGTCGCCCTCCATCTCCTCCAACACGCCCGACAGATAGTGGACCAGGCGTTCGTCGGGCTCGTAGGGGCGGCCCTGACCGAGGGTTTCGGGCCAGAGGAGGGCGGCGGACAGGTGCTCGCGGGCGGTTGCGAGCTGGGCGGACTGCATGGCCTCGACCGCGGCCGCCATCTGCGCGAGGGCGTAGAGGCGGTGACTTTCGGCGGCGTTTTCCGAGGGAAGGACGGTGGTTTCGGCGAGGACGGCCACCGCCTGGCTCCCGCGATCATGAGCCAGAAGGCTGCGGACATGGAGCAGCGCGAGGTTGAAGTCGCCGGGGAAGTCACCCAGCGCGCGGGTTGATTCGGCGAGGGCGTCGGCCCACCGTCCGGCTTCCTGAAGGTGGCGGAGCCGCTCGACGCGGAGGATTCGGTCGCCGGGCGCGAGGGCCACGGCGCGGGCAAGGTCGGGGGCCGGATCCACGCCCCGGACGGCCTGCAGGAGGTGCGCGCGAGCGGCGTAGACGGGTCCGTAGTCGGGTTCGTCGGCGAGGGCGGCCAGCGTTGCGGCGGCCTCTTCGTCGCGGTCGAGCGCCCAGAGATTGAGCCCCAGGAGGTAGCGCCAGGACCAGTGCGGGTTCTCGGCGGCCACCCAGCGCAGCGCGGCCAGCGTCTCGGGGCGGAAGGGGAAGACGAAGGCCAGTTCGTCGCCCGTGGGCGCGTTCCGGACCGGAGCATCCGAAGGGGAGGCGGCGGCGACGCCCGATCGCACCCCCGGCTCCGCGGCGCCCGATTCCGGCTCGTCGGGGGAGCCCGAAGCCGTCGCGTCGCGAGCGAGGAAGGCGCGCCAGACTGCGGTCAGGGGACCGGCGTCCAGATCGTCGGCGAGGGCCAGCAGCGTCAGCGCGTCGTCGGGAAGACCCCGGTTCGCATGGCCGATGGCGAGCTCCAGGAGCGTCTGTTCGGGGAATTCGCCCCCCAGCGCGTCGGCGACGGCGCGGCGGTTGGCGTTGGACGGGTCGGCCAGGTAGCGCTCGGCGAGGACGAAGTGGTGCAGCGGGTCGATCGCGAGGAGCTCGGCCCGGGCCCGCGCGGCGAGCTCGTCGTTCCCGGTGCGGCGGCCGGCGACCGCAAGCGACTGCCATGCCGGAACGCTGCGACGGTCGAAGTCGATGGCCAGCCTCGCGTAGCGTTCGGCCTCGCTCCAGTCGCCCATCCCGGTCATGATTTCGGCCAGTTGGATGTTCGCCGCGGCCCGAAATCCCACCGCGCGCGCCGCCCACCCGAAGGAATCGCGCGCATCGGCCCGGCGTCCCAGGGCGCGGTGGAGATTGCCGGCCAGGAAGTTCGCCCCTGCGTCGTAGGTGTCGAGCTGGAGCGCCCGCCGCGCATGCGCGAGCCCCTCTTCGTAGCGGCCCGACCGCAGCGCCAGACTCCCAAGTCCCAGCAGCGCCTCGCGGTTCCACGGTTCCAGCGCCGCAGCCCGGTCGAAGAGCTTCCGCGCCTCGGCGTAGCGGCGTCCCCTGGCCAGCTCCCGCGCCTCGAACGCCAGCCGGTCGGCCTCCGGAATGCTCGCCCACGCCGCCGGATCGGTCTCGAAGGGACGCGAGAGCGCGCGCTCGGCCGGATCGGAGTCCCACGCAAGACCGAGATTCGGCAGCTCGACGCGAACGGGCGCATCGGCGCTCACCGGCGAGAGTTCGAAAATCAGCGGCTGAAGGGCGGCCAGATCCAGCGACCGCTCCAGAATCAGGTCATCCGAAACCCACACCCGCAGCGTGTCCTCCGTATCCGCAAAGGCGTGAAGCGCAATCCCCAGCACATCGTCCGCCCTCTCCACCCCGTCCTCGCCCGCCACCCGTTCCACATGCATCGCCCCCTCGCGCGAGGCGTCGGTCAGTCCGCCCGTTCCCACCAGCGGGAACCAGCTCTCGGTCCAGCGGCTCGCCGACAGCGGATCGAAGGCCGCCTGCGTCACGGGATTGCGGTGATCGCCCGGCGAATACTGCACAAGCAGCCGCCCGGCCTGGAACTCGACGTACTGGCCATCGTCGTCGGTCAGCAGATCCTCCCAGACGCCGCCCGCCCGCGACAGCGCCCAGAGCCACATCTTCTGCCCGGGCATCTCCTCGTAGGGGGACCAGTGGCCCCAGCCGTAGCCGTCGTCGTGGTAGTAGCCGCCGAAGAAGTCGTTCAGCTCGCCGACGACATGATAGGACTTGTTGCCGCCGAAGTCGTTGTTGCGGTAGAGGGGAAGAAAGCGTCCATCCTCGTCGGCCGGCCAAGTCCGCTCGCGCCCGGAATGCTCCAGGTAGGACCCTCCGGGGACGAAGAGCTCGAGATCGTCCTGGGCGAAGGCGGCGGCGGTCATCCAGTTGTAGTAGGGCTGCTCCAGGGGGGTGGGATTGTACCAGAGCGCGCGGGTCTCGAAGTATGCCTTGTCCGCAGGCAGGCGAATCTCGACGCGCCAGTGCGTGCGCGAGGGCAGATCCATGGCGCCGACGAAGGCGCTCGCCGAGCCGTCTTCGTTCTCGCGGACCATGTGGTCGACGGGGGTGGCCGTCGCCGGCGTATGCCCGATGACGCCGAAGTTGAACTCGATTCCGCCCGAGGTCCACGGTCCCCGCAGCGCGATGTCGCGAAACTTCACGACATCGTTGCGATAGATGAACTCGTCCCCCGTCGCCTTCACCACCGCGCCCCACACCTTCCCGCCCACCTCGGGCAGAACGAACACCTCGATCAGATCGTTCTCCATCTTCACAACCTTCCACTCCCGCGGCTCCGAGGTCGCGGCGTAGCCCTCGAAGCTGTGGTAGGGATAGAGCCGGCGGTCGCGCGCAAGGATCGGAACGGGATTCGGGTCCGAGAAGGGATAGGTGTCGAGAACGCGGGTCTCCACGGAGACGCGGGCGGGGTTGTCGCTCGATGGCGTCCCGCAGGCGGCCAGCGCGAGGGCGAGCGTACAGGCGGCCAGAGGACGGGGGATCGGAGCGGCCGGGCCATGGCCACGCCGAGCGGACGGGCCGCCGTTGGCGGGAAATGGGCAGCGGGGTGCGGCGGCGGGCATCGTGCGTGGCATGGCGATTCCGTTCAGGGGAGGTTGGGGGGTTGGGGATCAAGGGTTGAGATTGCGGCGAAGGCTCCCGGACTCGCGCCGTCGGCCGCGTCGTGGCGCGCGGCGGCCGGTGGGGCGGGCGCCTGGCGGCGCGACGCCCTGACTTCGGGGGAACGCCACGACGGAGGCAGGATCCGCGGCCGCGGGGATCGGCGGCACCGTACGCGGAACAGGCCCGATGCGCAATGCCTGCCGCAACTCGCGGGCAGCCGGGCACGCGAACCACGGAACACTTCCTTGACACCGCGCGAGCACCGTGTCAAGATGTCGTCGCTCTACTGGGAGGAACCGCCTCCTACACGCGTTGCGATCCGGACGGTGGCGATGACGACGGCGGAGACCATGACCAGGGCCTTCGTCATTCCGACCCCCATCCGCTTGGTCGGCGGTTCCCGTCGGCTCTGCGGATGGGGGGCCGGACTCCTCCTTGCGACGCGTCCCCACCGGAATCGGAGATCGTCTCCGACACCTTCGCCATGAGCGATGACGCCATTGTGATCGGGGCGGAGCTCGCCCGGCTGGATGCGGAAGATCCGCGAGCCATGTTCGGGTCTGTGGCGGCGATGCTCGCGATTGACTCCCGTTATGTGGTCGCGGACGGCATCAATCAGGAGCTGGTGGTGCTGGACCGGAAACTCACCCCCGCAGGGACGATCGGCGGGCGGGGCGAGGGACCGGGCGAATACCAGTTTCCGGCTGTTCTGGCCCCGAGCGCTGACCTCGTGGCGGTGCTGGACCGCGGATTGCGGCGCGTGTATCGGTTGACGCCCGCCGGCGAACTACGAGAGACGGTCGAGATCACAACCCACTATGCCCACCACATGGCATGGCATCCGGACCTCGGCGTCCTGACAACCATCATGGGCATTGTGCCAAGTCCCTTTCCGGATCGCTACCTGGTTGTGTCCCGAGACGACGGACCCACGCCCTTCGGACGAATCCCTGAACAGTTCCGGAAGCTGGAAGACGGCGGCTACCAGTCCAACCACCTCGTGGCCGTTACGCCGGACAACGGCGTCCATGTGTTCGACAACGAGCACCTTGCGCTCGTGAGCTATGCGGCAGACGGCAACCATACCGGCACTGTCTTCCTGCCCGAGGAGATCCGGACGGCCAAACTGGAATCAAGGGCCAACAATCAGGCGGCTTTCGGCGCAGCGCTGATCGGAGGTTCCAGCGTTACGGATCTCGCATCGCTTGGAGACGGTCGCCTTTTCGTCCGGATCAGCCACCAGACCATCGCCGGTTTGGTCGTGGATCCTGGCACTCGCCAAGCCACACCCGTCATCGATCGGGACGCGAAGTCCTGGCGGTGGGTTGTCTCCTTTACCCTCAACCGCGTAGTCATCAACGATACGGATCTCGGAAATCGCCTGAGTTTGCATCGGGTTCGGCACGAGAGATAGCTCCTGCGGCCCGCGGGCGGGCGGCGGGGCTGGTCGGCAGCCGATGGCAAGGATAGAGTGTGCAGGTGGCGAGGGGACGGGGGATGCGGCGATTCATGCGGCATCCTCCCCCTCCTCCGCAGCCACATCCTTCCCAAAGGCCAGGCAACGAAAGTAGTTGCCGACGCGCTTGTAGTCCGAGTCTTCCGAGTCGAGGAAGTCCTTCACCGCCTCCCGCACGGCCTCCGTCACCGCAGCGGTCGACTTCCCGGAAAGCACGTCGTCGCCGACGAGTTGGTGGGAGTACAGGTGGCGGTAGCCATGCCCCGCGCTCCTGATCTCGAATCGGTCGGGGCGGCGGCGGTCCACAGGCGTCTTGTGCATGAAGTCCAAGATCCGCTTCGTGGTTCCGGCCGGGCCGGGGAACATCTGCAGGTGCACTATCACGCTGCGCAAACGAAAGGCGAGCGCCCAGTGGATGTCTGCGCCAATCCCCAGCGCCTCGCTCTCTCGGACATTCCAGTTCAGCCAGCTCCCCACGGAGATCCATGTTGCAATCCCGCGGCCCGTCAGCAGGTCGCGCTCGTATCCGGGGCATATCGCAGCACGTCGAAGGCGTTGAATTCGCGCCGTCGGCCGCGTCGTGGCGTGCGGCGGCCGGTGGGGCGCCCTGGCTCGCCTTGCGTTCACCTGGCGTCCACCCCTCAACCCGGCGGCGGCTGAATCCGGAAGTCCGCGGGCGGCTCCAGCCCCAGAAGGTGCTCCACGAAGTAGTCCCAGCGGCGGCGGATCACATAGGGTTCGTTCAGGCCGTGGGCGCGGTCGGGCAGCACAAGGAAGTCGAAGGACTTGTTGGCGGCGATCAGCGCGTTGGCCACCTGGTAGGTCATCGCCGGGTGCACGTTGTCGTCCATGTCGCCGGTCATGAGGAAGAGCTTGCCCTTGAGGTTCGCGGCCATCGAGGCGTTGACCTGGTTGGCGTAGTTGTCGGCGCCGGCCACGGTGTCGCGCACAAGCAGCCCCTGGTATTTCTCGGCGTAGGCGGCGTGGTAGGAGCGGTTGTCGTGATTGCCTGCGGTCGAGACGGCCACATCGAAGAAGTCCGGGTAGCGCAGGATCGCGTCGGTGGAGGCGAAACCGCCGCCGGAATGTCCATAGATGCCGACCCGGCCCGGGTCGATCCACGAATGGCGGGCGCCGAGCTGCTTGATCGCGGCGATGTGATCGGGGATGCCGTTGTCGCCCATGTTGCCCCAGTAGTTGTCCTGAATCGCCTTGGAGCGGAAGGGGGTGCCCAGGTGGTCCATCTGGAGGACGACGAAACCGAGCTCGGCCAGCGCATCCTGGTCCCCCCGCAACGCCCCGCCCAGCGTCCCCCCGCCGAAGTTCCACCGCCCCACGCTGCCGATGAACGGCCCCGGATAGATGTAGTCGATCACCGGATAGCGCTTCTCCGGGTCGAAGTCCGACGGTTTGTGGATCAGCCCGTAGAGCTCGGTGACGCCGTCGCGCGCCTTGTAGGAGAAGATCTCGGGCGGCGACCAGCCGATCGCCTCCAGCCGCGAGACGTCGGCGCGCTCCAGCTCCAGCACGACCCGGCCCGCGCGGTCCCGCACCACGCTCACCGGCGGCTGGTCCGGACGCGACCAGGAATCGACGAAGTAGCGGCCGTCGGGGGCGACGCTCACCGTGTGGTCCGCGTCCTCGCCGCCCAGCCGGGCGAGACCGGAGCCGTCCAGGTTGATGGCGTACAGCTCGGCCATGGTGGGAATCCGCCCCGGTTCCATTCCCCGCGCGGTGAAGCGAATGCGTCTCGCGTCCTCGTCCACATGCAGCAGGTCGCCGAAGCTCCAGGGTCCTTCCGTGACCCGTCCGAGCATCTCGCCGTCCCGGTCGAAGCGGTAGAGATGGCCCCAGCCGTCCCGCTCCGAGAACCAGAGGATCTCCTCGCCGCCCGCGATCACATCCCAGTTGGGATAGCCGCCGATGAGGTCGAGGTTGAGCTCGACATGCGTGGCGCGCTTCTCTTCGAGGATCTGCCGGGCCGCGCCGGTCTCGACGTCCGCTTCGTACAGCGTCACCGTCTTGCCGCCCCGCGATCCCCGCACGAAGTAGAGACGCTCGCCGCCCTCCTTCCACTTCACCGTCACCCAGGTGGAGTCGCGCATGCCGGTCGCGGTGAAGGTCAGGTACGGTTGCGGATCGGCCTGAATCTTGACATTCCCCCGGCTCTCGACGTCGATCAAGTGAATGTCGAAGGTCGCGATGACCGAATCCCCCGGGAGTCCGTAGGGATAGGTGTAGAGCTTGGGCCGCTGCGAGGTCGCCGAATAGATCGGCATGTGCTCCACATCGCGCTCGTCCATCCGCTGAACCGCGATCCGCCGCGAGTCGGGCGACCACTGCAACACCGGCCGCGCCGGAACCCCCGCGATGATCTGGCTCGGACGGGGCGCCGTCGTGCCATAGGACCAGTACTCCTCGCCATCGTCGGTAAGTTGCGTGGAATCGCCATTTTCCGTGGAGCGCACCCAGAGATTGTGTTCATGCGCGAAGGCCTCCAGCCGTCCATCGGGCGAACGGACGAAGGGCGCGCGGTTGACCAGGGTGTCGCCGACCTCGCAACGGTACGCGCCGATGTCGCAGGTGAAGCCGCGCCTGTTCGCGTTGAAGCGGATGACTCGTTCGTCGGGCGCGGATCCGTCCCCCTCCCCGAAGACGAAGGTGCGGAAGGGCAGCTTGCGTCCCTCGAAGGCGGTGTCGGCGGCCACGGACATCGCAGCCGCCAGGCGGTCGTGGTCGAAGAGCAGAGCGCGCGAGGCACGGTCCGGGTCGACAAGCACAAACTCCGCGCCATCTCCCGTCTGGTTGCGGTACCAGAAGCGGTTGCCCCCGGCCATCCACTGCGGCGCCACGGCCCCTCCGCCGATCAGCGGGTTGACATTCCAGGCGAGCAGACCTTCGGCGCGGTGATAGCGGCCGGCGTCGATCTCCTGGGCGTGGGCGGTCGCGGCGAAGGCGGAGCCGGCGAGCGCGAGGAGCGCGGCGGCGAGGCGCGGTTGCGAAGAGCGGCGATTGAGCGACATGATCTTCCTGCACGGTTGGGCGATATGGGGTTGCGCGCGCGCCATGGCCATCCGTCGGGGATCCGGGCCGGCCCGCGCAGGGGCCGGAAGCGGCCGGATCGAGAGATCGCAAAGGGAAGGCTGGAGCCGCGAGGGGAGTGGTGCCGTTGATGTATTCGGTCGCGGATGGGCGGAAGTCAAGCGGGCGCAGCGCAGCGGGGCGGCGGCGAAGGAACGGATGGGCGCGCATCGGCGCGTCGCGGCCAACCGGCGGACGCACGCCTGGGCGGCGGCGAAAGAGCGGTCGGTCCGGTTCCCGTCCGTCGCGGCAAGGGTCCGTCGCGGCGCCGGTCGCGGGACGGGCGGCGACCGGGGTCGCGCCGCGGGTCGTGGCGCTGGCGGTCGCATTCCTCGGCTGGTTCGCCGGCGACGGCCCCGGGTCCGCCGCCGCCCAGAGCGCTCCCGTCCTCTCGGGAATCGCGCTGGGCCGCGCCGAGTCCGAGCAACTCTGGACTCCCGCAATCGAGACCGCCCCCCGTTCCGGCTTCCTCCTCGGCGCCTTCATCGGGCTTCCCACCCCGGTCGCCGTCCTCCGCGTCCACGCCGAGGCCGCCTTCGTGCGGCGGGGCGGCTTCGTCCAGAGCGACTTCCGCGGCAATCCCCTCGACGGTCAGTTCCAGAGCGACTACCTCAACTTCGCCCTTCAGGGCCGGGTCGCGGGCGCGGTCGGTCCGGTGCGCCTCTTCGCCGGCGCGGGCCCGGGCGTGGACTATCTGGTCCGGAGCCGCCAGGACGCCGTGACCGCGCAGGCCATCCGCGATGAACACGCCGCCGTCTTCACCGCCAGCGCGGGAGCGGGCGCCGGAGCGAGGGTGGGCGGGGTGGAGGTGGAGGTGGAGGGGCGGTGGGTGGCGGGCCTGACCGACGCCTGGCGGGGAAGCTCGATGACCGCGCGGAATCGGTCGCGGGAATGGGTGGTGCGGGTGGGGCGGGTCTCCGGGACGGAGGAGGAACCCGGGCGCCGCCAGGGTGGCCGCGCGGGGCCGGGCGGGGAGGGGCGGTGAATGTACACCACATGCATGTACTGCCAGAAGCCGTTGGGCGCCAACGAGCTGATCGAGTCCTTCCCCGTGGGTCGGCGGCTGGCTTTCGACGCGGCGAAAGGGCGGCTCTGGGTGGTCTGCCGCAGGTGCCAGCGTTGGAACCTGACCCCGCTGGAAGAGCGCTGGGAGGCGGTGGAGGAGTGCGAACGCCTCTTCCGCGAGATCCCGACGCGCGCCGCGACCGAGCAGATCGGGATCGCGCGACACCGGGAGGGTACTGAACTGGTGCGAATCGGACAACCGCCCCGCGGCGAATTCGCGGCCTGGCGCTACGGCGACCAGTTCGGAAGGCGGCGGCGGAAGTGGATGCTGGGGATCGCGGGCGGGGTGGGGCTCGGCGCGGCGATCGTCGTGGCCGGGGCGGGCGTGCCCACATGGCTGGTCCTGTCGGGGAACTGGGCCATGCTCGGCTGGCAGTTCGCGCGCCCCATCGCCAGGGTCCGCGTAAGCCAGCGGTCCGCGGGCGATGCCGAGTGCGCGGACAATGCCATCGCCGACGACGAGGTCGCGAAGTTCAGGCAGAATGCGCTCAAGTCGCTCCGCCTCCTCCCCGACCGGAGCCCAACCGGATTCCGCATCGAGGTCAGGAAGGGACTCCGCAGTGCGTCCTTCGCCGACGAAGACGCGCGTCGGGTCGCCGCAGCGTTGATGCCGCACCTGAATGGCGAAGGGGGATCGCGCAAGTCGGTGGCGCGCGCCGTCGGCGAGATCGAGTCCTCCGGCCACCCCGAGCGCTTTCTTCGCGATGTGGCCCGCAGGAAGGACGGGGAAGCCGACTGGTCGGGCGGCCACATCCGCGAGATGAAACGCCCCACCCGGCTGGCGCTCGAGATGGCGCTGCACGAGGAGCAGGAACGGCGGGCGCTGGAGGGCGAGCTGTGGATTCTGGAGCGCGCATGGAGGGAGGCGGAGGAGATCGCCGCCATCTCCGACAACCTTCTTCTTCCCGCCGACGCCGAGGCCTTCTTCCATCGTCATGCGGACGGCCGTCGATCCGGAGCCGACGTAAACCAACGGCCCAGCGGCGAGTAGCCCTTTCGGGGACTGGCGCCGGAGGGCTCCCTCGTGGCACTTTAGTCGAGGTTGGTTTCGATGCGGCGTCAACGCCGATCGCCTTCGATTTCGATCGGCCGTCGATTCCCCTTCGATTCCATTTCCGAATCCCGCGTCCGACCCACCCGCTACTTCCCGAGGCAACCCCATGGTCCGCACCGCGCCATCCTTGCTCCTTGCCGCCGCCCTTCTCCTGGTCGCGGCCCCCGCCTGCGCGCAGTCCCGCAACGGCCCCGCTTCCCCAACCGACGTCGTCCGCACCGCGCTGCACGACTACCGCGTCGTGACCGTGGCCGAAGGGCTCGAAGTCCCCTGGTCGATCGCCTTTCTGCCCGACGGCGACATCCTCGTCACCGAACGCCCCGGGCGGCTTCGCATCATCCGCAACGGCGCGCTCCTCCCCGACCCCGTACCCGGAATTCCGGAGGTTGTGGCACGCGGACAGGGCGGCCTGCTGGAAGTCCTTCCCCACCCCGACTTCGCCTCGAACCGGCTGATCTACATCAGCTACTCGAAGCCCAACGACGGACCGGGACGCGGCACGACGGCGGTCATTCGCGGCACCTTCGAGAACGACCGCTTCGCCATGACCGACGAGATCTTCGAGGCGGTCTCCCAGGGGAATGGCCACTACGGCTGCCGACTCGCCTTCGACTCCGAGGGCTACCTCTACCTGACCGTCGGCGACCGGCAGGCTCCTCCCCGCGGCGATCTCGCGGCCCATCCGGCCCAGGATCTGTCCAACCACCACGGCGTCACCGTGCGGCTCCACGACGACGGCACCGTCCCCGACGACAATCCCTTCGTCGGACAGGAGGGCGCGCGGCCCGAGATCTGGAGCTACGGCCACCGCAACGCCCAGGGCCTGGCCATTCAGTCCGGCACCGGCGCCGTCTTCCTCACCGAGCACGGACCCCAAGGCGGCGACGAAGTCAACGTCTCCACCCCCGGCGTCAACTACGGCTGGCCGGTCATCGGCTACGGGGTCAACTACCGCTCCGGCAGCGCCATCCACGCAGCGACGCACCAGGAGGGGATGGAACAGCCGATTCACATCTGGGTGCCCTCGATCGGCGTGTCGGGACTGGCCTTCTACAACGGCGACCGCTTCCCCGAGTGGCGGGGCAACCTCCTGGCGGGGGGACTTGCGGGCCAGCGCATCGACCGTCTCGCGATCGAGGACGGCCGCGTCGTGGCAAGCGAGACGATCCTCCAGGGCATGGGACGCGTGCGCGACGTGCGCGAGGGCCCGGACGGCTTCATCTATGTGGCGCTGGAGGCCCGCGGCGAAGATCTGACTCCGATCGTGCGGCTGGAGCCGGTGGGGTAGGCGCGGTCGAACAGGTGGCGGCCGGGCGCGGCACGGAGGGCGAATCCCCGCGGCCGCGCTCCGGCCCATGATCGACTACACGAAGTTCCGGCTGTCGCTCAGGCGGTCGGAGGAGCAGTACGAGAACTACCGCCACCTGGATCCGGGGCTGCCGCGTCCGACGTGGGAAGCCGTGCCCGAGTCGGTGATTCAGAGGTTCGAGACATGCTTCGACTCGCTCTGGAAGGTGCTCAAGCGCTACATGACCGAAGAGCTGGGGCTTCCGAATCTGCCGAATAGCCCGAAGCCGCTGTTGCGATTGGCCAACGAGAACGATCTGCTTACGGACCCCGTGGAGGACTGGCTGGACTACGCCGGCCACCGGGTGGACACCGCACACGATTACAGTGTCGAGAAGGCGGCCCGTTGCCTGGAGCCGATTCCGAGCTTTATCCGGGGGGCGAAGCGGCTGCACGAAACGATGACGGGAGAGGGGTGGGAGTCGTGATCGCAGCCCTGGCCCCGAACGGGAGGGCAAGCCGATGAAAGGGGGAATCGACCTTGCCGCTGCCCACAAGCGCACCGTCCGGCGCCTCATCGAAAGCGTCCTCCCGCGCGCGGAAGTCTGGGCCTATGGCTCGCGCGTGAAGGGCGGAGCGCAACCCTGGTCCGATCTGGATCTGGTGGTCTTCGCGGGCCCCGGCCTGCGGCGGCAGGTGGCGAATTTGCGCGAGGCCTTCGACGAGAGCGACCTGCCCTTTCGGGTGGATGTGCTCCTTTGGGACGAGTTGCCGGAGTCGTTTCGCGCCGAGATCGGACGCCGGCATGTAGTGGTCACCGCCGCTCGAACCACACCCCCCGCGTCCGCCCGTTCGACACCCTGAATCCGGTCACGCCACCGTTCGAGGCGCGCTCGAAGGCGATTTCGTTGAGGTGGGTGACCGCGGCCGAGAAGGCGTCGCCGCCAGCTGCCCAGCCGGAGTCATTGAGCCGCTCCAGGCAGAGTCCCGGCATCGGGATTTTTTCCCGCAAGCTCCCCAACCCGCTTCACGAAATATACGGCGCTCTCGCAGTTGGGGTGTCTCGCCGATCCCTCGATGGTGAAGCCGCATCTGACGATTCGCTTGGCAAAGGTGACTTTGCTTCCACCGGGACCTCGCCCCGATTGCTTCCCAATCTCCTTGAGACGGTCCCATGGCGCCAATGGCGTCCGCTCAGGCCACTCTTCAACGAAATCCGAGTCCCCTGTCCAGTGTCTCATGGCGCTTGAATGAGCAAGGAACCAGGACTCGATAGCCTTCCTCGCAACCACAATCAGGTCAACTTGTTCCGTCGCGCCCAACGTGTTCTTCCGTGCTTGCACACAAGGCACGTACTCGTCCGGGTCCAGATCCATTAGCCCTACAATGCGGTCAACCTCTCCTGCTTGCACTCTTAGACCTCGAGCCAAATCGTTCAGTCTACCGTCAACCATGCCCCCGTGTCCGCCCGCCACGACGACGGGTTGCACAAGTGCCATACCACGCTTCCTCAGCCACTCATCGAATGCCTCGCTCTCAATCACCCTCTTCTCCGATGGGCCCTCTACGATGAACCCAACGCGTGTCACCACGGCACACCTCCCGCCAGAAGGTTCGACAACCACGCTTTGTCCAACCCCAAGGCCGACAGATCCTTCTGTCGTAAATTGCCGGAATCCGCCCGCTTCATTTGCGTGCGGCCTCCCTCCTTGTCTACCAGTATCAGTTCCTCCAGCCGGAGCTGGCGAACAACCGCCTCGCTGTGCGTCGTCAACCAAATCGGATTGGACGGACTCGCGTGCTCCCGAAAGAACCCCACCAACTCGCTGATCGCAGATGGATGCAAACCCCGTTCCGGTTCCTCGATCATTGTGACTCCCACCGGATTCCTGCGATCCAGCACGGCGACCAGCATGCAGAGCGCATACATGGTTCCGTCAGACATCAATCCCGCCGGGAAACGCTTCCTCGTTCCGCGTTCCTTGAAGAGCACAGTTGTCGTTCGGTCGATATTCTGACGAACGGTCTGGATCTTCTCGATGCTGGGCACGATCGTCTCCATCCAGTCGAGGATCACTTCGCGAATCGAGTTGTCGTTCTCAAGGCGCTGCAATACGCTGGCCAGATTGCTCCCCGAATCCCGGAGAGCTGTCGGATCAATGTCCAACCTGTCGGGTTCCTTCGCCTGGCCGGGATCAACCCGGTAGACTGTCATATTCGTCAGCAGACGCGTCAAGGGAAGGTGACGCATGAACAGAAGCGCGGAGTCCGCCTCCGAGAATCCCGAGAACTCGCGTGACTCGCCATTCATCACGATCGTCATGGGACCCGTCTTCGGTCTCGACAGCGACTGTCCTGAACCATCATCGAAATGCTCTTCGATGCGCGGACTCCGGTGGAAGTCATGAATGACAATCCTGTACTTCGACGGTGTGGGCGCTTCGTGGTTCGTTCCCGAACCGGACAAGTTGCCTTCAATCCTGAATCCGAATCTCTGATTCTTCGGGGAATACCTCTTCGAGGACCGTACGTTTGCATACCCTCCGTGCATGCGCAACGCGAACGGAACATCAAACCGCAGGATTCCGCTTACGAATTCCATGGCGTCAAAAAAATTGCTTTTGCCGGTCCCATTGGCGCCCGCAAAGACGGAAAACGGTCGAAGTCCATCGAGATCGAGTACATCAATACTCTTGTAGTTTTCGATCTTGAGGTTCCGGATCGGGAACATGGTCAGGGCTCTCCTCCCACGAACATACGGTTCACACCGCCACGGGCACGTAATGTAGCCCTACCGCCGCTCGAACCACACCCCCCGCGTCCGCCCGTTCGACACCCTGAATCCGGTCACGCCACCGTCCGAGGCGCGCTCGAAGGCGATTTCGTTGAGGTGGGTGACCGCGGCCGAGAAGGCGTCGCCGCCGACATGGCTTAGCGGTTGCGGGCTCTGGCCCAACTGGTGCAGCGCCAGCCCGCCTTCCTCCACCGCGATCGCCATGAAGACCTCCAGCTCGTCGCAGTAGTAGCGTCCGGCATAGGCGGTCAGGGCGTCCTCGCCGAGCGCGGCCCTCTCGCTGCGCCGCAGCGTCATGGCGATGCCGGACTGCGCTCCCGTGCCCTCCGTGGCGTTGTCCTCGTCGTCGAAGCGGAAGGTCAGGACCAGATCCGCCGCGGCGATCGCAATGGTCGAGTCCGAAGTCGTCTGCGCGGCCACCCGGTCCTGTCCCGACACCTCGACAAAGACGGCGCCCTCCTCCAACACGACCTCCACGGGAATCGTCATCCCCTGCACTTCCAGCGCCCAGTCCCCCGCGATCCCCTCCTTGCGTTCATCGGACATCGTGCCCGCCTCCTCCTCGTCCTCCCCCTCCCCGGCCTCCTCCTCTTCCGGCTCCAGCTCGTCGGCGAAGAAGAGACGCGCGACCTGCGGACCGAGCCCCAGGTTGAAGCCGGCGTTGTTGCTCATCAGAATCACGCCGCTCTCCAGCTCGGGCAGATAGCCCATGTAGGTGCGGTGCGCAACGTCGCCTCCGGTGTGCGAATAGATGGTGCGTCCGCCCAGTTCGCCCACGCCCAGGCCAAGCCCGTAGCCCGTCGTGTCGCCCGATTCCAGAATGGCGGAGGTCGCGAGCGCCTCGATCGCCTCCGGGCCGCCAAGCTGCGGGTCGGCGAAGTTGCCCAGCCAGCGATGCAGATCGTCCACCGTTGTGTAGATTCCGCCCGCGCCCGCCGAGGCCGGAAGATCGCGCGTTGTGCGGTATCCGCCGCTCGCCACCGCCGCATAGCCCTGCGCGCTGCCGGGAATCAGCTCTCCCTGCGCCATCTTGACGCGCGTGTCGTGCATTTCCAGCGGCTCGAAGACGCTCTCGCGCATGTAGTCGGCGAAGGACTGGTCGGTTGCGCGCTCCGCCGCCAGCGACAGGAGAATGAAGCCGGTGTTGTTGTAGTTCCACTCGGTGTGCGGCCGGTTCTGAAGCTCGCCCTGGCGTTGCACAACGGTGATGGCGTGCTCGCGTCCGAAGGTGTCCTCGCCGCCGAATCCGCCGATGCGCATGAGGTTGTAGATCTCGCGGTAGCCGCTGGTGTGGTTGAGGAAGTGACGCGGCGTCACGGTCTCGCCGAAGTC
This sequence comes from Gemmatimonadota bacterium, assembly GCA_022822325.1. Classification (GTDB taxonomy): domain Bacteria; phylum Gemmatimonadota; class Gemmatimonadetes; order Longimicrobiales; family Gaopeijiaceae; genus Bin94. Next base: position 26,490 of record JAJEBW010000019.1, on the reverse strand, counting down.
GGTGAGCTCGGGGATATGCGCGCGAATGTCGTCGTCGAGCGAGAGCCTGCCCTCCGCCTCCAGCAGCAGCATCCCCATCGCGGTGAACTGCTTGGTGACCGAACCGATGTTGGAGATCGTGCCTCGGTGCCAGGGAATCCCGTGCGACAGATTGGCCATCCCGACGGTGTGCACCAGAGCGACATCGCCTCCTTCGATGACGGCCGCGATCGCGCCGGGCCGGTCGTCGCCGTCCCAGGGGCTCAGCAGTTGGTCCAGGCGCGCGGCCGGGTCGGTGGCGACGGGCTCCGAACGCAGCACGGAGAAGGTGAACTCGCCGACCTCGCCGTCGTTGGCCGCGATCTCGATCTCGTGGGCGCCCGCGGCTTCGGTCTCGAAGACGATGGTCTCGATTCCGCCGGTGCGGCCGTCCACCTCGCGCAGCGTCTCGCCGTCGGGACCCGTGACGGTGACGGTGAAGTCGTTGGAGATCTGGTCCACCTCGGCCAGGAAGAAGACGTCGGCTTCCAGCTCGAAGGCGTGGACCTGGCCGTTGGATTGCATCGGGGGCGGGGCCGCGTCGGGCGCCGCACAGGCCGACGCCAGGGTGGCGGCCAGCATCAGGGTCGGGATCGCGGCCGGAGCGGTGGCCGGGTTCGTCGTCGCGAAATGGCGTCGCATCGGGGTTCCTTCCTTCGTCATGACGGGAATCGTCCTTGTTTTGCAGTCAACGGTTTTGCGCCCGCCGCCAATCCACAACTTCAATCGAATCGACGTCTCCGCAAGCCCCGGAAAGCCCGATCGTCCCCTCGACGACCACCTCGTCTCCCGGCGCCAACCCCCCGAGATCGCCGCTCAACACATACAGGTATTGGTCGTTGTCTCGCATCGTCAGGCATTCCAGCCCCTCGTCGGTGATCCGTCCGGTCCGCTGCACCATGCCCTCTTCGTCGGTCACATGAAAGGGGTCGGATATCCCGATCGGACTGAAGATCCCATTGAAGAGGATGAAGACCAGCGGCCGCTCGCGATTGGCGTAGTCCGGCACCGTCACCGTCGCCGACACCTCGCCCCAGATCTGCTGCGTCCCCTCGGCGAGCGCCTCGAATCCCGCCCGCATCGCGCCGACGCCGACATGAATCCGGGCCTGCGGCGGCAGGTTCTCGGTGTAGATCTCGACCGCGGTGCCGGGCGGCCCCATGCGCGGCTCGACCGACTGGATATGCCGCAGCGAGTCGATGGACGCGTACTGGCGCGTGCGCTGGCCCTCGGCGTGGCCGGGCATGGCCAGGGGAATGAGGAGGGGGATGAGGGCGGCGATGGCAACCCCGGGACGGCGGCTGCGCCCTGCGGCCGGGGTGCGGGTCGTGGCCGCGAGCGATTCCGTGCGGGGCGTCGGCGGCAAGAAACGGAGAGTCATGGGGCACCTCCCTGGGGCGCGGGCCCGGTACCGGTGTCCGGGCGCAGTTCTCTTCCCTGTCCAAGATGCGGCGGCGGGGCGGGCGGGGCCAGTGCTGGTTGGGACGGCCGCGATGGCCCTCGCGGCGCAGCCTTGGGGTCCCATCCCGGGCACCGGTGCGCCGGTGCGCTGCTTCCGGCCCCTGCGCGGGCCGGCCGGGGCGGCGGCCGGGTGTTGCAAGGTGCGCGCGCAACCCCCAGACTCCGCAGGAGCGTTTTCCGGAGGCGGCCCCCACAGCTACGGGCTCGAAAAACGAACCAGATCGCACCTCCACTCACCGGAGCGACCAATGAACCGACGAGAGGCGCTGGCGCTGATGGCGGCGGGAGCGGGCGCGGCGGCCTGCGGTCCCCAGGGTGCGGCAAATGATGCCGGGGATGCGGATGGCGGCGAGACGGGCGGCGAGTCAACCCAATCTCAACCCCCGATCTGGGTCAAGGATCCCGCGCCCTTCATCCGGCATGGCACCAATCTGGAGACGCGGCTCGAGGATCTGGGCGGGTGGCTGACCCCGAACGAGCTTTTTTTCGTCCGCAACCACGCGCCCACGCCCCGGATCGATCCGGCGGCCTACCGGCTGACGGTGGGCGGACCGGGCGCCGAACGCGAGGTCGAGCTGACCCTTGACGATCTGCGCGCGCTGCCCCGCCAGACGCTGATCGCCTACATCGAGTGCGCGGGCAACTGGCGCGGCTTCTTTCAGCGGGTGACCGGGAGAACCGCCTCGGGGAGCCAGTGGGGAACGGGGGCGATCGGGTGCGCGGAGTGGAGCGGGCCGAGTCTGGCCGATGCGCTGGCGCTCGCGGGGGTGCGCGACGATGCGGTCGATGTGAATGTGATCGGGCTGGACGATGCCGAGTGGGCGCGTCCGATGCCGGTGGCGAAGGCCCTCGATCCGGCCACGATCCTCGCGCTGACGATGAACGGGGCGCCGCTGCCCCCGGATCACGGCTTCCCCGTGCGCGCGGTGGCGCCGGGTTGGGTGGGTTCGTCCAGCGTGAAGTGGGTGGGACGCATCGAGATTGCGACGAGCCGGGTGTGGGTGCGCGCGAACACGAGCTCGTATGTCCTGGTGGGCGACGAATGGCCCGCCGACCGGTACGCTCCGGCCGATGGCGCCCCCATCTCGACCGGGGTGGTGAAGAGCGCGCTCGCGTTGCCGCATCCGGCGAGGGTCGCGCCGGGCCGGCGGCGGTTGAGCGGATTCGCGTGGTCGCCGCGGGGACCGGTGGCGCGGGTGGAGTGGCGGGTGGATGGGGGGCGGTGGGGGGCGGCCCGGCTGATCGGGGCATCGGGGGACCTGCCGCACGCATGGGTCCGCTTCGAGTTCGAGTGGGAGGCCGCGCCCGGCGACCACATCGTCCAGACGCGCGCCACCGACGCCGCGGGAAACTTCCAGCCGCTGGAAGGCGCCTACAACGAGAAGGGCTACCTCCTCAACGCGGCCCTGCCCCACCTCGTGCAGGTGGGATGAGCGCAGGCCGGATGAGCGCAGGTCGGACTCGGCAGGTGGAATGAGCGATCGCGGCGCGCTCCATCGATCGAGCTTCCATTCCTCGCCGGTCGGCCGGGCTGAATCCCCGGAGCGGCGATTGACGGTTGCGTTTCCGAACCGACCGCCATGGTCTGGCCCGGGACGGCCTGGCCCAGGACGGCAACCCGCTTCGCAAAAAGTCGTTCGGCCACCCTCGTCCCGCGGCCCGGTCCGGTGGCGCGGCCGGGAAACGTGAGCGATGGAGGCCGCTTCCCCGATCCGGTTCGCCGTCATGGTCGCGGCGGCGCTGGCCCCGGGCGCATGCGGCGGCTCCGGTTCGGGCGGGAGCGACGAGACCCAGGGCGCCCCCGCCGCCGATGGCGCGCAGGCCTACACCGTGCGGTGCAGCTACTGTCACGACGTCCCCAACGGAATCGGCGCCGCGCTCACCCCCGGCGTCCTGGCCGCCTATGGCACCGTCGGTCGGTTGGACAGCTACCTGCGCGTCGCGATGCCGCACGAGTCGCCCGGCAGCCTGCCCTCCGCCGAATACGAGGCCATCCTTCGCTACCTGATCGAGAGCCGCAAGCTGGCGCCCGGCGGACGGGATCCGGCGACGCTTCCCGACTCGGTCCGGCTGCGCGCGGACGGAAGCTGAACCCGGCAGTTGACACCGGCAAGAGCTGCGGCATCCGTTCCCTGCAAACCGACCTCGGCGACCGTTGCGCACCGGGCTTCGTCATTCATGGCGGCAGGGGACAACTGCCCCTCGGAGCGGGCGTCGCTGCGGTCGGCTTCCGGGAGTTGTGACGCGACTCGTTCCGCCAGCCCCACCAATCCCGCGGACGACCCGGCCGATCTGCCGGAAATGGCCCCTACCAGCCTCCCATCCACCCCGTCTCCGCACCCCCGGGCGCATTCTCGGCCATGTGCGCCGCCATCCTGCGCACAAGCTCGGCGTTGGTAAAGGGCGACCAGCCATGTCCCTTCATCGGGGCGCCGTGAATGAACTCGCCGCCGTAGTGCGGGTCGGTTGTGCTCTCCAGGAACTCCTCCATCAGGTATACCGCATAGGGAAGATAGAAGTGGTCCATCTCGGGGTTGTATATGCGAATCTTCCCCACCAGATCGGGACCGATTCGCGACCAGTTCTCTTCCGCATAGTGACGCAGGTCGTAGCCGTTGTCGCGCATGTAGTGCGCCACCTCGCGGTCGATTTCGCCCGTGTCCAGATCCCACAGCCGCTTCGGATAGCCGTCCTCGTCGGTCGGCCCGTAGGCGGCGTGCCAGGCGTCGAGCTGACCCGCTCCCCTTCCCCTCGACCCCTGCGCAACCTCGAGCTGGCTGATCTGGCGATTGCTTCCCACCGGCTGTCCCTCGACCGTCCGCTGGAACATCCGTTCGGGCGCGCCCGGCGCCGAACCCGGCACGATGAATGCGTTGTCGTCCTCGTAGATGTTGACCAGTTGATAGCGCCGAAAGTCGATCGGATCGGGATAGTAGGTCCAGGTTCCGGCGTAGTAGGTCGGGTAGTGCAGCATCTTGGCCAGCGAAATCCAGCCGCCTGTGGAACCGCCGGTCATGGTGCGCGCCCATGGTTCCCCGACCAGCCGGAAGTTGGCCTCGATGTATGGAATCAGCTCCTGGTGGATTGCATCGCCGTAGGGTCCGTTGTTGGCCGAATTGAGACCATAGGAGTCGTCGAAGAAGGGTGTGGGATGCTGCAATGTGACCGCGATCACCCGTGGAAAGTCCTCGCCCATCCACGCCTGCGCGAACTCGTAGCCGGTCTCGCGCATTCCTCCCGCCTCGCGCCGCATCTGCGAGAAGAGCGCGGCCCCCTCCGCGGGCGCTTCGGTGGTGAAGCCGAAGGCGGGGTCCAGGGTGAAGTGTCCTTCCTCGATCACGAGGGGATAGCGCATCCCGGGATTGTCGTCGTAGCCGCGCGGCAGGAGCACGACCGCGCCGAGATGCATCGGCTGGCCCCACCATTCGCTCAGAATCTCGCTCCGGATCTTCACCCGCTTCACCCATTCGGTGTCCGGCGGAATTTCGACTGGCGGAATTTCGCCGCTGAGCGCGAAGCTCACCGTCTCCTCCGCCGAGGGATCGATTCGCACCCGGCGCGGCTCGGAGTGGTAGTTGCCCGGCGAGAAGGCCCAGCGCTGCCCCTCCCACTGGTCCTGCGGCGCCCAGACCGTGCGACCGTCGGCGCGCTCGAACCGCGTGTACCGATGAAGAATCGCCTGCACCCAGTATTCGCCCTCGGCAAGGCCGCCCAGTCTGCGGTGGGGGTACCCGTCGGCGCGCGCGTCGATGACCATGGCCTCGCCCGGCGCCGCCCCCTCCACGTCGGCGCTGAAGATGGGAACCTCGCCATTGCGCTGCCGGGCCGAATTGTATCCCGCAATGCGCGGCTCCGGGTCGCTGGAGGGCGCGAAGACGACGAAGAGACGACCGGTGAGCGGACCCTCGTCGAGCTCGGCGGGGTAGGTGACCTTGATGCGCAGCCGGGCCGCGTCGGCGTCGCCGGTGGCGGGGTCGCCGGATGGGGACTGGCAGGCGGCGAGGGCCAGCAGCCCGTGGATAATGCCGGGTGTGCTTATGGAGCGGCGAGGCGCCGTGTCGGCAAGGCGCGCCGCAGCCCGAATAGCCCAGCTATTGGGGCAGGGTGCAACGCAGAGCGCAGAGGTCCAGCGTGGATGCATCGCCGCTCGAATGCCGCTCGGTGTTTGTCCACGGGCTGCCAACGCAAGGCACCCGGCGGCGAGGTTCCTGGCGGAGCGGATGGTTGTGTACGGCGCGCGCATGTGATCCTCCGGTTTGGGGGCGATTGGGAATACTGCGGCGCTGCGGGGTTGGGCGGCAAGGGCGAACCGGCTATGTTGATCGCTTCCAACCCGGCGGATTCGGCGGGCGCAGCGTCCAGGCCGCAGCCGCCGCGCACCGGTTGATCCGCGGCCGGAGAGATCGACCATGGGCGGGAGGCATTGACCATGGGCGGAAATCATCGACAGGAAACGGTGACTCGCGACTTCGCCAACCCCGAGATCGCGCCGGATTCGCTGCCCGCGGCGGAGAGCGTCGACTGGCAATCCCTCGATCCGCGCTTCGTTCGGCGGCTGCAGGCGGGCGCGCTGATTCGGACACTTGTCTTCGGGGCGATCGGGGCGGCGGCCCACCTCGTCGCCGCAAATTCGGGCGCGGCGGCATTGCTGCGAATCGTGCCCTGGCTCTTCCCCGCCGCATGGACGATCTACGCCCTTCTCTCGGTGCGGGCGCTCCTCTGGCCGATCGTTGCGGTGCCGAGGCGGGGGTATGCCATGCGCGAGAAGGACATCCTCTACCGGTCGGGCGTCTTCTGGCGTTCGGCGTGGGCGGTGCCCTTCAACCGCGTGCAGCATACGCAGATCGACAGCACGCCTCTGGACCGGCGCTTCGCTCTGGCCAGCCTTTCGGTCTTTCCGGCCGGTGGCGGCGGGCAGGAGATTCCGGGGCTGGGGGAAGCGATGGCCGGGCGGCTGCGGGCCTACATCTCGGCGCGCATCGAGGACGAGGCCCCGGACGAGGCTCCGAACGACGAAGCGGCCGCGGCCCCGGCGGAACCCGGCGCGACAATGGAAACCGAAGCCACGGACCCGGCCGGTGACGACCCCTCCTGAACTCGGCAACTGGAGGCGGGCCTCGCCCTTCGCCGTCGTCTTCTTCTTTGCCTCCACGATCCGGTCGATCGTCGGGAACGCCTTCAACCTGGTGACCTCCTTCGGGATGATCGCCTTCCTCTCCCGTTTCGATTTTCTCTCGAGCGGGTCGTCGAGGGCGCTGGCGGTCCTCCTGGTTCTGGCGGGAATCGGGGCCCTGGCGCTGGGCCGCTACTGGTTCTTCCGCTTTCGGCTCGAAGAGGACCGTATCCTGATCCGGCAGGGATTCGTCAGGCGAACCGCGCTGGACCTGCCCTTCGACCGCGTTCAGGCAATCAATGTCGAGCGTTCGCTGGTGGACCGCCTGCTCGGGCTCGTCACGGTGCGAATCGACACCTCCGGCAGCTCCAGGACCGAGGGACGGTTGCCCACGGTCAGCGGCGAGTTGGCGGACTGGCTGCGCGGACGGGTCGAGAGGGGCCGCCGCGCCCAACCGGATCGCGCCGCACCCACCCCCCCTTCCCCCGCGGCCTCCGCCCCACGCACCCTGCTCCGGCTCGGCAACGGGGACCTGGTGCGCATCGGGCTGGCGGACTACCGCGTCTTCCTGGTCATCGGCGCGCTCGCCGGCGTGACCCGCGAATCATGGTGGGAGGGGATCGCGGACAGCGCCGAATCGATGCTCGCGAGCCACAGCATCCAGATTCTCGTCGCCCTCGCAATCGGACTCGCGTTCCTCCTCGCGATCGTTCTCACCGTGGCGGCCCTCGCCGGCGCCTTCCTCCGCTACCACGATTTCACCCTCTGGCGCAAGGGAACGGCGCTGCGCTCGCGCGGCGGCCTCCTCACGCAAAGGGAGGTCGTGGTCGAGGTCGCCCGGGTGCAGCACCTTGTCCTCGCGCAGAACCTCGTCATGCGCTGGTTCCGTCGTTTTCGCCTTTCGGTCTTCCCCGCCGGCAAAACCGACACCGGCGACAGTGCGGCTTCCTCGGAGAAGCGCCTGACCGAAAATCTTCAGGTTCCGCTCCTGGAGGCGTCCGTCGCCGAATCGGTGCGGCGCGAGGTCTTCGGCGACGAGGCCGCGGAGCTGTCGCTGCTTCCGGCCGATCCCCGCTTCGTCCGGGTTTCGCCCTGGTACATTCGGGCGAACACGCTGAGGATCGCGCTGTTTCCGCTTCAGTTCGCCGCCTTTCTTGTCGGCTTTTTCGTTCTGATGGAGATGATCGTTCTGTTCATCGGACACAACTTCGACGGCAGAGCCCTCCCCTCCGACCTCCTCATCGCCCCGGCCATGCTCCTCGCGTTGGGCCGTCTGCTCTGGCCCTGGTACCTCGCCTGGCTCCTCGTCTCGGTCCTGATCGCCTGGCAGCTCTGGCGGCGCCGCGCCGTCCTCCGCGCCCGCGATGGATTGGCCGCCCGCCGCGGCCTGCTCGGGTACCGGGTCGACGCCTTCCTCTTCCGCAAGGTGCAGAGCGTGAGGGTGAAACAGTCGCCCCTGCAACGGCGCAAGCGACTGGCCACCCTGGAGATCCGGCTCGCGTCGGACGGGGTCGCGGTGCCGTACATCGACCATGGAACCGCATGCCGCCTGCGCGACTACATTCTCTGGACGGTGGAATCGGACCGCCGCCGGTGGTACTGAAGCTCCGCCGCGTCCCACTTCGGAGCCCAACCGATGCGCCGTCGCCCCCCGACCCTTCTCGTCGATCTCGGACTGGTCGGCGTGGCGCTGATCTGGGGACTGAACTTCACCGTCGTCAAGGCGGCCCTCCAGGAGATCGAGCCGCTCGCATTCAACGCGTTGCGCTTCCCCTGCGCGGCCATCACCCTCTGGACGCTGATTCGCGGCACCGGACGCCAGTTGTGGCCTCGCGCCAGGGACTGGAAGATGGTGCTGCTTCTGGGACTTGTGGGCCATGTCGGCTTCCAGATGGGGTTCATCTTCGGCCTCGACCTGACCCTGACGGGCAACGCCGCGCTCCTCCTCTCGACGAGTCCGGTCTGGGTCGTCGTCATCTCCTTTGCGATCGGGCGCGAACGCTTCAATCCGCGGGTCATCGCGGGCGTACTCACGACGGTCGCGGGAATGGTCGTCCTCATCACGGGGGGCGGCGACGAGGTGGGAACGGTGCGGCCCGGCGATCTCCTGGTCCTCGGCGCGGCCATCGCCTGGGGCGCCTACACCGTCTTCGGACGCCGCATGGTTCGCCGTCGCGGCGCGCTGCAGACGACGGCCTGGACGCTCTGGGCGGGGCTTCCCGTCGTTGTGGGCGCGGGAGTTCCGGATCTGCTGCGGACCGACTGGGGAACGGTCTCGATCGGCGCGTGGCTCGGAGTCGTCTATGCGGGGGTATTCGCGATCGGATTCGCCTATCTGCTCTGGTACCAGGGGGTTCGCACGATCGGGCAGAATCGCACCGGAGTCTATCAGAACCTGGTGCCGGTGGTCGCGCTCCTCAGCGCCTGGATCTGGCTGGCCGAGGTTCCCACCGCGCAGCAGCTCGCCGGGGCCGGAATCATCCTCGCGGGGGTGGTTGTGGCGCGAAATTCGCGGTAGCTTCCCATCCTTCGCCGCGCGGCGCGGGCCGGGCCCCTCGCAGTCGCGCGTCGCCATGTCCGCAACGCTTCCCGCTCAAACGCACCTTCCCACGCAACCGCACTCCGCCATGGCCTCCATCAACGAAATCGGGGCGACCGCCTTTGTCATCGCTGCAATCCGCGAAGCCGAGGCCGAACAGCCCGAACCGCTCTTCCACGACCCTTTCGCCGCCTGGTTCTCCAACGACATGGCGCGCACCGCAGCCCGGGGACTCGACGCCGTCTTCCCCCCTTCGACCACCATGGTTCGCTTCCGGACCCGCTACTTCGACCGCTTCGTCGAGCGCGGAGTCCGGGCCGGAGCCCGTCAGGTGGTGCTCCTCGGCGGCGGTTTCGACATGCGGGCGCACCGGCTCGCCAACGCCGACGACGCCGAAGACCTCTTCGCCGAAAACCGGGTGACCTTCTTCGAGGTGGACCAGAAGGCGGTGATCGAATTCAAGCGCGGGCTGCTCGAGAGCCGGGGACTGGAACAGCCGCCCTCGCTGCTCGCCAACTACCTGGAGGTGGACCTGGCGACGGAGCTGGCTGAACGGGGACTCGACCCGGGTGCGCCGACCCTGATCGTCTGGGAGGGCAACACGATGTACCTTCCGCCCGAGTCGATCATGCCCTTCCTGAATCGGCTGGCCGAGGGGATCGCGTCCTTCCGGATCGCCTTCGACTACTTTTCGGTGGATCTGGTGGAAAGGGATTTCGAGGCGGCCGACGTGCAGAGGCTCGAGGGGATCGAAAAGGCGATGCGCGCAACCTTCCTGACCGGATTCCCGGATCTTGCGGTCTTCGAGACGGAGGCGCCCTTCGCGGTGGCCGAATCGGGTTCCTTCGCCGAACTCGGCCACGAATTCGGGCTCGGCGCGGTGGTGGACGGCTACCCCGAGGAATGGCGGGAGACGCTGGAGCTGTACCGGTACTGCGCGCTGGCGAAGGGGTAGGTCGCGGGGGATTGTCCCGCCCGCATCAGCCCGCGTCGGCGATGATCAGCATTCCGCGCGCCCGCAGCATCTCGTTCAGAGCCGCCACCTCGCCGGCGACCAGCGCGTCCAGCGCCTCCAGGTGTTCGCGCAGTTGGCTTTGGAGAATCGTCTTCACCTCCAGCTCCTGGTCGGTGGGCGGGAAATCGGCGCCCGCGATTGCGCCGGTCAGGTAGCCCAGCTTCTGCAGCAGCCTGGCCTCGAAGCGGACGCCATCCTGTCCCTGGCCGGTGAGTCGTAGATCGACCATCTTCATCTGCAGATCGACGAGTTGGGTGCGGAGCGCGCCGATCGCCTCGGCCAGCGTCTCGTCGTCGTCGGCAAAGCGCGCCATCGTGGCAAGCTGGACCCGGATCGCCTCGACGCGGTGCACGGCTTCGCCCGCACGGACCACATTCTCGCGGAGTTCGCGCAGGAAGGCGACCTGGGCGGCGATGTCGGCCTCGGTGCCCGCCGAGTGGGGATCCTTGACGACGGCGAGGGGCTGCTCGTGGGTCTCGCCGGCCGCGTGGAGACGGACGGTGTAGCGCCCGGGAGGTTGCAGGATCGAGATCTGGCGCGCTCCCGGAGCCGGACGGCCCTCGTCGCCGACCGCGATGTGCTCCGCGTAGATGGGGCTTGTCAAAAGCCGGATGGGACCGTTGGGTTCGTCGCGCAGATCCCAGTGAATGCGATTGACGCCCGCGCGGTTCGTTCCCGCGAGGGTGCGGACGACCTCGCCGGCCGCATCCACGATCTCGACGGCCGGGGTCTCCGTCGCCGGTTCGGCCAGCCAGTAGTTGATCGACGCGCCGTATTCGGGGTCGGTCCCCTCGGTGGGATCGCTGTAGGGCACCGAAGGCGGCGTGATCGGACGGAAGCGGTAGGCGTCGCGCGGCGCGAAGAGGTGCGAGGATGACGCCATGACCTCGGGGCTCAGCTGCTGCAGCGGCGTCAGGTCGTCCAGGATCCAGAAACCGCGGCCGTAGGTGCCCACCACCAGGTCGCCGAAGTGCTCCTGCACGACGATCCCCGACACCGGCGCGGCGGGCAGATTGTTCTGGAGCGGCCGCCAGTCGTCGCCCGCGTTGAAGGAGGCGTAGATCGCGTTCTCGGTTCCGGCGTAGAGGAGACCGGGCCGCTTCGGGTCCTCGACGATCACCTTCGTATAGCTGAGCATGCTGGGCGGAATGCCGTCGGTGATCTTCTCGAAGGACTGGCCGTAGTCGCGGGTTCGGTAGATGTACGGATCGCGCACATTCACCTGGTGCCCGTCGATGGCGACATAGGCCGTGCCCGCGTCGTGGCGCGAGGCCGCGATCGACCGCACCGCCATCCACTCCGGCAATCCCGGCATGTTCGCGGTCACATTCGTCCAGGTGGCGCCGCCGTCGCGGGTGAGCTGGAGGAGTCCGTCGTTGGTCCCCGCCCAGATCAGCCCTTCCTCGACCGGCGATTCGGCGATCCCGAAGACCGTGCCCGCATACTCGACCCCGATGTTGTCGCCGGTGAGTCCGCCGGAAAGCCCCATGCGGCTGCGGTCGTTCAGAGTCAGATCCGGGCTGATCGTCTCCCAGCTCTGGCCCCCGTTGCGGGTGCGGTGGACGTGCTGGCTGCCCACGTAGACGGTGTTGTTGTCGTGCGGCGAGATGTGGATCGGCGCGTCCCAGATGAAGCGGTAGCGCACCCCCGACGCCGCGCCCCGGCTCTGCTCCGGCCACACCTCGACGGCGCGGAACTGGCGCCGGTCCTCCTCGTAGCGCACCACGATGCCGCCCACCATGCCGGATCCCGAAGCCGACGACCAGACGATGTTGGGATCGGTCGGATCCGGAGTGGCCCAGCCGCTCTCGCCGCCGCCCACATGATGCCACATGCCGCGCGGAATTCCGGTGATGCGCCGCTGCCCCATGATGCGGCTGTTGGAGGGGCCGCGGTAGGTGGGTTCGTCCTGCTTGTTGCCGAGCACATTGTAGGGAATGGCGTTGTCCACCGTCACATGGTACATCTGCGCATTCGTGAGTCGCTGGCGGAACCAGGTCTTCCCCCGGTTGATCGAGATTGAGAGCCCCTGGTCGTGCGCGACGATCATGCGGTCGGGGTTGGTGTGGTCGATCCACATGTCGTGGTGGTCGCCGCCGGGCGCCTGGGGCCGCGGGGTCACGTCCAGGGTGCGTCCGCCATCGGTCGAGGTCGTGAAGGACGCCGTGAGGAAGTAGGCTTCGTCCTCGTCGTTGGGCGAAATCACCACGCGCGAATAGTAGTGCGGCCGTCCCATCGCGTTGCGGTTGCGCGTGATCAGCGACCAGGTGCGCCCGCCGTCCTCCGAGCGCCAGAGCTGCCCGTCCTCTGTCTCGCGTCCCTCCCAGGGGATCCCGTCGCCCGTCTCCAGCATGGCGTAGACGCGGTCCGGGTTGGAGCGCGCGATCGCCACCGCAACCTTGCCCACCGGCTTCTCGGGCAGACCGATCCCGTTGTCCGGCCCGTTGAGCTTCGTCCAGGTGTCCCCGCCGTCGCGCGAGACGTGCAGGCCGCCGCCCGGTCCGCCGGAGGTCCGCCCCCAGGTGTGGATCTCGAGCTGCCAGGTGCCCGCGAACAGCACGCGCGGGTTGGTCGGGTCCATGGCGATATCGGAACAGCCGGTGTCTTCGTCAATGAAGAGGATTCGTTCCCAGCTCTCGCCGCCGTCGGTGGTGCGAAAGACGCCGCGCTCGGGTTGCGGTCCGTAGGCGTGGCCCAGGGCGCAGATGTACACGAGGTCGGGGTTCGTGGGGTGGATGGCGAGGCGCGGAATCCGCCCGGTGCGCTCCAGCCCCATCAGCGTCCATGTGGCGCCGGCGTCGGCGGATCTGTAGACGCCCTGCCCGATCGAGACATGGCTGCGGATCTTCCCTTCGCCGGTCCCGGCCCAGACAATGTTCGGATCGGACGCCGCGACCCCCAGCGACCCGATCGACTGCACGGGATGACCGTCGAAGATCGCGTCCCAGTGCACGCCGCCGTCGGTGGTCTTGTAGATGCCGCCCGACGCGGCGCCGACGTAGTAGGTGTGCGGATCGCCGACGATGCCCGCCGCCGCCGAGAAGCGGTTCCCCTCCGGGCCGATGTGGCGCCACTCGAGGGCTGCCCAGGTGGCCGGATCGGGGGGTTGCTGGGTGGTGGCGGGGGTGGGAATGGCGGCCAGCGCGAAGAGCGCGAGGCGCGTGATGGCCTCAAGCGCGCGGGGCCGGTCGGCGATGGGCAGGCGGGGGGTCGGGTCGAACGGTGTGGACATGGCGGATCGTCCTCGGAGGGTGTCGAACAAGGCGGGGACACGGGAAGTCTTTGATGGCAACGACCAGGGCAGAATCGTTTTCACAGGATGCAAATCTGTGGATGGGACGTCAAGGTCACGATCTCTTGGTGACGGGTGAGTAGCTGGCGCCAAGTCTTGATCGTGTGCAGGGTCAGCGGGCGACCCCGGGCGATGTCGTCGAAGAGCGCCTGGAGGTGGCGGGCGCGTTCCCCAAGCCAGAGGTTGGCGAAGGCCTTCGGCTCGGCACGATCCTTCGGACGCCCCCCGGATCTCGGTCCACTCGTTCGCGGACGGTTTGCGGCGGAAGAAAATGGTCTCCGAGTCACCCGTTATAATCCGAGTCACCCATTATCATTCATGTCCAAATCACCCGCTGGATTGTTTCCGAAACACCCGTTGAATATCTTCCGAATCACCCGCTGGATTTTCTCCGAATCACCCGTTGGCATTTTCCGAATCACCCGTTGGAAATCTCTTTTGGGGGATCTCATGGATTACCTCCCCCGAATCGTTGACAAAGAACTCGAGGAACGGCTCGAGGCCACGGGCGCCGTAGTGATCGAGGGCCCCAAGACCTGTGGTAAAGACCGCCACCGCCAGGAATCTGGCTGCGAGCGAGATGCGGCTGGACGTCGACCGGAACGCTCGGCGCATGGTCGGCGTCTTTCCCGGCACGGTTCTGAGCGGCGACACACCCCGCCTCATCGACGAGTGGCAGATCGAGCCGGACATCTGGAACCATGTGCGGAGAGCCGTGGACGACCGGGGCGCTCCCGGGCAGTTCATCCTGACCGGCTCGGCGGTTCCCGCGGACGACGTGACCCGACACACCGGCGCCGGCCGTCTGACACGGCTCAGAATGCGCACCTTCTCACTCTTTGAAACCGGTCGTTCGTCCGGCCAGATATCCCTCGGCGCATTGTTGAACGGAGAAGTGCAGGATTCGGAACCGTCCACTCTCAAGGTCCCCGAGCTGGCGGAGTTGATCTGCCGCGGGGGCTGGCCGGGCCACATCCGCCATCCACTGCCGCTGGCACTGCGCATGAACCGGGGATATCTCAATGAAATTCGCCGCGTCGACATCGCGCAGGTGAGCGGAAGGCGGCGAGACCCCGTCAAGGTTGGACGTCTGCTGCGATCGCTGGCCAGGAACGTCGGGACCCCCGCCTCCCTCACCACGTTGGTCAAGGCCGTGCGCGGAGGCGGTCCGACAATGAAGCCGGATACGGCCGCCGAGTACCTCGAAGCTCTCGAGCGCCTGATGATCGTGGAGGACCTGCCCGCCTGGGCACCGCACCTGCGATCACGAACACGATTGCGGAGCACACCGGTACGGCACTTCGTCGACCCGTCACTCGCGACTGCCGCGCTGGGCATCGCCCCCGAGCGTCTTCTGAACGATCTCAAGTATCTGGGTTTCGTGTTCGAAGCCATGGTCGTCCGGGATCTGCGCGTCTATGCACAGGCGGCCGATGCCGAGGTATATCACTACCGCGAAAAGTCCGGCCTGGACGTGGACGCGGTGGTCGAGACCGACGATGGGCGCTGGGCCGCCTTCGAGGTCAAGCTCGGCGAGCGCTGGATCGACGACGGAACCAAGAACCTTCGCCGCCTTGCCGACCGCATGATTCGGGGCGGACGAGGGGAGCCGGCCGCACTGGCGGTGATCGTGCCGAATGGCTATGGTCATGTGCGGCCCGGTGGGGTGGGGATCGTGCCGGTGGGGGCGCTGGGGGGGTGAGGGGGGGGTGGGAGATGCGGATGGGTTGGCCGGAGTGGAATCGCAAGACGACGGGACAGGGGGAAGCGGTGCCGATGGACACGACGAGACTTGATGACTGGCTGGAGAAGCTCCTGTGCGAGGGCTGGGTGTGGTATGCGAAGCGGCTTGCTGGAGACGAGACATCCCGGATCGGACGCACTGGACCCGGCCCTCACATCCCATGGGAGTTGGTACGCGCGATTCTATCCTCCGGCAACTCGCGGTCCGGTCCTCTCCGACCGGTGATTGACCTGAAGGTTGATTCCCACGGCGTTGGCCCAAGCAGGGTCGAGGCCTGTTGGCGCGTCCGTAGGACGAGTCTTGGTCGAGCAATCAGGACGATGCAGATCGTTGACCTCGACGATGCCTCTCCCTTGCTCGACGACGAGAACATTGGCTCGTTGGCCGTCTTCGGATTTCGGCGACTGCCCGACAATCGTCCCGCCGAGTGCCGTGTCTGGGTCTGCCGCAACGTGCGGGAAGAAGACGCCGTCGAGGGATGCCTGGGACCAGTGGATCCGGACCGCTCGGTCGGGGCTTTGTGCCACGCGCGATGAATGGAGCGAGGGTGATCGGCCCCTTGGTCCGAAGGGAGATGAAGCATGAAATGTCCTCTTTGCAAGGCCCGTGAGCGTGACGAGGATGTGCGCTCAGAGATCCAGATGGTTGCCACTGGAAAAATCCCGTGGGACCACCTCTGCCTGCCTTGTGGCGACTCGTTGAAGTGGCAACCGAATCGGTGTGGGAAGTGGCTCCCGTACTACAAGCGGAAGCCCGTGAGCGTCCCTCCTCTCGCCATCACGAGAAACGAGGTGCTGACCCGCGTGAACGACTGTATGGCGGTGCGGTTCTTCGATGGGCAGGACTACCCCGAGTTCTCCGTATATTCGTGGAACCACCGGAACGACTTGGTGAGCGCACCGTCCCGCTTCGAAATCGAGAAGCTGATCCTCGACGAGAAGCACTATTGGCCCGAGTTCGAGATTGAGTACGACCCAAAACACTGGAACTGGAGGAATCCGCTTCTGCCTCGCGGTCTCCTTTGCATGTTTCCGCCCCGGCGAAGCTGACGATTGGTCGATGCCGTTCCCTTCCCGCGACCAGGGCTTCGATTCACACAGCGAAGGTTCCCGAGGGCTCTCAAGTCCAGTTGGAATCCAACTCAGCTCTGCCCTCGAACTGTCCAACGAAGTAGGGCCACCCCACACATCCAAGGGATCGGTTGCCTCCTGCGTGACGACATGATATATTGATTTGTTGTCACTTCGACCGTTCCACTTTACGCTTCGGACTGCATCCCATGGTACACTTCGTAGTCGGCAAGAGATACTCCCGCGCAGAGGTTCAGCAAGTAGTAGATCCATCGCGTCCAGTCATGGGGGGCAAATGGTTCACTGGCATCGTGGAACACCAAGGCTCGTACTTCGTCTTCGCAAATATCGGGGTGCCGGGAACGACTGGACACGACTACAAGAATCGGTGGGACTCCCCCAGTCGTCTTCGCTGGTACCATCAGGAACGGTCCCGACAAAGCTGGCCGAGTGTCAAGAGACTCCTTGAACCCAGCCGCACGATTCATGTCTTCTGGCGCAACAAATCCGACCAGGGGTTTCGCTACGCTGGGACGGCGACGCCAATACATACGGCAGGCGAGGCTCCGGTTGAAATCCACTGGGGATTCGACCCGGATCGTTAAGTCGCCCTTGCCCCTCACCCCCCAAACACCCGCTCCCGTCCGGCCGCACGATCGCCAAATCCGGACCCCCCGCGCGACCGGCCGCACTCGTTCCAACGGGGGGATCAGATAGCCCTTCCCGTCGCGAACCGGCCCCACGGCGTTGAATTTGCGTCTCACGAGATCGTCCTTCTCTCTGGCGGGGCCGGATCTTTCCCCTGACCGCACGGCGAATCCTCGCCTTCGCCCGCCTTCCTCATGAAGCTAAACCGGCGCCCGCGACTGCCTGCCATTCCTCCGGTCCACTGGCGCCCGCCCCTCGGGTCGCGTACCCTGCTTCTCGGCGAACGCGCCGTTCCCACCCCCCATCGCGAACAAGTCCCCATGAAGCTCTTTCAACTGCGCGAGCGCGGCACGACCGTCCGCACCGAGATCGTCGCCGGTTGCACCACCTTTCTCACGCTCTCCTACATCATCTTCGTCAACCCCCTGGTGCTGGGCGAGACGGGGATGGACACGGGGGCCGTGCTGGTCGCCACCTGCCTTGCGGCGGCCTTCGGGTCGGCGGTGATGGGACTTTACGCGAACTTTCCCGTGGCGCTGGCGCCGGGAATGGGACTGAACGCCTACTTCGCGGCGATCGCGGTGGGGACGATGGGGCTGCCCTGGCAGGTCGCGCTGGGGGCGGTCTTCTGTTCCGGGGTTCTGATGCTGGTTCTGTCGGTGCTGCCGGTCCGGGAATGGGTGGTGAACAGTATTCCGCGGTCGCAGAAGGTGGCGATTGCGGCGGGAATCGGGTTCTTTCTTGCGATCATCGGGTTGCGCAATGCCGGGGTGATCGTGGGGAGCGAAGCGACCCTGGTTGCGCTCGGCGACCTTGCGCAGTGGCCGGTCGCCCTTGCGGCGCTGGGGTTCGTCGGGATCGTGGCGCTGGAACGGCGACGCCTTCCGGGGGCCGTCCTCGTCTGCATTCTGGTTGTGGCCGTCGCGGGATGGCTCGCCGGTCTCTCTCCGGCGCCCGAGTCGCTGGCCGACGCCCCGCCCTCCCTCGCCCCGACGCTCTTCCAGCTCGATATCGCGGGGGCGCTCGAGGTCGGACTCCTGGCGATCGTCTTCGCCTTCCTGATGGTGGATCTCTTCGACACGAGCGGCACCCTGGTCGCGGTTCTCAACGAAGCCGGACTGACCGACGAGGAGGGAAGGGTTCCCGGGCTCAGGCGCGCCCTGGTTGCGGACAGCTCGGCGACGATCGCGGGTTCGCTGCTGGGGACATCGACCACGACTTCCTACATCGAGAGCGCGGCGGGCGTGCGGGCCGGGGGACGAACCGGACTGACCGCCGTGGTCGTGGCGGCGCTCTTCCTGCTGGCGATTCTGCTGTCTCCGCTGGCAACGGCCGTGCCCGCCTACGCGACCGCTCCGGCCATCGTCTTCGTGGGCTGCATCATGGCGCGGGCGCTGCGCGACATCGACTGGAACGAGCTGACGGAATCGGTGCCGGCGATCGTGACCGCCATCGCCATGCCCTTCACCTATTCGATCGCGACGGGAATCGGGCTCGGATTCATCGCCTATGCCGCGATCAAGCTGGCCGCCGGACGCGCGTCCGAACTGAATCCGGCGATCGTCACGGTGGCCGCGCTCTTCCTGATTCGCTTCCTGTTCACATAGTTCCGCCGTCCTTCGCCACCGAGTCTCTTCGCGCCCGTCGTCGCCTCCGCCGACGCCTTTCAACCTCCACGCCTCCACCCCCGCGCCTCTCCAATGACCAAATCCGCAATGACCAAATCCCCAACCCCCACCCCCCGCACCCACACCCACATCCCCCACCGCCCCCGCACGGCTGCCGCCGCCCTCCTCCCCCTCCCCCTCCTCGTCCTCGCCGCCGCGGCCACCGCCCAGACCGGCCCCGCGATCGAGGACGGACAGGCCCGGATCGTTCCCGCATTCGCCGATTCGGCCACCTGGATTCGGCACGATCTCTGGGTCGAAACCGAGTTCGACACCGATGGCGACGGACGGCCCGACCGGGTTCATGTCGATGTGACGCGGCCTGGCCAGACCGACACCGAGGGACTGCGAGTCGCGGTCGTCTATGAAACGAGCCCGTACTATTCCGGAGTTGCGGGCACCGACTGGGACCACTTCTGGGATCTGCGCCAGGAGGTCGGCGGCGATCCGACGCCCCGCGATCCCTTTCCGCCCACGATTCGCCACGTCGAGCGGCAGCCGGTGATCTCGAACTCTCACATTCGCACCTGGGTTCCGCGCGGCTTCGCGGTCGTGCATTCGCAGTCGCCGGGAACGGGACAGTCCGAAGGGTGCCCCACGGTGGGAGGCGAGAACGAATCGCTGGCGCCGAAGGCGGTGATCGACTGGCTGAACGGGCGCGCGCGCGGATTCGCCACGGTGGACGGCACCGAGGAGGTCGAGGCCCACTGGGCGAACGGCAAGGTGGGAATGACCGGCACGTCGTACAACGGAACGCTGCCCCTGGCCGCCGCAACGACCGGCGTGGAGGGGCTGGAGGCGATCATTCCGGTGGCGCCCAACACATCGTACTACCACTACTATCGCTCGAATGGACTGGTGCGTTCGCCGGGCGGATATCCGGGCGAGGACATCGACGTTCTCTTCGACTTCATCTTCAGCGGGAATCCGGCGGTGCGCGACTACTGCATCCGTGCGGTGCGCGACGAGATGACCGCGCGGCTCGATCGCAGAACGGGGGACTACAACGACTTCTGGGCGGGCCGCGACTACCTCAACCACATCGACGGCGTACGCGCGGCCACACTGATGAGCCACGGCTTCAATGACTGGAATGTCATGCCGGAACACTCCTGGCGGATCACCGAGGCGTTGAAGGCGCGGGGCGTTCCGCTCCAGATCTACTATCACCAGGGCGGCCATGGCGGTCCCCCGCCGCTGGAGATGATGAACCGCTGGTTCACGCGCTACCTGTTGGGGGTGGAGAACGGGGTCGAGAACGATCCGCAGGGCTGGATTGTGCGGGAGGGCGACGATCGCGGCGAACCGACTCCGTACCCGACTTGGCCGCACCCGGAGGCCGAGGGCGTCGCGCTGCACCCGGGGGGCAACGGCAACTGGACGGGAGCTCTCTCGCTCAACGCCGGCGAGGGCGAAGGCAGAGGCGGCATCGTGGACAACTTCGCCTTCGCGGGCGACCAGCTCGCGGCCGTGGAGTGGTCCAATCACCGTCTTCTCTATGCCACTCCGGAGCTGCAACAGGATCTTCATCTTTCGGGCGCGCCGAGTCTGAGCATCCGTCTGGCGGCCGACAAATCCCAGGCCAATCTCTCCGTCTGGCTGGTCTCGCTTCCCTGGACCGAGAGCGACAATCTCAACGACAACGTCATCACCAAGGGCTGGGCCGATCCCGCCAACGCCGCCGCCGACAACATCGCGAGTCCGCGCTCCGGCTCCCCCCTTGCGCCCGGCGAGTTCGTCGAGCTCGAGTTTCCGCTGCAACCCGACGACCAGATCATCCCGGCGGGCGCCCGCATCGGCTTGATGATCTTCTCCAGCGATCGCAACTTCACCGTGCATCCGGAGCCGGGCACGCGCCTCACCGTGGATCTGGCCGAGACCCGCATCGAGCTGCCGGTGGTGGGGGGTCTTGCGGCGGCGCGGCGGGCGCTGCGGCCGGTGAGCTGAGGGAGATGAAGCATCTGCAATCAACCGTGGAATCGACCGTTATTTTAACTGGTGATTGCACCTGACGAACGACGAACCTGAGAGAGCCGGATGGGCTGAGGCGGCTCGCGATCTGGCAGACCTGGGGACGGAGACTGAGGTGGGAACGATTGCACGACGCACAAAGCTCCTGATTCGCTCGAATCTGACGCACGAGCGGCTCAAGTGGGGAGGCCGAGCGGTTGCAATCGGCGCATGGGTTCCGGCCGTGCCCAAAGTCCTGGCGGAAATGCCGGGAAGCGTCCTTGATTCCCTTCGCGGGCGAAGAGGCGACATTGGCGCAGAGGCCCTCTATGACCTGATCCCGAATGGGGTCAGGATGAGGAGCGAGTCGGTCGTGGAGTTCCTGCGCGAGCGCGACCTCAGTCACAGGATATCCGTCAACAACGATCCATCGCTTGAAGGCGAAATCTCAAATGTCGTTTTCGAGCGAGCGTCGTGGAACCGGGGACGCGGAGCGGAGGACATGACTTCGCTTGATCTGGCCAAGGTTCGTCTGGACAACTTCGCAGAGGGGGTGCTTGCGTGCGCACACGCCGCGTCAGTCGCTGCCGCGAGAGGCGCGGCCGTTGGTGCATTGATTGAGTTGCCGGTGTCAACGATTGAGAACCTTCTGCTGGTTCGGTGCCAGGGGAAGACCATGCGCCAGGCCTCGCAGCAGATCGTCAGGGATGTGGGCCGCAGCGCTTTGGTCGGGGCGGCCGGCGCCGCCATTTTCACCGGAATCGCGGCAATTGGCCTACCGGTGGGGAAGGTGGCAGTACCCCTCGCCGTTGTGGGCGGGACGCTGTACACCTGGTCCGCCGCCAAGAGGATCTGGCGGGCAATAGGCACCGTCTCCGGCTACGGCCTGGCATCTCATTCCTTCGCGTAGCGCCTGAGCTTTTTCCGCTCCGCCGCCCCACACGGCCTCCTGGCCGTCCCAAACCGCCGCACAATCGCGCGGATCAACGGTGGGTCGTCACCGCCTCCCTCCCGTCGTCACTGCTTCCTCGCCCCCCATGTAGCGGTCGAAGAAGTCGTCGGTCGCGTCGAAGGTGATCAGCCAGCGCTCGTGCAGCAGAAAGTCGTGCACATCGTCGGGGAAGACGATCAGCTCGTGCGGGACGCCCTGGGCGCGCAGGAGTTGCACCAGTCCCACCGTTTGCGAAAAGGCCACGTTGCGGTCGTCGTCGCCGTGAATCAGCAGCACCGGCGAGGTCCAGTTTTCCACCTCGGCCACCGATGACGACTGGTAGGAGACCGTCTCCGGGTCGATCGAGTTCCCCCAGAGGTGCACGCCCGCGATATCGACGCCCGCCGCAAAGAGGTCCGAATCGCGCGCAAGCCCCTGCGCCGTCAGGATCCCGCCGTACGACAGCCCCCACAGCCCGATGCGGGCCGGGTCCACATCGTCGCGGTCGCGCAGGTATTCGCCGGCGGCCCTGATGTCGCGGTATTCGGTGTTGCCCAGGCGGCCGCGCCCCGGTGCGTTGCGGAACTCGCGGCCGTACCCGATGCCGCTCCGGTAGTTGACGGAAAGGACCACGTAGCCCTTGTTCGCGAAGTACTGATTCATCGCGTAGGCCATGTGGTAGAAGTGCATGTAGTGGTAGCCGAGCAGCATCTGCCGGCGCGATCCGCCATGAATGAAGATCATCGCGGGGCGCTTCTCGCCGGGTTGCAGATCGGGAGGAAGGAAGAGCTGGTTGTAGAACTCGAAGCCGTCTTCGGCCTGGAGGGTGACCGC
This sequence comes from Gemmatimonadota bacterium, assembly GCA_022822325.1. Classification (GTDB taxonomy): domain Bacteria; phylum Gemmatimonadota; class Gemmatimonadetes; order Longimicrobiales; family Gaopeijiaceae; genus Bin94. The sequence goes on along the minus strand of JAJEBW010000019.1, from coordinate 4,208 downwards.
CTCGGGCGCGACATGTCGGTCGAGGGGGAAGCGGTCGGGCAACTCGCGAATGGTGCGCGCCTCGCCGCCGTCGGCGGGGACCACCGCCACGGTCAGCGGCTGGCTGGCGCTCGCGTACAGCACCGCGACCTCGCGTCCGGAGGCCAACGCGGCCGGGTAGGTCTCGATGCCGTCGCCGTGCGTCAACTGACGCGCGGTTCCGCCGGCCGTGGACACCCTCCAGAGGTGGCGCCGGTCGATGTCTCCCGCGTTGGTGGCGTAGAAGAGGGTGCGGCCATCGGAGGAAAGCGAGATGTACTCGGCGATGCCGTCCCCCGGGGTGAGCTCGGCCGGCGTGGTGGAGCCGCCCGCGGCCGCAACCGAGTAGTAGCGCCGCCATCCATCCGGTTCGGCCTGGAAGATGATGTGGTCGCCCGCCCAGATCACCGAACGGACCTCGCTGTGGATCTCGTCGTCCGGGGCATTGTGCCAGACTTCGGTCGCCTCCCCGGTGTCCGCGTTCCCCACCCGGATCGAGAAGTCGTGGCCGCCCGCAAAGCGCGCCTCGGTCATGCCGTCGGGCAGATCCTCCGGGCTCGCATCGCCCAGATCGGCACGGGCGCCGAAGGGAAGGCCGGGCCTGCGAATGAAGGCGACCCGGGCGCCGTCCGGAGACCAGGTGGGACTGGTATCGCGGTCCACGGCCGGATCCAGCCAGGTGATGCGGGGATTCTCGGTGTCGTAGATTCCAATGAAGCTGTGGTCGCCGCGGTCGCTGACGAAGGCGAGCCTGCGCGAATCGGGAGACCAGACCGGATCGCTCTGGCTGCCGAAGACGCTGAAGAGGGGACGCTCGGGCTCCACGGTGACCATCCCCGGGTTGACCGGCGCGCGGTAGATCGCTCCGTTCTTCGCATAGGCCACCCACTGCCCGTCGGGGGACAGCGCCGCGTTCCAGGCCTCGACGACGCGCCAGGGCTCGCCGCCTGCCGTGCTCGCCGCCCACACCGCTCGTTCGGCGCCGCGCGGGTCGCTGGCCGGGTTCGCGATCCAGCCGTCGCGGTTGGGGGTGTGGCCGCGCAGAAACACCACCGTCGAGCCGTCGTCGGAGATGCGCAGATTGGAGAGGTCGCGGCCGTCGTCGTCCTCGTAGCGGGTGAGCCGCACCGGAGCGAAGTCGGGGGCGACCGCCGTGTAGACGTTGCGCCGCCCTTCCTCGTACTCGATCCAGGCGATGCGGTCGGCGTCCTTCGCCGCGACGAGCTGAACGGGGTAGCCGGGGCTGAGCACGTCGGCAATCGAGAAGCGCTGGGCGTGGGCGGCCGGGACGGCGGGGACGAGGCCGACGAGAAGGACGGCGACGGGGAGGATGCCGAAAAGGGTGGCCGGGACGATGAAGGGGATGCGGCGCGACATGGGGGCACTCCGGGTGTTTTCGGGGCGGGGGGTCTGGCATGCGGCCAGGCGCGGATGACCGATACGATGGCGCGAGAGGGGAGCCGCGGCAAGCGCGCAAGGCTTGTTTCCCCCTTCCTGCTCTTGATCCCGGCGGCATGGGATTCGACGGTTGCGAATGGCCCGCCGCCTGACTCGCTACCTGCGCGCGTCGCGCCTTGTCAGGGAACTCAGGTAATCGCGGTTGCCCAGCCCGAGCTTGCGCAACGCGACTCCGGTCAGACATTCCTCCACGATTTGCTTGGCGTTGAGCACGGTGGTGTATCCCGGATCCACAAGGGGATTGAGCTCGACCAAATCGAATCCGACGAGGTTGTTCTCGGAGCAAAGCCCGCGCACAAGGTAGAAGACCTCGCGGGGCGTGAGTCCTCCCGGCACCGGCGTTCCCGTTCCGGAGGTGTAGGCGGGGTCCATGACGTCGATGTCGAAGGAGATGTGAAGATATTCGGGTCCGTCGTTGGCTTCGTCGAGGACCTGCTGCATGACGTTGTGCCAACCGTCGCGGTCGATCTCGGCCATGGTGTGGTAGCGGAAGCCGTGTTCGCGCATCCACTCGAAACCCTCCGGGCCCGGCCAGCTTCCGCGCAACCCGACCTGGATGAAGTTGCGGCCAAGGATATGTCCATCTTCGACAAGCCGGCGAACCGGCTGGGCGTGCGAGATCAGATGACCGTGACGGGTGCCTCCGGCGTCGTAGTGCGCATCGAAATGAATGACTCCGACATTCTCCTTGCCATAGACGTCGGCGAGTCCCGCCACATTGGCGAACTCGATGGAGTGGTCGCCCCCGATGATGACCGGAATCGCCCCCGTTTCGGCAATTTCGCGCACCATTCGGCGAATCGGCGGCATGCTGCGCTCCACGCTGAACTGGTCGATGGGAGCGTTTCCGTAGTCGACGGCGGTGAGCTCGCGCCGCCAACTGATCATCGTCTCCATGCTGCCGGTGCTGCGACGCATCGAGCGAAGGGCGTTCGGACCCTCTGCGGCGCCGCGGAATCCGACTCCCATGTCGACCGGCGCGCCGAGAAAGGCGACCTCGACCTCGCCCGCGATCAGGTCGTCGATGGTGCGCGCGATGGGAAGGCCGAAGAAGCTGAGGACGGAGCCGACTTCGATCGGGCCGGGTTCGCGCGGGGGGTCGCCGGAGATGTCGCGGTCGCGCCAGATCTCGAGGTTCGGGTCGTTCGGATCCAGCCGGATGATGGCCGCCTGCGAGTCGGGGAATGCCTGGTCCGCGGGGCCGGTCTGCCCGGGGGCCTCAGCCGCGTCGGTTTCGGCCGTCGCCTCGGCTGCGGGGGACTGGATCTCCGATTGGGCCCCATCTTCGGCGCTCCGCGGGGGCGGGGTGTCGCAGCCGCTCGCCGGGATGAGGAGGAAGAGAAGGGCGAAAAGCGGGCGCCTGCGGGATACTGGGATTCTCGTCGCTCTCGGGATTCTCATGACCTTTTGCGCTCCGGCCGGGTTGGACTGACGCTGGGCAAGGATACGGAGCGCGCTGCGAGACCGCCAGACCGGGGACGTGCGCCGCAGTTCGGCTGACGAGTCTTTGTCCAACGCGGAGATGAGCACGAACGGGCGGGGAGATTTGCGCTGCGTCCGCCCGGCCGGTCACCGGCGCCCGGACCGGGACACTTGCACCTTGCGAGCCGGCGACTCTGGTGCCGGGTGCGCGCGGCCGTCGGATTCGAGAGGGATCCGATTCTGGCGCTGGAGAGGTCATATGGGCAGCACCGGCGCGGCTGGCGGATCGAGGCGCCGACCCCTCAAAAGTCCAATGGGCCTGGGTAGACTTGAACTACCGACCTCACGCTTATCAGGCCCACCCCGAGCATCCCGAAATCAGAGCAAGAAGTCACGTAAGTCCAATCAGGACCGCACGATCCCTCCTTCTTGCCCTTGCGTACTGTCACCATCCATCGGCTCGAAAAAGCCCGGAGATTCGCAAGCATTTACGTGCATTCGACATCGGGCCGGATGGCCGGAGGTCGATCTCGAGTTGAGCCAACGAAGTCCCGGTACGGACGATCAGGACCGCGATTGTTCGTGGCGACGAGCAGGATTCGCGCATTGGGCAACCCATTCTACCGCGCATTGGACCGGCTGCAGCAGGAGCACGGTTTCGACGAGTTCGCGGAGGAGCAGTTGCCGGGAGTTCTAGCCGGCAACCGGGGTCGCCCAAGGGTTCCGCCCGGCGTGTACTTCCGGATGCCGATGGTGGGGTATCTGGCAGGACTGGGCTCGGAGCGCGGGATCGCGTGGCGGTGGGCAGACTCGTTCTCGCTGCGGGAGTTTCTGGGAGAAGGGATGTCGGGCAACCCGCCGGAGCAGACGATGGACGAGGCGGAGCTGTAGCTGGCGGAGGTGGGCCTGGAGCCGAAGGAGGTGGTCGCTGACAAGGGCTACCATTCGAACAAGACCATGACCGACGTGAAGAAGCGGGAGCAGCGAAGCTAGATGAGCGAGCCCAAGCGGGGCCGGTGCAAGTGGAAGGGGAAGAGGGACGCGCAGAAGGCGGTGTACGCCAATCACCGGCGGATCCCGGAGCAACCCGGGGAAGCGGCTGCTGCGCCAGAGGGGCGAGGAAAGTGGACCGGGCGCCATCAACAACCCGGCCGACATTCCGCATTTTGGGCTCCTCGCCAAGCAGAATGGGTAGGGGGTAGCACGCTGTCAAGATGGGTAGGGGGTAGCACGCTGTCAAGCGGCTGGGAGGGGCGGGGTGTCAAACCGGAATAGAAATGTCCGGGGGTAGTGGAGTTGCCCCGCTATGA
>JAJEBW010000047.1 GCA_022822325.1 Gemmatimonadota bacterium | reverse complement strand
CGGACTACGCCCGGCCCTCACGAGCTCGACGATCCGCTCCTTGTACTCGGGCGGATACCGCCCTCGCCTTCCTCCCGCCATGACTCACCTCCTTGGTTGGACCCAATGGAAAGGTGTCCGTCATAGCGGGGCAACTCCACTTTGGCAATGACCTTGCGCCCGGTGCTGTTGAATCGGCGAATCATGTCTTGTCCGGCTCGGAGGGAACATCAGCGGCGGCAACGTCGTCGATCACGTCAACCTGCACTACCACATCCCGACTGTCGAAGCCCGTCACATCCAAAGAGAACCGGGATGCCGTCACGCGACACCGCAACTCGTTGTCGGCAACCACTGCCGGATCGCACTCGCTAGCCTCCATCCGCAGCCCGTCGCCCAGCAGCGAGAAATCAGGGCATCCGCGCTTCAGGCCGCGCCGGAATGCGTTGAAGGCGGACTGGGCGCTTCCCCGGGCCACATCGTAGGCCATGCGCACCGAAAGCGTCTTTTCCGTCAGGTCATGACCCACCACCGAGGAAATCTGGAACCCATGTCCGTTCCCCGTTATCCGGAACGGACTCTTCTGAATCGATTTCGGTCTGGGCTTCGGCGGCTTGGGTTGCCCACGGGCTCTCAATGACTCGACATCGCTCGGGAAGAGGTCCGCGAGCATATGCCTGTCCACTTCGGTCGGCTTTTCCACAAAGGCATCGAGTATCCTGCGGGCCGCATTCTGGACTTCCCACACCCGTTCGGCCGCGTTTGGCCACCCGCGTTTCCGCAGTCTCGCGGCGCTTCCTCGCCACCGTTCGTGAGCCGGCCCTTCCGAATCGCGCAACAGGTGACCGAGATCAGACCTGTTGTCCACCACCACGAGCGCACGGGCCCGGTGCTTGCCAAGATAGTCCATCCGGGGAATGTGGAGGTTTCCGCGAACGAAGTAGTCGTGTCCGACTGCGAGATTGGAATCGCGTTCGATGAAGAGCCGGAAGGCATTGGGTTTGCGATTCCATCTCCCACCTGGGAGGATCTGGAAGGCGAGGCGTTCTCCCTTCTCGTAGCGCTCCTGGAGTTCTCCGACCCGATCGGCGGCCAGCGGCGGCTGTCTTCGACGACCGTCAACCTCGACCAGCGTCTGGCGTTGACTCAGTCCCCAGCGGTCCAGTTCGATCGCCCTGACAAGCGCGGTCGCGGTCTGCTCCGTCCCCCCGTTCTCCGTTTCGCCCCAGATGCGGCGGGCTTCATCGGTGATCGTCGTAGCGTCGATCGTCACCGTCTCGACAGGCGATACGACCTCAACCTCCAGGCCACCCGCCACAATCGGGTGGAAGTACTGCTGGATGACCGCTTGCGCCAGATTCGCCAGGTTCATCAACTCTTTGTCCGGGTGCGGAATTACGACGGACGTGCCCGGTCTACCGTCTGGACGAAGCCCGAAGTCCGCCATGGCATCCCTTAGGAAGCGGTTCGGCCGAGTGGATTCGGTATCGAACGTGTCCTCGTCCACCGGCATCGGAAGCCAGTCCTCGTCCTCTTCATCGGATGCTTCGGCAAAAAAGCCGACCGGCGGATATCTGCGCTCACCAAGCCGATGCATCTTGAGCATCGCCTGGCCCATCATCAGGAACCGCCGCTCTTCAGTCCGCCGTGTAACTCCGATAAAGGCATTGAGCCGGGACGCATCCGGAAAAACCCACTTGCCGAGTCCCCATGAACCTCCCGCGTCTTCGGGCTTCGGCGAGATCCCGATGGACCGAAAGAATCCCCAGAAGTCGTTGTCCCGCTCTTCGATGTCGTTCGCCTTGATATCTCCCCGCAAACCCGTAGTGCCAAAGTCTTCGACGACGAGGAAAGGCATGGGAAGCTTGAAGAGAGATTCCCGCTGCTCCAGTTCAGCGCGTCTGCGTCCATCCACGCCCTCGGATTCGGCAGCCAGAACGGCTCCCACATGTGGCTCAAGGCCAAGAAGGTAGCGACTGGCCCGAACCGGACTCAGTGCGCTTTCCTCCCCGCTGATGGCAAATCTCACCCTGACCGGCCCCACACCGGTCCCTGCATCAAGCGAATTCTGGATCGATTCGCGAACGAACCGCTCCGGAAGACTCGAACTGAAAAACTCTCCCTGGAAGGGATTCTGATTGATCTCCGACGGCGCCATCGCACGGAAGCGCCATCGCGGTGCAACAAAATGGGGCATGTGATGATTGCGAGGATAATGGGAGGAAGCCCCTGCGTCTGCGGGCAAGCGTAGTCAAAACCTGACAGATAGATTGGTTGGATTCGTCGATGCTGTCAACGCAACGCCGACAACCATGGCTTACCCTCACCCGCCCGTCGGGGCCGGGGTCTGGTGGCGGTCGCGCCTGATCAACTCTTGCTGCTCCCGCAGCCTTGGCAAGGTGGAACCGAACGCCTTCGCCGGCCGGATCGCCACAACCGCGGCGCCCCAAGCGCCACCCGCGCCGCATCCGAGCGGGAGCGTCGGCAACGGGGCGGCGCCGGAGCGAACCCCACGGACCCACCGGCGGATGCCTCAGCAGGGTCAGATGCCTGAGCGGGGTCATTCGCGCCGGCGGGCCATGGATGAGATATTTTCGCTCCTGGCACTCCCTCGCGCCCCCAAGGAGCACAACCCTCATGCGCCGATTCACCCGTCCCCTCGCCCTCCGCGCCGCGACCGCGGTCCCTCTTCTGCTCGCGACCGTCGCCGCCGCCCTTCCCCCCCTCGCCCGCCCCGCCGCCGCCCAGCCCCCCGCCTCCGCGCTTCGTCCCTTCACTCCCGCCGTCGCGCTGGATGTGCGCACGCCCCGGATCGCGGCCGTCACGAGGGACGCGGCGCGCGTGGCCGTCACGGTGACCACCCGGCGCGACCGGGCCGATGTCGATCATGGGCGCTACGGCGACCCCACCTACATCTCGCCCGCGACCGCCCGGCTGATGGTGATCGACACGGAGAGCGGCGAGCGGAGCTGGATTCATGAGCGGCCCGCCCGGATCCGCGGTTTCGCCTGGTCTCCCGACGGGGGACGGCTCGCGTACTTCCTGGTCGAGGACGGGTCCGCGGAGGAGGAACGCTACCGGCTCCGGATCCACGACGCCGCGACCGGCCGCACCGAGACGGTGGCGCTGAGCACCGATCTGGAAATTGCGTCTTCGTCGCCGCTGGTGTGGTCGCCCGATGGCGCGAGCGTGCTGGTCGCTCTGCGTCCCGAGGGTTGGAGCCGCGAGGCGCGCGCAGCCTTTCTGGCTCTGACCGAGGCCGCGGTAATCGTGCAGGATTCCCGCAACGACTTCCTGGCCTGGGACCGCGTGAGGAACATCGCCGCGCGCCAGATCACCGCCCTCGTCACCCTGAACAATGGCGCGGTGCGCGAGCTCCTGTCCGATGCGACGCCCACGCAGCCGGGTTTCGCGGAGGATGGTTCGTACATTGCCTATGGGACGGCCACGCGGACGAAGACCTCCTATACGCGGCGCGACGGGACCGAATTCGCGCTCTTTCGGCTGGGGTTGGCGGACGGCGCCGAGCCCGAGCTCTTGCGCGACACCGGCGAGGAGAGAATGAGCGTGAGCTGGAACGATGCGCGCGACGCCTTCGCCTGGAGCGAGGGGGGTTCGGTCTTCGTGCGGCGGCTGGACGAGGAGGAAGCGGTGGATGTGACGGCGGATCACCGGGGTTCGGCGGGGGACGAGTCGGCGGGGGAAGGCGAGCCGGAGGAGGAAGCGGACTCCACCCGGCTGCGCTTTTCGGTCGGGCGCTGGAGCCCTTCGGGGGACGCGCTGCTGCTGAACTCGCAGGACGCCTGGCGCCTCCTGGATCTGGGGACCGGCCAAATGCGCACGCTGCTTCAACTCGGACCGGACCGGGAGAGCGATCCCCAACCCGGATCGGATGACGACAACCGTCCGCGCCGCCAGATTCAGCGCTGGACCGACGACGGCCGCCACATCTACTTCAGCTTCTCGGCCCGGGATCGTTGGCAACGCGGCCTGAAGCGCCTCGACACGGTCACCGGCGAGGTCGAGACCCTTGCGCTGGACTCGAATCTGTACCGTTCCTGGAACATCTCCGGAGACGGCGGCACGATCGTCCATGCCATGTCGGACGGCGACCGCCCGGACGAGATCTGGACCGCGCGCGGCGACCTCTCCGTGCCCCGCCAGCTCACCGATTTCAATCCCCAACTGGCGGACGTGGCGCTGACCCGCAGCGAACTGGTCGAGTTTCTCGACGTCGACGGCAACACGCTCTACGGCATCCTCTATTTTCCGGCCGGTTACGAGCCCGGACGCCGCTATCCCCTTGTGGCAGAGATATACGAGCAGTTCTTCGACAACGGCTTCAACGAGAACATGAACCTGATCACGGCGCAGGGCTGGTTCGGATTCCGCCCTTCGGTGCGCTTCGAGGAGGGCTTCCCCGGCGAGGCCTGGCTGAAGGCGGTGCCCAACGCGATCAACAAGATCGTCGAGCGGGGGCTGGTCGATCCGGAGAAGGTGGGCGTCTATGGACAGAGCTACGGCGGCTACGCGACCAATCTGCTGATCACCCAGACCAACCGCTTCGCGGCGGCGGCCAACGTTTCCGGCAAGGTCAACATCGTCTCCTTCCTGGGCGATTCGCCGAAGATCACCACGCGCAACTACGCGGCGGCCGAGGTGGGGCAGGACCGGATCGGCGCGACGCTCTGGGAACAGCCGCACAAGTACATCGCGCACTCGGCGGTAATGTTCGCGGACCGGATCGAGACGCCGCTGCTGATGCTGTCGGGAGAGGGCGACTGGAATGTGCCGGCGACGAACCAGCGCGAGATGTACTACGCGCTCAGGCGATTGGGCAAGGAGGTCGTCTGGGTGCACTACACCGCGGGGGGGCACGGCGCGGGACGGGCGAGCACGGCGGCCGATTTTGTGGACCACTGGCAGCGGATGTTCGACTGGTTCGCCGAGCACTTCGGGGAATCCGCGGACGCGAGGGCGACCTCCGAGGGAGGGTCCGACGATGCCCGCCGTTGACCATGCCGACGCCGCCGCGCCGGACCGCATCGCCACCTGCCTGTGGTTCGAGGACGGGGCGGTCGAGGCGGCCGAGTTCTACGCGTCGCTCTTCCCCGACTCGCGGATCGTGGAGGTGTCGCGGGTTGCGGCGGGACCGGCGGACGGCAACGCCTTCGTCGTCTTCGAGCTGTCCGGGCGCACCTTCCAGGGCATCGACGGCGGTCCGATGTTCAAGTTCACGCCTGCGATCTCATTCGTGGTGAACTGCGCGTCCCAGGAGGAGATCGACCACTACTGGGATGCGCTGTCGGAAGGGGGCCGGGAGGGCTACTGCGGCTGGCTCACCGACCGCTTCGGGGTGTCCTGGCAGGTGATTCCCGCAAACATGGGCGAACTGATGAGCGCCGACCCGAAGCGGGTCATGGAGACGCTGCTCGCGATGGAGAAGATCGACGTCGAGGCGTTGCGCATGGCGGGCGCCGGGGGCTGAGCGCGGGGCCTCATCGCCTGAAGCGATAGCTCACCTTCGCGAACAACCCGTCCGCGGTCGCCCGCACATCGCGGAAGCGCAGCCGCTCGGTGTCCTCCATCTGCCGCGAATAGCCCAGGAAGAAGACGGTGCCGGGGGTGGGTTCGTAGCTGAGCAGCGTCTCGATGCCGAAGTCGTTGGCGTCGGAGCCGCTCCGCGCGTCGCAGTCGCCGTCGTCGCAGCCAAGCAGGCGACGGCCGGTGAGCGGATCCGCCAGATCGCGCCGCAGTTGGGCGCCGTACTCGACGATGGCCCGCAGGAAGAGCGCGCGATTGAACTGGTACTGCGTCTTGATTCGCGGAATGACCGCCTCCAGAGCGAGGGCGCCGTCCCTGTCCCGCCTCAGACTCTGGTAGCGCAGAGCGATCTCCGAGGAAAGGTGGCGGGTGGGGTAGGCGAAGAGCGACAGATCGGCGTTCCAGCCGACGCCCACCTCGATCGGAACCCCGTAGCGCAGATCGAAGACCGCGTCGTGTCCCCAGCTCCAGCGCATCCTTCCCCGCAGCTTGTCCCAACTGTTCACCCAGAAGAATCCGCCGATTCCATGCAGCAGCCCGAAGGAATCCCGGTCGGCGACGAAGGGAACGCCGCCGCCCCGGCCATCGTCCACGAAGAGGCCGTCGTAGCTCGACGCGCGGAAGTCGTAGCGCCTCATGTTTCCCGCGACCAGGAAGGTGACGTTGTTGCGAAAGGAGGTTGTGACGCCATAGCGGAGCTCGGCTTCCTCAAGCGACTCGCGCCGCCAGAAGGCGTCGTGGTCCCAGAAGACGGTCGTCTCCACGCCGGGCCGGAACTGCTCGATCAGCGCGCCCGGCTCGCCCCGGAAGTTGTATTCGATGCGCGACTGGAGACGGGCGTCGCCCACGCGCGGAATCAGTCCGCTGCCCGCGTCGAAGGCGTGGGCCGCGTCCTCGAAGTCGAGGTTGAAGGTGAGGGTCGGACTGGCACGTTCAAGCTGCAGCGCGAGGTAGCTTCCCCCTTCGGCCCCGGCGCCCCCGGTTCGCGTCCGACTGCCCGCCGCCATCACCGTCAGCGTGTAGCTTCGCCGCAGCACGAAGCGGCCGTCGAAGCCGAGCATTCGGTTGTAGTCGTCCCCGTCGGTGGTGCGGTCGGTGTAGATCATCCCCAGCGTCGAGGCGCGCCCGAGATCGCGCCGCGCCCGCAGAAGATTCACCCAGGGCCGTTCCACGCGGTCGCCGGAGCCCTCCTGTTCGTCGATTGCGCCCAGATATCCCAACTGGAAGCTTCCCGCCTTCCCCGCCAGCTTGGCCCCCGCGATCGGATTGACGATGCTGCGCGTGTAGACCAGGTTCTTCGGCATCGCGAAGATCTCGGTGCCCTCCAGGAAGAAGGGCCGCTTCTCCTCGAAGAAGAGGGCAAAGCGTTCATTGACGGCGATCTGCCCCGCGTCGGCCTCGACCTGGCTGAAATCGGGATTGTAGGTCGCGTCGAGGGTGAGGTTGGAGGTCAGTCCGTACTTCGCGTTGAAGCCGAAATCGCCGCTGGCGGCCTCGCGGGAAAAGGCGCCGGCGTCGTCGTCGAGGGTCCCCTGGCGAGTTCCGGTCAGCACCGGGTTGAGCTCGAGGAAGAGGCCTCGCTCAAGGTTGCGCAGTCCATTCAGCGATCCCGCGAGGGTAAGCCGGTTGGCCACATCCTTGGTGACCGGCGCCCACGACTCGTCGAATCCCGTCCGCTGAATCTTGCGAAAGACATTCAGGCCCCACTCCTGGTCGGCCGATTCGGGGAAGCGAATGCTCTTGAAGGGAATTCTGACCTCGAGCGCGTATCCCCAGTCCTCCACGCGCCCCTCCGAATCCCAGACGAAATCGGGATTCCAGTCGATCGGCGGACCGAAGTTGCGGCCGAAGCGACTCACCCTTCCCTCGATCCAGAGCCCGTCCTGCTGTACCCCCAGCGGATTGGCGAGGATCGAATAGGCCTGCCGCTGGTCGTTGAAGGTGTCGAGGACGAACTGAATGTAGTCGTCGGTGCGGTAGAAGGTGTCGCGTTCGCCCAGGGTGGCGCGGATTCCATTCGGATTGTCGTCGAAGGCGCGCACGCCAAAGTAGATCGCGTCGTCGGAGATGAAAAGGAGGACTTCGGTGTCCTGGGTGGCGGCGATTCCCTCGGAGGGGTCGAACTGGGAGAAGCCGGTGAGGAGCGCGGCCTCGGCCCAGGCGGGATCGTCGAGGCGGCCGTCGAGGTTGATTCGGGGATTGGAGACGCGCGGGGGAATCACATCGGTCTGGCCCTCCATGCCGTTGTAGATCGCGACGGCGGCGGGCGGGTCCGAAGGATTCGCGTGGGCGGATCGCCGGGCCGGGGCTTCCTGCGGGAAGGGCAGCGTGATCGGCGCGAGGAGCGCCAGCTCTGCGATCAAGGGGGGCAGCCTCTCTCCGGGCGCCGGGGATGGCCGGCCGGAAGCGGTGGACTGTGGACGGCGCGAAGAAGGATGGCGCGAAGCGGGAACAAGTTGGCGGAAAGCGGGAGAGGAAGAATGGCGGAAGGAGACGGCGCGACGGGAATCGCGAGGAACACGGGGGAATCGCCGGGGAAGACGCGGCGCGGAAGAAGAATACGCCGGATCGAGTGCGGATGCGAGCGCCCGGGTCCGCCGGGGGACGCGAGCGGCGGTGGCGGAGATCTATCCGGTGTTCGGCAGGACCAGCGCCCCGTCGCTGCGCCGGTTCGGCAGGAGAGGAAGTCCCGCCTCGCGCTTGGCCGCGATCTCGCGGTGCGCCGCCTCGAGGAGGAGAAACCGTTCGGGAGTCGAAGGGTGGGAGGCCTGCTCGTATTCGCGAAGACTCCCCGCCCCCTCGGCCGCCATCCGGCGCCACACCAGCGCGGCGTCGCGGGTGTCGATTCCGGCCCGCGCCAGGTAGTACATCCCCAGGTAGTCGGCCTCGCGTTCCTGCGCCCGGCTGAACTCGGCCTCCGGCGCGACCTCCGACTCCGCCGCGACCACGTCGCGCACCGCGCCCCGCAACCCGCTCAGCACCCGGTTCTGCTCCCGCGCCGCCCGGTGCCGCTCGGAGTTGTGCGCAATCTCGTGGGCGATCACCGCCTGAAGCTCAAGATCGGATTTCGCGAAGCGCATCATTCCCCGGCTGACCTGAATCGCCTCTCCGGTCGCCCATGCATTGATTTCGTCGACGGCCAGCAGACTGACGGAGTAGCCGCAGACCCGCTCGGCGGCCACCTCCACCTCCACGGCGGTCCCTTCGCGCTCAAGCCGAATGGGCAGGGGCTCGCCCTCTCGCCAAACCTCCATCGTCAGGTAAGCCGCGTCGCGACCGGCCCGGCCCTCGCGCACCGCAACGGTCCCCACCGACGAAAGGAGATCGCCCGGCCTCATTCCCGCCCGCTCGGCCGCGCTTCCGGCAATCACCATGTAGACGGTGGGACGCGAACGAATCCCCAGAACGGCCTCCCCGGCGCGTCGTTCATCGGCGGCCGCATATTCCTCCAGGGTGGCCACGCGAAAACCGAACTCGGCGCGGTGGCTGCGGCAGATCGTCGCCCCGCTTCGCAGCAGCGGCAGGGCCAGATCGTGCAGACGCTGGTTGCGAACGGCCCAGGTCCGAAGGGCACCCTGCATCTGCAGCTCCCGCTCGCTCTCGATCGTGACCGGAGGGGGAACTTCCGGCTCCGGCTCGGGCGGGACGGTGTCCGCGGGCGCCGCTTCCAGGAGAGGCCCGGGCTCCGGCGTCGGCGCCGGGCGGGGAACCGCGGGGGAGGGCGCGGGTCCGGGCGAGGAGCAACCCGCCAGCAGAACGGACAGCCCCAACCATGAGATCGTCCAGCTTCGCATTGAGCCCCTTTCCGCGGATCGTTGCCGGAACGCCAAAGATAGGCGATCCTCACCGGGGCCGCACGACCCTTCGATGGGGCGCCGGGCGAACCCTGGCCGCAGGAGGTTTGAGCACGATGCGCGAGAGATGCCGGTGAGAGCCCGAAGCCCCGCGGTTTGGGCCTTTGGGGGACTGGTCCTCTGCCCGGTTGCCGCCTGCGAAGGGAAGGACGCTTCCTTCGACGATGCCCTGGTCGAGCTTGCCGGCGAGGGCGATCCGCAGGCGCTGGCATGGCTGGCAGCGGCGGCCGAGGGGGGACACGCCGACGCGCGGGACCGTCTGGCGCGGATATACCTGGGGAGCGAAGAGATGGAGGACGATCGCGCCGAGGGATTGCGCTGGCTCGCGCTCGCGGCCGCCCGGTCGCACGCGGCCGCCCTGGCGACGCTCGGTTCGCTGGCCCGCGAAGGCGACGCGCAGGCGCAGCATCACCTGGCTCTTCTCTATTGCCGGGGCGAGGGGGTGGCGGCGAGCCCAACCTTTGCGGCTCGGTGGTTCGGGGAAGCCGCCGGGCGGGGGCACATCCAGGCGCAGTACGAGTTCGGCCTGGCCCTTCTCTCCGGCGATGGCGTGCGGAAGAGCCCGACCGCGGCCGCCAACTGGTTCCGGCAGGCCGCCGATTCCGGTCACGCCGGGGCGCAGAACCAACTCGGTCTGCTGCACCTGCGCGGCGAGGGGGTCGAGCGCATGGAATCCGAAGCCATCCACTGGTTCGAGGAGGCGGCGCTCCAGGGTCATCCCGGCGCGCAAAACAACCTGGCCCAGGCCTACGCCACCGGCTGGGGAGTGGCGGCGAGCCCGCGCGACGCCGTGCGCTGGTTCCGTCCGGCCGCCGAACAGGGCGAGGTGACCGCGCAGTACAACCTCGGCTACATGCACTTCACCGGTCTCGGCACCCCGCGAAACATGGCCGAGGCGGTGCGCTGGCTACGCGCCGCCGCCGAACGGGGCTATGCGGACGCCCAGTACTTTCTGGCCGAAGAGTACATGGCGGGCGATCCGGTGCGCCGCTACGCCTGGCTCTTCCTGGCCGCGGAACAGGGCCACGAAGAGGCGGAAAGGGCCCGCGCCAACCTCTACTCCGACATGTACGCCGACCAGATCCGGCGCGCGCTGGAACTCACCGCCGACCTGCTCGTGGAGCCCGGCCGCGAGTCCCGCGAATCATGCCGCTGGCCCGACTCGGAGGCCGAACCGGCGCCATCGCTCTGGTAGACGGGCGAGCGCTGCAGTGGGGTAGGAGGGCCGCGCTTTTCGCGCCACCGATGCGGCGTCCTGTCGCTGACGGGCACACGCAGCGCGGAGCCGTTCATCCGAGGCGCGCGGCGACCGGCGAGCTGCCTGGACGGAATCGCCGCAATGCGCAATCTTGTTGCCATGAGCGGACGAACGATACTCGCGTTGGCGCCTGAAGTGCTCACCTGGACGCGAAGGCGGTCGGGCGCCACCCCGTGGAGCTTGCGACGCGGCTTCGTGTCAGGCCGGAGGAGGTGCTTGCCTGGGAGCGGGACGGTCGAATCAGCAGTTCACGGGTGCGACGGCTGGCCCAGGCCACTCACGCTCCCTGGGCATCGCTCTACCGGACTGCGCCGCCTGTCGAGAGTTTGCCGCTGGAGGACTTCAGGACCCGCACTGCCGAAAGGCCGTCCGGACACAGCGTCGATCTCCGCGAGACGGTCGATCTCATGCGAAGCCGAGTCGACTGGATGCAAGAACACCTCCGTGAAGAAGGGGCAAAGCCCCTGGGGTTCGTAGGTTCGGGCTCCATTCATGCCAACTCGTCCGCGCTGGCTCATTCCCTGCGCAAGATCCTATCTCTCGCGCCAAACTGGGCTGAGCGCCATTCTTCTTCCGCGAGCGCCCTGTCCGCCCTTCGCGATCATGCCGAGGCCGTCGGCATCCTGGTCGTCTTCAACGGTGTGGTTGGAAACAACACCCATCGGCCCCTGAACCCGGATGAATTCCAGGGGTTTGCGATTGCCGATCCCTTCGCGCCGCTCGTTTTCGTCAACAACGCCGACTTCAAGAGGGCACGGACTTTCACCTTCGTCCACGAGTTGGCTCACTTGTTGCTGGGCGCCGCATTCGTTGGCACAACCTGACCAATCAGAAAAACACCGGCTCCCGGTACGCGCCGAAGACGGTTTCCATGGCGGCGCGGATTTCGTGCAGCGTGCACCAGGAGCGGGCGCACTCCAGGATGCGCGGCACCGTGTTTTCGCCGGTCGCCGCCGCCCGCCGCAAGGCCGCCAGCGAGGCCTGCGCCCGCGCGTCGTCGCGTTCGTTGCGCAATCTGGCCATGCGGGCGCGCTGACGTCTTTCCACGTCGGGGTCGATCCGCAAGGTGTCGATCTCGATCTCTTCGGAGCCGCCGGTGAAGGCGTTCACTCCCACGACCCGGCGCAGATCCGCCTCCACCTCCTGCTGCTGCCGCATCGCCGAGGTCGCGATCTCGCGCTGGAACCACCCGTTCTCGATCCCCGCCACCACCCCGCCCTGCCCCTCGATGCGCGTGAAGATCTCCTCCGCCTCGGCTTCGAGCTGGTCGGTGAGCGCTTCCACATAATACGATCCGGCGAGCGGGTCGATGGTGTTGGCCACCCCGGTCTCGAATGCGAGGATCTGTTGCGTCCGCAGCGCGATGCGGACCGCCTTCTCGGTCGGCAGCGCCAGAGTTTCGTCCATGGAGTTGGTGTGCAGCGACTGCGTCCCGCCCAGCACCGCGGCCAGCGCCTGGTAGGCGACCCGCACAATGTTGTTCTCGGGCTGCTGCGCCGTCAGCGTCACGCCGGCGGTTTGCGCATGGGTGCGGAGGCGCCACGATCGTGGATTAACCGCGCCGAACTCGTCGCGCATGCGGCGGGCCCAGATGCGGCGCGCGGCCCGGAACTTGGCAATCTCCTCGAAGAAATCGTTGTGCACATCGAAGAAGAAGGAAAGACGCGGGGCGAAGGCGTCCACATCGAGGCCGCGCTCGATTCCTCGTCGCACATACTCGAAGCCGTTGGCGAGGGTGTAGCCAAGCTCCTGTCCTGCGGTTGCGCCCGCCTCGCGAATGTGATAGCCGGAGATCGAGACGGGATTGTAGCGCGGCGCATTCGCCGAACACCACTCGAACATGTCGAGGATCAGTCGCAACGCCGGCTCGGGGGGGAAGACCCATGCATGCTGCGCCTGGTATTCCTTCAGGATGTCGTTCTGAACGGTGCCCCGCAGCCGCTCCGGCGAGATCCCCTGGCGCTCGGCCGCCGCCACATAGAAGCAGAAGAGGATGATCGCGGGCCCGTTGATCGTCATCGAGACCGAGACCTCGTCCAGCGGAATCCCGTCGAAGAGGGTTTCCATGTCGGCCAGAGACGAGATGGCCACGCCGCAGACCCCGACCTCGCCGAGGGAGCGCGAATGATCGCTGTCGTAGCCCATCAGGGTGGGGAAGTCGAAGGCGACCGAGAGCCCGGTTTGGCCATTGGCAAGAAGATACTTGTAGCGCCGGTTGGTGTCTTCGGCGGTGGCGAAGCCCGCGAACTGGCGCATCGTCCAGAGGCGGGTGCGGTACATGGTCGCGTAGGGGCCGCGGGTGAAGGGGAAGCTGCCCGGCAGCCCGAGCTTCTCGAGGTAGTCGCCCGAGAGGTCGGCAGGGGTGTAGAGGGGGTCGATCTCGTTGCCCGAAACCGAGGCGAAGGAGGGAAGGCGCTTCGGAGCGCCCTCGGCGGTGGCCTCCCAGGCGGCCAGCTCGGCGCTCAGGCGTTCGATTTCCCGTTGGCGCCGCTCGATCTCGCCCTGGATGGCGACCGGGTCGCGGGTCGGGGTTTCGGTTCTGGACATCGCCTTCCGCTCCCTCGCAAGGGGATCATCGTCCCGCGCGGCGACCGGAATCCGATCTCTTTCCGGATCCGGTTTTCGGGGGACCTCGCGCCTCTCCCGGGGGACTCGCCCCCGCCGCGGAGCTGCGCCCGGGAATCTGCGTTCAACTCTTCAATATGGCGGCAACGATCGCATCCGCCACACCATAGGCGGTGGCCCGCCCCCGCCGCACCGCCGCCACCCGCTCGGCCAGCTCGTCGTCCGCGGCCAGGAACCGCTCGGCCCGGCGGCGCAGCCGGCGCTCCACCACATCGCGAATTCTCGCATGCACGCGCGCTTCGCGGCGCCGTTCCAGCTCCCCCGACGAGGCGATGTGGCGGCCGTGCGCGACGATCGCCTCGAGGAGCTCGTCCACCCCCTGGTCGCGCCCCGCCGAGGTCTTGCAGACGGGAATTCCCCAGGACGCCGCCCGCGACGCGCCGGACGCCTTCGCCGCCGGAATGCGGCCCCCCGGCCGGTCCCCGGAGGCCGTTTCGCGCCGCCCCTTCCTCCCCATCCCCCCCAAATCCACCCCGTGGTGTCCCGTCCCGGCATGCGCCCGTCCCGCCCGCAGCATCAGCGCCTGGCCGATCTCGCGCACCAGACGGTCGGCGCCGACGCGGTCGGACTTGTTGACGACGAAGATGTCGGCGATCTCCATGAGGCCGGCCTTCATCGCCTGGATTCCGTCCCCCGATTCGGGAACGAGCACGACGACGGTGCTGTCGGCGGCGGCCTGGATCTCGAGCTGGGTCTGCCCCACCCCCACCGTCTCGACGATCACATTGGGGAAGCCGAAGGCGTCGAGCAGATCGATCGCCTCGCGGGTGGTCGCGGCCAGCCCCCCCAGCGAACCGCGCGTCGCCATCGAACGGATGAAGACCCCCGGATCGACGGCCAGGTCGTTCATGCGTATGCGGTCGCCCAGAAGCGCACCCCCGGAGAAGGGCGACGTGGGATCGACGGCGACGATCGCGACCTCCTCGCCCTGCGCGCGCAGCCGTCCGGTGATCAGCGCGGCCAGGGTGGACTTCCCCGCCCCGGGTGGACCGGTGATCCCGATGCGGCGGGCCTGCGGTTCGACGCGGAGCAGATCGTCGAGGAGAGCGTTCACCCCTGGACGCGACCCCTCGACCATGGAGATGGCGCGCGCCAGCGCGGGGCGGCGGCCCGAGCGGAAATCGGCGGCCAGACGGCTCATCCCGGAAGGCTCGCGTCGAACCCCGTTTCGCGCGCCGCCCCCTCGCGCAGCCGGACGGGACCGCGGGGATTCCGGCGTCATCATCCCAGGAGCGCACTGGCGAGGGTGAGCACCATGACGAAGCCGACCAGATCGGTGAGGGTGTGGACGAAAACCGACGACGCGACCGCGGGATCGACCCCGATGCGGTTCAGGAGAGTGGGAACGAGCGCGCCCGCGAATCCCGCCACGATGATGTTGGCCCACATCGCCAGGAGCACGACGATCCCGATGCGCGGGTCGCCCCCCTCCCAGAGGAGCGCGAAGAGGGCGAAGAGCGCGCCGAGAACGAAGCCGTTGAGGAGACCCACCTCCACCTCCTTCCAGACGACCCTGAAGTGGTGCGGGCGGATCTCGTCGGCGATGGCGATGCGGCGGATCGTGACGGCCAGCGCCTGGGTGCCGGTGTTTCCCCCCAGCGCGGCGATGACGGGCATGAGAAAGGCGAGGAAGGTCCATCGTCCGACGACCTCCTCGAAGGTGAGGATGACGGAGGCGGCGGCCCCGGCGGTGACCAGGTTGAGGGTCAGCCAGGGAAGACGCGAGCGCACCGATTCGAGCCAGCCCGCCATGACCTCCTCCTCCTCGGAGACGCCGGCCAGGCGCAGGATGTCCTCGGTGGTTTCGGCCTCGATCACGTCGATGACGTCGTCGAAGGTGATCTGGCCGAGAAGCACTTCGCTCTCGTCCACGACGGGAATGCTGACCAGGTTGTAGCGCCCCATTACGCGGCCGACCTCCTCCTGGTCGGTGTCGGGGCGGGCCACCGCGGGCAGCGGTTCGACGAGCGCGGCCACCGCGGCGGCGGGATCGGCGAGCACCAGTTCGGCCAGCGCGACGCTGCCGCGCAGGCGGCCCCGGCGGTCCACCACGAATACGGTGTAGAAGTCCTCGACCTCGCGGCCCTGGCGGCGGACCTCGGCGATCGCTTCGGCGGCGGTGGCGGTGGTGCGGACCGCGACCAGGGCGGTGGTCATGATTCCGCCGGCGGTCTCCTCGTCGTAGCGGAGGAGGTCGCGGATCTCGCCGGCCTCGGCGCTGGGAAGGGCGGCCAGCATGCGATCGCGTTCAAGGGGCTCCATCTCGCCCAGGAGATCGGCGGCGTCGTCGTCGGCCAGCTCCCGCAGCAACGCGGCGCCCCGCTTCGAGTCGAGCGCGGTGAGGAGTTCGGCCCGGTGCTCGTAGTCCTCCATCTCGGCGAGCGTCTCGGAGGCCACCTCGGCGGAGAGCGCCTTGAGGATCTCGACCTGGCGGGACTCGGGCCCGAGCGACGCCACCACATCGGCGATGTCGGAGGGATGCATCCCGGCGACCCGCTCCGGGAGCTCGGCGTAGTCGCCCGCGCGCGCGATCCTGCGCAGATCCTCCAGCTTCTCTCGGATCTCGGGATCCACTCCCGCCGGGGTGCGCTCGGCGGTCATGGCGCGACCCTCCGCGGCGGTCCCAGCGTCTCCTTCAGCACCGCTTCCTGCACGCGGTGCATCTCGCCGGTCTCGCGGCCGGGGCCCTCCGCATGGGTGTGTCCCAGAACATGCAGCGCGCCGTGGATCGCCAGCCGCACCAGCTCCTCCTCCTCCGGAATGCGCAGGGCGGCCGCCTGCCGCGCGGCCTGGTCGTGGCCGACGTAGATGTCGCCAAGGGGATCCTCGCCGGGATCGTGCAGCGCGAAGGCGATGACGTCGGTGGGGCCGGGACGCCCCAGGTGACGGAGGTGCAGCGCGGAGATCGCGTCGTCGGCGACGAAGGTGACCGAGATCTCGGCGCTCGCGATCCCTTCGCGGCCGAGGAGGGTGCGCAGGGCGCGGTCAAGGGCGGGGGAAGGGATCGGGCGGGCGGCGGCCGCATTGAGGTGGAGGCGAATCACGGGGCGGCCTCCGGGGGGTGGGGGGACGGCGCGGCGGCCTTCCCGGGTGGGGACCGTCCCGTGGATCCCTCCGCGGCGGCGCCCGCAGTGAGGTGGCGGGTGGCGGGATAGTCGATCCGCCGGTGGTGCATTCCTCCGAGCATGCGCGCGAAGCGGCGGCGCAGGCGGGAGAGGTCGCGCAGGGTGAGCGCCGCGCGGTTCAGTTGGCCCCGCGCCCGCTTGGTCTCGAAGATCCGGCGCACCAGCCGCATGATGCGCTGCGGGGTGGGATTATCGAGCGTTCGCGCCGCCGACTCCACCGAATCGGCCAACATGACGATCGCGGTTTCGCGGCTGCGCGGGCGGGGGCCGGGGTAGCGGAAACGGGCCGGATCGGGCGCGGGTTCCCCCTTGCGTTCGGCCTCTTCGCGGGCACGCTCCAGAAAGAACCCGATCGTCTGGTCGCCATGGTGCTCGGCGATGAAGTCGATCAGCCGTTCGGGGATCTTCTCGCGCCGGGCCATCGCGATTCCGTCCACGACATGCGCGCGCACCACCTCGGCCGCCTCCGCGGGCGGCATCCCGTCCAGAGGATTCGGACCGATCTGGTTCTCGATGAAGTGTCCCGGACGCACCATCTTGCCGATGTCGTGCCAGTAGGCGCCGGCCCGGCAGAGCACGCCATTGGCCCCGATGTCGTTCGCCCCCGCCTCGGCGATGTGCGCCACCTGGATCGTGTGCGCCCAGGTTCCGGGGGCCTCCACCGCCAGTCTGCGCAGGAGGGGACGGTTCGCGTCGGCCCAGCCCGCCAGCGTCTGATCGGTGGTGATCCCGGTGACGGCCTCGACGACGGGCACGAATCCAATCGCCAGGAAAGCCCACGAGATCGTGCCGACCAGCGCCCACATCAGCGCCTCGGAGAGATCGAGACCGGCGCCGCGCAAGGCGACCGCCGAGAGCGCGAGGGCGTAGGCCGCGAAGACGATCGCGATCAGCCACCAGACCTGCGCGAGGCGGCGGAAGCTGCGCATGGCAAGGGCGGCCGCCGATCCGCCGACGAGCGCCACGACGAAGACGTCGACCGAGGCGAAGGGATCCTGGACCGAGGCGAGGGCCGCGAGCACCAGACCGGTCAGCAGCGCCAGACGCCCGTCCCAGATGATGGCCAGCGCCACCGTGACGAAGACGGTGGGCAGCGCGGCGCCGGGAAAGGCGAGCTGCGCGGCCAGGAGCGCCCCGGTGAAGTAGAGCCCGGCGATCAGGGCGATCGCCAGGAGGTAGCGGATGCGGGAGTAGATGTCGGGCCGGAAGAAGAGGAGGAGGACGCCGAAGATCGCCAGGATGAGCGCGTTGAGAACGAATCCGCCCAGCGCGGCGTTGATGTCGGAGGCGTCCACGTCGATCCCGGCCAGGCGCAGATTTTCGCGGTAGGCCTCCAGCTTCTGTATCTCGAAATCGCCCACCGGGTCGTTGGCGCGCACGATCGCCTCGCCCTCCAGGACCCGTCCCGCCGTCACCTCCACCGAATCGCGCGCCGCCGTCCGCTCCCGCGCCGTGCGGGCATCGTCGGGGATCAGGCTCGGAACCATGTAGCGGGCCAGCACCAGCCGCACCAGATCGGTCTCCGGCCCCTCGTCCCGGTCGGCCAGCGCCACGTCGTAGAACTCCCGCCCCGAGAGGATCTCCGGCCGCGCGACCACCGTCTCGGTCTCGCCGCGCCGAATCCGGATCGAGTCCGACTCCACCCGCGAAGCCGCGTCCGGACCGATCACCCCTTCCGCCACATGGGTCGCGATGGCGGACTGCGCCGCATCCCGGATGGCTCGCGCCCGCTCGCTCTCCAGCAGCATCTCGATCTGCTCCGGGGTGGCCCGGATTCCCTCGGTCGAGAGCAGGTTGCCGATTCCCGCCACCCCCGCCTCCGCCGCCACCGAGTCGATCCCGGCGAGGAAGTCGTCCAGGGCGGCAAGCGCCGTCTCGCGGGCCCCCTCGCGGTAGAGGAAGGTGGGAATCACCGCCGCGACCGCATCGGCCCGTTCCTGCCGCAGCTGCTCGGCGCTCTTGGGCACGTCGAATCCGATCGTCGCGATCACGTCGCGCTCGGCCACCGTCCCCGGCTCGTGGCGGCCGATGAAGACCCCCGGATCGGGGGGGTAGAGGAAGACCAGTCCCCCGGCCAGAGTCAGCAGCAGCAGGACGCGCGAACCGTGATGGAGGACGCCGTCGGGCCAGGCGCGCCTGGGCGTTCCGGAAAGACGCGCCCGCCGGCCTTCGACCTTCCTACCGAGGGGCGTCACGGGATTCGGCGCGGCGCTCGTCGGCCGTCGCGTAGGCCCGGACAATTCGCTTGACCAGGCGGTGGCGCGTCACATCGCGCTCGTCGAGATAGACGAACTCGATTCCGGCGATGTCCCGCAGGATCTCCTCGATCTCGATCAGCCCCGACCTCTGCGAACCGGGAAGGTCGATCTGCGTTTTGTCCCCCGTGATGACCACCCGCGAGCCGACCCCGATCCGGGTGAGGAACATCTTCGTCTGGGCGGCGGTGGCGTTCTGCGCCTCGTCCAGGATCACGAAGGCGTCGGAGAGGGTGCGTCCGCGCATGTAGGCGAGGGGGACGACCTCGATCGTGCGGTCGGCGATTCCCCGGCGCACGCGGTGGGCCGGGAGCATGTCCTCCAGGGCGTCGTAGAGGGGACGCAGATAGGGATCGACCTTTTCCTGCAGATCTCCGGGGAGGAAGCCCAGATTCTCGCCCGCCTCGACCGCGGGCCGGGCCAGGATGATCCGCCGCACCCGTTTGCGCAGCAGATTGTCGACGGCGCGGGCCACGGCCAGGTAGGTCTTGCCGGTGCCCGCCGGACCGATCCCGATGACGATGTCGGATTCGTCCATCGCCGCCAGGTAGGCGCGCTGGCCATCGGAACGGGGCGCGACGACGCGGCGTCCACCCGGAACCGGGATGGCGAGCCGGTCCTCCGTGGTCGTCGCCGCATCCGCGCGCGACTGGAGGGTGGCCGCGAAGCGGGCGATGTCGGAGGCGGGGAAGGACTTGCCCAGCCGCGCCAGCTCGACCATGTGCTCGACGACCCGCGCCGATTCGGTCACCGACGGAGGCGTGCCCGCAAGCTTGACGCGGTCTCCGCGCAGGACGACGCGGACCCCGAAGATGGTGGAGAGTTCGCGGAAGTTGGCGTCTCCGACCCCGGCCAGGATGAAGTGGTCGGCGCCCTCGGCGTTGACGTGCTGCTCAACGGTGGCGGTGGCGGCGGTCATCCGCTCGCCCCCCCGTCGCGACGACCGCGGAGGGAGATCCCGAGGGCGGCCAGATCCTCGTCGGCAACCGCGGTGGGCGCCCCCTCGAAGAGCGCGCGGGCGGCGGTGGTCTTGGGGAAGGCGATCACATCGCGCAGGCTGGACGCGCCGGCGAACCGGGCGGCGATCCGGTCCACACCGAGCGCGATGCCGCCGTGCGGGGGCGCACCCGTTCCGAGCGCGTCCAGGAGGAAGCCGAATTTCGTCTCGATTTCGTCGGCGCCAAGCCCCAGCATGGCGAGGATGCGGCGTTGCAGCGCGGCGTCGTGGATGCGGATGCTGCCGGAGCCGAGCTCGGTGCCGTTGTACACCAGATCGTAGGCGAGGCCGCGCACCGACAGCGGCGCGGAGTCGAGCAGGTGCATGTCTGCGGGATCGGGCTGCACGAAGGGATGGTGATTGGCGGCCAGGGCGCCGTCGCCGACGTCCTCGAAGACGGGGAAGCGGGTGACCCAGGCCCAGGCGTGCCGGGTGGAGGGGGGAATCGCCAGCGCGGAGATGGCGGCCGCGCGCACCGCGTCCAGCGCCGGAGAAGTGATGCGGTCCGGACCGGCGGCCGCGAGGAGAAGGTCGCCGGACGCAAGCCCCAGACGGGCGCGGGTATCGTCCCGGAAGAACCGGCCGAGGGGCCCGGTGGCGCGATCCTCCAGGATCTTCGCCCAGAGCAGCCCCGGCGCCCCCGCCCCCCGCGCCGCCCCTTCCAGCGCGGCGATCTCCCTGCGCGACAGCCGGGCGCCGCCCTCGAGCTGCAGCGTCCGAATGCGTTCGCCGCGGGCCACCGCACCGCGCAAGAGGCGGAAGTCGAGCGCGCCCAGCACCTCGCTCCGGTCATGGATATCGAGCGTCCAGCGCAGATCCGGGCGATCGCTGCCGTAGCGCTCCATCGCTTCGTCCCAGCTCATCCGCGCAAAGGGCGGTTCGGCCACGGCGCCGGCAAGGGGCGCCAGCCGCGCAACCAGTCCCTCGCACCAGCGGTAGATGTCCTCGGGCTCCACGAAGGACGCCTCGACGTCGATCTGGGTGAACTCGGGCTGGCGGTCGGCGCGCAGATCCTCGTCGCGGAAGCAGCGTGCGATCTGCATGTAGCGGTCGAATCCGGCGATCATCAGCAACTGCTTGTAGAGCTGGGGACTCTGCGGCAGCGCGAAGAACTCGCCGGAGTGCACGCGGCTGGGAACCAGGAAGTCGCGCGCGCCCTCGGGGGTCGGCTTGGTGAGGATCGGGGTCTCGATGTCGAGGAAGCCGTGTCCGTGGAAGAAGTTGCGCGTCTCCAGCGCGAGACGGTGCCGAAGCGCCAGCGATTCCTGGAGCTCGGCGCGCCTCAGGTCGAGGACGCGGTGGCGCAGCCGAAGCTTCTCCGACGGCAGCTCTTCCTCGGGGGCGCGGTAGACGGGAATCGTCGGCGTGCGCGCCCGGTTGAGGAGCTCGAGCTCGATGACCTGGATCTCGATCTCGCCGGTCGCCATCTCGGGACGGCGCGCCTCCTCGGGGCGGGGCTGCACGATCCCCCGCACCCGGATCACGTCCTCCGGACCCAGCGCCCGCACGGCGTCCATCGCCCCGGCCGCCGTCCACCCCGGGCCCGCCGAAGCCTGCACGAGCCCCGACCGGTCGCGCACGTCGAGAAAGATCAGGCCGCCCAGATCGCGCCGCCGATGCACCCATCCCGCGATCGTCACGGTCTCGCCGACCATGTCAAGAGCGACCCGGCCGGCGCCGAGGGATCGCATCGTCGTCGCGTCCGTTCTGGTTTCTGTCACGGAAGGATTCCTGGGGCAGCGCGTGAGAATCGCGGGAGGACCGGGCGGCGACGGGGCAACCCCGGCGGGGCGTTCGCTTCCCAGCCGACAAGGTCCGGGCCGGACCCGCACCGGCGCCGACAATCGCTCCCGGCGGAACGCCCGCGCGCCGGCCACTTCCCGGCGGGGGCATCGGAAGGTACGCAGGGCTGCGGGCGCGGGGTAGCTTAACTTCCTGCATCCGAGTCCGCTTCCCCCGGCTCTCGGGTCCATTCCTCCGCACCCGGGTCCATTCCCCCCAAGGAGACCCGGACCTCTTCCCCAGGACAGTTGGGTCCACATCCCCCAGGAACCGTGACCGGCGCCACCACCCCCTCCCCCGCCCGCCCCAACCTCCTCGGGTTGACGCCCGCGGCGGCCGCCACCGCCCTGGACCGCCACTTCGGCGCCCGCGGCCAGCCCGGCTACCGCACCGCGCAGGTGCTGCGCTGGCTCTTCGGCCACGGTCCACCCGGCTTCGACCGCATCACCACGCTGCCCGTCGCCGAGCGGAAGGCGCTGCGGCGGACATTTCGCGACCGCGAACCGGTCCTCGACGCCGTTGCCGAATCGGCCGACGGCACCGTCAAGCATCTGTGGGCGCTGGATGGCGGCGAGGTGGTCGAGAGCGTCCTCATTCCGGCGGGCGGCCGTCTCACCCTCTGCATCTCGTCGCAGGCGGGGTGCGCGCTCGGCTGCCGCTTCTGCGCCACCGGCTGGTCGGGCTTCGGACGACAGCTCTCTCCGGCCGAGATCGTGGGGCAGTACCGGGCATCGGCGCGCTGGGCCCGGGAGCGCGACCGCGGACCGGTCACCAATCTCGTCTTCATGGGAATGGGCGAGCCGCTCGCCAACCGCAGGGCCGTCCTTCCCGCGCTGACGATTCTCAACGAGGGCTACCGCGTCGGCGCGCGCCGGATCACGGTCTCGACGGTGGGGGTGATTCCGGGGATCGAAGCGCTGGCGCGGCGTCCCGAACAGTTCCGCCTGGCGCTCTCGCTGCACGCCCCGGTCTCGGAGCTGCGCGCCGAGCTGGTTCCCCTGGAAAAGCGCTACCCCCTGGACGCCCTGATGACCGCGCTGGAGGACTTCAACCGCAGCGGAGGACGCCGGGTCACCTTCGAGTACACCCTGATCCGCGGGGTGAACGACGATCGCTCGCTGATCCCGCCGCTGGCCGCGCTTGCCCGCCGGGTCCATGCCTTCGTCAACCTGATTCCCTTCAACCCGATCCCCAATGTGGACTGGAAGCCGAGTCTGCCGGAGCGCATTCGCGCCTTTGGCCAGGGGCTGGAAGATGCGGGCGTGGCGGTCGCCGTGCGCGAGCCCAGAGGACGCGACATCGACGCGGCCTGCGGTCAGTTGCGGGCGTCGAGGCGGCCGGAGCGGGCGAAGTCGCTTCCCATGCATGGGGCCGACCGCGCGCCGTCCCGGCGAGTCGCCGCCTTGAGGATTCCGCCTGGTCGAGCCGTGAGCGAACGGGGTCGAATTCCAGGCTACCCTTCCTCTGCGCCCTCCCCGTCCTCCGGATCTTCCGGCAGCGACGGCGGCGACCACTCCGGCCCCAGCCGCACCGTCACATCCGCGTAGAGTCCCGGATTCGGATCGCTGACGACGCGTCCGACTCCCAGCGCCATCGCCACCGCCCGCGCCCGTTCCAGCTCCCCAACCCGATCGATGACCACCGTGCTGTCCTGCCCGAACGCCTCCGCATTGCCGGTGTGGACCACATCGAATCCCGCGTCGCGAAGATGACTGGTCGCCCGCCGCGCCATCCCGGCGACTCCGCCTGCGTTGCGCACATCCACCGTGATTCGCTCCTCCGGGGCCGTCATGGTCGGCGCCCGGGGCATCTCCTCCCCGGGAACCCACTGTCCCAGCGCCGAGACGATGAGAAGGCCGGCCGCGCCGGTCGCGACCAGAAGAGAGACCGCCCCGGCAATCCGTGGAAAATGGCCGCGCATGACCTGTCCCCCGCCAGTGAAATCCCCTGCCCCCGCCGCGTTCAACGGAAATCCCCGCCCACCGGAGTTCCAAGGTAACGCCGTGATCCGCGCCGCGCCCCCAAACCGCGTCGCCATGACCCGCCTCGCCGCGATCCGGGGCGTCCGGTGATCTGGGATGCCTGCCTGGCCCGCGCGGTTGCCGCCGAGCTGCACGAACGACTCGGGGGGGCGCGCGCGACGGCGATTTCCTTTCTGCGCGCCGAGCGGGAGGTGCGGGTGAATCTTCGGGACGCGACGCTGAGAGTGGAGTTGGCGCCGGGCCTGGGAACGATCACGGTCGGGCCGGGGTCGGAGCGGGAGGAGGGGGCCGAGCCGCTGCCGGCGATCGTGGCGGAGGCGCGGGCGCTGCCGGACGAGCGGATCGTCGTGGTGCGCTTTCGGCGGGTGCGGGGGAAGAGACCTCACCCGGCGCTGATCGTGGAGCTTGCCGCCAATCGCTGGAATGCGCTCTTCGCGGAAGGACCGGATATGAGGATTCGCCGGCGTCTGCGGATCCTGGGGAAGAGTGCGCCGCGCGTGGGACAGCCGTGGGCGGGGGCGGGGGGAAAGGGAGCGGGGGCGCCGGTCGAGGCGGCGGATCCGGGCGTGGGGGATTCGAGTGCGGGCGCGGGCGCGGCGGCAGGCCGGCGGGAGATGCCGGGGCGGTCCGGGTGGGACGCGCTGATGCGCGAGGAGGACGCCGGGAAGCGGCGTGGGCGGCTGCTGAGGCGCGTCGCGTACCTGTCGGGGCTGAATGTGGACCATGTGCTGCGGGCGGAGGATGCGGACGAGGCCTTCCGGCGCTGGCGGCGGATGGCGGAGGGACGGGAGGCGCGGCCGCATCTGCTCCGTCGCCGGACGGGGCCGCAGCCGTACCCGTGGGGGATGGGGGAGGAGGGGGCGGTGGCGGCGGGGAGTCTCCTGGAGGCGATGGAGGCCGTGCGCGCGGCGGACGCGCCGCATGGGGGCGGCGGGGAGGGGGGGGTGGGGCGGGTGTTGGGGCGGCGGACGCGGAGGCTGAAGCGGAAGGCGCGGCGGCTCGGGCAGGAGCTGGAGAAGGCGAAGGAGGGCCCCGCGCTGCGCGACGACGCATCGCTGATCCTGGCCTCGCTGAACCGGATCGAGCCGGGATCGGAGCGGGCCCTGCTGACCGACTTCGAGGGGAAGCCGCGCACGATCGATCTCGACCCGCGCCTCCGCCCGCACGAACATGCGGCCGCCCTCTTCCGGCGCGCTTCCCGTTTGGAACGGGCCGAGCGCGAGCTGCCGGAGCGAATTCGCGCGGTGGAGGAGGAGCTCGCGCAGGTGGCCGCGCTGCGGCGGCGGCACGCGGATGGCGAGCTTGGCCGCGCCGAGGCGGCGGAGATCCTGTCGCGGCCGGAGCGGCGAGCGTCCCGCGCGGGTGGGGAGGCGGGGGGGCGGGGGCAAGCGACCCTTCCCTACCGTTCCTTCCGCAGCTCTGGCGGGATCGAGATTCGGGTCGGACGCGGAAAACGCCACAACGACGCGCTGACCTTCCATCACTCCCGCCCCGACGACATCTGGCTGCACGCGCGCCACGCGGCCGGCGCCCATGTCATCATGCGCTGGTCCCATCCCGAACGACCGCCCGCAGCCGACCTCCGCGAAGCCGCCACCCTCGCCGCCGCCCACTCGAAGGCCCGCGGTTCGGCTCACGTTCCGGTCGACTGGACGCGCCGCAAATGGGTGCGCAAACCGCGCGGCGCCGCCCCGGGCCTGGTCGTGCCGGACCGCGTGGCGACGGTGTTCGTGACCCCGGGGAAGGATTCGGTTCCATGATCGGAAGAAAACTGAAGGCGAGCGCCGGGACGGAACAACGCTCGATGATGCCGCTCGACCGCCTCTTCCTGCGGATTCGCTCCAGCGCGCTTCTTACCGGTTGACCCTCTTTACGCGCATCCTCACTTGCCGCCGGGTTCATTCCGACCGGGATGGTCAAACTGCTTGGCCAGCGCTTCACCAACCTGCCCCCCGACGCTCCCATCGGCGCCTTCTTCGAGGCAATGTACCAGACCGGCTTATTCTGGCGCTTCATCGGCGCGGCTCAGGTGGTCGCAGGCACTCTGCTCCTGATTCCGCCCCTTGCGCACCTGGGCGCCCTGCTCCACAGCGATGGCATCACCCCGTCCCCCCCTCGTCCAGCGCCGCCCGCAGACTTCGCGCGAAGCGGAGCGCGCCTTCCACGCCCTCGCTGTCGAGGCTATCGACCAGGGCGCTTCCCACCACTACGGCATCCGCCATCCGGGCGACGGCGCGGGCATGTTCCGGCGACGAGACCCCGAATCCCACCGCGACCGGCAGGTAGCTGGCCGAACGCACCGCGCTCACCTCGGCGGCGAGCTCGCGACGAAGGCGGCTGCGCGCGCCCGTCACTCCGGTGCGGGCGATGTAGTAGAGGAATCCCTCGCTCTCGGCCGCGATCTCGCGCACGCGCTCCGGGGTGGTGGTCGGCGCGACGAGGCGCACCAGGTCAAGGGTCGAGTGCCTGAGTTGATGTTCCAGGTCGGGGTCGGCGCCCACAGGCAGATCGGTCGGGAGGATGCCGTTCACCCCCGCGTCGGCGGCGAGCATCAGAAAGTCCTCGATGCCCTGCGCGTAGATCGGATTGAGATAGGAGAAGATCACAATGGGGATGTCGCTCCAGGAACGCAGATCGCCAACCAGGTCGAGCGTCATGTCCACCGTGGCTCCCGCCGCCAGCGCACCCTGGCTCGAGCGTTGAATGGTGGGGCCGTCGGCCATCGGGTCGCTGAAGGGAATGCCGAGTTCGATCACATCGGCGCCGGCTTCGACCAGTCCGGTCAGCAACTGGCGGGTATGGACCCTTGAGGGATACCCGGCGGTGACGTAGGGGATGAAGCCCGTCCTTCCTTCCCGCGCGAGCTTCTCGAAGCGCTCCCTGATGGGCCCCAACGGATGGGCCGGCACTATTCGCGTCTTCCTTCCCGGGCGGCCCCGCCGCGCAGGCCGGCGACATGAACCGCGTCCTTGTCCCCCCTTCCGCTCAGGCAGATCGCCACCGGGCCCTCGATCTCGCCGCGGCGCCCGGCCTCGATCGCCCAGGCCAGCGCGTGCGCCGTCTCCAGCGCCGGAATGATCCCCTCCAGGCGCGGCAGAATCCGGAAGGCGCGTGCGGCCGCCTCGTCCCCCACGCACTCGTAGCGGGCCCGCCCCGAATCCCGCAGGAAGGAGTGCTCCGGCCCGACCCCGGGGTAGTCCAGCCCCGCCGCCACCGAATGCGCCGGCGAAATCTGGCCGTCGGCATCCTGAAGGAGATAGCTGAGCGATCCGTGCAGCACTCCGGGACGTCCCTCGCTCAGCGATGCGGACGACCGCCCGGTGCCGAGTCCCTCGCCCGCAGCCTCCACCCCGACCAGCGCGACGTCCTCGTCCTCGACGAAGGCGTGGAACATTCCCATCGCGTTGGACCCTCCGCCGACGCAGGCCACGACCGTCCGGGGCAGCCGTCCCTCCACCTCGAGGATCTGCCGCTTCGCCTCGCGTCCGATCACCGCCTGGAAATCGCGCACGATGCGGGGGAATGGGTGCGGTCCCACCACCGAACCGATGATGTAGTGGGTGTCGCCGACATTGGTCACCCAGTCGCGCAGCGCCTCGTTGGTCGCGTCCTTGAGGGTGCGCGTTCCGGAGTGAACCGGCCGCACCTCGGCGCCCAGCAGACGCATGCGGTAGACGTTGAGCGCCTGCCTTCGGACATCCTCGGCGCCCATGTAGACGACGCACTCGAGATTGAAGAGAGCGCAGGCGGTGGCGGTGGCGACGCCATGCTGTCCCGCTCCGGTCTCGGCGATGATGCGTGGCTTGCCCATCCGTTCGGCGAGGAGCGCCTGCCCGACCGTGTTGTTGATCTTGTGCGCGCCGGTGTGATTCAGATCCTCCCGCTTCAGATAAATCGGGCCCACGCCGGCCTCCGTCTCCAGGCGGCGGGCGCGGTAGAGGGGGGTGGGACGACCGATGTAGTGGGCGGCGAGCGCGTCGATCTCGGTCAGGAAGACCGGGTCGGCGGACGCTTCCCCATAGGCGGCTTCGAGCTCGTCGAGCGCGGGAATCAGCGTCTCGGGAACGTATCTGCCCCCGAAGGGACCGAAGCGTCCGGGACCGTCGGCGGTGCGGGCGCCAAGGGTCGGCATCAGGCCGTCGTCTTCCCATGCGTCGTCGGCCGGACCGCAACCGCCCTCCATGGCGCAGGCGTCCCTCGCCGACCGTTCGTCCTCCACCAACCGTTCGGCCTGCCGCAAAAGGTCATCGTCCAACTGGCGGTCTTCCTGCGGCAGGCGAGCCCGCGCCGGCAAGCGATCGTTCTCCATTTGAAATCTCCCTGCGATGCCCGCGCTCCTTGCGACGCCCGTGCTCTTCGTTACGCCCCCGCTCCCGGCGCCGCCCGCGAATTCGCTCGCTCCACCGCCGCCACGAAGGCCCGGGTGCGCTCGGGATCCTTTCGCCCCGGCGACGATTCCACCCCGGAGCTTACGTCGAGAACATCGGGTTCGAGGGCGCGCAGCGCGGCGCCGGCGTTGTCGGGGGTCATTCCTCCCGCGGCGATGAAGGTCGCCGAACCGATCGCGGCGCGCACCTCCGGTCCCACGGCGGCCCACTGGAAACCGGTGCCGGCGCCTCCGGGGAGGGCGGGATTCCAGGCGTCGAGAAGGATCCCGCCGACCGCCTCCGCGTAGGGCGCGACCAGGCGCGCCGTCGAGCGACCGGGACGGACATGAATCGTCTTCCACACCTCCCAGGGCCCCGCCGCGGCCACCTCGGCCACGAAAGCCGGAGACTCGCCGCCCGAGAGCTGAATCACCTGCACACCCACCCGCCCCGCCACCGCAGCCACCCGTTCGGCCGCCTCGTCCACGAAGACGCCCACCGTCCGCACCGGCTTCCCGGCCAGGAACCCGGCCGCGCGTTCCGCCTCCACCGAGCGACCGTAGCCCGGCGAGAGAATCACCCCCATGTAGTCCGCCCCGGCCTCCGCCACCACCGCCGCATCCCGCGCCGACATCACTCCGCAGACCTTGGCGCGCACCGGCCGCCCAGGTCCGCTCGCCCTTCCCTCGCCGCGAACGCTTCCCCGATCGTTGGCTTCGCCGTCGCCGGCCTTCCCGCTTCCGATCCCCCTCACCGCCGGTCCCCCTTGCGCCGCACCGCCGCCATCGCCGCCACCGCTTCCCCCGGATCCTCGCTCCGCACCAGCGCCTCGCCCACCAGCACCGCATCGGCGCCGACGGCCGCCACCCGCTCCACATCCTCCGCGCTCCCGATCCCGCTCTCCGACACCAGCGCCACCTCGCCGGGCAGGTAGCGCGCCAGTCGTTCGGTCACGGCCAGATCGGCGCGAAAGACGGAGAGATCGCGATTGTTGACTCCCACAAGCTCGGCCCCGGCGCCAAGCGCCCGCTCCACCTCCCATTCGTCATGGACCTCGACCAGGGCGGTCATCCCGAGATCGTGAATCATGGCGCGCAGATCGGCAAGGAGAAAGCGATCGAGGATTCGGACGATGAGCAGCGCCAGATCGGCTCCGGCCCCGCGCGCCTCCCACACCTGGAGGGGATCGATGACGAAGTCCTTGCGCAACAACGGAATCGAGCGCGCGCGGCGAAGGGCCCGCAGATCGTCGAGCGAACCCCCGAACCAGGGTCCGTCGGTCAGGACGCTCACCGCGGCCGCTCCGGCATCTTCGTAGGCGCCGGAGAGGAGAACCGGATCGAGCGCGGAATCGATCTCGCCCGCGCCGGGAGAACGCCGCTTGATCTCGGCAATGACGCCCATCGTCGGGGACTGGCGCAGCGTGGGCAAGGTCGGCCGCGCCGGCGGCGCATCTTCCGCTTCCCCCGGCAACTCGCGCGCGCGACGCCGCAACGCCCGGATCTCGTCGGACTTGGTCTCCACGATCCGCTGCAGGATTCCCTCGACCCGCCGCACCCCCCGTGGCTTCATGGGCGTGCGCCGACCCTCGGCTTGCTATTCGGTTGCAATTCGGTTACCCTGTTCGGCAAGTATTCGGTATCGGCGGTCGTCCGCGGAATCCGGCGGCCGGCGGCGCACCGTTCACGCACCCGGAAAATCCGCAACCAGAGGAGGCACTCGTGGCGCTCACCCGCAAACAGAAGAGGATTCTCGACTTCATCGGCGACTTCATCGGAGAACGCGGATACTCGCCCAGCTTCGAGGAGATCTGCAAGGCCTTCGGATACGCCTCGCTCGCGACGGTTCACGAGCACGTTACGAATCTGGAGAGGAAGGGGTACATCCGGAAGTCGTACCGGGGCTCCCGCTCGATCGAGATCGTGGACGAAGGCGGGGCGTCGGCGCTGCTGCCGCTGCTGGGAACGGTCGCCGCCGGGCAGCCGATCGAGGCGATCGTGGACGACGACACCCTGGCGGTTCCGAGCGAGATGGCGCCGGGCCGGTTCCGCCACTACGCGCTGCGCGTGCGGGGGGACTCGATGATCGACGAACAGATCCGCGACGGCGATCACATCGTGGTGCGCGAGGCCGCGACCGCCGAAGACGGAGAGACCGTGGTGGCGCTGGTGCGCGACGAGGCCGCGACGGTCAAGAAGCTGTACCGCGAAGGGGGGGGACGAGTGCGACTGCAACCGGCCAACCGGGAGATGGAAGCGATCGTCGAAGACGCCGCCAGGGTGAGGATTCAGGGGGTGGTGGTGGGGCTGATCCGGAGCTACTGATGGAACCCGTTGCCCGCGCGCGTCCCTTGCGCCCGCCCGGTGGCGGCGCTCTCGCCCTTCCGAAGGGGTCAGGCCTCTCGCTCGCGTCCCCGCTCGGCGGCTTGCGTGGCGGCGATCATCCGCTCCAGGACATTCAGCGCCCGGCCGGAATCGATCGCCGCGGCGGCCGTGCGCACCCCCTCGGCCAGCGACGCCGCGCTGCCTCCCACCACGATCGCGGCCGCGGCGTTGACCAGAACCGCCGACCGGGGAGCGCCCCGCTCCGATCCGGCCAGCACGGCGCGCACGAGGCGGGCATTCTCCTCCGGTTCGCCCCCGGCAAGGGCTGCGGGCGCGGCGGGCTCCACGCCCAGGTCCTCCGGGACGATGGTGTAGAGCGAGACCGATCCGCCCTCCAGCTCCGCCACGCGCGTGGGCCCGCACGGACTGATCTCGTCGAGACCGGGCTCGCCATGCACGACGAGCGCGCGGCGGTGTCCCAGCTCGGCGAGGGCGCGGACCACCAGCTCCAGGCAGGCGGGATCGGCGACGCCGACCACCTGGCGGCACACGCCTGCGGGATTCGTGAGCGGCCCGAGCAGATTCATGATCGTGGCGATCCCGAGCGCGCGCCTCACCGGGGCGACATGGCGCATGGCGGGGTGGAGGAGCGGGGCGAACATGAAGACGATGCCGACTTCCTCCAGGACCGCGGCCATCTCCTCGGGCGAGAGCGTCACGACCGCGCCCAGCGCCTCCAGCACATCGGCGCTCCCGCACTTCGAGGTGAAGGAGCGGTTGCCGTGCTTGGCGATCGGAATGCCCGCGGCGGCGGCCACGAAGGCGGCCGCGGTCGAGATGTTGAAGGTCGAGACGCCGCCGCCCCCGGTGCCGCAGGTATCGACCAGAGCGCCGGGATCGCGGGAGAAGACGGGGATCATGGCCGCGCGCAACGCCTGGACTCCGCCGGCGACCTCGGCTGGATCGAGGCCCCGCGTCTGGAGGGCGGCGAGGAGCGCGCCGGTGACGACCGGAGAGACCTCCCCGGCGACGATGTGAGCAAAGACTTCTCCGGCCTCCTCCCGGCCGAGGGAGTTGCCGGCGACGACCTTGTCGAGGAGAGCGGCGGGATCGAAGGTTGTTTCAGTCATGTGTCGATGGCGAGCGGCGGGCGCGAACCGGAAATTCCGGATGGTTGGGAGCCGGAAGTATGAGCCCCGGCGAGATCCGCTTCAAGCTGACCCTTCACTACGACGGGAGCGGTTTTCACGGTTGGCAGGCGCAGCCGGGGTCGCCGACCGTTCAGGGCGAGGTCGAACGCGCCGTCGCCAGACTTGCCGGTGGAAGGCGACCGGTGGTCGGGTCGGGTCGCACCGACGCGGGCGTCCACGCGACGGGCCAGGTTGCCGCCGTATCGATGCCGGCCCGCTGGGATGGTCCGGATCTGGCCCGGGCGCTCAACGCGCTGCTTCCGAATTCGATCTGGGTGCGTGGCGCGGTGGCCGTTTCGGGAGGATTTCACCCGCGCCGCGACGCGGTCCTGCGCCACTATCTTTACCGGGTGGGAACGGAGGAGGAGGCCGCATCCCCCTTTCACCGCCCCTGGTGCTGGCCCCTCCTTCGGCCGCTCGACCTCGAGCGCGCGAAGCGGGCCGCGCATTCGATCGTCGGCGAGCGCAGCTTCCGCGCCTTCGCCCGGGCGGGGCAGCCACAACGGGGTTATCGTTGCCGGGTGGTCCGCGCCCGGTGGAGCCGCTGGGATGGACCGGGCGTCGCATTCGAGATCTCCGCGAACCGCTTTCTCCATCGCATGGTGCGATATTTGGTCGGCACGATGGTGGAGATCGCCCTTGGCCGCCGCGACGAGAGCGACATGCTTCGACTTCTTCAGCGACAGAGCCTTCCAGGCGACGCGAAAGGCGTTCCGATCACATCCTCCCCGGCCCCTCCGGGCGGTCTTTTTCTCGTACGTGTGGACTACCCCGGAACGGTGGTCCCAACGCGGGCCGGCGAAGTCGGCGGAGGCCCTCGATGATGCGACTCCGGTCCATGATTCGCGTGTCCGCCGCGCGCGTCGCCGCTCTCGCGGCTGCGGCATTGGGGATATCGGTTGCGCTCTCGGGGTGCGATCCACGGCGCGTGGAGGGCTCCGCCGTCGCTGTCCCTGCCGTCGGTTCCGGGAACGGTGGCGCTGCCCGTTCCGCAGCCGGTCCGTCCGGTTGGAGTTCCAACCCGTCCCCGCCCCGCCAGTCCCTCGCCAACAGCCGCGCCACGGCGATCGTGCGGGCCGCCCGGAATGTGGCGCCGGCGGTCGTCACCATCTCGGTGCGGCGGCGAGAGCAGGTGCGACGGCGTACCTTCTTTGATGACTACTACCTTCCCTTTCGCGAGAGTCAGGGGCTCGGCTCCGGATTCATCGTCGATGCCCGCGGCACGGTGCTGACCAACCATCACGTGGTGGACGACGCAACCGAGATCCTCGTCACGCTGCCCGATTCGCGCGACTTCAATGCCCGCCTCGTCGGCTCCGATCCGGCGACCGACATCGCCGTCCTCGCCTTGCCCGACGCCGTCGATCTCCCCGTCGCCCCCCTCGGCACATCCTCGGATCTGATGATCGGAGAGTGGACCGTCGCGATCGGCAATCCCTTCGGTGGCCTCATCTCCAGCCCGGAGCCCTCGGTCACGGCCGGGGTGGTCAGCGCGCTCGGCCGCCACATCGTTCCCGGCGACGGCGACGACGGCTACCATCTCGGCATGATTCAGACCGACGCTTCCATCAATCCGGGGAACTCGGGCGGCCCCCTCGTCAACGCCCTGGGCGAGGTCATCGGCATCAACGCCTCCATCCTCTCGCGGTCGGGCGGCAGCGAGGGACTCGGCTTCGCCATTCCGATCGACCGCGCGCTCAGGATCGCCGCCGATCTCGAACGCTACGGCGAGGTGCGGCGCGCCTGGCTGGGCCTCGATGTGGAAGCGGTGGAAGCCGACGGATTCGGGAGATCGCGCGGGGTGCGCGTCGCCCGGATCACCCCTCGTTCTCCGGCGGCGCAGGCGGGGATCCGGCCCGGTGCGCGGCTCCTGCAGGCCGGTGCGACCCGGCTGGCGACGACTCTGGACTATGCGGCCGCTCTCCTCGAGCTGCGGGCGGGCGACCGGATCGATCTGGAGGTGGAAGGCGAGGGAACCGTCTCCGTGGAGGCCGCGCCGCTGCCCTCGGTCGTCGCGGAACGAGTCGAGCTGCTGCGCGATCTCGAGGTCGTCACCGTCACGGCGGACATTCAGGCGGAGCGCGATCTGACCTCGGCCGAGGGCGCCCTGGTCGTCGAGATCTCCGACTTGCTGGCACGGCGAACGGGTCTCGCGCGCGGCGACGTGATCCTCGCGGTGAACAACCTCCGGGTCCGCACGGCTCAGGGCGCCGCCGACGCGCTCCGGCGGACGCAACGCGCGGGTCGTCCCTTCGTCCTCCTCTTTGAACGCGGTGGCCGGGTGGTGCGCACCGGACTCCTGGAGTGGGCATGAAGGCTTCGGACCGGTATGCGCACCCGCTGTCGGCGCGGTATGCCTCGCGCTCGATGGAGCGGATCTTCTCGCCGGCCTTCCGTTTCGGGCGTTGGCGGCGGCTCTGGCTGGCGCTGGCCGAGGCCCAACGCGAACTCGGACTCGACATTCCATCCGCAGCGATCCGGCAGATGCGGGACCATCTGGACGAGATCGACCTCGAGTCGGTCTCTCGCTACGAAAGGCGTTTCCGGCACGACGTGATGGCGCACATTCACCACTTCGGCGATCTTGCGCCCGCCGCCCGGGGAATCATCCATCTGGGCGCGACCTCGGCCTTCGTCGGAGACAACACCGACCTCATACAACACCGCGAAGCGCTCTTCCTGGTGCGAGACCGCACGGTGGCCGCGATCCGCGCCCTTTCCCGCTTCGCGGCGGCGCATCGAGATCTCCCCACCCTGGCCTACACCCACCTTCAACCGGCCCAACCCACGACCGTCGGGAAGCGCGCCACCATGTGGATCCAGGATCTTCTCCTCGACCTGGAGGAGATCGAACACAGGCTGAAGACGCTGCGACTGCGCGGAGTTCGGGGCACGACCGGCACGCAGGCCTCCTTTCTGCAACTCTTCGGCGGCGACCACGGCAAGGTGGAGGCGCTCGAGGGCGAGCTCTGCCGCCGCCTGGGCTTTCGCGCGGCCTACCCGGTCACCGGGCAGACCTATCCGCGCAAGGTCGATCAGTCCCTCCTGGCCACCCTCGCCGGAATCGCCGCTTCCGCCTCCCGGATGGCAACCGACATTCGCCTCCTCTCCCATCTCCGCGAAGTCGAGGAACCCTTCGAGCGCGAGCAGATCGGGTCGTCGGCGATGCCCTACAAGCGCAACCCCATGCGCTCCGAACGGATCTGCGCGCTGGCACGCCATGTGATCGCCCTGGCCGCCAATCCCGCCCACACCGCCGCCACCCAGTGGCTTGAACGCACGCTCGACGATTCCGCCAACAAGCGTCTCGCGATCCCCGACGCCTACATGGCGACCGACGCGGTCCTGGTGCTGGCCGAAAACGTCGCGAGCGGTCTGCGCGTCAACCGGGGCGTGGTCGCGGCGAATCTGGCCGTGCACCTGCCCTTCATGGCGATGGAATCGGTCCTGATGGATGCCGTGGCGGGGGGCGCGGACCGGCAGCGGGCACACGAACGAATTCGGCGCCACACGCTCGCCGCGGCTCGCCGGATGACCGAAGGAAGGCAGGCCGACCTCTTCGCCCGGGTCGCGAACGACGAGGCTCTGGGAGTATCCCGCGCGGCGCTCGAGGAGATGGCGGCCCCCGACGGGCTGATCGGACGGGCCCCCGAGCAGGTGGACGCCTTCCTCGAATCGGATGTGGCGACGGCGCTGGAGCGCTACGCCGAGGACGGGATCGCCGCAGGCGAGGTCAGGGTATGACCGTGGACGGACGCCTCCCCCTCCCCCTTCTCTTCCGCGGCAAGGTCCGGGACATCTACAAGGCCCCCGGGGACAACCTCCTCCTGGTGGCGAGCGACCGCGTGAGCGCCTTCGATGTGGTCATGAAGGAACGCGTTCCCGACAAGGGCCGGATCCTCACCCACATCACCGCCTGGTGGCTGGACGCTCACCTGCACGACATCCCCCATCATCTCGTCTCGGTGCGCGACGACGAGATCCGGCGGGCCATTCCGGCGCTCTCCGGACACGAGCGCGGGTGGTCCGGTCGCTCCACTCTGGTGCGCCGAACCCGTCCCCTCCCCGTCGAGTGCGTGGTGCGGGGATACCTCTCGGGGTCGGCGTGGAAGGAGTATCGCGAGGCCGGCACGCTGGCGGGCGAACCGATGCCGACGGGACTGGCGGAGAGCGAGGCGCTGAACGGGCCGCTCTTCTCGCCGGCCACCAAGGCGCGCGAAGGCCACGACGAGAACATTCCCTTTGCAGGCGTCGTGGAGCGTCTGGGGGAAGATCTCGCCGCGCGGCTCCGCGACCGCTCCCTGGCAATCTACGAACGGGCCCGCGCGGTGGCGGCGGCAAGGGGAATCATCCTGGCCGACACGAAGTTCGAGTTCGGGATCGCGCCCGATGGCGAACTTCTCCTGATCGACGAGGTCCTGACTCCCGACTCGTCGCGCTTCTGGCCACGCGACCGCTACCGGCCGGGCCGCGGCCAACCTTCGCTCGACAAACAACCGATCCGCGACTACCTGGACGGCCTGGCCGGCTGGAACAAGCGATATCCGCCCCCGCCTCTGCCACGCCACGTCGTCGAGGCCGCCTCCGGGCGCTACCGCGGGCTCTTCCGGCGGCTCACCGGGTCCCCGCTGGATGCGTGGGATCCGCCCCGCTTCGGCGCAATTCCCGAAATGGCGGGCGATCTCGCAGCCCGCGAACCCGCTTTCGACCGGCGCGCCGGCGCGCACGACAAGGAGACCGAATCTTGACGCAATCGACCCCGAACCCATCCGGCCCGAACCGATTCGCAGTGCAGGTTCTGGTCACCCCGCGCCCCGGACTTCTCGATCCGCAGGGCAAGGCCATTCATCACTCGCTCGCATCGCTCGGCTTCGATTCCGTGGCGGCGGTCCGCGTCGGCAAGGCAATCCATCTGGAGGTGGCCGCCGAATCCGCCGCCGAGGCCGAGGAGGCCGCGCGCGCCATGTGCGACAAGCTGCTCGCCAACCCCGTCACCGAGGACTTTCGCGTCGCCGCCGTGGCCAGCGCCGGAGAGACGCGATGAGGGTCGCGGTCATCACATTTCCCGGCTCCAACTGCGATCAGGACTGCCATCGCTCGGTGGAGATCGCGGGCGGCTCCGCGAGCTACATCTGGCACCGCGAGCAATCCCTCGGGAACGCGGAAGCGGTGATCGTTCCCGGCGGATTCGCGCACGGCGACTACCTGCGGCCCGGGGCCATCGCGCGTTTCAGCCCCATCATGGAGACAGTCGCCCGCTTCGCCCGGCGCGGCGGCTTCGTCCTGGGGATCTGCAACGGATTCCAGGTCCTCTGCGAGGCGGGACTGCTCCCCGGCGCGCTCCTGCGCAACGCCTCGCTGCGCTTCCAGTCCCACGACTGCCATCTGCGCGTCGAACGCGCCGACACTCCCTTCACCTCCGCCTGCCACAGGGGCCAGGTCCTCCGCATGCCGCTCTCGCACGCCGACGGCAACTACTACGCCGACCCGGAAACGCTGGCCGCTCTGGAGAGCGAGGGGCGCGTCGTCTTCCGCTACTGCGACCCCCGGGGCGACGCCACCGTGGAATCCAACCCGAACGGCTCGCTGATGGGCATCGCGGGAATCGCGAACCGGCGCGGCAATGTTCTCGGGATGATGCCGCACCCCGACCGCGCCATCGAGGCGGCGCTGGGTTCGGTGGACGGTCTTCCGCTCTTCGAATCGCTCGTCGGGCAGACCCATGCCGCGGAGGTGGTCCGGTGATCGATTCCCCCCTTCCCCGCCCCGGCGATCCCCCCGTCACGGCCGCCCTCGTCGAGGAACACGGACTGTCGCCCGAGGAATACGCCCGGATCGTGCGGATCCTGGGGCGCGAGGCCACCTTCACCGAGTTGGGCGTCTTTTCGGCGATGTGGTCGGAGCACTGCGGCTACAAGAACTCGAAGCGGCTGCTCCGCCTGCTGCCCACCGAGGCCCCCTGGGTCATTCAGGGACCGGGCGAGAACGCGGGCGTGATCGACGCGGGCGACGGCTACGCGCTGGCCTTCAAGATCGAATCCCACAATCATCCCTCGGCGGTGGAGCCCTACCAGGGGGCGGCCACCGGAATCGGCGGCATCCTGCGCGACGTCTTCACGATGGGCGCCCGACCGGTAGCCACCCTCAACTCGCTTCACTTCGGCGATCTCGACCACCCGCATGTGCGCTATCTCTTCGGCGGCGTCGTGCGCGGAATCGGCGACTACGGCAACTGCGTCGGGATTCCGTCGACCGGCGGGGAGGTGCAGTTCGACCGGGGCTACCGCGACAACCCGATCGTCAACGCCATGTGCCTGGGGCTGATGCGCCGCGAGGATCTCATCCGGGGAACGGCGGAGGGCGTGGGAAACACCCTCATGGCGGTGGGCGCGCGCACCGGACGCGACGGGATCCACGGCGCCACCTTCGCATCGGAGGAGCTCTCGGAGGGGGACGACGTCAGCAGCCGGCCGCAAGTGCAGGTGGGCGACCCCTTCACCGAAAAGCTCCTCCTGGAGGCGTCGCTGGAGCTGATCGCGAGCGGGCACATCGTGGGAATCCAGGATATGGGCGCCGCCGGGCTGACCTCCAGCGGGGCGGAAATGGCGGGGCGGTCGGGGACCGGCGTCGAGATGGAGGTGGCGCAGGTGCCGGTCCGCGAGGAGGGAATGACCCCCTACGAGATCCTGCTGTCGGAGTCGCAGGAGCGGATGCTGGTGGTTGCCGCGGCGGGGCGCGAGGAGGCGGTCCGCGAAATTCTGGAGAAGTGGGAGCTGGAGGCGGCGACGATCGGGCGCGTCACGGCGAGCGGCGCCTTCCGTGTCCTGGAAAACGGGGCGCCGGTCGCGGACATTCCCGCGCTTCCGCTCACCGAGGGATGCCCCACCTACGAACGCCCCGGAGAAGAGGGGGAAGAGGTGCGGGCGCTGCGGACAATGGACATTTCCCCTCATGTCAAGCCGCCCGGCGCGCTGGAGGATGCCTTTCTGCAGGTGACGGGATCGCCCACCGTGGCTTCCAAGCAGTGGGTCTACGAGCAGTACGACACGACGGTGCGGGCAAACTCGATCGAGCGCCCCGGGGGCGACGCCGGCGTCATCCGGATTCCGGGAACCCGCCGGGGAATCGCCGCGACCACCGATTGCAATGGACGGCACACATGGCTCAATCCGCGGGTAGGCGCAATGGGCGCGGTCGCCGAGGCGGCGCGCAACGTGGCCTGCACCGGAGCGGTTCCGCGAGCGATCACCAACTGCCTCAACTTCGGAAGCCCCCTCAAGCCGCAGATCATGCACCAGTTCCGCGAGGCCGTCCTCGGCATGCGCGACGCCTGCGCCTTTCTGGAGACCCCGGTTACCGGCGGAAACGTATCCTTCTACAACGAGACCGACGGCAAGGCGGTGTATCCCACCCCCGTGATCGGGATGGTGGGGGTGCTCGACGATCTGGAGAAGCTGGTGCGGCATCCCTTCCGCAACGACGGCGACGCGATCCTTCTGCTGGGGAACAACACGGGGGAACTCGGCGGCTCCGAATACCTCTACGTCCTGCACGATCTGGTCGCCGGAGAACCGCCGCCGGTGGATCTGGCCGCCGAGCGGCAACTGCAACGGTGCATCGTGGCGCTCGCGACGGAGGGGCGGGTTCGTTCGGCGCACGATGTGTCCAGCGGGGGACTCGCGGTCACGCTGACGGAGTGCTGCCTGGGACGGCCGCGCGCCGGAGGGGGCCTGGGCGCCACGGTGCGGCTGGACGACCCCATCCCGGCCACCGCCCTGCTCTTCGGCGAGGATCATGGACGAATCGTCGTCAGTTGCGCTCCCGGCGACGCCGGCGCCGTGGCGCGGACGGCCGCCGGCTTTGGAGTGCCCTGCGCGCGGATCGGCGCCGTGACCACCCCGTCCTCCCCCCTTGTCATCGAGATGGCCCAGGAATCGCTTCGGATCCCGCTCGCCGCCCTGCGCGCGCAGCACTTCGGCGCCATCCCCGGGATCATGAACCGGACAGGCACGAGCCAGACAGGATAGAACCATGCGCCGAGCACCGACCGACCTTCCCATCGCGCTCCTGGACGACCGTCCCCGCGAGGAATGCGGGATCGTGGGCGTCTGCGGGACCGACAACGCATCGGAGCTCTCCTTCCTCGCGCTCTACGCCCTGCAGCACCGGGGGCAGGAGGCCGCCGGAATCTGCGCCGCCGAGAATGGCAGAACCCGGTTGCACAAGGAGCTCGGCCTTGTCTCCGACGTCTTCGACGGCGAACGGATCTCTTCCTTGCCGGGACGGACCGCGCTCGGCCATGTCCGCTATTCCACCGCCGGCGACGGACAGCGCGTCAATGCCCAGCCGATCGTGGTGCGCTATTCCGAGGGCGACCTGGCAATCGTCCACAACGGCAACCTCACCAACGCCGGAATGCTGAAGCGGCAGCTCGTCGACGAGGGGGCGATCTTCCAGAGCTCCTCGGATTCGGAGGTGATCGTTCACCTGGTCGCGCGTTCCCGGCACCGCTCGGTCGTGGCGCAGATTCGCGACGCGCTGAGCTTTCTGGAGGGGGCCTATTCGCTGGTGATGTCCGTGGGCGAGACGATGTACGCCGTGCGCGATCCCCGGGGATTCCGTCCTCTGGTACTGGGAAGGCTCGAGGGCGGCGGCCACGTCGTCGCGAGCGAGAGCTGCGCCCTGGACATCGTCGGCGCGAGCTACATGCGCGACATCCAGCCGGGTGAGCTGGTGCGGCTGCGCGGCAAGGAGGTCGAGAGCC
The DNA here is from genome assembly GCA_022822325.1 of Gemmatimonadota bacterium. Classification (GTDB taxonomy): domain Bacteria; phylum Gemmatimonadota; class Gemmatimonadetes; order Longimicrobiales; family Gaopeijiaceae; genus Bin94. Next base: position 11,406 of record JAJEBW010000047.1, on the reverse strand, counting down.
TGCCGGGATTGCACCCGGAGACGCCCTCGCCATGCATCTTCGAGCTCGTCTATTTCGCCCGTCCCGACTCCAGCCTCTGGGAGACGAGCGTGGATCGCGCCCGCCGCGCCTTCGGCCGACAGCTCGCGCGCGAACATCCCGTGCCCGCCGACTGCGTGATCGCGGTTCCGGACAGCGCCAACTCGGCCGCCCTGGGCTACAGCGAACAGAGCGGGATTCCCTACGAGCTCGGGCTCCTGCGCAACCACTATGTGGGCCGCACCTTCATCCGTCCCTCGCAGGCCGACCGGGATTTCGGCGCCCGCATCAAGTACAACCCGGTGCGCGAGGTTCTGGCCGGAAAGCGGGTGGTGGTGGTGGACGATTCGATCGTGCGCGGAACCACATCGCGCAGCCTTGTCAAGTTCATTCAGCAGGCCGGAGCGGCGGAGGTGCACTTCCGGGTCGCGAGCCCTCCGGTCCGATTCCCCTGCTACTATGGAATCGACATGCCCTCGAAGGGCGAACTCCTGGGATCGCGGATGTCGGTGGCGGAGATCACGGCCGAACTCGAGGTCGATTCCCTCGGATACCTCTCGCTCGATGGGCTGATCGGAGCCGTCGAGGAGCGCGGGCCCTTCTGCTCGGCCTGCTTTTCGGGCGCCTACCCGGCTCCTCTCGTCGATCTGCACGGAGCGTAGCGAGCCGTGGTTTCGTCGCGCCGCGAACAGCGGCTCTGGCTCTGGACTCTGGCCACCCTCGCCGCGATCTACTCGACCCTCGCGCTCTCGCCGTTTCTGCTCAGCGCACTCGCCGGCGCCGACATGGCGGCGGTCGTCTTCGCCGCGGGGGTGATCCTCGTCGCAGCCGCGCTCCTCGCGCTTGGCCTCGGAGACCGGCGCTGGGGGACGGGCGGACCCTCGCGCCTCACCCGCGCGGGAATCGCGATCGGCGTCGCGGCGGTGTACCTGCTCGTGCTCGCCCGCCTGGCAAGCGCTGCCGAGCGCACGCATCTGATCGAATACAGCGTGCTCGCGGCTCTGATTCGCGAGGCGCTCCTGGAGCGGGCCTCCAACGGTCGGCGGGTGTTCCTGCCTTCGGCGATGGCGTTCGGCGCCGCGATCCTGGCCGGAGCGATCGACGAGGGCGTTCAGTGGTTCGTTCCGAGCCGGTCCTTCGATTCCCGCGACCTGCTCTTCAATGTGCTCGCCGCGGCGATGGGGGTCGGAGCGAGCGCGGCGACGGGAGGCTGGCGCGGCCGCGGGCGGGGCGGCACTCTGAAACCCGCTTCCACAACCCACAACGAGGACGATTCGCATGAAGCGTCGCACGGAGAATTGCACGGAGCGCCGAATCGGGCGCGGGACTGATGCGCGGAACCCGCACTTCACGGTCGCGCCCGGCGTTGGGAGCCGCGGCGGCGCAAACCCCGATGCCCGCAGCCGGGCGCGGCGATCCGGCGGCACTGCGCGCCAGGCAGCCGCCGGACCAGCGCGATGCACCCTTCGACCGGCGGCGCGCCCCCGGTCCTCGCTCGGGAAGGTCCACGGACTTCCAGCGCTGGGGGCGGTGGCTCTGAGCCTGGTCGCGGCCGCCTGCGGCGAGGGCGGAGCCGAGGGGGCGGGCGTGCGGCCCTCCTTTCCGGAGACGAACCGTCCCGAGGTGCGGGGGACGGGAGGGGCGGTCTCGGCCGGCCATCCTCTCGCGGCCGCCGCCGGTCACGACGTACTGCGGCGCGGCGGCAACGCGATGGATGCGGCCATCGCCATGGCGGGTGTGCTCGCGGTCGTCCGTCCCCACATGAACGGGATCGGCGGCGATGCCTTCGCCCTCCATTTCGACGCCGCCACCGGCGAGGTTCATGCGCTGAACGGCAGTGGACGCGCCGGTGCGCTGGCCACTCCTTCCCTCTACGCCGAGCGCGGCCTGGACGAGATCCCGGGAGCGGGCGCCCTTTCGGTCACCGTGCCCGGAGCGGTCGCCGCCTGGGCCGACGCCCTCGACCGCTTCGGATCGCTTCCCCTGGACGAACTTCTCGAGCCGGCCATCGGCTACGCCCGCGAGGGCTTTCCGGTATCGAACCGCCTGGCCCGCGACATCGCATCCTCCGCCGGTTCCCTGAACGATCCCGCCCGCGCTCTCTACCTGCCGGAGGGCAGTCCCCCGCCTGCCGGGAGCCTTCTGCGCAACCCGGCGCTGGCCGCCACCCTGGAGCGAATCGCGCGCGAGGGACGGGACGGATTCTACCGCGGGCCGGTCGCCGAAGCGCTGGGCGGCTTCCTCGAGTCGGAGGGAGGGCATGTCCGCGCCGCGGATCTGGCCGCTCACAGCTCCACCTGGGTCGAGCCGCTGCGGAAGGGGTACGAGGGCTACGCCATGCTGGTGCTGCCGCCCAATACGCAAGGGATCGCGCAGCTTCAACTCTTCGGCATGTCCGGCTCCTTCGATCTGCGGACGATGGGCCACAATACGGCGCCCTATCTCCATACCCTGATCGAGATGAAGAAGCTGGCCTTCGCCGACCGCGACCGCTGGGCCGCCGACCCCGACTTCACCGAGCTGCCGCTGGACGCCCTGCTGGACGCCGACTATCTCGCCGGGCGGGCCGCCCTGGTCGATCCGGGCCAGGCCGCCGCATCGCGCGGTCCGGGGGTGGGGGACGCCGCCGTGGCCGCGCTGGCCGGCCGAGCCAGCCGCAACGACACCGGCGACACCGTGTACCTTACCGCCGTGGACCGCTGGGGCAACGCGGTGAGCTGGATTCAGAGCCTCTTCGCCGGCTTCGGATCGGGACTGCTGGAGCCGGAGACCGGGGTGATGCTGCACAATCGCGGCGCGCTGTTCGGTCTGGAGGCCGGCCATCCCAATGTCATCGCGCCGGGGAAGCGTCCCTATCACACCCTCACCCCCATGATGGCGCTCGATGGAGAGGGTCGCTTCGCCTTCACTCTGGGAACGCCCGGCGGGGACAGCCAACCACAGAGCATCCTGCAGATCGTCAACAACCTACTGCTTTTCGGCATGACCCCGCAGGCGGCGATCGAGGCGCCCCGGTTCCGCAGCTACGGCGGGCTTCGCATCGACTTCGAGGACCGGATCGAGACCGGTGCGCTGGCGGAGCTGGAAGCGCTCGGACACGGGATCGGGATCGTGCAGGGATGGACGGCAACCTTCGGCGGCGCCCAGATGATCATGCGCGACCGCGACGGCACCCTGGTCGTCGCGTCGGACCCGCGCCGCGAGGCCTACGCCATCGCGCACTGACCGACCAGAGGCACAGGCGCAAATCCCATTTCCAGCAAGGAATCCGGGTGCGGAGCGATCCGCGTGGTTGCGGTCCGGCCGGCGATTCTCTACTCCGATCCCCCCGGCAGCGACCCGAAGACATTGTCGATCAGCTCGCGGGCCTGCGGCGGAACCCCCGCCAGCGTGGCCGGCACACCGGAGCCCCCGACCGCGTCCACGATCCGCTTCAGCGCCAGCGCACCGGTAAGGTCGATTCGACCCAATCCATCCAGGCGCAGGACGACCTCCGTCACCCCTTCGTTCCGGTTCAACTCTTCGACGATCGCTTCCTCCAGCCGCGGAGCCGACGCGAACCAGAGAATCCCCGTCACCTCGAGGTGCAGGACCGAGCCCTCGCGCCGGGAGTCGAATCCGGCACGCCGCTCGCGCCACACATGAATCGCCAGCGACAGAAGAATGCCGAGGAGCAGCGCCTGCTCGATTCGCGGTGTCAGCAGGAGGCACATTCCCAGGGTGAACCAGACCACCAGCGCCTGAATGCGCGACAGCTTCCAGACGCCGACGATGAGACGCGGCTGAACCAGTCCCGCCACCGCCGCAATGACGATCCCCGCGAGCACGGCCTTCGGGAGCGCCGAGAGGAGTCCCGCGAAGGGCAGGAAGACGAGGACGGCCAGACCGGTCACGACGCCCGACCAGCGCGACCAGGCCCCGGACAAGTGGTTGAGGCTGCTGCGCGAGAAGGAGCCATCGACGGGGAACCCGCCGAAGACGCCCGACGCCAGGTTGGCCGCGCCCTGGGCGACGAACTCGCGGTCCGGATTCCAGGCGACGCGGTCGCGGGTGGCGAAGCTGCGTGAGATTGCGGTGGACTCGGCGAATCCCACCAGCGCGATCACCGCCGCGGGAACGACCAGTTGCGGCAACAGCGACCAGGGCAACGCCAGGCTGAAGGGAGGCAGCGACCCGGGGATTTCGCCCACGACCGGACCGCCGTAGCCAACGAGGACGGAGAAGAGCACGCCGCCCGCCACCGCCACCAGCGCCCCGGGGAAGAGGCGGTGGATCCGGCGCGCCAGGAGGGTGACCGCCGCCGTGAGCGCCGCCAGAATCGCGGCCGCCGGACTCCACGAACCGGGACTGGAGAGCACCCGAATCGTGTTGCGAACCAGACCCTCCTCCGAACCGCCGGTTATGCCGAGGGTCGAGGGGAACTGGGAGAGAAGGATCAGGATCGCCGCCCCGGAGGTGAACCCCCGCAGAACCGGTTGCGACATCAGGTAGGTGACCTTCCCCGCCTGCACCAACCCGACGACGATCCGCGCCAACCCCACCAGGAGCGCCAGGAGCGCGGCAGCCCCCACATACTCCGGACTGCCCGCCGGCACAACGGTGGCGACCGCGCCATGGGTGAGCAGTGCGGTGAGCGCCACCGGTCCGGTCTGCAGATAGGGACAGGAGGCCAGGAGGCCCGCGGCCATCAGCGGAACCGCCGACGCATAGAGTCCGTGTACGCTCGGCAACCCGGCCAGCTCGGCGTAGGCCATGCTCTGGGGAATGATGAGGAGGGCGACGCTCAGCCCGGCCACCGCATCGCGCGAGACGCCGCGCCGCTGCGGCCACCCGCCCCCCGCCCCGCCCCGCCCCCTCACGGCCCCGTCTCCGCGCCCGCGGCCACCCTGTCGCGGCCACCGGCGGCCGCGCCCGCCAACTCGCCCAGGAGCCCCGCCGACCGAGCCGCGCGCCGCGACCACCACCGCGCGATCGGATCCGGGCCCCGCCCCCCCATCCGCGCGCCCCATCCGGCCACATGCTCCGCCAGCCATCGCAAGGTCGCCCCCGGATCCTGCGCCAGGAACGACTCCAGCACATAGCGGCGCTCGCCGACGCGGCAGGCAAGACCGGCCCCGGCCGCAAACCGCGCCAGATCGTCGCGCAGCACGATCGCCCCCAGACGCGCGGGCGCCAGAACCGACGCCAGGAAGACCGCTCCCCCCTCGGCGCGCGGATCGGCCAGCGGAGGCGCCTCGCGCAGGGCGGCGGGCAGCCGCGCGGGAAACTCCAGTCCGGCCTCGATCCGGGCGAGCGCGGCGCCCAGCAACCCGGCCCACGCCTCGTGAAAGCGCGATCCGCACCCCGCGAAGGAGGCGAGATACAGTCCCGTCCACGACGACAGATGTTCCCAGTAGAGCGTCGTGCGGGCCTCGCCCAGGAGCGCCGCGCGCGCCGGATCGGTCTCCCGGCGGATCCGACCCTCCAGCGCGGCCGCCAGCGCGAGCAGCGCGGCCAGGTGGTCGGCCTCGCCTTCCCCCCCCATTCCCAGTGCGCGCCGAAAGCCCGCGATCCGGTCGCGCGCCTCCCCGCCCATCATGCCTTCGGCGCCCAGGTACACCGACCCCCACGGGTAGCGCTGAAAGTCAACGACCGCGCCATGCACCGCGTGCCCCGGAGGCGTCGGCAACCCGAGCGCGGCCGCGATCCTCCGGTGTTCGGGCGTCGGCCTCTCGATCAGCGATCCGAGGGCCCGGAGGAGTTCCATGACAGGGCGTAGGCGTCGCGGACCGGGCGAACGGGGCGAAGCAGCCACCAGGGCCGCCGGGTGCCGTCCGGCGAGTGTCGGCGGGCGGGCCGGGCAAGTTCGAGCCACCGCCGGAAGGCTTCGCGCGACCTGGCGGTGTCCACCACGATGTCGCCGTACCGGTCGCCGGAGCGCGCGGGAACCACCCGCACCGCCTGGTGCCAGCAGTGCGCCCCCGAGACCGGGTCGGGCTGAACGGGAAAGGTCATGTTCTGGTGAACGCCCACATCGGTCCACCAGATGCGCGCGGTGTCGCCGTCGGGCGAAGAGAAGGGACCCGTGCCCGACTTCCGCTTCATCTCCCAGTCGGTGCCCTCGCGGTTCAGCGCGACGGTCGCCATCGCCTGGCGCGGTCCATCCCCCGTCTTCCACCGCCCCATGTGATGCGAGCAGGCCACGACCCCCGGATGAATCCCCTCCGTCACCCACGCCTTCACCACGAAGTGCCCGATTTGAGTCTCGACGCGAACCAGGTCACCGGTGCGCACCCCGATCCGGGCCGCGTCGCGGGGGTGCAGCCAGAGCGGGTTGGTATGCGCGATCTCGTTGAGCCACTTGGCGTTGGCGCTGCGCGTGTGAATCTGAACGGGCAGGCGGAATGTCGAGATCAGACACATCCGGCCAGAGCCCAGGCGTTCGCGGTGGACATGGCTGGGCGCGTATCCCGGAACCGCCATCTCCGGCCATCCCCAGTCGGCCAGCGTTCGCGACCAGAATTCCAGCCGTCCCGACGGCGTTGGGAATCCCCGTCTCAGCGCCCCGTCCACCTCCACCCCCACCCTCCGCCGCCCCTCCTCGTCCCCATCCAGCGGCGGCATCGGCACCACATTCGGCGACGGCGGCGCCCCGGCCCGCGTGAAGACCCGTCCCCCCCCGTCCACCACCCAATCCTCCAGCTCGGCCTCCGGCACCCGTTCCTCGTGGCGGGATCCCACCGAACCCCCGATCTCGAAGGCCCCGTAGCGTCGCATGTAGTCCAGCGGCGACAGCCCCTCCTCCGCCGCCCTCTCCGGCAGTCCCGGCACCGAATTCGCAAAGATCCAACCGTAGTATTCGTCCACGGTCAGCTTCTCGCCGGGCCGTTCGCGCGACTCGAAGAAGCGCCGGATACCGCGGCTGCCATCGGGATCGATCCTCCAGGTCAGCTCGATCCAGAACTCGTTTTCCTCCCAGACCTCGCCCGGATTGACCTCGCGCGTCGACCCCACCTTCTCCCCCAGACGTTCGCGCGCCGCCCGCAGCACCGGCTGCCGAAATCCGATCCAGAGGCCGTCGTACTGCTCGTAGCTGGTCAGATCGTGGCGCTCCGACGAGTGGCCCATCGGCAGCACGTAGTCGGCCAGAAAGGCGGTTTCGTTCCAGGTGGGCGTCAGCGCGACATGAAGCCCAATGCGCTCGGGATCGGTCAGCATCTCGATCCAGGAGAAGCCGTCGGGATTGGTCCAGACGGGGTTGTAGACCCGGGTGAAATACACATCCAGGCGCCCATTTCGCTCCGCCGTCAGGTGCGGCAGAAGGAAGGACATCTCCATCAGGCTCAGCGGGTAGTCGGCGGGCCAGCTCAGCTCGTTCCACTGCTCCGGATGACGCGGCGGCATGTGAATCGGACGCGGCACGAACTTGTTCCAGGCGTTGGGATAGGTGCCGCCGGGAACCGCGATCGAACCGGTCAGCGCATTCAGCAGGAAGAGCGCGCGCGCAACCTGCCAGCCCCCGAGATTGCCCGCGGCCGCGCTGCGCCAGTTGTGAGTGGAGAGTCGCGCTCCGGCGCCGGCGACGATCTCGGCCACCTCGGCGATCGTCTCGGCGGGGACTCCGCTCTCGGCGGCCGCAAAGTCGAATGTGAAGCGGGAATACTGGGAAGCGAGCGCGCGCTGGAACCGCTCGAAGGAGGCGGATTCGTCCGGCCGGGAATCGTCGGGCGCGGCCGTCTCCGGGACCGCGTCTTCGCTGCGGACATGGCCCGGCGGCGAGGTCGTCGGATCGGCGCCTCGCGAACCGGCATCGTCGGGGGGAGCGTCCCCGGGCGACCGGTTCTCCAGGAACTCGCGCCAGTTCCACCACCGCCGGACAAAGTCCGCATTGTAGCGGCCGGTCCGGATCAGGTGATTGGCGATCGCCAGCAGCACCGCGGCTTCGGAGCCCGGCCAGGTCGACAGCCAGTGGTCGGCGTGGGTGGCGGTATTCGAGAGCCGCGTGTCGAAGACGATCAGCTTTGCGCCGCGCCGCTTCCCCTCCATGACCCGCTGCGCGTGGGGATTGAAGTAGTGACCCGCCTCCAGGTGGCTGCTCACCAGGAGAATGACGCGCGCGTTCTCGTGATCGGGGCTGGGCCGGTCCATCCCCATCCAGAGGTGGTAGCCCGCCCGCGCACCCGAGGAACAGATGTTTGTGTGCGAGTTGTGGCCGTCGACGCCCCAGGCCGCCAGCATTCGTTCGGTGAAGCCGTCCTCGCCGGGGCGGCCGACATGGTACATGATCTCGCGGTGGCGCCCTTCGTCCATCGCCGTTCGGATCCGCGCGGCGATCTCGTCGAGCGCCTCGTCCCAGTCCACCGGTTCCCACTTCCCCTCCCCCCGCTCCCCCACCCGCTTCAACGGCGTCAGGATCCGGTCCGGGTCGGTGAGCTGCGTGACGGTCGCCGGTCCCTTCGCGCAGTTTCGGCCACGCGAACCGGGGTGCTCGGGATTGCCCTCGAACTTGCGGACCTGGAGCGTTTCGCGGTCCACGTAGGCCAGCAGCCCGCAGGCCGATTCGCAGTTGAAGCAGGTCGTCGGAACCAGCATGAAGCGCCGCTCGACCCTCTCCGGCCACGCCTTCGAGTCCAGCTCCACCCAGTCGCTCCAGCGTTCCTTCGGGGGAAATGCGGCCAGGTGGACGCGGCTAGCGCCCGGATAGAAGGTCTCGCCGCGGGCCTCGGTTTCGGCTCGGGCGGCCGAGACGCGACCCTCGAGTTCGTCGATCGACGCGCGCGGCCGGCCGCCGTCTTCCCCGCTCATGCGAGAGGCACCGACTGTCCCGCCTGAACATGCGCGTGCTCCCAGGCGAGCAGCGCAAGGAGGCCGGTGGCGACGGCCGGGAGGGCGAGTCCCGGAGCGGCGCCGGCAAACCAGGGAGCGGCCGCGCCGACCAGAGCCCCGAGGAGTCCGATGCGGAACCAGTGGCGGTAGCGACCGTGGGTCAGTTCGCGTTCGGCGAGACGCGCGTGCGCCGTGGGCGGTGGCATGAGGATCTCCCCGAGGATCATAAGAGCGTGGGCGAGGCTGGCCAGGGCGAAGAGGACGAGAGCGGAACCGGCGGCGTCTCCCGGCGAGACGCCGGGAAGCGAAGGAGGAAGCGCAACGGCGCCGGGCGGCGGATCCGGGATGACCAGCGGCCCGATCCCCGCGGCCAGAAAGATCGCCGCGCCCCCCGCGACCAGCGCCTGCACCAGAAAATGCACCGGCAAGAGCGGATTCTGCCACATGTCGCGCGCCTTGGCCTGCCCGAAGAGGAATGCGGTGTAGATCGCCGTGAGGACCGCAAGGGCGCCGCCGACGCCACCGAGCCAGAGCGGCGGCGAGGCGCCCCCGGCCGCCAGCGCGAGGTGGACCGCCAGCGCCGCTCCGTAGCCCCCGATGATGAAGCCGCCCCGCACCAGCCAGCTCCGCCACTGCGGACGCCGAAAGATGAGGTGGAAGCGCGCGGGATGCTCCAGGTCCCAGATCAGGATCGCCCCGGTCAGCGCCAGGAAGACGGTGCCCAGGATCGGTGCGGCCCACACCCAGAGCGGATTCGCGGGAGTGATCGCGCCCGTCGCAAGCAAAAGCAGCGGAACGAGATACGACCCCGCGGCGATCGACTTGGTCCAGGTGTAGAGCGAAACCCGGAAGTCCCAGGGCGCGCGGTGCGGAATGTCGTAGCTGAGCAGCGCGGCCGCCGAGGAGTTGCGCGGCCCCGGATGCCCCGAAGTCACCACTCGCTTCCCCTCTCCCTGTTCGCTCCACATGAAGAGCCCGCCTTCGGGTCGCGCCGCCGCGAGCGGATCGAGCGTTGCCTGGTCGGCGCCCTTGTAGTAGAGCTTCGGACGCGTCTCCTTCTCGGGCCGCCGCACCGCAACCGGATCTCGATTCACGATTCGGGCCACCTGCGACGAAGGATCGGTCATGTCCCCCACCAGGAGCGCCTCGGTCGGGCAGACCACCACGCAGGCCGGCTCCAGCCCGATGTCCAGCCGGTGCGCGCAGAAGTTGCACTTTTCGGCCGAATGGTCCTCGGGATTGATGAAGATCGCGTCGTACGGACAGGCGGCGATGCAGGCCTTGCAGCCGATGCAGGCGCTCTTGTCGAAATCGACGATTCCATCGGGACGCCGGTACATCGCGGAGGTCGGGCAGGCGGTCACGCAGGGCGCCGACTCGCACTGGTTGCAGCGAGTGACCTGGAAGGAACGCCGGGCCTGCGGAAAGGCGCCGGTATCGACGTACTTGACGTAGGTGCGGGTGACCGAGAGGGGGACTTCGTTCTCGGACTTGCAGGCGGTCGTGCAGGCGTGACAGCCAATGCAGCGGGTCTGGTCGACGACCTTGGCCCAGGTGGGGCGGCGGACGGTGGAAGGAGCGGCGTCGGATTCAGCGGACACGTGGATGACTTGGCCTCGGTCGGTCGGGTCGGGGGTGCGGAATGACTCGGACGCGGTCGCGGCGCGTCGCACCCGCCTCTTCGGAGTGGATGGGATCCTTCGCGATGGATGATCCCTTCATGGTGGACGATGATTCTCTCACAATAGACTAGCACCCGTTTGCCACGCCATGCGCCCGGGCATGGCAACCGGCCAATCGGAGAATGGCGGAACTTCGGACGAAGAGCGCCATCCGCCGGGCAGGGAAACCGGACCACAGGACGCGCCGGTTCGTTCGTCGTTCGGCATCGGTTTCCAGATTGATCTCGCTGGGCGCTCGCGCGGTCGGCTGGATCGAGGGGGAAAGGTGGACGAGTGGATCCGTGCGCGCATCGTGGCGAGCTGCAGCAGCGTGGAGTGAGGGACATCACGGGGGTACCGGATCCAAACCCTCACCTGTTGGAAGAAATGACCCATCGCCGTTACTGCGCTTGTCCCATCCGCCTCCGAAGCTCGCCTTGAAGCAGGCCGTGGCTTCCCGCCGGATCACGTCACGGTAGTGTCTGATCGACCTGAACGGGCCAATCGGCGGCGAAGCCTCGGCAGGGGAAGTCGGGTGCTCTCGTCCCAGGCGTTCGACCACCAGACACCGGATCTCCGACGCGAACGCGCATCTCCCCGATGATGACGCCGCTCCACCGCCACCGAGCTTCCGGATGCGGTAGGATGGGGCCCTCGCAAACGCGCAATCGGTCACCGACGCGATCAGCCGCCGGGCCGGAAATTCCCGGAAACCTGTGCTTCCTTGGGGAGGCAGCTGTTCGGAGCACATAATCTGTCCGGTTTTTGGAAGTGAGTAATCTGTCCGGTTCGAGACACTCACGGAGGAGGAGCGATGAGCCGGACGAAGTTGGAGGGCAGGACGGGGGAGGAGCGATTCGAGGAGGTGTACGGCCGGTGGAAGGAGGGGCTGGTGACGCAGGCGTTTGGGGCCTCGGTTCTT
>JAJEBW010000020.1 GCA_022822325.1 Gemmatimonadota bacterium | reverse complement strand
CCCCCTCCCCCTCCTCGCGGCCACCCTCCTCTGCGCCTCCTGCGCCGGTTCCCTCGAGCTCACCCCCTCCGACGCGGCCACCGTCCTCGCCGAGCACTACCTCGATCAACCCAACCCCGCCCGGCCCGGTCCCCACGGCGTCCTCACCCTCTTTTACGGCAGCGGAACCGACCGGAACCGCCCCGAATACCGCGATTCGGTCGCCATCGTCACCGAGACCGTCGACGCCTCCACCCTGGTCGATCTCGGCGCCTCGGCCAAATCGCGCAACGAGTACTGGGGATTTTCGCCCGACTCCTTCCCCATCAATGCGCGCGTCTGGCACCCCGACGCCCCCGGCCCCCATCCCCTCGTCCTGGTGGTGCACGGCAACCACAACATGCGCGACTTCTCCGACCCCGGCTACGACTGGCTCGGCGAGCTCCTGGCGAGCCGCGGCTACATCCTCGCCTCGGTCGACATGAACTTCATCAATGGCGGCATTCGCGGCGAGAACGACGGGCGCGGCTGGCTTCTTCTGAAGCATCTTCAGGCATGGCGGCGCTTCAACGAGGATGCGGGCGGTCCCTTCCACGGCCGGGTGGACATGACCAGGATCGCGCTGATCGGCCATTCCCGCGGGGGCGAGGCGGTGGCGCTTGCGGCGGCCTTCAACCGGCTGTCCCGCTACCCCGACGATGCATCCTTCGAGTTCGACTTCGGCTTCGACATCCGGTCGGTCATCTCGATCGCGCCCGTGGACGGCCAGTACCTTCCCGCCGACCAGCGCTCTCCGCTCCACGACTTCAACTATCTCGTCTTCCACGGTTCGCACGACGGCGACGTCACCAGCTTCCACGGCCTGCGCATCTTCAACCGCCTGCACTTCAGCCCCGACGCCGAATCTCCCTCCGACGACTTCTTCAAATCGGCCGTCTACGTCTACCGCGCCAACCACGGCCAGTGGAACACCGTCTGGGGCGCCCACGACAACGGCCCCCGCAGCGGCCGCATCCTCGAGCTCGACGGCCTGCTCCCGCCCGAGGACCAGCGCGAATTCGGCCGCGTCTTCGTCTCCGCCTTCCTCGACGTCACCCTCAAGGGCGACGACCGCTACCGCCCCCTCTTCCGCGACCACCGCGTCGCCGGCGGCTGGCTCCCCCCGACGATGTACATCACGCGCTTCATGGATTCGTCCTTTCGCCCGCTCGCCGACTTCGAGGAGGACATCGACGTCACCACCGGTTCGGCCCCCGGGGTCGCGCTCCACGGAACCGACTTCAGCACCTGGCGCGAGGGACGACTCCAACTCCGCTCCGCCAACCGCGCCAACACCTCGTCGTCGCAGATCAACCAGGCGCTCTGGCTGGGCTGGAACAACCGCTACCGGGGCTCCGACGAGGCCGCGCCCCCCGCCGTTTTCGCCATTGACCTGCCCGAGGGGCTGGCCGGGCGCTGGTCCGCCGACGCCGAAGCCACCCTCGAAATGCATGTGGGCGCGCTGGACCGGGAGCCGGGACCGCGCAGGCATCCCGATGCGGACGAGGCAAATGAGGAAGAAGAGGAGGAGGGGGAAGAGGGCGAAGGCGGCGGCCCCGGCAACCGCGACCGCGCCGGCGGCCAGGAGGAGGACCCCGGCGACGAGGCGAGAACGCCGGTCGAACTCACCGTCGCAGCCATCGACCTCGACGGCGACACGGCGCGCGCAATCCTGAACGACTACGGCCCCCTGCGCAAACCGCTCACCATCCGCGTCCTGCGCCGCCGCGACCTCGAATCCCAACGCTTCGCCGATCCCTGGGAACTCATCCTGCAGCACTTCTCCATCCCGCTCGCGGACTTCGCGGCCGCCAACCCCGCCTTCGATCCGGCCACCCTGGCCACCGTCGCCCTCATCTTCGACCGCACCGAAGCGGGCACCGTCGTCGTCGACGATGTGGGCATCTCGCGGCTGCACCCGGCCTTCCGGGAAGCGCGGGTGCCCCCCGGGTCGGCGCGCTGAGGACGGGGTGGATTGCGATGGGGCCTGTGGGGCCGGGCACGACCGGTCAGAGGGTTTTGCGACCAAGCTGGAGCTGACGATCGCCGCTCGCTGAACTGCCGGGCCGTCGCCCGGCGACCTGTCCACGTCTCGACTCCGGGACTGCCCCGGAATCCTCGTTTTCGCTAGATTGCCGACGCCTTGCCGAGAGGGACGGACAGCCAGGACGGCCACCGAACGATCCCGGCTCGTCCGCCGAATCGATTCCTCCGGCAAGTCGTTTTCTCCCGGCAAGTCGATTTCTCCCGGCAACCAGCGTACCCCGAACATGGCAGGACAAATGAGCAAAGTGATTCTCGTGACCGGCACTTCCTCCGGGATGGGCCGCGAGACCGCCCTTCTTCTGGCCCGCAAGGGACACACCGTTTATGCGGGCGCCCGTCGGCTGGACCGGATGCAGGACCTGGCCGAGCAGGGCATCAAGCCGGTGCAGATGGACGTCACGAAGGAAGACGACAACGAGCGGGTCGTGAGCGGGATTATCGAGAGCGAGCGACGCATCGATGTCCTGATCAACAACGCCGGATTCGGCATGTACGGACCGGTCGAGGACATTCCCCTGGACGACGCGCGGTATCAGTTCGAGGTGAATCTCTTCGGGCTGGCTCACCTGACCCGGCTTGTTCTGCCGCACATGCGCGCGCAGGGCGGGGGCCGGATCGTCAACACTTCCTCGATGGGCGGAAAGATCTTCATTCCCTTCGGCGCCTGGTATCACGCCAGCAAGCATGCGCTGGAGGGCTGGTCGGATTGCCTCCGCATCGAGACCGCCCCCTTCAACATCCAGGTCGTTCTCGTCGAGCCGGGCCTCATCAGGACCGAGTTCGGCGACGTGACCGGCGCCTACATGGGCAAGTACTACAGCCCCGAGTCCGCCTACAAGGGGCAGTTGGACGCCTTCATCGCGGCGCTCTCCGACCCGAAGGCGCAGACGCGGGGCACCGAGGCCCGGGTGCTGGCCGAGGTGTTCGTCAGGGCGGCGACGACCGCCAGGCCGCGCCGCCGCTATGTGAAGGGCGTGATGGCGCGTCCGCTGCTCTTCGTCCGGAAGTGGTTCGGCGACCGGGTCTACGAATCGTTCGTGCGCCGCGCCTTCGGCTGATTCCGCTCGCTCCGGACGCGACCGGCGGGCGAAGCTACCGAATCGCCACCCCGATCCGGTGCGGTCCCAGCGCGGGGTCGGCGTCGATGAAGGCGTAGTCGAGGCGGATGCGATCGCCCTCGAAGCCCGCTCCGAAGGTGATGGGGGAGCCGTCGTCGCGGGTGCGCAATCCCCCGATCCGCCCCACGAAGACCCGCCGCTGGATCGGCCAGTAGGAGAGCTCCAGACCGCCGCCGGGCACGATCCGTCCACCGCGCTCCACCGCGACTTGCAGGGCGCCGCCGATGTCGAGGGGGCCGAGAGGGGTGCGATCGGTCGCCGCCGCGAGGACGGCGCGTTGCGCGAGGTGGGTCCGGTGGTCGGAGTGGCGGAGATCGGGGCCGAGATTCTGCACGGTGAGCACCGTGGCAAGCCAGCCGAACTCGCGGGCCAGACCGAGATCGAGGGCGGCGGCGTGGGCGGTGGAGCCGTGCCCGGGGCTTTGCTGCGCGACGAGCTTGGCGGCCGCGCCGACGCGGAAGCCGAAGAGGGTGCGCGCATGACCGATCGCGGCGAGGGATTCGGCGCCGTTCCGGGCGAGGGCGAGGCCGGCCGCGACGGTGCCGCCCAGCCAGGCGCCGCTGGCCGAGAGGGCGAGGGCCGGGCCGGCGTGGTCGTTGTGATCGTGATCGTCGTCGCCGGCGCAGTGGCCGTGATCGCCGTGCTCGCGGTGGCAATCGGACTCCGGGTGGCCGGATCCGTGGCGGTAGCCGGTGGAGCCCGCCGCGAGGCCGAACCCTTCGCCGCGAATCAGCGCCGGATGGTGAAAGATGGCGAAGCCGCCATTGCCCGCGGCCGGAAAGGCCCCGCCGAACCCCGCCGCCGCCACGCTCGTCGCAAGATCGAGGACGACGAGGCCGGAGCCGGAGAGGGGGAGGTCGTCGTCGCGGTGGCGGTCCCTCTCCTGGGCCGCGCCGGCGGTGGCCGAGAGGAGCGCGACGGCGACCGCGACGAGGGCGGTCGCAACGGCGCGAGATCCCGGCCGCGAAAACCGGCCCGGCGCGGGTGTGGCGGCGGCCGCCGTGCAGCCGCGCAACCCGGTCCGCCGATCGCAAAGGGATCGATCCGGCGCGATGGAGGCGATGGGGCGGAACCTGGACGGATGAATGGCGTTCCTCCTCGGGGCGACGGTGGCGGCCGGATGGCGGGGGGGCGGGGGGGTACCCCCGTGCGACGCCGTGACAACGATACGCGCCGCCCGCGCGGGGGGGCAACCGCGGGGATTTCTCAACGCTGAGTCCTCCTCTCCCGTTTCTTATCGCCGAAGGCGCCTCTCCCGTTCCATCCGCAAATCGTCCTCCTCCGCGTCGGACTCCGCCCCCAGCGACTCCCGGTTGTCCTTGAGCTCCAGCGAACAGTTGGCGAGACACCGCGAGCAACGCACGACGATCCGGCGGCGGACATAGGGGACTCCGTCCCACGGCGTCGTCCGGATGACCGAGCAGAGCCCGAGGCATTCCGGGCAGCGGGGCGTGGCCACCCCGTCGACGACCTGCGCGAGGAGGCACTCGGCCTGGCCGCGGGTAAGGCGGCTCATGCGGAGGCGGAAGATGTCCTTCAGCGTGGTCATGGGCGAATCGGCGCTACCTTTCATGGGATGGCCCTGGAGAGTCAACGTTCGCGGGGGCGGGGGTGTCTGAAACAGGATCGGTCGAAATGGATTTCGATCTGAAAGAGCATACAGCGAAAGACGACGCGCGGTGAAGATATTGACGGCGACGGTCGCGGCGGCATTGGCGGTCGCGGGCCAGGATGCGGGCGCGCTCGCGGACCGGGTGGCGTCCGGGGCCGGGGGCGACGCGGAGCGGACGGGCGTGGAGTATCACGGGATTGACGGCCAGCTCGATGTGGCGGGGGTGCAGACGCCGAGCGCGGAGATTCGGATCGACGGCGTTCTGGACGACGAGGCCTGGGCCGATGCGCCGATCCTGACCGGTTTCACGCAGTTCGATCCGGTGGAGGGCGTTCCGGCGACGCAACGGACGGTGGCGCGGGTGCTGGTCACGGAGGACGCGGTCTATTTCGGAGTCGAGGCCTACGACGACCTTCCGGGCGGGGTGCGGGCCACCCTGGGCGACCGCGATTCCTTCGGCTTCTCCGACGACTATGTGCGCTTCATCGTGGACACCTTCGACGACCGGCGGCGCGGCTATGTGATCATGGTCAATCCGCTCGGGGTGCAGCAGGATGGGCTGTGGGTGGTGGGCGGAGGCGGCCGGCGCGGGCGCATGGGTCCGCCGATCGACTGGAACCCGGATTTCGTCTGGGACTCCGAGGGGAAGGTGTTCGACTGGGGCTACTCGGTCGAGGTGAAGTTGCCGCTCAAGAGCATCAAGTTCCGCGACCAGGAGCTGCAGGACTGGGGACTTCAGGTGGAGCGGAGGATTGCGCGCAACGGCTACTCCGAGTCGTGGGCGCCGATCACGGCCAATGTGGCGAACCGGATGGAGCAGTTCGGAAGTCTGCGCGATCTGCGCGATCTCGACCCCGGGCTCTTCCTCGAAGTCAATCCGGTGCAGACCCTCTCGCATCAGAGCGCCTGGAGCGACGATCTCGGGGGGCTGGAGCGGGGCGGGGTGGATGGCGACTTCGGCTTCAACGTGACCTACGGGATCACCTCGAATCTGACGCTCGACGGCACCTACAATCCCGATTTCTCTCAGGTCGAGGCCGACGCCGGGCAGATCGCGGTGAATGAACGCTTCGCCCTTTACCTGCGCGAGAAGCGGCCCTTCTTCCTGGAGGGGACCGAGATCTTCCAGTTGCCGCAACAGCTTGTCTATACGCGCTCGATCGTGGATCCGGTGGGCGGCGCCAAGATTCAGGGGAAGATCGGGAACTTCAACGCGGGCTTCCTCAACGCCGTGGACGACGTGGCCCACCCCGACGGATCGGGCGAGACGGCCAACCCGATCGTGAACATCTTCCGGCTGCGGCGCGACCTTGGCGCCACCTCGAATCTGGGGATGGTCTACACCGACCGTTCCTACAGCGGCGATCGCTTCAACCGGGTGGCCGGGATCGACGGCCGCTTCCAGCTCCGGCAACGCTACACCCTCACGGTGCTGGCGGCGGGGAGCCGCACGGCGGAGGGATCGGAGGCGCGGGAGAGTGGATCGCTGGTCTCGGCGCGGTTCGCCCGCACCGGCCGCAATCTCCAGTTCGAGGCCAACATGCTGGATGTCTCGGACGACTTTATCGCGCGGAGCGGCTTCATCCGCCGCACCGGCGTCTCGCAGCTTCGTTCGCAGGCGAGCTACAACTTCCGCGGCCGGCCCGGCGATCTCGTCGAACGCTGGGGGCCGAGCCTCGAGATGGAGGGCTTCTGGGACCGCGACGCCTTTTGGCGGCGGGGCTGGGCCGAGGAGCGCCGCATCCGGATGGGCGGCAGCCTCTCGCTGCGGAACAACGTTACGCTCTGGGGGAACTACACGCGCTCCTGGTACCAGTTCGGCCGCGCCGACTACGATGGTCTCTTTGCGGTGGCCGCCGATGGGCAGCGCCGTCCCTTCGCCGCCGATCCGGCCTTCTTCGAGGGGCTCAATTCGGGCACGCTCTTCATCTGGGTGAATCCCTTCGACAAGGTCCGCAGCAATGTCCGCGTGACGCGTTCGGAGACGCCGCTCTTCGACTTCATCACCGACACGCCGGTCGATGTCGCCAACTCCTGGTCGGGGAATGCGAGCCTGAATCTCTTCCCCACCACCAATCTCAGCATCGATGTGAGCGTCAATCACACGAGCCTCTTCCGCCAGCGCGACGGATCGCTCTATTCGCGGGCCACGATTCCGCGGCTCACCGGCCAGTATCAGTTCAGCCGCGCGCTCTTCCTGCGGACGATCGTGGAGTATGGAAGCCAGGACCGGGGGGTTCTCATGACGCCCGACGGCGGTCTGCCGGTCTCCTGGTGCAGGGGCGACTCGTGCCTGGCGCTGGATGGCTCGGGGGTGAACGACTTTGCGGTCGAGACGCTGCTGAGCTACGAACCGACGCCGGGAACGGTCTTCTTTGTGGGGTATTCGCGGGCGATGGAGGACATGCAGGCCTTCCGCTTCCGCGACCTGCGCCCGGAGGCCGAGGGCGTGTTCATGAAACTTTCCTACCGTTTCCGCGGGTAGGGACGCCGGTCGGATCCGGAGGGGCGCCGAAGGGGGCCTCTCCCCAACGGGATCGAGGGGACGCCGGGCGCGCGCGTACCCCCAATCACATGTGTGCAAGGAGTCAGGGAACGATGGGTTCAATGAAAGCTGTTGGCGCGGTGGCGGCGACGGGTGTGGTGAGCGTGCTGCTGCTCAAGCTGCTGGCCGCGGTGGCCGCGCCCCTTCTGGGGATGGTCTTCGGTCTGCTGATGAAGGCGCTGACGATCGGTCTGGTCGTGGCGGCCGCCTTCTTCCTCTACCGGATCTTCCGGCGGCGGCGCGACGGGGCGGCGGCGTAGCCTTCATCGCCCGGCCGGGTTCCGGCGACGCCGCCCGACCACATGACGACGGCCGCGCAGCCGGAGCCGAACTTCCCCCTGTTGCGCGGGCCCCCGGAGCGAGACTTCTACCCGCCTGCCGGTCGTCGGGGGCGGAAGGGCGGTCCGGATCCCGGGCGGCCGCCGGGTCTGCCCCGAGGTCCCGGCCGGCCAGGGCCGCCGCCGCGCGGTCTTCCCCCTCCCGGGCGTCCGCTTCCCGGTCTGGCGCCGGGCCTTCCCCCGCCTGATCTTCCGCCTGGCCGCCCGCCCGCGGGCCCCCGGTTCGGTCGCCGGTCCTTCGGGCGGTCGTAGTCCACCCGCAGCGCGCGGCCGCCGAATGTGATCCCGTTCAGCGCCGCGATCACCGTCCGCGCATCGCTCTCGCGGACCTCCACCAGAGAGTGACTCTCGCGCACATCGATGCGTCCCACCCGTTTGGCGGCCACCCCCGATTCGCTGACGATCGCCCCGAGCAGCTCGCGCGGTCCGATCTCGTCGCGCTCGCCGGCCGAGACGAAGAGACGGGTCCAGCTCTCGGGAACGGTGCCTGCCGGCTTCTGCGCCGCCGCCCGGGTCGCGCCGGTCTGGCGGTCCAGAAGGAGGAGCGTGGCCGCGGCAACCTCGGCGGCCGAGAATCGATCGAGCAGCGACTCCACGAGCAGGTAGTACGGGGTGATGGCCGGGTCGCGCGCCGTCTCGTGAACGCGGTCGGCCAGGGTGTCCAGCGCGGTGGAGACGCGTTCGCTCCGTTCGGGCCTGATCCTTTTGAGGACGAAACCGGCTTCGGCGGCCAGATGGCGAAGGTGGGCAAGCTCGCGAATCGGGCAGAGGACCCACCCCTCCCCCCCCTGGCCATGGCGTCGCGTCGCGGCCTCGCGCCCCGCGGGCGCCCCGCAGGAGATCGTGGCCACCTGGGCGGCCGCCGGCATCGTTTTCAGGAGCGCGGCCGCCGCCTCCTCTTCGTCGCCGGGACAGAGCCAGACCGGCGCCGAGCCGTCGCCCGGGGGGCCGCAGCGGTAGCCGTGAAGGGCCAGGAGATCGCCCAGATCGGCGGCGCGATCGGCCGATCCGGCGAAGAGCAGCAGGTGGCGCGCGTCTCCCTCGCCGAGGATCTCCGCGCTGCGGGCCAGCACGGCCTCGTCCGGGTCGCCCTCCGCAACGACCAGCCTGAGGGTGCGGGCGCCTGGCCGCCGCGACCGCTGTGGGGCGGAGCCGGGAGGAATCGTGACCGCGCGTTGCGAAAAGCGCCGTGCCAGCGACCGCAGCTCGTCGCCGAAGGGGAGGCCGCAGAAGATGCGCTGGCACCCCTGCGGCAGACCGGTCAGCCACGCCTCCAAACGGTCGCGGGGAACGTTGCGGATCACGCCGTCGCCGTCGTGGATGACGATCGCGGCGATGCGGTCGCAGCTCACCGTGCCATCGTAGAGCGCGGCCAGCCGGTTGGCGGGAACGACGAGGAAATCGGCGCGCTCGGGGAGATTCCAGTGCGGCGCCAGCGCGGCCGCGCGAAGGTCCGATCCATCGCAAAGGGACGCCAGCGACCGCGCCAGCTCGGTGGCCTGGCGGCTGCCCGGACAGATCACCGCGCAGACCGGCGATCCGTGCCCGCCCTCGAGCCGCTCCACCAGCGGCGCCCCCCATGCGACCAGAGCTCCGCCGCCCGCGCCCGCGCGTCCCATCAGATCCTTGCCCCGCGCGATCACCGGAATCGCGGCGGCCTGGAAGGGGGTTGGGGTCTCGATTCCCTCGGCGGCGAGCGCCGCGACGATCTCGGGTCCCAGCGGCAACGACTCGAAGCTGTCCACTACCCGCCGAAGTCCCCGGGCCGCGGTCCCTCCGCGTCGCCGTACTCGTAGGGCAGCGTCTGGAGGAAGCGCTGGATCTCGTAGTCCATGCGCGAGGTGCGAAGCTGGTCGGTCTCGGCGGTGACATCGGTATAGGGACCGTGGCGGTGCACGCTGAGCACGACGGTGCCCTCCTTGCCGGTGTAGGTGGCGCCGTGCGCCGACCCGCGCGCCCGCCCGAGCCCGATGTAGGCCGGAAGATGCGTCTCGGCCATCTTCAGCACCCGTCCCGGTGCGAGCGCGGTCTTGCGCTGATATCCTGCCATTGTTGCTCTCTGCCTGGTTGCGGTGTGAGGGGGTGTGCGGTGCAGGGGGCGACCCGCCGGGGGAAGCGAAGGTCAGCGGTTCGGTGGCGGCGAGGAGTCCTTGTGGCCCTCAGCCCTGCGCCGATGCGCCCGGACCCGCCGGACGCGATTCGATCCAGCGCGCAATTTCGCGCACTCCGGCCAGCGCGCCAAGCGGCGCACCCTCGGCCCGATCCTCCGGCCCGCGCGGTCCGGCCAAAAGCCCACCCGGAAGTCCACCCGGAACGAGCGTGGGAACCGTGCGCACCCCCTGCCTGCGGGCGGCCGTCCGCGCCCTCGCGATCCGGTCGGCGTAGCGGTCCACATCGAGCGCGGCGCGGGCCTCGGTGCGGTCCAGTCCGGCCCGGTCGGCGATCTCGGCGAGCAGGTCGATGCGCCCGATGTCGACGTTGCCCGCGAAGTGCGCCCGGAAGATGGCGCGGCGAAGCTCGTGGAAGAGGCCCCGGTCGCGGGCCAGCTCGCAGAGTTCGTGGGCCTTGCGCGTCCAGGGGAGCAGCGCGGGGGACTCGATCGCCAGTCCGGGCGGGGCGCCCGCCGCGCGCGCCTCGGCCACCCGCCCTCGCCACTCCCCCGACGCGGGATCGATCAGCGGCGCGGGCGGGGGCGCGAGCTCCAGCGGCCGCCACTCCACGGCCGCCTCCGGCGCGGCGCGGTCCAGGAGGTGGCCGATCAGGTGCGAGGCCGGATCGACGAAGTCGAAGTAGAGGACCGGGAGGCGGCCGGAAGTCGTCGCTGTCGGGCGCCCCTCGGCGGTTCCCGGTGCGGCGGGGGTTGCGCCGGATGCGCCCTGCGCCACATTTGTCGGCTCGGCGGCGGGGCGCCCGCTCTTGCCCGGATCGCGCCTTGCGCGACGGTGGCGGCCGCGGCCGCGCCCTGTCTTCACCCCATCCATCTCGTCTCTCTCCTGCGCTTGCAGATCCCGCTGCCCGCCGGTCGGCGACAAGGCCGCGGCAACGAAGCGGAACCTCTCCGGAAGCCTTCCATGACCCTCTCAGAGAACATCGCGAAACTTCGCCCCTCGGCCACCATCACCGTAAGCACCCTCGCCCGCGAACTTGCGGCTGCGGGTCGCGACATCGTCAATCTCAGCGCGGGACAGCCCGATTTTCGCACGCCGGAGTGGATTTCGCAGGCCGCGATCGATGGAATCCACGCGGGACGGACGCGCTACACGCCCGCCGCGGGGCTGCCCGAACTGCGCGAGGCGGCGGCCCGGTACATGACGCGAGGCACCGGCTACCCGGCCGATGGGGCGCGGGTCGTGGTTTCGGCGGGGGCCAAGCAGTCGCTCTTCAACGCCTGTTTCTGCCTATTCGGCCCCGGCGACGAGGTGCTGATCGGTTCGCCGTACTGGACCTCCTATCCCGAGATGGTGACGCTGGCGCGGGCCGAGCCGGTTCCGGTGGCGGGGAGCGCGGACGACGACTTCCTCCTGACGGCGGACGACCTCGAGGCGGCGGCGAGCTCGCGCACCCGGGGGCTGATCATCTCCTCTCCGTCGAACCCGACCGGCGCGGTGTATTCGCGCTCGCGGCTGGGGGCGATCGCCGAGTGGGCGCGGGAGCGGGGGGTGACGCTGATCTCGGACGAGATCTACCAGGAGATCTACTTCGGCGGCGAGGGAGCGAAGGCGCCGGGGGCGCTGGATCTGGACCCGGATGCGGTCGGGAACATCGTGGTGACGAACGGGATGTCGAAGACCTACGCGATGACGGGGTGGCGGGTCGGGTTTTCCTACACGTCGGCCGAGTTGGCGGCGAAGATGTCGGCGCTGCAGAGCCATGTGTCGCTGAATGCCGCGACGCCGTCGCAGGTTGCCTCGATCGCGGGGCTGGTGCAGGAGGAGCGGGCCGCGCGCGACAAGGCGGCGATGCTGGAGGCCTTCGCCCGGCGGCGCCTGCTGGTGATGCGGCTCTTCGACGAGCTGCTGCCCGGGTGCGCCTACATTCGGCCCGAGGGCGCCTTCTATCTCTACTTCCGGGTGGACGGCTGCTTCGACGACGAGGCGGACTGCGCGGGCGACATCTGCACGCGGCTGCTGGAGGAGGCGGGGGTGGCGATCGTGCCGGGCGAGGCTTTCGGCGATCCGCGGTATGCGCGCATGAGCACGGCGTCGTCCGACGAGGAGATCGAGGCGGGGGTGCGGCGGATGGCGGAGGTGCTGGGGTGATTCGCTCCGGGGCGCCGGCTCCGTCCACGATGGATCACGACGCGCTGCAGGGGTACGTCGAGCGGCTCTTTGCGGGGGAGGACGAGCCTCTGCGCGAGGTTCGGCGGCGGGTGAAGGCGGCGGGAATGCCCGAGATCCAGTTGCCGGCGGCGACGGCGCGAGCGGTGCAGTTGCTGGCGCGAATGGCGGGGGCGCGGCGCGTGGTCGAGGTGGGGACGCTGGGGGGCTACTCGACGATCTGGCTGGCGCGGGCGCTGCTCCCCGGCGGCGAGGTGACGACGATCGAGATCAGCGCGGAACATGCGGAGGTGGCCAGGCGCTCCTTCGCGGAGGCCGGGGTGGCCGACCGGGTGCGGGTGGTCGTGGGCGATGCGGCGCGGGTGTTGCCGGGGTTGGGGCCGGACGGTTCCTTCGATCTGGTCTTCCTGGACGCCGACAAGGAACGGCTTGTCGCCTACCTGGAGGAGGGCGCGCGGTTGCTGCGGACGGGCGGGCTGCTGCTGGCCGACAATGCGCTCTGGCGAGGAACCGTGCTGGATCCCGGTTCGGACCCGCGAGGGGCGCACATCCACGCCTTCAATGAGCGGCTGGCGGGGGATCCGCGCTTCGATGCGACGATTCTGCCGGTGGGGGACGGGTTGGCGGTGGGGGTTCGGGGGGATTTTTCCGGAGGCTGAACGCAGGTGACGCCGTCGGGGACGACAGGTCGACAGGGCGAGAATGGAGCGCGAACCCGGGAATGCGAATCCATGGCGTCCGCCGAACGACCCGGAGCGGTCCGCGGAGGACGATGACGCCTCAATCGCGCCCACCCCCCGCAACCTCTTCGAGCAGCGCTTCGCAGCAGCGTTCGAGGATCCGGTAGACCTCCTCGAATCCATCGGGGCCGCCGTAGTAGGGGTCGGGGACGTCGGGGTCGTTCCTTCGGTCGGTGGCTGGGCCTCGGTGCCGGAATGCGGCGGATCGCGAGCCGGAGCCGGGCGATTGGCGCGGACCGCCCTGCCGGGGGTCGAAATCCCGCATGAGGACGATCCTGGCCAGAGCCGATTGGGCGTGGTCGGCGCCGCCCCGCGAGGAACGCAGCTTCTCCAGCCAGCGCAGATTCTCGCGGTCCATCGCCACGACGAGATCGAAGCGGTCGAGATCCCGCGCGACCGCCTGACGCGCCCGCCCCTCCACCCTCACTCCATGCTGCGCCGCGACCGCTACGCTGCGCCGGTCCGGTGGTTCGCCGACATGCCAGGATCCGGTTCCGGCGGAATCGACGCGCAGACCCAGCTCCGGATGGCGCGTTCGGGCCAGATGGGCCATGATTCCCTCGGCCAGCGGGGAGCGGCAGATGTTGCCCAGGCAGACGAAGAGGATGGAGGCGGGGGAAGCGTTCATCGGTGCGGGTCCCCGGGCTGCGGGTGATCGGTTGGACGGTGGAGGACGGGACCTTGGCGGTTTCCGGCGGTCACGAATTCCCCCGGACCATTACATTCCTTGGTGGCGAAGCACTCCGCGGTGGCGAAGCACTCCGCGGTGGCGCCAGCATTCCGTGGCGGCGGAAGCCGGAGCGCAGGTCTCGCGCCGCAATTTTGCGGGCAGCGCCCCGATGCGATCGCTCGTCCACCGAACGGACCCGCCATTCCACCATGGGGCATCTGCCGGAATCGCGCATCTACCGGAATCGTAAGCAATTTGACTGAAGCCAACGACTTTTCCTCCTTCGGACTCTCCTCCCACAGCCTCGCCGCCGTCGAGGCGCTCGGATGGACCGCGCCCACCCCCATTCAACGCCGCGCGATTCCGCTCGTCATGGACGGACGCGACGTGGTCGGGATTGCGCGGACCGGCACCGGCAAGACGGCGGCCTTCATGCTTCCGGCGCTGGAGTCGATCCGCGAGGGAAAGGGGCTGCAGGTCCTGGTTCTCTGTCCGACCCGCGAGCTGGCCCAGCAGGTGCGCGAAGACGCCGAGGCGCTGGCCCGGGGGACTTCGGTGCGGGCGGCGGAGATCTTCGGCGGGGTCGGCTACGGGCCGCAGTTCAACGCGCTCAAACGCGGCGACGAGGTGGTCGTCGCGACGCCGGGCCGCCTGATCGACCTTCAGAATCGCGGGAGCGCGCGGCTGAAGCGGGTGCGGCTGCTGATTCTCGACGAGGCCGACCGCATGCTCGACATGGGATTCCGGCCGCAGATCGAGCAGGTGGTGCGCGGCCTGGGGAAGCGTCCGCAGACGCTGCTCTTTTCGGCCACGATGCCGAATGCGGTGCACGCCCTCGCGCTGCAGATGACGCGCGATCCGATCTGGGTGGAGGCGTCGCCCTCGGGCTCGCGGGTCGCGGAGATCGCCGAGGTGGCCTACTCGGTCCGTCCCGACCGCAAACCCGATCTCCTGGTTCATCTCCTTGGCGAACCGGGCTGGGACCAGGTGCTTGTCTTCACCCGCACCAAGATCGGCGCCGACACCCTCAAGTCGCGTCTCGACCGCGCCGGAATCTCCGGCGACGTGATTCACTCCAACCGGCAGATGCACCACCGAACCCGCGCGATCGAACGTTTCACCGAGGGCAAGGTGCGGGTTCTGGTGGCCACCGACATTGCGCAGCGCGGCCTCGACATCGAGGGGATCTCGCATGTGGTCAACTACGATGTGCCGCTCGATCCGGGCGACTATGTGCACCGCGTGGGGCGGACGGGGCGGGCGGGGGCGGCGGGCGAGGCCGTCACCTTCGTGACCTCGGCCGATCTGGGCGCCTTTCGCACCCTGGAGCACCAGTTGGAGCGGCGAATCGAGAAGGTGCATCACCCGGAGTTCGACTTTGCCGGGGGCGTCGTGCAGGAGGCGAAGGCGGCGGCGAAGACTCGGTCCCGCACGGGGCGGGGGATGGGGAGCCGGGCCGGCGAGAAGCTGGACGCCGAGGCGCTGGCCGAACTGCTCCGCCACGGGTGAATCCGCTCCTTCGATTTCGTTGGCCGAAGCCCCGTCGCACGGGCGGACGCGGCGGCGATTGCGGTCGAGTCTCCAGCTCCCTGCACAAGCCTCCGCCGCGCGGGCGGATGCGATTCACTTCACCAAAACCCTGGCCACCGACTGGACAGACAGGATGATCATTCGACGGTACGGCGCCGCCTGGCACAGCGTGGTCCCCAACTTCAATCCGGCCGCGATGACCGAGATCGGCTTTCGCCGCGACCACCGCCTCTCCATCCGGGCCGCCCGCTTCCAGGAGGACTATCGGCTCGTCGCGGAGGCGGAGGTGGTTGCCGAGGCGGAAGCCCCGGTGCAGCGCGACGCCGAACGCACCGTGCTCGCCAGGATGGAGCGCGCCCTGGAGGAACGGGTGGCCGCGCTGGGGCCGGACGAGCTGCTTGCCGTTCTGAACGAGCGCGGGGAGTGGCCCAGGACGCGCGAGCGGCGCGAGGGCGTGATCGTCGAGGGCGAGAACCGCTTCCAATTCCATTGGTGGGTGGAGCCGCCGCTGCGGGTGGCGGTGTATGCCGCCCGGAGCTGAAAGCCCGGTTCGCGCGATGGGGGAATGGCGCGGCAGCCATCGGGGCAACCGAAATCTTGCGGCCTGCTCTGGTCGCGAGCGGATGGCGCGAAAGGCGGGGACTACCTGAACGCCGATTCCAGTCGCACCACGGCCAGGCGCTGAAGGTTGAGGTCGTCGGTCATCACGCCGATCGCCATTGAATCGGTCAGGCGCCAGGGGACGAAGCCCTCGGGGAAGAGGATGCGTTGGAAGCGCGGGGCTTGGTTTTCCGCGCCAGGGTTGGCGCCGTCCAGCGATACCGTCCTCCACCCCCGCCCGTATCCGAGCGCGTGCGAGGCGCCGTCGAACTCCTGAATCCAGACCCGGCCCGGGGCGCACCGCAGATCCACACCGAGCGGGGCCTCCGTCGCCAACTGGTCCCCGGCCTGCGCCAACATCCCCTCCGCGGCCGCGTTGACCTCTTCGTCGGCGATGTCGGTTCCCCTCGTCTCGCCGCTGATCATCGCCCGTACATACCCCAGACGCTCCTCGCGCGACAGCGCCCGGGCCGCCCAAGCCAGGGGAATCCGCCGCTCTTCGGCGCCGTCCGGGGCATGAAGGTGAAGGCTGCGCGCCACCGGATCGAGGACGACGATGCGTCCGTCCGGGCAGAGATCCCAGAGGGGAACCGGAGCCAGTCCCATGAGGGGGACGCGATTCGCCGCGCCGGGAAGGTCGGCGGCGAAATCCACGACGGTGCGCGGCTCCGCCTGGCCATCGCCGATGCGAAGGATCCTTCCACCCCAGAAGTCGGCTGGCCGGGAGAGCCCGTCGCCGTAGCTGGCCACGAAGAGCCCGCCGCGGTCCTCGCCGACGCGGAAGGGATTGCCGAAGGTCACGTTGCGGATGTCGCCGCGAATGGCGCCGTTGGGCACGGCCGGGGCCGGGACCGAACTCACGAACTCGCCCGCCGAGGTGAAGATGGAGCGGCGCCGGTTCCGATGGTCCCAGACGATGACCGAACCTGCGGGATCGGTTGCCGAGAGCGTCCAGGGATTGCTGAGCTCTCCCGGTCCCTCGCCGGAGGTGCCGAAGTCGGCGAGGATGCGGCCGCCGGGGTCGTGGGCGCGCAGGAAGGGCTCGGCCTCGGTGAGCGCCCAGATCGCATCGCCCGACTCGATGATGTCGCGCACGCCCCAGAGCTCGTCGCCCTCTTCGAAGACGGTGAGTGCGGTGGCGGGGATCTCGATCTCCGTCGCGGCGTCGCCCTCGCGCGAATCGGGCGAGTCGGGAGCGCACGAAGCGGTCGCCAGGGCGGCCAGGGCGACGACGGGCAGGGCGGGCGAGGAACCCCGGCTCGATTCGCGGTGCGGAAGTTCGCGGTGCCGGCTCGATTCGCGGTACAGGAAGAGTCCGGCCAGCGCCGCCAGCGAGGCCACCGCCAGCGCGAGAACCGGAGGCGGGACCGCGCCGGGGCCCAGCGGAGGAGTGGAGGGGATTCCACCCACCAGAAGCAGACCCGATGCGAGCGTCGCCGCGCTGGCCAGGAAACCCCCGGCCATTCCCAGGGCGTCGCGCCGCGCCTGCCTCCGGGATGCGCCCCCCGCCTCGCGCCTCAGCCCGGCCATGATTGCATTCACCTGCGGCTCCGGCAGCGTCCCATCGGAGATTCCGATCTCGCGGATCGCCTGGATCAGCTTCGCCGTCTCCCGCGCGTCCCCCGGCGTCGGCGCTTCCGCATTCCCCCTCGTCCGATCGGACGGCCGCCAGCCCGTGGACAAAGGCCGAGCGGCCCGATCCACGGACGGCTGGTCCGCCGCCCCGTCCAGCGCGGCCGAGACCAGGCGATCGGTCGCTTCCGCGTCCGCGGCATTCGCCCTGGCGCGTCCGGCCCATCCCCCGCCCAACCAGGCGCGCAGCGTCCTCATCATCGATCTCCTCTTCATCGTCTCTTCCTCCTTGCAGGTTGACGTGTCTCTCCCGGCCTGGAGAGCCCTTCCAGGTCGCGAACATCTGTCCGCGCGGCTCACAGGATATTCCTTGCCAGCGCCTCCATCCGGCCCAGCTTTCCCAGCCCCCGGTGGATCAGCGAGCGCACCGACACCTCCTTCACTCCGAGGATGCGCCCCACCTCGGCAGCGCTTCGCCCCTCGATCAGCCGCATCAGGATCGCGTCGCGCTCCCGCACGGCGAGTTTCTCGAGCGCGCCGTAGAGGGCCGCCGCCCGTTGCCGGCGAACGCTCCGCTCCGCCGGGCCAGGCTTCGGGTCGGCGAGGGTGCGCTGGTCGTCAAGTCGAAGCAGCCGTGCCCGTTGCCGCGCCCGCGCATCCATCCGGCAGACATTGCGGCACACCGTCAGCGCCCACCCCAGGAACGATCCCGTGCCGGAGAAGCGCGCGCGCTTGCGATAGATTCGGATCCAGGTGGTCTGCAGCAGATCGTCCGCATGGTCGCCGTCCCGCGCAAAGCCGCGAATCACCCGCAGCAGTCGCGGCGAGACCTCGCGCACCAACTCCCGAAAGAGCTCCTGGTCGCCCGCCCGGAAGCGTTCCAGATCGAAGTCGGCGCCGGCTACGGGATAGTTCATCGGCCGGATCCGCGGCCGGGCCGCACGATGGCGAAGAGGACCGCCGCCAGGACCAGTGGCAGGACGAGCGGCATCGCCAGGAGCAACCCGCCCCATGCGGACCAGTGGGCGACCAGTTCGTCGGCCATCTGCGCCGGAATCCAGAAGAGGACGAAGACCAGACCGCCCGCGAGCCAGCGCACCGAATAGCGGGGCCAGAGGGAGAGGGCGCGGGTCAGACGCCCGGCCAGCTCACCCAGAACCGCCGCCACCCAGACGAACGCCGCATTGGCGATCGGAATTAGCAGCCGACGCAGATCGTACGCCGCCTGGCGGGAGTGACCCCGGGCTTCGCTGCCGGTGGTGGCCTCCGCAGCCTCGCGCGCGGCCTCCGCGGAGTGGAGCAGGGAGGGGGGAAAGGCCCAGTCGGAACCCGTCCAGCGGGCAAGAGCGGGTTCGACCAACGCACCAAGCAGGTACGCCGCCAGCGCCAGCCACAGGAGAAGGCGCCAACTCCGCCGCGCGGTCCCCCCGCGACCACCGGCAAGGAGACCGCAGCCGGCCAGCGCACCGGCGAAGACCGCGGGCGGCAGGAACATCGCGATCGTGCCGGGAAGACTCTGCGCCAGGATTGCGAGAAAGTCCGCCGCCGCATCGGGCCGACCCCGGAAATGGCTGGCCGACCAGACGAGGTACACCGCCAGCAAGGCGGCCACCCACCATCCGACGCGCCTCGCGAACCCGGTCCGCGCCCCCCCGGGGGAATGAAGATCCGTCATGCTGCGCCCTCCCTGATGCCGGCGTCGCCGCTCGGTCTCGGCCGTTGGTCGCGCGACCCGTGCCGCGCACCATCGCGTATATCAGGGGGATGCCAGGTTGACCGGATTCGTTGCGAGGACCGGATTCACGGACGCACGATGAACGCAACACGCCGCACCGCGAGCCCGCCGCCACGAACGCGACATCCAGCCGCGCCCGGGGGGCCGGCCCGAGCGACCATGGGCAGACCCCGGAAGG
Organism: Gemmatimonadota bacterium; assembly: GCA_022822325.1. Lineage (GTDB taxonomy): Bacteria > Gemmatimonadota > Gemmatimonadetes > Longimicrobiales > Gaopeijiaceae > Bin94. The sequence goes on along the minus strand of JAJEBW010000020.1, from coordinate 82,838 downwards.
TGTGCCCACGGCCCCGAAATCCAAGCCGGGCCGGAAGAGGCAGGCGCTGCCCGCCCCCGCTCTACTCCTCCGTCGCCATCCTGCCCCGGGCGTGCTTCTGGAACCACTCGCGCAGATAGATCTGCGTCCGCAGGAAGTTGGACGGCATGGAGCTGGTGCCGTGCCATTCGTTCTTGAAGCGCACCATCGCGGTCGGAACCTTCAGCACCCGCAGCGCCTGGTAGTACTCTTCGGTCTGCGGCATCGGCGTCCGGAGGTCGCCCTCGCCGGTCATCAGCATCGTGGGAGTCGTGACGTTGCCCACATACATCAGCGGCGAGCGGCGCAGGTGCTCGGAGGGATCGTCCCAGGGGAAGTGCTCGAAGTTGCGATACCAGCTCGCGCCATCGGTCGTGCCCACGAAGGAGAGCCAGTTCGTCACCGGACAGTTGGCCGAGGCCGCGGCGAAGCGGTCGGTGTGTCCCACCACCCAGGAGGTCAGCACGCCGCCCCCCGAGCAGCCATAGACGAACATGTTCTGCTCGTCGATGTAGCCGCGCTCGACCACCAGATCCACACCCGCCATCAGGTCGTCGAAGTCCTTGCCCGGATACGCGTTCTTGATCGAGTTGCCGAAGGCGCTGCCATAGCCCGAAGAGCCGCGCGGATTCGTGTACAGCACCACATAGCCATTCGCCGCGTGGTTCTGCCAGCCGAAGTTGAAGCCCACGTTGTACATGCCGTGCGGTCCGCCGTGAATCGCCAGAATCAGCGGATACCTCTGCGACGGATCAAAGTCGGGCGGCTTGATGATCCAGCCCTGAATGTCGAAATCCTCCACCGACTTGTACCAGATCTCCTCGACTTCGCCCAGCGTCACCCCGGCCAGCACATCGGCGTTCACCTCGGTGAGCTGCGTCATCCGGTCGGGACTCGACAGCGGGAAGGTCACGATGTCGCCCGGGCTCTGATGGTCGGTGCGCGTCCCGACCGCCAGCCCCGATCCGATCGTCGAGACGCTCAGCATGTGATTCCCCTCGGTGACCTGGCGCACGCCGCCATCCACCGAAGCGAAGTGAAGGTTGCTCGTCCCCTCGCTGCTCACCGTCATGTAGAAGCCGCTGCCGTCCCCGGCCCAGATCCGGTTGGAGCCGCGGCGGTCGAATCCCTCGCTGATCATCCGCACATTCGAACCATCGCGATTCATCACATAGTGCTTCGCGGTGATATAGGTGTCGGTCGTCAGATCGTTGCCGGTAAAGGCGATCAGGCTGCCGTCCGGCGAGGGCAGGGGCGAGCCGTCGGGCCCGGAGCGGTCGGTCAGGCGGGTGATCTCGCCCGTCGCCACCGCCACCGAGTAGATGTCGGACTGCCGCCATTCGTGCTCGGCGTCCTCCACCCGCAGCGAGGTGAAGAGGATTTCGGCCCCGTCGGGCGTCCAGGCCACCCCGTTGTGATTCCAGTCGCCGTCGGTAAGCTGGCGCGCGGTGCCCCCGTCGGCGGGAACCACGAAGATGTGCGAGTAGCCCTCGTCGATGTAGCCGCGCCGGTCGCGCCGGTACACGAGCCGGTCCACCACCTTCGGCCCCTCGGTCCAGGTGGCGCCGTCCGGGCGTCCCGGCAGGCTGATCGGCCAGGGATGTTCCGAATCCACCGACATCGTGAAGGCGATCCACGTCCCGTCGGGCGACCACTCCACATTTCCAGGGCCGTTCTCCACATGCGTCACCTGCGTGACCGCCCCCTCCTCGTCCATCCACCGCACATGAATCTGGCTTCCCTCCGGATCCCCCTCGGCGGTGAAGAGGATGCGGTCTCCGCTCGGCGACCACTTCGGCGAAGATCCGTCCTCGACCAGCACCCGGGGTCGCGACCCGTCCACATCCATGATGTAGATCGACGATGCGCGCCGGTCGTTGATCTTGTCGATCCAGCCCCGCGTGAAGATGATCTGCGAGCCGTCGGGCGAGATCTGCGGGTTGCCCACCGTCTCCCAGTCGAGATAGGTGGCGAGCTTGAGGGTGCCGTCGGGCTCGTCCTGGGCGGCGAGCGCGGCCGGAAGCAGAAGGATGGCCGGGAGGATGCGGGCGAGGATGCCGCGGGGTCTGGTCATGATTGCTCTCCTGATGAGGTTGGACCCGGCGCCTCGAAGTTGGCGCCCGGAGTTGCGGTGTTCGGAGCGAACGAACAGAATAGGTTGCCGTCGGCGCGGCGGACAAGTCCGGGTTGCGGAGCGGGATTCGCCTGTGGGCCGGAAGGCGTGGGGTTGCGCGCGCACCCGGTCCTTGCGGCACCGATCCGGGTCGGCCCGCGCAGGGGCCGGAAGCGGCGCTTGCACATGGCGAACCGGCGCGATTGCGCACGGACGGATGTCGGCGACAACTTGTCCATTGCCGAAATGCCCGCCCATCGCCGAAACGCCTGTCCATAATGTTTCAGTCTCTGTCCATCTCCGAACCGGAGGATCATACGATGCCGACCGAGTCTTCGCGGCCTCGCACGACCGAATCGCTTTCCGTGGCCGCGCTCATCCTGGCCCTCGCGGCCTGCGGCGACGCGAGCGACAGGGCCGACGCCCCCCGCAATCCCGCCGAGGACATCCCCCTGGAGGCCGTCGTCGAGGAGGTCTTCACCGCGGGCGCGATGGCGGGCGAGGACTGGGAGACCTTCGGCCGGATCACCGCGCTGGACTACGACGCCGGGGGAAGGCTGCACATCCTCGACGCGCAGGCGATGCGGGTCGTGGTGGTGGACGAGAACGGCGCCCTCCTGCACACCCTGGGCTCTCAGGGGGAAGGTCCCGGCGAGGTGTCGTCGCCAACCGACGCCCTGGTTCTGAACGACGGGCGCGTCGTCATCTACGACATGGGGTTTCCGCAGGGCAACTTCGAGATCTTCGGCGCCGACGGCGAGTTTGTCTCCACCGCGTCGCTGGACATGATGGCGGGGCTGCTGCCGGGGACCGATCTGCTCCCGCTGGCCGACGGCCGCCTGCTCTCGGAATCGCAGCGCTTCCGGATTCGCATGGCCGGCGACGATTCCCCGGATCTGCCGCTGGAGGGGGAAGACGATCATCTCCGCGACCTTCACGCCTTCGCGCTCGACGGCTCCGCCCCCGAACTCTTCTACCGCGCCTGGAACGCGCCGCCGGTGGAGACCCAGAGCGTCTCGACCGGGGGCACGGACTTCAGCCTGCGGCCGGCATTCACCCCGCCCCTGGCGGTGAGTGCGCTCTCCGATGGACGGGTGGCGGTGCTCGACTCGATCGGCTACCGCATCAAGCTGGTTGGCCCGGATGGAAGCGTTGCGGGAACGATCGAGCGGCCGCTCGCGCCCGCGCCGGTGACGGAGGCGATCCGGGAGAACGCGCGAACGAGGATGAGGGAGGGAATGCAGGACGTCGACATGCGGGAGGCAGAGGGAATCCCGCCTGGCATGGAAGAGATGTTTGCCGCGGCGCTGGAAGAGATGCGCGAACGAAGCGAAGCCATGGTCGAGAAAATGGTCTTCCCCGAGGTCATGCCGGTGCTCTCCACGATGATGGTGGACGCGGAGGACCGAATCTGGGCGCGGCGCAGGGCGGAAGACGGTGACAACGACGGTCCCATCGACATCCTGACCGCGGATGGCGCCTACCTGGGAACGCTTCCCCCGGATGCGATCGAGCTTCCCGACGCCTTCGGTCCGGGCGGCCTGATGGCCTACATCGAGCTGGACGAGGAATACGAGTTCCCCACGGTGCGGGTAATGCGGCTGGTGTCGCTGGAACCGGCGAATTGACCGGGGGCCGATCGGCTCGCCACGGCAACGTCGGCAGAGCGGCCGGCAAGCACGGACCCCGACGAAGGACCACGGGTCTCTGGAAAGGGAGGACCAAAATGACCAATTCGACAGGAATCGGCGGAGCCGCTGCGATGCGAGCGCAAGTCCTCCTGCCGCTCGTCCCTCTCGCCCTTCTTGCAGCCTGCGGCGAAGCGGGAAATGCACCGGTCGGCGACGCCGCGGGCGGCCTGGAGGGCCCCGACCGGGTCCTGAACGCCGTCACCGAGGATGTCTTCTCGGTCGGATCGATTTCCGGCGGCGACTGGGACGCCTTCAGCTCCGTCAACTCGGTGGCCTTCGACGGCGAGTCCAATCTGCACATCCTGGATGCCGTGGCCAAGCGGATTCATGCGGTCGGGCCGGACGGGTCGCTGCTCCGCACCGTTGGCGGACCGGGCGAGGGACCCGGCGAGTTCTCGGACCCCATGACGCTGGAGGTCGCGCGCGACGGCGGCTACACGGTGATCGGAATCACGGCCATCGACCTCTTCGAACCCGGAGGCGCCTTCGACCGGCGCATCTCGATGGACCCGATGACCACGGGGATCCTGAACCCCCTGGCGCGCACGCTGCCCGACGGGAGGATCGTGGCCGCTTCCGTGATGCGCTTCGGCCGGATCGTGTCGGGCGACGGGGAAGCCGAAGAGGGCGGTCGTCCGATCGAGATCTTCCCCCTGGACGGCGGCGACTTCCAACGCCATTACACCGCCTGGGAACTTCCCGAAGACGGCGACCACGGCGGCGTCGAGGGGGGCGGGCCCGGCGTGATTCGCCTGTCCGCGGGGCGCGCCTTCGAGCCCGGCCTGCGATTCCGCGTTCTGACCGACGGTCGCCTGGCGGTCACCGATTCGATCGGCTATCGCGTCAAGCTGATCGGGCTGGACGGGAGCGTGACCGGAACCATCGAACGGCCGATCGCGCCGCTCATGGTCAACGACGCGATCATGGAGGCGGAGCGCGAACGGTACCGCAACAGCAACCCCCAGGTCTTCAGCTCCGGCGGGAGACGCATGGAGGTCGAACGGGAAGACGTCGAAGGCCGGACCTTCGCCGAGGAAGTGCCGGTGATCGGCGGTCTGGCGGTGGACTGGGAGGACCGGATCTGGGTGACGCGCACCGGCCTGGTCGGGGCCAACGACGGTCCGATCGACATTGTGACGCCGGAAGGGGATTACATCGGCACGCTGCCGCCGGATGGGTTGCGCACTCCGGCCGCCTTCGGTCCCGACGGCCTGATGGCCTTCATCGACCGCGACGAGTTCGACGTGCCGACGGTGCGGGTCGTCCGGCTGGTGGCGCTGGAACCGGTGGAGTGAACGGCGCGGCCTGATGTGAAGCGAAGAGGACCATTCCCCAAGGCGAAGGACCAATCCCATGAAAAGGACCAATCCCATGAGAACGACGAACGCTCACCCGGTCATCACACGCTTTCCCCTTGCCCTCTTCCCACTCGCGCTCCTCGCTTCCTGCGGCGATGCGGGCGGCCCCCGCGACCCCGCCGAGGACATTCTCCTGAACGCCGTCACCGAAGAAGTCTTCACCGTCGGGTCGGTGGCGGGCGACGCATGGGACGCCTTCGGCAGGATCGGCTCCGTGGCTTTCGACGCCGACGCCAACCTTCACATCTTCGACAACCAGGCGGATCACATCCTCGTGGTGGGGCCCGACGGTTCGCTGCTGCGCACGGTGGGGGGACCGGGAGAGGGACCGGGCGAGTTCAACAACGTCACCCAGACGATGGTCGCGCGCGACGGTTCCTACACGGTGCTGGGCTTCGCTTCGATCGACCTCTTCGCGCCCGGCGGAGAGTTCGTGCGGCACATCGCCACGGATCCGTTCACGCTGGGCATCATCTTTCGCGCCATGGCTCTCCCCGACGGTCGCCTGGTGACAAGCCAGATCTCGGGCATGGGAGAAGAGGAGGAGACCGTGGATGGGCGTCCCATCTACGTCTTCGGTCCGGACGATTCGGAGGCCGAAACGCTCTACACCGGCTGGCAGTTGCCCGCAGGGGACGACGACCTGATCGACAGCGAATCCTCTTCCGGGGTAACGGTCATGCGATTTGCGGCCGGCCGCGCCTACGAGCCCAGGCTGGACTACGGCGTCCTGACCGATGGCCGCGTGGCGGTGCTGGACTCGATCGGCTACCGCATCAAGCTGATTGACCTGGACGGAAGCGTGACCGGAACGATCGAACGCCCGATCATGCCCCTTCCCGTCGACGAGGCGCTCATGGAAGCGGCGCGGGAACGCTACCGGGCATCCACCGCCGGACTGATCGAGAGCGGCAACCGGACCAACATCCCCATTCAGATCGAGCGGGAGGGCGCGGAGGGGCTGACCTTCGCCGAGGAGGTGCCGGTCATCGCCGACATCGAAGTGGACTGGGAGGACCGCATCTGGGTCGAGCGAAGGGGTCCCACAGGCCGCGAAGACGACGGTCCGATCGACATTGTGACGCCGGAAGGGGATTACATCGGCACGCTGCCGCCGGATGGGTTGCGCACTCCGGCCGCCTTCGGCCCCGACGGCCTGATGGCCTTCATCGACCGCGACGAGTTCGACGTGCCGACGGTGCGGGTCGTCCGGATGGTGGCGCTGGAACCGGCGGGATGAGCCCCGCCCCCCGGACCGCAAGTCCCGGTAGCGCCGGGGGCCGCCGTCATGGAATCCAGTCCAACAAGAGGCCCAGTCCAATGGAAAAGCCCAGCCCGACAGCAAGGACCAGTCCCATGAGAACGACGATTCCCCACAGGGCCAGGGCCCGCTTCCCCCTTGTCTTCTTCCCCCTCGCGCTCCTCGTTGCCTGCGGCGATGCGGGCGGCCCCCGCGACCCGGCCGAGGACATTCCCCTGAACGCCGTCACCGAGGAGGTCTTCACCGTGGGGTCGGTGACGGGCGACGCCTGGGACACCTTCGGCGAATTGGCCACGGTGGCCTTCGACGCCGCGTCCAATCTGCACATCCTCGATGGCCAGGCCCAGCGAATTTACATGGTGGGGCCCGACGGTTCGCTGCTCCGCACGGTCGGGGGGCCCGGAGAGGGACCCGGCGAGCTCAATGAGGCCGGCAGGCTGATCGTCGCGCGCGACGGTTCCTACACGGTAACGGCCTTCGGACGGATCGACCGCTTCGCACCCGGCGGAGAGTTCGTGGAACGCGTCACGCTCGACCCCTTCACGACCGGACAGATCATCGCCAACATGGCGCTTCCCGACGGCCGCCTGGTCACCGCCACGATCCTGGGGGGGGACGACGAAGACGAGGAGGAGGCGGAATCGAGCCGTCCCATTTATCTCTTCCCCCTTGACGGCACCGAGCCCCAGCTTCTCTACACCGCCTGGGACCTGCCCGAAGACGAAACGGATTCGGAGTTCACGGGCGAGGTCATGCGCATAGGTGCCGGCCGCGCCTTCGAGCCCGGGCTCTACTACGACCTCCTGACCGATGGCCGTCTTGCCCTGGTCGATTCGATCGGCTACCGCGTCAAGCTGATCGGACTGGACGGCAGCGTGACCGCAACCATCGAGCGCCCGATTGCGCCGCTCGCGGTCGACGACGCGATCCGGGAGGCCGCGCGGGAACGCTTTCGGCAGTTCAACGCGGATCTCCTCGAAGGGCTTGCCAGACTCGATCTGAACTTCCGCGTCGAGCGGGAGGGGGCGGAGGAGCTTGCCTTCGCCGACGAGGTGCCGGTGATCGGCGGTCTGGAGGTGGACTGGGAGGACCGGATCTGGCTGGAGCGCCGGGATTCGACGGGCGGACCCGACGGTCCGATCGACATTGTGACGCCGGAAGGGGATTACATCGGGACGCTGCCGCCGGATGGGTTGCGCACTCCGGCCGCCTTCGGTCCGGACGGGCTCATGGCCTTCATCGACCGCGACGAATTCGATGTGCCGACGGTGCGGGTGGTTCGGCTGGTGGCGCTGGAACCGGCGGGATGAGTTCAGTGCCAGGGCTTCACTTGAGCGTCCGCGCCACCCCGCCAGCCCCAGGCTGGTGCAGCGGGATTTGTGCATTCCCCCCGGTCTGCATTGCCCTCGCGCTCCTCGCCGCCTGCGGGGATGGGGGACAGGACGCCGTCTCCGGGGTTGCGGGAACCCTGGACGGTCCCGACCTGGCCCTGAACGCGGTCGTCGAGGATGTCTTCGCCGTGGGGTCGGTGACCGGCGGCGACTGGGACGCCTTCGGCAGCGTACTCTCGGTCCACTTCGACGATCAGGCCAATCTGCACATCCTCGACGGCCAGGCCGTCCGGATCTTCGTGGTTGGGCCGGATGGCTCGCTGGTCCGCACCATCGGCCGGCGCGGCGAGGGGCCCGGCGAGTTCGAGAGCGTCAACAGATTCTTCGTGGGGCGGGACGGTTCATACACCGTGTTGGGGAACTTCGACCGGCGCGTCGATCTGCTGGAGCCGGACGGGGGCTTCAGGCGGCGCATCGACGTGAGGACGGGAATGATTCTCACGGAGGCGGTCTTCCCCGACGGGGCGCTGCTGATCTCCCAGGTCTTCCGGGTGGACTGGAGCAACATGGCGGCGAGCGGCCCCCTGACCGAAGAGGAGGGTCGTCCGCTGTGGGTTCTGCCCTTCCCCTTCGACGGCGAGCCGGAGGTCCTTTACCGCGCCTGGCAGCTTCCCGACACGGAGATCATATCGGGCAACTCGTCCGAAAGGGTGTTCTACGCGGGTCGCGCCTTCGAGCCGCCGCTCGCCTTCGATCTGCTGACCGACGGCCGCATGGCGCTGGTCGATTCGATCGGGTACCGCGTCAAGCTGATCGATCGCGGCGGCGAGGTGACCGGGGCGATCGAGCGCCCCATTGCGCCGCTGCGCGCAACCGAAGCGATCCGGGAGGCCGAGCGGGAGCGCTACCGGGAGATCCATCCGGATGCATCGGCGTCGGCGGCCAGCGGCGCCGACGGGTGGAGGCGGGAGGGAGCGGAGTCGCTGGACTTTGCCGACGAGGTGCCGGTCCTGCGGAGCCTTCGGGTGGACTGGGAGGATCGGATCTGGGTGGAGCGGACGGGGCCGACCGGTGGCGACGACGGTCCCATCGACATCGTGACGCCGGAAGGGGATTACATCGGGACGCTGTCGCCGGACGGATTGCGGATCCCCGCCGCCTTCGGTCCGGACGGGCTCATGGCCTTCGTCGAGACCGACGAGCTGGGTGTCCCGGCGGTGCGCGTGGTCCGGCTGGTTCGGCTGGAGGCGGCCGCGGCGACCCGATGACTAGCAGCCCGTGGACAAACACCGAGCGGCGTTCGAGCGGCGATGCATCCACGCTGGAACGTTGCGCTCTGCGTTGCACCTTGCCCCAATAGCCGGGCTATTCGGGCTGCGGCGCTCCTTGCCGGCACGGCGGCTCGCCGCTCCCCAGGCGCACCCGGCATTATCCACGGACTGCTAGCCGTCGACCGGGGCGGCCCACCGCATCGGCCAAATCATGTAGATTCCCCAGCGTCCTGAATGGTCCGGCGAAATCCGGTTGTCCGGGTCTGTCCGGGAAGCCGCGTTTGGGGAGGGGAATCCGGTGTTGACGACTTCCACGACGATCGAGTCGGAGAGGGAGCGCGCGCCCCGGTTGCGACGGCCTGCCGCCATGCGCGGTCCCCGAATCCCGCCCCACCCGGCCACCATCCTCGCGCTCGCGGCCGCCGCAGTGGCCACGGCCGCCCTCCCCGCCCCCGCCTCCGCCCAGCAGGGAGGTCTCACGGGGCGCGTCTGGTCCGACGACGGCGTTCCCGTCGCGGGCGCCGTCGCCACCCTCTTCCCCGCCGCCGACACCACCCGGGCCACCTTCGCCGAGACCGACCGGCTCGGCTACTTCGTCTTCCGCGACATCGCTCCCGGCCCCTACATCCTCACCCTCGGCCGCCTCGGCTTCGGCGAGCACCGCGATCCGGTGACGGTGACGGCGGGTGCGGCGGCCGAGATCGAGATCACTCTGGCGCGGCAGGCGGTTCAGATCGAGGGCCTTCGCGTCGATGCGCAGCGCAGCCGGGTCCGGGCCCGCTTCGAGGAGACGGCCGGGGTGACCGTGCAGGAGATCGAGCGCGCCGAGCTCAAGTCGATTCCCGGAATTGCCGAGAGCGACCCCTTGCGCGCCATCGAGGTCCTCCCCGGGGTCACCACCGTGTCGGACTTTTCGGCCGCCTTCAATGTGCGCGGCGGTTCGGCCGACCAGAATCTGATCCTCCTCGACGACATTCCGATCTACAATCCCTTCCACCTGGGCAATCTCTTCTCGGTCTTCAACGCCGACATGGTGGCGCGGGCCGAGCTCCAGGCTGGGGGATTTCCCGCGGAATACGGGGGACGCGTCTCGTCGGTGCTCACGGTGGAATCCGATGCGGGCGATGGAGTTATGAGCGTCGATGCCGGAATCAGCATCCTGGCCTCGCGCGCGGCGGTGGATGGATCGCTCCCCGGGGCGGTCGAGAATGCGCTGGGGCTGGCGAACTCCCGCTGGCGGGTATCGGGACGGCGCTCCTACTTCGATGTCCTGCTGAGTCCCTTCACCGAGTTTCCCTATCATCTGAACGACCTGCAGACCGTCTTCGAGGGATGGACGCGCGGGGGCAATCGCATTCGCCTGACCGGCTACACCGGACGCGATGTGCTGGATCTGACCGGCGTGGAGGACTTTCCCCTCGGGCTGAAGTGGGAGTGGGGGAACGACGCGGCGGGTGGATCGTGGACGAATCCGATGCGCGGCGGCGGCTCGATGTCGGTGCGGGCGGCGTGGTCGCGCTTCGCCTCGGATTTTCGCTTTGCGGACTTCGACGCCAACTTCGCGACCCGGGTGCAGCGCGCGACCGTCGAGGCGATGATCGAAAGGCGGCCCACCTCGCGGTTGCGCTGGAAGTCCGGTCTGATCGGCAACCGGCGCGACTACGACAACCTGGCCAGCGCGGGCGGCGCAATCTTCGACGACGACGAGGGGAGCGGCGACGAACTGGCGGCGTACAGCCAGATCCACTGGGATGCGGGCGGGGACTGGCTCCTGGAGAGCGGCCTGCGCCTCGATCACTGGCGGCCCGATGCCGGCGAGGTGTCCAGCACCCTTTCCCCCCGTTTCGCGCTCAAGCGATTCGTGCGCGACCGCGGCTCCGCGATTCGGCTCTCGGCGGGGCGCTACACCCAGTTCATTCACTCGCTGCGCGACGAGGAGTTCCCCTTCGGGCTCGATGTGTGGGTGCTGGCGGGGGACCAGGCGCCGCGCGTTCAGTCCGACCAGATTCAGCTCGGGGTCGAGAGCTTCCACGGCGAAGACGACGCCTGGTTCGCTTCGCTGGAGGGCTACTACCGAACCTTCGATGGCGTGATTGCGCAGAATGCGGCCGAGAACCCCAACGATCCCCTGGACGATCTGGTGTCGGGCGATGGCATGGCCTGGGGCGCCGACCTCTTCATCCGCCGCGACCTCGGCGAGACCACCGGCTGGCTCGCGGTCTCCTTCCTTAAGACCGACCGCACCTTCCCCGAAACCCGGGTCGGTACCGACCCGCACCCGCTGATCACCTATCCCCCCGTCTTCGACCGGCGGGTGGACGTTGACCTGGTGTTGCGGCGAGCGATCGACTGGTGGGGAGGCATCGAGATGGGCGTCCGCGCGAACTTCGGCACCGGGCTGCCCTATACGCGCGCGCTGGGGAGCTACAACTATCACAATGGACGGTTGGTGGAGGGCCGGCTGAATCGCGGCTCGGAGAATGCCGTTGTGCTGGGACCGCGCAATGGGGAGCGCTATCCGGCGCGGCACCGGCTGGACCTGTCGCTGCGCAAGACGATCGAAAAGGGGTGGGGGACAATGACTCCGTACCTGAGCGTCATCAATGTGTACAATCAGAAGAATGTGCTCTTCTACTTCTTCGACTACGATTCCAGCCCGCCCACGCGAAGCGGAGTGTCGATGATTCCCATTCTGCCCACGATCGGTCTGGAGGTGTCGTTCTGATGCGGGCGGCGCGTTGTTCGGAGGCGCGTTGTGCAAAGGCGCGTTGTCCCGGGGCCGCCTCCGCGAACCGCCATGGAAATCGTCGCGGGCGACGGGTTGTGCGACGGCGTCTTGTGCATTGGTTTGGCGCCTGTGTTGCGGCTCTCGTCGCGCTTCTGGGCGTTGCGTCCTGCGAGCTCACCGAGGTCACGATCGCGGCGGCCGACGATGTGATCGTCGCGCAGACGAACCTGGTTGTCGAGCTCGATCATGAGGGTCCCGGAACCACCCTGGACGTCTTCGCCTATCTGCAGCGAACCCTCAACAGGGAAGTCGCCAGACCGGTTCCCGGTGCGGTCGTCTCGATCACCGGGCCCTCGGGCACAATCCGCCTGACCGAGCGCGAAGACGGCAGCGAGTGCTTCTACTTCCCCGGACTTGCGCCCGGCGACACCCTTACGACCCACTACCGCACGCGTCTCGGGTCCTGCTACGGCGCCCGCATCACGCCCTCGCCCTTTTCCCCCGGCGAGACGCTTTCCCAGGAGATCGCCCTTCCCGACGGCCGCCGCCTCGCCGCGGTCAGCCGGCTCCCCGGTGCCTTCGTCCTCCGGGGGCTCGACCAGCGGGACGGCCGCTGCCGAATGGAGCCCGACACCAACTACCGCTTTGCATGGACGGCCGCCGAGGGCAGTTGGTCCTACCTTTCCGAGGCCCGCTTCGAGGGGCTGAAGGACGCGCTGGTCGGCCGCGAGATCGAGGCGCCCGACACCCTTCACCTGCTCGGAATCTCGATCGGCGACCAGGACACCGAGGTCGTCTTCCCGCGCCAATACGGCTTCTTCCGCCTCTTGCAAGACGACTTTGTCGGCGAGATCGTGGGCGCGCTCCAGGATGGAATGCCGGCGGGGGCAAGCGCCGAGATCGCGATCGTGGCCACCGACCGCAACTGGGTGAACTGGGTTCGCGGGGGAAACTTCAATCCATCCGGCGAGATCCACATCCCCTCGGTCTTCGGCGAGGGCGGCACCGGGTCGTTCGGCACCGGAACGGGGAGGCGGATTCGCGTGAGCGCGCGGCCGGGCGAGGAGGGGCCTTTGTGCGGGGTGGGGGAGGGGTGAGGGGTGGACAGCCTGCGGCTTCGGGTTCAGACTGGAGTTGACGATCCTCTGGGCGACGTTGACACCCGTCGTTTTCTTCCAGTAACTTGATGAGAAGCAATCCCCTCACGGAGAAGACAATGAGCCAGGGACGGCATGGATTTCGAAAATTGCACGTAGCCGCGTGCGGTGTGCTGCTGGCGGGGTGCGGAATAAACGCCGTTCCCGACACTACGCGTATCGACGAGGTACTGGGACAGCTCAAGGGGATGGAGACGACGGTGCACTCGCTGCTCATGGACCCCGAGACCGGGGCCATCTACTCGCACGGTGAAACGAGGTCGTGGCATCCCGACACCGACGCCGCGGAAATCCGGCGCTTCGCCAGATCCCAGGGCCTGAACCGGATGGAGACGGAAATCCTGCTTGGACGGATGGAGGCACAAAGTGATTCCGTCCAGACTCGGACACAGGAGATTCTGCTCTCTGGTCCGGATGCGGAGCGGGCAGAGTCACTAAGAGCGAGGGCCGATGAAGGACCGCCCAAATGAGGATCGCGCAGACGGTGTGGTTGTTCCTGGGGTTGTGCGCTTCAGACGCGATCATTATTCGTGCCGTTGGGGCGCAACGAATCCCGGACGGTCGGTTGTGGCATTGGTATGATCAACTGGATTTCTACCGAGATGCTTCTGATGGTTGTCCAGAAATGATTGACTTGGCGCAAGACGGCCTCTCGACCGCGGCTAGCAGTCGGTGGCACGGCGACTGGGAATGGGTTGATGACATTCCACCCCGTCCTGACGGTCGCGTGGTGTTGGGCCGCACGTTCGTTTGGCGATGGCCGTCAGGCAGGGTTGTTCGGGTCGGCGGGACCATCCCTGAACCGGAGGTATTTGGGTAATCGTTCCAACGATGATCCCCTATTACTCTATTCCGTTAGTCACGAGGCCATCCACTGGGTTGCCGATAGCGGAGGCCATCCCGACGCGTTTTTCGGTGGCCTTTCGGATTGTTTCGGTCTGACCGATGGAACGGCTTCGGGTACTTTCACGTGGGCGATGGCACAGATTCGATTCCCAGGATGCGAGATCGGTTCTCAGCGCTGACCCGCTGGATGCTAACCCTGTTTTGCGCCAGTACGCAATCAGTCCCTCCGCACCCGAATCACCTCGACCGCAACGCGCCGGGCCACCTCGGGCGCGAGCGTGACCTCAACGGCCGCGTCCGGCGATTCAATCCCTTCCGTTTCCCCTACCACCACCACCGCACCGGGATCGCTCCCTTTGCGCCTCACCACGCCCCGTGCACCCGGCACCAGTCCCACGGACGCGAAGTGGCGCAGCCGTTCGGGATCGTGATCGGAGACGCTGCGGACCCGGAAATGCGTGTCGTTCGCCACCTCGTCGAGGCGCGGGTAGCGGGTGGCGTCGATCTCGCCGCTGCGCGTGGGGATGGGCGCGCCATGCGGATCGGTCGGGGGATTGCCCATCGCGTCGTCCATGCGGTCCACCAACTCGTCGGTGGCCGCGTGCTCCAGCCGTTCGGCCTGCGCGTGCACATTGTCCCAACTGTAGCCCAGCCGCCACACCAGGTAGGATTCGATCACCCGGTGGCGCCGCAGAATTCGGAGCGCCTCCCGGCTCCCCCGCCCGGTCAGACGAACGCCGCGGTAGGGCTCGTGCTGCACCAGACCCTCCTCCGCCAACCGCCGCACCATCCCGCTGACCGATGCCGGCTGCACCTCGAGCCAGTCCGCCAACTGGCTGGTCCCCGCAGCGCCGCCCCGCTCGTTGACGACATAGATCGCCTTGAGGTAGTCCTCGACGGAGCGCGAAAAGCCTTCTGACTTCATGCTGGCAAGATACCGCCCGCCCGCGCGAAGATGGAAGAGGATGCGCCCCGGCGAGCCCCCATTTCTCGCGCCAACCGCGTGCGCAACCAAAGGGGACCGCATGGTTGTCCCGACGCGTGACGCCTGCCCGCGCAACGGATGATTTGAGGCGGGACGCCTGAACGGGAGGGAGCGGCGCCGGGGGCTTGCGTTCGCACGGCGATGGGGGGGCGGAAGGTCCGGTGCGATTGCCGGGCCGGGATTGCAACTGGCCGTTCGACGAGATCAGGGCGCGGATCGGCCGGGTCGGAGCAGCGTCAGGGTGCGGAGCCGGGACAGCGCCGCGGCGATCTCCTGTCGGCGGGGAAGCGCGAGTTCGCCGGTCCGCTCCGGGTCGAGGGCGTCGAGGTTGCCGCCTTCCAGGAGCGCCTCCAGCTCGTTCAGCACATCCTCCACCGCCCGCCCCCGCCCCATGAAAGCCCGTCCCCGCACCACCGCCCTCGCCACGGCGCGCGCCTGCGCGGTCGAGACGATCTGGCGCACTCCGCCCAGGTCGAGCTGCGTCGTCCCGATCTCGATCTCGCCACGGCCGCGAACCCGGATATGCACTGCGCGGCGGCCGCGACCGGGACGAATCGACGATGGATCCGGCCACCGATGCCGCTCCGGCCACCCCGCCGCCCCCTCCCGCGACCTTCGTCCGGTGGGATTGTCGCGCGCCACGGCCCGCGCCTCATGCGTCAGGTCGCGCGGCTCGTAGCGCACCATCCCGATCACCCGGTCGGCCACATCCAGGTAGTCCCCCGACCCCCCGATCACGAGCAGACTGCTCACTCCGGCGTCGCGGCGCAGGCTTCGCACCCGGTCGATCAGCGGCGTGATCGGTTCGTCCTCGTCGCGCACCAGCGCCTGCATGCGCCGGTCCCGGATCATGAAGTTGGTCGCGGCGGTGTCCTCGTCGATCAGCAGCGCGCGCGCTCCCGCCTCCAGCGCCTCGATGATCGCGGCCGCCTGACTGGTCGATCCCGAGGCGTTTGCGGTGGAGAAGCGCGTGGTGTCGTGCCCGCCGGGGAGCCTGCCGATGAAGGGCGAGATGTCCACCCCCGCGACCGCCCGGCCATCCTCGGCCTGAATGCGGGTGGCGGTCGGATCGGTGACGACGCACTCGCGGCCATCGCCCGGGCGGTGATTCCAGACGCCGCGCGCGACCGCGTTCAGCACGGTGGACTTGCCGTGGTAGCCCCCGCCGACCAGAAGCGTCACCCCGCGCGGGATCCCCATTCCGGCCAGCGGCGGACCATTCGCCCGCTTCAGCACGACCTCCAGCGGTTGCGGCGCGGCGAAGGGTATGGCGGCGCCGGCGGCAAGGGGACGGTCGTCCACGCCGCTTCGCCGCGGCAGCACCGCTCCATTGGCGATGAACGAGATCAGTCCCCGCTCGGCGAGCTGGCCGCGCAGATGGTCCGCGTCCTCATTCACCTCGGCGTGAGCGCGCAGGGCATCCGAGCCGTGAGCGCGAGCGACCAGGGAGCCGGCGACGAGCGCGGGCACCTGCTCCAGGAGCAGCCTTTCCGCCTGCCGGCCCAGAATTCGGCGTCCGGCGGCGGGCAGCCCGACGGAAAACCGCGCCTCCACCGTGCCATCCGCCGCAATCTGCACCGTGGTGTTCGGAAGCACGACCTGCCCCGGATCGGCCACCCGGATCTCGCCGCTGCGCCCGCTTCCCGTCACCCGCGCGCGCCGACCCGGCCCCCCGCGTCCCCGCCCCCCACGCACTGTCCGGTCCCCGCGCCGCGGCCCCGTCTTCCTTCCCCCCGACCCCTCCGCCTGCGCGGCAAGGCTTCTCGCCAGGAGGCAGGCCACACCGGTGCGTCGCGATCGACTTCGGATCAGATCGGGAGCGAAACCGGCCCGGTCCGGATTCAGAATCACCGCCACCCGGCTCGGCGCCGCGAAGGGATCGCCTTGCACGCGCCGGATATCGAGGGTGAATTGGGGCAGCGACCAACGACCGCGCAGATCGCGATAGGCCGGATAGGGGCGGCCGTCGATGCGGCGGAGTTCGCGGCGCAACCGTTCGGCGCTTCTCTTCATGGGGCGTGCCTCGGGCAACGGGGGAATCAAGGGAAAAGGAACCGGAAGCGAATGGGACTTGTCGAATGAGCTCCAGGCGAACGGGATTCAGGCGAACGGGATTCGGGCGACTGGGCCTTTGGACGGCGGCCTCTCTGGCGGCGGCCTGTTCGCAATCCGGGCTCCCCACCGCCACCTCCGAACTCGACTGCGGACTCCTGGACCGCGCCTTCCTGGCCGACGGCGGGGTGGGGCGCGACGGAATTCCGGCGCTGAGCGATCCGGCGCTGGCGCCGCCCGGCGACGTTGCGGTCACCGGCTACCTGAGCGATCCCGACCGGGTAATCGGCGTGGAGATCGGCGGCGAGTGGATCGCGATTCCGCACAACATCATGTATCGTCACGAGATCGTCAACCTAACGCGCGGCGGCCAACGCATCGCGGTCACCTACTGTCCCCTCACCGGTTCGGCGCTCGCCTTCGATCGCGGCCCCCTCGCCGGGGTGGAGTTCGGCGTCTCCGGGCTCCTCTTCCAGGCCAACCTGATCATGTACGATCGCAACGCCGACGATTCGCTGTGGCCGCAGATGCGGGGCGAGGCCGCCTGTGGTCCGCGCGAGGGCCAGGCGCTGGATCGTCATCCGCTGGTTGAGATGCGCTGGGACGGTTGGCGCGCGCTTCATCCCGAGTCCGGGGTCGTTGCCGCCGACCCGGCGGACCATGTCTCCTACCGGATCAATCCCTACGGTTCCTTCTACGAGGATCCGAGCAACCCCGACTATCTCGGATTCCCGATTCCACGCAGCGACACCCGGCGGCTGCCGAAGGAGCGCGTGCTGGGTCTGCCGGGTTCGGGGGGTGCGGCCGGTTCGGGCGCCGAGCCGCCTCTTGCCTTCCCCTTTCATGCTCTGGAGGCGAGGGGAGCGCTCTGGGCGACCGATTTCCGCTACCGGGGGGCCGACGCGGTCCTGCTCTGGGATCGCTCTCGAGTTGCGGCGGTGGCGGTGCGTCCGGTCGCGAATGGGCGCCGGCTGACCCTCGCGGTGGATGAGGACGCGATCGTGGACAAGGAGACCGGATCGCGCTGGACGGTGACCGGTCTGGCCACCCACGGCCCCCTGACGGGCGCGCGGTTGCCGATCATCCCGGAAGCCTATGTGGCCTTCTGGCAGGCGTGGGCGGCCTTTCATCCCGGAACCGAGCTCGTCCTGGAATGATTCCGTCCCTGCCGGGTCATCCGTCGCCGGCTGGCCGGCCACCCGCTCCCGCGCGGCGGATCTCCGGCCCGCGACCCGCTCCCGCACCCGGGCGCAGTGGCCTCGTCGCGACCGTGGACCGTCCCTGGATCGTGCGGCTCGGAGTTTGCCCACGGGTTGCCGGGATCCTTGCCGGATTCGCGATCGCGCTGGCCGCCCCGTCCCCACCGGCGACCGCTCAGTGGGTGGAACCGCCCGGCCAGGGCTGGATCTCTCTGGCGCTCTACCACCAGGACACGCGCGAACACTTCGGCAGCGGGGGCGACCGGCGGCCCTTCTTCGCGCGGGGACATGCGGTGGCCACCTCCACCTTCGCGACCACCGCGGTCGGCCTTCTTCCCACCCTCGATCTCTGGGTGCAGCTCTCGGCGCACCGTCTCCGCTACGACGACATCGTCGGTCCTCGCACCTCGTCCGGCCCCGGCGACGCGCGCATCTGGCTTCGGACCGCGCCGCTGGCCCGCTGGTTCCCCGGACTTCCCTTCGCGCTTCGCGGCGGCGTCAAGCTCCCGATCGGCGACTTCGAGGTCGATGCCGAGGTCATTCCGCTGGGCGACGGTCAGCGCGATTGGGAGCTGCTGGCCGAGTTGGGCCATTCCTTCTGGCCGCGTTCGCTCTACCTCTCCGGGTGGGCCGGTTACCGTTGGCGCGAGGAGAACCGCGAATCCCACAAGGACTTCGGCAACGAACTCTTCTTCCAGGCGCAGCTTGGCGGCGCGATCGGTCCGCTGGGGCTGCGGCTCGCGATCGATGGGTGGGACGGCGCGCCGGGGGTCACCGAGGGGATTCGGATCCCGACATTTCAGCGCGAACTCGTGCAGCTTCAACCCTCGCTCCTCTATACTGTCGGATCGGGCCAGTTGGAGTTCGGGACGCGGGTGGCGCTCCGGGGGCGGAATCTGCCGGCCGGATTTGCCTGGATGGCGCAGTATTTCAGAAGCTGGGAGTGAGATTCCGCGCCGCATCCCGAGAGCGCAGCCTTGAGAATGCGCCTGGAGCGGCAGACTGAAGGAGATGACACAGATGAGCAAGCCGAAGACGAGCGGTCGAGAGACGAGCGGCCGGAAGACGAGGATTCGGGGGATTCGCGACCGGGGACGCATGATGTGGAGCGGGGGAAGGCTGGCGGTTGCGCTCGCGTTCGTCGCCGGGTGCGCAGGGCCGGAGCCACGTGGGCGGAGTGGGGAAGGGGAGGCGGCCCCGCCGCAGGTGGCGTCGTCGGAGGAGGGGGTGGTGGTGGCCGCGCAGCCGTTGGCGGCGGAGGCCGGAGCGATGATTTTGCGCGCGGGCGGGAACGCGGCCGATGCGGCGGTGGCGGCGGCCTTTGCCGTGTCGGTCGTGGAGCCGTCGATGAACAGCATTGGCGGCCGTACCCAGATTCTGATTCGCCGCCCCGACGGGAGCGTGGCCGGAATCGACGCGACCACCCAGGCGCCCGCGAGCTACGATCCCGAGACCGCGCCGCAAGCGTCCTACGGGTACCCGACGGTGGGGGTGCCGGGGGCGGTGGCGGGGCTGGCAAGGCTGCTGCGCGAGCACGGAACCATGTCGCTGGCTCAGGTGATGGCGCCCGCGATCGCGCTGGCCGAAGAGGGGTTCGCGCTCCTCCCCGGCGAGGCCGCGCGGCACCGCGCCGGACGCGACCAGCTCGCCGAGTTCGAGGGCTCCAGCGCCCACTTCCTGAACTCCTCGGGCGAGAGCCGGGCAGCGGGAGAGATCTTCGCGCAGCCCGATCTTGCGGCCACCCTGCGACTCATTGCCGAGGGTGGAGAGGACGCCTTCTACCGCGGCGAGATCGCCGCGCGGATCGTGGCCGACATGGAGGAGCGCGGGGGCGCGGTCACCGCGGCCGCGCTGGCCGACTACGAGGCGGTGGAGGCGCCGGTCGTGCGCGGCAGCTACCGCGGCTTCGAGTTGGTGGGAACGGATGTTCCGGCCTCGGGCGCGGTCACGATCGGGATTCTCCACATCCTGGAGCACTTCGATCTGGCCGAGCTCGACGACGACAGTTGGGCCGCGCTGGTCGGGACGGCAATCGCGAGGGCCTTCGAGGAGCGGGCCCGGCCGGACGAAAATGGCCGCCGCGCCGCCAGGCTGGCCTTCATGACCGACAAGACGTGGGCGGCCGAGATCGCGGCCGGGATCGAGGTGCCCGATGCGGCGCGGGTGGCCATTGCGGCGCCCGCCGCCGTGCCGAATGGCGCCTCGCCGATGGCGGCCGCAACCGGAACGGCTCCCGCGCGAGCCGAAGTGGTGGCCGGGTTCAGCGGCGTCACGCCCCCGGCGTCCGCCGCCGCAGGCGCGCCGGGAGGGCAGCGGCAGCCGTCGCTGGGGAGAGTTCCCGGCCGCAACGACCAGCCCGACGCTTCCTCCAATAGTCATACGACCCACCTCTCGACCGCCGATGGCAAGGGCATGTTTGTGGCGCTCACGCAGACGATCGGTCCCAATCTTGGGTCGAAGGTCGCGACTCCCGGGCTGGGATTCCTCTACGCGGCGACGCTGGGCGGTTACCTGGGCTACATGGAACCGGGCGAGCGGGCGCGGTCCAGCATCTCGCCGTTGATGGTGCTGCGGGATGGCGAACCAGTGCTCGTGCTCGGCGCGGCGGGCGGTGCGCGGATCATTTCGGCTGTGGTGCAAGCCGTTGTGCGCGTTGTGGATGACGGAATGGATCTTCCCGAGGCGCTGGCGGCCCCGAGGGTGCATCCGATTGCGGGAGGGATCGCCGCCGAGACTTCCCCGGGGATCGGGTGGGCGCCGGAGGTGATCGCCGAGATCGAATCGTGGGGGCTGGAGGTGGAGGAAGAGGAGCGCGAGGGAGCCTTTGGCAGGATTCATGGAATCCGTGCGGATCCGGCGACGGGCGTGGTGACGGGGGTGGCCGATCCGGATTGGGAGGGGGCTGCGGCAGTGCCGGGAGCGGGTGCGGGCAATGGCTGAAGCGGACAGCGGAGGACAGGAGCGATGACGAGGGATCGGCGGATGAACCGGATGCGCGGCGATTTGGTTCCCGAGCGGGCGCGAGCGGCAGTGCGCGCGGGAGTTCTGGCGCTGGCTGGATTGCTGGCGGGCGGGTGCGAGGCGGCGAGCTACGAGCTGATTCTGCGGGGTGGGCAGGTGGTGGACGGGACGGGCGCTCCTGCCCGCGAGACGGATGTCGGGATTGTGGACGGCGTGATTGCGGCGGTGGGCGACCTGAGCCGCGCCGAGGCTCCGGCGGTGCTCGACATTTCGGGGCTGTACCTGGCGCCCGGCTTCATCGATACGCATTCGCACGCGGGTCCGGGGCTGGCGACGGCCGATCTCAGCCATGCCGAACCGCTTCTGGCGCAAGGGCTTGCGACGGTGGTGGTCAATCCCGACGGCGGGGGTCCGGTGGATCTGGCGGCGCAGCGGACCGCGCTCGAGGAGGAGGGGCTGGGAGTGAATGTGGCGCAACTCGTCCCGCACGGTTCGGTTCGCGGCCGCGTGATCGGCGGAGAGGACCGCGCACCCACGCCGGCGGAGATGGAGGAGATGCGGTCGCTGGTGCGCGCGGGGATGGAGGCGGGGGGGTGGGGGCTGTCTTCGGGGACATTCTACACGCCGGGCAGCTATTCGGAAAACGGCGAGCTGATCGAGCTGGGGCGGGTGGTGGCGGAGTTCGGGGGAATCTATACGAGCCACATCCGCGACGAATCGAACTATACGATCGGGTTGGCGGCGGCGGTGGACGAGGTGATCGAGGTGGGACGCCAGGCGGGAATCACCGCGATCGTGACGCACATCAAGGCGCTGGGTCCGCCGGTCTGGGGCGCGTCGCGGACGGTAGTGGAGCGGATCGAGGCGGCGCGGGCGGAGGGGCTCGGCATCTTCGCCGACCAGTATCCCTATCTGGCCTCGGCGACCGGTCTCTCGGCCGCGCTTCTGCCGCGGTGGTCGCAGGCCGGGGGAAGCGATGCCTTCGCCGAGCGGGTGGCCGATCGCGAAACCCGCGCCCGCATCCGCGAAGCCATGGTCGAAAACCTGGCCCGTCGCGGCGGGGCCGATCGCATCCAGTTCCGGCGTTTCAGACCTGATCCCGCCATCGAGGGACGCCTCCTCTCCGATCTGGCGGACGAGCGCGGCGCCGACCCGATCGATGTCGCGCTGGAGCTCATCCTCGCGGGCGGCCCCTCGATCGTCTCCTTCAACATGAGCGAAGAGGATCTGCTGACCTTCATGACCCAGAAGTGGACGATGACCTCGTCGGACGGCGACCTCCCCCTCTTCGGCGTCGGCGTCCCCCACCCCCGCTCCTACGGCGCCTTCGCGCGCAAGATCGGCAAGTTCGTCTTCGCGGACGGGACCGTCGCGCTGGAGGAGGCGGTCCGCACGATGACCTCGCTCCCCGCCGATGTGATGGGAATGACCGACCGCGGCCGCATCGCCGTGGGCCAGGTCGCCGACATCGTGGTTTTCTCGGAGGACTTCCGCGACAACGCGACCTTCACCGAGCCGCACCGCCTGTCGTCGGGGGTGGTGCACCTCTTCGTGGCGGGCGAGGCGGCGATCCTGGATTCGGCCTTTACGGGGGCGCGGGCGGGGAGGGTGCTGGTGCGGGGCCGGTCGTGACAGTCCGACTTGGCGCTGACTTCGTCCAGGAGTTGAACTTCGTCCACGAGAAGCTCGTTCAGTAGAGCAATCGAATTGCGAAATCGCGTTCCGACGCCTGACAAGGGTGCCGCCGGACCCGGGCCGCGCAGCTTCGGCGGACCAGGTCCGGGGGCAAGACTGCTCATGGGGGAAGCCTGGCAAGCGGGTGGCCCCGCTACCTCGGTCGCGCCCAGCGGCCGGGATCACAAAGGCTTGACGCCTTCGTTCCGTGCAGGGCGGCTTGGGCTCACGCGATGATGTTGTCCGGTCGAGGGACGTAGTGGCCGGTCCGGCGCTCGATTTCCTCGGGTGCGCTGTTCGCAAAGCGCTCCACGCGTTCCACAAGTTCCGGGGTGCCGAGCACGCCCGCCAACGCGATTGCCTGGCGTATGCTGATGATCTGGTCCTGATTTGTCCACGCGGACCGGTAGTGATCGGGTGGCCCGTCAAGGTGAAGGATCGTCGCCTGTACCAGTTCTTCTTCGAACTCAGCCGGTCCGTGCACCAACACGATATTCGCCAGAATCCAGAGAGGTGCGCCGGCTATGCCGCCCGTGGCATCCGGCGACGTGGCCACCGCCAGGAGATGAGGAATGGCGTCGTGCCCGAAACGAAAGAGCGTCCGCGCTACGGTACCGTGGTTGTAGGCGTGCCAGGCAAGGGCCGGCAGGATGCGGGGATCACCCGTTGTGGCGAGAGTCCTCGCAAGAATTGCACCCGACTCGCCGAACGCCTCCCCGGCATCGGGAAAGGAAGGGTCACTTGGCCCGGAGCGCTCCCGGTCCCACTGCACCTCCTGCTCCAGGGCACGGATCATCGCGGCCAGCATCTCGGGCGACCGTTCCTCGGCAGGGACGGAAAGGCTGCGCGCCACGCCGTTCAGCCACTCCACGGGGTCGTCTTCGGTGAGTTGGGCGATGATCTCGGCTTCGCGCAGGGGCGGTAGCTGGGTTGCCGCCGGAAGGGCAAGCAGGAGGATTGAGAAGCAGAGAGCTGCGATTGTCACTTTCTTCATGGATTGTCTCCTGTTGTCCCTGTGTTCTACCACGCCGCGTGACCAGGCCGTAGCCGGTGTGCGGGTTCCCCTCCGCCCAGTATCCGTTGAGTTCGCTCCACGAGAACCATACCGAGCCGTCTCCATTGTACTCGATGTCCTCGCAGTTGGGCTTCTGCCGAACGCCGGCGTCGTGAACCCCGTATTCCGACGCGATCTTCCGCTGCTCCTCGTCGCAGGCGCCGCCGCCGAGTCGCACCAGAGCAACTCCTCGTCCACGACCTGTCCGGTCTTGTTGTTGATGGTGACCAGATACCAGCAGTAGCCTCGCTTCTCGGTCCGCATGTCCTCGCGGGGGCATCGCGAACGGAAACCAACCGTGCCGTGGCGGCATCGAATCACGAGAAAAGTTCGAAGCTCAGGGATTGAAGGTCAGCTCAGGGATTCCAGCCGATGGAGCCACGCGTCGAATCTCGGGCACTCCTCGCGCATCCTTCCCAGCCCGATTCGTTCCGCGAGCATCGGCCCATGAAGCCTCTTTCGATAGTGCTGAATGAGCTTCGCGATGCGTTTGCTCGGCGCTGTATTCTTGTTGTCGTTGATGTCCTCGGGCGTGTGGAACGAGTTCCGAATCGACCTCAGGTCCGCGATCGGGGCAGGTTGGAAAACGGACTCAAACGCGTCAACGTCGGAGAACAGCAGCCCCTCGAACTCATGCACCTGAACGTACGGGAACATCGATCGATCGTCAGGACGGCCTGTGCCACTGCGGATCGCGTGAATCAACTCGTCGGGCGACTTGCCTCGTTTGCCGCGGAATCCGTAGAAGTCCACCAGCGAGGTGACCGCGTCGAAGCTGCCCCGCAGGTGTCGCATCTCGCTTGCGAGACGCTGTATCGTGACGTTGCCGCCGCCCTGAACCGTGCTCCGTGCTCGGCCGAGCAGCACGGGTATCGCGTAGATTCCTATGTCCTGGAGGTGGACGGCGAGGGACCTTTTGACGAACTCCTCCTCGGTCTCTCCTTCCACGGATATGGCCAGCCGTGTCACGTCACGGTCGTCCGCCGAGCAGGTTCTTCTGCCAGAGCTCGCCGACGCTGAACTCCTCGAGCCATGTCTGGAGCTGGTGCGCGTCCGGAGTGTGCAGCTCCGTGCGCCCGTCTCGCAACTCCAGCACGAACACTTCATCGAGTTCGAAAGTGTCTACGAGCAGGGGAGACTGCGTTGCCGCGATGACCTGTCGGCGGCCCGCCAGCGCGCGAATCATGTCCCCTATCAGCGCGATCGCCTTGGGATGCAGACCGAGCTCCGGTTCGTCGAGCAGCACTACGCTCGGCAGCATTTCCACGGGCAGATTCAGTAGGGTGACGAGGGCGAAGAAACGCAGGGATCCGTCCGACGTGAGGTGCGCGCCGTAGCTCTTGTCGGAATGCCTGGATCGCCAGCGCAGCGCCACTTTGCCGTACCGCTCCTCGATTTCAAAGCGGTCAAACCCGGGCAGCACGCGGCGAATGTGGCGGCAGATGAGCTCATAGCGGTGCACATCCTCGTGCTCCAGACGGTAGAGCAGGGCCGGGAGGTTGCCGCCGTCGCTTCTCATATATGTGTTATCTCCGGCATCCCACTTCTTCTTGAAGTTCGACTTGGCACCGGTATTGTGGAATTGATAGGCCGCGCAATTCCGCAAAAGGTAGGTGATAGTGCGAGCGGTCCTCGCGTTCAGGTCCGAGGATTGGGATGCGCCGCCCGACTGTCCGGCTTCGATGATTCGGGCCTCGCGGTGTCCGCTCCCGAGGTGGGTCCACGGCGCTTCGTCATCGAGATCGTCGCGGGAGTACCGAAACTTCTCTTCCGTGAAGATCAGTCGGTCGGGGTGCGCGTAGGCGAGGGTGAACCGGTACTCGTTCAGGCCGGTGTCCGTACGTATCGCAATCTCCGCGTCCAATCGCGGCGTAGTCTCGTTTCCGCCGTGCAATTGATCGTCCGCCCCGCCCTCGAGGTTCACGAACTCCCCAAGGCGCCGCGCCTTGAGCATCCAGCTCAGCAGGTTGATGAACTGAACGAAGTTGGATTTTCCAGAGCCGTTGGCCCCGATCAGCACGCTCGCGCCCGCTGGCGGGCGGAATTCCACGTCGGCGAGGGACCTGAAGCCGCGGATGCGGATGCGCTCGATGTGGGCCCGAGCGTCCCAGTGGGGGAGCCAGAGGTCGCAGCCGTTGAAATACATGGTGGGCTGTTCCTGGGGGTCGTTCGGATGGCGGCACGTTCCCCGTTCTTCCTCGTCCTCGAAGGGCTCCCACCATTTGCACCAGCCGCACCCTGGGTCAACGCCCGCCCGCTGCGGGTCTACGACATTGCGGCGTAAGGTGGCCATAGCATTCCCCAAGGCAATCGTTGTCTCCACAGGCTGCGTTGGCGCAGGCTTGCATTGCTACGTTTCTCTGGTCCATCTGGTGCGATGCCCCGGATTCCTTACCCCGGATCCTGCGTTGCAACATCATCATACACGAAGCCCGTCCCACCTGCAAGGTCGCGCACAGCCACTGCCGACATCGTAGATCCCGTATTCCGACGTGATCCTGCACTGCTCCTCATGGCAGGGTTCCTCATGGCAGGTAACGTGTTACGGAGCCAGCCCCACCCCCCCTCACCCCCCCACCCCATACCGCCTCAACACCTCGACCACCGCCTCGATCGGAAGCGCCTCGCGCTCTCCCCAGCGGCTGGTCACCGTCACCGCGCGCAGCATCGAGTTGTAGATCGCTTCCTCGGTGGCCTCGACGGCGGCCTGGAAGATCGCCGAGAGGTTGTCGTTCGCCAGATCCTCGATTGCGCGCACCCCGTCGCCCGGCCGCCGCCGAACCGACTGCGCGGTGGAGAAGGCGATCGCATAGTCGCCCGATCCGTTGCCGGCGAAGGAGCCGGTGCGCGAGAGTCCCATCACTGCCCGCATCGCCACCCGCTCCAGATTTCGCTCCGAGAGCGGCGCATCGGTTGCGACCACCATCATGATCGAGCCTGCGCTCTGGGAGTCGTCGTGCGCGCCGAGTCCTTCCCCCTCCCGTCCTTCCTCCACCTGCCGCCGAAAGGCGTAGCGTCCCAGCTCGATTCCGACCGGCGCGCCGGCGATCTGCAACACCCCGCCAAAGTTCGACTGCACCAGCACACCCACCGAGTAGCCGCCCAGCGATTCGGGCAGAAGGCGCGAACTGGTCCCGATTCCGCCCTTCCAGCCAAAGGCCGAGGTGCCCGTTCCGGCGCCGACCGTCCCCTCCTCCACCGCCCCGCCCGTCGCCCCCTCGAGCGCCCGGCGCACATCTTCCGGCCCGATCGGGCGGTTGCGGATGTCGTTGAGGCCCCCGTCGTTCGTCTCGCCCACGACCGGATTGATCGACCGCACGCGCCCCATTCCCTCCCGCGCCAGCGCCCATTCCACCATGGCGTCGGCCGCTTTCCAGACACAGAGCGTGCAGGTCAGGAGAATGGGGATCTCGAGCTCGCCGAGTTCGCGCACCTGGGTCACGCCGAGGAGCTTGCCGAAGCCGTTGCCGACATGGATTGCCGCCGGAACCCGGTCGAAGTAGAGGTTGCCGCCGTGGGGCCGGATCGCGGTGACGCCGGTGCGTACGCTGTCGCCCTCGATCAGGGTCGTGTGACCAACGAGTATGCCCGCGACATCGGTGATGGCGTTGTGCGGCCCCGGCTGGAAGATTCCGACCTTGATGCCCAGATCGCGGGCGCGCGGACGGGGAGCTTCCTGCGCGGCGCTGCCCTGGGGGTTCGGGGGAAGCATGCAGACGGCGGCCACGGCGGCGGTGGCGAAGGCGGTCAGAGGGCCCCGCCGACCATCAGGCCGAGCAGGAGGGGATGATAGAATAGCGAGCCAAGGAAGACGCGGTTGCATCGCTGCCTCGTGGGGTTGAGGAAGAAGGCCAGGGCAAGGGCGACCATTGCCGCGCCGAGCGCCAGGGCGCCGGCCAGGTAGAGTGGCCCGGTGATGCCGAGGAGCGCGGGAACGACGCTGAGCGCGAGCAGGGCGGCCGCGTGGCCCACCATCAGACCGGAGATGAGCCTTGCGGATCCGGGCGGAATGAGCTGGAAGCCGGCGCGGCGGTAGTCGTCGCGCAGATTCCACCCGAGCGCCAGGACGTGGATGAGCTGCCAGAGAAAGAGTATTCCGAAGAGGGCCAGGCCGCGACCGTCGATCCCGCCGCCGTGGGCCGACCAGCCGATCAGCGCGGGGAGCGCCCCGGGGATGGCGCCGACGGGGGTGGCGAGGGGGGAACGCAGCTTCAGCGGGGTGTAGACGGCATTGTAGAGGATGGCCGAGATGGCCGTGAGAAGGGCGGGGAGGGGGCCGATCCGGAACCCGAGATGACCGATTCCCGCGGCGAGCAACGCGCATCCGAGGGTGGCGGCCGTGGCCGGAGCGATCCGTCCGGAGGGGATGGGGCGGGGGCGGGTGCGGTGCATGAGGGCGTCGGGGCCGCGCTCCAGGTACTGGTTCAGCGCAAGGGCGCCGGCCGTCGCGAGGGTGACGCCCAGGGTGAGGTGGAGGAGGGGGACGGGGTGGATGGTTCCCCCGTCGGCGAGCTGGGCCACGAGGTGGCCGCAGGCGGAGGTGACCGCCACGAAGAAGGTGATTCCCGGTTTGACCAGCTCCAGACAGGCGCCGATGCGGCCGCCGCGCCGTTGCCGGATTCGTTCCTCGAGAGTCATGGACCGCACCGCCCCGTGACCCTCGCGGCCCCGCGGTTCGCCTGCGACGCGCCCCGGCGAGCTCGATGGCTTCAGGCGCATGGTCAGAGCAGCCCCTGCACCAGTCCGCCATCCACCTGCAGCGTATGACCGGTGATGTACGATGCGGCGTCGGAGGCGAGAAAGGCCACCGCGTTGGCGAACTCCGAGGGAGAGCCGATTCGTCCCGCGGGAATGTCGGCGGCGATTCCCTCCAGAACCTCCTCCCGGCTGACGCCGCGCGCCTTCGCCTGCGATGCGAGAAGCGACTCGACCCGCGCGGTGCGGATGAATCCCGGGGCAACCACATTGCAGAGAATCCCGTCGGAGGCGAGTTCGCGCGAGATGCTCTTCATGAAACCCACCACCCCCGGTCGCGCCATGTTCGAGAGCAGGAGACCATCCACCGGCTGCTTCGCCGCCACCGAGGCGATCGCGATGACGCGCCCCCACCCATTGCGGCGCATCTGCGGCAGCGCGGCCAGGGTGAGCTGCACGGTCGCCATCAGATTCGTCGCGAGCGCGTCGCGGTATGCGTCCGGCTCGAAGTCATCCACCCCGCCCGGCGGGGGCCCGCCCGCGTTGGCCACGAGAATGTCCAGACGACCGAACTCGGCCAGCGTCCCCGTCACCAGTTCCTTGCAGACCGCCGGATCGCGTACATTGCCGGGCAGAGCGGGGACCCGTCGGCCGCACTCGCGCGCAATCTCGCCCGCGGTCCGGTGCAGCGGCTCCGGCGAGCGCGCATTGATCGCCACCTCGGCGCCCTCCAGCGCCAGCCGCCGCGCCACCGCGCGCCCCAGTCCCTTCGATGCGCCCGTCACCAGAGCGGCCCGGCCACGCAGTCCCAGATTCATGGAATCCCTCCCTCGGTCCAAAGTCGTCCCGGCGATCCGATCGCGGCGACGCACCGGCCATCCCGGCGATGCCGTCCCGGAGATGCAAAAGCCATCCCGGCCACGGAAAGTCATCCTCGCCGATGGCAGCCGATTCCGGCGATGGCGCCCGACGATGGTAATATGATTGATACCGGGAGATGACTGAAACGGGGAGGGAGCACCGCAGCGGGGGCCGCACGCGCAATGAGTCACGAGGAAACCAGAGACCGGCGCCGCCGCGATCGCAGGAGGTGGAGGTACGCCTACGTCGCGTCGCTGGTTCTTCACCTGCTGGTTCTCCTGCCGCGCGGCGAGTTGCCGATCCCCGAAGCGCACACCTCCGCGGCGGGCCCGGACGAGAACGACAGCCGCGCCGCCGCCGGGGGAATGCGGGCGATCAACGTGGCCGAGCCGCCCGAGCCGGAGATCGTGCGGCCGCGGGTGCCGGTTCCGGTCGAGATCGTGATCGAACCGTTGGAGATCGAGGACGAGTTCACCTTTGACCTGGAATCGCTGCTCGGCGAGCGTCCGGGGCTGGGCGATCCCGGGGCGGCCGCAGGCGAGGGCAGCGGCGATGGCGGCAGCGGCGACGAAGGGCTGGGACGACTCCTCCCCCCCACCCCGCGTTCGATGATCATCCCCCCCTCCAACCGGGATCTGCGCGGCACCGAGGTCAGCGTCTGGGTCCTCGTCGATATGGCCGGACGGGTGGTCGCGGATTCCACCCGGCTCGATCCCCCGACGCGCGACCGCGGCTTCAACCGCCAACTGATGCGCGAGGCGGCGCAGTGGCTCTTTCGGCCCGGCACGAAGGACGGCGAGGCGGTCACGGCCTGGTTCCACTACCGGATCAGCATGTAGGCGCGCCCCATGCGACGAGCGCCGAAGCGAATTCTCTGGGTGGACGACGAGATCGATCTGCTCCGTCCCCACCTCCTCTTCCTGCGCCAGCGCGGCTATCAGGTCGATGGCATCACCAATGGCGACGACGCGCTGACTCTGCTGCGCACCCACGCCTACGATCTGGTCCTCCTGGACGAACACATGCCCGGCCGCCGCGGTCTCGAGGTGCTCCAGCTCATTCGCCGCGACGATCCCCATGCCCGCGTCGTCATGGTCACCAAGTCCGACGAAGACGGCACGATGACCGAGGCGATCGGGCGCCAGGTGGAGGATTACCTCGTCAAGCCCACGAGTCCGCGCCAGGTGCTCTCGGTGGTGACCCGCATTCTGGAGGGCTCGACGATCCGCCAGCAACGCGCCGCCCGGGACTTCGCCACGCAGTGGCCCGCACTGACGCGAATGCGCGAACAGGCCGCCAGTCCCCGCGACTTTGCCCGGGTGTACCGCGACCTCGTGGATTGGCATCTGCGGCTGGAGAGCGCGGGCGAAACCGGGCTGCTCGACACCGTGGAGGCGCTGCAGGACGATCTCCGCCACGACTTCGGCCGCTGGATCGTGCGGAGCTACCCCGGCTGGATGCGCGGCCAGGGCACCCGCCCCGAGCTCTCGGTCGATCTGGTGGAGCGCCGTCTGCTCCCGCTTCTGGGCCGCGAACCGGTCCTCTTCGTGATTCTGGACTGCATGCGCTTCGACCAGTGGCGCGCGATCTCGCCTCTCCTCGGCGATTACTTCGACGTTCACGAGAGCTACCACTATTCGATTTTGCCGACCGCCACCCCCTACGCCCGCAACGCCATCTTTTCGGGCCTCTTTCCCGACCGCATCGCCGCGACCCGGCCGGAGTGGTGGACGTCGCACCACGACGAAGGCTCGATGAACGTTCACGAGGAGGAGCTGCTGCGCGAACAGTTGCGGCGGCTTGCGGGGCGCGAGGTTCCGGTCCACTACGAGAAAGTTTTCACCGATCTGAAGTCGGAGCAGGTGCAGGGGCGGATTCGGGCCGCGACCCGCCAGCGGGGGACGGTGGTGGCGCTGGTCTTCAACTTTGTGGATCTGATGACGCACGGCCGCGCGGAGTCGCCGATCCTCATGGAGGTGGCCAAGGACGCAGCCGCGCTCCGCCAGTTGACGCGCTCCTGGTTCGAACGTTCGACCGTATTCGCCGTCCTGAAGGAGGCGGCCGCGGCGGGTCGGCGCGTCGTATTCACCACCGATCACGGGAGCATCCACTGCCGGCGTCCCGCAACCGTCTATGCGCGACGCGGCGCGAGCCCCAATCTGCGCTACAAGTTCGGGGGCAATCTGCGGGTGCGCGACCGCAACTCGGCTCTGGCCACCGCGCGCCTCTCCGATCTGCGGCTGCCCGGGTCGCGGCCGGGCACGACCTGCCTGATCGCTCTGGACGACTACTTCTTCGTCTATCCCACCAAGCTGCGCGAGTACCAGCGCCGTTATCGCAACTCGTTCCTGCACGGCGGCATCTCGCCCGAGGAGATGATCGTGCCGGTGGCGGTGCTGAGGCCCAGGGGCTGAGAGGCCGCCGGTGGTGGCGCGCGCAATGAGGCGGGAAAAGGGGATGGGGCGCGGGCAGGGGGCCGGGACGGAGAGCGATCCGGCGCGGGGGACGGGGAGCGGGGAGGGGGGGGGCGGCGGCGAGCGCCCGGGGGACGTGGAGAAATCGCGCGCGGCGACGGGGATGGGCTGGGCGGGGGGCGTCCCCTGGCGAAGGATCGTGGGGCTGCTGGGACCGCACCGGTGGCCCTTCCTCCTGGCGGCGCTGGCGAGCGCGCTCTACGCGGCGCTGGACGCCTTCTCGATCGTGGTCTTCATCCCCTTCCTGGGAACGGTCTTCGGGGGAAGCGCGGGGGACGCGGGCGCGGGACCGGGAGCCGCGGCCGCGACCTCCTCCGACCGGATGGGCCGCATCCTGGAGGCGACGGCGGGCCGCTTCGTCGATCTGGAGGGCGAACCGCAGGCTGTGGTGGGGGGAATCATCGTCCTGATTCTGGCGCTGATCGCGCTCCGCAGCGCAGCCGACTTCGCCCGCACCTGCCTCTCGGCGCGCGTCGAACAGGGGGTCATGCGCGACCTCCGCCGCAGCGTCTACAGCCATCTCCTCCAGCTCGACCTCGCCTTTTTCGCGCGGGTGCGGACCGGCCAGATCGTCTCGCGCCTCACCCACGATGTCGAGCAGTTGCGCACCCTGGTCACCGCCGAACTGATCAAGTCTCTCTCGTCGCTCCTCGCCTTCGCCGCCACCCTCGCCTGGATGATGCTGGTCTCCTTTCGGCTGACCGTCGCCGCCTTCGTCGTCGTGCCGGCCACCATGGTCATCTGGGGTCCGCTCGTGCGCCGGCTCCGTCGCGGCGACCGCATGATTCTGCACGCGGCCGGAGAAGTCAATTCCCGCATCCAGGAGACGGTCGCGGGTGTGCGGATGGTCAAGTCGGCGTCCGCGGAGGCGACCGAGGCGGGGCGCTTTGCCGCGCTGACCGGCGACTACTTCCGCATCTTCATGCGCACCGTGCGTTTGCGCGCGCTGGCCGCACCCATGACCGAGGTTCTGGTCGCATTCGGCACCGCCATCCTCTTGTGGTACGGCGCCCGCATGGTGGTGGTGGAAGGATCGCTTACCGGCCAGGAGTTCATCGGATTCATCCTGCTTTCCGCCAGACTCTACGCCCCTGTCAAGTACCTGAGCAAGCTCCCCGCCCTGGTGCAGCCCGGCCTGGTGGCGGCGGAACGAATCTTCGAATTCCTCGACGCGCCGATCGAAATTCGCGACCGGCCCCGCGCGCGTCCCTTCGCCGGAGTGCAGCGCGAGATCCGCTTTCGCCGGGTTTCGCTCGAGTATCGGCCGGGCCGCCCCGTTCTGCGGGAGATCGATTTTCGGGCGCCGGCGGGTGCGATGGTCGCGATTACCGGTCCCAGCGGCGCGGGCAAGACCTCGATCGTCGATCTTCTGGGACGCTTCTTCGAGCCGTCCGCGGGGGCCGTCGAGATCGATGGAGTGGATATCCGCGACTACCGCATTCGATCGCTGCGCGCAAGTCTGGGAATCGTCTCGCAGGATTCGGTCCTCTTTCACGACACGGTGCGCGCCAACATCGCCTATGGAAGTGGAGACGCATCCCCGGAGCGGATCGAGGCGGCGGCCCGGGCGGCGCACGCGCACGACTTCATCCAGGCCCTGCCCGATCGCTACGACACCGTGGTGGGCGAGCGCGGGGCCACCCTCTCGGGGGGACAGAGGCAACGGATCGCCATTGCCCGCGCCATCTTGCGCGATCCTCCGATCCTGATCCTCGACGAGGCGACGAGCGCGCTGGACTCGCAGTCGGAGCGGCTGGTGCAGGCGGCGCTGGAGGGGCTGATCGTGGGACGGACGGTCTTCGTGATTGCGCACCGGCTCTCGACCATTCGGCGCGCCGACCGGATTCTTGTGGTGGACGGAGGAAGAATCGTACAGAAAGGAACGCATGTCGAGCTGATGGCGCAAGGGGGTTTGTACCGTCGATTGCAGGGACGACAGGCCGAATGAAGGGGGAAGGATTGGCGGAAACGGGCAGGACCGGCCGGGAGGGCGGGGACGGACCGCGCGGGAAGGCGGGAAAATGACTGCCGGGCGGCCAAAGCGGGCGCGGGGCGGCGGCGGGGGACGGCGGGGTTCCCGGGGGAAGCGAAGCGGTGGCCGCGCCTGGCGCCACCGGATCGAGTACGGTTGCCTGCGCGCGGTGGCGGCGCTCTGCCGGGTTCTGCCCGAGGTGGTGGCCGACCGGGTGGGGGCGGGGATCGGGTGGCTGGCGGCCCGGGTGGGGCGGCCGCGCTGGGGGGTCGTGGAGGAACACCTGGGAGCCGCTTTCCCGGAGCGCGGCGCGGGGTGGCGGCGGCGGGTGGGGCGGCGGTCCTATGCGCACTTCTGCCGCGAGGCGGTGGCGACCTTTCGCCTGGCCGGGATGACGCGGGCGGCGCTCCGCAAACGCACCGTCGTGGTGGGGACGGAGCTGCTCGAGAGGGCGGCGCGGGAGGGGCGGGGGGTGGTGGCGGTGAGCGCCCATCTCGGAAACTGGGAGCTGGGGGGGGCGGCGGTGGTCGCGCACGGCCACCCGATGGATATCGTGGTCGCGCGGCAACGCAACGAGCGCTTCGACCGCTACCTCACGCGGTCGCGCGAACGGCTGGGCTTCGGGATCATACCGCGGGGAGAGGCGCGGCGGGGGGTACTGCGCTCGCTGCGCGCAGGGCGGGTCATCGGCATCATGGGCGACCAGGATGCGCGCCGCGCGGGGATCTTCACGCGATTCTTCGGGCGTCCCGCATCGACCGCGCGCGGCCCGGCGGTGCTCGCCATGCGCTCGGGAGCGCTGATCATCACCCTGATCGGCGTTCGCGAGAGGGGGTGGCGGCCGCGCTACACGATTCACCTGGAGCCGCTCTCGGAGGGGTGGCGCCCGCAGGGGCCCGGGGATGGCAGCCGCGAGGAGGCGGCCGCCGCGATCACCCAGGCCTTCACGACCCGCATCGAAGAGTGGGTTCGGGCCCACCCGGAACAGTATCTCTGGCACCACCGCCGCTGGAAGACGCCCCCGCCCGAGGTCGCCGCCGGGCAACCCGTCTCCGGTTCCGCGCGTCCCAATCGCCAACCGGACGCGGTCGCGTCCTCTTTCCCCGAAGGCCCCGAAGCCGCCGCGCCCGATTCCGCCATTCGCCCACCGGCCGCCGCCCCGCCGCGAAGATCCGGGTAGCCGGTCGTTCGCCTCGCCGGTCGTTAGCTTCAAGTCATGTACCTGATCTGCATTCCCAGCCGCGACGAAGAGCGCACCATCGGCGTCCTCCTCTGGAAGATCCGCGAGGTGATGACCGAGATGGGTCGCGACTTCCATGTCTTCGTCCTCGACGACGGCTCCCGCGACGGCACCGGGGAGCTCCTCGACAGGTACCGGCAGGTCATGCCGCTCACCATCCTGTGCAACGACGAGCCGCTGGGCTATGGACCGGCCCTGGAAAAGCTCCTGCGCGCGGCGGCGGCGTTTTCGAGCTATCCCAAACGCGACGCGATCGTGACCATGCAGGCCGACTTCACCGAACACCCGGAGGATCTGCGCGCAATGGCCAAAACCTTCGAAGGGGGCGCCGACGTCGTCCAGGGCGAAGTTGCGGGCGCATCCGGGGCGGTGGTCGAGCGACCGTCTCCTTCCCGCGCGGCGCGTCTTGCGCGGTGGCTGGGACGCATCATCCTGGGGCCGGGCGCGGAACACCTCCAGGGATTTCGCGCCTTCCGCGTCGTCGTGGTCCGCAAGGCGCTCGACTCCGTGGGCGCCCGTCCGCTGATCCGAACCGACGGCTGGGCCGCGAATGCCGAGCTCGCCCGCGCCCTGCTTCCGCACGCCCGCCGCGTCGAGGCCATTCCCTGCGAGCGCCGCCACGACATCCGCACCCGGCCTTCGCGCTTCCGTTTCCTGCGCACGCTGCGGCAGATCCTCCGTCTTCGCGCTCTGACCCCCGCGCTCGCACTGGCGCTCCTCTCCGTCTGGCCCGGCGCCGCCCGCGCGCAAACCGTGAATTCCAGTCCCCGCAACAGCCTCCTGGTTCTG
Source organism: Gemmatimonadota bacterium (assembly GCA_022822325.1). GTDB lineage: Bacteria > Gemmatimonadota > Gemmatimonadetes > Longimicrobiales > Gaopeijiaceae > Bin94. Next base: position 47,108 of record JAJEBW010000020.1, on the reverse strand, counting down.
GACACCCTGGCCGCCGAGACGCACCGCGTGGCGAACATCCCCTTCGGGCCCGGCGAGGAGCTGCACTATCGGTTGCGGGCCAGCGTGTTGGGCGGCGGCGAAGCGCGGATGAGGATCGGCGATCCGGAAGAGGTCAATGGATTCGCGACCTGGCCCGTCACCTGGGAGATCCGCGGGAGCGCGCTGGGGTTCGGAATGAACGACACGCTCTCAAGCTGGCTCGACCCCGAGACCCTCGTTTCGCGCCGCTTCAGGAAGAGCCAGAGGTCGGGAAAGCGCATCCGCTTCTACGATTTCCATCCCGAGCAACGTCTCGTTCACCGCCTCGACCACGACACCACCTGGGCGATGCCGACCGCGCTTCCCCTGGACGACCTCGCCTTCCTGTACTTCGTGCGGGCCATGCCGCTCCGGGTCGGGGAGACGCACACCCTGAACCGCTACTTCAAGGACGAAGGCAATCCGGTCGTTCTGGAGGTGCTTCGCAAGGACGAGATTGAGGTTCCGGCCGGGACATTCCGCACGACCGTGGTCCGGCCGATCCTTCCGGAAAACGATCTCTTCGGGGAAGGAAGCGATGCCGAAGTGCACATCTCCGACGACGAGCGACGACTGGTGGTGTACATGCGCGCCGACATGGGCTTCCTGTATCCGGAGCTGGAGATGTTCCTGGAATCGGTGGTTCCCGCAACGCCGCCGGGAGATCCCGGGCGCTGAGGCCGGTCCGCCGCAAGTCCCGCCTCCGCGCGGCCTGGCTTCTCGCCATCGCAGCCTGGTGGCTGGCCGAACCGACCCCGGCGTCGCTCCTGGCGGGGGGCGCGGTCGTGCTCGCCGGTCTGGCCATCCGCGGGTGGGCGGCGGGAGTCCTGGCCAAGGATCGCGAGCTGGCCGTCTCGGGGCCCTACGCCTTCACCCGCAATCCCCTCTACCTGGGAACGCTTGTCATCGGTCTCGGGGGCTGGCTGGCGGCGGCGACCCTCTGGCCCGGCCTCCTCTTCGTCGCATTCTTCGCGTGGATCTACCGGGCCGCCATCGCCTCCGAGGACGAATCGCTGACCCGTCGCTTCGGCGACCGCTACCGCCACTACCACGATTCCGTCCCCGCGCTCTTCCCCCGCATCGCCCCCCCCTTCCGCTACCGCCCTCCCGGCCCCGCCCCATCCGGCGTCCGCTTCGCCCTGGACCGCTACCTGCGCAATCGCGAGTGGGAGGCGCTGCTCGGCGCGCTGGCCGCCTTCGCGCTTCTGGCCCTCAAGCGGGTCGGGTAGCGCCGGCCCTGCCGCCCCCTCGCCCCTCCCCCTCCGCCTCGATCAGGTAGAGCACCGGACCCTTCAGCTTCCGCCCCTTCGCGGTGACGCGAAAGTCGTAGCGGCCCCTCTCCGGAAAGACCACATCTTCCAGCGGCATGACCAGACGAGTGCGCGGCGGCGGCCGGTCTCCCGGGCGGGGAGCGACCTCGGACCGGCCCTCCACCGTGAGCACCCGGCGGCCCCGCGGACCGGTCACGTCGACCCGGAATGTGTAGTGTCCCGAATCGGTTCGGTCCCACTCCAGCACCAGAACGAGGACCATGCGTTCCTGCCGCGCGGGGAATCCCGGGGCGTAGAGATCGTGGAACGCGCCGTGAATGTCGAGCTTGCCTTCGGGCGACGCGGCCGCGCGATCGCAGAGCGCCGAAGCGAGAATTCTCATGGGGGATCCTGGGGTGGGCGGCGGGTGCGGTGGCGCGGGCCGGGTGCGCGGGCGGCGCCCGGACCGAAGCCGGGGAAAGGGCGACGTTGCGATTTGCCCCTGGCGCCGCCGCTTGCGATTGCCGGGATGTTCCCTACCTTATGGGCTTCCCTGGACGGGCGGACAGTCCGGCCGGAGACCAGGGCGGGGGATGGTCCCCTGCAAGATCGTACAGAAGCGACAGGAGGCGAAGTGGCCAGGCAGGCGCCGATTGAACGAGCACGAGACGAACTCTTCAGCCACATCCACCGTTGCGGCGTTCTCGAAGCGAACACCGACGACCAGGATGTGTGGATGACCGAGACGGTCGAGTATCTGGGGGAGCGCTACCCCGAGCTCGGCAACAACGAACTCGCGCGGCTGAAGGCGTTGGGAATGCAGTTCTGCAGACCCGTCATCTCGAGGCTGAAGCCGAGGAAGACCGCCGTGGAACCGAAGAGCGACGGCGAAGACATCAACAGCGGGGAGGCCCTCCTGGGCGAACCGCGGGAAGCCTGAAGGGAGACCGGTTCATGGCCAGTCGACGCGATTTTCTGAAGACGACCGCCGGCGTGGGCGCGGCCGTGGGGCTGGGGTCCGCGGTGCCGAAGCCGCTGATCGGAGCCCCCGCGGTGCACAGACGGGTGGTGACTCCGGTTTCCGTGGCCAGCGGAAATGGACTCGAAGCGGTGGACACCGCCGTGCGGGCGGTCAATGCCGGGGGCGACACCCTCGAGGCCGTGGTCGAGGGGGTGAACGTCGTCGAGCGCGACCCCAACGACTCGTCGGTCGGATTCGGGGGACTTCCGAACCTCGACGGCGTGGTGCAGCTCGATTCCTCGGTGATGCACGGGCCGAGCCGGGGGGCGGGGGCGGTGGCCTGCATCGAGGGAATCAAGACGCCCAGCCGGGTGGCGATGGATGTCATGCGCTACACCGACCACGTCCTCCTGGTGGGCAAGGGCGCGCAGCGATTTGCGCTCTCGATGGGCTACCCGCTCGAGAATCTGCTCACCGAGCGGTCGCGGCGGCGCTGGATCGAGTGGCGCGCGCGGATGAGCGACCGGGACGACTATCTCGTCCCCCCCGAGACCGGTTCCGGCAACGACGAGCCCTTCGAGGACGAGGACAGCTACGGCACCAACCTCATCGACTCGCACGACGGGGTGCGCCCCCAGGGAACGATCAACTGCAATGTCATCAACCGCGAGGGCGACATCTCCGGGGTGACGACCACCTCGGGGCTGGCGTGGAAGGTTCCCGGCCGGGTGGGCGATTCGCCGATCGTAGGCGCGGGCCTCTACGTCGACAACGATGTGGGCGCCTGCGGATCGACCGGGCGCGGCGAAGCCGTCATCAAGACCTGCGGATCGCACTCGGTGGTGGAGCTCATGCGCTCGGGGATGTCGCCGACCGACGCCTGCCTCGAGGCGCTGCGCCGGATCGTGACCTTCACGGTCGAGCCCCGGCTGCGGAACGACGACGGCCGTCCGAACTTCGGCGTGAACTACTACGCCATCAACAAGAACGGCGAGTACGGGGGCGCGGCCATCTACGCCGGCGCGAGATTCGCGGTTTGCGTGGACGGCGAGACCCGTCGCGAGGAATCGGCCTACCTCTTCGAACGGGACCGCTGACCCTGCCTCGACCATCGGCCGGAGGCGCCGGGAGCTTCCGGGAAAAGGGTGGCGCAGCGCGATGAAGGTGGCCGTGATCGACGGCGACGGGATCGGCCCCGAAGTCATGGAGGCGGCCGTCGTCGTGCTCGAGGCGGTGGCCGCGAGACACCGGCTTCCCCTCCGCCTCCACCCCTGGGACCTCGGCGCGGAACGCTATCTGCGCGAGGGCGTCACCATCACCGAAGCGGAGCGCGACCGGCTCGTCGGCGAGCACGATGCGGCTCTCCTCGGCGCGCTGGGCGATTCGCGCGTCCCCGGCAACGTTCACGCCCGCGACATCCTGCTCGGCCTGCGCTTTCACGCCGATCTCTTCATCAACTTCCGGCCCTGCCGGTTGCGCCTTCCCGCCCTCTCCCCGCTGCGCGATCCCCATCCCGCCACCGACATCGTCTTCTTCCGCGAAAACACCGAGGGCCTCTACACCGGCTCCGGCGGTTCCTTCAAGACCGGCACCCCCGACGAGGTGGCGACCGAGATCTCGCTGAACACCTGCAAGGGAGTGGAACGGATCGTGCGGGCCGCCTTCGAGTACGCCGAGCGCAGCGGGCGCAAGCGGATCACCCTGGTGGACAAGGCCAACGCGCTCGTCCACGAAGGGGCGCTCTGGAGGCGCGTCTTTGCCGAGGTCGGGGCCGGTTTTCCCGGGATCGCGCAGGACGCCATGTACGTGGACGCCATGGCCATGGATCTGGTGCGCCGTCCGCAGCGCTACGAAGTGGTGGTCACATCCAACCTTTTCGGCGACATTCTGAGCGATCTGGGCGCGCAGGTGACCGGGGGACTCGGGATGGCGCCCTCGGGGAATCTGCATCCGGGATCGTGGGCGCTCTTCGAACCGGTGCATGGTTCGGCGCCCGACATCGCGGGCCGGGGAATCGCGAACCCTCTCGGCGCGGTCGGGTGCGCGGCGCTCCTCCTGGACCACCTGGGCCAGCCGGATGCGGCCGCGGATCTGGAAGGGTGCATTGCCGAGTCTTTGCGCTCCGGCCCGACGACCCCCGATCTGGGCGGCGCCTCCACAACCCGCGAGGTGGGGGACTGGATGGCTCGTCGGATCGGCGGGCTTCCGGTCCCGTAGCGGATTCGAATTTCTCGGCAGACTCAGCGGGCGTCCTCGACAAACCCAACGGGCGTCTTTGACAAACTCAAACAGCGCAAGGAGATACGAAGATGGGAGACAGCGTCGGCAACGCTTCCGCAGGACGGGATTCGGGCACGCGGAATTCGGGCACGCAGGGTTTCGGCAGGGAGGTCGTCTTCCTCTCGGGCAGGCGCACTCCCTTCGGAACCTTCGGGGGAACGCTGAAGGATCTCACCGCGACCGACCTGGGCGTCCATTCGGCCCGCTCCGCGCTGGACGCGGCGGAGATCGACCCCTCCGAAGTGGGCCACGTCTTCTTCGGCAATGTGCTCCAGACCTCCGCCGACGCCGCCTACCTGGCCCGTCATGTGGGGCTGCGGGCAGGCGTTCCGGTCGAGGCCGGCGCGCTCACCGTCAACCGTCTCTGCGGCTCCGGCTTCCAGGCGATCGTCTCGGGCGCTCGCGAAATCCTCCTGGGCGAGGCTGAAGTCACCCTGTGCGGCGGCGCCGAATCGATGAGCCAGGCCCCGCATGTGGTTCGGGGCGCGCGCTGGGGATCGCTGCGGCTCGGTCCCTCGGGCAACAACTTCGAGGACACCCTCTGGGAGGCGCTTCTCGATTCGCACTGCGGACTCTCGATGGCGCAGACCGCCGAAAAGCTGGCCGAGCAGTACGAGGTGACCCGGGCCGAGGCCGACCAGGTGGCGGTGAACAGCCAGCGGCGCGCGCATGCGGCGTGGGGCGAAGGCCGTTACGAGGCCGAGGTGGCGCCGGTGACCGTCAAGACGCGCAAGGGCCCCGTCGAGTTCGCGGTGGACGAGCACATGCGGCCGAACACCACCATGGAGGCGCTGGGCAGGTTGCGCCCCTACTTCAGGAAGGACGGGCTGGTGACGGCGGGCAACGCAAGCGGAATCGGGGACGGGGCCGCGTCGGTGGTGCTGGCCAGCCGGAGCTGGGCCGAAAACGCAGGGGCGAAGCCGCTGGCCCGCCTGGTTTCGTGGGGGTTCGCCGGGGTGGATCCGTCGATCATGGGGATTGGGCCCGCGCCGGCCGCCCGCAAGGCGCTCGCCAGGGCCGGTCTCGGCCTGGACGCGATCGATCTGGTCGAGATCAACGAGGCCTTCGCCGCGCAGTACAAGTCGGTGGAAAGGGAGCTCGGGCTCGATCCCGAACGAACCAATGTGAATGGCGGCGCGATCGCCCTCACCCATCCGCTGGCCGCATCGGGAGCCAGAATCACCCTGCACCTGGTCCACGAGCTGAGGCGGCGCGGCGCCCGCTTCGGATTGGGGGCCGCATGCATCGGGGGTGGACAGGGCGGGGCGGTGGTGGTGGAAGCGCTCTGACGGCGGCCGGGTCGCCACCGCAGCGGAGAGGGACGGACCGTGGGGAATGGAAGGCGCGAGAGAAGGGCGCTGACGCGGCGCGACTTCGACGCCGTCATCCGGCGCGCCTCCGAGCTGGCGGCGGCCGAACCCGCGGCGGGCGAGGGCGAATTCACCGAAGCGGAGGTGATTCGCATCGCGCGGGAGGCGGGATTGCCCGAACGGCACATCCGCAGCGCCCTGGCCGAGGTCCGGGCGGGACAGCGCGTCGACCCGGGTCGCGGCAGGGAGCGCGAGGGCGGGCCGATCCGCGCAAGCCGCGTCATCGAGCGGTCGCGAGCCGAGATCGTCGCCGAACTTCAGGCCCGGCTGGATTCGGAGAAACGGCTGCGGCGGGTGCGGCGCCGGAGCGATCTCCTGCATTACCTGTCGACTTCGGGCGGGGGTCGCCAGCTCCGCCTGGATCACGCCAATCCCCGCGAGGGTCATGTGAGCTCGGCCAGCGCCATCGAGGTGCGTCTGGAGGCTCCGGACCCCGAGAGCACCGAGGTCGAGCTCCGGCTGGGACTGTCCCCCCTGGAATCCCGCGGGCTCAGGATCGCATGCACCCTGGGGGTCGGGTTCGCCGTTCCGGCGCCGATCGCGGCGGCGCTGATCATGGGCGGCGTTTCGGTCCTGACGACGCTTGCGGTCGCAACGACCGTGGCGGTGGCGGCGGCCGCCGGTTACGCATCATTCTGGAGCCGTTGGGCTCGCAAGACCTCCGCCAGGCGTCATGTCGCGGCCAGCCTGGAGCTCGAAGGCCTCCTGGACAGCCTCGAAATCCCCGGAGGGATCGAACCCCCTCCACCCGCGTGGCGGCGCTGGCTGCAGCGTCACTTCATGGGAATCGCCCAGGATCTGTTCCCGGAGGACGGGGACTCGCCGCGGCGGTCCGGTCAGCGCAAGGCGCGCGACTCCGGATCCCCCTGATCCCCAACGCCGGTCCGGTCCCGGTGCGCCGGCCGGCCGATTTTCGTCCGGAAGCGCCGGTACCTTATCTCACACCCATCGCATCGCAACACCCATCGCATCACAACAGAGGAGACGAAGAAATCGTGGAAATCCGGAAAGTCGGGGTCGTCGGTTGCGGCCTCATGGGAAGCGGCATCGCCGAGGTGTCGGCCAAGGCAGGATTCGATGTGGTCGTGCGCGAGATCGACCAAGGCGCGGTCGCCGCAGGCAGGAATCGCGTGGAAAAATCTCTGGCGCGAGCGGTTGCCAGGGGCAAGCTGGAAGAATCCAGCCGCGACGAGGCGCTGGCCCGCACGATCTTCACGACCTCGCTGGAGAAGATGGTCGGCTGCGATCTGATCATCGAGGCGATCGTGGAGTCTCTGGAAGCCAAGAACGAACTCTTCACCCAACTGGACGGCATCTGTTCGCAGGACGCGATCTTCGCCTCCAACACGAGCTCGCTCACGGTAACGGACATGGCCGCGGCCACCTCCCGGCCCGATCGGTTCGTCGGTCTGCACTTCTTCAACCCCGTCCCGGTCATGAAGCTGGTGGAGGTCGTCCGCACGATCGCGACCAGCCAGGAGACCTTCGACGCCGCCTTCGCCTTCGCCGGGGCGGTGGGGAAAACCCCGATCGCAGCGAAGGACAACTCCGGCTTCGTCGTCAATCTTCTGCTCGTGCCCTACATGCTCGACGCGATTCGCCAGGTGGAGCGCGGGGTGGCGACGATCGAGGACATCGACAAGGCGATGACGCTCGGTTGCGGCTATCCGATGGGGCCCTTCGCGCTGGGGGACTTCGTGGGGATCGACACCCTCTACCGCGTCGCCGAAATCATGTACGAGGAGTACCGCGAAGAGCGTTACGCGCCGCCGCCGCTGCTGAAGCGCCTCATGTCGATGGGACGCTATGGCCGGAAGACGGGCGCGGGATTCTACGACTGGACCCCGGAAGGCCCCGTGGCGCTGAAGCTGTAGACCGGGACGGGGAGGAGGGCTCTACCGGCGGACCCGGCGCTGACGCCTTCGTTCCCGCCGGATTGCCGCTTCCCGCTTGCGTTTGCGCTGCGCGCTCGGTTTCTCGTAGAACCGGCGCTTCCGCAGCTCGGAATAGAGTCCGGACCGCTGCACCTTCCGCTTGAACCTGCGGAGCGCGCGCTCCAGGCTCTCGTTTTCCTTGACGAAGACTTCCAACCCATTCACCCCGTTGCTGAGACGACTCGTTCGACCCGGAGTCCGGCGCTGTCCGGGTGCCGGCATTGAAACGGACCCCTGTCGTCCGGGATCCATTCCCCCGCGCCGGTTTCGGCGACGCGCCCACCGAGCCGACATGCCCGGCGAGGAGGACGAAAACGATAGGGCCGTCGGGGGTTCTCCGCAAGGTCGTCTGCGGTTCCCGGCCCGAAGGAGGCAGCCCCCGGCCCGGCGGAACAGCCTTTGCTCCCGACGCCGTCGCTTGCCCATCGGGCAAGGATCGGCTTATCATTGACGCCCTTTCCCCGCAATCTGCGGGACGGCGCCCCGGGGTTGTCCCGGAAGGCGCGCCGCGATCCCCGGACCGGGCCCCGAACGGCCCAGGACCTGCCTGCCGTTGATCACCGCGGAAGCTCACCCGGAAGCCATGGCCGATGTGCCGGGAGTCTGCGAACTCTCGCTCACCCGGGCCGTTGTTCAGTACGGCGACGCTCACGAGATGGGGCGGCGGGGCGGACTGATTGCCGATATCGGGATGGCCGTGGTGCTTGCCGGACGCTTCGCATCCGCCGTCCGCGCGGTTGATCTGGGTTCGGGCACGGTCAAGGATCTCAACCTGACGACCGATCTGGTCATCCTGGACTGGGTGCACCAGCCTGCCCTCGCCCACCTGGATTCCCTGGCGGCCGCCGCCGGGCACGATCCAGGAAACGGCGGACGGCTGCGCAGCTACTGCTTCGACCTCGCGACGCACATCCTTGACCGCCGCGGCTTCACCCCTCTGACCCGTCCGGTTCTCCTGCGCATTGGCTACCGTGACCTCTGCCGGGATCTGGATCTGCACGATCACGCCAGAATCCGGGTTGCGACCGGACCGGACCGGATTGCGACCGCCCACCTGGATTTCGACTCCAACGCGCTGATCGTGCGCACCTCGGACCGCATGCCCGACCCCGCGCTGGCAGCCGAACTCGGCGTCGCCTTTCAGGGTCTGGCAGCGACACCCCCCACCGGAGTGGATTCGGACGATGCGGCCACCTGGCGCATTCCCTTCGGAATTCCCGCCACCATCGCCGAGCTTCGCCGCAGCCTGGAGATCATGCGGCGGGGGCTGAACCACCTGGTCGCTCACTTCGAACCGGTCCGCCACCGCGAGATCGGTGCGCTCACCTCCACCTTCGGCGAACGGGCAACGCTGGACCGGCTGAGGCTCCGGCCTTCGCCGCGCTCGCGCCGAGAGTCCCTGTCCACCCATCCGGCAATGACCGTGCACTGAAGAGGCCCATCGAATCTCATGGGGAATGGAATGCAGGAATCGGCCTGGTGGCGCCGTACAACGGGCCGCAACGACGCACCGCTCGAGTCGCCCGAGGTCCTTCATGCGCGCTATCGCCACTACCGGCGACGCCAGATTGCCCGCCTCTTCCACCTCATGCCCCGCGAGTCTCTTCGCCGGCTCTATGCGGAGGCGCGAGGCTGGGCGACCGAACACGGACTCCACGATACCCGGGATCCGCTTGCCACCCTGTTCTCCTTTGGCGAGCGACTGCTGCCCCTTCCGCCCTTCGAGCTCTGGCTGGTGGACCGGTCGGAGCATCCCCTGGATCACCTGGAGGAGGAGGGAGCGAGCCCCGAACCGGATCCGGCCGCCCATCCCCGCCAGTTGGAGGTTCGCCGCTTCCACTACGGGGGACGGAGCTGGATCGCGGCGTTGAATGTCTTCCGCGATGGCGCGACCTGGCGCGGCTTCATCCGTTTCCGCGAGAGCGGGCGCACCCGTCGGTATCACACCACCGATATCTTCGTCGAGAGGACGGCCCGGCTGGTTCGGGAGCGGTTTCGCGAGTTCGACCGGGGAACCCTGGGGGCCTTCCTGCGCTCCGTTCTCCCCTGACTCGCGCCGACCCGGCTGGATTTCCGCATCGTCGATCGGCGAAGGCGAGTTTTTTGGGAAACATTTGGTGTCCGCACACCGTCCGAATCCCCGTCCGAAATCCCGTAAGTTGCTTTTGGACAATGTATTCAGAAGGTAGCGAAACGGTAACGGCACCTTCGGTAAACGGTTGATTTCACGAAGTTGCGAAAATCGTATATTATTGTCAGACAACAACTTGCATGTGTTCGGCAATCCTTCGCCCGAATTTGCGATTTCGGCTCCGGGCGTTTATCATGTCTCTGCGCTTCCCAACCCGGGGGCGCGGAGCCCAACGCTCCCCGTCCGACTCCCTGCCGCAAGCCATCTGCAACCGTTTTGATTCCCCTTTTGAAGAACGGAGAATCCACCGTGTGGAACACTCGATCCGTGCAGTTCGACATCCGCCTTCCCAAAGAAATCGCAACCGAGGCCGAAAAGGTTTTGCGCACGGATCCGGATTTCTTCAGTCGTGTGATTCAGTACTCGCTTACGCGTCGGGCGGTCTATCAGCGGCTCTGCGAGGACGATGGGCAGAGCGCCGCACCCGGAAGCGTCCTGGGGCTGGCCCAGGGCTAACGGTCCGTGGATCGTCCCGGGGCGAGCCCGGGAGCGGCGAGGCGCCGGGGCCGGCAAGGCGCGACGAAGCGAGAATGGCCCGGCCACTGGGGCGAGGAGCAACGCAGAGCGAAGCGGTCCGGCACGGTTGCGGTCGCCGCTCGAATGTCGCCAGATGTTTGTCCAGGGGGGCTGCCAGAGCCGGGGTGGGCCCCGGGAGGAGGAGGGGGTGCACCGGGCCGAAGCGGGGCTGGCGTCGTTCCGCAGAAAAACCGAATCGGCCTCTCGCAGGGATTGACAAGGCATCGGAACTGCCATTGATTTGCTACAAGCGGGTCACCGACATCCCACAACGGGGTATTGGTTACGGGGTTGTCGGATCCGGACTGCGAAGAGTGGATCATGAATCAGCCAGACCCCGGCCAAGTCTTGCAGGCCAAGTACAGGGACTATTGCTCAGCCCGCATCACGGAAGCCCTTCTCGCCCTGTCTCCCGACGAGATCTTCAAGCTTGCCGAAGCGGAGGCGCGCGACACGGGGCGCAGGCGGCCGGAGTCGTATCTCGAGGCGGTGCGTCTGGCCACCGGCCGGGTGCGGGACCGGTTGGGTCTCCCGGAATTCGAGGACTGGGCCACCGAGTACGCGCGCAACCCGCAAGCCTTCGATCAGGAACTCATGGGGCTGTGGAGGTCGGAAGAATCCGACGAGGGGGCGGAGACCGCGCGAAGGCGCGACGCCCCGTAGCTACTTGTAACGGTAGGTGACGCGCCCTCGCGTCAGGTCGTAGGGCGACATCTCCACCTTGACCCGGTCGCCCGCCAGCACCCGGATGTAGAACTTTCGCATCTTGCCCGAGAGATAGGCCAGGATCTCGTGGCCGTTCTCGAGCTTTACCCTGAAGTTTGCGTTGGGGAGCACCTCGGTTACGGTGCCTTCCATCTCGATTGCGTTCGCCAAGAAAATCCCTTCGTTGGAGTGTGCCGCCTGGCTGAAGTGTGCCGCTTCCTTGGGAGTGTGTCGCTTCGTGGGAGCGTGTCGCAGGATTCCGGGAAAGCGAGGCCCGGGTTGCGTCAGAAGGGCAGATCGTCGTCGGGTTCGTTCAGGGGACGGGGTTGGGCCGACCGGACGGACCCTCCATGACCTCCAGAGGCGCTTCCGGCCTGGTCGCCGCGCCGGTAGTCGCCGCCGCCGCGGTGGTTCCCGCCATCTCGCCCGCCACCCGATCCCAGCATGATCATCTCGTTGACGATGATGTCGGTCCAGTACCGCGTGCCGCCCCGGTCGTCCTGGGTCTGGGAATATTCGAGCCGTCCCTCGATGTAGAGCCGGTCCCCCTTCTTCACCCACTGCTCGATGATGTCGACCAGCCGTCCAAAGGCGGTGATGCGATGCCAGTCGGTGCGTTCCTGGTTCTGTCCGTCGCGGCCCTGAAATCTGCGGCTGGTGGCGAGCGAGAGCTTGGCCACCCGTGTGCCGGTCGTGGTGCTGCGGATCTCGGGGTCGCCCCCGACGTTGCCGATCAGCGTTACCTTGTTGAGCGATCTTGCCATGGATTCCTCTTTGGGGGCGCGCCCCGGCCGGGACGCCGACTCTCGGGGGGACTTCGCGGGGCAAACAAGGTAAGTCAGGGGTGCCGGATTCGCCATCTTCGGCGCCGGGGAGAACGACGGAATGGCCGACAGGAGCTACGTCCGAACCGGGATCCGCGACGCGGTCGCGACGGTCACGATCGATCGGCAGTCCAGGCTGAATGCGCTGAATCCACAGGTAATGGCGGAGGTCGACGCCGCCTTCGCCGAGCTGCGCGACCGCGACGATCTGCGCGCCGTGATCCTGACCGGCGCCGGAGACCGGGCTTTCGTGGCCGGAGCGGACATCGGAGTCCTGGCGCGGATGGGGCCGGTGAGCGGGGCGTCGGTCAGCCGCGAGGGACAGGATGTGCTGCGCCGGATCGAAACCTTTCCCCGGCCGGTGATCGCGGCCGTTGGGGGGTATGCGCTGGGCGGGGGATGCGAACTGGCGCTGGCCTGTCATCTGCGAGTGGCGAGCGACCGCGCCCGCTTCGGGTTGCCCGAGGTGGGACTGGGGATCATTCCAGGCTACGGGGGCACTCTTCGCCTCTCGCGGGTGGTCGGGTTGGGCCGCGCCCTGGAGCTGATCCTGACCGGCGAGATGATCGACGCCGCCCGCGCCGCCGAGATCGGACTCGCCAACGTCGTGGTTCCGCACGGCGAACTGATGGAGCGCAGCCGCGCCCTGGCCCGGCGAATCGCGCGCAACGCCCCGGTCGCGGTCGAGCTGGCGCTGAAATCGGTCTACCAGGCGATCGACGGCCCGGCCGCGCACGCTCAGGAGCTTGAGGCCGCGCTCTTCGGGCTCCTGGCCTCCACCGCGGACATGAAGGAGGGAATGGCCGCCTTCCTGGAGAAGCGCAAAGCGCAGTTCACCGGCCGTTAGCCAGCCCCTTCCGCCCGCGGGTTGGCGTTACATTATCAGGATGTACGGAATCCCCCGCTTCCGTCTCCGTCCGTGGTCCTGATCCGTGATCCTGAACGCTCTGGAGATCCAGAACTTCCGGAATCTCGGGAGCCAGCGGCTGTGCTTTCCCCCGGAGGGCGTGGCCGTGATCGGCGAGAATGCGCAGGGGAAGACGAACCTGCTCGAGGCGATCTACTACCTGGAGAGCTTCCGCTCCTTTCGCGGCGCCTCCGACGGCGAGCTAACGGCCTTCTCGCAGGATGTCTTCCACCTGAAGGGCGAGGTGGAGGGCGATGTTCCGGCAACGGTCGCGGCGGGCTACGACCGGCGGAGGAAGTTGAAGAAGGTGACCCTGAATGGCAGCGAAGCGTTGAAGCTCTCGGCCGCGTTCGGCAGACTCGGAGCCGTCGTCTTCTCTCCCGGCGATGTGGAGCTGGTGAGTGGAGGACCCGGTGCGCGCCGCCGTTTCCTGGACATCGTGCTCTCGCTCAGCCGACCCGGTTACCTGGAGGCGCTGCAGGAATACCGGCGGTGGCTTGGCCAACGCAATGCGGCGCTGCGGAGCGGCGGCACGGAGAGTTCGTCGGGGTGGATCGGCGCCTGGGACGGCGGCCTCCTCGATGCGGGCACCAGGGTCATGCGGATGCGGAGCGAATGGGTTGCCGAGTGGGGCTCCACCTTTTCCGAACGCTACCGGGCCATCGCGGGAGGGAAGGGAACCGACGGCGACTCGGCCACCCTCGCCTACCGGCCGAAGATCGGCCTGCCCAGCGGCGCCAACGATCCCGCGCTGGCCACCGACCCTGTCGCGTTGCGCGAGCGTTTCGCCACCCGCCTGGATGAGTCGCTGGACAACGACCTGCGCCGCGGAGCCACCTCCGCCGGGCCGCACCGCGACGAGCTGTTGCTGAGCGTCGCCACGCAGGAACGCGACCTTCCCCTGCGCCACTTCGGATCGGGGGGGCAGCGCCGCACGGCCGCCCTCGCCCTCCGGCTGACCGAGGCCGCGACGATCCGGCGGCGCCGCGGCGAACGTCCCATTCTCCTTGTGGACGACGCCTTTGCCGAGCTGGACCGGGGCCGCTCCGAACGGGTCATGAGTCTCCTGGACGGCAAGCTCGGCGGCCAGGTCATCGTCACCGCGCCCAAGGAGTCCGATATCCGCACCCCTGTCCGGCAGCTCGAGCGGTGGCGGATTCGCGACGGGGTCGTCGAGGCGTGAGGCCGCAGCCGGTCGCGCGCCGGGGTCCGGGCGGATTCGAACCCCTGGCCGACGCGCTGGGCGCATTCCTGGATCGCTCCGGAATCGCCGAATCGCTGGACCGCCTGGGCGCGCTCGACGAATGGGCCGAGGTGGTCGGAAGACGCGTGAGCCAGGTGACGCGGGCGGTCGAGGTGCGGGGCGACACCCTGGTCGTGGCGGTGCTGTCGAGCGCCTGGATCAACGAGTTGGCGACGATCCGCGGCCTCATCCTGACCCGGCTGAACGAGCGCCGGTCCGGCCCGAAGATCGGGGACATTCGCTTCCGCCTGGCCGAGAACCCCGACGAGCTGGGGGCGCGCGAGGACGACCCGGCCCGCCGAGACGGATCCGTGACTGAACCGAAGAGGAAATCGATATGACCGACAATGGAATGGCACGCGCCTCCGGCGCCGCCGACGACTACACCTCCCGGCAGATTCAGGTTCTCAAGGGACTGGAGGCCGTTCGCAAGCGTCCCGGCATGTACATCGGCTCCACCTCGGCGCGGGGCCTGCACCACCTCGTATACGAAGTCGTCGACAACAGCATCGACGAGGCCATGGCCGGGCACTGCACCCGCGTCTCGGTCGTCATCCAGGCCGGCGACGTGATCAGCGTGGACGACAACGGCCGCGGCATCCCCGTCGATCTTCACCCCACCGAAGGCATTCCCGGGGTCGAGCTCGCCATGACCACCCTCCACGCCGGCGGCAAGTTCGACAAGAGCTCCTACAAGGTCTCCGGCGGGCTGCACGGCGTTGGCGTCAGCGTGGTCAACGCCCTCTCCGAGTGGCTGGAGGTCGAGGTCCGCCGCGACGGGAGGCGTCACCGCCAGCGCTACGCCCGGGGCATCCGCGCCACCGACCTGGATCTCCTGGGCTCCGCGCCGGACACCGGCACCCTCGTCACCTTCAGGCCCGACGCCGAGATCTTCACCGAGCTGGCCTTCTCCTTCGACAAGCTGTCGGCCCGGCTGCGCGAGCTCGCCTTCCTCAACAAGGGGCTGGAGATCGTGCTGCGCGACGAACGCCCCGAAGACCCGGTCGAGGAAACCTACCGCTACGATGGCGGTCTCATGGAGTTCGTGGGCTACCTGCGCGGATCCCGCCAGCCGATCCACGATCAGGTCATCTGGTTCGAGACCTCGCGTCCCGAGGCCGAGATCGAGCTGGCCATGCAGTACGACGAGGGCTTTTCCGAGAACATCCACACCTTCGTCAACAACATCGACACGCACGAGGGCGGCACCCACCTGACCGGACTCAGGGCGGCGCTCACCCGCACGGTCAACGACTACGCCCGCCGCAACAAGCTCTTCAAGAAGGACGAAAACCTCTCCGGCGACGATGTGCGCGAGGGGCTGACCTGCGTGCTCAGCGTGAACGTGATGGAGCCCCAGTTCGAGGGGCAGACCAAGACCAAGCTGGGAAATTCGGAGGTCCGGGGGGCCGTCGAGGCGGCCGTCAACGAACACCTCTCCGCCTTCCTGGAGGAGAATCCGAGGGTGGCGCGGGCGCTGATCGAGAAATCGCTGCAGGCGCAAAGGGCCCGGGTGGCCGCGCGCAAGGCGCGCGATCTGGCTCGCAAGAAGAGCGGTCTGGAGGGTGGAGTGCTCCCGGGCAAGCTGGCCGACTGCTCGATCGCCGATCCCTCGCTGACCGAGATCTACCTGGTCGAGGGCGACAGCGCCGGCGGTTCGGCCAAGCAGGGCCGCGACCGTTCCTTCCAGGCGATCCTGCCGCTCAAGGGCAAGATCCTCAACGTCGAGAAGGCCCGCATCGACAAGATCCTCTCCAACGACGAGATCCGCGCGATGGTCACCGCGATCGGCGCCGGCATCCGCGACGACTTCGACCTGGCCAAGGCGCGCTACCACAAGATCATCATCATGACCGACGCCGACGTCGACGGCGCCCACATCCGCACCCTGCTGCTCACCTTCTTCTTCCGCCAGATGCGCGAGCTGATCGAGGAGGGCTACGTCTATATCGCGCAGCCGCCGCTCTACCGCGTCCAGAAGGGGAAGACCGAGCGCTACGCCTACAGCGACGACGAGCGCGATCTGGAGGTCAGCCGCCTCTCGAACGGCAACGACGGGAAGGGCGTCTCGATTCAGCGCTACAAGGGTCTGGGCGAGATGAATCCCGACCAGCTCTGGAAGACGACGATGGATCCCGAGGCGCGGACGATTCTGCGCGTCACCGTCGAGAGCGCCACCGAGGCCGACCGCATCTTCTCGCAGCTCATGGGCGACGAGGTGCAGCCGCGCCGCGAATTCATCGAGAAGAATGCCCGCTATGTGCGGAATCTGGATGTCTAGCAGTGACTTCCGCAGTCACTTCCACCGCCGTCCGCGCGCGCAGCGAAACCGGGTCGCAAGATCGCGGTGGCTCAACCACCCGCCGCGCCGAGGCGGGACTGGCCCGCGGGCGGGTCTTTCGCGATTATCTCTCGAATCACACACCACACCACCTTCAGAAGGAAGGAACGCGATGCAAGCCAGAAAACGTATGAATGGCGCCGCCGTCCTCGCCGCTCTCGTGGCGCTGGCCGGATGGGCGGGTCCGGCGCGGGCCCAGACGGGCGCAATCTCGGGGGCGGTGACCGACGCCGCCTCGGGACGGCCGCTCTCCAACGCGCAGATCACGGTCGTCGGGACCGGGATCGGGTCGATCGGCAACGCGGACGGGCGGTACGTGCTCCTCAATGTGCCCACCGGGGAACACACCGTGCAGGTCACCCTGATCGGGTACGACGTGGCCGAGCGCACCGTGACGGTGGCCGCGGGGCAGACGCTCAACCTGGACTTCGAGATGTCCTCGACCGCCATCTCCCTGAACGAGATCGTCGTGACGGGGGTCGGGGCCGAGACCACCCGCCGCGCGCTGGGCACCTCCGTCGAGGTTCTCACCACAGACGACATCGAGTTGGCGCCGGTGCAGTCGGTCGACCAGCTCCTCCAGGGCCGCGTGGCCGGCGCGACGGTGAACGCCACCTCGGCCCAGCCGGGAACCGGTTCGCTCATCAACTTCCGCGGCGTGTCGTCGGTCTTCGGCGCGCAGACTCCGGTCATCTACCTGGACGGGGTGCGGGTGGACAACGACCAGTCCACCGCGGCGGGCACCGGCGGCGAGCAGTCCTCCGCGCTCTCGGATCTCCTGGTCAGCGACATCGAGCGGATCGAGGTCACCAAGGGCGGCGCAGCCTCCACCCTCTTCGGCTCCGACGCCGCCACCGGAGTCATCCAGATCTTCACCAAGAAGGGGCTTCCGGGCGCGCCTCGCATCACCATGCGGATGGAGCAGGGAATGGAGCTGCCCGAGCTCAAGTACATCTTCGACATGGGGGTCATCTTCCCCGACCGCGTCGAGTCCGGCGAGATCGAGGAGACCTTCCTGCGCGACCTCTACTTCCAGAATGGCCGCACCCAGAACTACTACGTCGGAGTGACCGGCGGAACGGCCGACGTCACCTACAGCGTCGGCGGCCGCCTCGAGACCCGGACCGGAACCCAGCCCCGCGACGGCAGCACCAATTACAACATGCGGGGCGGTCTCCAGGCATCGCTCTCCGACGACTTCACCCTGGAGTTTTCGGGGAGCTACGTGCGACACAACTTCGATCGCCTCTACAACGGATCCGCCATCGCCGACCCCCTCACCACCTTCGAGGTGGGCGACGCGCTCTTCTTCTCGGGCGCGCAGACGCTCAACGAGGCGCTGGACATCTTTCTGCTGCCCGAGATCGACGAGTGGGTGAACCGCTTCATCTTCTCGACGACCGGCCGCTACGACATCCGCGACGACCTGGCGGCCAAGATCACGATCGGAACCGACAACCGCTCCAACCAGCAGCGGGTCTACCAGCCGATCGGCTTCACGCCGGGCGAGCCCACCGGCCAGCTCAACCGCCGCGACCGCACCTTCACCTCCGTCTCGCTCGACGCCGGACTGACCTGGGGGTGGGACAGCGCCGACGGCACGCTGGGATCCTCGCTGACGATCGGCGTGCAGGGCTTCCGCGAGAACGAGAGCATCATCAACGGGAACGGCCGCACCTTCGCGCTTCCCGGCACCTTCGACATCGACGCCGCGGCCGACATCTCCGCGGCCGAGGCCAATATCGAGGTCTTCAATGGCGGGGTTTACGTTGACGAGCAGTTGAGCATCTGGGACAAGCTCTATGTGGGCGGCGGCTTCCGGGTGGACGCCGGTTCCAGCTTCGGCGACAACATCGACTACGAACTCTACCCGAAGGCGACCGGTTCGTACATCCTCTCGGAGGACATCGGGCTGCCCGGGGTGGACGAGCTCAAGCTGCGCGCGGCCTACGGCGAGACCGGCAGGTTCCCCGGCGCCTTCCTCAAGGACCGGACCTTCTCGGCGACCTCCTTCCGCGGCGAGTCGGCCCCGAGATTCTCCAATCCCGGAAACGCCGAACTGCGACCCGAGAAGACCTCCACCATCGAGACCGGGATCGACGCGGCCTTCCTGGCCAACCGCATAGGCCTGGACTTCACCTTCTACGAGGCGCGCACTTCCGACGCCCTTTTCTCCGTGCCCCGCCAGCCGGTCACCGGACAGGGCACCCAGCAGGAGAATGTGGGCGCGATCCTGAACCGCGGGGTCGAGGTGGCGGCCAACTTCACCATCATCAACACCACGGGTCTGGCGTGGAGCCTGGGCGGGAACTTCCAGTACAACCACAACGAGGTCACCGACATGGGCGGGGTGCCCGACTTCTTCGTCGAGTCGCAGAAGCGGGTGACGGGATGTTGGAGCCAGAGCGATCCGGACGACGAGAGCACCTGTCGCGGCGGCCCGATCGGCGCCTGGTATGTGACGATGCCGGTGGACAACAATGGCGATGGTCTGCCCGACGGGTCCGAACGGCAGTTCACCGGCTCCTTCCCGGTTCCGGACAAGAGCGGCGGCATCAACACCACGCTTTCGGTGGGCAACAACCTCACGGTCAGCGCGCTTGCCGACTGGGCCGGCGGTCATTCGGTCTTCGACTACGGGTCGGTGTGGGCGACTTTCAACGGGATCTACCGGCGCGAGCGGATTCGCTGCGGCATGGAGGAGGGCGCGGCCGAGGGTTGCGAGTGGGCCTTCCCCACCCAGTACAACCAGGACGGCACGGTCCGTGGCAAGTACAGCCAGAGCGCGGCCCGCAGCGGCTTCCTCTACGACGGCGATTACTTCAAGCTGCGCGAGGTGTCGGTGCGATACCTGCTTCCCGAGAGCTGGGCGGGCACAGTCAACGCCGGACGCGCGACGCTCTACGCCAGCGGGCGCAACCTCTGGATCTGGTCCCGGAACCAGATGATCGACGGCGAGCTGAGCGGCCTGAATGGCGGCGGACTGGAGCTGGGGGGCGAGAGCAGCGTTACCCTGCCCCCGAATCGCACCTTCCGCTTCGGCGTCGAAGTCAGCTTCTAACGAGACGGAGACTGGAGAGGAAGATGATTTCAACCAGACAGGTGCAGAAAATGACCAGAAGAATGAAGATGCTCCCGGCCCGGGGCTGTGCGGCCCTGCTTGCCGCGATGGCGCTTGCCTCCTGCGATGCCATCGACCCGACCAAAGTGACCAACCCGACCACCACCGACGAGGATCTCGCCCAGGCGACCAATCCCACCAGGTCGCTCCTTCCGGGGTTGCGCGCGCAGTTCGCCCGCATGATCAACGCCTATGTGGTGGCCGAGGTCGTTACCGACAACTACTCGATCCACGGCACGGGGATCGTCGTGGACTTCGACGAGCCCCAGGAGATCACCCCGGACCTGACGAACTCGACCGGAACCAGCGTGACTGGAGTGTACTGGAATGTGCAGGAGCTTCGCGCGCTGGCGGATTTCGTGATCGACGAAATCGCTCCGAACGACGCGAAGGCAACCCCCGCGCTGGTCGCCGAGGCGCACTACTACCGGGGAATGGCCTTCCTCACGATGGGAGAGGTCTTTTCCCATGCTCCCCACGAGGAGGACGGGACGCCGCAGTCGGCCGAAACGGCGCTGAACAAGGCAATCTCCGACCTCCAGGCGGGCACGGCCTTCGGGCCGCAGGCCAATGCGGCGCTGGCGCGGGCCCACCGGCTCCTGGGCGATGCGGGAGCGGCGTCGAGCGCGGCGAATGCGGTGCTGAATCAGGAGCCCAACTTCCTCTACGCGCCGGAGTACGACGGCCAGTTCCTCACCAACACCTCGGTCGCCTTCCTGGTGCTGCGCGCCCTCCAGGAGATGCAACCGCTACCCAGGCTGGATTTTCTCGATCCCAAGTACACCGAGCGCGGCTCGCCGGTGCCGATCGCCAAGGCCGAGGAGCTTCACCTGATCCTGGCCGAGGCGGCGCTCGCTTCGGGCGATCTGGTGGGGGCGAGAGGTCAGTTGGCCAGCGCGATCAACACCGCGAAAAGCCGGGGCACCGTCGAGTTCGACGACATCGACGAGCGGCGGAACGCCGATCTGAGCCTGCGTCCGCGCAACTCCGAGATCATGATTCGCGCCGATGCCGACAGCCCCTACCGCGCCGGACTGGTCCTGGATCGTCCGTCCGAGGGACTCCGGATTCCCAACATCTCGGCAACCTCCCTGGACGCCGACAGCGTGGCCGCGCTGGGGAGTGCCTCCGAGCTCTGGCATTCGCTCTGGCTGGCCCGGCAGGAGATGCTCTTCCTCGAGGGCCGTCGGCTCGCCGATCTGGGGATCAGGCTGCCGATGATGCTTCGCGAGATCGACCAGAACGACAACATCAACGAGGGCGATCCCGGCACGATGGCGATTGTGCCGCAATACATCCCGCGGAGTCCGCGCTACGCGATGGACGTGTACACGCCCCTCGAACTCTACGACGGAGACGGCGCCAACGCCCCCCTTCTGGAAACGCAGGTCACCATCACCGTCGACATGAACAGGGTGCTGGTCGTCAACAACGCGTCGCCCTTCAACTAAATCCGGCGGCGCCTTCAGGGGGCGACCATTGCAACGACCAGGGGAGCGCTCGTCCGTGCAGACCGATAGCCAACGCAGGCGGGCGCTCCTCTCACGTCCCATCCACCATATCGACGCCACCGCTTTCGATGGCCGCGCGGTCGTCGACGCCTACCGCCGCGCCGCGTTTCAGGCGCGCAACCTTGCCGAGGCCGCCGACATCGTGGACGAGATGCTCGCCGACCGGGATTGCGCGGTCATCCTCACCCTGGCCGGTTCGCTGGTCTCGGCGGGACTGAAGGAGACCCTGCTCACTCTGGTCGAGTGCAACATGGTGGATGCGATCGTGGCCACCGGGGCGATTGTGGTCGATCAGGACTTCTTCGAGGCGCTCGGCTTCCGCCACTACGGGGCCCCCGGTTCGCCCAGCGCGCCGGCGGTGAGCGACGAGGATCTGCGCGAGCTTGGCATCGACCGCATCTACGACACCTGGATCGCCGAGGCCGATCTGCAGGAGTGCGACGAGCAGGTGGCGCGCATCCTGGATGGATTGGAGCGGCGGCCCTGGTCGAGCCGCGAGATCGTGCGCGAGATGGGGGCCTGGCTGGATCGGAACCGTCCGCAGGCGCGCTCCATCGTGCTGGCGGCGTACCGCAAGGAGGTGCCGGTCTTCGTGCCGGCGCTGAGCGATTCGTCGGCGGGATTCGGGGTGGTCATGCATCGTGCGCGAGCGGCGGGCGCCGGAACCCGGCCCGTGGCCTTCGACTCGGGAAAGGACTTTCACGAGCTTGCGCGGATCAAGGGGAACTGCGCCGCCACGGGGTTGCTCATGGTCGGCGGCGGCGTGCCGAAGAACTTTGCCCAGGACGCCGTCGTCGCCGCGCGCATTCTGGCCGAGCCCGGTCATGCCGGGGCAGAGCAGGTTGGGGGGAAGGAGGGCGACCGCCCCTTCCCGGCTTCCATCTCCATGCACAAATATGCCGTTCAGCTTACGGTTGCCGATGAGCGGGACGGTGGCCTCTCCGGGTCGACGCTGCGCGAGGCCACCACCTGGGGCAAGGTCGAGACCGCGCGCGAGAAGATGGTCTTTGGAGAGGCCACCGTGACGCTCCCCATCCTGGTCAGCGATGCATGGCACCGGGGTCGGTGGCGGCGCCGCAGCGAAATGCGGCTCGGAGCGCTCCTCGACGCACAGCCCACCACCCATCCGGCATGGACCAGCTTCAGCTCGATCTGAACGGCGGCGACGCCAGGCCGCGGGAGGACAACGGCTCTGCGTCCCCCGGCGGCGGGTCCGGCCAGGGTCCACCCGGCGAGCCGCCGTCCCGCGCCGCGGAACCGTCCCCCTCCGGGCCTCGGCCCGGCGAGCCGCCATCGTCCGGAACTCCGTCACGCCATCCACCCCGCCCCGCCCCCTGCGCCATCGTCCGGGAGCTCGAACGGATCGTGGCAAGCGGCGGTCGCGGCCGGCGCATCATTGTGGCGCGCACCCGGGGCGAGGGCCGCGAACTGTTGCGGCAGGTCTCTCTCCGGGGCGGTTCGTGGATCGGCTTCGAGGCGACCACTCCGCGCCGGCTCGCCATGAAGTACGCCGCCGGGCGACTGGCCCGCGCCGGCACGCGCATCGTCGATCTCTTCGAGGAGCGCGCCCTGATCGAAGAGGCGATCGACGAGGTGATGGCGAGCGAGCTGCAGTCCCCCTTCCGCAACCAGACTGAACGGATGGGATTTCGCGACGCGGTGCGCAACTCCGTGGTGGCGCTGCGTCTGGCGGGGGTTCGGCCCGGGCCCGCGAACCCGGCCAATCGCCCGGAAACCGAGCGAGCCCGCCGCCGCCCGTCATCCAAACAACTTCTGGTCACGCGGGTGCTCCGCGCCTTCGAATCGCTGATGCGCGCGCGCAACCGCACCGATACCGCCGGCGTTCTGCGCAGAGCGGCCCAGGCGTTGAGAACCGGGAGGGCTGGAAGCGCCGCGGACGGCGCCGGTCCCGAGCGAGTCCGCGCCGCCGCCGCACCCGCTGCCGGTTCCGCCGGACCACCCGCACCCGCTTCCGATTCCGCCGCCGCCGGGCACCCCACCCCCCCGCCGCGCCCCCAAATCATCCTCCTTCCCGGACTCGGCAACCGCGGCCTCGCGGGACGTTTCCTGCGCGAACTGCAACGCCTCGGCGCCCGCGTCCTCCCCACCGATCCCGCGCTGGGACTGGATCTGCCCGACGGCGTCCTCCGGGGCGCGACCGAGTTGCGGGCGTCGGGGAGCCTTCTGCACGCGGTCGCCACCGATCTGCCCGACGGTGCGCCCGAACTCGAGATCGACCTCTTCTGCGCGGCTTCGGTCAACGACGAGCTGCGGGGTGTGCTGCGCCGGGCCGTCCAGGCGGGGGCGCGCTGGGACCAGATCGAGATCGTCGCCGCCGATCCGGCCGCATATGGATCCGCGCTGCACGCGCTGGCCGATTCGATGGGCATTCCCGTCACCTTTGCGGTCGGGCTGCCGGTCGAGCGCACGCGTCCCGGCCGGGTGGTCTCGACCTGGTTTCGCTGGGTGCGAAGCGGCTTCCAGGAATCGGTGATCCGCGCGCTGATCGAGTCCGACGATATCCGGCCGCCGCGCCCCCACCGGAGCGACAGGGGTCCGTGGCTCGCCCGCGCGCTTCGCCGACAGCGAATCGGTTGGGGACGCGGACGCTACCAACTGGCGATCAACCGGGCGCTCGCCGCACTGGAACGGGCGCCCGCCGGCCGCTTCGAGTCCGAGGAACAGCTCGCTCGTCGCAAGGAACGGGAGGGCAGACGGCTGCGCGCACTGAGGGCGCTTCTCTATCCGGTCATCGACGCGATCCCCACCCTCCCCACCCCGATCGGCCGCATCGAGGGCACCGATTTCGAGCCCCCGCAGAGCTCTCCGGCCGAGGTCGCGCACGCCATCTCGGCCCTGCTCAGGCGCGTCCGGCCCGGCACCGAAACCGACGAATCCGCGCGCAAGCGTCTCGAGGGTGTCCTGGAACGAATCGAGGCGACCGTCACCCGCAAGACCGACTTCGCTTCGGCGGCGGCGATCGTCGAGTCCTGCCTGGCGATTCGGGTTCCCACGCCTCGCACCGAGGGGATGGCGCCCTGGAACTCGGCCCCGGGTCACATCCATCTCGCCGACCTCCGCCACGGCGGCGCGACCGGACGGCCCTTCACCTTTGTCGTGGGGCTCGACGCCACCGCGCTCTCCGGCGCCCTGCACGAAGATCCGCTCCTCGGCGACCGCGAACGGCGGCGGCTGGCCGGCCGGGAGCTTCCGATGGCGGCCGACCGTGCCCAGGAAGCCCGCTTCGACTTCGCGCATCTCTTTGCGCGGCTGCGGGGGACGGTGGCGCTGAGCTACGCCTCCTGGAATCCATGCGAGAGCCGCAAGGTGACGCCCGCGCCGGAGATGCTGCAGGCGCTTCGGCTGAAGAACCGGGATCCGAGCCTCGACTTTCACGATCTCGAGGAGTGCCTGGGAAACACGGAATCACGGCTTCCGCGCACGCGCAACCAGGTGAACCTCGACCGCAGCGATGTCTGGCTGCGCGCCCTCGCCGCCCCGGGCGATGTGCTTCTGGGTGGGATCGCCGCCGTGTCGCGGGAGTTTCCCCATTTGGGCGCGGGACTCGCGGTTCAAGAGGCACTCGACGACGACTGGCCCACCGTTCACACCGGCTTCCTGGGAGAGCACGATCCCCCGCTCTCCTATCAGACGATGATCCAGGACGCAACCCTCTCGGCCAGCGCGCTGGAGGCGCTCGGGAGCTGTCCGCGCCGCTTCCTCTTCCGCCGAATTCTGCATGCCTGTCCCCCCGACGACCCCGAGTTCGATCCCGACCGCTGGCTGAATGCGCTCGAACGCGGCCGCATCCTGCACCGGGTCTTCGAGGAGACCTTGCGCGAGGCCGATGCCCGGGGTCTCCGGCCCGACGCCGACGCCTTCCGCGAGATCGCGCTGGAGGTGGTGGATCGCGAGGCCGAACGGGCTCTGCTCGAAGTTCCCACGCCCAGCGTGGCCGTGCACGAGTGGGAGGTGGAATCGATGCGCAACGATGCCCGCTCCTTTGTCGAGATGATTCGCGACGAGGCGCCGCGGTGGTCTCATCTGGAATGGAGGTTCGGGTTTGGCAAGGAGTTGCGGATTCCCGTGGGGAAGGATTCGCTTTCGGTGCGCGGCGCGGTGGACCGCGTGGACGAGAGCGATGGGCGGGCGCGCGTGGTGGACTACAAGACGGGCGGCTACTGGCAGAGCGCGAAGTCGAAGACCTACGACGGCGGACGCCGCCTCCAGCACACCGTCTATGCGGCTGCGGTGGCCGCGGGGCTGGGGCTCCCGGTCGAGGCGATGGAGTACCACTACCCGAGCCGCAAGGGCGAAAACCGGATCCGCGCCTACCCGGTCTCCGAGCTGGCCGAGGGCGGCCGGCTGATCGGCGCCATGCTCGAAGGACCGGCGAAGGGCTGGTTCCCCGCCACCGAAAAGGCGACGGACGATTGCAGGTTCTGCGACTACACCGAGGTCTGCGGCGTGGTCAGGGGCAAGTGGGACCGGGTCGACTGCCGCATCTCGGAGTGGACCGCGCGCAACATGGGCGAACACGACGAGCTCGAACCCTTTGCCCGGGTGCGCAACTGGGAGAAGAAGCCGAAGAAATGACCGCTCCCGCCCCGCCGCCGCGCCCGTCTCCCCGGCTCCGCTACTCGCGCCCCGAACCCGCCGCCGCCAACCCTTCCCCACCCCCCGACGAGGCCGCCCGCCGCCGCATCCGCGACGATTTGGGCGCCACCTTCCTGGTCGAGGCCGGCGCCGGTTCCGGCAAGACGACCTCGCTGGTCGACCGGATGGGCGCGCTCGTCATGAGCGGACGTTGCAGGGTGCACGAGATCGCGGCGGTCACCTTCACGCGCATGGCGGCGGCCGAGCTGCGGCAGCGCTTTCAACTTCACCTCGAGAGCCGCCTCGCCGCCGACGGACTTGGGCCGAAGGTGCGCGAACGCGTCGAAGAGGCCATCCAGGAGATCGACGGCGCCTTCCTGGGCACGATTCATGCGTTTTGCGCCAAGCTGCTGCGGGAGAGGCCGCTGGAGGCCGACCTCGATCCGGGGTTCCGCGAGGTGGAGGAGACCGAGGCCGCACAGGCGCAGCGTCTCTTCTGGATCGACCACCTCGAACGGCTGGCCGCCGACGAAGACCCCCAACTCGGCGAACTCGATCGCATGGGAATCGCTCCCGACCGCCTTGCGCATGCCTACAACGAGCTGGTCGAGCACCCCGACGTCGATTTCCTCTCCGAGTCCGTGGATGCGCCCGATCCCGCCGAGGTCAGCGCGGTGCGGGCCAGGCTGGATGCGCTTCTCGATCGTGCCCGGGCGATCATGCCGAAGCGCGAACCGGAAGACGGCTGGGACGACGCGGCCAAACGCATCCGCACCCTCCTCTACTGGCGGCGCGCGCTCGACTGGCAGGATCCGGTCGTCCTCTTCGACGCGCTGACCCGGATTCGCGCCAGGAACACCAGGCCGGTGCAGAAGCGCTGGGCGAAGACGAAGGAGGGGAAGTTCCGCGCGAAGCAACTGGGGCTGGACATCACCGCCTTCGCGAAGGAGGGGAGCCGCGCCGACCGGCTGATCCGGCAGTGGTGGGCCCATCGCTATCCGGTGGCGCTCGGGGTGGCCAGGGGGGCCGCGGACGCCTACGCGGCCGAACGGCGCATCCGCGGCGACCTCACCTTCCAGGATCTGCTGGTGCTCGCGGCCGACCTGCTGCGCAACAACCCCCGGGCGCGGCGCGACCTCGGGGAGCGCTACCGCTACATCCTCGTCGACGAGTTCCAGGACACCGATCCCCTTCAGGCCGAGATCCTTCTTCTTCTTGCCAGCGACCCCGACGAAAACGGCAACGACTGGCGCGCCGTCGTTCCGCGTCCCGGCGCCCTCTTCGTCGTCGGCGACCCCAAGCAGAGCATCTACCGTTTCCGCCGCGCCGACATCGCCCTCTACGAGTTCGTCAAGGAGCGCTTTCGGGATTTCGGCGAGATCCTCGGGTTGGAGGCCAACTTCCGCTCCCTGCCCGAGTTCGGCCGCCTGATCGACGGCGTCTTCGACCACGAGGACCGCTTCCCCCGCTTCGACCGCGACGCGCTGGTCCGCCAGGCCGCCCGCATCGAGGGAATGATCGACCGCGTGGAGGAGATGGAGGCCCGCCGCACCAGCATTCAGGCCGCCTTCGCCCCCCTTCAGACGCAGAAAGAGGGTCGCGGGCTCCTCGCCGTCTATCCGGCGGAGGGAAGCAACCAGGGCGAACTGGTCCGTGACGACGCCGAGCGAATCGCCTCGGAGATCGCCCGCCGGGTGCATTCCGGGGAACGGTCCCCCGACGACTTCATGATCCTCACGCGCACCCGTGCCCACCTCGCCGTCTACGCGCGCGCCCTGGAGGATCGCAACCTGCCCTTCGAGGTTTCGGGCGCCGGCGTCGGATTCGAGACCGAGTTGGCCGCCTTCCTGCTGCTCTTCCGTTGCCTCGCCGATCCCGAACACGAGGTCCGCGTTCTGGGCGTCCTCACCGGTCCCTTCTTCGGCGTCACCCTGGACCGGATCGTGCGCTTTCGCGACGCTGGCGGCCGAATGGCGATTGATCGCAAACCGAAGGGGGAGTGCGAGGTGGCCGATGCGCTGGGGGTGTTGCACCGTTGGTGGGAACGGGCCCGCCGCGAGAGCGCCGATGTGACCGCCGAGCGCCTGGTCGACGAGATCGGCCTTTTTCCGCTGGCCGCCGCCGGGACGCTGGGGGCATTGCGGGCGGGCGCGCTGACCTATCTGCTCGATGCGGTGCGGTCGCGTGCGCTGGCGGGCGATGCCTCGCTTGCGGGAGCGGTGGACGCCATGCAGACCGCGCTCGCCTGGGAGGACGCCGAGGCGCCGCTGGTTCCCGGTCGTCCCAACTGCGTGCGGCTCATGAACCTGCACCGCGCAAAGGGACTTGAGGCCGACGTGGTCTTCCTCGCGGCTCCGATCGCAGTGAAGGACTGGCCCGCCGAGAAACATGTGTCGCGGGAGGGGGGCGGCGTCGCGAAGGGAGCGCTCCCGATCGTCGAGAAGCAGAACTTCGGGCGGGTCGAGGTGATTGCGCAGCCGCTCAACTGGGACGAGCTGGCGGAGCGCGAGAAGGAGTTCGAGGCGGCCGAGATGGTGCGTCTGCTCTATGTGGCGGCCACGCGCGCGAAACACGAGTTGTGGATTGCGAGCCCGCGGGCGAAGAAGAAGTCGGCGGGGAAGAAGGGGTCGCGGGCGAGGAGTTGGTCGCCGGGGAGGAAGAAGTCGCCGTGGGGCGATCTGGAGAAGTGGGTGCGCGGTGCGGCCGCGGGGGAGGGGTCGGCGGGGAAAGGAGGGCGGGCGCCGGGTGGAAGCGCTGCAGGATTGCCGGGGGCTTCGGCCGGGGCGGGCGGCGTGCGCTCGATGGCGGCAGACAACGGCGATGCGGAGGAATGCAATGCCGTCGTGTTGGCGGAGTTGACGCGCGACGATCCGCCGGAGGTGGCCGAGCTCGACCCGGAGGCGGAGTTGGCGGGGAAGGTGGCCGCGGCGAGGTTGGCGCTGGAGGAGGGCCGCGTGGAGAGCTATCGGCTGGAGACGGTGACGGCCCGCGTGAAGGGGATGGAGGGCGGGGGTGGGGAGGGGGGGGCGGGCGACAGGAAGCCGCATGACGGGCGCGAGGGCGAAGGGAGGCCGGGCAATGGACGCGACATCCGCGGCGAGGACTTCGAGGCGCCGTCGGGGCGGCCGGTGTCGGGGGGGGTGGAATGGGGGAATGTGGTGCACGAGGCGATGGCGGCGGCGGAGGGGATGGGGGGGGCGGCGCTTCGGAATCTGGCCCGCGACCTCCTGGTCGAGCGCGGGCGCGAGATCGACGTCGCGGGCGAGCCCGCCGAGCTGGACGCCCTCCTCGAACTCGTGGCGGCGGTGCGCAGGTCGGCGCTCTGGCGTCGCGCGACCGCGAGTCCCGAACGCTACACCGAAGTCCCCTTCGCCCTGGCGGAATCGGAGGACCCATCCATCCCCGGAGTCCCTGACGCCCAATCGCCAACTGGCCGTCTGGGCGTGCCAACAAGCCGGGAGGACCCGTCCATCCCCAACGTTCTCGAAGCCGAGCCCTCCTCGGGTTTTCCAGTGGCGCCAACGCACCAGGAGGGCCAACCCATCCCCCGGGTTCTAGAAGGCGTGATCGATCTGGCCTTCCGCGAAGATGAAGCCTGGGTGATCGCCGACTACAAGACCGATTCGGGCGACGATCCCCACTTCGATGCGAGAGTGGCGCAATACCGCAAACAGGTCGATCTTTATGCCCGCTGCTGGGAGAAGATCACCGGCGAACCGGTGCGGGAGCGCGTGCTGGTCTTCACGGCGCAGGGGCGGTCGGAGGCCTGGTGAGGCGGGCCACCGGTCCCAGGGCCGACTCCGGCGCAACCGGGACAATCCGCAAGGTCAAGGCAGTCAGAGAGATCGGGACAATCCGCGAACCAGGACAGTTGGCGAGATCAATGCAATCCACGCAATCAGAACAATCAGCGCGAAGACGAATGGGAATCCGGAGACCGGGGGCGACGATCATCGCCGCGGCCACCATCGCCGCAATGACGGCCATCGCCACTCCACTGCCGGCGCAGGACGACGAGAGCCTCCCCTTCCCGGAAGGCTGGCAGATCCGCTTCGACCGCGACGGCGCATCGCGGGACGACCTCTACCTGGTCACCATGCCGCCCGGAATGCACATCACCACCGGCCCGGCTCTGATCGCGTGGCATCCGGATTCGGTCGCGACCGGCGACTACCGCATCGAATCCGAGACCTTCCTCTTCGATCCGGGAAACCGCCGCGAGGCCTTCGGCTTCTTTGTGGGCGGCGCCGATCTGCAGGGCTCCGGTCAGCGCTACAGCTATTTCCTGCTGCGCGAGGGGGGTCAGTTCCTCGTCAAGACGCGCGACGGGGACGGTACCGCAACCATTCAGGACTGGACCTCGCACCCGGCGGTAAACTCCTACGCAACCCGCGACGAGGGCGCCGCGACCGCGAAGAACGTCCTGGCGCTGGAAGCCATCGGCGACGAACTCCGCTTCTTCGTCAATGGCGAAGAGGTGTGGAGCGGAAGCCGCAACGGGCGGGCGACCGAGGGCATCTTCGGCCTGCGCGTCAACCATGGTCTGAACCTGCACGTCACCACGATCATGCGCAGCGACCGATGACGCGCCCGACTGCTAAAAGCTGCACGGCATTTGGCGCCGTTCGAGAGCGTTGACCATAATATAGGCCTGTGCTTGCGCCGCCAATCGGTGGGAAGGGGTGTGACGGAGCGTTGCCGGGAGTCTTCGAGATCTGCGCGGGAGCGGGAGGAATGGCTCTCGGGCTTGAGAATGCGGGATTCGATGCGGTGGGCCTGGTGGAGATCGATCCGGATGCCTGTGCGACCTTGCGCGCGAACCGGCCGTCGTGGAATGTCCTGGAGACCGATGTCCGCGGATTCGATCCGGTTGGTTTTCGGGGAGTGGACCTCTTTGCCGGGGGGGTGCCATGCCCGCCATTTTCCGTGGCCGGAAAACAGTTGGGAGCGAATGACGACCGCGACCTTTTCCCCACCGCGCTGGAGATGATTGAATGCATTGAGCCGCAATCGGTGTTACTCGAGAATGTTCCCGGATTCGCCGCAAGACGATTTTCAGGGTATCGCGCCGCGCTGGCCAGGCGCCTTCACGATCTGGGCTACTGGGTCGATTGGGCCGTGCTCAATGCCAGCGACCATGGCGTTCCACAGTTGCGGCCCCGCTTCATTATCGTTGCCCTGAGGGAGCGATTCGTACCGTTCTTCGAATGGCCGGCCCGGACTCCGGCCACCCAGTCGGTCGGAGAGTGTCTGTTCGATCTGATGGCTGAAGGCGGCTGGCAGGATGCCTCCGCCTGGGCGCAAGGGGCGAACGGGATCGCGCCGACCCTGGTGGGAGGTTCCAGGAAGCACGGAGGAGCCGATCTCGGACCCACCAGGGCCAGATCCGCATGGCGCAAACTCGGCGTGAACGGCGTCTCGCTGGCGGACAGCCCCCCCGGACCCGATTTTCCGGCGGATACCATGCCGCGGTTGACGGTTCGCATGGCGGCGCGCCTCCAGGGGTTTCCCGACTCGTGGCGGCTCATGGGCCGAAAGACAGCGGCCTACCGGCAGGTCGGCAACGCGCTTCCGCCCCTGGTCGCCGAGGCGGTGGGGCGTTCGCTGGCGTGCGCATTGGCGCAGGAGGATCCGGCCTGGCGCTCGAAGGAACAGTTGTCGCTCCAGGGTCTGATGGGATGACCGAAGCGGTTCTCGCCGTCGCGAGGCACGAATTTCATGTGGCTCTGCAGGAGCGGCTCTGGTCCGTCCAACACGGCGTGGCCAGCAATTCCGACAAGGACAACGTCGCAAGCAGGGGAATCGGCCGTGCGCTGGCCGAAGCCGTGGGCGTCGCCGCCGATCGACAGCGACTTCGCGGGTCGGCCGCCGGAACCGAATTCGAAAGGAGAACGCTGCACTTCCTTCGCAGCACATTCCCCCGCTTGAAGCGCCTGCGCCCCGGCAACTGGCGAATCCTCCCGGGCATCGCCATCTCGGAGTTCGAACAGTACGCGCACCTTGAGGATCTTCGGCAGGCGGCCTCGGCCAACCGGAATCTCGCCGCGATCCTGGAAAGCGACTACACGATCAAGCCCGACATCGTCGTCACCCGCGAGCCCGAACCGGATGAGCGGATCAATCGCCGCGAAGCCTTCGTCATGTCGGAGATCGCCCGTCTCACCCCACTGCGAGGCGTCAACTCCGAGCTGGAGATCCTTCACGCCAGCGTTTCCTGCAAGTGGACGATCCGGAGCGACCGCACCCGGAACTCGCGCGCCGAAGCGCTCAATCTCCTTCGCAACCGGAAGGGCCGGGCGCCGCACGTCGCCGTCGTAACCGCCGAACCGCTGCCAAGCCGCCTCGCGTCCATAGCGATCGGCACCGGCGACATCGACTGCACCTATCATGTGGCCCTGCACGAACTCCAGGATGTCCTGGCCGATGGTCGCTGGGACGATGCCGCGGAGATGCTCGCCATCATGGTGGATGGCAAGAGGCTGCGGGACATCTCCGACCTGCCTCTCGACCTTGTCGTCTGATCCGCGCAGAGGTGGACTATCGCCCGAAGTCTCCGGCAGAAGTCCGTCGCAACATGTCGGCCATCCGCAGCACCGGCGGCAAGACGGAGGTGGCACTGCGTTCAATCCTCCACCGGCGCGGGCTCCGCTTCCGAAAGAACTACGCCAGGCTCATCGGCAAACCGGACATCGTCTTTCCGGCCTCCCGGGTCGCGGTGTTCATCGATGGGGACTACTGGCACGCCCGGGTGCTGCGGGAGAGGGGGCCGGATGCGCTGTATGCGCGGATCAGGACCGCGAATCGGGACTACTGGATCGACAAGTTTACCAGGCGCGTCAAGCGGGACGACGAGGTGACGGCGGCGTTGGAGGGGGAGGGGTGGACGGTGTTGAGGTTCTGGGAGTCGGACGCACGGCGGGATCTGGAGGGGGTGGCGGACGCGGTGGAGGCAACGGTGGCGTCCAACCGGGGCCCGTAGGGTCATCCCAGCAGAAGACCGGTCCTGCACTCGCCCAGGAACTTCTCGGTGAACTGGCGCCTGAAAGCGCGACGAGGCCGTGCGCCCACACTCTTCGCCAGCCACTCCAGCGACACAACGCGGTCAAGCATCCCCATGGACCGGGAAGCGGCAATGGCCGCCTTGTCGCAGCTACACAGCCGAAAATCCTCGGAGAGACCGAAGGCAATCGCCAGCAGTTCACGCTCGCCAGCATCCAGCCTCTGCGCATCCGGGTAGCGCAGTTCAAAGGCAACGCGGACATCCAAAGGCACCTTCCTGACTTCGGCACGCGAGATCGCGTCTTCGCTGACCGGAACGTAGCTGGCGTCGGTTCGAGTCCTCCCCCTTCGAAGTTCGGCGGCGCACGCTTCCGACGTAACCATGCGACATTGCCCGGAAAGAGCATTCCAACAACCTGTGTCCACCGCCTCAATCACAATCATCGTGTCTGCCAATACCGCAACGGCCCTCATGAGCCCCCTCCTTTGTCCGATTTCCTGTCTATGAGATTCCGAAATAGGGAGATTGTCCGTAGCTGTGCAGAAGCTGTTCCAGCTCCCTGACGCTCAAACCCAGAACTCCCGCCGCTCGCATGACGGAGAGCCGGCCGTCATCCAGTGCCCGGGAAATACAACGCACGAATTCCCCGCTGAATGGCCGAACCTCGTCGGAGGCGCGTTTCGCACCGTGCCCTGCAGAGAGGAATCGATCATCAATCGCCTCCGTCTCCGCCTTCGAAAGCTGGCTCAGATTGCGCAGGCGCCACTTGCAGGCCTGTGACGAGACGCCCATCTCTCCTGCGACTTTGTTCAGACGCTGATGAAGATCGCCGAGTCCGGCCGTGGCTTCCCACACTTGCGTTACGATTGATGCGGGCATGAGAAATGCGGCGGCAAAGTTCTCGGCCAGCCTCTCGATCCGCCATCGCTTGCCGTGCGAACGTTCGCTGGATCCAACCGCACGCTCGGGAGGGAGCGCGTCCCAGGTGAGCAGATGGAAGAGTTCGTGAGCCAGATCGAAGTTGCGGCGTCCCTCGGTCTCCCTGCGGCTCACCAGCGCACAGTTCAGTCCCGATACCCGGGAGGCGGCTCCAGAGATCCCCGGGGGGGTGTCGACATCGAGCACCAGGATGTGCAACCGGTCTTCCATCACCTCTCGAAGCCTGTTCGCCGGTCGCGCACCCAGCTTCCAAAGCGCCGCCGCAGCCTCGCCCGAAGCCTCACCGTCCTCGAAGGCGGAGCGAGGACTGAGGTTGAGCTTGTAGCCCAGCCAATGCATCGGCAGTCCTTCCTCGCGGGCGAGCTCCCGGTACATGGCGATCCATCGACCTGCCCGATCCTCGAAGTCGTCAAGCTCCTGGCTGTCCGGGTTGCCGTTCGTCCTGAAAGAGAACTGGCCCTCGCCCACCAGGCGAAAGGGGTCGGTGAAGAAGTCGAGATCGACATCGAGAATCCGCATCGCCGCGATTAATTCCGGTGCGTGAAGCTGGCGGCTGTCAGCCTCGATGCTGGCGACGGTCTGGCGGTGGCGGAGGCCGAGCGCGGTGGCGAGCTGTTGCTGGGTCAGCCCGGATCGCTCACGGGCTACCCTCAATCGGGTGCCAATCGAAGTCGTGGTTTGCAATCTCATGCAGGGAAGGTAGGCTTGCGTTCGTCAAGATGCAAGACGCGACCCCCCTCCACCCCCCCTACCGAAACCGCCCCTGCAGCTTCGCCAGCGCATCCGCTCCAGGACAGAGATCCTCGAAGGCGCACTCCGTGAGCGGCTCCGGCACCGTGCCCTGGATGCCGTGGAAATCGGACGCGTTCCCGCCGTCCTCGAGCGCCGGCTCCACATACAACAACCCGGTCGCCACCTCGCCCGAGCGCTGACGTTCCCGGATGTAGCCGTACACCCGGTCGCGGTCGGTGGGGTCGTAGTCGCCGGGGACCTTGCGGAAGGTGATGGCGCTGCCGTCGTGGAGCTTGACCGTGCGCGCGTCGCCGGACTCGTAGGTGGCCGCAATCTCGTGCGCGGGCGGCACGAAGTCGGCGTAGACGAGCCGGTTGTAGTGGTCGCGCGTGTACTGGTAGCTCTTGGTGGAGCCATGGTGGTCGTTGAAGGTGACGCAGGGAGAGATGACGTCGATGAGCGCGAAGCCGCGGTGGCGCAGACCGGCCTTGAGGATGGGGACGAGCTGCTCCTTGTCGCCCGAGAAGCTTCTTGCGACGAAGCCGGCGCCCAGGTTGAGCGCCAGGAGGACCGAATCGATCGGGTGCTCGCGGTTGACCTGGCCGCGCTTGGCCTTCGATCCCACATCGGCGGAGGCGGAGAACTGTCCCTTGGTGAGGCCGTAGACGCCGTTGTTCTCGATGATGTACAGCATGTCCACATTGCGGCGGACGACATGGGCGAACTGCCCCATTCCGATCGAGAGGCTGTCGCCGTCGCCCGAGACGCCGATGCACACGAGGTCGCGGTTGGCGGCGTGCGCTCCGGTCGTGATCGACGGCATCCGTCCGTGGACGCCGTTGAAGCCGTGCGCTTCCTTGAGGAAATAGGTCGGGGTCTTGCCGCTGCAGCCGATCCCCGAGGTCTTGGCCACCTCGTGGGGCGCGATTTCCAGCTCCCAGAAGGCCTCGATGATGGCCGCCGTGATCGAATCGTGGCCGCACCCGGCGCACAGGGTGGACATGGCGCCCTCGTAGTCGCGGCGGGTCAGCCCGAGGCGGTTGCGGGCCAGACCGGGGTGGTGAACGCGGGGCTTCCTGATGTGGCTCATCGGCCGGCTCCTTCCGGTTGGACGCCGTTGGCGGTTGCGGGCGCGACAGCTTCCAGCCACGGGGCCAGGCCGTCCATCACATGGTGACAGCTCAGGGGGAGCCCGCCGTAGTAGAGGATCGACCGAAGCGACCCCTTCGCGGCCTCCGTCTCGGCGACGATCAGCTTGCGCAACTGTCCGTCGCGATTCTGCTCGACCACGAAGTTGATCTCGTGGCGTTTCAGGAAGGCTTCGACCTCGCCGTGGAAGGGGAAGGCCCGTATGCGCATCCAACTGGTCGCAATTCCGCGTCCGGCGAGCACCTCCACCGCCTCGCGCACCGCGCCCCGGCACCCGCCCACCGTCACGAAGGCGATCCGGGCCCCTTCGCGCAGCTCGATCTCGGGTGCGGGCAGGTGCGGCGCCGAACCGTCGATCTTTCGTCCCACCCGCGCCAGCACATCGGCGTAGGGCTCCGAGTCCTCGGTGTAGTTTCCGAAGCGGTCGTGGCCCGAGCCGCGGTTCAGATAGGCGCCCGCGGGATGGACCCCCGGCAGCGACCGTCGCGGAATCCCGTCGCCGTCCACATCCAGGTAGCGGTGGAAGGGTCCGGTCGCGGCCTCGAGCTCCTCCGCCGTCGCCACCTTCCCCCGGTCGGGGCGGTAGGAATCGTCCCATTCGAGCGTCGGCACGACCCAGTCGTTCATCCCGATGTCCAGATCGGAGAGCACGAAGACCGGCGTCTGAAAGCGCTCGGCCAGATCGAAGGCCTCCACCGCGAAGTCGAAGCACTCGCGCGGATCGGCGGGGAAGAGGACGATGTGGCGGGTGTCGCCATGCGAGGCGTAGGCGGCGAAGAGGATGTCGCCCTGTTGCGTGCGCGTCGGCATGCCGGTGGAGGGACCGACCCGCTGGACGTCGAAGAAGACCGAGGGAACTTCCGCGTAGTAGGCCAGCCCGATGAACTCGCTCATGAGCGACAGTCCGGCTCCGCTCGTCGAGGTGAAGGCGCGCGCTCCCGCCCAGGCCGCGCCCAGCACCATTCCCGCGGCCGCCAGCTCGTCCTCCGCCTGAATGATCGCGAAGCGGTTCCGCCCCGTCTCCGGGTCCTTGCGGAAGCGGTGGCAGAAGGCGGTGAAGGCGTCGACCAGGGATGTGGACGGCGTGATCGGATACCAGGCCGCGACCGTGGCGCCCGCATAGAGGCATCCGAGCGCCGCGGCGGTGTTGCCGTCGATGACGATCGAGTCGCGGTTCCCGTCCATCGGCTCCAGCCGGACCGGCAGCGGACAGTCGAAGTGCTCCATCGCATAGTCGTAGCCCAGATCGATTGCCTGGAAGTTGGCGTCCAGCAGCTTCGCCTTGGCGGCGAAGGTCTCGCGCAGGAGCTGCCGCACAATCGCCAGATCGATCTGCAGAAGCGCCGCCAGCGCACCCACATAGCAGATGTTCTTCATCAGAATCCGGACCCGCGACCCCTCGAAGTGGTCCACCGTCATTTTGGCCAGCGGCACACCCAGAAAGGTCACGTCGTCGCGGTCGAGCTCGCGGGGCAGCGGCCAGCTCGAGTCGTACATGACCCAACCGCCGGACACGGTTTCGGCCACGTCGCGGCCATAGGTCGCCGGATTCATCGCCACCACGAGATCGAAGCGGCTGGTGCGCGCGGTGTGGCCGCGGGCGTTGGCGCGAATCTCGTACCAGGTCGGCAACCCCTGGATGTTCGAGGGGAAGAGGTTCTTGCCCGACACCGGAATTCCCATGCGGAAGATGGCGCTTCGCAAGAGTCCGTTGGCGCTCGCCGACCCGGTGCCGTTCACCGTGCCGATCTTGAAGGCCAGGTCGTTGACCCGCTCGCCGCCCGCCCGGCCGTCCTCGTTCGCCGGTTGGGCGCGCCCGGCCTCCGGGTCGGTCCCGCGCCTCGTCGCCGTTCGCCTTCCCGGCCCCTTCATCGTTCGGCTCCACTTGCGGCGGCGGCTTCCCCGGCGGCTCCGGCCATCGCCAGCGAGAGGAGAGTGGGATGCGATTCTCCCGCCCCAAGTCCCGCGTAGGGCACGAGCAGGTCCGATTTGCGCATGTCCCAGGCCGCCGTCGGACAGCGTTCGGCGCAGAGTCCGCAGTGAACGCAGAGGTCTTCGTCCTTGACCATGATTCTGCCGGTCTGGGGAAGCTCCTCCGAAATGAAGAGGGGCTCTTCCGGATAGTTCAGCAGCGGCGCCGTGAGCCGCCGGGTCAGATCTTCCT
The DNA here is from genome assembly GCA_022822325.1 of Gemmatimonadota bacterium. Taxonomy (GTDB): domain Bacteria; phylum Gemmatimonadota; class Gemmatimonadetes; order Longimicrobiales; family Gaopeijiaceae; genus Bin94. The sequence goes on along the minus strand of JAJEBW010000020.1, from coordinate 9,335 downwards.
CCGGGCCGTTGCGGGCGATCGTCAGGCAGTCCAGCGGACAGATGTCGATGCACGCGTCGCACTCGATGCAGAGGTTGGCCTCGAAGTGGGTCTGAATGTCGCAGTTGAGGCAGCGCTCCACCTCGGTCAGCGTCTGTTCGATGTCGAATCCCTCCTCCACCTCGATGTCCAGCCGCCTGAAGCGCTCCTGCAGATCGACGTGGCGCATCTTCACCCGCTCGGCCTCGTCGTAGTCGTTGGAGTAGGACCACTCGTGCAATCCCATCTTCTGGCTGACCAGATTCATCCCCTCCGGCGGACGGTCGGTCAACGGCCGGTCCTCGCAGTACGCATGAATGGAGATCGCCGCCTGGTGCCCGTGCTCGACCGCCCAGATGATGTTCTCCGGTCCCCACGCGGCGTCGCCGCCCACGAAGACGCCCGCGCGCGAGGTCATGAAGGTGGCCTTGTCGACGACCGGCATCTCCCACCGGTTGAAGTCGATCCCGATGTCGCGCTCGATCCAGGGGAAGGCGGTGTCCTGCCCGATCGCCAGAATCACCTCGTCGCACTCGATGACGCGGGTGTCGTGGACGGTGGCCCGCAGCCGGCCATCATCGCCGGGACTCCAGGTGACCCGATCGAACTCCATCGCCACCAGCCTGCCCTCTTCGACGATGAAGCGCGAGGGGGAATGGTTCTCCAGGATCTCGACCTGCTCCTCGATCGCGTCGTCGAGCTCCCAGGGCGATGCCTTGAAGTACGGCTTCGTCTTGCGCGCCATGACCCGGACCTTCTTCGCCCCCAGTCGCTGGGCCGTCCGGCAGCAGTCCATGGCGGTGTTTCCCACCCCGATCACAAGCACCCGCTCGCCGCACTCGGTCACATGCCCGAAGCGAACCGATTCGAGCCAGTCGATGCCGATGTGGACCTGCTCCGAATCCCACCGTCCGGGCAGCTTCAGCTCCTTCCCCTTCGGCGCCCCCGACCCGATGAACACCGCGTCGTAGTCCTCCTCCAGGAGCGCGGCCAGGCTGTCGACCGGCGCGTTCAGGCGCAGATCCACCCCCATGTCGAGGATCTGGTCGATCTCCTCCCAGAGGACCCGGGCGGGAAGCCGGAACTCGGGGATGTTCGTCCACATCAGGCCGCCGGGCCGGGCCAGCTTCTCGAAGATGGTGACCTCGTACCCGAGCGGCAGAAGATCGTTGGCGACGGTCAGCGAGGCCGCGCCGGCTCCCACGCAGGCGATGCGGCGGCCGTTCTTCCGCTGCGGGATCGCGGGAAGATGACCGGTGATGTCGTCGCGCAGATCGGCGGCGACGCGCTTGAGGCGGCAGATCGCCACCGGCTCGCCATCCAGCCGCACCCGCCGGCAGACCGGTTCGCAGGGACGGTCGCAGGTTCGCCCGAGAATTCCGGGGAAGACATTCGACTTCCGGTTCAGCAGGTACGATTCGGTGTAGTGCCCGTTGGCGATGAGCCGGATGTACTCGGGAACGTTGGTGTGCGCGGGGCAGCCCCACTGGCAGTCCACGACGCGGTGGTAGTGCCTCGGGTCGGCGGTGTCGGTCGGCTTCATGAAGGGCGGGAACCTCCCTGGCGGGCGCGGGTCCGGGCGACGCGCGGTCCGGCGCGGCGGGCTGACGGTGCGCGAAGCGGCGAGGCGCGAAGCGGTGACGAACGAAGCGGTGACGAAATAGTCACGAAAGGGGAACGCCGCAAGTTGAATCCCCGCTTCATCCGGTTTCGCCCTGGCCGCCGCCCCTTGATTCGGAGTCCCCGGGGCGGGTAACTTCGGTGCCCTGACGCGACCGGGTCCCGGCGCGACCGCGTGCCCCTGCGACCGGGTTCCGGCGCGAGCGAGTCCGGCGGGCGATCGGCCCCTGACGCGATCGCACTCGAATCCCTGAAGCCAAAAGAGTCACGTGACGACGCACCAGCACGACGTGATCATCATCGGCGGCGGCGGAGCCGGACTCCGGGCCGCCATCGCCATCGCCGAAGAGAATCCCTCCTTCTCCGTGGCCTGCGTGTCGAAGGTCTTTCCGATGCGAAGCCACACGGTGACGGCGGAGGGCGGCGCGGCGGCGGTGATCAAGCCGCACGACAGCCTCGAGGACCACATCTACGACACGATCAGCGGGGCGGACTGGCTCGCCGACCAGGATGCGGTGGAGCGCTTCGTCAACCGCGCCCCGGACGAGATGATCCGGTTGGAGCACTGGGGCTGCCCCTGGAGCCGGATGGCCGACGGATCGGTCGCCGTGCGCCCCTTCGGCGGGATGAAGATCGAGCGGACCTGGTTCGCGGCCGACAAGACCGGCTTCCACATGCTGCACTCGCTCTTCCAGACCACCCTCAAGTACGGCGCCATCGCACGTTACGACGAGCACTTCGCCACCCGGCTGCTCATCGACGACGAGGGCCGGTGCCGGGGTTGCGCGGCGATCGAGCTTCGGACCGGAACGGTGCGCGCCATTCTGGGAAAGGCGGTGATCATCTGCACGGGCGGGGCGGGGAAGGCCTTCCCCTTCACGACCAACGGCGCGATCAAGACCGGCGACGGGATGGCGATGGCCTACCGCGCGGGGGTTCCGCTGAAGGACATGGAGTTCATCCAGTACCACCCGACCGGGCTCCCGGGGACCGGAATCCTGATCACCGAGGCGTCGCGCGGCGAGGGCGGAATTCTCGTCAACAAGGACGGCTACCGCTACCTGCAGGACTACGACCTGGGCACGGCGCTCGACGTGAGCGATCCGCGTCACCCGCAAAAGCGCTCGATGGAGCTGGGTCCGCGCGACCGCCTCAGCCAGTGCTTCGTCAAGGAGATGTGGGCGGGGCGCACGATCAGCACAAAGGACGGCGACGCGGTCCACCTCGATCTCCGCCACCTCGGCGAGGCCAGGATCGACAAGCGAATCCCCTTCGTTCGCGAGCTCGCGCGCAGCTACGCCGGGATCGATCCGGTGCACGAGCCGATTCCGGTGCGGCCGGTCGTCCACTATGTGATGGGTGGAATCGACACCGACGCCAACGCGGCCACGAATATCCCCGGGCTCTACGCGGCCGGCGAGTGTGCCTGCGTCTCGATCAACGGCGCGAACCGGCTGGGATCGAACTCGCTGACCGAGCTCCTCGTCTTCGGCGCGGAGGCGGGGGCCGGGGCGGCGCGCTTCGCGATGGAAAACGCCGAATACAACCTCTCCGGACTGGAGGCGCAGACGGCCGACGAGCGCGAGCGCATCCGACGGACCTACTTCTCGTCCCCGGCGAAATCCGGCGGCGAACGGATCGCGGTGCTGCGGGGCGAGCTTCACGAGGCGATGGAGAGCGGCGCGGGAATCTACCGCGACGCCGACTCGCTGAACGCGACCTGCACGAAGATCGCGGAGCTGCGGGAACGCTACGCCCGGGTCGCTCTGGACGACCGCACCAACAGCTTCAACACCGAGCTGACGGCCGCCCTCGAACTCTCCTCGCTGCTCGACGTGGCGCAGACGATGGCCCATTCGGCCCGGGAGCGCACCGAGTCGCGCGGCTCCCACCAGCGGCTCGACTTCCCCGAGCGCGACGACGATCACTTCCTCACCCACTCGCTGGCCTGCCACCGCGAGGGCGCCGAAGCCCCCGGCATCGAATACCGTCCCGTGACGATCACCAAATGGCCTCCGGGCGCGCGCACCTACGGCGCGGACTCGGGACTGAAGCGGAAGCCGGCGGGGACGTAGCAGGCGGAACGGAACAGGCGGAACCAAACCATGTCCGACAGCAAGACGATCACCCTGGAGCTCTTCCGGTACCACCCGGAGACCGACTCCGAGCCGCGCTTCCAGAGCTACGAGGTTCCCTACGACGAGGACTGGGTCGTTCTTGACGCGATCAACTGGATCAAGGACTACGTCGATGGCTCGGTCACGCACCGCTGGAGCTGCCGCATGGGGGTCTGCGGAAGCTGCGGCATGATGGTGAATGGCGAGCCGAAGCTGACCTGCGCGGCCTTCCTCAAGAGCTACTATCCCTTCCCGGTCCGGGTCGAACCGCTGGTGAACTTCCCGGTGGAGCGGGATCTGGTCGTGGACATGGACGGCTTCATGGAGAAGCTGCGAGATGTGAAGCCGTACATCATCCGCGACGACGTGAACGACACCTCGCAGGGCGAATACCGGCAGTCCCCCGCCGAGCTGGCGCAGTACAAGCAGTACTCGATGTGCATCAACTGCATGCTTTGCTACAGCGCGTGCCCGGTGGTGGGCCACGAAGAGGAGTTCCTGGGACCCGCGGCGCTCGCCCTCGGCCACCGCTACAACAAGGATTCGCGGGACCGGGGCAAGTCCGAGCGCATGGAGGTCATGCTGTCGAACGAGGCGATGTGGGGCTGCACCTTCGTGGGCGAGTGCTCGGTGGTCTGCCCGAAGCATGTGGATCCGGCCGGCGCGATTCAGCAGGCCAAGGCGATGGGCGCGCAGGAGTACTTCAAGCGTTTCGTGATGCCCAGGGGCGCCGGGACAAAGGGCGCCGGAGCAAGCCGGGGAGCGGGCGCGTGAGCGGGGCTCGGCGGCGCAACCCCGGAGCGTTGGACCTTCCCTTCGTCGGGGCCGGAACCCCCTTCGCCGACGCCGGGTCGAGGGGAGCGCCGACAACGGGCGCCGAGGCAATGGACGCCGGACCAATCGGAGCCGGATCAACGGGAGACGTGGAATGAGCGGGCAGTACCATCGGTCGCACAGCCGGGCGTGGTTTCTGGAGCGTCCCGGCTACATCCGTTTCATGATCCGCGAGCTGACGAGCTTCTTCGTGGCCGCCTACCTGGTCGTGCTGATCCTGACGCTGGGTCGGGCCGCCGCCGGGGAGGCCGCGCTCGCCGAATGGCTGCAGGCGCTGAGCGGAACCGGCTGGATGGTCGCGCACGGGGTGGCGCTGGTCATGGCGGTGTGGCATGCGGTGACCTGGTTCAAGGCGGTGCCCCAGGCGATGCCGATCTTTATCGGCGAGAAGAAGCTGGACGCGCCGGTCGCCGCCGTGCTGATGGGGTACGGGCCCTGGCTGACGGTGACCGCGGGCGTCGTCTGGTGGGCGGTCCGATGAGCGGGGCCGCAAGAGGCGGGGGGAAGGGCGGTCGTCCCGCGCGGCCTTCGAGCGAAGCCTTCTGGTGGGCGCTCTTCTCGGCCGGGGGCGTGATGGCGGCGCTCTTCGTTCCCGCGTTCATCCTGACGACGGGCTTCCTGCTGCCGAGCAGCGACGCGATGGCCGCGGCGGGGGGGGCGGGGAAGGTGGCGGCGGCGGTGGGGTGGTGGCCGGTCCGGGTGGCGATCTTCGGGATCGTGGCGCTCTCGCTCTTCCACTGCGCGCACCGCATCCGTCACACCCTGATGGATCTGGGGTTGCGGAGGGCGGGGGGGGTGCTGAAGGTGCTGTGCTACGGGGGAGCGGCGGCGGGGTGCGTGTGGCTGGGGGCGGTGCTGGCGCGAGTCTGACCTCCTGGCGTCCCTATCGCGGGCGGGAATCGTCCTCCTTTCGCCTCCACACCTCCAGGTGACGCGAGAACACCGCATCCAGGTCGATCGCGCCCATTCGCTTCTCTCCCAGTCGCACCGGCAGTTCGCCGCGGAAGCACTCCCGTTCCGGGCGACGCCCGAATCGCCAGACCTCGACCATGTCCCGCTCGGGATCCACGATCCAGTACTCCGGCACGCCCCGGCGCCTGTAGAGATCGAGCTTGATCCTGCGGTCGCGGTGGGCGGTGGAGGGCGACAGGATCTCGACGACCAGGTCGGGGGCGCCAACCACCTGCGTTTCGGAGAGAATGTCGAATCTCTGCCGCGAGACGAAGAAGATTTCCGGCTGAACGCGGTCGTCGGCACCGGGGAAGGCGACCAGGCAGGGGGCAGAGAAAACGATGCCGTGGCCGGAATCCTCCAGCATCTCCGTCAGTTCGATCTCCAGTCGCTTGGAGACCCAGTGATGCCGCAACCGCGGCGCGGGCGTCATGTACACCCGCCCGTCGATGAACTCGTAGCGGTTGCCATCCTCGGGCATCCGCTCGACATCTTCCCAGGTAACCGGCATCGTCGTCTGCATGGTGACCACATCATACCTCCTCGCTCCGCAGTGGACCAACTCCGGCGAGCGCGAAGGATCAACCCGGCCACCAGCGACCTGTCAGCGCCATGTCGGAGGGTCGCCGGCGCCGGCCCAGCCGGAGCGATGCGCGAGAGGAGAGGTGGGGAGGAGGAGGGGGAAGCAAGTGTCGGAGATCGCTTCGCGGCCGTAATGTCCTTTCTGGAAGGCGAGGCCTCATACAGTGACCCCCCAACCCCCGCCCCGGCCCCGCGACCTCGCGCGCCATCTCGTCCGCTTCTCGGGGGCGCTCCGCGAGGCCGGGATCGCCGCCACCCCCGGCGACCAGATCGACGCGGCCACCGCGCTTCGCCACATCGACGTCGGCGACCGCGAGGAGTTTCGTCTGGCGCTCCGCGCGGCTCTCAAGATCGAGCACCGCGCCTGGCCCCTCTTCGACCACCTCTTCGAGCGCTGGTGGAATCCCGCCGCGGCGCGCACGCCCCCCCGCTCCCGCCCCGCCCCGCCCGCCCCGAAGGTCCCCCGCCGCTGGCCCGGCCACGCGAACCCCCTCGCCGAACTCGCCCGGACCATCGCCGAACGCGGACATGTCGGACCGCCGGACCCGGCCGCCCCCGACCGCGGCCGACCCGGCTACAGCCCCCGCGCGCTGCTTCGCCGCAAGTCCTTCGAGAGCTGCACCCCCGACGAACTCCGCGAGATGGAACGCCTCCTGGAGCGTCTTGCGCGACGCCTCGCCACCCGCCGCAGCCGCCGTCTGGTTCCCTCTCCGCGCGGTCCCGTCATCGATCTGCGGCGTTCCCTCCGGCGGTCGCCGGCGCAGGGCGGCGAGCTGATCGAGCTGGCGCGGCGCACCCGGTTGCGCGAAGTGCCCAGCCTTGTCTTCCTCTGCGACACCAGCGGCTCGATGGATCCCTGGGCGCGCCTCCTGCTGGCCTTCGTTCTGGCGCTCGGCAAGGTGGCGGGCCGCACCGAGGTCTTCGCCTTCAACACCGCGCTCACCCGCCTCACGCCCTGGATCCGGGCCGGCAGTGCGGTCGGCGCGCTGGGCCGCTTCGCGCGCGAGGTCGAGGACTGGTCGGGCGGCACCCGGATCGGCGACTGTCTGGCCGCCTTCGTCGACGACCACTTGCGCGAAACCGTCCGCGCCGATACATCGGTCCTGGTCTTCAGCGACGGGCTCGACCGCGGCGACACCGGGGCGCTGGCCGCTTCCCTGCTCCAGATTCGGCGACGGGCCCGCCGCCTGATCTGGCTGAATCCGCTGATGGGCGATCCGCGCTACCGTCCCGAAGCCCGGGGCATGATGGCCGCGCTTCCCCATCTGGATCACCTGGTTCCGGCGCACAGCCTGGAGGCCCTGGAAAATCTGTTGCCGCTGCTGGGAAGGGCGTCCGCCGCTCGTCCCGCAGCCGGTCCGCCGGTCCCCTCGCAGGGTTCGGCCGGATCGTTCCCCAATCACTAAGACCCGTCCCAAGCCACCGAAACCCGTCCCGAACCGCGAAGTCGTCCCAAGCCACCGAACCGAATGAAAATACAGGAAGAGTTCACCGTTGCCGCCCCCGCCGACGAGGTTTGGGGCTTCCTGACCGATCCCGAACGGGTGGCCGCCGCGCTTCCCGGCGCCGAGATCGGCGAACGAATCGACGACGACACCTGGTCCGGCGGAATGTCGGTCAGGGTCGGTCCGGTCTCCGCCGCCTACAACGGAACTGTCGCCTTCGAGCTGAACGAGGCCGAGCGGACGGCGATCGTGCGTGCGCGGGGGCAGGGAAGGGCGGGGATGGGCAACGCCGACATGACGATGACGAGCCGGGTCGAGGCGCTGGATTCGGGCGAAACCGGGGTGACGGTGGAGGCGGATCTGCGGGTCACCGGGATTCTGGCTCAGCTCGGGCGCGGGATGATGCAGCACGTCAGCAAGAAGATGTTCAGGGAGTTCACCGAAATTCTGGGGAAGGAACTCGGCGCGGACTGACCCGGCCGGACTTTCGCGCGCCCGCGGCTTCCCCCGCATGCCGTTACGCCTGCAAGGGAGGAGAAACAGATGATCCCCCCCAACTTCGACTACCACGCGCCCGGATCGCTCGACGAGGCTCTGGCGCTCCTGGGATCGCTCGACGACGCCAAGATCATGTCGGGCGGCCAGAGTCTGCTGCCGATGCTGAAGCTGCGTCTGGCGTCGCCCGCGAACATCGTGGACATCGGGCGAATCCCCGGGCTGGATCGCATCGAGGAGCGGGACGGCTTCCTGCACATCGGGGCTCTCGTGACCGAGACGGCGCTGGAGGAAAGCGCCACCGTGGCGGCGGGCTACCCGATTCTGCGAGATGCCTCCCGGGTCATCGCCGACCCCCTCGTCCGCAATCGCGCGACCGTCTGCGGCAACATCGCGCACGGCGATCCCGCCAACGACCAGCCGGCGACCATGCTGGCGCTCGGGGCCGAGGTCGTCGCGAGGGGGCCGGAAGGCGAACGCGTCATCCCGATCGACGATTTCTTCCACGGCCTCTTCATGACCGCGCTGGCCGACGGCGAGATCGTGACCGGTCTGCGGATTCCGACGCCGCCGGAGCGCAGCGGGGGCGCCTACCTCAAGCTGGAGCGCAAGGTGGGGGACTACGCGGTCGCGGGCGTGGCGGCGCAGATCGCGCTGGACGAAAACGGAAGGGTGGCGCGGGCCGGGATCGGGCTGACCAACCTGGGATTCGCGCCGATCCGGGCGAGCGCCGCCGAGGCCGCGCTGACCGGCGAGTCGCCCACCGAAGAGGCGATTGCCGCCGCCGCGCAGGCCGCCGCCGACGCCACCGACCCCGTCGCCGACCGCCGCGGTTCGGTCGAATACAAGAGGAACATGGCCCGCGTGCTGACCGGCAGGGCCACAGCCAGGGCGCTCGAACGGGCCGCCGCGCCGTCGGGAGGGTAGGGACATGGCCAGACACGACATCACCGTCACCGTCAATGGCGAGGCGCATTCGGCCGAGGTCGACTCGCGCCTGCTGCTCGTCCATCTGATCCGCGACGAATTCGCGCTCACCGGCACCCACATCGGCTGCGACACCACGCACTGCGGCGCGTGCACCGTGCTGGTCGACGGCGTGCCCACCAAGTCGTGCACCGTCCTGGCGGTCCAGGCCGACGGCGCCGAGATCGGCACGGTCGAGGGCCTCGCCGACGCGAACGGCATGAGCGCGCTGCAGGAGGGCTTCATGCAGGAGCACGGCCTCCAGTGCGGCTTCTGCACCCCCGGCATGCTGATGACCGGGACCGCG
>JAJEBW010000038.1 GCA_022822325.1 Gemmatimonadota bacterium | reverse complement strand
TGGGGAGGCCGGCCGGCCTCCCCAAGCGGCCAGCCCTGTCCTGCTCCTTCGTGCTCCGAGACATCCTGTGCCTCCTCTCGCTTCGACCCCGGATGAATGGCTAATGTACTGTCCAAGAAAATCGGGGGCACTATAAGTGCGACCACGCCGGCCGCACGGGTCGAGTGACGCTGTGGCGGAGAGGGTGCCACAACTCCGCAAGGCGGTGCCCGTGTCCCGGAATCGGATTCGGTGTCGGCGCAGATCCTGGTCGAAAGCGCAAGCGATCGGGCACAGGGCTTCTCCGGAGTCCCTCCCTACCCTTTCAGGCGCCGCATCGGCGGCGCTCGCCCATAGGTCAGCGCCCGCCAGAGCCATTCGAGCGGCCCGAACCGGAATCGCTTCAGCCACAGCGGCGAGACCGCAAGCTGCAGCGCCCAGACCGCGACCACAATGGCGATCTGGTCCACTCGCTCGACCTGCCCGAAGAGCCCCAGGCCATGTCCATAGAAGATCCAGGTGCAGAGGACCGTTTGCAGGATGTAGTTGGTGAAGGCCATGCGTCCGACGGCGGCCAGCGAGCGGCGCAGGCGGAGAAGAGCGGCGGCGGCGCGGCCGGTTTGCGAGCCCCTGTCCCCGGTGCGCATGCGGCAGGCCGGAATGACAACCCCGATCCATCCGAGCGCGACAATCAGGCTGGCCCAGTAGTTGTACTGTTCCCCAAAAAAGAAGGAACGCGACGGTTCCCAGCCGGTGGCGAAGTTGCGGTGGATTCCCCAGGCGATGATCGGCAGTCCCACAAACACGGCCGCCAACACCAGGCCGCGGTAGAGGCGCCGACTGCGTTCGCCGGTCAGAATCCCCAGCTTGAAGAGCGCCATTCCCAGCAACATGACGCCGCTGGCCCGCCAGAAGGCCCAGCTCAGAAAACCGGAAATCTCCAGGTCGAGGGCAGTGGGAACGCGGTGCTCCATCTGGCCCAGCCACCCTCCCCGGTACGCCGCGATCTCCTGCGCGACGGCTTCCGCGGACGGATTCAACTGCGCCATCACTTCGTTGTACGTCTCGGGCGGCCAATGGTCGATTGTGAGACCGCCGAAGAGCATGAAAGCGGACGCGACGCCGATGGAGACGATTCCCAGCCCGATCAGCGCAACCGGCTTCAATCCTCGCAGCCAGAAGACGACCAGTCCGCAGAGGCCGTACCAGAACAGAATGTCGCCGTACCAGAGGAGGTGCGCGTGCAGCAGGCCGAAGACGATCAGCCACAGCATGCGCAGAATGTGTGGCCCGGCCGGATTGCGCCCGGAGGCGGCGGCCCGTTCGGCCATGAGAAGGATCCCCGCGCCGAAGAGCATCGAGAAGACCGTCATGAACTTCTCGGCCGCGAAGAGGTGGGTCAGCGTCCAGACGAGGAAGTTGGCGCCGGACAGATCGCCGTAGGCGGTGGGGTCCAGGTAGGCGACTCCCGGCATCGAGAACGCCACGATGTTCATGGACAGGATGCCGAGCAGCGCCACGCCACGCAGGATGTCAAGCTCGACGATGCGGCCGGATTGGCCGATTGGGGCCAGGCGGGATTCCGCGGACGCGCGGTCCGGTCGCCGTCTCGCTCCCGGTTTGCCCCGGTCCGGTGCGCCGTCGCCGTCCTCCACCTTTCCGCCGGCCGGTGGGGAAGACTGCCGAGGCATCCGCTTCTCCCCGCGACCCGTCACTCCGGTTGCCCCCTCACCCGATTTCCAGCAGCTCAATGCGGAAGATCATGATCGCATCGGGGGGAACGGATCCGCGGCCCTGGCTCCCGTAGCCGAGCTCCGGCGGAATGATGATGCGGCGAACGCCGCCTGTGCGCATTCCCGTCACGCCTTCGTCGAATCCGGCGACGACCTGGCCCGCGCCGAGGCGAAAGCCGAACTCGCCGTTGTCGAAGATGCTGCCGTCGATCAGCCAGCCGGTATAGGCAACGGTGACATCCTGGCCCGCCGCCGCCGGATCGCCGCTGCCCGGTTCGATGTCCTCGTAGTAGAGACCGGAAGCCGTGCGGGTCATGGCGGCCAGATTGATCCGGAGGGAAGCCGCGAAGGTGACGTCCTCGATTGCCTGCGGTCCGGCGATGTCGTCGCCGCAGCTCGCAAGGAGGGTGGCCGCGAGGAGGAAGGCCGACTTCAAAGCTGACATTTCCGGGATCTCCTATGAGAAGCTGAACTGTGGGGATGCGGGGGAAGCCGAAGGCCGGCCATCGAACCGAACGGTCGGCTACCAACGGAACCAGAAGCGGCTCCCGAGTTGGCGCTCGCGCTCGCGGAAGAGATCCTTGCGATCGCCCGTCAGATCCACCGGGCGGATCCAGAAGCGGCAACCCTTGGGGCCGTGCGGGTCGGTGCGCGCAACGCCGATGCGGTATAGGGGCAGAGTGAGGCGCAGGAAGGTATCGGGATCGTAGACTTGCCCATCCTCGATGGCCGCCGCATGGCGCATGGTCTCTGAATCGGTGCGAACGCGGCGGTCCGGCGCAATGTCGAAGAGTCTCATGCCGCGGTCGATGAGCTCGATGCGGAAGATATACTCGGGATCGCCGTCGCCGTCGAGCCAGCAGGGCGGCGGATCGATTCCGATTCCATCGCCGAAACGCTCGGCCTGACTCTGCCAGTAGGCTGCCTGGCCCAGCGCGTCGTCGCGTTCCTGTTCGGCGAGTGCGACCCGTTCATCGCGCGCTTGCAGTTGCAGACGAGTTTCGTCGACCTGCGATCGGAGCGAATCGAGCGCCGCGGCCGAATCCGCGCCCATGGCCTCCCGGGCGGCCCGGATCTCGCGGTCGAGGGCGGCAACGGCGGCCCGGGCCTGCGCCAGCGAGTCCTCCAGTTGATTTGCGCGCGTTGCCTGTTCGAGCAATCGCGTCGCCTCTTCGCGACTCGCGCCGTCGCCGTTCCCCATCGCCATCGCATCTTCCAACGGCTGGACCAACTCCTCCACCGCCTTCAGCGCCCGCAACGAATCCGCCTGCGCCTCGGCCCGTCGCGCCAGGGACTCCGCACGCGCCGCGACCGCTTCCCCCTCGCTCTGGGTCTCGGCAAGCGAGTCTTGAAGCGCATTGATTTCAGCCGCCTGTTCCCCCAGTCGCGCCACGACCTCTGGCCGCGCGCCGCCAGCCGCCAGTTGTCCCTCGGCCTCGGCAACCCGGATCAGCGCACTGTCCAGGGACCGCTGCACAATCTCGACGCGCCGACGCTCCAACTCCACCTGCCGAACCAGCTCCCGCGACCGTTCGAACCAGGCGTTCGCATTGCCCCACGACATGCTGTCGCTGCGCACCATCTCCTGGGTGATGAGAAGATCGACCCGCGCCGTGTCGCGTTGGGCTTCGGCGGTGTCGCGCTGGACCTGTTCAAAGCGCAGGAGAGCGGCGCAGGCCAGCAGCAGAATGAATACGACGATGCTGAAGGTCTCGGCCAGAGTCAGCCCCAGGGCGAGCCCCTTGCGGTAGTGCGTCCGCTCGGCCGGAAGCAGCGAGCGCATTGGGATCTACCGGCCGTTGCCGGGTTCGGAAGCGTCGTCGTTCCCGCGCAGAGAAAACCGTCGCCGCATCCAGCGTGAAGCCCGCTTCCCCCACCCGCCATCGCCGGCCCGCACCCGCTGCAACTGCCCCGCCAATCGTTCCGCCCGGAGTGTGGCCACATCGACGGCGCCGGCCAGCCTGCCCGACCGTTTGCCCAGATCGGAGAGGCCGGAATCCAGACCGTTGGCCCTCTCGCCCACCGATTCCATGCTCTCCGCCAGCGCGTCCTGCCGGTTGGAGATCTGCTCCTCCAGCGCGCGGGCGCCCTCGACCACCCCGTCGATCCCTTTCCGAGCCGCGTGGGCCGACTCCCGGGCATCGGTGAATTCCGCCTCCACCGACTCGGCGTGGCCCGTCAGTTTGCGCATTCGGCGACCCAGACGATCCGCCTTCCGCCGGGTGGATTCCACATCGCCCGCAGTCGCCCGCGCCTGGGCTGCGACCCTGCCGACCGCATCCCCGGCCTCGCGCGCGTTCCCGTCAAGTTCGGCAATCCTCCCTCCGAGCCTCCCGGCATGGGCAGCCGCCGCGACCACGCCATCGGTCGCCTCAAGGATGGCCTTTGCCACCGGCTCCGTTGTGCGCCGTGCGGCGTTCAGGGTGTTGTGGAAGTTGCGCACCCCTTCGCTCGCTTCCGCCAGGTCGCGCGCCAGAGCGGTCGCGGGCCTGGAAAGGGAGGTCACATTTCGACTCAATCTTTGCGCGGCCTCGCTTCCGCCATCGACGGCGCGGTCCAGCTCGGAGAGCCGGTCGGCAATGGATTTGAAGGAACCCGTCACCCGCTCCACCAGCGATTCCAGGGTGCGCCCGGCTTCTTCCGCCCGGTCCGCGGTCCCCGAGACGCTGATCGTCGCGCGGGCCATTTCGCGGCCCGACTCCGTCATTTCGCGAGCCGATTCCGTGAACTTCAGAACCATGATGTCCAGCTCGTTGCGCGCGCGGTCCAGGCTGCCCTTCATCTCGCGGACGGCATCTTCCAGATCGCTGCGCAACGCCTCTTCCAGATCCCCGGGGCCATCCTGCGACATGGCGTACCAGACGCGGCCCGCCAGACCGACGATCGTCGTGAGCAGAGCGACGCCGAAGTTCCGGATGATCGCGGCGGTTTCCGCTGTGCCCGATTCCCAATCGAAGGCGACCAGGGCGGCAACGAGCGCCACGAAGGTGAAGAGGAGCCCCAGGTAGTAGAGCGAATCGCCCTTTGAGTCAGCGCTGACCTCGGTACCGTGCACGACCAGGGCGAAGAGCAGCATGACGCCGGAGACCAGCAGCGCAATCAGCCAGGGCGAGAGTCCCAGCCCGTTGCCGATCGCGATGACCGCCGACCCGATCGCCAGCGCAAAGAGCCACGCTTCCCTGTGCCTCTTCCGCGCCTCTTCCGCGCCGCGCCGCCGGGCCGCCTCGCTCATCCTTCCACATTCACCCAACGGGGCCGGGCCGCGGGATGCGCACTCTGGTCGACGAAGTATTCCTCCCAGAAGCGCCGCATTCCGCCTGCCTGCCTGCGCCCCGCATCGCCGCCGCGCGCCAGCAGAAAGGCCGAGACCTCGACCCCGGAAAGATCAACTCTCAGGGTGCCGTAGTCGGGGCTCCGCATGAGCGCCGCGAAGTCCGGTTCGTTGCGGTAGAAGGAGATGGCGGACGAGTGCTGCAGCATGTCGGACACGATGTAGAGTCGGCGCGGCATTTCCGAGTTGCGCGGCCGAAAGGCGTTCACCACGGCAACCTGGATCCCCTCGACCAGCGGCGAAATGTCGTCGCCCCGCGAGTTGAGGACCGCCGCGAGGGACTGCTGCAGCGAGCCGGTGAAGTCGTTATAGCGGCGGCGGGCGATCGCGGGATTCCCCGTGGCGGAGGAAACGGAATCGGGATGGCGCGGCACGCATAGGCGCAGAACGGAAGCGGTGTCTCCCCGTCCCGCCTGGGCAAGGGCGTAGACGCGGATTTCGGCCGTTTCGGGGGCGTCGGCCTCGATGGCCTCGATGATTCGGGGCGCAACCGAGCGCTGCACAAGGGTGAGCGAATCGGAGGGATCGACCAGGATCGCAACCTGCGCCGCGTAGCGTCGATCTTCCGGACAGTTTTGCTCGTCGAGCTCGCGGTCGCCGCCCAGGGCGCCCCAGATGAATATTCCGGCCAGCGCGATCAGCACCGTTCCCGCCAGGACCGCCCCGACGAGGTTCCTTCGCCTCTCCTTCCTCCTTCGCGCCCGCCGGCTCACTGCGGCCCCGCCCGGTCATAGTGATCGATCCGCCCGGTGAAGTCGTTCACCTCTCCCTGCCACTCCTCCAGACAGCCGCGCAACCGCTTCTGCCGCGTCTCGTGCCCGCCGCGCTCCATCCGGCTTCGCTCCCGCGCCTCCTCCTCCGAGATCACTTCGGATGGATCGGGCGCATCGGGAATCCTCCATTCGGCCCTCCAGGGACTCCGCCAGATGGCCGGGGCCGGCTTCTCGTCCCTCCTGTCCTCCCTCTTGCGCGCCTCTTCGTTGTTCGTGCGATAGATGTCCAGGGCGCCGCGGACGCTCGCCTCCAGACTCGTGGCAAAGTCGCGAAGATCGCGGTGCCGCCGCCTGAGGTTGTCGAATGCCGAGAGGGCGAGCTTGCGGGAATCGGCGGGGTCGGTGAACTCCTGCGCAAGCTTCTTCTGGGCCTCGTCGTGAGCCTCCTTCAGATCTTCGAGCAACTCCGCGCACTCGTCGGTGAGGTCGCCGACCGTCTTTTTGCGGCGGCGGTCGCGGCGGCCGTAGCCCGGGTAGGGATCGTCCAGGTGGAACCAGTCGGCGGTTCCGAGCAGCCACGCCAGCAACCCGATCAACAGCAGCATGTAGGAATAGAAGCCGCCCAGCCGGACGGGATTCTGCACAAAGAGACAGAGCGCCTCCTGATCGGCATCGGCCTCTTCGGGGCCCCGCCAACAGGATTCGACCCCTTCCGCGGGCGATGCGGGCGCGGCGACGGCGGCCTCCGGTTCGGGAGGATAGTTCTCGGCCAGCGCCTCGCGGTAGTGCCCCACGAAGAGATTCCACACCACCGCGGCAGAGACGACGACCGCCAGGAGCGTCCACCCGACCATCTTCTGGAGCGGTTCGCGGTGACGGGTCTTGCGCAGGAGCACGGCCGCGATCAGACCCAGTCCCACGACATTCACGATGCTGATCAGGACCGCGTAGCTCGTTCCGGCGAAGAGTCCGCCCTCGACGTTCGCGCCGAAGAAGAGCCCGTTGACCAACGTTTCGACCGCAATCAGCGCCAGGAGGAAGCCAATGTGGAGGATTCGGCTTTCGGGGTAGTCGGCGTCCCGCCTGAGCCCCTCTTCGCGCCGGAATTGGTGATAGTCGCCGATCGCCTGCTGCGCCGTCCGGGCCAGATTTTCCAGCTCGGCGCGTTCCTCCTCCACGGCTTCCTTCATGTCCAGACAGGCCTGCTCGACAATCTCGGCGCCGCCCCGCGCTTCGGACGGCGTCCGCATCCGCTCCTCGAAACCGACCCGGTGGCGGTTGTATTCGGCGATACGTTCGGCGAAGAGATCTTCGCAGTGCGCGACGACCTCGGTCTCGGGGATGTCCAGCCGGGGCGAATCGGAGGAGGGAAGATTCTTCTGTCCGCGCTCGCGGCCGCGCTCCTTCAGCTTGAACTGCTCAACCAGCGACGCGGCGCTTGGGGGCTGCGGCATGGCACCTCTCCTGAGAAGAAGCCTCCGGCAACGGGGCGCACGAACTCTACACGGCCCGCCAACGCTGCGCAACGCCCGCCACCACCCCGCCCACAACCCCGCTGCACCCTCTACCGACTCTCCATCTCCCACATCTCCACCCGTTCCACGCCGAACTCCGGATCCCGGGCCAGCACCAGAACGTAGTCGGCTCCGATCTCGAAGAGCCGCATTCCCTCCGAGGGCGATGCGGGGAGGCGGCCTCGGCCGAGCAGTCGTCCATCGACGCCGAAGACCGTCCAGAGCGAACCCAGCCCCGGTCCCGGCCCGCAGTCCCCCGGCACCCGGTAGTCCTCGACCCAGAGCCGCCCCATGCGGTCGACCATCGCCGCGCCGAACGCGGGCAGATGCTCCGCGACCGGCACCGACCGGTATTCCCGGCGCCGCTCTTCCCGGTATTCCTCGATCTCGCCGGGCGTCACCCACCATGGAACTTCGCAGGTGCGGTCCTCGATCCAGGCGTTGATCTGCTCCCCTGTCGGCGGCCGCGGCAGATCGCCCCAGCGCACGATCCGCGCCAGGGTTCCGTCCCCTGCAAAGGCCCTGATCTCGTAGCGATTGTCGAGGCTGTGCACGACCAGATCGCCCCAGGCCAACTGCACGGCCTTCGCGCCGAAGACCGGTTCGTATGCGACCACCCGATCGGGGCCCTCCTCGACAAGATGGCGCTCATGACCCGCATGCTCCCCCAGCGAGCCGGCCACCCTGCCCTCGGCGTCGCGCAGCTCCACGCGCACCGGGTCCAGGACATGCGGATTGTGACCGGCCAGAATCGTTCCATCCGTTCGCACCGCAATCGGTTGCACGAAACTCGCTCCGGGATCGTCGCGGCTCGGTTCCAGGGTGACATTGCGCCCGAAGTTGCCCTCCGCATCGAACACCGAGATTCCGCGTTGGGGCCCGTACCAGGCGGCGATCGAATCCCCCGGCCACGGCTCGACCGCAATCAGGCCCTCGAACTCGCCTGGTCCCTGGCCCTGCCCTCCCCAGCTTTCGAGCCAAATCCCCTCGGCGTCGTAGACCCTCAGCTCGTGAGTCCCCTGATTCGCAACGACAATGCGTCCATCGGCCGCGCGCATGGCGTCGACGACGCGATCGAGCAGGTACGGGTCATCGCCTTCCAACACCCCGATCGAGACCGTCGGCTCCGGGGCAAGAGTCCAGGCCAGGGGCGAATCCTCCGGCGGCGGCACGCTCTCGACGATCCGCACCCCCACGCTGTCCCGCACCTCGCCTCCCACTCCGGCCGGGCCCACCTGTTGATCGTCGTCCCGCTGGCAGGCGAGTGCGGCCAAAAAACCGAGCGAAGTTGCGATGAAACGGCCCTTCATCTTCCTCCACCGGTTTCCCCGAGCCATGGGCAATATTGTATACATTATCGTACGATAGTGGCAAATAATGTACGCTCGAGTGGCGCAGCGGACCAGGTAGGTGGTCGTCCCCCAGACGATTTGGGACCGTTCGCCGTCGAGGATCTTGCTCACTCGAAGCTCACCGCCGCGGTGCGGACGCTCGCCCCCTGAAAGTACGGCTACGCGGCCTCCGATATTGAGGCTGCTCGTGCCATCGGACAGGCGGCAGTCTCCGATCTCGAGGCACGCCGCGGGGTGAACCGCGAGATCGAGATGAAGCGCAGACGCAACCAATGCGAGTCATTCACCGTCCCTCCGGCGTCCCAAAGGGATACAACGCGCTCAAGTCCACATTTTCGTACGACAACGCATCCAGGAAGGTCGTGCCCACATGCGGTTCCGGCGCCTCGACCACGACAATCGTTCGCGCATACCCCGTTTCGTCGAAGCCGCGCCGGAAGTGCACGCGCGACTTCACCACAAAGACCTCGTAGTCCTCCGGCTCGATCGGTCCGATCCGAAAGGCCTCGGGATAAAGCACCTGCTCGTAGGCCGGCGTCAGAATCACAAGGTTGCCATTGCCGAACGACACCGCCGCGATCCGTTCGTGGCCAAGGCCCCGCCCAAGGTATTCCAGCGTACCCGCAATGCGTCGCGGCGAGCCGCCCGAAGGGGTGAAACCGCCAATTTCCATGTCGAAGGCATCGCCCGCCTGCGCCCCCGTCGCCGCAAGTTCGTCAATTGTGTGGGGGGATGAAATGGTCCCGTAAAGGACGTGATCAATCCCTTCGGCCTCGAATGCCTCCAGGATGTAGGTGGCGTCCCCGGGCCGGTCGCTGTGATCGCCCACCGCTACAGGGGTCTGGCCATTCGCCACGGCTTCGGCCACGATCCGCGCCGCTTCGGCGGGAACGGGAAAGCCCCCGACGGCGAAGTCCTCGCGCACCCGCCAGATGAAGTCGTTCATGTCGTCGGCGATCTCGTCGGCGAGCGCCTGGTCGTCGTTGGTCATCACCTGCACCGTCGCGCCCA
The DNA here is from genome assembly GCA_022822325.1 of Gemmatimonadota bacterium. GTDB lineage: Bacteria > Gemmatimonadota > Gemmatimonadetes > Longimicrobiales > Gaopeijiaceae > Bin94. The sequence goes on along the minus strand of JAJEBW010000038.1, from coordinate 6,232 downwards.
CATCGGGCACATCGGACCAGGGATAGCCATAGAAGACGTTCACCCAGGCATCGTTCTCGCGCGCCTCCCAGCGCCGCGCCCGCTCCATGATGTCCATCGAGGGGGACTGGCCGGTCCACTGCAACACGGTCGCGGTAATGATCCCCGGCTTGCGCGTGGCGGTCGTGGAGCGGTACTGCCCCCGCGCGGCCAGCCGCAGCGCCCGGGCCGCCCGCTCGCCCTGGATGTAGGCGTCGTAGTGCGGGTAGCGCTTGGTGACGAAGGCGAAATCGGCGTGTTCGAGGAACTCGGCGTCCTCGTTGCCATGAAGGTCGAAGGTGGCGGCGATCGGCACGTCGGGCCCGACCACCTCGCGGAAGCGCCTGGCGATCTCGGCCTCGGGGCGGGGCACATCGCGGACGGCCATCGCCCCGTGCAGCGCCAGGAAGACTCCGTCCACCGGGAGTTGCGCTTCCAGCTCGGCGAGCATGACGCCAACGAAATGGTCGAAGGTCTCGGTCGTGTTCCAGCTCCGCGACGACCCCCCATATACCCCGACCGGAGAGGTCAGCGGCACGAACTCCACATCGCCGAACTCGCGCGCCCGCTGCACGAAGCCGCCGATATAGCCGCCCGACGACAGCAGCTCGTCGCCGGAGAGGGGTTCGCTCACCCGCAGCCAGTCCTCGATCCCGGTGTCGCCGCTCGGACAGAAGGTGCAGGTTTCGTGCTGGAAGCGCGCCACGGCGAAACGGAGGCGTTCCGGCGTCTCGACGGAGCCGATCCGGAGACGGCCGCCGCTCTCGGAGTCGTCCTCCCAGGCAACGGCGCAGGAGGAGAGGGCAAGGATGCAGAGGCCCCCGGCCAGCCCGAGCCGCCCCTTGCGGTGGAGCGGCGAGACCTCTCGGTGGGAAAACGATGCCCGCATCTCCCGGGTTCCGCGCGACAGGTTTTTGCTCATTCGTCAGTTATCTCCGGTCTCGGAGTGTGGGAAACGCGCCGGGTTGGCTGCGACCATGGTCACTACGGTACATGGTCCGGACACCGCCCACCAGATCCACCCATGGCGCTTCCCGCAAGCTCGCCGCAGCCGGCCGCGCCGGAGAATTTGACGGAAGGGCCGCGGACGCCCATCATCTTTTCCGACCTGACGGAACTTCCGGGCCCCGGGCGGTCCGGCTCCGTTCCGTCCACCACCCCGCACGAAGGAGCCGCATCATGGAACACCGCCCCCAGCTTCCCTGGTACCGTCGTCTTCACTGGCAGGTCATCGCCGCGATGCTTCTGGGCATTGGCATCGGCCTGACGCCCAGCGGCGACTTCTTCGCGGAGAAGGTCGGTTGGGTGGGTGGTCTGTTCATGCGCCTCCTGCGGATGATCATTCTGCCGCTGGTCATCACCTCCATCGTCTCGGGGGTGGCCTCCGCCGGAAGCGGGCGCACGGTGGGCCGGATGTTCGGGAAGACGCTGGGGTACTACCTGATCTCGAGTCTCCTGGCGGCGCTCACCGGGTTGCTCCTCTTCAACCTGATCAACCCGGGCCGCGGGTATCCGGTCGTCGACACCGGCGCGGAACCCCCCACCCTCGCCACCCCCGACTCCTTCGTCGATCTCCTCAACACGATCGTTCCCGCGAACTTCTTCGAGGCGGCCTCCGCGGGCGACATGCTGATGGTCATCTTCTTCTGCATCGTCTTCGGCGCCGCCGTGACGACGCTGCCGGAGGGTCCCCGCACGAAGATCACGAGCCTGGTCGGCGCGCTTTTCCAGGCGATGATGGCCCTGACCACGAACATCATCAAGCTGCTCCCGATCGGGGTCTTCGGACTGATGCTCACCACGGTCGCCGAGACCGGTTTGCTGTCCTTCGGGAATCTCGCTCAGTACGTCATGGCGCTGGGCTCGGGCCTCGCCATCCATTTCCTGATCACGCTGCCGCTCCTCCTGTACTTCTTCGCGCGCGTTTCGCCCTGGAAGCACGCGATGAACATGAAGGAGCCTCTGCTCGTGGCCTTCTCGACGAGCTCCTCGGCCGCGACGCTGCCCGTCACCCTGAAGACGGTGAGGGAGAAGGTCGGGGTGTCCGATCGGGTGTCGTCCTTTACGCTACCCATGGGCGCCACGGTGAACATGGACGGGACAGCCGTAATGGAGTGCGTGGGCGCGCTCTTCATCGCGCAGGCGCTCGGGGCGGACATCGGCCTTTCCACTCAGATCGTCGTCGTTCTCACCGCTCTGCTGGCCTCGATCGGCGCGGCGGCGGTTCCCTCGGCCGGACTGGTGGTGATCTTCATCATCCTCGGCGCGATCGGAATCGGGGACAATCCCCAGGCGATGCTGATCGTGGCGGCCATGCTCTCGATCGACCGGCCGCTCGACATGGCGCGGACCGCGGTCAACGTCTACAGCGACTCCTGCGCGGCGGCGGTGGTCGGACACTGGGAAGGCGAGGAGGGGATCGACCAGGAAATACGGGGGTAGGGGGCCGGCTGGTCAGGTGATCCACTCGTAGACGATATCGACTGTCCAGTCCTCGCGGTCCCGGGTGAGGAGCAGCGCTTCGGTGCCCAGCATGGCGCTCTCCCGGCCCGTGGAGCTCGACCGATAGCCCCTCATCCACTCGACACGAGCCTTGTAGCCCCCGGGTCCAACTCGATGCCGGAGCCCGTGCGGCCGGAGGCCTGTTCCGACGAACACGGCGAGAATCGTGCCCGGGTCAGGCCACCGGAACCTGCGCTGCGGAGGAAAAATGGGACCATGCCCGCGGAGATCCGGAAGGTTTCTCCCCTGGACTCAAGCTCAATCGCCGCGAGCGCCCCACCGCTTCGCGTCCCGGCGCACACGGTCCCGGCAAGCTACCGGCCCCCGCCCGCCATCACCACCACGAGCGGCCGGAGCGTGTGCAGCACGGCGATCGTGTCCCCCTGCGCGGCAAGCACGTCGGGCAATCTCCGATACACATGCGGGCTCTCGTCGGTTCCGCCGCCCCGCAGGATCACGCCGCGGTCGTCGACCCAGCGCTTCATCATCTCGCGGGAGACCTTGCCGCGCCGGATGACCTTGCCCGTGCGGCGGTGACGCTTGCCGCGCGCGGCGGTGCGGCTCATGACGCGGCCCGCGCCGTGAACGGTGGAGAAGAGCGCCGCCATCTGAAGCTCGGCGGTGGGTGACTCGGGTGTGGCGTGCGCCCCCTCCAGGATCACCGCGTTGTCGCCCATCGAACCGCCGACGAAGCCTTTCTGGCCGGGGAAGGCCGGGGTCGCGCCCTTGCGCACCACGACGTAGTCGCGCCCGAAGTGCCGTTCCTCCCAGGCGAAGTTGTGGTGGTTGTGGACGATTTCCAACTCGCGGCCGCCGACGATCTCGACGGTCTTGCGCACCGCCCACTCGCGGCCCGCGTACGCGTAGCGGCCCGCCAGCTTCATCAGGCGCCAGTAGTCGTGGCCGGCGGGAGCCTCCAGGTCGAAGATGACCTCCGCTTCCGGGACGCGCGCGCCCCATTCGGCGCCCTGCCCGATCGCCAGGAAGGACGAAGCCACCGTGTGACCGAAGCCACGCGAGCCAAAGTGGACCCCGACCCAGATTCGGTCCGCTTCGTCGGCGAAGATGTCCACGTAGTGATTGCCGGAGCCGACGCTGCCGAGCTGTTTGCGCGCCCGGGCCATGAGCGCAGACCGGTACCGCGCGGGCACCGCCTCCCAGGCCGGATCCGCAAAGAGAGGGTGATCGTTGGGCGCGTCGAGGGCCCGGTTGACGCCGCCGACCCCGAAGCTGAGAGTGCTCCGGATCTCGTCGGCGAGACCGGAGAGTGTGCGGCGCGCGCCGCCGGGTCGTTCGGCGAGATCGTCCAGCGCGAGGTCGGTGCGGATGGCGGCGTTCCCGCAGGCGATGTCGAAGCCCACCCCCGCTACGCTGACCTGGTCCCGGTACGCCGCCACGCCCCCGATCGGCATGACGTAGCCAAGATGTCCGTCAGCCATGAGCGCGGCGTGGTCGGCCCGCCGGGCAACGCGCGCGAGCTGCTCCAGGGTGGCCGGTTCGTGTTGTCCGAAGATGTGCATGGGTCGGTGTGGGTCCGTGGACTCCGTGGATTCCGGATTCTCGATTCACCGGAGGAACCCGCGATCGCCAAATGGTGAATCCACGGGTTCGGCGGGAACCGATAACCCGGAGTTCTCGAGAAGTGCCCGCTTTGTTCTTCAGGATTATACTGGCTGCGGGGTGGCCGCGGGGGAAGGGAAAAGACATATGGCGAATCCACTGGAGGACCGATGACCGGCTTCGTGCCGAACCATCATCCCGGGTGCCAAACCCGCACGTATCCGATGTGGTGCGGGGACTGTGGCATGCGTGTCTTCTTCTTTTCCTGCTCATGCCAAGAGCGCTGTATTCTTCAAGTAATTGGGGGGAACCGCGGCCGGTGCACGACTGCCCGGCAAGGCGCTACGGGGAACTCCAGGCATCCGGCCCGACCGCCCGCAAGGCGCAGTACGAAGTGGAGATCTCCCCAAACCATCGAGGCTCGCATGTCCCGCCACTGCTCACAGCTCCTCGCCGCCGCCGCGCTCGCTGCGATCGCCCTCCATCCATTCCCGGCGTTGGCACGACAGACCCCGCCCACCCCGAATCTCGGCGCGATCGCCGCCTTCCAGGAATCCAGCCTGGCCGGAGTGGTCGAGCGTTTTACCGAGGATCTGGGGGCGCTGGAGCGGCGCTGGGGTGACATTCCCTGGTCGGCGGCGCGGCAGGCCCGCATGGACGACTTCCTGGCCGGGTGGGCCGCGGAGCTGGAGACGCTCGAGGTCGCGCCGGAGGACCTTGAGGGACGCATCGACCTGGCGCTGTTGTCGAGCGAGGTGCGCTACCGCCGCGAGCTGCTTGCCCGCGAGGAACGAACGGTGGCCGATGTGCTGCCGTTGCTGCCCTTCGCGGACGAGATCGTGGCGCTGCTCGATATCCGTCACTTTCGCCGGGAGGTGGCCGGGGACGAGATCGCGGGGCGGTTGGCGGACCTGGCCAGGGCGGTGAGCGAAGCCGATCGCGCGGCGAAGTCCCGGGCAGCCGCCGGGGGGGCTGGCGAGGGGGGCGGGGGGCAGTCAACCCCGACGCCGATCACGGGGCTCCGGGCCGTGAGACTCCTCTCCTCCTACCAAAGCGCCCTTCGCAGTTGGTACCGTCACTACGCGGGCTACGACCCGATCTTTGGCTGGTGGGCCGAACAGCCCTTCGGCGAGGTGGACGCGGCGCTCGGGGGCTACCTGGGGACGCTGCGGGAGCGGATTGTGGGTTGGCCGGAGGGGGCGGAGGAACCCATTGTGGGCAATCCGATCGGGCCGGAGGGGATGAAGGCGGATCTGGCGCGGGCGATGATTCCCTACACGCCGGCCGAGTTGATCGAGATCGCGGAGCGGGAGTTCGCATGGTGCGAAGCGGAGATGCTCAGGGCCTCGCGCGAGATGGGATACGGGGATGACTGGAGAGCGGCGCTGGAGCATGTGAAGACGCTGCATGTGGAGCCGGGGCGGCAGCCGGAGCTGGTGATCGAGCTGGCCGAAGAGGCGATCGATTTCGTGGAGGCGCGCGATCTGGTCACGATTCCGCCGCTGGCGAAGGAGGTCTGGCGGTTGGAGATGATGTCGCCGGAGCGACAGCGGGTGAGTCCCTTCTTTCTGGGCGGCGAGGTGATCCGGGTCTCCTTTCCGACCGACGAGATGACGCACGACGAGAAGCGGATGAGCATGCGCGGCAACAACATCCACTTTTCGCGGGCGACCGTTCACCACGAATTGATCCCGGGGCATCACCTGCAGGGCTTCATGACCGACCGCTACAACTCGCACCGGAACCTTGGGTGGTCCTACTTCGTTGGACAGTCCGAGGGCAAAGTTAAGGTGGATCCCGACTGGGTTTGAGAGCCCTCGGGGATCTTCGTTGCGTGTAACGTAAGCCCCGGTCGCGGGGTGGGGAACCCGACCGGCGACCGGGGCTTTGCCGGCGGGCGGGGAAGGCGCGCGGAGCGGGCGCAACGGCTGTGCCTCCTGCCCGCGGCCTCATGGGTGTGCGCCCCTGTGCGCGGGGATGCGCCGGGACCCGTGGACGGACGGGAGCCTGGGGGCGACCGACACCGGCCGGACGGACGAGACGCGGAACGCTCACGCCGCCCTCGCGCCGTTGCGGTACGTCTCGCCCGGCGTCCGTCCGCCCAGCGACGAGTGCGGGCGCACCTCGTTGTAGAAGTCGATCCACGAGCCGA
>JAJEBW010000017.1 GCA_022822325.1 Gemmatimonadota bacterium | reverse complement strand
GAAGAGGTCTGGATCAACCCCCCGCTCCCCGTCAGCGCTGTTGACGAAGAGGACGGGGCTCAGCATGGTGTCCAGGACACTGGAAAGGAGAGTAAACTAAACTGACTCACACCTGTGTCTCGCAATCGTTGGCGGCTTCCGGTTGAGGCGGCAGGGAAAATGTGGACGGGAGCGGTACTCGCATCGGTACAGCCGGAAGATCTGACGGAATCGATCCGGCCGCTCACGGAATCAACCCGGACCCGGACCAAGGAAGCCAAGGGACTGTATCGGACCGCCACCCGCCTCATTGCGACTCTAGAGAAGAAATGCGACCCCAAGACCTCCGGGAAGTGGGTATCGCGCGAGGTCAACCGTGCGCTCAAGGCTGCGGATCAGGCACGCGAGCGGTTGGTCGAAAGATTGGAGTTGGTCCGCTACCTCTGGCGGCAGGCCGATTGGCTGACGAGTCGCTTTCCCAACGCCGAACTGCGAGATGTGCCCGGGTTGGTGAAGCTAGTGGACCGGGCCGAGATTGAGGCGAATGACTGGAGCCTGACGCCGGGCCGTTACGTCGGAGTGGTGCCCGAGGAAGAAGATGAGGACTTTGACTTCGAGGAGACAATGCGGACGATTCACGCGGAGCTGGAGGAGCTGAACGAGGAAGCGGTGGCCTTGGCGGCGCGGATTCGCCGGAACTTTGAGGAGTTGGGAATATGAGAAGACAAACCCTTGGGTCAGTTGTCGATTTCGCATACGGCAAGGGACTGCCTGCTCGAGCGCGAACTGCAGTGGGTGCCGTTCCCGTGTTTGGTTCGGCCGGACGCGTCGGGACACATGACAGGTTCCTGGTACGGGGCCCATGCGTCATCGTGGGACGAAAGGGTACCATTGGCGCGGTGCATTGGAGCGAATGCGATTGCTGGCCGATCGACACTACATTCTATGTGACGGCGAAAGGCGATTTACGTCTTCGATATATCTACTACTTGTTGAAGACCCTGCCATTGCGGGAGATGAACTCTGATGCTGCGGTGCCTGGATTGAATCGACTTGACGCTCTCGCGTTAGAAGTCCGGATTGTCCCCCCGGCCGATCAGGACACGATCTCCGCCATCCTTTCCGCCTACGACGACCTGATCGAGAACAACCGCCGCCGAATCCGGTTACTGGAGCAGGCGGCGCAGCTGCTATACCGAGAGTGGTTCGTGCATCTGCGGTTTCCGGGTCACAAATCGGTTCGCATTGTCGATGGGGTGCCGGAGGGGTGGGAGAGGCGGCCGCTGGGCGCGGTTGCGGATATTGTCATGGGCCAGAGCCCAAAGTCGTTGTACTACAATGAGCATGGTCGAGGATTGCCGTTTCACCAAGGCGTCCGATACTTCGGCACTCGCTTTCCTGTACACCGGATCTACTCCACGGCTGGCAACCGACTTGCCGAGACGGGTGATATCTTGGTTAGCGTACGTGCTCCTGTCGGTCGCATCAACATTGCGCCTGATCGAATGATCATGGGACGTGGTATCGGCGGGGTTCGTTCGACATTGGGGAGGAACCACCACGCCTTTTTGCGTTATCTCCTTGGTAGCTTCTTTGCCGTGGAGGACAGGATCGGAACCGGGACCATCTTTGCATCGATCACCAAGAAAGACTTCCGCGGCATTGCGCTGCTTCACCCTACCACGCGCCTGATTCGTGGGTTCGCCAACTTTGTTGGGCCGATTGACCGACAGATTGGAGTGCTTCACAATACCAACCGCGCTCTCGCCCAGGCCCGCGACCTCCTCCTCCCCCGCCTCATGAACGGAGAGATCTGCGTATGACCGACCACCGCCTTCACGACATCATCCTCCAGGGCGAGGGCTCTCAGGTCGAGTTCAAGCGGTCCGTCACCGGGGACCTTGGCCGCGAGCTCTGCGCTTTCGCGAACGCCGCCGGCGGCTCCGTCCTCATCGGCGTCACCGACACCGGCGAGATCGTGGGCGCGGCCCATCACAACCGCCTCAAGTCACGCATTCAAAGCGCCGCGCGGTCCGCCGATCCTCCGATCAGGGTTGAAATCGACAGCATCGACGATGTGCTTCGCGTCACCGTCCCGGCTCAGCACCGCAAACCCTATTCCTTCGGAGGTCGGTTCTACCAACGTGATGGGGCCACCAGCCAGCAGATGTCGCGCGCCGAGATCGAGGACCTCTTCTACGCGTCGGGTCACCTGCACTTCGACCGTACCCCCTGTCCATCCTTCGACATTGAACGCGACATCGACGACGAGCGCTGGGCGCGCTTCAGCGAACAGGCCCGGATTCCCGCCTCCATGGAACGGGCGGTCGCCCTGCGCAATCTCGGTCTGGTCGATTCGGCGTATCGCATGACGCACGCGGGAGCCTGGCTGCTGGCGCGAGACATCCGGACCGTCACCATCTCGGCACATGTCTCCTGCGCCCTGTTTCTCGGCACCACCAAGACGCACATCCTGGACCGCAAGGACTTTCACGACGACATCCCGTCGATGATCGACGACGCGGTGTCCTGGATCCTTGGTAAGATCAACGTCGGGCTCGTCATACGCGGAATTCGCCACGAAGAGCGGCCCGAGCTGCCTGTGGGCGCGCTGCGGGAGGCGGTCGCCAACGCCGTGGTGCATCGGGATTACCGGTCGACCGGGAATGTCCATGTGTACGTGTTCGGGAACCGTGTGGAGATTGCGAGTCCCGGGGGCCTTCCGGCGGGAATGACCGAGGCCGATTTGGGGACCCGAAGCGTGCCGCGGAACCCGCTGCTCTTCGGAATGCTGCATCGGATGGGCGTCGTCGAGCACATCGGGTCCGGCGTCCAACGCATCCGGGAGCTTTGCGGCGAACAGGATCTGCCGGAACCAATGTTCACCGTATCCGAACATGGGGTTGTGATCGCATTCCCCAGGGTGCAGTCGAGGCCAGAGTCGGAGGGGACGAGGCCAGAGTCGGAAGGTGGGAGGCCAGAGTCAACCGCCACAAGGCCAGAGTCGGAAGGTGCGAGGCCAGAGTCAGGGGAAACGAGGCCAGAGTCGGAGGCCGATGTCACGCTCAAGGCTCGGGTCCTGTCGTCTCTGATCGCGGGTCCGCTGCCCAAGTCCGCCATCGCCGATTCCGTCGGTCATCGCTCCGTATCGGGCGCGCTCAACCGAGCGGTTCGCAGCTTGCTTTTGGACGGACTGGTGGAATACACTTTGCCGGACAAGCCAACCAGCCGCATGCAGGCCTATCGCCTCACCCCGGCAGGCCGCCGCACAGCACGAAAAACAGGCCCTTGACACCGTCCGCTTACACCGAAGACACCCTGGTCCAGCAAACGACCGCCAACTATCTCGAGCAGCAGCTCGGCTGGGAATCGGTCTACGCCTACAATGTCGAGGATTTCGGCCCAGGCAGCCTCCTCGGCCGCACATCCGAGCGGGATGTCGTTCTGGTCCGGACATTGCGGGAACGACTGGAGCACCTCAATCCCGGTCTGCCTGACGCGGCTTACGACGACGCTGTCACGCGGCTCACCACCGAATCCGCATCGCAGAACCTCGTCGCCGCGAATCGCGAGAAATACGATCTCATCCGCGACGGCGTGACCGTCACCTTCCTGGACTACAAGGACACACGGATCACCAAGCGCCTCCGTGTCATCGACTTCGACGACCCCGGCAACAACCGCTTCCTCTGCGTTCGCGAGCTCTGGATCAAAGGCGATCTCTACCGCCGCCGCGCCGACATTGTCGGTTTCGTAAACGGGCTGCCGTTGCTTTTCATCGAGTGCAAGAATATCCACAAGGATCTCCGGGCCGCTTTCGAGAAAAACTACTCCGACTACCGCGATACGATTCCCCACATCTTCCGCCACAACGCCGTGGTCATGTTCGGCAACGGCGAGAAGGCGCGCATCGGGTCGATCACCAGCGACTGGGCGCACTACCACGACTGGAAGCGGCTCGCGGAGGACGATCCCGGCTCGGTCAACATGGAGACCCTGCTCAAGGGCGTGTGCGACCGCCGCAACTTCCTCGATCTGGTCGAGAACTTCATCCTTTTTGACGATTCGTCGGGCGAGACCCGCAAGATCCTGGCGCGCAATCACCAGTTCCTCGGAGTCAACCGGGCTGTGGAGGCCGTCCACAACCGGGAAGCTCGCGGGCGCAAGCTCGGCGTCTTCTGGCATACGCAGGGCGCTGGCAAGAGCTACTCAATGGTCATGTTTGCGCGCAAGGTGCACCGGAAGCTCGGTGGCAACTTCACTTTCCTCGTCCTCACCGACCGCAAGGATCTGGACGAGCAGATCTACAAAACCTTCGCAGGTTGCGGCGTGGTCAACCACGATCGGGATCCATGCCGGGCGGGGAGCGGCGAGCACCTTCGGAAACTCCTCGGCGAGCACAAATCCCACATCTTCTCGCTGATCCAGAAGTTCAACGAACCTGTGGCCGGGGGCGACAGCTACACCAACCGCGGAGACATCATCGTCGTCACGGACGAGGCGCACCGAACCCAGTACGGCAACCTTGCGCTCAACATGCGCGACGCGCTCCCCAACGCCAGCTACATCGGCTTTACCGGAACGCCGCTTTTCGTGGAAGACGAGATCACCCGCAAGGTCTTTGGCGACTATGTCTCGACCTACGATTTTCTTCGCGCAGTGCAGGACAACGCCACGGTTCCGCTCTACTACGACCCGCGCGGCGAGAAGCTGGAGGTGGCGATCGGCGATCTGAACGAACGGGTTGCCCGGAAGATCGAGGAGTTCGAGATCGACGATATCGATGTCCAAGGGAGGCTGGAGCGGGATCTTGGACGGGACTATCACGTCTTTACTGCGGAGCAGCGGTTGGACCAGATCGCGCGCGACCTCGTGGGGCACTATTCCACCGCCTGGGAGTCCGGCAAGGCGATGCTGATTTGCATCGATAAGCTGACCTGCGTGCGCATGCATGGGCTGATCGAGCGGTATTGGAAGGAGCGCATCAAAGCGCTGGAGGGCACGGCGAAGAAGACAACCGATGAGCAGGAGGCGAATCACCTGCAGAGGCAGATCGGCTGGATGCGCGACACGATCGCCGCCGTCATGGTGAGCGAGGAGCAGGGCGAAGTGGCAAAGTTCAGGAGATGGGGACTGGACATCGTCCCACACCGCAAGATCGTCAAGGAGGGCATTGAGCTTCCTCATTGGATGTCCGTCAAACAGAGGAATCGCTACTCGCGGATGTCGCTGGAAGATGCCTTCAAGGCTCCGGAGCATCCCTTTCGCATCGCCATCGTGTGCGCGATGTGGCTGACCGGCTTCGATGTGCCCAGCCTGGCGACCCTCTACCTGGACAAGCCGCTCAAGGCGCATACTCTCATGCAGGCGATCGCACGGGCAAACCGCGTCTACGAAGGGAAGACCAACGGCTCGATCGTGGACTATTGCGGTGTGTTCGGACATCTGCGGCGTGCACTCGCCGATTACGCGGGAGCTGTGAAGGATGGGTCGGGCGACAAGGTCGATCCGGCAAAGCCCCAGGAGGAATTGCTGGATGAGCTGGCGGCGGCGATCGCCGCCGTGCGGCGCTTTCTGAACAGCAGGGGCGCACCGCTCGATGACGTGATCAACACGACCGGATTCGCCCGAAACGCCGCCATCGTCTCCTGTAAGGAAGCCGCCAACGAGAACGACGTGACTCGAAAGCGCTTCGGAATCATGTGCCGCGTGGTGTTCCGGAAATTTAAGGCCTGCATCAACATTCCGGGGATTGGGGACTTCCGGGCGAACCGGGACGCAATCGATATCATCTACAAGAGTCTGGTCGGAGACCGCGAGAAGGCCGACATCACCGAGATCATGCGCGAACTCCAGGCCGTGGTGGACGAGGCCATCGATACCACGGACCGCAGTGACCGCGACGCAACCAAACCCTTCGACATCAGCAAGATTGACTTCGAGAAGCTTCGAGCCGAGTTCGCCACGACGCCGAATCGCAATTCCACCGTGCAGAGACTCAAAGCGGCGATAGAAGATCGGCTCAGGCGCATGTTGGCGCGGAATCCGCTTCGAACGGACTTTCAACGGCGTTACGAGGAGATCGTGGCAGCCTACAATCGCGAAAAGGATCGGCTGGCGGTTGAGGCTGCCTTGGAAGAGTTGCTCAAGTTTGCCAACGACCTGGACGAAGAAGACAACCGGGCGGTGCGGGAGGAACTCGACGAAGAGTCTCTGGCCGTCTTCGACCTGCTAAGGAAACCGGATCTCGGGGCCGCCGACCTCAGGACAATCAAGAAGATCGCCGTAGACTTGTTGGCAACCCTGAAAGCGGAAAAGCTGAAGATCGACCAGTGGCGCGACAAGGAATCAACGCGGGCCGCTGTCAGAACCGAGATTCGGGACTTCCTGTGGAGCGATCAGACGGGCCTGCCCGCTCCCGGGTACACGCAGGCCGAAATCGAAGGGAAGGTGGCTGTCGTCTACCGCCACATCCACTATGCCTATCCACACCTGCCGTCTCCGGTGTACGGAGAGCAGGCGGGGTAGCCGTCGGGTCATCGGGACCAGGACCACTCACAATCCGCGACGCAACCGGAAGAGCCGTCCGGCCGAGCACCAGCGGCTCAGCTGGGCGGGCAATCCGGGCTCGGGCCGACGACCGGCGACAAGCAGTCCAGTCTCGAAGACGGGCAGGTCCTCAACGATTTTCACCCCATTCAACGCCACCCCGGCCCCGACCCATCCCGCGGATCCGGCCCCGTCTCCACCGGCGCCCCCTCCCGCATCCCCCAGTCGCGCCAGCTTCCGTCGTAGAGATGGATGTCGAGTCCGTGCATCCGCGCCGCCATGTAGGCCACGCTTGCCCGCATCCCGATCATGCAGTATGCGACGTGGGTTCGGCCCTCGCCCGCCCCGTGCCGCTCCAGGATCTCCGCAATCCGCTCCCGCGGCAGGAAGCGCGCGTTGTTCTCCGGGTCCATCAGCTCTTCCCAGTAGAGCTGCGCCGCGCCCGGAATGTGCCCCGGCGTCGTGATTCCTCCCATTCCGTCGTCGGCGCCGGTGTATTCGTCGTCCGGACGCGCATCGAGCAGCACGACCGACGGTTCCTCCAACCGCTCCAGAATCCACTCCGCCGAAACCCGAAAGTCGGTCACCTCGCCCGCCTCCACATCGCCGCGCCGGACCGGCCCCGCATCGCCGGTCGCCACCGCTCCGCCCGCCGCCTTCCAGTCCTCGATCCCGCCATTCAGCAGGAAGGCCCGTTCGCCCAGCCCCAGGTATTCGAAGGTCACCCATGTCCGCGCCGTCGCCGTCATGCTCGCGCCGTAGATGACGACCCGCGAATCCCGCCGAATTCCCGCCGCGCGCAGCACCTCCACCAGCGCATCCACCGCCGGAAACTCCACGACCCAGCCCTCCTCGCCCTCCCAGGTGATCTCGTCGAACCGCAGCGGCCGCGCACCGGCAATGTGCTCCCGCGCGAACTCCCCCTCGCGCCGCACCGCCTGCACCACCACCACATCCTCGTCGCCGATTCGCTCCAACAGCCACTCCGGCTCGACAAGCGGGTCGATCGCACCGCGAACCAGTCCCGGCGCGCCGGTCGTCGCAGAGGCCGTCTGGGCCCTTCCGGTTTCCGCGGGAAGAGCAGGGAGTAGGGGGAAGAGGGCGACGATGGCCGCGCAGGCCACCCGGCGGCCGAGTGGGGCCGCCTCGCGGGGCGCGGCAACAGGGGAAGTTGGGCTTGGCATTTTCATGAGCGATTCCGGATCCGGACGGCGGGATTGCGAGCGACGCGGGCGGTCGGCCCGGCCGCGACAGTCGGCGCGCGCACCCCACCCTTCGGGCGCGGCGGCGGGCAGGGCTGCGTCCCCCTCCCAACCGTCGCCGCACCGGCGCTGTCAGAGGCGCGAGGTCACGGTGACGCGCACACTCCGCGACGCACCCGGATTGCGCTCCTGGACGTCCACGTAGCGCGCCTGAAAAAGGTTGGCAATGCGGGCGCGAATGTCCATGGCCCCGAAGCTGTGGCCCAGCCGCAGATCGACGATCGTCGCGTCGCCGCGTTCGTCCAGCGGATAGGCGAGCACCTGGTCGGTGCGGCTGCGGTAGCGCAGATCGATCGCCACGCGGTCCTCCCAGCCGGAAAGGGTCGCCGTCGCGTTGTGGCGGGAACGGTAGGGCAGCGACCGCCCCGTGCCCTCGTCGAGCGCGTCGAGAACCAGCCAGGTGGCGGCGGCGTTCAGCAGCCCCGGCGCCAGAGCGAGCTGTGCGCCGAGATCGAGACCGCGAACCCGCGCTTCGGCCACATTGCGAAACTGGAAGGTGAAGACCTCGTCCGGCGCGGCGGCCACCTCGATCAGTCCGTCGTATTCGCTCCAGAAGAGGGCACCGTCGAAGCGCAAGCGCGCGTGGGGCGAAGCCGTGAGACCGAGCTCGCCCGCCCAAGCTGTCTCGCCGCGCAGCTCCAGGTTCGGCACGACGCGAAAGCCGAAGACGGTGGTTGCGGTAAACTGTTCGGAGACGCTGGGGGCGCGGTAGCCGCGGCTGAGCGAGGTGCGCAGGGAGAGGCGGGGGGAGGGACGCAGGACAAGTCCGACTCTGGGATTGAGGGCAAGATCGCGCGTGGCGACCCCGGTTCCGTGCAGATCCGCGCGCAGCCCCGCAGTGGCCTGGAGCCGCTCCGAGATCGCGATCTCGTTGTGCACGAAGAGAGCCAGATCGGTCACCGCCGGGTCCGGTTCCAGGAAGTTGGACGAGACGCGCGTGCGCGAGGCCTCCGCGCCGGCGGTCAGCGAATGGCGGCCCCGGCCCGGGCGAGAGAGCTGAATGTCGGTTCCGTAGCGGGTCGAGCGGTGAAAGTCGCTGTTGTCGTGGTAGTGGTTCCGCGAACGGACATGCTGGATCTGCGACCGAAGCTGAAGTCGCAGCGATGGCGACGCGACCGGAGTGGCGGTCGCGCCTGCGACCAGGTCGGTCTCGCGCACCCAGTCTCCCAGCTCGATCGGATCCACCTCCAGGGGCCGCTCCGGCGACGCCCAGGTGAAGAACTCCTCGGCGTCCTCGCGCTTCCAGTTCGCAAAGAGCTCCAGCGGCCGCGCCGATCCCGCTCCGATCACGCCCCGCGCCCGCAGTTGCCAACGCTTCACACTGCCATTCTGGCGGAATCCGTCGGTCCCCTCCCGCCCCGCCATCACCGCCGCGTCGACCGGCCCGATCCGCCTCTCGTGCTGAAGACGAAGTCCCCGCATGTCGAGCAGACCCGCCCCGAAGTCCAGGTTGGCGGGGGTGTCGTAGAGGCCGTACCAGCCCTGCACGATCGTGCGCGGTCCCGCGACCGGCGGACGCGTAATCACATTCACCACCCCACCCAGCGCGTTGGTTCCGAAGAGCGTCGAGTGCGGTCCCTTCACGATCTCGATCCGCTCCACATCCAGCGTCGGCAACAGCCCGAAATCGATCGCCGATCCCACCCCGGTCAGCACCCGGTGCCCATTCAGCAACATGAGAACGCGGCTGCCCACTCCGCGCGCGATCCCGCTGGCGCCGCGAATGTCCATCTGGCCCGCATTGAAGGTCACCCCCTGCGCGAAGGGAAGCGCCTCGTCGAGGGTGGCGGCGCTGCGACGTCCCAACTCTTCGCCGCTCATGACCGCGACGCTCACCGGGGCCTCGCCGGGAAGCGCATTGCCGCGATTTGCCGTTACGGTGAGTCCCGGAACCTCGAAGGGCAGCCGTTCCAGCGCGATCGTCAGGGGGCCGGACAAGGGGGACTCGGTGGCGCCCGCAGCCCCGATCTCGCGCTCGACGGTGGCGTATCCGGGCGCCGCGACCAGCAACCGCAACGCTCCCGGCGGCGAGGGCAGCTCCAGAGCGAAGCGCCCATCCGGTCCGGTCAGCGTTCGAAGCTGAAGCGAACGCACCACCACCTCGGCGCGCGCGACCCCCTCCCCCGACCCCGCATCCACCACGATCCCGTTCAGGGTCGCCATCCGTTGCGCCTCCGCCCGGTGCGCCGGCGCGGCCGCCACGGTCAACCCCGCCGTCAGCGCCGCGATCGTCGCCGGGCGGGAAAGTCCGCCCCACCGCCTGGGGCCGGAGCGGCGCGCGTTCCTGCGCCGGGCCCGATCGTCCTCGTCCCCACCCTTCCCCCACGGGCGCACGGCCCCCGAATCCGCGCGGCCCGGGCCAGCCGACTCCGCATCGGTCGGTCGCCGGTTCATGGGCCGATCATGGGCCGAGACCGTTCGCGCCCCGGACCCTTCATGCGCCAGGGCGAAGGTCGGCTACCGACGCTGCCAGACGGTGGTCGAAGCGGCCAGCGCGGGCTCGGTCGCGATCACCGTCAGCATCCCGTTCACCATGGTGAAGGTCCCGGTGGCCTGTCCCAGCAGTCCCGCGGCCACCTGTTCCCAACTGCCGTCGGTGCGGTTCTTGTAGGTGCCGGTGTCGGCCACCCGCTCGAAGGGTCCGCCCGGGGGAAGCACCAGATTGATCTCCATCGTGCCGGTGGCCTCGTCGCCATTCACCCCCGTCTGCCGCAGGGTGAAGTCGCCGCTCACCGCCGGAGGTCCGACGGCCTGTCCCCCGGTCAGCAGATCCGAGCTGAAGGACACGAGCGTGTAGCTTCCGGTGAGGTCGTGGGGCCCGGGATCGGGTTCGACGGTTTCCTCGCCGCCGCAGCCCGCAACGAAGAGCGGCGCAAGCAGGAGGAGGAGCGATAAAGGGGTTCGTCGAGTCACGTTCTGTGCGCCTCTCTGGTCCGCGAGGGATCCGGCTGGTTCTTACGGGATCTGGCAAGGGAGTGTCGCCTGGCCGACCTGCGAGAAATGCGGGTCAGGTATTCTGGACAGATGGGCGTCGTCTTCGCAACGTTGTGGCGCAATCGGAGCCGGATTCGGGGTTCGGTCATTCGCCCGGAGTTCGGTCATTAACCCGCAACGGGAGAACGCAAGGTGGCCCAGCGCAAGCCGCCGGAGGATCCGCCGCCGCTCGCCGACGGCAGCCGCCCGCGCGGGCCCGCCGACCTCTTTCGCCGTCTGGACGAGCTCGAAATCTCGCACCGCACCATCGAACACGCTCCCGTCTTTACCGTGGAGGAAGCGCGCCGCCTGCGCGGCCGGGTCGAGGGGGCGCACTCCAAGAATCTCTTCATCCGCGACAAGAAGGAGCGCCACTGGCTTCTCTCCTGCCTCAGCGAGCGCACCGTCGATCTGAGGTGGCTGGCGCGGGAGCTCGGCGCCGGACGCCTGACCTTCTGCAGCCGCAGACGCCTGGAGGGGTTTCTGGGGATTCGCGCCGGGGCCGTTTCGCCCTTTGCCGTGCTGAACGACCGGGGCGGCGTGGTGAGGGTCGCGCTGGACGCGGAGCTGATGGCAAGGGAGCCGCTCAACTTTCATCCCCTTGACAACGCGAAGACGACGACGCTCTCCGCCGCGGGATTGCTGCGCTTTCTCGAGGCCGAGGATCATTCGCCGCGGGCGATTCGCTTCCCCTGAAGCCCGCATTCCCAAGCCTGAATCCCGGATGACCCGGTCTGAATCCCGTGTGGCCAGGCCTGAATCCCGGATGACCCAACCCGCATCCCGAATGACTCGACCTCAATCCGGACCCAGCCCGAATCCCGCGCGATCCAGCTCTGAATCCCGCATTCCCCGAACCCGGATTCCTTGTCTGCGAGGCTTGGGGACCATCTGGCCGAGCACAGGGCGACACCGCCGGACCGCGCCCGTCCTCCCTTCCGCCGGATCCTGGCCCGCCCCATCGCGTGGACGAGCCGACCGAGCCGGTGGAGCTGAGCTACCGGAAGGCCGGAATGATCTCCTCCACCAGAACATCCATCGTCATGCGTTCGTAGAGAGCCGCCCCTCCATCCTGGCTGACCCGGTACCAGTCGTTGGTGGCGACCGCAACCAGCCGCAGCCCGGGAACCACGACCACGAACTGTCCCCCGTAGCCCCAGGCGAAGAAGAGCGGATCGGGCGCGTCCGGGGCGGTCCACCAGAGATGTCCGTAGCCGACCCGGCCGAGCGGTCCGAAGGTGGTGGCGCCGAATCCGGCCGGTGCGGTGGTGAGCTCAACCCATTCCCCGGGAAGAAGTTGGCGGCCGCCGCTGGAGCCGTTTTGCAGGTAGAGCTGTCCGAAGCGGGCCAGATCGCGCGGCCTCAGGTCGATGCCGGAGCCGCCGTTGTAGAAGCCGCCGTACAGCGATTCCCAGCGGCTGCGCGGGATCCCCATCGGATCGAAGAGGGCGAACTGCGAGAGCACCGGAAGCTGCATCACATTGGCCTGCTCCGCGACCACCCCGAGGAGGTGCACCGCCGCCGAGTTGTAGGTGAAGCGGGTGCCGGGAGCATGGGCGAAGGGCCGGTCGAGAAGGTAGCCGAGCGGATCGCCGGAGCGGATCCAGTCGATGTAGGAACCGAATCCCCCCGATTCGTCCCACGCCAGACCCGAGGTCATGGTGAGGAGTTGGCGGATCGTGATCGCGCCGTGGGCCGGGCCAAGGTCGGGCACGATGTCTTCGATGTAGCCGGAGACGGGGTCGTCGAGGCTGCCGATCTCGCCGCGCGCCAGAGAGAAGCCGACCAGCGCCGAGACGACGCTCTTGGTGACCGAGCGCACATCGTGCAGATCGTCGGGGCCGCCCACGCCGAAGTACTCCTCCACCACGAGGCGGCCGTCGCGCACCACGAGAAGGCTGCGAATGCGGGGGTTGCGGCGGGCGCGGTCGAGGCCCCGGGAGACCATCTCGGGAAGGCCGCCCACATCGGCAACGGTGGCCGTCCGCCATGGCAACGCCAGATCGACGTCGAGCGCGGGATCGGGGCCGGGACCGACGGGGGCATCGGTGCAGGCGCCGAGCAGGGCCAGGGCGGCGGCCGCATACCGGACCGCGACGGAGCGCGGGGCGCGGGGCCGCGAGAGACGGGGGGCGGGCATTTGGCGGGGGAGGGGGGCTCCGGCGGGGGGTTGGGTGGAAGCTGAAATGTGGCACCGCGGCCGTTCCTCGCGCCAGTCGGGACGACAGGGACGACAAAGCGAATCGACGGCGAGTCCCCGGGCAGGCAAAGGACGCGCTTCCCACCGCCGCGCCCGCGCTTGCGAATCGGCGCGGATCCGTCGCGGCGCAGCGCTCCGTCTGGCGCCAGCGGTCCGGCTCCGTATCTTTCGACCGGTGTCGTTCGACCGAATGACCTTCCTTCGGTTGACGCTTCCTCCTCCCTGCCCGCCCCTCCGCCACTTCCCATCCCGATCCCCACCGGAGTCCAGCATGCTCGCGAAACGTCTTTCTCCCGGCCTTGCCCCGCTGGCCCTCGCCGTCTCCTGGAGCTGCGCCGTCTCGCAGGAGGTCCTCAACCCGGAAGAGCAGATCGCCCAGGCCCTCGCCGCGGCCCCGGAGGATCTGGCGGAAGGCGCCCGCGTGCTCGGGTACGCCACCGACGGCGCCGTGGTCGAGTTGCGACCGGGAACGAACGACTTCATCTGCCTCGCGTCGAATCCCGCGAATGAGCGGTTTTCGAGCTCCTGCTACCACGCCTCGCTGGAACCGTACTTCGCGCGCGGCCGCGAGCTCAGCGCCGAGGGCCTTTCCACCGAGGAGCGCTACGAGGTCCGTTACGGAGAGATGGAGGCGGGAACGCTGCCCATGCCGGTCATGTCGGCCGCGCAGTATGTCCTGGACGGGGTGTGGGACTCCGAAACCGCGACCGCTACCGGGAGCGTACGCTGGGTGATCTACATTCCGGGCGCCACATCGGAATCGACGGGACTCTCGCCGGCGCCGGTTCCGGGCGGACCCTGGATCATGGCTCCCGGCACTCCAGGCGCCCACATCATGATCGTGCCGCCGCAGGAGCGCTGACCGGGCGGACGCGCCCGGGAGCTGGCCATTCCCCTGCACCACCCCCTACGGATCGTCGGCGGAGGGAACGAATGTTCGGCAACATCTCCGCATTCGCCCTCACGGTCGCCGCCTACGCGCTGCACCTCTTCTTCGTCTTTCGCATTCTTCTGCGCCCGCGGGTCCGGGCCACCTCCCCGGTCGCCTGGATTCTCTTCATCGTCGCGGTTCCCTTCGCGGGGATCGTCCTCTATCTGCTGATCGGCGAGGTCCGCACGGGGAGCCGACGCAAGAGGCGTCACCGGCGCATTCAGGCCGACATCCGCTCGGTGCTGCGCAGGGCCTGGCGCGACGACGACGCCACCGGAATCGTTCCTCTGGGGACCGAATCCCTCGCCCGGCTCGCACGGCTCGGAAGCGAGACCCTTCCCCGCGGCGGCAACCGCCTCACCCTGCTGACCGGCGCCCACAGCTTTCTGGAAGCTCTGGTGCGCGACATCGAGGCTGCGCGCGAACATGTCCACCTGCTCTTCTACATCTACCTGGACGACCGGGCCGGACGCGCGATCGCCGACGCCCTGATCCGCGCCCAGGCGAGGGGAATCCAGTGCCGTCTCCTGGTCGATCATGTGGGATCGGACGAGTTCCTGCGGTCGGAGCTGTGCCGCGAACTGGAACGGGCCGGGGTGCGGGTCGTCGCCGCGCTTCCCACCAGCATTGCCCGGATCGCGCGCATTCGGCTGGACATGCGCAATCATCGCAAGATCGCGGTCCTGGATGGGCGGATCGGCTACACTGGAAGCCACAACATCGCCGAGGAAGCCTTTCACCCCAAGCCGCGCTTCGCCCCGTGGGTGGACGCGACACTGCGAATCGACGGACCGACGGTGCGGGATCTGCAGGTGCTCTTCATCGAGGACTGGTACATGGACAGCGCCGAAAACCTCGACCACCTGATCGCGATGGATCCCGGGCGGCACCAGGACGGAAGGGTCGTGCAGATCGTGGGAACCGGGGTGAACTCGCAGAACCGGGCGCTGGTGCAGGTGATTCAGTCCGCGGTGCACATGGCGCGCGAAGAGCTGATCGTGACGACCCCCTACTTCGTGCCGGACGAGGGAACGCTGGCGGCGATCACCACGGCCGCGGTCCGCGGGGTGCATACGATCGTGGTGGTGCCCGCGCGGAACGATTCGCCGCTGGTGGCGCTGGCCAGCCGCAGCTTCTATCAGCCGCTCCTCGACGCGGGAGCCGAGATTCACGAATTCACGCGGGGACTGCTCCACGCAAAGACGATCACCGTGGACCGCGACTTCGCGATGGTGAGCACCGCCAACCTCGACCGGCGCAGCTTCGAGATCAACTTCGAGCTGAGCACCCTGGTGTACGACAGCGACTTCGCCTCGGAGTTGAGGATGCTGCAGATGGGCTACCTGGACGATTGCCGCAGGGTGGACGGAAGAAAGTGGGAGTCGCGAAGGTGGCCGCGGCGGCTGGCCGAGAATGTCGCCGGGCTCTTCAGTCCGCTTCTGTAGCGAACCCGGCAAGCTCCCCGACGCCGATTCCTCCATGACGCAAGCCGCCAGCGCCGCCTCGGCGCCGACCCGGGACGCGCCCTCGCGGGTGGCCGCCTGGTGGATCGGGCGCCGCCGCCCCCCCCACCCCGCCCCGCCCCCCACCGCCCTCGTCCTGGGCGATCGCTCCCCGGAGGCTGCGCGCGCGCTGCACGGCTACGGCTTCGCGGTCACCCGCTGGCACCGCCGCCTGGCCCCCGGCCAGCGCTGCTCGGCCTGGCCGCCAGCCGGCCCCTTTGCGGAAGTCTGGGTTCGTCTGCCCCGCTCATGGCCGGAAGCCGAGATGCTCCTCCACGCGGCCGCGGCCCGGGTGCCGGATGGCGGCCAGCTCTTTCTCTACGGCGCCGGCAACGAGGGCATCCGTTCGGCGGCGTCGCGCTTTCCGCCCGGCGCCGACGGGCCCCGCACCCTCTGCATTCGCCGCCGCTGCCGGGTCCTCGCGGCCACCCGCACCGCCCCGCCCCCCCGCCCCGACGGCCTCGACCACTGGACCGTTCGCGCCCCCGTCGACCTTGGCCGCGGCCCCCGCGAGTGGATTCACTACCCGGGCATCTTCGCCTGCGGCCGCCTCGACGAGGGCAGCGCGCTCCTGATCGACCACCTGCCGCCCGTTCCACCCGGTGCGCGCGTCCTGGACTACGGCGCCGGCTCCGGAACGATCGGGGCCGCGCTGGCCGAAGGCAGCCCCGGCGCGATGGTCCTCCTCCTCGACAACGACGCGATCGCCCTCACCGCCGCCGCGCGCAACCTTCCCGCCGCTCCCCGCATCCTCGGCGACCGCCTCGGCCACGCTCCCCTGCCGATCGACCACATCGTCTCCAATCCCCCAATCCACAGCCGTCGCGCGCAGAGTCTGGCCACCATCGAACGGCTGGTCCGCGACGCCCCGGCCGCGCTGGCTCCCGGCGGCGCCCTCACCCTGGTCGCGCAACGCCGTCTGGGACTGCAACGCCTGCTGGGGGCGCACCTTCGCCGGGTGCGAACGGTCGCCGACCGCGGCCCCTTCAGGGTGTGGCGGGGGTGGACCGCGGGTCGTGCGCAATCGGCCCGTCCACCATCGTGAGCACCGGGACGATCTCGCCGATCTCCTCTTCCGGCGCAGTCACACAGTCGCTCGAAGGCGCCGCCCGACCGGCCGCCATTCCCGCGGCAAGGGCGCCGCGCCGCCCGACGCCCGCTCTTCTCTCCGCAGGGCGCCGGGTCGTGCCATCCGTTATCCGTATCGGCCCTCGATGTAGTCCGCCGTTTCGGCATTCCGCGGCGCAAGGAAGAGTTCCTCGGTCCGCTCATGCTCGACGATCTTGCCGAGCAGCATGAAGACGCATTCGTCGGACGCCCGCCTGGCCTGCGCCATATTGTGCGTCACGATGAGAATGGTGTAGTCGCCGCGCAGCTTCCAGATCATCTCCTCCACCGCCTCGGTCCCCGAAGGATCGAGCGCCGAACAGGGTTCGTCCATCAACAGAACCTCGGGCTTGACCGGAAGAAGCCGCGCGATGCAGAGCTTCTGCTGCTCCTCGAGCGAAAGCGCGGTGGCGGCGTGGTGCAGCCGGTCCTTCACCGAATCCCAGAGCAGGACCTGGCGGAGCGCCGATTCCAGCGCCTCGTCCTCTTCGGCACGCGCGACCTTGCGGGTGCGGGCCTCGTGGAGGCGGAAGCCGAAGAGAACGTTGTCGCGAATCGAGATGGGAAGCGGGTTGGGACGCTGGAAGACCATTCCGACCTGTTTGCGCACCTGCACCAGTTCGACCTCGGGGGCGAAGACATCGTGGCCGAGGACCAGGACGCTTCCCGTGGTGCGCACATACCCCAGCCGCTCGTTGATCCGGTTGCAGGTCCGGAGAAGGGTCGTCTTGCCGCAACCCGACGGACCGATCATCGAGGTGATGATGCCGCGCCGCACCTTCAGATCGACATCGAAGAGCGCCTGAAAGTCTCCGTACCAGAGGTTGAGCCCCCGGGTCTCGATGGCGAACTCGCCGTGGCCGTTGCTATCCAAAACGTCCCTCGATGTAGTGGCTGGTGCGTTCGTCGTTGACCCGGCCCTCGAAGAGGTGCTCCGTTTTGCCGATCTCCACGAGCGTTCCGTTCAGGAAGAAAGCGGTGCGGTCGGCCAGCCGGCGCGCCTGTTGCACGAGATTGGTGACCAGAACGATGGTCAGCTCCGACCGCAACTCCCTGAGCACGTCCTCGATCCGCATCGTCGTGACGGGGTCGACGGCGATCGAAAACTCGTCCAGCAGAAGAAGCTCCGGTTCCTGCGAGAGGGCGCGCGCGATCGTCAGGCGCTGCTGCTGTCCGCCGGAGAGAAGGCTGCCCAGGGAATCCAGACGGTCCTTCACCTCGTCCCAGAGCGCCGCCCGGGTCAGGCACCGTTCGACGACGTCGTCGAGCTCGCTCTTGCGGCGAATCCCGCGCAGTCTGGGCGCGAAGGCCACGTTGTCGTAGACGCTCATGGGCAGTCCGACCGGAAGCGGAAAAACCACCCCGATCCGGCTGCGGAGCGCGTACACGTTTCGCCAGTCGCCGATGTCCTTGCCGTTGATGCGGACATCGCCCCTGACCTCCATCCCGGTGACGAAATCGCTCATGCGGTTGAGCGCGCGCAGAAAGGATGTCTTGCCGCTGTTGGCCGGTCCGATTATCCCGAAGATCTCGTGCCGGTACACATCGAAGGAAACGTCGCTCAGCGCCGACCGCCCCCCGTAGGCGATATGCAGATCGCGAACCTCGATTGTCGGAGGCTCCGCGTAGAGCGGGCCGCGATCGCCCTTTCCGGCGCCTGCCCCGACCCCGCTCTCTACCACTTCTTCAGGCTCCTCAGGTAGACGCGGAAGGAAATTGAGACGGCGTTCATCAGCAGGACAATCGAGATCAGAACCAGCGCCACGCCAAAGGTCAACTCTTCCGGCACCCCGGTCTGCTGCGTTGCGATGTAGAAGAGATGGTAGGACAGGGCCATCGTCTGGTCCATGACGCTCTGGGGAAGGAAGACGATGTAGGCGGTGGCGCCGGTGAACATGATCGGCGCCGTCTCCCCCGCCGAGCGCGACACCTCGAGGATCACCCCGGTCAGGATTCCGCTGATCGAGTTGGGGAGAACGACCTTGCGAATGGTCTGCCAACGGGTGGCCCCCATATTCCAGCACGCCTCGCGGAAGGCGGGAGGCACGGCCTGCAGCGATTCGCGCGTCGCCACGATGACGACCGGAAGCGTCATGACCGCCAGGGTCAGGCTTGCCGCCAGGATGGAGGTCCCCGCGCCGAAGAAGAGCACGAAGGCGCCGACGCCGAAGAGGGCATGCACGATGGAGGGAACGCCGGCCAGGTTGATGATCGCAAGGTTGATCGTGCGCGTCAGGAGATTGTCCGGGGCGTACTCGCTCAGATAGATCGCCGCCGCCACGCCGACCGGCACCGAGGCCAGGAGCGCGACCACGACCAGCCAGATCGTGCCGACGAGCGCGGGCATGATCCCGCCCGCCGTCAGATTGTCGCGCGGAGGCGTGAAGAGGAACTCCCACGAGATCGCCGGTCCCCCCTTCACCGCCAGGGTGGCCACGATGATCAGGACGGGGATCACCAGCGCCACCGTGGCCAGGAAGAAGGCGGCCCGGGCCACATTCTGGACCCGGTAGCTCCGTCGGTTCCGAGGCGTTGCCGTAAACACGGATTACTCGTCCTGCACCATTTCGACGCGCACCATTTCGACTTTTTCCATTTCTTCGGCTCTATTCCTTCCCGATGCCCCGAACGACGATATCCGCCGTCAGGTTGATGACGAAGGTGACAACGAAGAGGAGAATGCCCAGCGTGAAGAGAGCGCCCCAATGGTTCCCGCCCTGCACCGTGTCTCCGAGCTCGGCGGCGATCGTCGCGGTCAGCGCCCGCACCGAATCAAAGGGACTTGTGGGAAGGTTGATCGCGTGCCCGGAAGCCATCAGGACCGCCATCGTTTCGCCGAAGCCCCTGCCCACGCCCAGCAGCACGGCCGCCAGGATCCCGTTCTTGCTGGCCGGAATCACGACCTTCCAGATGACCTCCCAGCGCGTCGCCCCCAGCGCTTCCGCCGCCTCCCGGTAGCTGTCCGGCACGGCCTTCAGCGCGTCCTCGGCGATCGTGGTCATGATCGGCGCCGCCATCAGTCCCAGAATCAGCCCCGCGTTCATCACATTCAGCCCCACCGGCACATCGAAAGTCTCGATAATCAGCGGATTCATGATCGACATGCCCACGAAACCCCACACCACCGAGGGAATCGCCGCGAGCATCTCGACCAGAATCTTCAGCGTTTCGCGCGTCTTGCCCGTTGCGAACTCGGCGATGAAGAGAGCCACCCCCAGCGACAGCGGAACCGACATCAGCATCGCGAAGCCCGTCACGCTCGCGGTTCCCACAATCAGCGCCAATGCCCCGTAGGTGGGATTGTTGGAGGTGGGACGCCAGGCGATCGATCCGAAAAACTCCCGCAGATTCAGCGATCCCAGGACGAAGTCCAGTCCTTCCCTGGTTACGAAGACGAAGATCCCGACGATGAAGACAATGGCCGAGACCCCGCCCGCGAAGACCAGCCACTGGGCGATGCGGTCGACATACCATGCGGCGTCTCTGCGGTCCATGGCGGCGGTGTCGGCCGACAGGCGCGCCCGGGGCACCGGGGTCACCCGTCGTCCCGTACGCCAAGGGTCGTCATGAGATCGCGCACCCGCTCCACGAGCACGCGGTGTAGGTCTGCCATCGCGGTTTCGGCGCCGACCCCGTCTTCGGTGAGATCCCACTGCAACACGGCGGTACGGTAGGGCACATCGAAGTGTCGCGAAGGATCAATGCCCAGACCCGCGACGATATGGTAGTGAGGTCCCACATCAAGGGCGTCCGCCAGCGACTTCGGCTTCTCTTCCGGTCCGATCGTCATGCCGCGACGTCCGCAGAAGTCCAGCAGCCGCGGGTCAAAGGCAGGGCCCGGCTCCAGCCCCGCGGAGGCGAACCGTCCTGCGTGCGGATGACTCTCCGCCAGCGCCACCTCCGCCAACTTGCTGGTGATCCGGTGATCGCGGTCCACAAAGAGAATTCTGTAACGTTTGTCCTTCTTGCGCTTCCCCTGCACGGCGAAGAGAGTCTGTTCGCAGGCATTCTCCGCCTGCTCGGCCGTCCGCTGGAGGAGCCGAAGGACCAGCAACGCCCCGAAGAGATCCCGCGCCGGCCGGCGATCGGCATCCGCGGCGGCGATAAGCCCCTCGAACGCAAAGGGGTGGATGGCGGCCGTCTGCCTTGCCATCCCCCGCGAGACCCGCGCACTGTCGGGATTGCCCGCAACGAAACCCGCCAGCGCGGTCCCCAGCGCCTTCGCCGAGTGACTGCCCATCAGGGCGATGTTGTTCCAGACGGCATCGGGCAGGGAGGATGCCATCTCGCGCGCGACCCGACAGATTGCAACGGAATAGTCGCCCACGCGCTCAAGCACCACCGCCAGGCGCAACACCGCCGATACGAAGCGCAGGTGGCTGCCGCTGGGCAGGTGCCGCACCACGAAGAGATGACAGAGGTGCTCCAGATCGCGGATCTCGAGGTTGACCGCCCGATCCCTGATCAGAGTCTCGTTGGCCAGCCTTGCGTCGCGCTCCCGAACCGCTCGCAACGAGTGCCGCAGATTGCCCTCCACCTCGGCGGCGATCTCCTGAAGCTGCAGGCGGATGGTCTGAAGATCCGACTCCAGGCGTTGCTCGTAGCGGCTCAAGTGCACTCCGTCTCGGTGTGGGGCGCGTACCCGCGTTCCAGAATGACGCACTGACCCTCGGGCGAGAGGATCCAGTCCATGTAGTCCCGGACCGCTCCATGGGGTTCCCCGGCGGTGTACATGAAGAGCGGGCGCGCAATCGGGTAGGCGCCGCTGACCGCCGTCGCGACCGAGGGCGAAACGCACTCGCTGCCCTCCTCGCCGGCGACGCAGGGCATCCCGACATGCTCGGTGGCGTAGGCGAGACCGCTGTATCCGATCGCGCAGGGCGTATTCTCGACCAGATCGACGACATCCTTGGAGCCGTGCATATCGCGCGAGCCGAGCTTGTACTCCCCGTCCTCTCCGAGCACGGCTTCCTTGAAGTAAACGTAGGTTCCCGAGTTGTTCTGGCGGCTCACGAGGACGATCTCGTCGGAGCTGCACCCGGGAACCTGAACGCCGAGATCGGACCACCTGGTGATCCCTCCACCCTCGCCATAGACCTCCCGGAGCTGCGGGATGGTGATCGACCCGATGGGATTGTCCTCGTGAAGGAAGATGGCCAGCGCATCGTAGCCGACGACGAACTCGATCGGCTCGACGCCATTGCCGCGCGCGGCTTCCAGCTCGGATTCGCGCATCTTGCGAGAGGAGTTCGCGATGTCCACGGTGCCGTTGATCATCGCGGAGATCCCGGTGCCGGAACCGCCTCCCGTAATCGCGACGGCCACGTCGGGATTCACCGACCCGTACGCCTCCGCCCACGCCTGGGCGACATTCAGCAGGGTGTCGGAGCCCTTGTTCTGGATTACGGCGCGCTGGTCCCGGCCGTCCGATCCGCCGCAGCCGGCGAGCGCAAGGAGCGCCAGGGGAAAGAATCGTCTCATGTTCGTGCGCTTCATGCTCTTCTTCGCTCCGTTTCGGCTTCGAGGCCCGGGAACAGGGCCGTTCAGGCAGTCGTTCATCTGGTGCATGACTTTGCGGTGAGGAGGGTACGGGCGCCGCGTCACATCTCGGCGACCTCGGTGTAACGACACTGTATCGCTGTCTCTGAAGCCCCGCAAAAGGCGAGGCCGGAGCGGGCGACTCGTCATCGGCTCAGTAGTAGAGGTAGCTCTGCAGCTTGAAAGAGAACTCGGTCGATCCCGATCCGGGCCGGTAGATGTCCAGATTGGCTCCGATTCGGTTCTTGCCCCTGATATAGAGGAAGAGACCCGGCGTAAGCAGAAGCCCGGCGTCGTCGGCCATGGCGCGGTGCGGATCGCCCCAGCTTGCGCGTGCCATGGGTTCGACGGCCTCAAAGCTGGATGCATCGATCGGCAGGTAGCGGCTGAGTATGGCCTGCCAGGCGAGGAAACGAGGGATCTCGCCGTCCGCGGCCGGGTCGAGCCGCCAGTTCGCGCCGCCAACCACTCCGAGCTGGAGGTGCGTCCCCTGGCGAAAGCCGCCGATTTCGAGATCGGCGCCGAGCGCGGTCGCCCCCTCGGTGTCGTTGTCCGCGCGGACGAAGTCGTGACGGGAGAGGTTGGCCGATACCGATACGCCCTCCAGAAGCTGCACCGAAAGGCGTCCTGCCAGCGACTTGCCGGAATTCTCGTCCGCGCCCGCCGTGCCCGTCCCATTGGTCAGGGTGGCCATGTAGCGAAGCCGCGATCCGAGCTCGCCATCGAGCTTGACGCCGATGTCCCGGTCCGCGTAGGCAAGTTTCTCGGTAAAGCGGCTGAGTGCGCAGAGACCACCCGGTCCCGCGCATCCGCCCGCACCGTCGATCCGCCCGGTTCGTTCCACGACCACGATGTCGGTTGAGCTGTTGAGCTCGAAGATGTCGAAGGCGCGCTTGAACTGGCCCATCGAGAACCGCAACCCCGGATTCAGATTCAGGCGAAAGTAGGCGTCCTTGAGATCAAGCTCGCCGCCTCCGAAGTCCGGCTGTACGCGGGCATCCAGGAGGGGGGTGACCTGGACATCCAGGGTGAAGCGGGCGCGGCGCGTAAAGAAATCGGTGGATTTGCCGTCCGCCGCGGAGCTCGTGGCAAACTGGCTGTGCAGACGGCCGCCGAAGGAGATCCGGGCGGCGCGTCCCGCGATCTCAACCTGGGCGGAGACGGTGGGAGACCCCAGCGCGGCCAGGACGAGCAGCAGCGCAAGGGCGATGGGAGAAGCTCCGCGCAAGGGACGTGACTCCGGTGGACAGGTGACTGCGGGCGGTCGGATTCCACCCGCCGGAAGATTTCCGGGCAGCGCGGATACGCCCCCCGGGGAATCGACGCAAGTAACAGGAAGAAACATTCATGTAACGGAATCCTGACCGTCTTGTAACGATTCGGTCACAACATTCCGGTTCCTTCACAGAATACCGTACAGGGTCGATCCCCGGAGAGGCCCTTTGGAGCAGGGGGCACGAGAATGCAGCCGGGACGAAGATCAGTCCCCCACAGCCTTCTTGAGCACCTTCTGAATGTCAAGCCCGAGGACCGACGACAGCCCCTCGAGCGTGCCGTAGGCGCCCTTCACCCGCTGGTTGAGCGCATTCGAGACCCCCTCCCCCTTCCCCCCGTCCATCACCACCACACGGTCGATGTCCACCCCTTCGACGGCGCCCACCGCGATTTCGAGCAACTCGGGCAGCTTCTCGGCCAGGAAGACCGCGAAGGCGGCCTCGCCTCCGGCCCGAACCTCCCCGTAGAGCCTCCTCAGCACCTCCACCTGCGCCTTCCCGCGCTCCAGGATCGGCGCGGCTTCCGCCTCGGCGCGCGCGAACGCGGCCATCTTCGCGGCTTTCGCCGGCTCCACCACATCGGCCCGGAGACGCTGTTCTTCGCGCTCCACCCGCTTCATCTCGAGGATCTTTTCGGCCTCCACCTCGGCCTCCTGGGCCTTCACCCGCGCGATCTTCTCGGCGGTTTCGCCCTGGCGGTCCAGCTCGGCCTGGCGCACCCGCAGCTCGTTGCGCGCCTCGGCCACCTTGATCGAGGCTCCCGCTTCCCGCACCTCCGCCCGTCGTCTCGCTTCCGCCTGCGCCTCGCGGGTATCGGCTTCGGCCTGGGCCTCGGCAATCTCGGCCTGGCGGATCGCTTCGGCGGACTTCTCGCGCCCGATCGCCTCCAGGTAGCCGCGCTCGTCGCTCACATTCTGGATCTTGAGCACATCCAGGTGGAATCCGAGCGAAGCCAGATCCTCGCCCGCGTCCTCCGAGAGCGCCTTGGCGAATCCAAGCCGGTCCTCGTTGACGGCTTCCGGGGTCATGGTGGCGAGCACGCCGCGCAGATTTCCGGTCAGAGTGTCCTGGGCCAGCGCCCGGATCTCGTCCTCCGTCTTGCCCAGCAGCCGTTCGACGGCGTTGTTGAAGACCCACTCCGGCTGCGAGGCGATCTTCACATTGGCGATGGCCTCCACATTCAGGGGAATGTTCCCCTTGGAGAAGGCGTTGCTGACCAGCACCTCGATGGGGATGGTCTCCAGATTCATGAGCTGCACCGTCTCGATGATCGGGACGCGGAAGGTGCGCCCGCCCGAGATGGAGCGATACCCCACCTTCTTGCCATCGCCCAGCAACCGGTTTCTTCCGGTGAGGACGGCGGCCTCGTTGGGGGGCGCGATCACGATCAGCGACTTGACCGTGACGATGACCATGATGATGACGATGACGGCGACGATGCCCAGTCCAAGGGCGG
This sequence comes from Gemmatimonadota bacterium, assembly GCA_022822325.1. Lineage (GTDB taxonomy): Bacteria > Gemmatimonadota > Gemmatimonadetes > Longimicrobiales > Gaopeijiaceae > Bin94. Next base: position 8,363 of record JAJEBW010000017.1, on the reverse strand, counting down.
CGATCGGATCCACTGCGGTTACCTCCTTGAGGCGGCTGAATGCGCGGAGCCCCTGCGGCCCCGCCGGGGAAAGGTCCGGAGCTGTCCTGTGCAGCGTGCGCGCCGGGGCGGCGCGTCCGGAATCGAATATGGGATCATGGGGTCGAATACCTACTCGTCCCGCAAAAGCTTCATCCTGACCGGCGCGACCCGGGCCACGCCCTCTTTCACGTCCACCACCATGATCGCGCGTCCCGCCTCCAGCTCGGCGTCCGGTCCCGATTCGTCGTCGGCGCGCGCCCGGATGCGGTAGCGGCGGTCTCCGCTCCTGATCCGCACCTCGCCGGTCTCGCCCGGGCCAATCGGAAGGAGAACCTCGCCCGTCAGCCCGCTCAGCTCCGCCTCGCCCTGGATCTGCCCCGCCTCGGTTCGCTTGAGGTAGCCGAAGACGGTGCCGACCAGCGCGCCCGAGCCCAGCCCCATCGCCAGGGCGATCATTCCGGTGACAAGACCGCCGCCCAGGGTGAAGGACAGGACCAGCCCGGAGCCTCCGAAGCCGAAGAGCGCATAGACGAGCGACCGGAGCGACAGGAGCTTGGCGATCTCGGCGCCGTCCCCGATCCCGTCGGCGTCCACATCGATGTCGGCGCCGGCGTCGAGCTCCGCGTCGCCGCCGAAGAGGTCCCCGAAGAGCGAGAGCGTCAGGAGCCCCCCTCCGACGACGAGCGAGAAGATGTAGGCCGAAATCATGGCGGGCTCCCTGGGGTTGGAGGACGCGGGACCGGCTTGTCCGCGGGCGTGGTTCGCGCGTTGGGGCGATTCATGCGTCGGTGCCGGATCGTGTCTCGGCGCTGGATCGGGGACCGGTTCCGGACACGGTCCCTTTCGTACCGCCGCAACGGGCATCATCTTCACCCGTCGGCGCCCAGGCAAGTTCCGCCGTGCCGGCCGCACCGGCCGCAAGTCCCCCGCAACCGATCGGAGTTCCCCTTGCACACCGCTCGCAACCCGACCCCGGCAACCCGTGGACAAACACCGAGCGGCGCGATCCGCAGACTGCCTGCCCCCGCAGCCGCGCTCCTGGTCGCGCTCTCCGGCTCCGTCGCCGCCACCGCCCAGGAGGGCGCCCGGGACGGACAGTGGCGCCACTACGGCGGGGATCCGGGCGGCACCCGCTACGCCGCGCTCGACCAGATCGACCGGAGCAACGCGGCTTCGCTGGAGATCGTCTGGCGCTGGCGGTCCGACAACTTCGGCCCCGTGCCCGAATTCAACTACCGCACGACGCCGCTCATGGTGGATGGGGTGCTCTACGCGACGGCGGGGTACCGGCGGGCGGTGGTCGCGATCGATGCGGGAACGGGCGAAACGCTCTGGAGCTACCGCCTGGACGAGGGGGAGAGGTCGGCGCCGCGCCGCAGTTCGGGGAGAGGGGTGGCGTGGTGGGAGGGACGGGGGACCGGGGGGCCGCGCATCTTCATGATCACTCCGGGATTCCACCTGGTTGCGCTCGACGCGGGAACGGGACACCCGGTGGAGGAGTTCGGAGGCGGCGGCGTGGTGGATCTGCGCCGCCAACTGGGCCGCAAGGTGGACCTTGAGAGCGCGCCGATCGGATCGAGTTCGCCGCCGATCGTGGTGGGGGATGTGGTGGTGGTGGGGTCGGCGCTGCCGTCCGGTGGAGCGCCGCGGTCGCCCGAGATGCCGCCGGGGCATGTGCGCGGCTACGACGCCGTCACCGGCAAGCTGCGCTGGACCTTCCACACGATTCCGCAGGCGGGCGAATACGGCAACGAGAGCTGGGAGGACGGCTCCTGGGAGTACACCGGGAACGCCGCCGTCTGGACCGCACTGAGCGCGGATCCCGAACTCGGCTACGTCTATCTTCCGGTGGAGCTTGGCACCGGAGACTACTACGGCGGCCACCGCCCCGGCGACAACCTCTTCTCCCAGAGCCTGGTGGCGCTCGATGCGGCGACCGGCGAGCGCGTCTGGCACTTCCAGACGGTGCACCACGGGGTGTGGGACTACGATCCTCCGGCGGCGCCCATCCTGGCGGATCTGGTGGTGGACGGACGCGAGATTCCGGCGATCGCGCAGATCACCAAGCAAACCTTCACCTTCGTCTTCGACCGTCGCACCGGCGAACCCGTCTGGCCGATCGAGGAGCGGCCGGTTCCCCAGACCGACGTGCCCGGCGAACGCACCGCGCCCACCCAACCCTTCCCCACGAAACCTCCCCCCTATGACCGGCAGGGCGTCGATCCCGAGGAATTGATCGACTTCACCCCGGAGCTGCGCGCCCAGGCCGAGGAGATCCTGTCGCAACTTCGGCACGGCCCCCTCTACACGCCCCCCTCGATTCCGGTGGAGGGCGGCACCCAGGGAACGCTCATGGTTCCCGGTTCGCTTGGCGGCGCCAACTGGCCGGGCGGCGCGCTCGATCCCGAGACCGGTTTCCTCTATGTGCAGTCGGCCACCGCCCCCAGCGTGATCGCGCTGATGGCGGAACCGGATGTTTCCGAGATGGACTACATCCGAACGGGGGGGCTGCGGCTGCGGAGAGGGGGCGGACCGCAGGGGTTGCCGCTCTTCAGGCCGCCGTGGGGCCGAATCACCGCGATCGACCTCAACCGGGGCGAGATCGCATGGCAGGCGCCGAATGGCGATGCACCGGATTATGTAAAGCAGCATCCCGCGCTGGAGGGGATTGACGTGGGAAGGACCGGGCGGCCGGACCGGGGCGGACTGCTGGTGACCGGCACCCTCCTCTTCGCGGGCGAGGGCGGCGGGATGTACGCGGCCTTCGGATCAGGGGGAAACAGGTTGCGCGCGCACGACAAGGCGACCGGCGAGATCGTGGCCGAGATCGAGTTGCCGGCCAACCAGACCGGTTTGCCGATGAGCTACATGCATGAAGGCCGACAGTTCATCGTGGTGGCGGTGGGGGCGCGGGGTCATCCGGGGGAGCTGGTGGCGCTGGCGTTGCCGGAGGGGTAGGAACGGATCGACAGGATTCGAGTCGCCTGCGGAGCCGAGACATGCACCGACCGTGAAGCGTGCACCGACCGTGATTCAGGCGGCGGTGGCGCATCGCTCGTCGCAGAGTCGCAGGGTGCGTGTCCGCCCGTGGATCGCGCGGCGTTCGTCCGTTGCAAGGCAGCGTCCCGCACGGGCCCGGCCACGGCTTGAACCCTGACCGCCCTTGTGGTAGTCTCCGCCCTGCTCCATCCGCGTCCACCCGCAAGCGAAGACGCTCGCCCGGCCCGAATCCGATGACCCCACCGACCCACATCGCCGAACTCCTCGCCGCCGGCGCCGACGACCGGACCGCCCTCTCCGCGCCGGACCGTCCCGATCTGAGCTACCGCGGGCTGCGCCGCCATCTGCGCGCCACCGTAGCCGCGCTCAACGAACGGGGGATCGGACGGGGCGACCGGGTCGCGATCGTGCTGCCCAACGGTCCCGAGATGGCGAGCGCCTTCGTGGCCATCGCGGCCGGGGCGACCACCGCGCCCCTCAACCCGGCGTACACACAGCCCGAATTCGCCTTCTACCTGAAGGATCTCGGCGCAAGCGCGCTGGTGCTGGCCAAGGGGGACGATTCTCCCGCGCGGGCGGCCGCGGCCGAACTCGGCGTGCCGGTCATGGAAATCCGTGCCCGGCGGGACGGTTCGGCGGGCGTCTTTTCCTTCGTGGGCGAACCCGGGAACGCGGCGCCCGCGCGCGGCGGACTTGCCGGACCCGACGACGTCGCCCTCGTCCTGCACACCTCCGGAACCACCTCGAGGCCCAAGATCGTGCCGTTGCTTCACCGCAACATCTGCGCATCGGCCGACAACATTCGCCAATCGCTCCGGCTGGAATCCACCGACCGTTGTCTCAATGTGATGCCGCTCTTTCACATTCACGGATTGATGGCCTGCGTGCTGGCGACCCTGCATGCGGGCGCGAGCGTCTATTGTGCGCCGGGCTTCAATGCGCTCCGCATCTTTGGCTGGCTGGCCGACGCCGATCCGACCTGGTATTCGGCGGTGCCCACGATGCACCAGACGATTCTGGCCCGGGCCGCTCGCAATGCCGACGTGGTCGAACGGTTGCGGCTGCGCTTCATTCGTTCATCCTCCGCCGCTTTGCCGTCGCGCGTCATGCTGGAGCTGGAGGATCTCTTCGCCGCGCCGGTCGTCGAGGCTTATGCAATGACCGAGGCCGCGCACCAGATGACCTGCAATCCGTTGCCGCCCGCGCCCCGCAAACCGGGCACCGTGGGAATCGCCGCGGGCCCCGAGGTGTCGGTCATGGATGCCGGGGGGAATCATCTTGACTCCGGCGTAGAGGGCGAAGTCGTGATTCGCGGGCCCAATGTCACCCCCGGCTATGAAAACAACGAAGCCGCCAACCGCCAGGCCTTCGCCCACGGCTGGTTTCGCACCGGCGACCAGGGATTTCGCGACGACGACGGCTATCTCACCATCACCGGACGCCTCAAGGAGATCATAAACCGGGGCGGCGAGAAGATTTCGCCGCGCGAGGTGGACGAGGCGCTGATGGACCACGCGGCCGTGCAGCAGGTTGTGACCTTCGCGATGCCGCACCCGAAGCTGGGCGAGGAGGTGGCCGCGGCCGTGGTCCTGCGGGAGGGCGCCGAGGCGGGTCCGGGCGAGATTCGCCAGTTCGCGGCCGGGCGGCTGGCGGGCTTCAAGGTGCCGCGCAGGGTGGTGATCCTGGACGAAATCCCCAAGGGCCCGACGGGGAAGCTGCGCAGAATCGGGTTGGCGAAGCAGTTGGGGTTGGGGAAGGAGGGGGAATGAGGGCGGCGTCGGCGGGCGCGGCGAAGCGGACCGGCCCGAAATGTCGCCCATCCCACATGGCCAGGAGCCGAGAACGGTGGGCCGCGCGGGCGGGCGAGCGCCGGACCGGGAGCGAGAGCGGCAACCCATGAAGATCGCCATCTACGGCGCGGGCGCGACCGGCGGATACCTCGGCGCAAAGCTGGCGCTGGCCGGAATCGACGCCACCCTGATTGCGCGGGGTCCGCATCTGGCCGCGATGCAGGCAGACGGCGTGCGGCTGCGGGAGGCCGGGAACGAGGTCGTCGCGAGGCCGCTCTGCACCGACGACCCCTCGCAAGCCGGTGCGCAGGACTTCGTGATCGTCACCCTGAAGGCGCATTCGGCCCCCGGAGTGGTCGATGCGATGCAGCCGTTGCTGGGTCCCGAAACCGCCGTGGTGACGGCGCAGAACGGGGTGCCGTGGTGGTACTTCCACGGGGTGGGGGGGGAGTGGGAAGGGCGGCGGTTGCAGAGCGTCGATCCGGGCGGCCGCCAATGGAGCGGCATCGGTCCCGGGCGCGCAATCGGCTGCGTCGTGTATGTCGCGTCGGAGATCGAGGAACCGGGGGTGATTCGCCACCTCTACGGCAACCGCTTCACCCTGGGGGAGCCCTCGGGCAGGAAGACCGCGCGGGTGAAGGCGCTCAGCGGAGCATTCCGGAAGGCGGGTCTGCGCGCGCCGGTCCGCCGAATCCGCGAGGAAATCTGGGTCAAGCTCCTCGGAAACGTCTGTTTCAACCCGATCAGCGCACTCACCCTGGCCACCCTGGACCGCGTCGCCACCGAACCGGGAACCCGCGGCGTCGCCCGCGCGATGATGGAGGAGGCGCGCGCAATCGCCGAGGCGCTGGGGGTGCGCTTCCGGATCGACGTCGAGCGACGAATCGACGGCGCGGCGGCGGTGGGGGCGCACCGCACCTCAATGCTGCAGGACCTGGAGCGCGGCCGCGCCATGGAGATCGACGCCCTGGTGACCGCGGTCCAGGAACTCGGGCGGTTGGTGGGCGTGGCCACGCCGACGATCGATGTGGTCCTGGCGCTGGTGCAGCAACGGGCGGCGGTGGCGGGGTTGTGGGGGGAACGCTCCGCCGTCGCTGCGAAGCGCTCGCTGGCCTTCTGACGTTTACAACAACGTTGGAGCAGGCTATTTTTTTCGTTTGAGAAGCATTCTCGCATTGACCGTCTGGATATTCGTGGGAGGGAATGGAGTATGGCTTGGCCATCACGCAGTTTCATCTCAAACGCCTTGGCAGCTCTGGCCGTTACTGCATGCGGTGACGTCGGGGTCGATATGCACCAACGCGATGGCGCGGAATCGCCCAACCGGTCCTCGTTCAGCATTAGTAGCTGGTCGGGCAAGGTTGTCGCTGATGTAGATAATCTGACTGGCGAGCGAACCGGGCTCTTCCGGACGTATGGGCCTACTTCATTCTTCGTAGCGGGACGGGATTCGGTTCCGGTGACACTGGGCTATTGGTGCCGAGCCGAAGAGCGCTTCGAAGGGACACCACTTACCGCCGTTGACGGGATGTTCCTGAAGATCTCGTTGTCGGACACGTCGTTGACTTCCAGCAGGTCGGAGGCGTTCAAGGTAGCAGGGAATTTAGGGCTACTGGGAAGGACTCGCATGGCGGTGGACGGAGAGATTCTGACGTGGCGGTATAACGTGACGCCGGAGATCGGCGCATGGTATCTTGACGGCACGATGGGGTTTGTCCCGGATGGAACGATTGACTCGCATGCGGATCGGGAGTGGTGGATATCGGAAGTTGGTGAGTTTTACCGTAGGGCTGGTGAGAGCGCGACGCATTGTCCACCATCAGATCCCTACTTGACCGAGGTCGCCCTGGATCTTGCCGATGGAATCGTTGACCGGGTGAAGTCCTGGTTACCGCCAGCGTCGGACCATGTGGCCGCCGACTACTTGGGTCGTGACGAATTGGGCGTTGAACTAATGGGTGCCGTGGATTTCTCGTTGGTTGGCTTGGCGGCGGCGGTGGATTCTGTCCGGTTCTGGTGCCCGGTCACACAATCGCATCAGGAATGGAATACCATACGCGGAGGATTGTACCGTCGTTTGGATAGTCTTCGCGCAGCTTACGAAGCCGGACTTCCTCGGACCCACCGTGTGAGGTTTCGAGAGGATCTCGCGACGATTGCAAGTGACCATGGAATCTCGGTGACCACGCTACGGAATTTGAATCGTCTATCCGTCTTCCAAGAAGTGTCCTCGGGCCAAGAACTATGCGTTCCACACATCCCTCCCGACGAGAACGGTATTAGCACTGCGGCGGCGCTGTCGGAGTTCTCCACGGGAACCGCGGCCTACGTCGGTCAGGAAGTCACCCTGGAGGGGATCGAGGTCGTGAGCCTGCTCGGCACGCAGGCGCTGTGGATGAACCTCGAGAACGGCACGCCCTATCTGCTGCACCTCACCGAGATGGCCCTGGCCGATTCGGTCGCCGTTGCCCAGGGGGACGTGGTCACCGTCAACGGCACCGTGATGGAGATGTCGGACTCCATCCTCGACGCGTGGGCGGCAGCGGGAGCGTTTTCGCAGGAGACCGACCGGATTCAGGCCGAGTTTGCCGTGGACTTCCTCGAGGTGACATCGATTTCTGGCGGTGCCGTCAAAGACTGATTTTGGCATATCCTGCGTCATTTTGAACCCAGCATGGCCATCCGGGGTCCATGGGAGAGGAGACACAGGATGTCTCGGAGTACGAAGGAGCAGGAGAGGTCTGGCCGCTTAGTTAGGGAGGCCGGCCGACCTCCCCAAGCGGTGGAGCGCCCACCGGAAGGCCGAGGTGGTTTTGCAACTGCTGCGCGGCGAGGACATCGGCGAGGTGAGCCGGGAGATTTGGGTAGCGCCGCCGGAGCTGGAGCGGTGGCGGCGGGCGTTCCTGGAAGGCGGCCGGCAGGGCCTGAAGAAAAAGAACCGGCCGGGAGGGGAGTTGCTGCGCACCCGGGCGAAGCTGGGGGAGATGACGATGCGGGTCGAGTTGCAGGCGGAGCTGCTCGAAAAAAGGGGGTACGGGGACGAGCTGAGGAAGCTCTTGAGGCGCTTGGACGGGTGAGTCCGACGACGAACCGGCCCTATCCGCTGACGATGGTGTGCGAGACGTGGAGGGTCGCGCGTTCGAGCGTGTACGCGCTGGAGGCCAGGCTGGGCGGGTCTCCGGAGGCTGATCGCCGCCAGCCCGGGAAGCGGGGCCCGAAGACGGCACTGAGCGACGAGGAGCTGGTGGAGGAGATCCGGACGGTGTTGAAGGCGAGTCCGTTCCTCGGCGAGGGCCACCGCAAGGTGAAGGCGCGGCTTGCGGCCAGGGGGATCCGGGCCGGCAAGAACCGGGTGCTCCGCCTGATGCGGGAGCACGGGCTGCTGGCACCGGTGCGGCGGGGCCATCCCCGCGGAGACCGGACCCACAGCGGCCGGATCCGGACCGAGAAGCCGGACGAGCTCTGGGGCACGGACGCGTCGCGGTTCTGGACGAAGGAGGAGGGCTGGTGCTGGCTCTTCGCGGCCGTCGACCACTGCGCCTCGGACGTCGT
>JAJEBW010000024.1 GCA_022822325.1 Gemmatimonadota bacterium | reverse complement strand
CGAACACTGGTCCCTCAAACCAGCCTGTCTACCAATTCCAGCACGTGGGCGACCAGCTCCTGCAACAGCGGCAGTCCGTGGATGACGCGATGCATCCACGGACTGCCAGTGCTCGGGGAGGGACTCGAACCCTCACGGGGTCTACCCCCACAGGATCCTGAATCCTGCGCGTCTACCAATTCCGCCACCCGAGCCCCGGCACATCGGTACCTCGCAGTGGAGCCGAGGGGATTCGAACCCCTGACCTCCTGAATGCCATTCAGGCGCTCTCCCAACTGAGCTACGGCCCCTCGCGGTACGAAGGCGAACCAGGAACTCTCGTTCCAGAACCCGGATTTTCAACCAGCGCTTCCTGCTGTGCTTCCGCTGGACCAGGCCAGCGAGCGGGGCTGACGGGACTCGAACCCGCGGCCTCCGGTGTGACAGACCGGCACTCTAACCAAACTGAGCTACAGCCCCTTCCATGGTTCCTTTCCGGCCAAAGCCATCCGACCGGAATACCCTCACGGGGAATCGAACCCCGATCTCCACCTTGAAAGAGTGGTGTCCTGACCGTTAGACGATGAGGGCCTGATCCCTGCCGTACAGGCCCGGAGGGACTCGAACCCCCAACCGCCGGTTTTGGAGACCGGTGCTCTACCAAATTGAGCTACGGACCTGTGAACCATTTTCCAATGGCCAGGGACGGAATTGAACCGCCGACACCGCGATTTTCAGTCGCGTGCTCTACCAACTGAGCTACCTGGCCCGGCCTTCGGACCGCCTCCGACAAAAACCGACCGGGCACGCATCGGAGGATCCCACCCGAAAAAGAGCGAGTCCGCCTCGACGGCGACCTGGTCGGTTTACGTCAGAAGCGCCGCCAGGGAGGCGACGCGTCTTGAGCGATCCGGATTGTAGTAGCGGGGGCGGGATTCGAACCCGCGACCTTTGGGTTATGAGCCCAACGAGCTACCAGACTGCTCCACCCCGCAATTGAGACGGAAATGGTAGCGGAATCCTCGGGGAGTGTCAACCTGGCGCGCGGGGCAGCACGGTCAGGCGCCGGACGTACCAGGCGATCCAGCGGTTGGAGAACCCCAGCAGTCTCGCATTTCGGGTGACGGCGATCACCTGCGCGCGGGTCATCTTGGTTTCGCGCGCGAGGACCTCCGGGTTGCCGCGGCTGAGAGCCAGGGTGCGCACCGCGAAGAAGAGCGGAAGCATGCAGAAGAGACGGACGCGATGGTAGCGACGGGGAATCATGCGAATGTAGCTCCGCGCGGCGTCCAGGTGTCGCTCGGCCTTCCCCACCAGTCGCGCCAGCGCCGTCATTGCGGCGGAGCGGTTCTCGGGTCTGAAGAGTTCGGAGGGCGAAGGTCCCCCTTCCGAAATGAAGCCGACCGGGACGTAGATCCAGCCGCGGTCGCGGTCCTCGTGGAGCCCGCGAATGACATTCACCGTCTGCAGGGCCAGCCCGAACTCCCGTCCCAGCTTCATCATTGCCGGGTCCGGCCCTCCGGCGAGACCCGGGAGCCGCAGGGCGAAGAGTTCGGTCAGAAGATACCCGACCCGCCCGGCGACCTCGTGCATGTAGTCGTCCAGATCGGCCTCCGACCGGAAGACCGGTCCCCGTTCGGCCCAGCGCGCCATTCCCGCGCTCGTCTCGCGCACCCGGCGAACCACGATCTCGCGCGCCTCCGCGTCAAGCTCCTCCAGCGCCGCCAGCACCGTCCCGGAGTGTCGCGCCACGAAGGCGTCCGGGGTGTCCTCGCGCGCCAGCCGCAACCGCGCGATCATCGACGCCGATTCGGCCTCGCCGCCCAGGAGGGCGCGCCATCGCTTCAGAAGCCGGACCTTCTCCTGAACGTCCAGCTCCTCGCTGTCCTCCAGGTAGTCCGCGACGCGCAGCAACAGGTAGGAAATGGTGACTTCCAGGCGGATTCCGGTGGGCAGGGCGGCGATTCCCACCCCGAAGGTGCGACTGGAACGGGCGAGCAGTTCGCGCAATGAGGGCGTGGTCACGCGGGTGGAGGAGGAGGAAGACCTGGGTCTGGTCATTTTGCCGTGATACAATTATGATACAGAGGCTGGCAAACCCGAGACAGGGTTCCCGGCAGAGACTGACAGGCAAGGAAGGATGCCATGGCTGCAAAGCTGCCCAGCGAGGAAGTTCAAGGGTGGGTGGAGCGGAATTCGGGCTGGACATACCGCGACGATGCCATCCGAAAGCGGTTTACCTTCTCGACTTTTCGGGCTGCGGTCGTCTTCGTGAACCGGGTTGCCACAATCGCCGACGAACACGATCATCATCCCGATATCCTCTTAAGGTACAACCGCGTCGTACTACGCATCACCACGCACGACGCGGGGGGAGTGACCAGGAAGGATCTGGAGCTCGGCCAACGCATCGACTTCGCCACTTCGGCGCGCTGAGGCATCTTCGCAGGCGGGCGCCCCGCCGTCAGACGCACTCCGCGCCCACCGCCCGGATCGCCCGGACCAGAATCTCCAGTCCTTCCTCCAATTCTTCGTCGGCAAGGACGGCAGGCGGCGTCAGTTCCACGACCTCGCCCCGCTCGCCCGCGGGCATGGCAATCAGCCCCAGCTCCAGCGCCCGTTGCGCCACGACGGCTCCCGGCGCGCGCACGCCCCTCCCCCCCAGCTCCACCCCCAGCATCAACCCCTGCCCCCGCACCTCCGCCACTCCATCGCAACCGTCGAGCTCGCTGCGCAGAATCTCCAGCGCCCGGCTTCCCAGCGTGCGCGCCCGGTCGGTCAGCCGGTCGCTCTCCAGCGCATCGAGGAACCCCAACCCGGCCGCGCAGCCGAGCGGATGGCCAAGGAACGTGCTCGTGTGGATCGCTTCGCCCGTTGAGGAGGGCCACGCATCCATCACCGCGGCGGACCCGGAACAGGCCGCCAGGGGAAGCCCCCCGCCCAGCGCCTTGCCGGTGCAGATCAGGTCGGGAACGACGCCCTCGCGTTCGCAGGCGAAGGTCGCGCCGGTCCGCCCCATTCCCGTGAAGATCTCGTCGGCGATCAGGAGTGCGCCCCCGGCCCGCGCACAGCGGTGCAGCCGCGCCAGAAACCCGGATGGGGGGATGCGCACGCCGCCGCGGCCCTGAATCGGCTCCACGATCACCGCGCCGATCGGCTCCCTCGCCAGCAGTGCTCCGGCCCGCTCCAGCGCCAACTCCGCCTCGGCGGACGCGGTGGGAAAGGGAAGATGCCTCGCATGATCGGTCAGCCGGTCGGTGAAGGGACGGCGGAAGTGGCTGCGGCCGGTGGTGGCCAGCGCGCCGAGAGTGAGGCCGTGGTAGGCGCCCTCGAAGGCAATGATTCCCGGTCGTCCGGTCGCGAGCTGCGCCGTCTTGAGCGCCGCCTCGACCGCGTCGGAGCCGCTCAGCCCCAGGATCGTGCGCGCGTCGCTCCAGGGCAGGAGTCCCGCCAGCCGCTCCAGAAACTCCACCTTGATCGCGGGAGGATGGATATCGCCCATGCCATGAATCAGCCGCGCGGCCTGTGCCGTGATCCGTTCGACCACGCGCGGATTGCGGTGCCCCGCGAAGGCGACCCCGAAGGCGCCGCCGAAGTCGAGCCAGCTCCGACCCGCGGCGTCCCGCACCCGCACTCCCTCCGCCTCGGTCCAGAAGGGGGGATGCGATCCCAGGAAGGTGACGTTGCGCGACTCGACCCGGGCCAGTCGCTCAGCCCAGCTTCGCCGCCGCGAGGGCCGGTCGGGCAGGGTCGTCGGGTCCGACAGGGGCGAATCGGACAAAGGCAGATCAGATGCGGGCAAGCCAGGTCACCAGTACGAAGTAGCCGATCAGCAGGAGCAGTCCCTCCCACCGGCGCACCGTGCGCGCGCTCGCCACGATCGGCCAGGTCAGGAACGAGAGGATCAGGACGGCCGGCATCTGCGCCGCCATCAGCGATTCACCCACGGGAAAGCTTCCCACCAGCGCCGACGCCCCCAGGACTCCCGCCAGATTGAAGATGTTGGACCCCACCACATTGCCGACCGCGATGTCGGTCTCCCTGCGAATCGCCGCCACCAGCGATGTCACGAGCTCGGGCAGCGAGGTGCCGATCGCCACGACGGTCAGGCCCACCACCGCGGTGCTCGCCCCCAGCGCGCCGGCCAGGAAGATCGCCGAGTTCACGATCGCCCGTCCCCCGAAGGCGAGTCCCGCCGCCCCCACGGCCACCAGCAGCAGATTGTGCGCCGTGCGCCTCCCCTCTCCCTCCCCTTCCTCCTCGGCCAGGCTTCCCACCTCTTCGCGCAGATCGTCGATCTCTTCGTCGGCGGTCCAGAAGGTGAAGGCCACATAGACGACCAGCAGCGCGATGAGGATCAGGCCGTCGGCGCGCCCCACCTCGCCGTCGAGCACCAGGGGGAAGACCAGGATGGTGACGACGATCATGATCGGGACGTCGCGACTGATCACCCGGTCCGCGACCCCCAGGGGACGGATCAGCGCGGTGGCGCCCAGAATCAGCCCGATGTTCGCCAGATTCGAACCCAGCACATTGCCGACCAGGAGGCCGCTTTCGCCGGTCAGCGAGGCCGTGACGCCGACCACCAGCTCCGGCGCCGAGGTCCCCAGCGAGACCAGGGTCAGCCCGATCACCACCGGACTCGTGCCCATCGCCGCGGCGATTCGCGCCGCTCCCCTCACCAGCCACTCCGCTCCGAAGTAGAGCGCTCCGAATCCGCCCAGCAGGAGCAGGACATTCAGGAAGAGGTCAATCCCCATGGCGCTCTCCATCCGCCTGCGCGACCAGCGGTTGCTCCCTGGCCGGGGGTTGCGGCCCGGCCTCCGGCGATTCCCCTCCGAGGATCGCGAGCAGCTCCGGCTCGTCGAGCACCCTCACGCGCAGCTTCCGCGCCTTCTCCAGCTTGGATCCCGCCCTGGTCCCGGCGACGAGGAAGTCGGTCCGCTCGCTCACCGATCCCGTCACCCTGACCCCGCGCGCCCGCAGAATCCTTGCCAACTCGCCGCGCGAGAAGCCCTTCAGCGAACCGGTCAGCACCACGCGCTTCCCCGCCAGCGCGAACCGGGCGTCCCCTCCCGCCCCTTCCGGCGCAACGAGCTCGAAGCCGACCGCAAGCAGGGCGTCCAGCGCGGCCGCGACCCCCGACTCGTCCAGGAAGGCGCGAATCGCCGCCGACATGCGGGGACCGATCCCGTGGACCGCCTCCAGCTCCTCCGGCTCGGCAGCGCGAATCGCCCCGATCGATCCGAAGTGGCGGGCCAGGTCGTGCGCCACCGCCACGCCCACCTCGGGGATACCGAGCCCGACCAGGAATCGCTCCAGCGCGACCTCGCGACGCGACGCGACGGCCCTCACCAGATTGCGCGCCGACACCTCCGCAAATCCCTCCAGTGGCACCAGATCCGCTTCGGACAGCCGGAAGAGGTCGGCGAGCTCGGCGACCAGCCCGCGGTCCACCAGCAGGGCGGCCGTCTCGGCGCCCAGTCCCTCGATGTCGAGCGCGCTTCGCGAGCCGAAGTGGGTGATGCGCCCCCTGAGCTGGGCCGGGCAACCGAAGTGATTCGGGCACAGGGTGAAGGGTCCCCGGGCGATTGGTTCCGCCCCGCACGACGGACAGGCGGCCGGCATCCGGAAGGGCGGCGCACGGTCCCGGCCTTCCTCCTCGATTCGTTCCACCACTTGGGGAATCACATCGCCGGCGCGCTGGACCCGCACCAGATCCCCTTCGCGCACATCCTTCCGTTCCAGCTCCTCGCGGTTGTGCAGCGATGCGCGCGCCACCGTCACTCCACCCACCTCGACCGGCCGCAGCAACGCCACCGGCGTCAGGACTCCGGTGCGGCCCACCGACACGAAGATGCGGTCGATCCTCGTCACCTCCTTGCGCGGCTCGAACTTCCAGGCGATCGCCCAACGCGGATGATGCGAGGTGCTGCCCAGGCGTTCCCGCGGCGCCAGTGCATTCACCTTCGCCACGATCCCGTCGATCTCGTAGTCCAGCTCGTCGCGCGCGGCCTCGAAGCCGCGGTGATAGGCGGCGATCTCCTCGACGGTGCGCACCCTGCGAATCCGCTCCGGCGTCGCGAATCCCCAGGCCGCCAACGCCTCCATTCCCTCCGACGCGGTCTCCAGCGACGCGCCCTCCAAACGCATCACATCGTAGGCCACCACGGTCAGCGGACGCCGCGCCGTGACGCGCGAATCGAGCTGCCGCAGCGCCCCGGAGGTGGCATTGCGCGGATTCTGGTAGGGGGGTCGTTCGGACTGGATGCGACGCTGGTTCAACGCCTTGAAGTCGCCCAGGCGCATGATGACCTCGCCCCGCACGGCCAGGAGCGAGGGAATCGGGAGCCGGTCGGAGCGAAGCCGGAGGGGAACCGAGGGGATGGTGCGCACATTTTCGGTGACGCCCTCGCCGACGCGGCCATTTCCGCGGGTCACCGCTCGATCGAGGATTCCGTCCACATACACGAGCTCCAGCGAAGCGCCGTCCAGCTTGGGTTCCAGGAGGTACTCGACCGGCGGATCGGCGGCGGGGCCCTCCGATTCATCCGTGCCCGCTTCCTCTTTCTCCGCCGGGCCGGTTCCTTCCGACGCGAGCGCCCTTCGCACCCGGTCGTCGAAGCGTCGCACCTCGCCGGCCTCGTAGGCCGAATCGAGCGAGAGCATGGGAACGGTGTGCTCGACACTGGGAAGATCGTCCAGGGGATCGGCGCCCACGCGGCGGGTCGGCGAATCCGGAGTGGCCAGCTCGGGGCGCCGGACCTCGAGCTCCTGGAGGCGCCGAAAGAGGGCGTCGTAGGCGGAATCGGAGACCTCCGGCCGCGCTTCCCGGTAGTAGAGCCGGTTGTGACGGCGGATCTCGGCCCGCAGCCGGGAGGCTTCGGTCGCGGGATCGTCGCGCGGGAGAGGGTCGTCGCGCATGGCGGCCGCGGTTCGTTCAACTTCGTCCTGGGTCATGGAGAAGGCTAATCAAATGTGTTCCATTTCAATTGGGCCCCGGTTCCATCGGGTCCGGTACATTGTGTCCGGCCAGATTGCGGGCCAGATTGCGAATCTACCCTCTTCGGCCCCGGACGGCCCCGACGCCCGACGCCAACGCATCCTTCAGGAGACCTCGCCATGCCGGTTGTCCGCCCTTCCCGCACCCTCCTCGCCCTCGCCATCGCCCTCTGCGCGGCTCTGCCCGCCTCGCTCGCGGCCCAGATGGAAACCACCACCCCCCGCGGCGCGGACGAGGGCGACGGTCCCCACGAGCGGCTCATCCTCCGGGGCGCAACGATCATCGACGGAACCGGCGCCCCTCCCATGGGTCCGGTCGACATCGTGATCGAAGGGGACCGCATCGTCCAGATCCAGACGGTCGGGTATCCCGGCGTGCCGATCAACGAGGACAGCCGTCCCGGCGGCGCCACCCGCGAGATGGACCTCTCCGGAATGTTCATCATGCCCGGCTTCGTCGACATGCATGCGCACACCGGCGGCGCGGGGAAGGCAGCCCAGCCCGAGTACGTCTACAAGCTCTGGATGGGCCACGGGATCACCACCTCGCGCGGGGTCGGCCACGGCCCCATGATGTGGGGACTCCAGGAAAAGGCGCTGGCCGAACGGAACGAGATCGTCGCTCCGCGGATGTTCACCTACGCGCGGCCCGGCGAGGCCTGGGACGAGGGACCGGTGGATTCCCCCGAGAAGGCGCGCGAGTGGGTGCGCTGGGCGGCGGCGGTCGATGTGGAGGGGGCGAAGATCGACGGTCTCAAGCTCGGCGCGATGGACCCCGACATCATGTCCGCGGTGATCGACGAGGCGCACCGGCACGGGCTCGGGACGGTGGCGCACCTGGGACAGATGGGGGTGCCGCGCATGACCGCGCTGGACGCCGCCGAGGTCGGGCTCGACATGATGACCCACTACTACGGCCTCTTCGAATCGATGCTGACCGATTTCAGCATCCAGGACTGGCCGCTGAACTACAACTACCAGGACGAGCAGCACCGCTTCGGCAATGTCGGGCGTCTCTGGAACCAGGCCGCAGAGCCGGGTTCGGAGCAGTGGAACGAGTTGATCGACCGCTTCCTCGAACTCGGTTTCGGAATCGATCCCACCATGACGATCTACGAGGCCAGCCGCGATGTGATGCGCGCCCGCGAAGCCGATTTCCACGAGGAATACACCCTGCCCAGCCAGTGGGACTTCTACCAGCCGTCGCGCCGGGCCCACGGATCCTACTGGTTCTACTGGACGAGCGAGGACGAATACCACTGGAAGCGCTTCTTCAACAAGTGGATGGTCTTCCTCAACGACTACAAGAACGCCGGCGGCCGGGTCACGACCGGATCCGACTCCGGCTTCATCTACAAGCTCTACGGCTTCGACTACATCCGCGAACTGGAGCTGTTGCGCGAGGCCGGATTTCACCCCGTCGAGGTCATTCGTTCGGCCACCCTCTTCGGCGCCGAGGAGCTGCACGACCCCAGGGGCGCCCCGATCGACTTCGGGATTCTTCGCGCCGGACTGAAGGCCGACATGGTCGTCGTGGACGAGAACCCGCTCGAAAATCTGAAGGTTCTGTACGGCAACGGGGCCCCGCGCCTCAACGACGACACCGGCGAGACCGAACGCGTCGGCGGCATCAAGTACACGATCAAGGACGGGATCGTCTATGACGCGCAGCGGCTCCTGGAGGATGTGCGCGAGATGGTGCGGAAGGCGAAGGAACAGCGAGCGGTTTCGGACGGGTGATGCGACGGGTCAAGGCGACCGCGGGCGGCGCCCATGCGGAGTTGTCCGCCCCTCTTGTGCGAGACGAGCCGCCGGAAAGAAAGGTGACTGAACCTTGGCGATCAACGAAATGACGGAACCGACCGCCGGCTTCCGCGACCCGGCCCGTCTGACGAACTGGACCCAGGCGCTCCTCTACGCCTCGCTGGCGGTGCCGCTGGTCTCGATGTACATGGGCGTCGCCGAACTTCTTGCCCATGACGACAGTTGGTGGGAGCGATCGCTGGGCAGGCTGCAGGATCTTTTCAACCCGCTTGGCCTGTTCCTTGAGGTCATGTGGAGGTTCGGCGCGAACCTGGTCGCAGCGGGCGCCGCGGTTGCCGTCCTACTCTGGATTCACCGCGCCAACTCCAACGCGCGCGCACTCGGCGCAACGAACATGAAGTTCACTCCCGGCTGGGCCGTCGGCTGGTACTTCGTGCCGGTCGCGTGGTTCTGGAAGCCGTACCAGGCCATGCGCGAGATCTGGCAGGCAAGCGCCGATCCGGCGAATTGGGAGCGACAGTGGGCGCCCCCTCTTCTTGGCTGGTGGTGGGCGCTCTGGATTGTCCCCTTCTGGATTCTGGATGCGGTGTCCTGGGCCGTGACCCGCGGAATGGAGGAAGCGCAGGCCGGACGGGTCGAGAGCCTCTTCGGCGTCGCGATCAACGTGCTGGACATTCCGCTGACCCTCGTTTTCCTGGCGATCGTCGGCCGGGTCCACCGGATGCAAATGGAGCGGTGGCGGTCGCAGGACGAGGAGGCCGCCGCGCCGGCGTAGTCCCGTCCGCATCACCCCGCGACGCTGTTCGCGACCCCGCGGCTTGCGGCCCGCGGCCCACACACGCAGCCGCAACTGACATGGCGCGGCCGCACCCCCCCTTAGCTACTCCGGCCGCAACTCCACCGCGGTTCCGTAGCACATCATCTCGGCCGCCGCGCGACTGACCTCCGCCGACTGGAAGCGCACGCAGACGATGCCGTTCGCGCCCAGCGCCGACGCCTCGGAGATCATTCGGTCAACGGCCTGTTCGCGCACCTCGGCCAGCAGCTTGGTGTATTCGTAGACCTCGCCGCCGGCCAGGTTTCGCAGACTCGCGATCAGGTCGCGCCCCACATGCCGCACGCGCACCGTGCTGCCGCGCACGAGTCCCAGCGTCCGCGCCACGCGGTAGCCGGACACACTTTCCGTCGTTGCCAGAATCATTGATGTACGTGCCGGTAGGGGTCGTTGCGGTATTCGCGGTAGCGATCCCAGATGACGTGCGCGAGGAGAACCAGAATCCCGATTCCCACCGCCCCCGTCGCGAGCTTCACCACGATCGCCGAGGGGGAGCGGACCAGCGCCCAGATTCCGTAGCCGAGCCAGGCCACCACGCCCGTCACCGTCAGGATCCAGCCGATCGGACGGGTAATCCGGGACCGAATGCGGCCCCAGACCGAAACGTCGCCCTCGGTGACCAGCGCCAGTCCCTGAAAGTCCTCCTTCATGGAGCGGAAGAGCGCGATCTCGCGGCGCAGTTCGCTCGAACCCTCGAGGAGACTTTCCAGCGCATCCCGCTCTTCGGGCGTGACCTCGCCGTCGAGGAGGCGCATCAGATCCTCCCGGGTGACCTTCGCGGGGGTGTTGCTGCTCATCGGTCCGCCTTGGCTTTCGGGGCCAGCACCAGGGCCAGCGCCCGTCTTGCATGGAAGAGGCGGCTCGCGACCGTCCCCTCCGGAATCTCCAGAATGCGTGCGATTTCGCCGTATCGGAAGCCTTCAAGCTCCTTGAGCACAAGGATTTCGCGGTGCTCCCGGCTGAGTTCCTCGAGTCCGCGCCACAGCCGTTCCCTCGCCGCGCGTCGCTCCCAGGCCCGTTCGGGACCGGTTTCGGGATCGGCGGGATTCATCTCCAGACGTTCATCCAGCGCCTCCAGCCGGAAGCGGGCATTGCGAGTGCGCAGCGCGTCGCGGCACTGGTTGCGCAGAATCTGAAAGAACCAGGGCCCGAAGGGCCTTTGCAGGTCGAAGCGGCCAATGGACCGCCAGCTCTTCACGAAGGCGTCCTGCAGGGCATCGGTGGCGTCGTCGTGGTTTCCCATCATTCCCAGCGCGATCCTCATGCCGCGGTGCTCGTAGGCCCGCACGATGGGCTCGAAGAAGCGGGCGTCCCCCGCCTGGCATTTTCGCAGGAGCTCGCGTTCCAGATCAGGTAGCAAACCGCCTCCCGTTTCGGTTCCAGGAAACCCCTTCGTCGTCCACCCCAGCCCGCTGACCGGTACGAGACGCCGACCGGAAACATTCTAATGGCCGCGGTTGCTCGCGCAAAACGAACCGCGGGGGATGGCGTTATTCACGCCGTTCCAGTCATGACTGGAAGCTCGTCGGCGGTTTCGCGGCCGAGGCCGCCAATCGGCGGAACGCGGCAGGGGCGTCCTCCCGGGGGCGCCCGCATACGCGAACGGGACACCCCGACTGGCGGGAAGGCGGCTGCCGCGGCACATTGTACTGGAGACGATTGCGAACACGCCTCTGTATACACGCCGTTGCGAACACTTCCGCATTCGGTGCGCGCACCCCAACCGGCAGGCGCACCGCAACGCTCGGCCTTCGCCACGCACACGACCCCCATCAGCCAGGATCCCCCGAATGCCCCGGCGCACCCTTTCCACACTCCTCGCCACCGCCGCCCTTCCCCTCCTCGCCACGCCCGCGGCCACCCAGGAGACCGACTACCCGGCAGGCTTCGACGAGGAAGCCACCTACTACACCGACGCCCTCGGTCCGCTCACCCGGCCGATCACGACCGAATCCTTCCGGGCGCAGCAGTTCTTCGACCAGGGCGTTCAGATGATGTACGCCTTTACCCCGCTCCGGGCCGCCCGTTCCTTCCGGCAGGCGCAGCGCGAGGATCCGGATTGCGCGATCTGCTTCTGGGGCGAAGCGTGGGCATGGGGACCGTATCTGAATGGCGGGATGGGACGCGACGACGCGCCGCGCGCCTACGAGAACATCGTCAGGGCGAAGGAGCTCGCGCCGGGGAACGCCAGCGAGGTGGAGCGGGCGCTGATCGAAGCGATGTCGGTTCGCTACGCGCCGCAGCACGACGCGGCCTCGCGCAAGAAGATGGACTCGCTCTACGCCGACGCCATGGCCGGGGTGTACGACCGCTTCCCCCATGACCTCGATGTGGGCACCCTCTACGGGGAAGCGCTGATGCTCCTGGAACCGCGCCGCGGCCGCTGGGACATCGAGAACCCCGACGTGCAGAAGATTCACGCCATTCTGGAGGCGGTCCTCGCGCTGGACATTGCCCACCCGGGCGCCTGTCACCTCTATGTGCACGCCACCGAGCCCACCATTCGCCCCGACAAGGCCGAAGCCTGCGCCGACCATCTGGGCCCTTCGATCCCGGGCGCCAGCCACATTCAGCACATGCCTTCGCACACCTACAACCGGGTTGGCCGCTGGGGCGATGCCGTCCGCGCCAATCTCGCCGCCTGGCACTCCGACCAGCGCGCGGAGGAGGATATCGCGTGGGCGATCTATCCGTCGCACAATCTGCACATGCTGCTCTTCGCCGCCTCGATGGACGGACAGGGCGCGGTGGCGATCCAGGCGGCCCGCGACTACGGGAAGATCGTTTCGAGCGGCAGCTTCTACGAGGCCATGACGATGCTCCGCTTTGGCCGCTTCGACGAGATCCTGGAGCTGGACGACCCGCCCGACGGCGACATCCAGCGCGGCTTCTGGAACTTCTCGCGCGGTTACGCCTATCTGCGCCACGACCAGCCGGGGCGCGCGCGCGTCTATCTGGAACGGGTGCGGCTGGCGGCGGAATCGACGCCGGAGTCGGAGAGCTTCCGGGGCCACCCGGCGACCGATCTGCTGGGTGTGGTGGCAGGCATCCTCGAGGCCGAGATCCTGCGCCACGAGGGGGACGGGACAGCCGCGGTCGCGATTCTGGAGACCGCCGTGGAGATCGAGGACGGGCTGCGCTACGACGAACCCGAGCCGCTCAACTTCTCGGCCCGCCACTGGTTGGGGGACCTGCTCCTGGAGCTGGAGCGCCACGGCGAGGCGGAGGCGGTCTTCGAGGCCGCGCTCGAGGATCATCCGCGGAACGGCTGGTCGCTCTTCGGGCTGGAGGCGGCGTTGCGCGCCCAGGGTCGCGACGCCGAGGCCGATGCGGCGCACAAACGTTTCAAAGAGGCCTGGGCGCGGTCGGACACCTGGATTTCGGCGGCGATCTTCGAGTAGCGTCCTGCGCGGGGGTTCCATCGGGAAGGGGGGCGGGGTACCTTTGGTGCCCGAATGGGGGTTTTCCCCCGCCGGGCCGGATGGCGCCAACGGGCCGTCTTCGGCCGCACCTTCGTCGTGAGTGACACCTTGATGCGAAGCAATGGAGCAGTACCGATGGGCAAGTCGCCGCTCCTCTCCGTGACCGGCCTGAGTGCGCGGGTCGCGGACGAGGAGATCGATATTCTGCGTGGCGTCGACCTGGCGATCCGCCCGGGCGAAACCCACGCGATCATGGGTCCGAACGGATCCGGCAAGAGCACCCTGGCCAAGGTCGTCGCCGGCCACCCCACCTACGAAACCACGGGAGGATCGGTCGCGCTGCGCGGCGAGGACCTCCTCGAAATGGAGCCCGACGAGCGCTCCCAGGCGGGGGTCTTCATGGCCTTCCAGTACCCGATCGCCATCCCCGGCGTCTCGATCGCCAACTTCCTGCGCACCGCCCTGCAGGCCCGGCTCGAGGACGGCGAGGAGCTCGACCTCTTCGACTTCCAGGAACTCCTCATGGAACGGATGGAGCTCCTGGAGATGGATCCCGCCTTCGCCCAGCGTCCGGTCAACGACGGATTCAGCGGCGGCGAGAAGAAGCGCAACGAGATCCTGCAGATGGCCGTGCTGAAGCCCGCGCTGGCGCTGATGGACGAAACCGATTCGGGGCTGGACATCGACGCCCTCAGGGTGGTCGCGCACGGGGTCAACCGGCTGCGCGAGGAGAACCCCGAGATGGCCGTGCTCCTCATCACCCACTACCAGCGGATCCTCAATCACGTCATTCCCGATGTGGTGCATGTCATGTACCGGGGAAGGATCGTGGAATCGGGGGGACCAGAGGTGGCGATGGAGCTGGAGGCACGGGGATACGAGGAGTACAGAAAGGCGCACGTCGCCTGAGCGGACCGGCCGAAGGCGCCGGGGATGGTTCAGGCGGGATTTTTGGCATGAAGGGGGACTGAATGCCCAGCAATGAAGTCATACAGGGACTTGGACTCGACGACTACAAGTTCGGGTTCGTCACCGATTCGGAGCCCGTCTTCCGCACGCGCCCCGGCCTGGACGCCGACATCGTGCGGCAGATCTCGGCGCGCAAGGACGAGCCGGAGTGGATGCTGAAGCGCCGTCTCAAGGCGTTGAAGATCTACGAAGCGAAGCCGATGCCGAAGTGGGGCGGCGATCTCTCCGAGCTCCAGGAGACGCTCGACCAGACCTACTTCTACGTGAAGCCGCAGGAACAGATGGAGCGGTCCTGGGACGACGTTCCGGACAGCATCAAAGAGACCTTCGAGCGACTGGGAATCCCCGAGGCCGAGCGCAAGATCCTAGCCGGGGTCGGAGCGCAGTACGACTCCGAGATGGTGTACCATTCGCTCAAGGAGGAGTGGGAGGCGAAGGGCGTCATCTTCGATTCGATCGAGGACGGACTGAAGAATCATCCCGAGCTCTTCCGCAAGCACTTCGGAACGGTGATTCCGGCGGCCGACAACAAGTTCGCGGCGCTCAACTCGGCGGTCTGGTCGGGCGGATCCTTCGTCTACATTCCGCCGGGGGTTCGGCTCGATACGCCGCTGCAGGCCTACTTCCGCGTCAACCAGGAGCGGTTGGGGCAGTTCGAGCGCACCCTCATCATCGCCGGCGAGGGATCGCGCGCCCACTACATCGAGGGTTGCACCGCGCCGGTCTATTCCACCGACTCCTTCCACTCCGGGGTGATCGAGATCGTCGTCGAGCGCGACGCCTACTTCCGCTACACGACGATCCAGAACTGGTCCAACAACATGTACAACCTGGTTACCCAGCGGGCTCTGGTGCGACAGGGCGCCCACATGGAGTGGCTGGACGGGAATCTCGGCTCGAAGCTGACGATGAAATACCCGTCCTGCTACCTCATGGGCGAGGGCGCGCACGGCGACATCCTGTCGATCGCCTACGCCGGCGACGGACAGCACCAGGACACCGGCGGCAAGGTGATCCATGTCGCGCCGAACACCTCGTCGAGCATTGTGTCCAAGTCGATCTCGAAGGGGACGGGACGTTCGTCGTACCGGGGCCTGTGCAAGGTCTACGACGGCGCGACCAATGCGAAATCGAATGTCGAGTGCGACGCCCTGCTGATCAACGAAACCTCCCGCACCGACACCTTCCCGTACATCGAGATCGACGAACGCAGCGCCTCGATCGGTCACGAGGCCACCGTTTCCAAGGTCGGAGACGAACAGCTCTTCTACCTGATGAGCCGGGGGATGGACGAGGCCGAGGCGATGGCGCTGATCGTGCGCGGCTTCATCGAGCCGATCGCGAAGGAGCTTCCGCTGGAATACGCGGTCGAGCTGAACCGCCTGATCGAGCTTGAGATGGAAGGGAGCGTCGGGTGAGCCGGATCGCGACTTCTCCCGGGGCGGCTTCCGCCGAGGCAATCGCGCCCGAAACCGAGCGCCGGGGGATGGCCCCGGCCGCGCAGACCGGGAATCTCGCGCCCGATCCGGAGTGGCTGACCCGTCGCCGCGCCGAGGCGTGGGCAATCCAGCGCGCGACCCCCTTCCCCAGCACCCGTTCGGAGGAGTGGCGCTACACCGATCTCGCGCGGATCCTGCCGCTGGACGATCTCCTGCCCCGTGGTTCCGGCAGACCGCGGGTGGATGGCGCTCGCGGGGGCGCGGTCCATCTGCCCGAGAGCGTTCGGTGCGCCATCGCCCGGGACGACGACTGCGCCGGACGGGTCATCGAGATGAACGGCGCCGTGGTTTCGGTCGAGCTCGATCCGGAACTTGCCTCCCGCGGGGTGGTTCTGGATTCGCTCCGCCGCGCCGCCCACACCGACCCGCGGGTGCGCGCCCACCTGGCCACCGAAGCGGTTCCGGCGACGGACGGGAAGTTCCCGGCGCTCAATGCCGCGCTCTGGACCGACGGCGTCTTCCTTCGGGTTCCCCGCAATGTGGACATCGAGCGGCCGATTCGGCTGAATCGCTGGATTTCGCGTTCCGGCCCGGCCACCTTTTCGCGCATCCTCGTCCTCGCCGAGGAACACAGCCGCGTCTCCCTCGTCGAAGAGATCCAGTCCCCCGACCTCGACCGGGCCACCCTCGCGCACGCGGCCGTCGAGCTCTATGCGCGCGGTGGCGCCCGGGTCCGGTACCTCTCGCTGCAACGCTTGGGCCACGGCGCCGCCTGGATCGCGAATCAGCGCACTCTGGCCGAGGCCGATTCCACCCTCGACACCCTCAATGTCGCGCTCGGAGGTTCCTTCCACCGGGTCGATCTCAATGCGCGGCTTCTGGGCGCCGGCGCCAACAGCGACATGCTGGGACTTTACTTCGGCGACGAGGACCAGCACTTCGACTTCAACACCAGCCAGGACCATGTCGCGCCCCACGCCCGCAGCGACCTCCTTTACAAGGGCGCGCTCGACGGGGCCGCGCGCGGGGTCTTCCGCGGCATTATTCGGGTCCACGAGGGCGCGCAGCGAACCGACGCCTACCAGACCAACCGCAACCTGCTCCTCTCTGAGGGGGCGGTCGCCACATCCCTGCCCAATCTCGAGATCGGCGCCGACGACGTGCGCTGTTCCCATGGGGCTACGGTCGGGCAGCTCGACGCCGAGGCGCTCTTTTACCTGATGAGCCGGGGAATGAGCCGCGAACGCGCCGAGAGGCTGGTGGTGACGGGATTCCTGGGCGAGGTTCTGGGTCGCCTTCCCTTCGCCGATGTGACCGGGAAGGTGACCCGGGAGATCGAGACCAAGCTGCGCGCGACGCGAACGCTGCGGAAGACGGGGTAGGGAGGTGGCCTTCCGAATCGGACGCGGCAGCCGGGCGACGGGGTGGCAGCGGGTGGCGGCGGTGGAGGAGGTTCCCCCGGAGGAGCTGACGGCCGTGCAGTCCGATGCGGGTCCGGTCGTGCTCGCCAATGTGGATGGCGCTATTTATGCGCTCGAGGACCGATGTTCGCACCAGGACTACCCCCTCTCGGGCGGGGATCTGGAGGACGGGCAGATCGAGTGTCCCTTTCATGGCGCCCGCTTCGATGCATGCACCGGCCGCGCGACCATGTTGCCCGCCGTGGCTCCGGTCCGGGTCTTCGAGGTCGAGATTCGAGACGGCGCCGTTCACATCCTCCTCGGCTGAGACGCCCCGATGGACGCCGGGCCCCTGAATGTCGATGCGCTGCGGCGCGATTTCCCCATCCTGCACCAGACCGTCGACAACCGGCCGCTCGTCTACCTGGACAACGCCGCCTCGTCGCAGAAGC
Organism: Gemmatimonadota bacterium; assembly: GCA_022822325.1. GTDB lineage: Bacteria > Gemmatimonadota > Gemmatimonadetes > Longimicrobiales > Gaopeijiaceae > Bin94. The sequence continues at coordinate 182,571 of JAJEBW010000024.1, read as the reverse complement.
CGCGCCAGGTCATCGACGCGATCACGCGCTACTACCTGCACGATCACGCCAATGTCCACCGTGGGGTGCACGAGCTCGCCCGCCGCGCCACCGAGGCCTACGAGGGCAGCCGCGAACGAATCGCGCGATGGATCAACGCCCCCGACGCCCGCGAGGTGGTCTGGACGCGGGGCACCTCCGAGGCGCTCAACCTGGTTGCCCACTCGATCGGGCAGGCGCGGGTCGAGAGCGGCGACGAGATCGTCATTTCGGAGATGGAACACCACTCCAACCTCGTTCCCTGGCAGCTTCTGGCGGCCCGAACGGGGGCGCGTCTGCGCTATCTGCGCCTCACCGACGACGGCCGCCTGGACCTCGACGCACTCGCCGGCCTTCTGGGAAGCCGCACCCGCGTGGTCTCGCTGCCGCATGTCTCCAATGCGCTGGGCACGGTCAATCCGGTGCGCGAGATCGGCGCCCTGGTCCGGGAGGAATCGGACGCGGTCTTTGTCGTCGACGGCGCCCAGGGCGCACCTCACCTGCGGGTCGATGTGCAGTCGCTGGGGTGCGATTTCTACGCGTTTTCGGGCCACAAGATGTGCGGACCGACCGGAATGGGGGCGCTGTGGGGCCGAAGGGCGCTCTTCGACGAGATGCCGCCCTGGCAGGGGGGCGGCGAGATGATCGAGCGGGTGACGCCGCAGCGGAGCAGTTGGGCCGAAGTTCCGCACAAGTTCGAGGCCGGGACGCCGAACGTCGCGGGGGCGGTGGGGATGGGGGCGGCGGCCGACTACCTGGACGCGGTCGGCTTTGAAGCGCTGCACCGCCATGAACAGGCGCTGACGCGAACGGCAATCGAGGGTTTGAGCGCGATCTCCGGAATCCGCATTCTGGGCCCAACGGATCCGCGGGACCGCGCCGGCGTCGTTCCCTTTGTGGTTCGGCGAACCGATGCGCAGGATCTGGCGACGATGCTCGATGCGCAGGGAATCGCGGTGCGGGCAGGCCATCACTGCGCGCAGCTCGTGGTGGACCGATACGGCGTCTCCGCAACGGTCCGGGCATCCTTCTACCTTTACAACACCAACGAAGAGGTGCGCCGATTGGTGGACGGCGTGCGCCGGGCCGTCCGGATTCTCCGTTAGCAGTCCACCCTCGGCCCCCGAGCCCCGTAGCCCGTCAACCCATCCAGGAGACTGTATCCCCGATGCTCAGCCCGATGCCCGGATCGACCGCTCGCGCCCGCTTCTCCGTCTTCGCCCTCGCCACGCTCGCGCTTCTGGCTTCGGCCTGCGGCGGCGGCGACGACCCCCAGCCCGAGCCCGATCCACTGGTCCGCACCGAGCCCCCCGCCGAAGAGATGACCGAGGCCGACTACGGCGAGCTGGAGCCCTCCGAGGTGGGGCTGTCCACGCCATGGTCCCGCAACACGATCTCGCGCGATCCCGATCCGGAGGCACCATCGGTTCCCCTGGTCGATGTCCGCACCTCGCAATCCCGCGGATACGACCGGGTGGTCTTCACCTTTGAGGGATCGTTCCCGGGCTATCGTCTCGCGTTTTCCGACCAGGCCGCAGGAGGATGCGACGGAAGCGGCGCCGTCTCGGAGGCGGCCGAACACCTCGTGGTGGAGTTTTCCGGAGCACACGCCAACGATGCCGGAACCCCCCTGATCGAAGACCGCGAGCGCGCGACCGGCTTCCCCGCCATCGCCGACGCCGTCCAGAGCTGCGACGAGGATGGAACCGTCCGATGGATCTTTGGCGCTGCCGGGGGGTTGGACTACCGAATCATGGAGATGCGCGGCGAGCCGCGGCTGGTTGTGGACATGCGGCACCCGTAGCACGTTGTCCCCTGTGGCTTGAATGTTGGCCGGGCCCGGACAACGATGCCGGGGCCGGATGGGAGACGGAGCCAGGGGGGAGCATGAGCGGAAAACGCAGGCGGATTCGGGGAAGGAACCGCGTCGTGCGGGTGGTGGCCGCGGGCCTGTGGCCATTCGCGATTGTGGCGTGCAGCGACGAGGGAGTCTCGCCGGGATCCGTCAGTCCTCCCGATCCGACCCCGCCTTCCCCTGCCGTCGTACCCTGCCGGAATGGCTTCGCCCGCGAGTATCCCTGCAACGGGGTGGATCTGGCGGCCCACCTGCATGCGCACCAGATCGGCGCAGCCTTCCTCAGCGACATCTGGGGGTGGACCGATCCCCGGACCGGAACCGAGTGGGCGCTGATCGGTCACTTCGACGGAACCTCCTTCGTCAGCTGGCGCGACCCCACCGAACCGCACTACGCCGGCCAGTTGCCGTTCACGCCGGGAGCCTCGCCGAGCGGCTGGCGCGACATCAAGGTGTACCGCGATCACGCCTTCATCGTGGCGGACGGAGCCGATGCGCACGGGATGCAGATCTTCGACCTGACGCGGTTGCGGAACGCGGGCGCTTCGCCGGTCAACTTCGAGGCGACGGCGCACTACGACTGGATCGACAGCGCGCACAACATCGTCATCAACGAGTCCTCCGGCTTCGCCTACATCGTCGGGGCCAACGGCGGGGGGGACACGTGCGGCGGGGGACTCCACATCGTCGATATCCGCCAACCCGAACAGCCGCGCTTCGCCGGGTGCTACGCCGACACGAACACCGGATTCGAGGGCACGGGCTACACGCACGACGCGCAGTGCGTCATCTACCGGGGACCGGACGCCCGCTACCGGGGCAGGGAGATCTGCTTCGGCGCGAATGAAACGGCGCTGAGCATCGCCGATCTGTCGAACAAGCAGGCCCCTCGCGCGCTGGCGGCGGCGCGGTATCCGGATTCGGGATATATACACCAGCTCTGGCTTGACGAGGCCCACAGGTACCTCTACCAGAACGACGAATACGACGAGTTCGCCACGGAGGGTCCAACGCGAACGCTCGTCTGGGATGTGGCCGATCTGGAGGATCCGGTCCTTGTGACGGAGTTTGCCGGGAGCACGGCGGCATCGGACCACAACCTCTATGTGCGCGGCGATCTGATGTATCAGTCCAACTACCTGGCCGGACTCAGAATCTTCGACATCAGCGACCGCGAGGCCCCGCGGGAGATTGCCTGGTTCGATGTGGAACCTGACGGAGAGGATCTGGCGGGACTCAACGGCACCTGGAGCAACTATCCCTATTTCGGGAGCGGAGTCATTGCCGTAACTTCGATGGAACGCGGGCTCTTTCTGCTGCAACGCTCCGCGAACTGATCCTGGGCCGCAGCGCTCCGGCACCACGTCGGCCGAACGCGCCACCTGCAATCCTCCGCGCTTTCGGGGACACCTTCATGATCCCACCCCCCCGCCACCCGGCCACCCTCGCGGCCCTCGCCCTCCTGGTCCCGCTTGCGGCCTGCGCTCCGGGAACGACCCGCGCCGACCTCCTTCTCGTCGGCGGCAATGTCGTGGATGGCACGGGGACCGATCCCGTCGTCGCCGATGTCGCGGTTTCGGGCGATCGCATCGTCTTCGTTGGGAATGCCGCCTCCTTCCGGGTCACAGCCACCGACACGGTCGATGCGAGCGGCCTCGTGGTCGCCCCCGGCTTCATCGACATGCACTCCCACGCCGAGCTCGACTCCGATCACGGACGCGACGCGCGCGCGTTCCTTCACCAGGGAATCACCACCGTGGCGCTGGGACTCGACGGGGGCGGGAGCGCCGAGGTGGAGGCGCGGATGACCGGCTGGGCACAGGACGGCATCGGGGTAAACGCCTTCCTCTTCGTGGGCCACAATTCGGTGCGGGCATGGGCAATGGGAATGGAGGACCGCACGCCCACCGATGTGGAGCTCGACGAGATGCGGGCGCTGGTGCGCCAGGGCATGGAGGAGGGTGCGCACGGGCTGTCGTCGGGGCTCTTCTACCTGCCGGGCAGTTACGCCCGGACCGAAGAGGTGATCGAGCTGAACCGGGTAGCCGCGGAATACCCGGGCGCGATCTACGACACGCACGACCGCGACCTCGGAGCGGCCTACCCGCCCTTCGGCTACCTGGAGTCGATTGCGGAGGCGATCCGGATCGGGGAAGAGGCCGGGACGAAGGTCATCTTCAGCCATTTCAACGCCCAGGGCGCGCACAACTACGGCCGGGCTCGGGAGGGGGCCGCTCTGATCGAAGAGGCCCGCGCGCGGGGCGTGGAGGTCGCGGGAGCGCTGCATTCCTACACCGCCACCCAATCCAATCTCCGCTCCTACACCATTCCCGGATGGGCGGCGGCCGGCGGCGACGACGCGATGGTGCGCCGCTTCGACCACCCCGACACCGTGGCGATCATCGACCGGCAAACCCGCGAGATGCTCGAAATTCGGGGCGGTCCCGAACGCATTCTCTTTGCCGACCAGCGCCCGGATCTCAATGGCAGAACCTTGCGCGAGGTCGCCGACGAGTGGGAGATCGACGCCCCCGCGGCCGCCCGGCGAATCCTGCGGAGCGGCAATGCCGCCGTGATGAATCTGGGACTCTACGACATCGAGAACATTCGCCACCTCTCGCAGCTCCCCTGGATGATGACCTGCACCGACGGCCGCGATCCCGGTCCCGCCCGCCCCGTCGCATTCGGGTCCTTCACCAAGAAGGTGCGCGACCTGGTGCTGGACGAAGCTCTCATCACCCTTCCCTTCGCGGTGCGTTCGATGAGCGGTCTGGCCGCCGACTTTCTGGGATGGCCCGGCCGCGGATACCTGCGCGAGGGGTACGCCGCCGACATCGCCGTTCTGGAGCTGGACGCCGTGCAGGATCTGGCGACCTACGAGAAGCCGCACCAGTATTCGCGCGGGACGGTGCATGTGCTCGTCAATGGCGTCTTCGCCATTCGGGACGGCGAGACGACGATGGCGCTTGCGGGGCGTCCGGTGCTGCGCGGGGGCGTGGATTTCGATGTCGGCGGGGGTGTCGGCGGCGATGCCGAAGACAACGTGGCACAGACGCCCGGGATGGCCGGCGGGGAGGTGGCCCGGCATGACCGGTAGCGAGGTTCTGGCTCGGCGGGAGGGGCCGTTGTTCGTTCTGACCCTCAACCGGCCCCACCGTCTCAACGCCGTCAGTCTGCCGCTTTACGAAGCGCTGATCCGGGAGTTGGAGGGCGCCGCGGCCGACCCGGAGATCCGTTGCGTGATCGTCACCGGCGAGGGACGTGCATTCTGTGCCGGAGCCGATCTCAAGGAACATCGGGACCGCGAGCCCGCGCCGGCCGAGAGGCGCCGATACATCGAGATGGCCCAGCGCGCCAATCGCCTCATGCAGACCATGGGAACGCCGGTCGTCGCCGCGGTGAATGGACACGCGATCGGGGCGGGGCTGGAGCTCGCGCTCTCGGCGGACTTTGCGATCGTGGCCGAGGGGGCGAAGCTGCGTCTGCCGGAGGTCGCGCTCGGCACCTTTGTCGGGGGCGGCGTCGTCTATTCCCTTTCGGACCGGGTGGGGACGCTGAAGGCACGCGAGATCATTCACCTGGGGGACTTCTTTTCCGGCTCCGAGGCGGCGGCGATGGGCGTGGTGAACCAGGCCGTGCCCGCCGAACGGGTCATGCTCGAGGCGACCCGGCTGGCCCGGCGGCTGGCCCGGCGCGCTCCGATTCCATTTGCGGCGGCGAAGCGGCTGATCGGCCCGGCGGCGGCTCTCTCGCGAGAAGAGGCGATGGAGCGGGAACAAGCCGCGCTCGAGGAGATCTTCGGCACCGAGGACTGGCGCGAGGGACTGGCCGCATTCCACGAGGGGCGTCGGCCGGACTACCGGGGGAAATGAGCGCAAGCCCCGTCCGAGCGCGGTCTCCCTCCGATTCCGCATTGGCCGTCGGCGGCGACTCGTCCTGTGGCCTCGGCGTGCCGAGCAGCGCAACGCCGGCCCCGCGCGCGACGGGTTGTCATCGCTCGGCTCCCAAGGGGAAATGAGCCTCGGGCCCATCTTCGAGCCCCGTTCGATCGCGGTGATCGGGGCCAGCGCCACGCCTGCCAAGCGGGGCCACCAGATCTTCCGTGCGCTCCTGGAATCGGGCTACGCGGGACGCGTCTATCCGGTCAACCCCGCGGGGGGATCGCTCCTCGGCCGCGAAGTCCATCCCACCGTCGGAGCCATTCCCGAGGCCGTGGATCTCGCCGTCCTCTGCACCCCGGGCCGGTTCGCGCCGGGGCTGGTGCAGGAATGCGGGGAGCGGGGGGTAGCGGGGGTTGTGGTGCTGGCGGTCGGGTTCGGCGAGGCGGGTCCTAAGGGCGCTGCGCTGGAGGCCCGGTTGCTCGCGGCGGCGGCGGAAAGGGGCGTGCGCGTCGTCGGCCCCAACACCTCGGGGCTCCTTAATCTGCCGCTGGGGGTCAACCTGATCGGCGCGCGCGGAGTTCGTCCCGGGGGCCTCGCGCTTCTGGTTCAATCGGGGAACATTGCGCTGGATCTGATGACCCGGATCACCGCCCGCACGGGGATGGGCGTCTCGATCTGCTGCGGACTCGGCAACGAGGTCGATGTGGGTTTCGGCGAGGTGCTGGAGTTCCTGGGCGATCACGCCGACACCCGCGCAATCATCTGCCATGTGGAGGGTTGCCGAGACACGCGCGCGTTCCTGGTTGCGGCCGCCGCCGTCACGCCGCGGAAGCCGGTGATTGCCATCAAGTCCGGCCGCACGGCCGCCGGAGCCCACGCCGCCCTCTCGCACACGGGCGCCATCGCCGGACCCTATGACCGCCTTCGCGCCGGATTCGCGCAGGCGGGAATCGTCGAGGTTACCCGCACCGACGAGCTGCTCGAGGTCGCGGCCGCGCTGGGGTCGCAGCGGTGGGGGGCGGGGGAAGGGATGCGGGGCGCGGGGCCGGTGTCGCGCAGCGAGAATGAAGAGTTGGCGCGTTCGGCTGGCCCCTTTGGACGACCGGACGCCGCGGCAGGGACGCGTTCGGCGGGGGGAGAACAACCGGCGGGTTCGACCGGGCGCCAGCGCGGTGTGGGAATCCTCTCCGACGGCGGCGGCCAGAGCACCCTGGCGGTCGACGCGCTGCACGAGATGGGAGTGCCGCTCGCCCGATTGTCCGACGAAACATCGGCCCGGCTGCGCGCGCGCCTGGGTCCGGCCGCCGCAGTGCGCACACCGGTCGATGTCGCGGGGGCCGCCGATGCCGATCCGGGAGCATTCGCCGACGCGCTGGCGATCATCGCCCAGGACGACTCGGTCGGGGCCGTGTTGCTGGTGGGCCTCTTCGGCGGCTATGGAATCCGCTTCTCGGAGACGCTGACCCGGACGGAGATCGTCGCGGCCCGGTCGATGGCACGGCTGATGCGCGAGCGGGGCAAGGGACTGGTCGTTCACTCGCAGTACGAGGCCCATCCGAGCCAGCCGCTGGATGTGCTTCGCGCCGAAATGGTGCCGGTGATCGGTTCGCTGGAGGTCGCCTGCCGCGCGGTGGCGGAGTTGCAGCGGCGGGCGGCGCGGACGAGTGCGGGCGCGAGTTGGGGTGGGAAGATCGGTCTCGGCCGTGGGACGGTTGCGGCGCCGGTGCGGGGACCGGAGGGCCAGTCGGGCGCGGACCCACGGCCATTGCCCAGTGAACGAGACGGGCGGGCGGACCGGGAAGAGACCGATGTGGGGGATTCGATCAGTGGTCCGGTTCCCCACCCTGTGTTGGCGGCGGCGCAGTCGGAGGGACGACGGACCCTCAGCGAGACCGAGTCCCGCACTCTGCTTGCCGAATCGGGGCTGAAGTTCGCCAGGGCGGTAACCGTGCGGTCGGGGGATGAAGCGGCCGCGGCGCTGCGAGATGTCGATGGGCCGGTCGCCATCAAGCTCGTCTCGCGGCACATCGTCCACAAGACCGACGCGGGCGGGGTGGAGCTCGGCGTGGCAACCGCAGAGGAGGCCCGCGCCGCCTTCGAGCGAATCCTGGCCGCGGCCCGAGAATACGCCCGTGCCCATGGCCTGCCGGCAGAGCGTCATGCGGTCACCGTGGCGCCGATGCTGCCGCAACCGGTGGCCGAGCTTCTTGTGGGGGCGACCCGCGACCCGCAGCTCGGACCCGTGCTGACGGTGGGGGCCGGCGGCATCTGGGTCGAGGTGCTGCGCGATGTGGCGCACCGCGTCCTGCCGGTCGACGGGCGCGAGATGGAAGCCGCAATCCGCGAGCTGAAGATCGCCGCTCTTTTTGATGGCGCGCGCGGACAGCCGCCGGTACGGATCGGGCCGGTGGTGGCCGCGGCCCGGGCGGTGGCCGCCTGCCTGATGCGGTGGCCGGAGGTCGCCGAAGTCGAGGTCAACCCGCTTTTCGTGTACGAGGACCGCGCCGTGGGGGTGGATGGAAGGGTGGTGCGGGGGGCTGTCGAGGCATGAAGGGTCGTGGCGCTGCCTCGTTTTTCCATGCATCCGACTTGCTTTTTCCTGCGGCTCGACATCTGGACAGTGTGACTGGCAGGCAGCCGCCCGGTCTGCTACATTTCCAGTGACTTCTTTGGGCTTCATGAGTCCTGTGGAATTGACCGACCTGATACTTTAAGGGAGAGGAACTGCTCCGTGATTCGATACCTCGTGCCCCTTGCAGCGTTCTTCGTCGGAACCCTCGCACCAGGTTCATTGGCTGTCCCGGTTCTGGTCTCCTGGGCTGCATTGACTGGCTGGCTTGCGATGTATTCGCCATGAGGCGTCAACGCGATCTTGACGATCACGCCCCCGGGGGGTGGCGAGGCGACACGGAGACCTCGGCGTACGCCGGTACCGTTGAGCTCACATGCTCGCCGCCCTCTGATCGCATTCTGCGGTGGTGCTGTTTGTTCCAGCGTCATTGTCGGAATCCTGTTGGCCAGTTTGGGCTTCGTCGCTTTTCTGTCGAGCGCCGCGCCATGGCTTCTCGCCGTTGCGGTGATACTCTTCTTTGCCGTCCAGATGTCCTTTCTGGACGTACGGTCACCAACAGATGGCTGGGTCGTACCCCGCCATTGGCGCGCCGTAGGTTTGGTCCGGTGGTCTTTTCTTTTCGGATTCCTGCTTGGGTTCGGCTTTGTTACCACCGTGCCTGCCGGCTATTACATCGTTGTATTGTCCGCACTCGCAGCAAGCGACCCAGTAGCTGCCGTCCTCGTTTTGGCCGCATTCGGGACGGCCAGGTGCCTTCCACTGCTGTTTGTCTCGCGATGCGTACGGACCCGGACTGCTGGCTCGTTCCGGTCCATTATGGAGTGCCTGGCCCATTTGAGATCGTCACGTGGAACGCTTGCGGCCGTGCGACCCACCCTGGCATTTCTGGTGCTTGGCGTGATGGTATAGTTCGCTCAATGACGCGCGTTGCGTCGCGCGCACGCTTTCACCTCGTAGGTCCATAGCGACGGAGGAACACGGATGCTCAACCAGATTTTTCGCCAAGCCAAACAAATGGTAAATGCGCTGAATGACACGGAACACGGTGCCAGGGTGTTGGAAGCCCTCAGTCGGCGAGGGTTTGCGGCAGTAGTCGCATTTGCCACGTTGGCAGGCATGACACGTACAGGTCCGACACGTTTGTTCGGAGACCGCAGGGTGGCTGGCTGCGATGATTGCAATGAGGGAGATTGCGGCTCTGGATGCGAGCCCGACGTTGGGGAATGTCCGGACTTGCCGGTTGGTGACCCACCGGGTGCTCACTGCTGGTGCGCAAAGGCCAAAGAGGAGGATTGGAAGTTGATCTGCGACTGCGTGTGCGGCGGGAGGAAATGCGTATGCGAAGAGGAGAGCTCCGACAGTTGCGTTGCCGATTGATGGAGGGGACGCGATCGACTGCGGCCCCGGGACCTGCCGCATGCCCGGCTCCGTCGCGGCATCGCGGTCTGGTGGCCGCTCCGTCACAGGAAGTTTCGATGAGGGCCACCACGGACTTCGTAATCGGCGGCCATACTCTGGATTCGCGGTATCAGTTCGGAGAAGTTCGGGATCTGGCTTTGCTCCGTGACTACAGGTTTCTGGTCGCGGATCGTCTCGTGCGGCGGGTCGCGGTCTTTGGTGAGAGCGGTCAGTATCTCACAAACATCGGAAGGCCGGGAGAGGGCCCGGGCGAGTTCGGAAATTTCGCTCGGTCCGTTGCCGTAAGTCCCACCGAGGAGGTCTGGCTTGAAGTGGGATATGGCTATGTTGTCTTTTCTCCAGACTTGCAGGGATGGACTTATGACCGGACCGTCCGGGCCGGATTCCGGCGACCAGTGCGAGGCAAGGCAATGTTTGGTCCGCATGGACTCGTTGGCCTGCGACTCCCGGGGATACATGGCGCAATCGCCTGGCTGTCCGACGGACGGGTCGTGCGGGAGGAGCCATTGCCATCCGTTATCCCGTGGGACGAACTGGGGTATGGCGAGTTGTTTGCGACCACCCGGGATGGACGGCAGATACGCCAGGAAGTTCGGGGACCCTTTCACGCAAGAGACCTTCTGCGCCATGGTCGCAGCGGAGGGTATGCGAGAGCTGTTACATCGCGGTACGAAATTCAGATGTTCGACCCCGACGGGATGCACATAACCACCATTCGCCGACAGATCCAGGGTCCGGCAGTTTCAATGACCGAACGCAGACGAGAGAGCCATATGCTTGACAGCCTGATTGCCTTCCATGCACGACGCGGGTGGCGCTACCCGGAGTTCCAGGTGCCTGTTCGCAAGCCGCCGATCAATGATTTGTGGTTTGATGAGGAAGACAGATTGTGGGTGAACTTGTCTCTGGCGGATACCGTCCCCCTTGCCAGTGCACATGTGTACACCCGGCAGGGGAGCTTCCTCTTTACCGCGACCTGGCCGCGTGACGTATCATTGGAGCATGGAGCCATCCGGGACAGGGTTGCGATCGGAGTGCGAACCGGGGACCTGGATGTACCGGAGATCGTCCGCATGACTTTCGTCCCCCGCCAACCGACCGGTGTCCGTCTGTCCCCAACAGCTCCACAGGGGGGTTGAGTCATGCGCACGATCGTTGGAATCGGGGCAATCGTCCTTGGCCTCGTCTTTGCGGTTGCGGCCGTGTCCAAGCTGTTTGCCCCACGGGATGAGCAAACGAGCGATGTCGTCCGTTTGATTCTGCCCTGGGTGCCGTCAGCCAGTGTGCAATATGTGCGCGCTGCGATTCTCGTCACGGAGTTCCTTCTGGCGTCTCTTCTGATCGTCGGCGTGGGTCGGCCGCTTGCTCTCTCGGGCGCGGTTGTTTTGCTTTCCGTGTTCTTGTGTGTTCTGTTGGTTCTCGGTGCCATTCATGGATTTGATAGTAGGTGTAACTGCTTTGGAACGAATGCGGCCTCTTCCAAAGTGTCGTTTGGCATCTGGAGAAACCTTGTTCTCACCGCCTTGGCTGTGATCCTTTTGACTTTCGAATCGAATGGCGTCAATGGGGAATCACTTTCCGATATGGGGGCAACCGATCTTCTGTGGGTTGCTACGGCTTGCGGCTTTCTGGCCGTGATGCATCGCCTCGCGTCAAACAGGCTCGTCAGGTCACAACGCCCGGACAACGACGTCGGCACGGGTATTCGACGTTCCTCTCGCAACTGACCGCCTGGAGGGTATGCATTCCATGATCTTCTGGACATCATATGTCTTGATTTGGATACTGGTTGTATTCCAGTGGATGATCATTATTGTTCTTGTTCGCGATCACACCGGGCGCAAAGGAAACAACTCGATTGGACCTGAGGTGGGAACAACGGTGCCGATCTTGCAGGGGCGGGCAATGAGCGATGTTTCCAGTCAGTGGGTACTTCGGGGCCGCGGCGAGCCGGCCGTGGTCGTATTTCTGGCGGTAGGTTGTAAGCCGTGCGCGTCAATACGGGATGTCGTCGTGACGGTATCTGAACGGCTCAGCAGTGGTGCACAGGTCGTGGTGTCGTGCGCTGGCACAGAGTCGGAAGTGGCGAGATTCGCAGAAGACATGATCGCGCGTGTCGTTGTGATCGCCGATACCGAGGCCCGGAACATCGAGGATTGGAAGATATCTCGGCAGCCATGCGCGATTGCTGTTGACCGTCATGGTCGTGTTGTCGCCGCCACCTATTACGTGACCGAGGACAGCCTCGGCAGGTTGGCGGATCTGGCGGCGGCTCAATCCCCCGGCTGAAGCGCCACCTTTACTGCACCGCTCCGTCTGTGGTCAAGGGCGGCGACGAGCGCTTCGCGGTACTGCGCCAGCGGAAAGATGTGCGTGACGATCTCCGCGAGAGCGCCCGGGTCGTCGCGCATTCGCTCAAGGGTGATGTCGAAGGTGTGCCTTCCCTGCCCGCGTCCGCCCTCCACCCCGTACCCCACATATCCCTGTACCTGCAATTCCTTGGCCCACAGGAAGGTAAGGTCGAGCTTACGGAGCTGTCCCGCGCACCCCAGCACCACAATCCGTCCGCGCGCCGCCCCGAATCCGAACGACTGAGCCAGGCTTGAGCGGCTTCCCACACAGTCGAAGATGACCGGAAACCCGCCGCCGCTGTAGACTTCGGGCCCCACCACTGGCATGTACGCGTGCGCGCCGGTATCGACAAGGGCTTGCCGCGCCTCTGCGCCCGGGGCGATGGTCTGATCCGCCCCGAGGGCGGTTGCCAGCTTCCTTTCATGCGGCCGCTTGGCCTGCGCAACCAACTCGCCCCGGTATCCCAGCGTGCGCAGCGCCCAAATCGTTCCGAATGCGATCGTACCGCTTCCAATCACCAGAATCGGTCCGGGCGAATCCAGCGCGCCGCTCTGCAGAACGCCATGCACCCCGATCGAGAGCGGTTCGGCGAGCACCGCGGTCCGGTTCGGAACCCCGTCGGGCACCGGTCGCACCTGCCGCGCATGGGCCACCATCATTTCGCCCCAGCCCCCAGGCAGGTCCCGGTGATAGCCAATGGTCAGCCCCGGCGCAAGCCTTTGGCCACCCTCGCCGACGATCAGTTTTCCCTCTTCGCCCGCCGTGCAGCAGGTACTGTGTGCCCCGGCCCGGCACGACGCGCACCACGAATCCTCGGTCCACCCGCGCGATTCGCAGTGCAGCATCGGATCGACGACCACGCGGTCGCCCACCCGCAGATGCGACACTCCCGCGCCCACCTGGGTCACCCGGCCCAGGACTTCGTGGCCCAGCACCGCCGGGAACGACCCGAAGGGCTCCATCGCCGGACTCGACCAGAAGGAGATGTTCGCCAGATCGCTGCCGCAGATTCCGCAGAGGAGGATCTCGATTTGGACCCAGTCGTCGCCTGGAAGCGCCGGAACCGCCCGTTCGACCAGGCGCAAGCCCGAGGCACGGCCGTGAATGAAGGCGCTGCTGACGCGGCCGAGCGTTCGGGCCAGAAGGTAGCCCGGGATGGTGACGTTGAATTCGATGGCTTTCATGGGTGGGCGCGCTTCCCTCGTGCGGGGGCTTCTCGGAACGACGCGGCGGAGTGACGCGGCGACCGAATATGATGGGCGTCGAGGCGGTGCAATTCAACGGGGCGGCGTGACCGCGACTGTCGGGCGAAGTCCGTTTCCACCAAACTGGACTGTGCCGTCACGGCTCCTCCATGTGGCGACAGTGGGGAGCTGAACGGTCTCACCACAGGGAGTTCTGACCGATCTCGGCCTTCCGCCCCGGCAGTGGAGCGACGGAGTGTGGGTGGCGGGTCCCTGGCGCGTGAACCTGAACTGCGGCCGTTCGCTGATGCTGGGCCGGGTCGCCACCCTGGATCCGGCGGACCGCGAGGGCGACCTCAACACCGTGCGGGCTGCGGTGATCATTCTGGAAGCGCGCGGCTACGACGGAACTCGGCTGATGCGCCAGTTTGTAGAGGATCGCAATTCTCTTCTTCGGGCAACCCCCCGAGCCTTTCGTGGAGACACGCTCTTCGTCGTCTCCGAACGGATTCGTCCGTACCCTATCGTGGGCGAGATCGTCTTTCGGCCCGCGACATCTCATTGAAACGGGTCAGTCGTCGGTTCCCGCCCCCCGCATCGCCATTCGCACCCGCTCCTCCAGCCGTTGCGGAAAGCGCGATCCCACATAGACCTCCCGGCCACTGCGCAATCTGACGCGGAGCGCCTGGTTTCCCCGGATCGTCCAGGCGGTTTTTCCTTTCCGCGGCTTGATGCCCCAGCCCCCGAACTCGCGGAGCGGACGGTAGGTCAGACCGCGCACCGATTCGATCTCGGACAGGGGGATGCGCTTGCGAACCAGGTGGATGGGGCCGAAGGCGATGCGCAGGCAGTCCGTTCGCACCTCCACATCCAGACGGGTGAAGACGAGGGTGATGAGGAGGGGGAAGAGGAGGATGGCGACCGCGGTCAGCCCCGCGCCCAGGGTGGAGATCGGCTCGGCTGTTCGCTGCAAATCGTAGATGGCCCCGACCGCACCCGCGATGCAGGCGGTCCACAGCAGGACCAGGACCCAGAGAGGGGCCCAGGTGCGCTCGGTGTAGAGGACTCGGCCATTGCGTGGAGGCACGCTTCCGTGCGGGGTTTGGCCAATGTCCGGGTTGTGGTTCCTTGCCATGATCCTTGCTCCAGAGTCCTGTTTCCTTGAACCGGCTTCAACGGGCCGGCCGCATGGCGGAGACGCCCTTCGGGGGAAGGACCGCCACCTCGCGCAACGCCCGTCGCACCTGCACCGGCACCATCGCCCGCCGCCACTCGGCATCGACGATCGCATTCTCCAGCGGCCGGCACTGTGCATGGGCCCGCTCGGCCAGCGCATCGATCACGCCATTGTCCAAAGCACTGCCCACCGCGATGCCGTCCCAGCCCGAGAGCAGCCGCGGCCGGGCGCCGAGCGCCGACACGACCCCGCGAATACGCTCCACCGCGCCGCTTTCATCAAAGTCGCAGACCACCGCCACCGAGAGCAACGGAAAGTCGATCGAGCCCCGCTGCCGCAGCTTCCGGTAGGCGCTTCTCCGGCGCGGCCCGGCGAGGGGGATCCGGATCTCGGCGAGAACTTCGCCGTGCGCGCGACGGGTGTTGCGGATTCCGTCGGCCACAAAGAAGTCGTTCGCGGCCATCTCGCGCGTACCCAGCGCTCCGGCCAGGACCAGAGTTGCGCCCAGGGCAATCAGCACGGGCGGGGTGTCCGCCGAGTGCGCGGCCACGCACTTCTTTCCGACCCGGGTGACATGGCAGACGGTGCCGTTTTTCTTGAGACAGTAGCCGAGCGCGGCCCGCCAGAACTCGGTCTGGTTGTAGTAGGTGCAGCGGGTGTCGAGGCAGATGTTGCCGCCGATCGTCCCCATGTTGCGAAGCTGCGGTCCCGCGACGAGTCCGGCGGCGGTGGCCAGAGCGGGAAGGCGTTGCTGGACAAGGGGATTTGATGCGATGTCGGCCAGCGTCTCGGTGGCGCCGATGCGGAGGCGGGCGCCGGCCGCGTCCAGGTGGATTCCGCGCAGCGCAGCGATTCGGTTGAGCGAAACGAGGTGCCCCGGGGTGAAGAGACGATGCTTCATGTTCGGCATGAGATCGGTGCCGCCCGCGATCGGCATGGCTTCCGCACCGAAGTTGGCCAGCAGCTCCGTGGCCTCGCCGACCGTGCCGGGACGGTGGTAGCGGAATGGATGAAGACGAAGCACTTGCGTCTCTACCGGGGAGTGGGAGGCGACGACCGGTCGGCCGCAAGGGAGCGCGGGGGGACGTCCGCATGGGAAGGGGAATCGTCCGCGGGGGAGTCGGCGGACCGCTCGGGCGCAACCGGACGCGCGACCATGATCCCGTCCTGGCCACGGGTGCGCACAATGCGCTCGGCCAGCGATTCCGGGCTGATCTGGACATTTGAACCGACGAGCGGAGCATGCATCAGCCGGAGAACGCCGCCGCGCCAGACCGCGATTCCGGTGTGCGCGATGTCGAGGCCGTCCACGGTGCTGGTGGCCGCGATGATGTCTCCCTCGCGGATCTGCGGTGCCGCTGCCTCGATTGCCGCCTCCGGGAGGTAGAAGCGGGGACTCGCGTTCAGCCGCGCCTCGATGGCGGCGATCTGCGTGCGCGCCGCCGGGTCGGCAAGTTGGCGGTAGGCGTCGGGGTGGGTGGACATGAAGTCGATCGGGGATGAATCGGGGATGCCGCCGAGCTCGCGCGAGACCGGGGCCACATTTCCCCGGGCCGCGTTGTCGTCGATCCATTCGCTGAAGTAGTGAAGGCGGCTGGCGTAGCCGTCGAGAACACCGCCCCGGTACCGGATGGCGGCAAGTTCGCGCCGGTAGGCGGCCTGAAAGGCGTCCGGGTCGGGGCCCGTTACTGGATCGCGGCCAACGATCGAATCCGGGCCATGGACCGAATCCGCGCCCCCGACCAGCGCCGGGTCCGCCGTCCAGGCCAGCCGCGTCATGACCAGCACATTCTCGACGAAGGTGACGCAGTCAAGGGCCTCCAGATTGATGACCAGGCGCTCGGGACCGGGAAGTTCCAGGGTGTGGGGTTCGTAGGCGGTGCCGACCAGACGCTCGCCGATTGCGCCGATGAGGTCGCCGAAGGAGGGGTTGGCGGCGAGGCGGTGGCCGATCGCCCATTCGACCTGTGCGCGCGCGATCTCCCAGTCGCGGGCAGTTCCCTGGGCGGGGCGGGACTGGGCCCGGGCCCGGGACGATTCCGATGCCGCCAGCGCAAGGGCCAGCGCCGCGACGAACCGCCCAACCCTTCCTCCTCCCCCCACCCAACCCCACCCGCACCCAATCCGGCCACCGACGGAACGACAATCCCAGAGACGGCCCGGAGCGCGCCCGGCCATTCGTGCGAACCCGCGCCTCATCCCCTTCCCCCGCTTCGACTTGTCGCCTCCTCTGCGAACGCGCCCGCGCGGCGTCCCTCCCGTCCGGCCTCCTGAATCGCCCGCCACACTCTCGGCGGCGAAAAGGGCAACGAGTTCATCCTCACTCCTACGGCATCGTAAATGGCATTGGCAATGGCTGGAATGGACGGGTGCAGCGGTCCTTCCCCGGCCTCCTTGGCCCCGTACGGCCCCTCCGGGTCGATCGACTCGACGATCAGCGACCGGAGCGCGGGGGTGTCCACACTGGTCGGGATGCGGTAATCGAGCAACGACGGCGCGTTGTGCAACCCGGCGCGTCCCTGTTCGGCCGACTTGAAGATCTGCTCCTCCATGAGCGCCTCGGCGAATCCCATGTAGGCCGATCCCTCCATCTGGCCCTCGACGAGGACCGGGTTCAGGGCGCGCCCGCAGTCATGCGCGATCCAGATCTTCTCGACGGTGACAAAGCCGGTTTCCGCATCCACCTCGACCTCGGCGACATGCGCGGTGAAGGAGTAGGCCGGCGAGGCCCCGATCGTCGCGCCCCGGTAGCTGCCGTGCACATCCTTCGGCGTGTTGTAGGATCCGGTCGCGCCCAGGGTGCCGAACTTCGCCTCGGCCAGGTTGAAGGCTTCGCGCAGCAGCATGTTCCGGGCCGTGTCCCCCGAGCGCATCGCCCGTCCCCCCGCCAGGAGCACCTCGCGCGGCTTCGTTTCCCACGCTTCGGCCACCGCCTCCTGCACCTGCGCCCTGAGCTTGCGCGCAGCCGCAATGCAGGCATTCCCCAGCATGAAGGTCACCCGCGACGAATACGCGCCCAGATCGACCGGGGTGAAATCGGTGTCTCCGGCCAGGACGCGCACATGTTCGAGCGGGACGCCCAGCTCCTCGGCGACGATATAGGTCACCATCGAGTCCACCCCCTGACCGATCTCCGACGCGCCCGAGAAGACCGCCACGCGCCCCGACCGGTCCACCTGGAGCTGGATTCCCGATTGCGGCATCTCGTTGGGATAGACGGGGTAGTTGGTGCCGGTGATGTAGGTCGAGCCGGCCACGCCCACCCCCCGTCCGTAGGGGAGACGGCGGAACTTGCGCTTCCATTCGCTCGCGCGCTCGACCGCGTCCAGGCACTCCGGAAAGCCGTTGGAGGTGACGCGCAGATCGTTGACGGTGCGGATGTCGGAGCCGATGAAGTTGCGCCTGCGCAGTTCGATGGGATCGATGGCGAGTCTTTCGGCGATGCGGTCGAGCTGCACCTCGAAGGCGAAGCGGGGCTGCACCGAACCATGGCCGCGCTTGGGTCCGCAGGCGGGCTTGTTGGTGTAGGCGCGGGTGGAGTGGAAGCGGTAGGCGGGCATCCGGTAGGGCGCCGTCAGAAGCTGACCGGAGTAGTAGGTGGTGACCAGTCCGAAGGAGGCGTAGGCGCCGCCGTCCATGACGATTCGGGAGTCCACCGCCGTGAGAAGGCCGTCGCGGGTGGCGCCGGTGCGGTAGCGCATGTGGAAGGGATGGCGGCCGCGGTGAGCGTAGAAGACCTCTTCGCGGGTGTAGAGGATCTTGACCGGGCGGCCCGTGAGCTGCGACAGCTTCGCGACGCAGAACTCGAGATCGAAGGGCTCGGACTTGCCGCCGAAGGCGCCGCCGACAGGGGGCTGAACGACGCGCACGCGGGCCGGATCGAGCCCCAGGACGCGGGCGAGCTCGCGGTGCAGGTAGTGGGGGACCTGCGTGGCCGACCACACGGTGAGCTTGCCGCACGGTTCGGACAGCCCGATCGCGCAGTGGGGCTCGATGGGGGTGTGGGTCGTGCCCTCGAAGAAGTAGTCGCCCTCGACCACCACATCGGAGCGTTCCATTCCCTCGTCGACATCGCCGAATGCGAGCTTCACCACCTTGGTGACGTTGCCGTTCCAACCGGGTTTGCGGGGCTCGTGGATGAAGGGACCGTCGGTTGCGGCGATCGCCTCGTGCGGATCGAGGTAGGCGGGCAGCTCTTCGTAGGTGACGTCGATGAGAGCAAGCGCGGCGTTGGCCGTCTCCTCGTCGACGGCGGCCACTGCGGCCACGCCGTCGCCGATGTAGCGCACCTTGTCGACGCAAAGGGGGTATTCGTCGGGAGTCCAGGGGATGATGCCGTAGGTGAGGGGCATGTCGCGCCCGGTGACGATCGCGTGCACGCCGGGCAGCGCCTCGGCCCGGGAGCTGTCGATGGCGACGATGCGGGCGTGGGGGTGGGGGCTGCGCAGGATCTTGCCGTGCAACATTCCGGGCAGGGCGATGTCGTCGGTGTACCGGGCGCGGCCGGTCGCCTTGGCCAGGCCATCGACCTTGCGCATGCGGCGGCCAATCGCGGCGAGCGGACGATCTTCCGAGGGGGCGCCGCCCGGATTGGGGTGGTCGGCGGGGCGGTCTCCGCCGGCGACGGGCCGACCGGCCCCATTCTCCGACGGGGAGCGCACAAGTTCCTCTTCCGCCTCTCGCGGCCGGGGCGACGGCGGTGCGGTGACGGTGCCCCGCGCCGGGGTCGCGATCGCGGGTCCGGCCCCGGTCTTCGCGCTCATCGGTCGCGCAGCCGCGCGGCCGCCGCCTCGACCGCATCGTAGATCTTTTCGTAGCCGGTGCAACGGCAGAGATTCCCGGCCAGCGCGGCGCGGATCCGGTCGCGGTCCGGCGACGGATTGCGCTCTAGGAAGGCCACCGCGCTGCACAGGATGCCGGGTGTGCAGAAGCCGCATTGCGCGGCGCCGTTCAGGTCGAACTCGTCCTGCACCGGATGCGGTTCCGTCCCCCGCCCCAGCCCCTCCACCGTGCGCACCCCGCGCCCTTCGGCCTCCCAGACCGGCGTAATGCACGACAGCACCGCCCGCCCGTCCACGATCACCGTGCAAGCCCCGCAGTCCCCCTTGTCGCACCCCTGCTTGGACCCGGTCAGCCCGAGTCCGTAGCGCAGCGTCTCGAGCAGCGTGTAGTGGGCCGGAACCCCGCAGGCGCGCTCGTCGCCATTCACTCGCAGGCGGACTACTTCCATCCGGAACCTCCTTTCGGTTGAAATATCGGCCCGGACGGGGTGTGGTGCTACCCCGGGTTCCTGCCAACCGAACGACGCGCGGCACTTCGCGCTGCCACCTGTCAACGACATCCCGGAGCTTCGGCGCCATTCGGGGCGTTGGCATTGAGCGACTTCCCCAAGGTAACTTACAGGCGTTCGCCTCCTTGACTTCCACGCCGTCCCGCGCCCCAAGCCAGCCCGACATGATCCAGTCGAATTCCCAACCAGCTCCCCCTGCACGAATGGAACGGCTGAACGTTCGGAATTTTCGTGCGCTGCAGAACGTGGAGTTCAAGGACCTTCAGCCGATGACAGTCCTGCTCGGACCGAACGGGAGCGGCAAGTCAACGGTGTTCGACGTGTTCGCATTTCTGGCAGAGTGCTTCGAATCAGGTCTTCGGCGTGCCTGGGACCGTCGCGGACGAGCCAAGGAACTCATGACGCGGGGTGCCAAAGGTCCGCTGTCCATCGAAATCAAGTATCGCGAACAACCCGGGACTCCGCTGATCACCTATCATCTCTCCGTGGATGAGGTTGGAGGCCGACCCGTGGTCACCCGTGAATGGCTGCGCTGGAAGCGAAAGCCCTACGGCGCCCCATTCCGCTTTCTTGAAAACCTTGGAGGGCAGGGCCAGGCAGTCAGCGGCGAAGTGCCTGACGAAGAGGACCAGCGAGTGGATATTGCACTCAGCTCACCCGATCTCCTCGCCGTCAATGCGCTCGGGCAGTTTCGGGAACACCCCAGGGTCGGTGCTCTTCGCACATTCATTACGGGCTGGCACGTATCCTATCTGTCTGCCGACGGTGCTCGGGGCCAGCCCGAAGCCGGGCCCCAGGAGCGACTGACAAAGAGTGGAGAGAACCTCGCGAACGTCGTCCAATACCTTGAAGAACAGCAGCCAGAGCGGCTCAGGCGGGTTTTTGCGTCGCTGCGGGCACGGGTCCCGAGGATTGAGCGAGTCATTGCCGACACGATGCTGGACGGCAGGCTTCTCCTGCAGATCAAGGACGCTCCCTTTGGTCGTCCTGTCCTTGCACGGTTCGCTTCGGATGGTACGCTCAAGATGCTGGCCTATCTCGTCTTGCTGTACGACCCCGAGCCACCGCCGTTCATCGGAATCGAGGAGCCCGAGAATTTCCTGCATCCCAAGTTGCTGAGCGGGCTGGCCGAGGAATGCCGGGCAGCATCGGAACATACCCAGTTGCTGGTGACGACCCACTCTCCTTTCTTCATTGACGCGCTGCGGCCCAAAGAGGTTCGGGTGCTCTGGCGCGATAACCAGGGGTACACCCAAACCGCACGGGCCGCCGACCTTCAGGGCATCCCGGAGTTCATCGAGGAAGGTGCCAGTCTTGGCGAACTGTGGATGGAGGGCCATTTCGGTGTTGGCGATCCCCTGACGGAGCATGGCGGTCCCGCCTCCATCGGGTTCTGAGGTGGAGTCGGTCGGCACGCACCTGGAATTTCTGGTTGAAGAGCCCTCCATGGAAGGGTTTCTTCGAGTCGCGCTGCCCCGCATGATTCCGGAGTGCTGTTCGTTCCGGATCCATGCCTTTCGCAGCAAGCAGGATCTTCTCAGGAAGCTCCGGGGGCGCCTGCGGGGATACCAACACTGGATTCCGCCGAACTGGCGGATCGTCGTTTTGGTGGACCGTGACGACCAGGATTGTCATGCCCTCAAAGCTGATCTGGAAGCGGCAGCAGATGCGGCGAGTCTTCCTGCTCGCTCACAGACCGCGAGCGGTCTGTGGCGCATCGCCAATCGGATCGTCATCGAAGAGTTGGAAGCCTGGTATTTCGGCGACTGGCAAGCAGTTCGGCAGGCCTATCCACGAGTGTCCGCGAACATCCCGCGTCGCGCCGGCTATCGAGACCCTGATGCAATCAGGGGAGGGACCTGGGAGGCCTTCGAGCGAGTGATGAAGAGATACGGGTATTTCACCACAGGCCTGAGGAAAGTCGAAGCGGCAGAATCGATCGCGGCCCACATTGATCCGGACCGAAACACATCTCGGAGCTTCGACGCCTTTCGGAGCGCTCTGGTAGAGGCAACCGGGGAACTGGCAGAGCAGTTCGGCCGGAAGCATCCCCCCTGACTGGAATCCGTCCGGCTTCCCTGATAAACTATCTGATCTCCCATTCCGCTTCCCATTGCCGAATCGACCGCATCCCACGGACCGGTGCCCATGCCTGCGCACCCCCGGCAAGCGCCCGATCGCTTTTCCCCAGTCAATCCCCCCGAAGGAATCTGCCGAAATGCCCTACCCCGAGATGATGGTCGCTCCCATGCGCGCGGATATGGTACGCATGGGTTTTCTGGAGCTCCGCGACGCCGAGCAGGTGGAGCAGGCCATGGACGCCATGGAGGGAACCGTGCTGGTTGCGGTCAACTCGGTGTGCGGCTGCGCGGCGGGAATTTTCCGGCCGGCCGTGGCGATGGCGCTGCAGGGCGACACGCAACCCGACCACAGGGTGACGGTCTTCGCCGGACAGGACCTCGACGCCACTGCGGCGGCCCGGCGGCACCTGGTTGGCTACCCGCCCTCCTCGCCCTCGATCGGGTTGCTCAAGGACGGAGATCTGGTCTATATGATGGAACGCTTCCAGATCGAAGGCCGGTCGGCGCCGGCGATCGCGCAGGATCTGCAGACGGCTTTCGCGGAGCACTGCTGACCGCGCCGATTCGCGCTGGGCCGGGGGCACGGCTTTCCCGGCACGCAACCGTCCACAGCCCGCCTGGTGGTTGGCGCCCGGCCGCTCCCGCGACCCCGGGTGGACAGACGACGATTGCGGTCAGCGCGGCCCGCAACCGATAGGGGCTTCCCCTACCCCTCCCGCCCCATCTTCGCGTCCAGCGAGAACTTGCCGGGGCCGTGCGCGAAGAACCAGAGCCAGGTGAAGCTGTAGAAGGCCGCGAGCTCGCCTCCATTCATGATCGGCCAGAAGCCCTGCGGCAGATGCACCATGAAGTACGCGAACGCCATCTGCCCGGAGCAGATGAAGGCGACGGGACGCGAGAAGAGGCCGACCATCAGCAGGATGCCGCCGAAGAACTCGATGATTCCAGCGGCGCCGCGCAGGCTCATGAGCTCCACGGCATCGCGGCCCAGCACCCCGAAGAGCTTCTGGGCGCCGTGCTGCATGAAGAGGAAACCCGCCACGATGCGCAGCGCGTTGTGGGAGAGGGCGGGGAGTTTCTGGCGGAAGTCGGACATGGGCGCGTTTGCCTCCGTGGGTTGAAGCGCCTGCGGTGAGAGGACGCGGTCAGCATACGGCCGGCACGCGCTTTGCGAAAGTCCGGGCCCCGCGCGAGGGACAACGACCGCTCCGATAGCCGACCACCTCGACTTGCCCGGACTTCTCGTGGGCGATTCCACGAAGAGAGGGCCGTCGATCAGGGGCAACGCCGCGCGAACCACCGGGTGCGCCCGAATCCGACCGCCCTCGCCGGCGAACTCCGGACATTGCCGGACGACCGCCTTCACGCGAGCCAGCCGACCGCCGCGGCCCGCCCCGGAATCGATCGCCCACTCGACCAGCCGGGCCCAACCGCCCTGTGGCGGCGCCTTCCTTCCCAACGCCGGAAACCGGGACGGGGACGCGCGCCCAGCCCCGAACGGATTCAGCCCGCTACCTACCCTCTCCCGCCCGGGCCCCTGCGCTTCCGCGCCTCCCGTCTCTCCCGCTTCCGCTCGCGCTTCGTCCGTTTCCGCCTGCGCTTCGCCTCGCGCCGCGACTCGCCGACCAGCCGCCGCTCCACCTCCACCGAGCCCAGGATCGCCCACCCCTCCACCCGCACCACCGGGGCGCCCGGCACGATCCTCTCGTTCACCTCGCGCCTCTGTTCAAAGCCGCCGAAGACCGCCGAGCCGTTGCACTCCACGTGCACGTCGGGGGGAACGATCACCTCGACCGAGCCCATGAGGGTCAGCGCTGCGATCACCGTGCGTTCCTCTCCCAGCCTCGCCTCGCGAAGATCGAGGACCGCCGACCCCATCACGGCCACCGCAGTGTTGCGACGGGCCGGAATCCACACGCCCTCCCGCCTGGTTTCCCCGAAGATCGCAACCGAACGCTCGCTGGAGGGCACCTGCGCGGGAGGGGTGGCCAGACGCGCGGGCAAACCCGGATGCGCGGGGGTGGCGGCGGTGTGGGGTTGGGGATGGGCGGAGGGGGAGGCGGTGGGAATCCCGTCGAGGGCGGCCTGGAGATCGGCGATGCTGCGCGCCCCATGGACCTGGCCGGTGCGGCGCTCGAAGTCGTCGATTGCGATCACATCCCGCGCGAAGCACTCGGTCAGCACCTCGATGCTCTCCTCGCGCAGCCCCGCCAGCGCATCGTTGCCGGGGAGGACCGGTTCGGCCGGACTCCGCAATCCCTTCGGTTTCCTCTTCTCCATCGGGCGGTTCCTCCGCTGCGACTCGTCCCCCTGGAAGCCTGATCGTCCTCCGGAGACGGCGCGTCCCCTCGAAAATCGCGCGTCCCCCGGAAACTGCGCGTCCCCCGGAAAGCTACTCCGGCATGATTGCAATGACCGTCCCGCCGCACTTCTTGCAGAATCTGGCGTCGTTGTCGTGTCCACCGGTCCTGCACGCGGAACACACGTTGTCGGCCGTCCCCGGCGTTCCTTCCGGAGCCCCGGCGGCCTGGGCGGCGTAGGCAAGCTCCACGCTTACGATTCCCGTCGGCACGGCAATCATCCCGTACCCCATCAACATGATCAGCGAGGCCAGCGCCTGCCCGACCGGCGTGGCGGGGGTAATGTCCCCGAATCCCACCGTGGTCAGCGTTACGACAGCCCAGTATACGGCGACGGGAATCGATGTGAAACCGGCCTCGGGTCCCTCGATCAGGTACATGAAGGAGCCCAGGATCACCACGAGCGTCATCACCGTGATCAGAAAGACCACAATCCGGTAGCGGCTCGCCGCCATTGCGCGCGCCAGGATTCGCGCCTCGCCCATGTAGCGCACCAGCTTGAGCACCCGAAAGACCCGTAGCACCCGCAGCACCCGCACGATCGCCAGCATCTGGCTTCCGGGCAGAAAGAGGCTCAGGTAGGTGGGGATGATCGAGAGGAGATCGACGAGACCGAAAAAGCTGAGCGCGTAGCGCCGCTTGGAGGCCACCGAGACCATGCGGGCCGCGTACTCCACCGTAAAGAGGATCGTGAAGACCCACTCGAGGAAGTGAAGGAGGAATCCATGCCGCGTCACGATCGATTCCACCGAATCGAGCATCACCACGACCACGCTCGCCAGGATCGTCGCAATCAGTACGATGTCGAAGGCCTTGGCGGGACCGTGCGTGTCGGCCTCGAAGAGGACCTGGAAGAGGCGTATGCGCCACTCCGGCCCATTGCGCGGGTGATTCGAACCCGGTGTCATCGGAGGTCTCCCGGACCCATCTCCTCCGTTCCGGATCAGTCCACCGAGTCGGCGATTCCGCTGGGACAGGACACTCCCGTCCCGCCCACGCCGCAGTACCCGCCCGGATTGCGGGCCAGATAC
The DNA here is from genome assembly GCA_022822325.1 of Gemmatimonadota bacterium. GTDB lineage: Bacteria > Gemmatimonadota > Gemmatimonadetes > Longimicrobiales > Gaopeijiaceae > Bin94. Next base: position 157,351 of record JAJEBW010000024.1, on the reverse strand, counting down.
TGCTGATGGTATTCCTCGGCGTAGTAGAAGGCCGGCGCATCGGCGATCTCGGTCGTGATCGCTCCGTAGCCCGCCCGCGTCAGCTCGCCCTGGTAGCGGTCGCGCGATTCCTCCGCCAGCCGCCGCTGCACATCGCCTGCCGTGTAGATCGCCGAACGATACTGGGTTCCCACATCGGCGCCCTGCCGCATTCCCTGGGTCGGATCGTGCCCCTCCCAGAAGGCCGCGAGCAGCGTCGCGTAGGCGATTCGGTCGGGATCGAAGACCGCCAGCACCACCTCGGCGTGCCCCGTGCGCCCCGTGCAGACCTCTTCGTAGCTCGGATTCGGGGTCAGTCCCCCCTGGTAACCGACCGCCGTCGCAAAAACGCCCGGAAGCTCCCAGAAAATCCGCTCCGCGCCCCAGAAGCACCCCATCCCGAAACAGGCCCGCTGCAATCCCTCCGGAAAGGGAGGCTGGATCCGGTTCCCGCTCACCACATGGATCCCGGAAATCCCGAGCGGCTCCTCCCGGCCCGGCAGCGCTTCCCCCGGCTCCGGTTGGCGAAGCTGCAATCCGCGACTGAACATTCGACGTAGCTCCATAGGTGGAGGAAGCTAACAGCCTTTGCCCCGTGCCGTCGCCGCAGGCCACGACGCGACAACCGCACAGCCGTCCATCCCGCCCGCACTTCGCCTCCCTCGTCCGCCGGAGTCCTCATGCCCTGGACCCTCAATCCGCAGGCCACTCCGCCCTCTTCATGCCCGTCGCGCGTCCACCGCGTCATCGGTCCCGCCGACCACCGAGCCGCCTTCGTCGAGATCGCCTCCTGGCCCGACTACCGTGCCACACCGCTGCTTGCCGCGCACGATCTGGCCCGGCAGTCGAGGCTGGGGTCCGTGGAGGTGAAGGATGAGAGCGACCGCTTCGGGCTCGGGAGCTTCAAGGCGCTGGGCGGGGCGTATGGCGTGCGGTGCGCCTGCGCTAGCGCAATCGGCCCCAGAGGCAGCTCCGGCGGCCGGGGTCGCGGCGCGGCCGGCCACCAGGGGTCGGCGTCGGTGGCGCACGCCTTCGATGCCGCCGCTCGCCGCGCGGCTGGTCATCAAACGGACGATCGCCACACGGTAACCTGCGCATCCGACGGCAATCACGGCCGCTCGGTCGCGTGGGGCGCGCGCATCTTCGGTCTGGACGCGGTCATCTACCTGCCCGCCCATGTAACCGAGGGGCGCGCGGCGGCGATCCGGTCGCTCGGGGCCCGCGTGGTGCGGGTGGATGGCGAATACGACGACGCGGTGGCGCTGTCGGCCCGCGATGCGCGCGCGCATGGCTGGACGGTGATCTCGGATACCTCCTGGCCCGGCTACATGGAGATTCCACGTCTGGTCATGGCGGGGTACACCGTGATGGCCGAGGAGGCGCTGGTCGCGATGCGGGGGAGGCCCACGGCGCCCGGGGCCGATCCCGGGAAGGAGCGCGATCCGGTCCGGCGGGATTGGCGCCCCACGCACGTCTTTCTGCAGGGCGGGGTCGGCGGTCTGGCGGCGGCCGTGATCGCCCACCTCTGGGAACGGCTGGGAGCGGAGCGCCCGGTTGCGGTGATCGTGGAGCCCGAGAGCGCCGACGGACTCCTTGAGAGTGCGCGGGCCGGGGAGCCGCGCCGCGCCCGGGGCGATCTCCACACGATCATGGCCGGGCTGAGCTGCCGCGAGATCTCGCCGCTCGCCTGGGAGGTCGTGGCCATCGGCGCGCACGCCTTCATGACGGTGCCGGAAGGGCGGATCGCGCCGCTGATGAGGGCGGCCGCGCGGGGAGAGCTCGGAGATTCCTTCGAGGGCGGCGAGGCGGGGGTGGCGGGGCTGGGGGGGTTGGTCGAGGCGGCCGGCGACCCGGAGCTGCGCCGCGCGCTCGGGCTCGACGAACGGTCGCGCGTCCTCGTCTTCAACACCGAGGGCGCCACCGATCCGGAACTCTACCGGCGCATTGTGGCCGAACCGGGAGGAGAGTAGCTTCGTTCCCACGCTGTGCCCACCGCGATCTTTCCCGATCTCCACCATCCCGATTGTTCAATCCCCCGCAAACTCCGCCCGGAGCGCCGCACCATGAGCGAACCCTTCTACACCGCGCGCGCCGTCGTCGGCAAGGTCGATGGCATTCACCGCCGCGCCACTCTCCAGGACGGCACCGAGATCGACTTCGGCGTCCACGGCCCGATCAAGAGCCACTTCCGCCTTGACCACGAAAGCGACCGGCCGCTCCCCGTCGACTACATCGTCGCGGCCACCGCCGGCTGACTGCTCGGGACCCTCAACGGCGCACTGGAGGTGCGCGGGATCCCGGTGGCAAACGGCGCCATCAGCGCGCGGGCGGAAGGCATCAACGAGATCGTGGACCGGATCGTCACGCTGACCCGAATTCAGGTCCACTACACGCTGCGCCTGCCCCAGGGCGCGCCGCGCGACAAGGTGGACCGCGCGCTCGCCACCCATGTCTCGAAGTGCCCGACGGCGCAAAGCCTCAGGGAGGCGGTCGAGATTCGCTGGACGGCGGATGTGAAGGAAGGATAGCCCCGGCGGGTCGTTCCGCGTCCGTTTCCGCGTTGCCGGAGAATTCCGCGTTGACAGGAGATTTGCAGGGCCGCGCCGGCTCCATGAGCTGCCGCGACGAACCGGATCAGCCCGCTGGCCGGAAGCGAACGCGAGCCACGCGCTCAACTCCGAGCGAATCGGTGGTGGTGCCGTAAAGCCGCGAATCGACGACCCAGCCACTGCGGACATCAACCCGGGCCGGCCACCGGTGGCGGGCCTCCAGGCTGGCGCCCTCCCAGACATCGGCTTCATTCCACTCGTCGCCTCCCGCACGGCTCTTCTGCACCCAAAGGCGTCCCGCACGGTCGAAGAAGATCTCCGACAGCGCGGGTCTGCGCTCCGGAATGTCGAAGGGGTGGCTTGCGAGATCGATTCTCTCGAGATCGCGGTCGATGCGGCTCTGCGCCCATTCCCGGTCGGACGCCGTGAGCTCCGGTCCCTCGACCTCGGGCCTGACGATTTGCAGGGTGGTTCCGTCGGGCCGGTGCAGGTTGACCAGGTATTCGGAGGTGACGGCTTCGGCCCAGACGCCGCCGGGGCCATGGGCCTGCGCCCAACGGGGACCGAGCGGCTGATAGATGTACATCAGCGCCTGGAATTCCCCCACCTGCCGCGGAACGGTGGCCCAACCGGTGAATTGACGGTCGGCGTCCGCGAGATGCACGGTGTCCACCGTTCCATCGCCTCTGACATGCAGGCGCGCGTCGATGCCTGGCGGACCGTCTTCGTGGTCAACCGATCCCACACTGAGCAGAGCGCCCTCCCCGTCCACCAGGAAGGGACCCACCAACCCGATCTGCCCACCGTGGGGACTTGGGACCACCCTTTCGTGTTCCGCCCCCCCGGATTCCAGCCGGAAGACGCTGTAGCGGGCGCTTTCGCGCACCCAGAGGAGGCCGTCCGGGCCGAACTGCAGGTTGCTGGGCCTGTCCAGCTCGCCGGGGCCCTCGCCATGGCCGCCGAAGCGGAAGGCAAAGCTGCCATCGGGCTCGAAGACGCGGATCTCGCTTGATCCCATGTCCGCGACCACGATCCGCTCCCAGGGGTCTTCCACGATGGCGCCGATGTAGGAGAAGAGGTAGGGATCGTCGCCGCTGGCTTCCCCGATCTCAAGGTCCACCGCGCCCTCGAAGAGCGGCGCCTCGAGTGGAGCGGCTCCTTCGTCTCCTTCGCCGCAGGCCGCGACGGCCGCCAGCGCAAAAACCGCCGGAAGGCCCCGAACCCGGTTGCAAACTTCGGTCTGCTTCATCTTCGCGGTCCCCCACTTGCCGATTTCATCTCTGCCCGGTTCAGACAGGCTGGCCCATCTTCGGACGGCATGATATTATGACGATCAGGCGCCACGCAAGGGTTGGCTCTTCGTCAGTGGCCGATTCTCCGAAAGAGGCTTGCGACATGAGACGTTCCCACTCGCGGCGGGTTTCGAGCGGCGCCGTCCCCCCCTCCCTCGCCATCCTCTTTCTGCTCGCCTGCGGCGCCCCCGGCGATCCCCCCGACCCGGCCACCGACTCCGCGCAACCGGCCCCCTCGTCGCCCGATCCGGCCGCCGCCACCGCCGCGCCCGGGTCCCGCCACCTTCCCGGCGACGACGACCGGGCCGCCATCCTGGCCACCGTGCAGGCGCTCTTCGATGCGCTGGCGACCGGCGACGGAGAGATCCTGCGCGAGATCATGCACCCCGATGTGCTCATGCATTCGGTGGAACGGGCCGCGGACGGCACGCGCTCAAGCTCCGCCTCGACGCGGGATGAGCTGATCGCCCGGCTGGAGGGCAGCGAGGCCGCGCTGATCGAGCGCATGTTCGATCCCGAGGTGCGGATCAGCGGCGATCTGGCCATGGTCTGGACGCCCTACGACTTCTACATTGGCAACGACTTCAGCCACTGCGGGGCCGACGCGCTTCTCCTGACTCGCGACGGCGACGATTCCTGGACGATCATCGCGCTCTCATGGACGCGCCACCAGCCGCCCGAATGCGAACTTCACCCGGACGGACCGCCGGCCTGAGCGCCTGGGGCTATTCCGTCCCGCCCGCAAACTCCCCCGGATCGATCATCACGAAGGTGGCCTTCGCGGTTGCAATCGCCTTGCCGTCGGCCGCCCGCGTCGCGCACCCCTCCATCTCGACCAGATTGCGCCGCCGCGACCGCTCGCGTCCCGCCAGGAGCAGTCTGTCCCCTTCGTGCGCGGGGCACCGGTAGCGGATCTCGCAGCGGGCCGTATATGCCCGCGCCCCTTGCAGATAGAGCCAGTTGGCCATCACGTCGTCGAGCGCCGCGTAGATCATGCCGCCATGCACGATGCCGGGATAGCCCTGGTGGTTCTCGTTCGGAGTGAACTCGGAGCGGCACTCCCCCCCTTCGAGCCGAAAGACCAGGTGCAGGCCGATCGGATTGTCGGGGCCGCAGACGAAGCAGCGGCGCGCGGGCGGCGACGGCGAAGACACCGGGCGCGAGTCCGGCGCGACGACCGTTGACGAGGGTTCGGGATCGGGCCGGGTGGAGCGGGCCATGCTAACGCCCCGCGAGATCGCGCGTCATTCCGGCCGCGGTGAAGCCCGGCGCCGTCGCGGGCCGACAGGGCTGGTATTCGAGCGAACCACAGGCGGGCGGCGGTCCCGGCGCGACGATTCCCGGCACCACGGGCAACTCCAGGCGCGAAGGGTGATCCGGCGAGTGATGGATCCTGTTGACACCCGGCAGATCGATCGGCATGGGGCCCCAATCGGTGGCGGGCGTAGCGCTCGGAGCCAGGATGGCGAGCTCTATCCGGTGACCCGCGCGAAAGACATGGCCCACCTCGGGGAAGGAGATCGCAAACTCGTAGATCTCGGCGGGAGCGAGCGGTTCGGCGCGGTCGTGCGGATGGCGCGTCCAATGCTCGGTCGAGCGGACTGGATCAATCGCCCGGTGCGAGGCCCGCAGGAAGGCGCGCTGCAGGTAGAGGGTTTCGCCATCGGGTCCCACATCGTGCAGCACCACCATGAAGTCGGTGTCCTCCGCCGTGGCGCTGGCGTGGAAGACAAGCCGCGCCGATCCCAGGATCGCCAGATCGGATTCCAGCGGGGCGGTCCGGTAGCTCAGCGAACCCAGCGGGGCCGGAGGAACCGCGAACATTCGGTTGTCGCCGACCAGCTCGGTTCCCATCGGATAAACGTAGGCGCGGCTGCCGGTCCGTTCCGGAGAAAGCGGCCCGTCGGCGAGCGATCCGTCGGCGCCCAGTCCCCAGCTTCGGCGCTCGGTGCCGGGCACGGGCCAGTCGGCGAAATCCTCCACCCAGTGGGGCTTCAGCTCGCCCTCCACCACCCCTGTCTCGAAAAGGACTGACACCGGTGGCTCCTCGTCGATTCCATTCTCCTCGCCCTTCAGCCAGCGATCCATCCACCGCAGCACCTGCTCCACCGCCAGCGCATTTCCGCCGACCCCATGGCCGCCGTTCTGCAGGATCAGCTTGCGCGGTCCGGCGAGTTGCTCAAAGAGACGGGGACCCCCCATCGCGGTCTGCTGGTCCTGGTACCCCTGTATGATCATCATCGGCACCTCGACCGCACCGGCATGGGACTCGGTTGCGCGCGCCACCCAGTAGTCGTCGTCGAATTCGTGCTCCTGCACCTCGTGGAAGGTGGGATTCGGAGGCTGCTCGGCCTGAATCGTCTCGCAACGGGAATCGCCCGCCTCGATTCGCGCCGCCACCCCGAGGCCTTCGATCCAGGGCTGCGCCATCTCACCCCACCATCCCATGAAGGCCACATTGAAGATTCCCCCGGGATAGACCGCCTCGCGGTAGAGCGATGCCGTCAGTCCGCCCGCCGCCAGCGCCCTGAGGTGCGAGGGCTTGTGCGCCGCCGTGAAGAACTGGGTGTGGCCCGGATAGGAGACGCCGTACATTCCCACATTGCCATCGCTCCAGGGACGTTCGCCCAGCCATTCCACAAGCGCCGCGCCATCCGCGCCCTGCACCGGATCGAAAACGCTGAAGACTCCACCCTCGGAGCAGCCGGAACCGCGCACATTCGCCCCGACCACCGCGTAGCCGCGTCTCACGGCCTGGTGAACCCAGCTTCCGGGCGCAATCGCCATGCCGCCGCTCTCGTAGGCGTCGTAGTCCAGGATGACGGGGTAGCGTCCCTCGGCGGCCGGCCGGTAGGCGGTGTAGGCCAGGCGGATGCCGTCGGGCATGGGGGCGTAGCCGATCTCGCGATGGATTCCCTCCAGATCTTCCCCGGTCAGGACCTCCGTGGCGACGATCTCGGCGGAGGCGGCGAGCGAGGTCGCGGGGGTGGATTCGGCGGGAGCGTTCGCGTCGTCGGACGGACCGCAGGCGCCCAGGATTGCGAGGATCACGACGGGTGCGCACCGGGAGCGGCGAGGCCGTGTCCGGCTGCGGGCGCCAGGAATTGCGAGCGCGAGAACGCCTGGAAGGGGGACTGAAGAGTTCATCTGACTGATCCTTCGCGTGGATTGAAGAGACGCGACATTGGCGATTGACAAGTTGGGCGGGCGCATGCCGACTTGGAAAATATGCCGATTTTGATGGGATGACTGGAACGGGCGCCGACTGGATGGGCGCTGACCGGAGACGATCGTTCGGAAAGGGCGGGAGAAGGTCTGCGGCGTGATTCGAGCGTCGTCAGACATTGGCCTCGGCGAAGGTCTTGACGGCATCGAGATCGGCCGCGACCGCTCCGGCGATCACTCGCTTCATCATGGGGGTCACGAGCCTGGCCAGGAAGCGGTACGGCCTCGCCTCCATCGCCAGCTTCAGGCGCGTGCCACCCTCCTCCGGACTCTCTTCAACGGTGAAGACCGTGTCCCAGATCGTTCCACCCTGGTCGGAAATCAGACGCACACGCTCGTTGGGAATGTACTCGGTCACTCTCAACTCGGTTGTGGCTCGTCGCTTTCCCATGCGCCGCGTCTCGCGAAAGTGCGCGCCCACTCCCTCCTTCACCTCCGAGAGGAACTCCACGCGTTCAATGTGGGGCACCGCTCTGGAGTAGTTCGAGATATCGGCGATCGTCGAAAAGACCAGCGCCACAGGGGCGTGGATGGTCCGGCTGAGTTCGGTTCGCGTCATGGTCCGCGTCTCCCTTGCGCCGCTGGTCAGCCCTCGGATGCGTCGACCAGGGTAGCCGCAACGATGTGGTCCAGCTCGGGAAAGTCCTCGTCCAGGTAGGCGTTTCCGCGGGCGGCGATATTCTGCGCAATCGGACCATTGCCCCCACGATCCGCCAGCTCCCCATATCCGGCGTACAGCGCGTCGACCACCTCCATCCCTTCGACCACTTCGCCGATCGGCGCGAATCCGTCGGCGTCCAGCCACGAGTTGTCGCCGAAGTTGATGAAGAGTTGCGTCGTGCGCGAGTTTGGTCCGCCCTTGGCGAAGGTCACCCGGCCGCGCGTGTTCGACTGGGTGACGGGATCGTCGAGAATGGTGGAAGCCGTCCACCGGACCTGCACCTGAGGCTCTCCGTGCACGCCGAACTGCGCCATGAAGTTCTCCACGACGCGGTGGAAGCGAACGCCGTCGAAGTAGCGGTGCCTGGCCAGATTGTAGAAGCGATCGACTCCGCGCGGCGCCCAGGCGCGATGAGCCTCGATCACGAACTCGCCCGCCGTGGTGGCGAACCGGACGCGAAAGGTGGCGGGCGCGCTCTCGGTCAGCCGGTCGGGGAAGTAGAGGGCGCGGTTGGCCGGAAGCTCCGAATCGTCGCCCGGGCCGTCGCTGGAGCCGCCATCGCACCCCGCGAGGCCGAAGGCGATCAGGACGGGCACGGACAGGAGAATGGTCGCCGACAGGTGGGGCGGGATCCGGAATGGAGCGGAGGACGTGGTTGGGGTCATGATCTTTTCGTCGTCTGCGGGGTAGTCGGGCCGGGCGGGCAATGGTGGTCGGCGGGGGCCTAAGGTATGGTCGGCGTGGATCGCGGAATCCGGCGCCGGAAGAGCCATCCGGGCGGGTGCGCCGTCGGGCGCGGCGGCAATGAGGACGATAGGGGGCGGGGGGCGGGGGGGCCAGTCCGAGAGGCTGTGAGGAATCGAAAATGAGAACCGTCGGGAAACTGAGCATCAGGTTGGCGCATTTCGCTATGGAGGCACAGATCGAATTCGCCGATACTTGTTCTGTTCGTCCCGATCGGTCGTCGCGGCCGGGAGGGCTCGCAAACCAATCGAAACTGGAGTAGAATGAAATGACGCTGTTCGAGTCGATTTCGGGACCGTTGCAGGAGGCGGCACCCTTGGAACCTTCCTTTTTCGCTTCGATTCCTCCGGTCGTGCAGTTCATGGCCGGAATGTGCGCCATTCTTGGTGTGGCGTGGTTCTTCCTCGTGGAGCCACGAATTGACGCCAAGGTGAACGCCACCCGTGACCAGTTGTCAAAGGAACGGAAAGAGGAGATCGGCGAACTCAGAACCGAGATGAAGGAGATCAAGGACGAGATCGGCGAACTCAGGACCGAGATGAAGAACGAGATCGGCGAGCTGCGCACGGAGACGAAGGAGGAGATTGACGGGTTGCGCACGGAGATGAAGGAGGAGATTGGCGAGTTGCGCGCCGAGATGAAGGACGAAATCGGCGAGTTGCGAACTGAGATGAAGAACGAGATTGACGAGCTGCGAACGGAGACGAAGAAGGAGATTGACGGGTCGCGCACCGAGCTGAAGGGAGAGATCGGCGAACTCAGGACCGAGATCAAGAACGAGATCGGCGAGCTGCGAACGGAGATGAAGGACGAGATTGACGGGTCGCGCACCGAGATGAAGGACGAGATCGGCGAGCTGCGAACGGAGACGAAGGAGAACGACGCGACCCTTCGCGAGGAGCTCAAGGAGGAGATTCGCGCAGGGCGGGCGTCAATTGGCGCACTTCAGGAGGCCGTGGCGGCTTCGCGAATCGAATACCGCGATATGCTCTCCGCCATGCGCGAGGAGAATCATCAGGCCCACGAGGCGATCGGCGACCGGATCGGTCAAATGCAGGCGCAGATGGTTGTCGAGAACCGATCCATTCGGGAGGACATCGCCGAGGTAAAGGTGGACACGGCCAGACTCGCGGGTGCGGTCGATGTGCTGACGGCGATCATGCGCGATCGCAGGAAATCATGAGGACCGATCGGAATCGAAGGCGGATCGCAGTCCGGGCAACCGTTTTGGCCGCGTTGATTTTCGGCGGTTGCAGCGACGACTCCGCCCCGACTCTGCCAACCGGCACCCCCAACCAGCCCCCGACCGCCGCCTTCTCGACCGATGTGAGCACAGGGGCCGCGCCGCTCCTGGTTCGCTTCGACGCCAGCGCCTCTTCCGACCCGGATGGCACGATCGTCGGGTACGCGTGGGAGTTCGGCGACGGCGCAACCGGTACCGGGTCCACCGCATCCCACAGCTACGACGATGCCGGATCCTACACGCCCCGCCTCACCGTCACCGACGACCGCGGCGCCACCCATTCGCAAAACGGCAGGCCGATCACCGTCAACAGCCCCCCGGGCAGCGGCGAACAACGGATCTCCGGCGTCGTCTGGCACGATGCCAACGCCGACGGTCTCCGCGACGCCGAGGAAGTGGGGATTCCGGCGATGGTCGTCTTTCTGGATGAAAACGGCGATGGCATCCGCGATTCGGCGGAGGTCGCGGTGGTCACCGGCGAAGACGGCGCCTATCTCTTCGAGGGACTCGATGCCGACCGAAGCTACACGGTGACCCAGGAGCTCACCATCGGCTGGACCAACACCGCACCCGGCCTCCCCGGCCCCTCCCCGCTTCCCCCTCGCACGGCCGCCATCATCGGCGGATCGGAAGCTGTTCCGCACGAGTTCCCCTTCCAGGTCGCGCTCGTCGGCGCAGCTTCGCGCGGTCAGTTCTGCGGAGGCACCTTCATCGCGGCCGACTGGGCGATGACCGCCGCGCACTGCGTCGATGGCGTCACCGACCCCTCCCTCATCAAGGTGTTGGCCGACGCCCACAACAAGCGCACCGAAGGCGAACTCATCGACGTGGAACGCATTTTCATTCATCCTGGGTACTCCACTCAGGCCTCCTTCTCCAGCGATGTGGCGCTGCTCCGGCTCGGCGGCCGCCACATGCATCAGCGCATCGAACTGCTGGCGCCCGAACGGTCGGATCTGGCCGCGCCGGGCATCCTCGCGACCGTCATCGGCTGGGGGCTGACATCGGAGGGCGGAGCGTCGTCCGATGTGCTCAAGAAGCTCGAATCCGAGATCATCTCCAACAACGAGTGCAAGACCCACTTGGGCGACAACATCGTCGATGGCACGATCTGCGCGGGGAAGCGCGGCTCGTCCGAGTCCATCTGCAACGGCGACTCCGGGGGACCGCTCATGGTGCCCTTCCGAAATCGGTGGCTCCAGGTGGGAATCGTCAGCTTCGGCACCAATATCTGCTATCAGCCCACCGCCTACGCCAGGGTGTCCTCCGTGGTGGACCACATCCGGGGAATCGTGCCGCCCGAACGCTCTGGCTCGGTGGTCGTGAACTGGAGCGCCGACCAGGAGGAAGCCGTCGTCGATTTCGGGAACTTCCGGTAGCGGAATCTCGTTAGCCCACCTGGGCGCGAGGTCCGGGAGGGCGGGGCTCCAGTCCGGCCCTGATCTCCCTGATTTCCTCGCGTCGCTCGCTGCGCTCTTCCCGCAGATCGTCGCGAAGCACCCTGATGTCGGCGCGGATTTCCCGAATGTCCTCCCTCATCTCAGCCCGCAGCTCGGCCATCTCGCCACGCAGGCCGGTCGCCAGCGTCGCCATCTCGCCGCGCAGGTCGGTCGCCAACTCGGCCATCTCGCCGCGCAGGCCGGTCGCCAGCGTCGCCATCTCGTCGCGCAGAGCTGACTCCATCTCGCTCATCTCGGCGCGGAGGCGACCCATGTCTTCCTTCACCTCGAGACGAAGCTGACTCATCTCGCCGCGAAGAGTCGTTTCGAGCGTACTTATCCGGGCATCCTGCTGCTCGAAGCGTGCGTCGATGGCCCTGAACTCGTTCGCCTTGAGCCGGTCATAAAACGCGTCCAGCGCACCTGCGATCATCCGCTCCACGCGGGGCTCCGCCATCCACCTCCACATCCCCGCCCCAAGGGCCCCCACCGCCAGCGCCGTCTTCATCCACTCCGGGATGATCTCAAGCCACTCCATCTTCCCTCCCTCCTTGCTTCTTCAGTGTACGATACGCCCGCACCCGCCATCGTGGCAATCGCGTCAGACAATGGGTCGATGTTTTCGAGGGGCGAATCCATAGCAGATGGGGACAGGCTTCGGGCAACGTCGGCTGACGGCCGGAATTCGCCCATCGAATGGACCGCACGGAGCCGCGAACCGGATCGAAAGCGCACCGATCGGGTACTGCGAAAACCAACCGGGCCGATTGCGCACCCGCCAACATCCAGGGCTGCAGGGCCCCGACGGATCAGTTAAGCGATCGCCCCATGCGTGCACCGCAGTCATCCGGGGTTGCGCCATGCGGCCGGCGTAGCCAGGATCATTCCATGAACCCCGGGCGCGCGGGCATCCCTGACCAGCGCCGAATCCGCCAACCCGATGCCCCAACCGGGAAGCCGGGCCCGGAGATCATCCGAACAACCAGGAGGTGATTGCCATGAAGTCTTTGCAGGTTCTGCACGCACACACGCGCGGAAGGCCGGGTCCTCGAAGGTGGGCCAGCATGGAAGGTGGCTTGACCGGACGAGGAACCGGCAACCCGCACTCGCGACGGCGGCATCTGAGGAACGGCCTCGTCCTGGCGGCCCGCAGATCGACACCGCGTGGCATGATCCACGGAGTTCTGGCCGTCACCGCCCTCGCTCTCGCCGGATGCGACGCCCTCACCCTGAGCCGCGAGCCCGAGGTCGCGCACCTGGAGCTTACCAGCACCGATGTGAGCTCGATCACCCTGGTGACGTCGCAGTGGTACATCGAGGTCGAGAGTCCGGACTGCCTCACGCCAGGCAGCCCCGACTGTCCCCGCCTCACGCAACTCGTCGTATCCGACACGACCACCGTCAACCTTCCCTTCCAGCGTTCCTATCCCTTCGGCTCGCGCCTTCAGTTCTACGCCGAGGCCTACACCACGCCAGCCGTGGACGCGACCGTCTCCATGAAGGTCGATCTCGACGACCGCGAGTGGTACAACGATTCGCGGCGTCTGCGTGCCGTGGATGACGACGGGTTGCAGGAAACGATCAAGTTCCAGTATCAGTACACGGTGTTGCGGGTGCAGTGAGGTCGGATCGGACCGCGAGGCCGGGCGGGCGCGGGGGACACATTCCGAGCTGTGGTGGTGGTCGGCCTTTCGAGCGGGTGAACGGTGACGGCCTGCCCGGGCAAGCGATCGGCGCCCGGATGGATTGGACCCCGCGGCGCACACGCAAGCGGGAGGACGAAGAGAAGGCGAGAAACCGACGCCGGCCTGCCGCGCGACGGGAGGGATTCGTTCGGCGGCCAACCGTCACGCTTCCGGCACTGGCGCTGCTCGCTCTGATCGCCTGCCAACCCGAAACTCCTCTGACCCAGGCCGAACCGGGCGAGCCTCTCCCCGGCCTGACCGACGCCCAACGCGACGCATTCGCCGAGGGATTCGCTCTCTTCAACCGTCCCTTTGACGCCGAGACCGGACTCGGGCCGCTCTTCAACCAGGACCGTTGTTCGTCGTGCCACGATCTTCCGACCAGCGGCGGGCACGGGGCCGAGCCGGTGACGAAGGTGACCCGATTCGATCCGGTCGAGGGGTGCAGCACCCTGGCCGAACGAGGGGGCGACCTGTTGCAGGCAAGGGTGACGGAGGCGGGAAGGGCGGCGGGGCTGACGCCGGAGGACTATCCACAGGGAATGACCGCCATCACCGAGATGCGGGCGCCTGCGGTGTACGGCCTGGGACTTGTCGCGCGAATTCCCGAGGCGGCGATTCTGGTGGGCGCGGACCCCGAAGACGCCGATGGAGACGGGATCTCCGGCCGACCGAACTTTGACGGCGAAGGTCGTGTGGGACGCTTCGGCCGACGCGCGCAGCACGCGACGCTCTCCGGGTTCATCGCCGAGGCGTTGCTGCTCGAGATGGGAATCACCAGTCCCGCGCACCCGGCCGAGGTAAGCCGCAACGGGATTCCCGTGCCGCCGGGCGCCGATCCCGCGCCGGACCCGGAGGCCACCGCCGCTCAGGTGCAACGGCTGGTGGACTACATCGAACTGCTGGCGCCACCCGCGCGCCGACTCCCCGACGATTCTCAGGCGCTGGCCGACATCCAGGAGGGGGAACGCATCTTCGCATTTGCCGGCTGCGACGCCTGCCACACCCCGACCTTTACCCTGGGCGCCTCCGACGATCCGGTCTTCGCGGGGGCGCGCTTCAACCTCTACTCGGATCTGTTGCTGCACGAAATGGGGCCCGAGCTGGCCGACATCTGCTCGCCGAGCACGACCGCTTCGGAGTGGAAGACGGCTCGCCTGGTGGGGTTGGGACTGCGCAACGAGTTCCTGCATGATGGCCGGGCGCAACGCATTTCCAGCGCGATCGACTTGCACGGGGGGGAGGCGGCGGCCTCGCGCGATCTCTTCCGGCGGCTGACGTCCACGGCGCGGGAGCAGTTGCTGGCCTTTCTGCGGTCGTTGTAGGATTGCGCCCGAGGGTCCAATCGATTGGGGACCCGGCCGCTTCCGGCGAATGGCCACAACGGACCGATGCCCGAGCCGCGCCCAACATGGCGATCCCGCCAGCCTCCTGAATCTTCGGTCCCCTGCCGCTCCGCAGTCCCGGACACGCGAAAAGGGGTGCGACCCCCGCGAAGGGAGCCGCACCCCAATTCCAGGCGGACTCAGGCGAATCCGCCTCTTTCGTTCATGCCTTGCCGACTATGTCGTCGGAGCGCACCTCTTCGACACATCGTCGTCGAGGTTGTCGTTGTAGAGCGCCTCTCCGCTCGACATCGGCCACTTGGTGGCGCGTCCGGCCGGAATTCGCTCGTCGTCGTTCAGCGCGGTGAACACTTGGCGCACCAGGCCGAAACGGTGCAGATCGACCATGCGCTGTCCCTCCATGAAGTGCTCCGCGAAGCGCTCCCAGAGGAGAATCTGCAGAGCCTCGTCCACGCTGGACGGCATATCGTGCCCCGGGAGCCCCACTGCGGCGCGCAACTCGTTGACCACCCCGAGCGCACCCGCCACATCGCCGCTCCGCGCCATCGCCTCGGCGATGATCAGCCGCATTCCGTCCGAATGCAACATCGGAATGTCCGCTTCGCGCGTGTTGTACTTCCACTGACTGTAGTGCGGGGTCTCGTTGTCGGTCGCGATCTCGCCGTCGAAGTAGACCGGCAGACGCATGTCCGGCATTCCACTGACCGGATCCGTCATGTAGCCCGGATCGTCGCTCTTGGCGATCATCGGCCACCACTTGTGCATGAGCCCCGCGGCTTCGTTGAAGTTCTTCGTCGTCAGCAGAACAACGGAGTTGGTGCTCTGGGCGTTGAAGACCGCGTCGTAGCTGAAGCCCGCGGGAATCGCGGCCGCATCCGACGCAGCACCGGCAAGGTTGTCCTGCAGCATGCGCGCAACCGCGCGTCCCGCCTGCGCGGCGTTGGCGTAATCCGGCCGCCCGGCTGCCTGCGCGGTCGCCATCGTGGCTGTGAGCTTGGCTTCCGCCTCGGCGAGCATCTGCATGTCGGTAATCCCCTGGGGATCCGTTTCCTGGTCGGCAGGATCCGCGTCGGTGACCGACTCGCAGAAGGTCATCCCGTCCCAGAGGCTGGCAAGCGCACCGCCGAGCTGAGCCTGCGCCAACAGGGGACTGCTTGACGCTTCCGCATCTCCCAGCACCCTCTTGAAACGCTCTTCCGCGGCGAGCGCAAACCACCGCACCCGGTTCCACGCGCTCTGGTAGCCGCCCATCGAATTCCTGGTGTAGTCAACGCGGCCGTGGTCGATGTCGTCGTAGCCGGACCAGGTGCCGGTGTGCTGATACACATCGGCCAGGAGCGCCTGGTTGGTCACCCAGCCGTCGATGAGCTCGTGCACGCCGCCCTCGACCCCGTTGGCAACCGCCGGCAGGGCGTCGTCAAGGTCGGGAGAGGTGTAGCGCTGCGGATCGGAGACCGTCAGGAGCCCGTCGCAGGCCGAGACCATGATCGCCAGCACGAGCGCCGCGACGATGCGCGACGCCATCCTTGTCGTCGTCTTCATCAGTCTCTTCCTTTCCTAGAAGCGGGTTCTGAATGTGATCTGGAACCTCCGCGGCTGCGGAATGCCCAGGAAGGGAGAGGTGCTGAAGTCGTCGCCGCCCCGGTACTGCTGGTTCGGGTCGGGGCAGTGACAGTCGTCCCACCAGTGCAGGTTGTAGCCGGCAAGGGCCAGCGAAGACCGGCCCAGCCCGATGGAATTCGTGAGGCTCTCGGGCAACGAGTAGCGGAGTGTGACTTCCTGCAGCCGAATGTGATCCCGCTTGTCGATGGGATACAGAAGGCGGAACATGTCGAGCAACGAATCGCTGGCAGGCGTGCTGATGTCATCCAGCGCACAGCTCGAAGGCGTGCACTTGCTCGCGTCCAGCAGCTCCAGAAACTCGTCGTAGGCGAGCTGGCGAACGCCGTAGCCGCGATCGGAGTTGGACATCACCGCACCCCATTCGCCGCGGAACTGGACAGCCACCCGCAGGGACTGGCCAATGGCGAAGTCGTTGAAGAACGAAGCGAGCTGATTGGGCTGCTGGTTGCCGACGTAGGTCAGGAACTGCGATCTCGAATGCCTCCGGGTCGTGGGATCCCAACCGGTAATGACCCGGCTCCTGGTCTCGAAGATCGGCAATCCGACCCAGAGTCCTCCGAGGCGCTTGTGGTATTCCCAGCGCAGAAGTTCCCCGGCATCGGAATAGTACGGTATGGAGTCGTTGATCGCGGTCTCGCCAAGATCGAGAATCTCGTTGTGGATCCACTCGTAGTTGGCACCGGCGTTCCAGCGGAAGTCGCGGGTATCGACGATCGTGGTCTGCACCGATGCCTCAATGCCCCGGTTCAGGATCTCGCCCACATTCTGCCGCTTGCTCGAGCTGAATCCGTGGCTGGGCGGCAAGGCAATCCCAAGCAGAGCGTTCTGCGTGACGGCGTGCCAGTAGGTCGCGTCCACCCCGATGCGGTCGTCCCAGAGGCCGAGCTCCAGTCCGCCCTCGTACTCGATCTTCGTCTCGGGCTCCAGTGCGTCGTTCCCGGGATTGCTCGGCCGCACGCCCGCCTGGTCGTCCAGAACGGTGTTCGGCACGTAGGTCTGGAACTGGTCGAAGGCGCCCGGCGCCTTTCCGGCCGCACCCACGGCAGCGCGGATCTTGGCGCTGCTCAGCAGACCCGGCAGCATGCCTTCGCTGAGGTTGTAGGCGAAGTCGGCCTTGGGATACACCTGGAAGCCGTAGTTCTCGCCGAAGGCGCTGTTGCCGTCGACTCGGACCGCGGCGGTAATGAAGAGATTGTCGAAGTCGAACCGGTTCTGGACGAACCCGCCCAGGTTGACCTCCTCGAACCAGGTCTCGCCCCCGAAGGTCTCTGCGGCCCCGCTGACCGTCGTCACGCCCTCGCCGGCAAAGCCCTTCCCGGTGGACATCGATGTGCGGATCAGATCCCAGTATCCCTGTCCGCCGAAGGCGAGGGTGCCGCCAAGGCCGCCCATGAAGGGAAGATTCCAGTCGAGATTCGCGACATACTGGCCGGTGTACTTTCTGGCCTGCCGGTAGCCGATGTTTCGCTCGCCGTCGCGCCCGATATAGGTGTAGTGGCGCCCAAAGGGCAGATACCGGGGCTTCTGGTCGGTGACGGCGTCGAGACCGATCGTCGCCTGATGCGTGAAGTTCGCCATCGGCGCATAGTCCAGGGTGACCGATCCGGTCCAGCGCTCCGCATCCGAGTAGGTCTCGATTGCCTTGGCGTCTTTCACAGTCACGTCCAGACCGCCGCCGTAGGGTTCGTCGGCCGTGGCTTTCAGCGGATTGCTCAGCAGCGCATTGGTGTAGATGCCGAGCCAGTTGTTCCCGGATTGCAGCGAATAGACCTTGTTGCGCACGTACCCGGACTGTACGCCCACCGTCAGATTTTCGGCCGCCGTCCAGTTGAGATTCGTGCGCAGGTTCGCCTTCTTCTGATCGTTCGGCTTCACCGAACCCTCTTCGTACGAAAACCCGCCCGAAACGAAGTAGGTCACAGCGTCGCCGCCGCCATCGACCGTCAGGTCGTAGGAGTTGATGAGGCCGTTCTCGATCAATGTCTCATTCGGATCCCACGGCACGGTTCCGTCGTTGCCGTAGAAGTTCGAGCGCAGGCTGGTCGGGAAGTTCGGGCGATGACGGTTGAACCCGGTGGTGACGTTCAGGTTGAAGTTGGCCGGGCTGTTGCTGCGGCCGCGCTTCGTGAAGATCTGGATCACCCCGCCCGACGCTTCCGAGCCGTACAGCGTCGCCGCCGAAGGCCCCTTGAGAACCTCGATGCGATCGATCTCGTCGGGGTTCAGATCCGAGAGACGGTCCTCGCCCGCCCCGCCGCTGAAGGCGCAACAGGTGGTGGATGCGCCGGCGCTGCTTCCCCACTCCGTTTGCCTTGCGTCCACGCGCACGCCGTCGATGTAGATAACGGGCCGCTGGCCAAGGCTGAAGGAGTCGGTTCCGCGGATGCGAAGTTCGCGGCCCGCGCCGACCCCGCCGACCGTCCCGATCGAACGCACGCCGGGAATCCGTCCTTCAAGAGTCTGGCTGAAGTCCGAAAGGGGCGTGACCTCTCCGACGGCGGAGACGTCCAGCGACGCCGCCGAGGTGCCGAGCTTGCGGCGCTCGACCGCTCCGGCCTGGCCGGTCACGATGAGTTCGTCCATCGCGACCGCCGAGACCTCCATCTCGAATTGAACCGCCGCCGCGCCGCCCGCCGTTACGGTCACCTCCTGTGTCGTCGTGCGGTAGCCCACATAGACGGCCTGGACGGTGTAGCTTCCCGCGGGCACCTGATTGATGAGGAAGCGTCCCTGCGCGTTGGTCAGGTTGCCCAGATCGGTATCCATGATGTTGATCTGGACGCCGTTGAGCGGCTGACCGGTGGTGGCGGCGACGACCTGGCCGGTCACGGTTCCGTCCTGCGCGACCGCCGAGGTCGGCAGGAGGAGCGCGACCGCTGCCGCCGCAGCCAGGAGGGCAATACCCCCCCCCCCTCTAGTGCTGAGGTTGTAGCGGTGTGTCATGATTCCTCTCCTTGCTGTGAGGTCAGTGACTGTTGCCCGACGCCGGACACCACGCCCCGCGTCATCTATGGTCACCCCGTCGCTACGGCGGGGCAAAACCCAATTGCCAAAGGAACGCCCGGACCTCGGGGTACCAACACCGCCAAGGCACCGTGCATCCATTTTCGGATTCACGACATGGTATGTCGAGAAACCCGCGCGCGCAAATTCCACAGAGGCGCGGCGCGCGAGGGCACCGCCCGCGATTCCGCAAGTCCTGCCCGCCCACACGCCTTTGGCGTCGCAGCTCTTCCGGCCGGGCAAACCAGCCACGGGGCGGCTCAGCCTCCGGTCAGAACACCTCCGCCAGTCCCTGCTCCACCCGTTCGGCCAGGGAATTGACCGCGAAGGCCACGATCCGGGTCGTCTCGCTTCGTATGTACCAGGGGTCGCGTTCGGCCTGCGGGTCGTGAAGGAGTTCCACGAAGCCGAGCGCTTCCCCATTGTCGTCCAGGTAGTCCACGCGCAACACGGGGCGGGTCCGCGCGGGATCCGGTTCGGCTCCGTAGCCGCCGATTGCAAGCTGCTCGACGCGCTGCATGAAGTTCGCGAAGGCGGCGTCGGGGGTCGCGGCGTCCGGGTCGGTCCATTCGCCCGCCTCGGTGCGCGCCATCTCGCGGGTGCGCCCGTCGGGGAGGGAGAGCCGCACCGTCGCCACGTCGGCGTCGGGGTACCGGTGCAGCCAGCGCTCCCGGATCGCGCCATCGCCGATCGTGAGGGGGCGCGTGATGTCGCTGCCGATGACCCAGGCCGCGCCGGTGGTCAGGTCGTGAACGTAGCGGTCCTGGCCGCCGAAGGCTGAATCGCCCACCGCAAGGGTGCGGGATTCGTCGGGGAAACGGACCTCGATCTCTTCCGCGGGGGAATCCAGCCCGAAGCGGGTCGCCATCTCTGGGGTGAGCGGGCCCAGATCGCGGATGACGCGCAGCGATGCCAGCCGGGCCACGAGGACATGGCCGGGGCCCCCGACGGGGTATTCGAGGGGTTCGGGGGACGCAGCCGGGCCGGCAGAGTTGGCGCCCGGAGCGGTGGCGGGCCGTTCCGAGAGCTGCGTCGCCCACAGGAAATCGCCCCGCTCGTCGGAGAGGCGCTGGATCTCGACCGTCAACTGCGGGCCCCTGTAGCGCACCGCAACCACCTCGGTCGTGTCGCGCTCCCAGACCAGGGGAAGACGGGCGTCGGAGGCGTTGGGCCGGTCGCGGGTCCAGGTCAGCAGCGCAACCACCGCGGCCAGGGCGAAGAGCGCGCCGTGCACCTTGAGCGTCTTCATGCGTCGCCTCCCGCAGCGGGCGAGGGTCCGCCGCCACTTCGGTCGTTCGCCCCGCCCGGGCCGTCATCCCCCATGTCTTCGTCGCCGGCTCCGCCGGTCACGGGCCGCCTTCGCCCGTAGAGCATGAAGACCCCGACCGCCAGCACCATCATCGGCGCCCCGAAGATGATCGCGTAGAACCAGCCCACATCCTCGTCGCGGGTGTGAAGGATCGGCACATCTTCCTCCGATTCCACCTCGCCCGAGAACTCTTCCTCGCGGCCCAGCCAGCGCACCCCGTCGGCAATCACGAAGGAGTTGATGCGCAGACGAGCCAGGATCGCGTCGGAGAAGATCTCGGCGTCGCCGTAGACCAGAGCGCGCATTCGGGCACCCTCCGCGTCGGCCGCGGCGTCCCCCGGGGTCAAATCCTCTTCCTGCGCTTCGGTCGCATCCACCTCGGTCGGCTCCGCGTCCGGCGCATCCACCTCGGCATCATCCACCTCCGCATCCGCCGCCAGCGCGCCTTCCCCCTCCGCCTGGGCCGAATCCGCTTCCTCCGCATCCACTCCGGCCGACCCTGCAACGTTGGCCACCCCTTCCACTGCCATCGCCAGTCCGTAGCGGTCCTGCGTCTCCGCCCCCTCGTCGAAGCGGTAGTCGCCATCGAGATCGAGGTAGCTGGAGGAGAGCGAGCGAATCACCGGACTCACGCGCAGCCCGGTCGCATCCTCGGCGGCCTGGAAGCTGCCCGGCCCCACCATGAGGATCTCGCTGCCGCTGCGGCTGCCCGTCGTCACCGCCGGGTGGGTGGAAAAGTTGTTGGTGATGATGAAGCGGCGATCGGCAATCGAGGGCGGAGTGCCGGGGAAGTAGGCGCGGTCGTCGATCGTCATGGCGGGGTTGTAGTCCACGCCCAGATGGTCGCGCAGCGCTTCGACGGGGAAATCCGACCCGGTCTCCATCGCCAGGAGAAGGGATCCGCCGTCGTCGAGGTAGCGGCGCACCGCATTCATCTCGGCGTCGAGGAAGGGACGCTCGGGGCCCAGAATCATCACCATCGCGGCATCGTCGGGGATTCGGTCCCCCAGCCCTTCCCCGATTCCGATGTCGCGCACCTCGTAATTAAGAAAGTCCAGCATCTCGCGAAGCGCGCCCAGCGGCGGACCCATGTCGCGTTCCATTCCCGGAGTCCAGCGCTGCCGCAGCGAGGGGGGCTGGTCGTCGTCGGGCTCCTCGGCGGTGAGCGGGTCGTTGAACTCGCCGTGACCCTTGGTGAGATAGACGAATCGGCGCTCGCGGGTCAGTTGGAGAAGCGATTGCTGCACATGGCGGTCGAGGACGCGGAGCCGTGCGCGGGCCGAATCCAGCTCGGTGGCGAATCCGATTCTTTCGCTGCGTCCGTCCACCCGCAGGAAGAGCGAACCGTCGCCCCGCGCCCCGAAATCCGCCGCCGCTTCGGGATCGGAAAAGCGGTCGTATTCGGCCACCGTGACCTTGCCCGTCGCGCGCGCCAGCTCGTCCAGGTAGGTGCGCACCTCGTCCTTGACCGGATTGACCTCGGGGAAAAAGAGCGCGGCCTCGATCCCGCCATCCATGTTGCGGACGATTTCGCGAACCGCTTCGCCGGGGGTGGAGGTCTTGAAGTAGCTGAAGTCGGCGGTGCGGTTGAGATCGGAGGCGACGTAGCCGATCAGCATCAGCGCCGCTCCGGCCAGCGCCACGCTCACCGCATTGGCCACCGTTTCGCGCACGCGCATGAGATCGACCTGCGACGCGCCCTCGGTGCCGCCCCTGGCCAGCGCCCACTGCGCCCCGAGAACCGCGAAGAGCGAGGTGGCCAGCGCGATCGGCGACGCCACCTGGAAGAAGCGTTGGAAGCGGAGCTGGTCGCGGATGCCGTCGAACTCGAGGCCGAGGAGATCGACGCCGCCTTCGGTGCCGGGGAGGTAGCCGGCCACCGCGATTGTGCAGCCCGCGTAGCCGATCGCGAAGAGGCCCTCGACGGAGGGAGAATCGTCCCGGGTGCGGCGCCAGAGGAGCGTGCGCCAGATGGTGGCCGTGATGAGGGCGGCGCTTCCAGCCAGGACCAGGGGCAGGGAAAACCAGTCCACGTCGTCCAGGACGCGGGTGCCGACGAAGACCGCCGCCAGCCCGGCCAGCAGGAGTCCGGTGAGCCAGGGTTTCTTCAGTCCCATCGGCGTGTCTCCGGTTCAGCCGACGATCGGAAAGCGAATCGGGTCCGCCGGAAGTCCATTGGCTTCAATCCCATCTTCTTGCCTCCGATCTCCCGCTGCATGGCGAGCGAATGACCCCGGCCTGCCGGGAGTCCATTGGCCTCAGCCCCATCTTCTTGCCTCCATCACCCTGGTGGCGGCAAAGAGGAAGAAGTAGCTCAGCGCCAGGTAGTAGACGACGTCGCGCAGGTGCAGGAGGCCGGAGAGGAAGCCGGCGAAGTGACGGCCGTGGATGGCCAGCGCCGCGAAGACGCGCGAGAGGGGCGCGCCGATCTCCTGGGACAGGGGCCAGAGGAGGAACATGACGCTGGTGATGCCGGCCGCGACCGCCGCCGCCACGAGCTGGTGACGGGTGAGCGCCGTGGCGAAGAGACCGATCGCGAGGACCGCCGCGCCGAGCAGCGTCAGGCCGAGATAGCCAATCAGGATGTGGCCGATGGCGATCTTGCCGTTGACCAGTATGAGAAGGGGAATGTAGAGGGTGGCCAGGGTGATGGCCGTGAGGAAGGCCAGCGCCGAGAGGAACTTGCCCAGCACGATCTCCCAGTCGCGGACCGGCGAGGTGTCGAGGAGGATCTGCGTTCCCGTTTGGCGTTCCTCGGCGATGAGGCGGATCGAGAGCGCCACCGCGGCCACCGCCGTAAGCCCGCTCGCGTTGTAGAAGAAGCGCGCCAGGACGGACCCCGAGAGCGTGGCTCCCAGATCGGGATTCAGGGCGGTCGCATAGAAGAGGACGCCGTCGAGGAGGAGCACCACGGCCGCCACGATGTACCCCATCGGCGAGCGAATGTAGGCCTGGAGCTCGCGCCGGAAGATGATGCCGGTGGCGCCGGTTCCGATCATGCCCGCACCCCCCCCACCAGCCCCACGAACACCTCTTCCAGTTGCCGTTCGGCGCGCGCCAGCGCGATCACGTCGTGGCCGCCCTCCACCAGCGCCCGGCAGACCTCGGCGCGCAGATCGGCGTTGGCCTCGACCCGGAAGGTCGCCGTGCCCCCCTTCCCCGTCGTGGCCGCCGCGCACTTCACCTTCGTCACCCCCGGCACCTGCCCGATCAGGACCTCCGCGCCCGCGCCGGCCCGGTCTTCCGTCTCGCCCCCCCGCACCGTCACCTCGATGCGGCGCGACGTCAGCAGGCGGTCGCTCAGCTCGGCCTCGCTCCCCGACGCCACGATGCGGCCGTCGTCAAGGATGAGAAGCCGGTCGCAGGTCTCGCTGATCTCCGGCAGGATATGGCTCGAGATCAGGATCGTATGCCTGTCCTTCAGCGTCCGGATCATCGCGCGCATCTCCATGATCTGGACCGGGTCGAGATCGTGGGTGGGCTCGTCGAGGATCAGCAGCTCGGGTTCGTGGACGATCGCCTGCGCCACCCCAACCCGCTGCCGGTAGCCCTGGCTCAGATGGCGCGTCGGCAGATCGCGCACCTCGGCGATGCGGGCGTACTCCTCCACCTCGGGCACCCGCCGCGCGACCGCTTCCGCCGTCATCCCCTTGATCCGGCCCACGAAGCTCAGATAGTCGCGCACCGTCATGTCGCCGTAGACGGGGGGTTGTTCGGGAAGATAGCCGACCCGCTTGCGGACCTCGTGCGGATCGCGCAGCACGTCAAGTCCGTCGATTGCGACCGATCCCGAAGAGGGCCGCAGCCCGCAGGCGAGGATGCGCAGAAGGGTCGTCTTCCCCACGCCATTCAGACCAAGGAACCCCACGGTTTCGCCGCGGCCGATCTCGAAGGAGACGGGGCCGAGCGCCCGCTTGCGGCCGTAGTACCTGGTAACGTCGGTCAGTTGGACCATTGCGCGTCCGTCGCTCCTGCCATGCCGGATTCCTGCCTTGCGGGACACTGCCCTCCCGCCGGTTTCGATGCCGGCTTCCCGCCGGCGAGGATGCATCAATTTCGCCGCCAAAGCTACACGGGCGCCGGGGGCGGTCAAGAGCGAGGGACCGCCCGGGCTTCGGTGCGAGCCGGACGCCGACCCGCTTGCGGCCAGGCGCCCGTTCCCGGACATTTCAGGGATTCGGCTCCGGGGTTCCGGCACCCGCCGCCCCGCGCGACGAGCGGATCCGGCCATGGGCAGCCTGGACGCCCCCGCCAGATTGCCGAGTCAGGCCGCCCGCCCGCCCCCCTGCACCTCATGCAACCAACGCGACCATTGCGACTCCTCCTTTCCGCCCTTTTGACCTGTGCGACGCTGCTCTCCGGCTGCGGAATCCGGCCCCGCGCGGCGCTGCCCGACGCATCCACGGGCACGGTCATCACGGCCGCCGAAATTGCCGAATCCGAGGCGACCACGATGTGGGAAGCGCTCCGGCGCACCGTCCGTTACGCGAGCTTCGGGGAGTCGGCCGGGGGCGGTCCGGCGCGGGTTCACCGACGGGGATTTTCCAGCATGGCGCTGATCGAGGACACCCCGATCTACATCGACCATGTGCAGGTTCGCGATCTGGAGCTCCTGGATGCGCTCCCGGCTGCGGACATCGAACGCATTCAGGTGCTGAGCGGCGTTCACGCGACGACCTACTACGGCACCAACGCCGGCGACGGCGTGATTCTGATTCGGACGCGCGGGGGCCGGTAGCGGACGGTTCGGGCGGCGGCTTGGGAGGTCCTCCGGCGGCCCGCAAGACAGCGGGAGCCCGTGAAGGCGTCCTGCCCCCACGGACTCCCGCGAGTCCTTCAACCCTTCAGGACCCTGATTGCCGGCATTCCCCTGATCGCCGACAGGCCCCTGGTTGCCTGACGAAACTTCGGTTCGGCCCTACGCTTCCCGGTCCAGGCAGAGCGACTGACCCTCGAGTCCCGCCAGCGCTTCGTTCTCGTGCTCCTCGAAGGGAATCGGCAGGTTCACGTCGGTGCCGTAGGCGCCGCCCTTGAAGAAGGCCCCGGTCGGAAAGACATCTTCCTGGCTGTAGCCGTACAGGCGAACCAGCCGTCGCAGATCGCCCAGCCGCTGGCCGGTTCCGAAGAGCCACCGTCCGCGTTCCTCGAAGAGAAGCCGGATCTGCCCGTCGCGATCGCCGGGATCGGCCAATGGCGCCAGACCCGCGCCCGCGCGCAGCTCGTTCAGGGTGGCCAGCCAGGGACCGCCCGAGTTGAATTCGGCCTCGGCCCGGATGAGCCGCGCCTCCAATCCGCTGCCCAGCACGACATCGGACTCCTCGGAATCGTACTTGAGCTGGTGGTAGAGAGGGGTCTCCTGGTCGAAGCCCGGGCCACCGCTGTCCTCCCACGGGACCCGGCTGTCCGCTTCGGAGCGGAAGGCGATGCCATTCTCGCCCTCCATGTCGGAGATCGACCACCGGCGCTGGCGCTGGTTGAGCTCGAACACGGCGTTGCGCTGGCCGAAGGTTCCGCCCTGCTTGCTGCGGACCTGGTAGGCCCAGTCGTCGGGAACGGTCGCCGCCGCGCTGGTCGCGCCGGCAAAGTCGCCCTGGCTGAGCCGCGTGCGGGCCAATCCGATCGCGGCCAGGTTGCGCTGGTCCTGGTCGCCGGACGCAGCCTGATCCGCACTCCCGAAGGCGGCGGCAGCCATGTTGACGATCTCTTCCGTGGTCTGCCGCTCGCCGTAGACGATGTCGCCCTCGTTGGGCGTGTCGCTGAAGGGCACCCCGGAGCAGTAGTCCTGCGCGAAGAAGAGGTTGACGTAGGCGTTCAGATTCCACATCTCGGCGATGCGAGCGTCGCCCGGAAGGATTTCGGCCATCCGTTGGGCCGCGTTCTTCGTGCCCACGCGGGCCCGGTGCAGGGTGCGGTAGTGCCCGAGGAGGGTTCCGTTGCGATCGTCCATCTCGCGCCGGTCCACCTCGTTGCGGGTCGGGAAGGTGCCGGAGAGGTGGAACTCGTCGGACATCATCCCCGAGTAGACCACCTGTCCCCCGCCTCCGCTGGAATAGGCCCCCGCGAAGAGGCCGACGGCGCCCGCCCAGTAGAGCTCGGCGCCCTTTTCGCCCACCACGTCGGCGGGCGTCACGATGTCGGGATCCACCACGTTGAGGAGATCGTCGGTGTCGCAGGCCGCAAGCGCCAACGCGCCCAGGGCCACCAGAGTCTTGCAGCTCCCGATGTCAGGTCGCTTCATTGGTCGCTCCTTCCTAAAAGGCGAAGTTGATGCGGGCGGTGTAGTAGCGCACCGGAGGCTGGGTCAGGAACTCCGAAATGCCGAAGTTGTCTCCCGACCCATTCCAGTTGATCTCGGGATCCATGCCCGTGTAGTTGGTCCAGGTTCCGAGATTGCGCCCCGACAGCGTCAGCGAACCGCGCGACGCACCGATCCGGTTGAGGACCGATACGGGCAGTTCGTAGCTCACCGAGACTTCGCGCAGCTTCCAGAAGTTCCCCTCCTCCATGTAGCCCCACACCGTCTGGCTGGGGTGCAGCAGCGATGCCACCGCGCGCGCCTGTTCGTCCAGCGGAGTTGCCGGATCGATCAGCGCCTGGCAAAGCCGGAAGCGGCAGCGGAAGCGCTCGGTGTTGTTGTATGCGATGTAGTTGCCGCGGTAGTCGAGCAGTCCGTAGATGCGAATGCCATCCAGGATCCGGAAGTTGGAGACGATGGTGAGCTGATCTTCGGGCTGGCCGGGCCCGATGTATTCGATCGTGTCGCCGATCGTCAGCTCGTCCGGGGTGATGATTCCATTGCCGTCGTTGTCGGCCCAGCTCCGGATCGGCCGGTCCCACTGCCCTCCGAGCGGGAAACCGGGCACGAAGCGCGTCTGCGATCCGATCGGTTCGGTGCCTTCGCCCAGCGACAGCAGCTCGTTCTTGTTGATTGAACCCGAGAGCGTCAGATCCCAGGAGAAGCCTTCAAGCTCGACCACTCCGGCGGTGAGCGTGGCCTCGTAGCCCTTGTTCTGCACCTCGCCAATGTTGATCCACCGCGATGCGCTCGCCCCCAGCGACGGCGCCAGCGGAACGGTGATCAGGGCTCCGTCGGTGCGCTTGTCGTAGTAGGTGAACTCGAGGCCCGCGCGTCCCCCGGCGATTTCGGCGTCGAAACCCACCTCGATTTCGCTCGAACGTTCGGGCTCCAGAAGGCTGTTGCCGATGTTCCCGATCGAGACTCCGGAGCTCGTCTCGTCCCCGGGAGTGGTGATGGCGTTGGCCGACAGCGTGCGGATGGCGTCGTCCGATCCCGGCTGAAGTCCGGATTTGCCCCAGGCGCCGCGGAAGCGCAACTGGTCCACCATGGGGATCCGCGGGAAGAACTCTTCCTCCGACGCAATCCAGGAGAGCCCCGCCTTCGGGTAGTAGATGAGGTCGAAGTCCTGGCCGAAGGCGCTGTTGTCGTCGGCGCGGACGGCCCCGGTCAGGAAGAGCCGGTCATTCAGTCCGAACTGCTGGTCGATGAAGAGGCCGGCGGTCTTCTCGAAGGTGTGGAACTCGCTGGAGAAGGTTTCGGCGGCGAGCCCGATCGACGAACCGCCGTTCACGATGTCGATTCCCCATGCCTGGGTGCCCTGGTACTGGTTCTCGAAGTACTGCACGCCCAGCGTCGAGCGCGAGGTGATCTCGTCGGCCAGATCGAAGGAGGCGGTGGTGCTCGCGTCGAAGGTGTACTGCCACTGATTGATGTAGTCGGTGTCCTTGCGGCCGCGGTTGCGGTCGCCCGGCACCCCGATGTCGCGCGCGAAGAAGGAGATGTCGCCCCGGTTGTAGTAGTCGACCCCGCCGGTTCCGCGCACGGCCAGCCACTCGAAGGGGTCCCAGGTCACCGTGCTCGACGCGGTCATGCGGTTGGTGTCCTGGTAGAAGGTGCGGCCGAAGAGCTGGGCGGGACGCTGGAATCCCCATGCGCGGTCGGGATTGGAGCCGCCGAAGAAGGCGCTGGGGAGGAAGCCGAAGGAGTTGTTGTCGTTGCCCATGTAGGCGAAGTGGCTGTCCAGGTAGGACATCTGCAGCGCCAGGGTGACCCGGTCGGCGACCTGGCTGTTGAGATTGACGCGCAGATTGCGCCGCCGAAGCTGGTTGGGCCGCTCGACCTCGCTGGTGACCGGAACGCCGCGCGATTCCAGATCCTCGCGGTCGGGCTGGGGAAGGGAGTACGGGCCCGTTTCGCCCTCGAACTCGCCCGCGATGTAGTAGTTGATGCGCTCGGTTCCGCCGGTGACGGAAAGCCCGAACTGGGTGCGATTGCCGTCGTCGATCGGGGAGAGCGCCGGATCGTGCAGGACCTGGTAGGACTCGACCGAGCTCTGGTTGCACAGCCCGTTGGCGACCTCGTTCAGGCGGCAGGCGCGTGCGTAGGTGCCGCCGGCCGCGTCGAGGCCCGCGAAGTTTAGAGGATAGGTGTTGGGCTCCTGGATGATTCCGCCCTCGGTCCAGATGTTCCAGCGCGTGGTGCCGGGAACGCCCCGCTTGGTGGTGATTCGGATCACGCCGTTGGCTGCTTCGGTGCCGTAGAGGGTGGCCGCCGAGGGCCCCTTGACGATCTCGATCGACTCGATGTCCTCGGGGTTGAAGTCGTCGAGGCGCGACGCCTCCTGGCCGCCGGCGCCGAGTCCGCTCTGGCGGCTGTCGACGCGGATTCCATCGACGTAGATGAGCGGGTCGTTCGACAGCGAGATCGAGCTGGAGCCGCGGATCCGGATTCGCGAACCCACTCCCGAGGTGCCGGCGGAGTTGAAGACCTGGACCCCGGCCGACCTGCCCTGCAACAGATCCGAGATGTTGTTGACCGGCGCCACTTCGCGAATCTCGGCCGCGTCGATGTCGCCGACCGCATTGCCAAGCTCGCGTTTCCGTTGCTGCCCGGTGGCCGTGACGACGATCTCGTCGAGAGCCAGCGCGGACTGCGCAAGGTCGAAGTTGACCTCCGCCGATTCCCCCGCGGCGACCGTGAACTCCTGCGTGATCGGGCCGTAGCCGATGAAGGTGGCGCGCAGCGAGTGGGTTCCCGGAGGAATGTTGAGGATGACGAACCGCCCCTCGGCGCTCGTCAGGCCGCCGAAGTTGGTGCCCTCGATCTGGATCTGGGCGCCTCCGAGCGGCTGCAGGGTGGATCCGTCGCGGACCAGGCCGCCGACCGAGGCGCGTTCCTGCGCGGCGATCGGCACGGCGAGGGCGAGCAGCGCCAGAACGGCGCAGGTCTTACGAAGAAAGACCATGGTGTACCTCCCCTTGGAGAGAAAGAAAAAAGCCCCCGAGGCCTCGGGTCTGGGGACCGGGGGCAGGATCCGGCAACGCTCCCGGGAAGATGGCCCGGGCACCGGATGTTCAGGACGATAGGATGTTCAGGACGATGGGACAAATCAACAATCCAGGTAAGGGGGCGGAGCGGGACCCCGGCGGTCGGCGATCACGAGCTCCGGCAGGCCGTTCGATCCATGAGTTCCCGCTCCTTCGCGCACAGCCGCGCCCGGGTCCAACTCCGGTCAGTACTCCCGCTCGAAACGGATGTTCCGCACCCGTCCCGCGGCCAGGACGAAGGCTGTCGCGCGCGTTCCTTCCACGACGAAGGCCAGCTCGATTCCGCCCCACCCGAAAACGTTCTCGTCCCGGGGCTCCAGATCCTGCGACTGGCCGCCCGGATGGTGCAGGACAAGTCGTCCCTCCACCGCCTCGATCCTCCAGGTCGCGCCGATCTCCGCCGAGTGGTAGGCACCCGCCAGCGCCGCCGCGACCTCCGCCGGCACCGTCGCTTCGGCGGCCTCGCTGTCCGGATTCGCCATTGCCGCGCCCGGACTCGCCGGATTTTCGGCCGCCTCCTCCGGGAACGCATCCTCCAGCACGATGTCTTCCACCGCCATGCTCAGCGCGCCCGGGTTCGCCGTTCCCACATTGCAGAGGGTGATCACCGCCGTGCGCTCCTCCGGGTACCGCGCGATCATGGTGCGGAACGCCATGAGGCCGCCGCCGTGCGAGACGCGCCTGAGCCCCCGCCGCGTCCCCACCGAGAGTCCGCGCGCATAGGCAATCGTGTCGCCGCCGGTCAGGACGCCGCGCTCGTACATTCGCTCCGCAAAGTCGGGAATCCCCAAGGGGTGGTCACTGGCAGCGTTCCGGCCGCCTGCGCCCGCGTTGGCACTGGAATTCAGGTCGCCGTAGAAGGCCGCGTCCCAGCGCGCGAGATCCTCGACGGTCGAATACAGCCCGCCGTCCCCCACCTTGTCGAAGTTGATGAGATAGTCGGTGCGCCAGCCGCCATCCGGTCGCGGATGGTAGCTGAAGACCCGTCCCGGCACGATCTCGGCGCGGTCGTCGTGGAAGTGGGTGCTGGTCATCCCCAGGGGCTGGAAGATCTTCTCTTCGGCGAACTCCCGCAACGACTTGCCCGTCGCCCGCCTGACGATTTCGGCCATCAGCACATAGCCGGAATTGCTGTACAGATGCTCGGAGCCCGGGACGAAGTTCAGCTCCCGCTGGCGGGTGACGAGGTCGAGCATCGCCTCGTCGGTCAGGATGTTCTCGAAGGGAGTCCCGGCCAGATTCAACAGACTGAGATAGTCGCGCACGCCGCTTGTATGGTGCACAAGGTGGCGGATGGCGACGGCGCCCTGATCGTATGCGGGGAACTCCGGGATGTGCCGGCGGATGTCGTCGTCGAGGGACAGGTGGCCTTCGTGCTCGGCGATCAGGATGGCGGCGGCGGCGAACTGCTTCGACACCGAGGCCAGGTAGAAGACGGAGCGCGGCGTGAGGGCGATGCGGTGGTCCATCTGGCCGATGCCGTAGCCCTGCGCGTGGGCAAGCCGACCGCCGAGCGAAACCCCGACCGCGCAGCCGGGGCCATCGGTGCGGTTGAACTCGGCAAAGACGGCGTCGATGCGCTGGCGCGTTTCCGGGGCAAGCTGGGATGCGGCGGGCGCGGCGAAGGCAATGGCCAGAGCGGCCGGGACGATGCGTGGAAGGACGGTCTTCATGGTGGTGTTTGCCGTTGGAGGGGGAAGCGCGAGCCGGGAGAGTGCGGGGGGTCAGGTTGGAAGCGGCGGCGGTTCAGGGCGCGGCCTCGCCGGGGGACGCCTGACGGCGGGAGAAGACGGTCGTCGTTGCCGCCAGCGTCCAGGGTGCCGATCGCGGCTCACAGCGACCGCAGAAAACGGATCAGGTCGGCCTGCGCCTCTGCGGGCAGCGCAAGGAACGCGTCGCGGATGGCGGCGGCTTCGCCCCCGTGCGCGCGGATGGCGGCGGGAAGATCGGAGGCGCGCCCGTCGTGGAGGAAGAGGTTGCGGTGGCGGAGGCCCCAGAGCGGCGCCGTGCGAAGTTCGGCGGGGGCGGCGTCGGATCCGCAGACGTTGGCCAGCCCTTCGCCCATGTCGTGCAGCAGCAGATCGGACCAGGGCCGGATCGTGCGGTCGGCGAGCGGGGCGGCAACGGAGCCGGCGCCGGTTGAGGCGGGGGTGTCCGCGACGGCCGTGACCAGCGTCTCGCGGTGGCACGATGTGCAGCCGATCTGGCGAAAGAGGGCCTGCCCCCGGGCGACGGTGTCGCGGGCCGCATCGGGGAGGTCGCGGTCGGGGGCGGGGGCCGCGAGGAAGCGGAGGTAGTCGGTGAGCTGGCCCAGCGCGACGGGGTCGATTTCAGGGTCGCGCGCGGGGTCGGCGCCGGGCGGTACGGGGACGCCATTCACGGCGATCTCGTCGAGGTGGGCGGGGGTGGTGAAGCCGAGCTCGAAGCGGAGAGCCGAGACCACGAAATCGCGGAGGGTGGCGGCGTCCCCCTTGCGACCGAAGCGCGCGCTCCGTCCGTCGGGCAGGCGCGGCAAACGTCCCGAGATGCCGTCGCCGTCGCGGTCGTCAGGGTCGGCGGCCTCCAGGAGGACCGCATCGGGGACGGCGCCGATCAGGCCGAGACCGAAGAGGGGCGGGGCGGTGACGCGCGCCGAAGCGGTGGCCGCGGCGGGGATCCGCTCGGGGCCCAACCCGTGCGCGGCCAGGAGATCGGTGGCGCGGCGCTGGATATTGTCGCCGCCCTCGGCGTGGAGGAGGTCGCAGCGTCCATCGGCGAAGCGCGTGGCCTTGACGACCCGAATGCGGGCGCCGCCGCCGCCCACGACCGGCTGATCGTGGCAGTCGCTGCAGCGCTCCGCATTGAAAAGGGGGCCGAGGCCCTCGTCGGGGGTGGCCAGACGCTCGAAGAGGGCGCGGCCGAGAAGGAAGCGGCCGCGGTCGCCCGCATCCAGATTCGCCGTGGGGTCGCCGAGGTCGGGGGGTGGGGTGGGGGGGGTGTCGCCGCAGCCGAAAAGCGCGGCGGCCACCAGCGGTCCGTGGACCATCGCGAGTGCGCGCCGAAAGCGGCGATGCGCCGAACCGGCAAGGCGAGGCGAAGCCCTGGTCCCTTCCTCTTTGCAGACCGTGCGAGCGGCGCATCCGGGGCGCGACAGATCGAATGTCCGTCCCGACCTCCGAGCGGTCCGGGCCGCCGCGATCACGAATCCCCCGTCCCCCCGCCCCCCGCTTCGGCCAGCATTCCACGCGCCGTCACGATCGCCGCCAGGACTCCGCGGCCATTCACCCGCGTCTCGATCCCGTCCCTGATCCAGGCCTCGAAGAGGGGCGGCATCGAACGGGCGTCCTCGCGGCGCGCCACCACGGCCTCCATGTAGCGCGCGAGGGCCTCCCGCGAGGGAGCGTCGGGTCCGTTCAGCTCCAGCACCCGCGTCCAGTGCTCGATCTCTTCGTCGTGCAGGAGCGCAAGCCGGTCGGCCGTCGGCGCGTCCAGCGCAAGCCCCCGGGCGGCCGCATCGGTCAGGCGGAGTTCGCGCGTGCCCACATCGGCGATGAGCCGCACCCGGCCCTCCTCCCCCACCTCGATCAACTCCGCGAGCGACTCGGGCGGAAAGAAGGCCAGCACCCGCGCCACCACCGCAGCTCTCAGCGCGCCCCCATCCCAGGTGGCCAGCACCTGCTCCGAATCGAGCCATCCGGCCGGATCCTCGGCCATTCGCGCCACCACGACATGCGCGCCGGAGGTGGCTGCAAAGGAACGCGCCTCGCGCACTCCCTCCGCGGCGCCCGCATCGGCCTGGGCCAGATCGCGCTCCGCCAGCAGGTCGCGAAAGAGAGTCCCCACCTCCTCGAAGCGCGGCCGGTACACGATATGGAAGCCCTCGGCGCTCTGCACCACCCCGGAGACCTGCCCCGGTTCAAGCCGAAAGGCGGCCCGGTCCAGTGTGGTCGGAAGTTCGCCCGCGGCAAAGACTCCGAGCAATCCGCCCCGCCGCTGCGACTCCGCGTCCTCGCTCTCCGCCACCGCATCGTTCCATCCGCCCCCCTCGGCGATCGTGGCGAGCAGACGTTCGATCGTGCGCTGTTGAAGGAGTCGTTCGCTCGATGAGGTCGCCGGCCCCACCCGGCGCAGCACATGGGCGACCAGACGCAGAGATCCCTCGGCAAAGAGCTGCGCAATCTCGGCCTCGTCTCGCGCGACGGCCGCCCCCAGCCGCTCCCGCCGGTCAATCTCCAGGATCGCTTCGCGCCGATCCAGCCAGGTCGATGCCTCGCGCGCCTCCGAACCCAGGAGCGAATCGCCCGCAGCGGCCCGTTGCGAGAGCGCCGCCGCAGATGTCCACATCTCGGCAAACTGATGAACCGCAAGCGAATCCAGCGGGAAGGGCTGCGCCAATACCAGCAGTTCGGCCAGCCGGGACTCTGTCAGCGTCCAGTCGCCCGCCCGCGCGGCGACCCCCCGGTCCGTCGGAGCGCAGGAGGAAAGCTGGAGAATCGCGGCCAGGAAGAGAACGGCCCGGCCCAACTCGCGCGCCTTACCTTCGCCATCCGTCCGCCGCGAACCGGGCCCGGACGGACTCCGAGGCGGTCTTGCCACCGCTTCCTACCGCACGACGACGGTAATCGTATCGGCGACCGGCGGATCCAGGGGGATGTGCACGCCATCCGCCACCACCGCGATAATCCGGTGCTCGCCGGGGGGCAGATCCTCCAGGGTGAACTCGGTCTGCGCCAGTCCCATGTGGTAGTGGACGCCCGGATCGTTCGGAATCGGCAGCGCCCAGTCCACATCGCCATTGACGACGAGGTGATGGTGTCCCGTTCCCGGTTCCATGTTCCCGGCCTGAACGATCTCGAGTCCATCGACCTCCATGACCACCAGCAGCGGCCCGGCGTCGACCTCCGCGCCATCGGCCGGCTCCGTGATCATCACGCGGGCGGGCGTGGCTTCCTCTTCGGTCATTCCCGCATCGGCGTCGCTCGCGTCATCGCCGCCACCGCAACCGACGATCATCAGAAGGGCGGCCGTGCCCGCCACGGCACGCAGGAACCGGTCGCGCAGGGTTTCGGCAGGATGCAGGGCTTCGGCAGGATTCATCTCGGGTTGCTCCCTATTTGTTTGCCTGTGAAATGGCCTGTGAAACGGAATTGTTTGCCTGTGAAATGGAATCCACAAGGTGGGGAAGGCGGTGGGTGCGCGCCAGACCCCGAAGGCACGACGGCGAAGCGCGAAGTTCCATTCGTCGGCGACTTGCGCGGTCCCGGCTCCCGGTTCGTTCGCCTTCAGCCACCCCGGCGCAGCCAGATGAGGACCGCCCCGCACGAAGAACTCGTTCCCCAGTACTGAGGAGGCGTGCCGGCCGTACCCCGGTAGATCTCGATTCCGGCCACAGCCAGCGGACTCACGATGTCGTTGATCCCCGCCACCGAACGCGCGTCGCCGATCGGAACTCCATCAAGATAGACGGCGGGAAAGCAGGGAGCGCCCATCCTGCGCAGAGCCAGGAACTGTCGCGAGGGCATTCGCGGATCCGGCACCGTCGTGACTCCGGGAAACCGTGTGAGAGCGTCGGTGACTCGCGCCGCGTACTCCAGTTCGTCGTGCTCCACAAAGTGTCCCCAGCCATCCTCGCGCCGCTGGTAGAAGCCGACCCGATCGAGATTTGCCTGCCGCCGCTCGACCTCGACCTCAATGGGGTCCAGAGCGATGGCATCGACGGCGAGCGTCACCTGCAACCGCGTGGCGTGGCCGGCCTGAACCTCGACGGAAACGGACCGCGGCTGATACCCCAGGTGCGAGAATGCGACTTCATGGCGGCCCGGTGGAAGCTCCGCAAGGATGAAGCGCCCTTCGTCGTCGGTTCGCGCCGTGCGCCCGACGCCCGGCAACCTCGCCACAACCTCGGGGACTGGCCGTCCGCTCGCCCGGTCGGTGACGATCCCGACGACCCCGGTGATCATGTCGGAGCCCGGGGCGGCGATCGGCGTCATGCGCAGCGCCAGCTCGCCGGATCGCTCGACTTCAAGGTCTCCGTCGAGACGCAGGTAATCCGGGTGAATCAGGTGGACCTGGTAGCTGCCGCGGACGATGCGCTCGATGGCGAATCCCCCCTCCTCGTCGCTGACCAGGGTGAGGCCGGGTGCCGTCAGCCTGACGACAACCCCGGAAATCGGGTCCCCGGTGACCTCGTCGAGCACCTTGCCGGAGATCGTCACGGTATCGGGCAGGCGGGTTTCCTGGGCCGAAGTCGCCGTTGCCGGGAGAGCGGCGAGGGCAGACGCGACGCCGGTCAGGCAGGCTGTGCCGACAACCCGCGCGAGCCATTGGGGAAGGCCGTGCAAGCGGCCGGATTCCGTGGCCCATTCGATCATGCCGCACCTCATCTTTCCCATTGTGACAGATCCCGTTTCGACATGTCCCATTTCGCCATTTGGATGCCCGGAAAAGACGCTGGACTGTATCGGACCGGCCGCCGAGCGCCGAGATCGCGGTCGCCGCGGCGATAGAGCAACCCGATTTGACAGGATGGAGGACAAAACAGTTGATTCTACCCATGGAGCGCTCGGGAATCGGCAGCGCAGTGACGGGCAATGTAGCTACCCGCTGGGATGTGCGCGAGGTAATGGGGGAGGTGAGCGGTCTGCGAGAGGGCTTCGGACAGTTGCGAATCGAGGTGGTCTCGGTGCGGGCCGATGTGGATGAGGTCAGGGTCGAGGTGGCGGCGCTTCGCCGCGATGTGGACGAAATCAGGACCGAGGTGGTGGCGCTTCGTGCCGATGTCGACGGGCTCAAGGTCGATGTCGCGAGGCTCGACAAGCGAATCGAAGAGCTGAGGGCGGAGACTCAGCTCGATTTCTCCATGGTGAAGGTCGAAATCGAGAAGTTGAGGGGTTCGGTCTACAAGCTTCTGCTCGGCCACGCGGTCGTGGTCGTCGGCCTGATTCTCGCGCTTCAGCGCTTCTTTCTCTGACCCCGCGTTTCTCTGACCCCGCGCTTCCCCGACCACGGCGTTTCCTCTCGCCATGCGCCTTCTCGCCATTTCGGCAATCGCCGCTCGGATTCGCCCCAGGTGCGCATGAACCGCTTCGGTCCCCGGCCGAGGGGTCGTCCATTCGCTCCGGCCTCGCTGGTCGCCGCCCTCCTGCCGGCTTGGGCGCCGCTCTCTCTTGCCGGCCAACTCTCCGCTCCCGCGCGCGTCGATCCCGACACCGTCCCCCGCCCCACCCTTGAGGCCCGCCGCGCGACCTTGCCGATCGTCCTGGACGGCAACCTCGACGACGCGGCCTGGTCCCTCGCGGATTCCACCCGGGGCGTCTTTCGCCAATCCATCCCGGACCAGGGGATGCCTTCCGCCGAGCGCACGGTGGTTCGGGTCCTCTACGACGAATCGCATCTCTATATCGGCGCCGCGTTGTACGACAGCCACCCCGAGCTGCTCGTCTCGGCCGGGATGGAACAGGACTTCGCCACCCAGGACTCCGACATCTTCGGCTTCGCGCTCGACACCTGGCTGGACCGCCAGAACGCCTTTCTTTTCGCGGTCAATCCGGCGGGCGCCCTCTTCGATGCGCAATCCTTCAACGATCAGCAATCGGTCAACCGTGCCTGGGAGGGAGAGGTGGAGGTCTCCACTTCGGTGCGCGATTGGGGTTGGGTCGCCGAGATCGCCGTTCCGCTGACCACACTGCGCTTCCGCGAGTCGGAGGGCGCGCAGAGCTGGGGAATCAACTTCTCGCGCCGCATTCGCAGGATTTCGGAGGATTCGAGCTGGGCGCCGCTCTCGCGCCAGTTCCGCATCTACAAGATGTCTCGCGCGGGAACGCTGACCGGGCTGGAAGGGCTTCGGCAGGGACGGAATCTGGCGGTCAAGCCATTCATCAGCGCGGTCCGCACCGGCGGGGAACGGGCGGCCAACCCCGGCGAGACGCTGGAGGGAGGACTCGATCTCAAGTGGGGCGTGACACCGCAACTCACCCTCGATCTGACCGCGCTGACCGATTTCTCGCAGGTCGAGGCCGACGAGGAACAGATCAACCTGACGCGCTTCTCGCTCTTCTTCCCGGAAAAGCGGGATTTCTTCCTTGAGAACGAGGGAATCTTCGCCTTCCAGGACAACCGCGTGCGCAACTTCCGCACCGGCTCCGGGCCGCAGAACTTCAGGCTCTTTCACAGCCGCCGCATCGGTCTCGCCCCCGACCGCACCCCGGTTCCGATCGCAGGTGGAGCCCGCCTGACCGGGCGCGTGGGCGGCTACGCGCTGGGGCTGCTCAATATGCAGACGCAGGACGACAGGGGAAGGTTCGGCGAGAACTTCTCGGTGGCGAGGCTGCGGAAGAACATCCTGGGCGGCAGCGATGCGGGCTTCATGCTCGTGAACCGACAGGCGACCGGCGGCGGCGATTCCTTCAACCGCGCGCTGGGGGCCGACCTGAATCTGCGGCTGGCCGGGGGACGGATGCTCGTCAACTCGTACCTTGCAGCCACCGACGAACCCGATCTCTCCGGCAACGCTCTGGGCGGCGCACTCGAGGTTGCCTGGCGCGATCCGCTGTGGAATGCCTCTGCGCTTGTCAAGCATGTGGGCGACGGATTCAATCCGGGCGTCGGGTTCGTGCGGCGCCGCGGGATCCGGCGGGGATTTGCAACGATCGGGGCGCATCCGCAACCGTCAATCCCCCATGTTCGCGAATTCAATCCCTACCTTGACCTAGATCTCTTCGCCAACCTGGATTGGGTGATGGAAAGCCGACTGATCCGTCCCGGGCTCGCCATCTCCTTCCTGAACAGCAGCACACTCAGCTTCGAGTACGAAGCGTCCTACGAGCGACTGGAGGAACCGACCGCGATCGCGGGGACGATGGTGCCCATCGGCGAATACGACTTTGGCGCGCTGACCGCAAGCTGGCAGTCGGATCTGGGGCGCAAGCTGGGAGGCAGGATCTCGATCACGCGGGGCGGTTTCTTCGACGGGGAGCGGACCTCGGTGTCGGGGAGCGTGACGGTGCGGCCGAGCGCGCACTTCTTCCTGGAGGGCACCGGCCAGCGCAACCGTCTGGTACTCGGCGGGAATGGCTTCGACGCCAATCTTGTGGCAGGCCGATTCCGGTACGCGCGCGACACCCGCACCTTTCTGAGCGCCTTCGTGCAGTACAACGAAACGACGGAGGAGATTCTGACAAATGTGCGCTTCAATCTGATCCACGCGCCGCTGAGCGATGTCTTTCTGGTCTATTCGGAGCGGCGCAGCGCGGACCCGGCGCCGGGAGGTCCGGCGGTGGCGGAACAGGCCGTGACGCTGAAGGTTACCAGGCTCGTGGCCTTCTGAGGACCGCAACCGCGGGCGCTGGCAGCGCGACCGGGGGACGGCGGAAATGGGGCGCAGCGACCGTGCAGATCCACCTGGTTGACGGGACATACGAGCTTTTTCGGCACCATTACGGCCGGCTGCGCGCTCGCGCCCGCTCCGACCCGAATGGGGGTGGTGCGGGGATGGGGGGGACGGCGGCAATTCAAAATGACCGGGGGATGGGGGGGACGGCGGCAAATCGAGATGACCGGGGGATGGGCGGGGTGCGGGGGGTGGTGGGCTCGCTGCTCGGAATGCTGGAGGCCGGGGCCACGCATCTTGCCGTCGCCACCGATCATCTGATCGAGTCCTTCCGCAACGACCTCTGGCCCGGATACAAGTCCGGCGCCGGTGTGGCGCCCGAGCTTCTGGCGCAGTTTCACCCGCTGGAGGATGCGCTCCGGGCGATGGGATTGACGGTCTGGCCGATGGTGGAGTTCGAGGCGGACGACGCCCTGGCTTCGGCGGCGGCCATTGCGGCGCGCGACCCGGATGTCGAACGGATTCACATCTGTACGCCGGACAAGGATCTGACGCAGTCCGTGGTGGGCGAGCGGGTGGTGCTGCTCGATCGCAGGCGAGGACGGACTATCGACGAAGAGGGGGTGCGGGCGAAGTTCGGGGTGGCGCCGGCGAGCATTCCCGACTTCCTTGCGCTGGTGGGCGACTCGGCCGACGGCTACCCTGGCCTTCCCGGTTGGGGCAAGGTATCGGCGGGACGGGTGCTGGCGCGGTATGGCCGCCTGGAGACGATTCCGAAGCGCGCCGAGGAATGGGACATCGCCGTGCGGGGAGCGCGCAGGCTGGCGCAGGCACTGAACGAACTCCGCGACGACGCCTTCCTTTTTCGCGATCTGGCGACGCTGCGCCGCGACGTCGACCTCTTCGGCGCTGTGGACGAACTTCGGTGGCGGGGACCGCGCGGCGCCTTTCGCGAGGTGGCGGCGCGGTTGGGAGATCCCGAACTCTGGGAGCGGGCCCGGGCGCTGGCGACCGGTCCGACCATGGGCAACCCGGGTTGAACCAGCCCGTCCGCGATTCCCCTCAGCGCCCCACCGTGCGCAGAATCCAGTCCGCGATCAGCTCCATCGATTCGACCGACCAGGTCTCGTCGATGACCGCATACTCCGTGGGCGATCCGGTCTCGGAACTCTGGAAGAGGTGGTTCAGACCGGGCAGCGAGTGAATCTCGTAGTTGGCGTTTCCGCCGCGTTGGAGCGCCGCTTCGATCTCGCGCAAGTTCTCCTCGAATGGAACCTGAAGATCCTTTTCGCCATTGATCGCCAGCACCGGAACTGTCACCTGGGCAATTACCGGCGCCGGATCGTAGGTGAGGAAGTAGCGGAACCATGGCGTGTTCACCTGCGCCACCTGGGCGGTGATCGTCTGCTCGAGCGAAGCCTCGTCGGTGACGCCCATCGCCGCGCGCTCCGGATCGCCCAGCGCCTCAAGCTGTTCCCGCACCACCGCTTCCAGCCGTTCCACCGCCCGCTCCGGATCGGCTTCCGACTTCATGATTTCGAAGATGCGCCGCTGCTGCCGCTGGTTGCGCGCAATCTGCTCTTCGGTCGCCCCCTGCGCCCGCGCGATCAACGCCCCCTGCGCGTAGAGGATCTGCTCGCCGGTGATTCCCGGGCCCGCCATGAGCACGATGAAGGCCACATCGTCGGATTCGACCGCCGCCATCGGTGCGACGAGCCCGCCCTCGGAGTGGCCCGCCAACCCGATCGCCCCGGTGTCCACATCGTCGCGCGTCTTCAGGTAGGCGACGCCCGCCAGCGCGTCGGAGGCAAAGTCGGGGGAGGTGGCCGCCGCAAAATCGCCGGTGGATTCCCCCACGCCACGGTCGTCGTAGCGCAGCACCGCGATCCCGCGACGGGTCAGGTGGTCGGCTAGGACCAGGAAGGGACGGTGACCCGCCAGCGCTTCGTCGCGGTCCTGGGGGCCGGAGCCGCTGATCAGGATCGCCGCCGGGAAGGGGCCGCCCTCGCGAGGCCGGGTGAAGGTGCCGGCCAGGGTGTGTCCGCCATCGGGATTCGGGTAGCTGACCTCTTCCGCCAGATAGGGATAGGGCTCCACCGGATCCTGCGGTCTGCGCATGTCGGCCTCTTCCGCGGTCATTCGCTCCAGGAGAAGGGGCAGCTCGGCGCCCGCCTGACTGAAGACGCCGTCAATGGACTGTCCATCCTCGGAGAGCGTGCCCTCGTAGCCGCCGCCGACCATGGGCATGGTGAGCGCGACCGTTGCGCCATCCACGGTCGTCGAGGCCACTGCAATCGGCGCGTTGCCCTGGTCCACCGAGATCATCGTCGCGATGGGGCTCCCATCCACCATTTCGAAGTCGACGCGGATGCGGAGCTGACCCGTGGGAGTGTCGAGAACCCCGATCCAGGGGCCGGTGAAGTCGTTCGGGGCGGGTGGCTGCGCGACCGCCGGACCGAGCGGAGCGATGGCGAGGGCGAGCGGGAGGGCGATTCTCTTCAGCGTGATCATCGGGACTTTTCCAGGCGGTGGGTTGAATGGCGGCGGGACGAGGGACCGGATGTGGGTGCGCCTCGGGCCTTGTGAATGGCGAAGGACTGATCGGGCGGTGGATTGAATGGCGGATGATGGGAAGCGTTACGGGGGCCGACGCGGGATCATTCGCGCCGTGCGAATGCCGGGAGAGTAGTCGGTCAGGCCGCGCGGCCCGCGCGGAAGCCTTAGGCGAGCGGCGCGTTGATCGTACCGAATCTGCGGCCTGACAGCATCCCGTATGCCCCCGGTGGACATATGCGCCCGATCGGCGCCTTGTGGATCGGGCCCGAGGCCGAGCTGCGCGAAAAGGGAAGATGGGACCTTGTCCCGGGCGATGCCGGCTGCGACAGGGACAGGCGATCCCCGGGCGACGATTCAACCGAACATCGCGTGGGCGTGCCGGGCCACGCTGCGAGGGGGGCAAAGGCTAACGAATCAGGAAGGCCGCGTGTCTGATTTGTCGTGTCGGTCGAAGCGCCTGCGGGCTGACCATCGCCGGGCACGGCCGCGCGCATTGCATTCCGCCAAATCACCGAGGGAGCACACACCATGACGATGACCCGAGATCTTCGCAGACCCGAGCTTCGCCGCAAGGTCGTTGGCCAACCCATCGCGGCGCTGGCGCTGGCCGCCGCCGGGATTGCCGCCCCCCTTTCCCACTCCGCCGAGGCGCAGCAGCGACGTGGTGGCGCGGGGACGGGTGGAGCTTTCGCCAATCCCGCCTTTCTTCTCTGGACCGCGGCGGACAACCGCTTCGACGCGCTCGCCGAGGAGCTTGAGCTCACCGAGTCGCAGCGGGAGAGCGCGACGGCGCTGGTTGCGGAGATTCGCGAGGAGAACGGGGCCGCGCTGAGCAGCTTCAGCGAGTTGATGACGCGGATGCGCAACCGGACGGGAGCTGCGGGCGGACGGCCCGGCGGGCAGAGACGAGCCGGCGGGGGAGCGGGGGGAGGCGGGGGACAGCTTCGCCAGATGATGACCGAGCTTCGGCCGGTGCTTGAAGGGTTCCAGACGGATTTCAGGGCGTTGCTGAACGAGGAGCAGGCGGAGAAGCTGGACGAGATTTCCCGGCGGCGGCCACCGGGACGATAGCCCGCGTTTCTCGCGGGGCGACCAGGGACGGAATCGTCGCCGGAACCGGGCGGCGCCGGCGGAATCCGATCCCGGGGCTCGCCGGTTGCGCGCCGCATCAGACCCGGGCCAGCCCCACCCTTCCCCTGCCGAAGACCCCCTCCAGTGCGCGGATCGTGGCTCGGTCCGCCGTCGCCCGGAGCGTCCTGGACCTCAGTCGCGGCGGTGGGTCGGCCTGGCCATCGGAGTCCCCGTTCCCCACCACCACCTCGACCGGCGCCCCGGTTGCGTTGCCCGTGAGGATC
Source organism: Gemmatimonadota bacterium (assembly GCA_022822325.1). Classification (GTDB taxonomy): domain Bacteria; phylum Gemmatimonadota; class Gemmatimonadetes; order Longimicrobiales; family Gaopeijiaceae; genus Bin94. The sequence goes on along the minus strand of JAJEBW010000024.1, from coordinate 114,651 downwards.
GCGCGCGCCCGCTCAAAGAGATCGTCGGCCGGCCGGGCGTCCCGGTCCACCCGAATCTGCACGGCAAGGCGTCCGCTCGCCGCCACCTCGCGCAGGGGTTTCGCCGAATCCAGAAAGACCGGCGGATCCTCCTCGTCGCGGTCGCGGTCGCTCACCCGGCCTCGCACCAGGACCAGCGCATCGGGTTGCAGGAGCTCCCGGCAGGACTGCCACGCGTCGCGGAAGCACAGAACCGTTGCCGTGCCCTGGAACCCCTCCACCGCGATCCTTCCCCACTCCGACCCGTCGCGCCGCGAGACCTGCCGCGACACGGAGGTGACCACGCAGGCCGTTTCGACCAGCTCGCCCGCCCGCGTCTTGAGGGAGGCCGCGTCGAGTTCGTCGAAGAGGCGCGCCACCTCGCGGTAACGGTCCAGGGGGTGTCCGGAGATGAAGAACCCGAGCGCCTCCTTCTCGCGAGCCAGCCGTTCGCGGTCGCTCCATTCGGGAACGGTGGGCAATTCGGGCTCGGTCTGGTCGAAGCCTTCGTCGCCAAAGAGCGATTGCTGCCCCAGCAGGGTTTCCTGAAGCCGCGCCGACGCCTCGCCGTAGGCCGTGTCGAGTCCCGCCACCATCTGGGCCCGGTGGCCGAAGGAATCCAGCGCCCCCGACGTGATCAGAGCCTCGCAGGCCCGCTTGTTGAGCGCGCGAAGGTCGATCCGCTCCAGGAACCCGAAGAGACTGGTGAAGGGTCCGCCCTCGCGCCGCGCCGCCAGAACCGATTGCACCGCCGCGCTGCCCACCCCACGCACCGCCCCCAGCCCGAAGCGAATCGTCTCGTCGCCGACTGCGGTGAACTTCCAGCCGCTCTCGTTCACATCGGGGGGCAGCACCGAGATCCCCTCCGCCAGCGCGGGATGGTAGCGGCCCAGCTCGCGACACTCGCCGATGTACTTCACCACATCGTCGGTCTTGTCCAGCACCGACGAGAGGAGCGCCGCCATGAAATCCGCCGGATAGTGGCGCTTCAGCCAGGCGGTCTTGTAGGAGAGAATCGAGTACGCCGCCGAATGCGACTTGTTGAAGCCGTAACGACCGAAGGTCCTGATCTGGTCGGCCAGCTCGTAGGCCGTCTTCCGGTCGAGTCCCCGTTCGCGCACCCGTTCGCGGAAGCGCCCCAGCTCGGCCTCGATCAGCTTCGCGTCCTTCTTCCCCATCGCCTTGCGGAGCACGTCGGCGTCGCCCAGCGAGTAGCCCGCCAGCTCGCTCGCGATCCGCATGACCTGTTCCTGATAGACGATGATCCCATGGGTGGACTCGAGGATCGGCTCCAGTCCCGGCGCCGGGAAGGCCACCGCTTCCTTTCCCAGCTTGCGCAGGATGTACCGGTCGGTCATCCCCGAATCGAGGGGGCCGGGGCGAATCAGCGCATTGGTGGCGACGAGGTCGTCGAAACGGTCGCAACGCATCGCCCGCAGCTTGTCGAGCGCCAGATTGGATTCGAACTGGAAGATGCCCGAGGTGCCGCCGCTGGCCAGCATCCGGTAGACCTCCGGGTCGTCCAGGGGAACGTCGCTCATGGAATCGGAGCGGTAGAGGGCACCGCTCTCCGGATGCCGGAATTCGCCGAGCCGGGCCTTCGCCCCGCGCACCGCGTCGTGAATGACGGTGAGCGTCTTGAGGCCCAGGAAGTCCATCTTGAGCATCCCGGCGTCCTCGAGGCAGTTCATGTCGTACTGCGTGACGATGTCGGGACCGTCCCCCCCCTCCGCCGCGCCCCGCCCCCCATTCCCCTTCCCCTTGCCCTGGGTGCAGATCGGCACATAGTCGTCGAGCGGCCCGGGCGCGATCACGACCCCCGCCGCATGCACCGACGCATGCCGGGAGAGTCCCTCGAGGGTGATCGAGTAGTCGAAGAGGCGCTGGTGCCGTTCGTCGGTCCGGTAGAGCGCCTTCACATCGTGGATCCGGTCCACCGCCTCCCGGACCGTGTAGCTCTTGCCCGGCTGGTTCGGAATCATCTTCGCGATCCGGTCGGTCTCGGAGGGCTCGAACCCCAGCACCCGCCCCACATCGCGGATCACCGCCCGGCTCTTCATCGTTCCAAAGGTGACGATCTGCCCCACCGCGTCGCGTCCGTACTTCTTGCGCACGTACTCGATCACCTCGCCGCGGCGCTCGTAGCAGAAGTCGATGTCGATGTCCGGCATCGAGATGCGTTCGGGATTCAGGAAGCGCTCGAAGATCAGCCCGTAGGCGAGCGGGTCCAGATCGGTAATGCGAAGGGCGTACGACACCAGCGAACCGGCCGCCGAACCGCGTCCCGGACCCACAGGAATCCCCTGTTCGCGCGCCCAGCGGATGAAGTCCCAGGTGATGAGGAAGTAGCCCGCGTAGCCGGTCTTCAGGATGACGTCGAGCTCGTAGCGGAGCCGTTCCTCGACCTCGGCGGAGAGGGGGTCGCCGTAGCGTTCGCGGGCTCCCGCACGCGCCAGATGGACCAGGTAGGCGTTGTCGTCGGCAAAGCGGTCGGGCAGGGGGAAGGAGGGGAGGTGGTAGCTCTTCTCGAAATCCAGCGAGATCTCGTCCGCGATCCCGAGGGTGTTTTCGAGGACGTCGGGCCGGTCCGGGAAGGCCGCCGCCATCTCGTCGGGGCCCTTGAAGTAGAGGCCGTCGTCGTAGCGCAACCGCTTGGGATCGTCGTGGTTCTTGGCGGTTCCGATGCAGACCAGGATGTCGTGCGCGGGGTGGTGTTCGTGCTCCAGAAAGTGGGCGTCGTTGGTGGCGACGACCGGCAGTCCCAGCTCGTTGGCCAGCGCGAAGACCTGTTCGTTCAACTCGGCCTGTCCGGGGGTTCCGTGGGCCTGCACCTCCAGATAGTACCGGTCGGGGAAGACGTTGGCGTACCACTCCGCCGCCTCGCGGGCGCTCTCGGCGTTGCCTGCGGCCAGGTGGCGCGCGACCTCTCCGGCCATGCAGGCGGAACTCACGATCAGACCGTTGGAGTGACGGGCCAGCACCTCGCGATCGACCCGCGGGTGATAGTAGAAGCCCTCGGTGTAGCCGATCGACGACAGCTTGACGAGGTTGCGGTACCCTTCGCGGTCGCGCGCAAGGAGCACCAGGTGATAGGCCGACTTGCCGCCCTCGCCGGAGCGGGCCCGTTCCCGCCGGTCGCCGGGAGCCACGTAGGCCTCCATCCCGATGATCGGCTTGATTCCCCTCTTGCGGGCCAGCTTCTGGAAGCTCCAGGCCCCGTACATGCAGCCGTGGTCGGTGAGCCCCAGCGCCGGCATCTCGTAGTGCTTCGCGCGGTCGATCAGATCCTTCAGACGATTCGCGCCATCGAGCAGCGAGTACTCGGAGTGCGTGTGCAGATGGACGAAGGACAATGAACGCCCCTACCTGCGCCGCATCGGCGTGTAGCCGGAAACGATGTCGTACCGGAGCACCGACGCCATCTCGCCATCGCCCTCGAAGGTGAGGGTCGCGCCCCCGGCGGTGAAGGTGGCGCCACCGCGAAAGTCCATCGTCTGCCTGTTCTGCGCGGCTTCGGGGAGCTCGCGGCCGCCCTGCATGACGACGGTGGCCGTGAGCGCGCCGTCCTCCGCATCGATTCGCACCTCCGCCCGTCCGCCGCGCGCCGGTCCGCCGTAGATGCCCGTGAACCAGTCCGGATCGCCCTCGAAGGCAAGGGGTTCCGGGGTGGCGTCGCCGACCATCGCGACGACGATCTCCCGCGCCAGCTCCGAGGGCGACGGCACCCCGGCGGTGTTGGTGAGGACCACGACCGACAGCTCTTCGTCGGGCAGGTGGAGCGATTCGGCGAGGAATCCGTTGATCCCGCCTCCATGGTGGATCGCGCGGTGGCCGAGGATGTCGGAGACCGCAATCCCCAGCGCATAGCGGAGCTTCGTGCCGTCGTTCAGATCGCCCGGTTCGATGAGCTGCCGGTAGGATTCGTCGGTCATCGCCTCGCCGCCGTGCAGCGCGTCCAGCCAGGTCGCCAGATCGCCCGCGCTTGCGCAGAGCGAGCCCGCCGAGAAGGGAACGTTGTGGACGATGAAGCCCTTGTGCACCAGGCCATCCGGACCCGCGTCGTACCCCGTCGCCTTGCCCTCGTGGATCTCGGTCTCGCTGCAGTAGTGCGACCGGTCCATTCCCAGCGGCGCGAAGATGCGGTCTTCCACATAGTCCTCGTAGCTCATCCCCGAGGCGTCCTCAAGGATCATTCCCGCAAGATAGAAGGCGGAGTTGTTGTAGATCTCGGCCTCGCCGGTGGGGAAGTCGAAGGGGTGGGCGGCGATGAGGGAAAGGAGGGTGTCGCGGGGAACGCGCCGCACGAAGTAGGGCCGCGCCGCCTCCATCTCGGTGTAGCCGCGGATTCCCGAGGTGTGGTCGAGCAGCTCGCGCACGGTGATGGCGTGGCTCTGGGTGGGGAAGTCGGGCAGGTACTCGGCCATGTCGGCGTCGAGGTCCACAAGCCCCTCTTCCTGCATGCGCAGCAGGCCGACCGAGGTGAACTGCTTGGTGATCGAACCGATCTCGTAGATGGCGTCTTCGGGAGTGGATACGCGGAGTTCGAGATTCGCCCAGCCGTAGCCCCGCACGGCCACCCTCTCGCCGCGGTGCACGACCGCGACCGATGCGCCCGCGATCCGTCCATCGCGAATCGGGGTCATCATGATCTCGTCGATCACGGCAACGTGGCCGGCGTGGTCGGGGTGGCCGTAGCCGACTCCTTCGGCGCCGTGTTCGCCTGCGACCGGGGCGTCGTTCGCGACCGGACCGCACGCCGCAACCAGGAAGAGGACGGCCAGCGCGACGAGCGGAGCGGGCCTTTCGTGCCGCGGGGTTCGCCGGGAATGGCGCGGTCGCCCTGTGCCGGAGCCGGAAAAGGCGCTGGAGGAGGGCATGGCCGGCGCCGAGGCAGGGTCGCCCGGGGAAGAGGCGGACGACAGCGGGACCGCCGAAGCGGGGATGGATGGGGGAACCGGCTTACACATTTTCGGTCTGCTCCACGCATTCGAAGGAGTTGAGGATCTCTTCCAGTTGAATCATGTATTCGTACTTGTCGCGCGAGGGAGCGTAAAGCCAGGCGTCGATCAGGTAGAGTCGCCGCTGCGCCGGACAGGCGATCGCACGAAGGATGAAGGGGCCCGCCGCCGGATAGCTGCCGGGGGGATTCGACCAGACGGACTGGACGAGGAAGCCATCCAGCTCGCGGTGCCGGAAGGTGGCCGTTTCCATGCGGTCGCCGGGCACAACCTGCGGATAGTCGTAGTAGGCCTCGGCAAGTTGCGTGCGCCAGGCGACAAGTTCGTCGGGGCCGGGGATTTCGGCCGGAGGCGCAATCCAGGTGACGGTCACCTGGCGAATCAGCTCCGACGGGTCCGGGTTGTCGTTGCGGAAGATGTGAACGGAATCCTGCACCTCATGGTCGTACACCTGGGGCACGATCAGCCGGAAGCCATGCTCGCTGCGAAGGGTCGCGGCCAGCTCGAGGTTGGGGTCGGTTGCGAACATCCGCGCCCGCACCCATTCCCGGAACTGCTCGTCGAAGATTGCGTACAGTTCGGGCAGCTTCGCCAGAACCTGGTCCGCCGCCGCCTCCGGGCCCGCCTCCTCGTCCAGGATCAGCATGGTGACCAGTTGCGGACGCGCCCAGACGTCGCGCACCTGCCCGATCACCGCCGAGTCCCCGACCGCCGGCGCCGGACTCCACGATTCGGTCCCGGCCGCCTGGTCCAGCGCGCGCGCCATCCACGGGTCGGAGGGCTTGCCGATCAGAAGCAGTTGACGCAGACGCCGCAGCGCGGCCCACGAGGAATCCGCCGGTTCGTGGTAGCGCACCCGGAAAGCGTAGTCGTCGCGGACGGTGAAGACCGAACCCTCCAGCGTCTCCAGCGCGGTCTCGCCCACCTCGTTCCAGAGCTCGGGAGCCGCGGTGATCACAATCGCCTGCACATCGCCCATCGACATCGGCACACTGTCGCACCCCGCACCCCCCGCCGCCACCCCGATCAGCGCCCCGCGCAACCACGATCCCCGCCCGCGCACTTCGACCATTCGCATCGCTTCCCCCTATATTGGATTCCCGCATCCCCGTGTCCGGCGTCCATTCCGGATACGAACCGTTGCGCGCGGCATCGACCATCGAGGCATCGCGCACGGAGACGAACACTATACAGCAGAAGGGGCTCTGGCCATGGCGCGGCAATCGCTCGGACGGGCAATCCTGCCCGCAATCCTCCTTGCTTCGGGAATTCTCGTCGCCGGATGCGCGGCGGGCAGCGGCTCGGAACCGGCATCCACGCCACCGCAGCCTGCGCAGCCCGCGCCCGCTCCGGCCCCCGGAAACGACGCCGCCGCGGCCACCGATCCCGCACCCGACGCCCCGCCCGCCGGAATCTTCACCGCGGACCAGTCCGAGCGCGGCCGCGTGACCTTCGACGAGGTCTGCTCCGAGTGCCACACCACGAACGAGTTTCGCGGCCGCTCCTTCCAGTCCAACTGGGGCCGCCGCACCGTCTATTCCTTCTTCCGCACCGTGCGCTCCACCATGCCGGACGACAACCCCGGAGGCCTCGAAGAGCAAGTGTATCTCGATGTCGCCGCGTACATTCTGAGCATCAATGGACACGATCCGGGTGCGGCGGAGCTGACCGCCGACTCGCCGATGCGCGAGGTGCGGATTGCGCCGCCGGAGGCCGGGCGATGAGGGGTGCGGACGGAAGGGGAAGCGAGCCGGAAGCTGGTGGGAAGGGCGGAGGCCGGACAGGGGGCGGCGGGCACAGGCGTGCCGAGGCGGCGGCCGCGACGGGGTGGGGCGCGGGCCCGCCGGGCGAAGAGGGAAAAGGGGCAAGCCGTCGCGATTTTGTGAAGAAGGCCGTGGCGGGCGCGGGGGCGGTGATGTGCGGGGGGGTGGGGGGGGCGGGGGCCGGGTCGGCGGCGAGCGCGCGGTTCGGCGAGCGGAGAGCTCCCTGGGTGCGCACCCGCCAGCTCCCCGATGTGGCGATCGTCGGAGCCGGCGCCTTCGGAGCCTGGACCGCGCTGAATCTTCAACGGGCGGGCGCGCAGGTTGCCCTGATCGACCAGTACGGACCCGGCAACTCGCGCGCGACCTCGGGGGGCGAGACGCGCGGCGTGCGCACCGGCTACGGGAATCGCCCGAATTCGCTGTGGACGCGCTGGGCCCGGCGCGCGATCGAGATGTGGAGGGAATGGGACGAACAGTGGCAGGAGATGTTGCTGCCGCGCGTCTTCTTCCCCACCTCGGATCTCATCATGCGCGACGAATGGACCGACTTCCTGGAAAACACGCGCAGCTACTGGGACGAGACGGGGGTGCGCTACGAGGTCATCGACGCGGACGAGATCCGGCGGCGGTGGCCGGTGATCGATGTGACGGGGATTGCCGTGGCGCTCTGGGAGCAGGACGCTGGAGTGGTGCGGGCCCGGCGCGCGATCGAGTCGGTGGCGCGGGTTTTCGAGCGCCACGGTGGACAGGTGACGATCGCCCGCGCCGCGCCCGGCAACGCGAACCTCCGGTCTCTCAACAGCTTGAAGATCCAGCCTGGCGACGAGATCGCGGCCGGAACCCATGTCTTCGCCCTCGGCCCCTGGTTCCCCAAGGCATTCCCCGAGCTGATGACGGAGCGGGTGCGCATTCCCATCGGCCATGTGATCTATCTGCGCACGCCGCCGGGCGACAACCGCTACAGCTATCCCCATCTGCCCAGCTACAACTTTCCCGGCACGACCGGCTGGCCGGCGCTGGGACCGGACAATCGCGGCTTTCGGGTGCGCACCGGGGGACGGCGTCCGGGACCGGGCGACGACGATCCCGACACGAGCCGCAGATGGCTGACCGAGGAGGAATACGAGCGTCCGCGGGCCTTCGTGCGCGAGCGCTTTCCGGGACTGGCCGACGCCCCGATCAGCGAGACGCGGGCCTGCCACTACGAGCTTTCCTCGACCCGCAACTTCTTTTTCGATCATCACCCGGACTACGACAACGTCTGGTTCGCGGGCGGCGGGTCGGCGGAGGGCTTCAAGTTCGGGCCGGTGATCGGGGAATACCTGGCCGGACGGATTCTGGGAACCGAAACCGATCCCGAGCTGATCGAGGCCTTCCGGCTGGGCGAGATCGAGGACGAGGGGGGTTGAAGGGGCGGGTCGTTCGTCGCGAGTTGGCACCTGAAGCCGTCACGAGAACGGGGATCGCGGCAGGTGGTGTGGGGACAGGACGGCTTTTCCTTGAAAATCCGCATTTGACTTGGGGATTTTCGCGGCAGTAGCTTTCTTGCCACCCACCGCACCGACCGCTTCCCACCCACAGCGCCATGCTGATCGACCGCCCCACACCCGTTCAGCGCATCCAGCGGGCCTTTTCCGTGCATCCGGTCGCCGCACTGACGGGACCGCGCCAATGCGGCAAGACGACCCTCGCGCGAGAAGTCTCATCGCGATCCTCGCAGAGCGCCTACTTCGACCTCGAATCGGCGTCGAGTCGCCGCCGCCTGGCCACGCCTGAATTCACCCTTGGCCAGCTTGCCGGTCTGGTCGTGATCGACGAGATCCAGCGATCGCCGACCCTCTTCGAGACGGTGCGGGTGCTGGTGGACCGTCCCGGCAACCGGGCTCGCTTCCTCTTGCTGGGCAGCGCGTCGCCCACTCTGATCCGGGGCGTCTCCGAATCCCTGGCCGGACGGGTCGGTCTTGTGGATCTTGGCGGATTCGACCTCGACGAAGCGACTCCCGCCCAGTGGCGCAAACTCTGGCTCCAGGGCGGTTTCCCCCGCTCCTTCCTTGCCGATGCCCAGGGCTCTGCGCTCTGGAGAAGGAACTTCGTACGCACCTTTCTGGAGCGGGATCTCCCACAGCTTGGAATCCGCATCCCGACGGAGAGGCTGCGCCGCTTCTGGACGATGGTCGCCCACTATCACGGGCAGATCTGGAACGCCGCCGAATTCGCCCGCTCCCTTGGCACGAGCGAGGGGACCGCACGCAACTATCTCGACATTCTCGCTGGTGCGTTCATGGTGCGAGTGCTGCCACCCTGGTTCGAGAACATCCGCAAACGCCAGGTCAAGTCGCCAAAGAGCTATGTTCGCGACACCGGCATGCTCCACATGCTCCTGGGGCTGGACAACGATGACGCAGTGGCTGGTCACCCCAAGGCGGGAGCGTCATTCGAAGGGTTCGCGATCGAGCAACTCTTGGGTGCGTTCGATTCGCGGGACGCCTACTTCTGGGCCACGCATGGAGGCGCGGAGCTCGACCTCCTGATTCGACACCGGAACAGACGCTACGGATTCGAGTGCAAGTTCGCGGACGCGCCGGGCGTCACGCGCTCAATGCGGATTGCCCTGCGGGATCTGGCGCTCGATCACCTCTGGATCGTGTACCCGGGCAACGAGCGCTACGATCTCGACGACCGGATCTCGGCGCTTCCCGTCGCAGCGGTCTGTGAGCAGGGCCGGAAGCTGGCCGCCCGGACAGGGTAGGAGGCAGGGAGAACCCGGGGGACGGTCGCCGGGATCGGGTTGGGCATGATGGGTTGCGGGGCCCCTGCGGCAACGGGGCCGCCGCCGAATGGCGACGACCCCGCCGTTTTCCGGATCTTCCCGGCGATGATGGCCCGACCGTCCCGAATCAGCCGGTCCGGGAACGGCCCGCAATCATTCCGTGCGCGCGCCGGGACTACCCGCTGACGTTCTCGTTCCCCTTCCGCTCCACTTCGGGCAACTGGAAGCAGGTCAGGTTGCCGTATTCGGCTCCCGTCTGATCGAATCCGTCGGGATGGATCGAACCCGGATCGCCCAGGAAGGGAATGTCGAAGCGCAGCATGTCGTGGAGCCGGTGGCCGCCCAGCACGAACAACTGCCGTCGCCGCTCCTCCTTGACCAGATTCATGATGTCGCCGGCGTCGACCGATGCGGTTACGGTCGGAAGCCCCGCGGCCTCGCGCAGGTGATTGATCTTCGCCAGCGCTCCGGCCACATCGCCCTGCATGGCCAGCGCCTCGACCTCGTACATGCGCGCCTCGTGCCAGTGCACCAGCGGCACCGGGTCGCTGCGCGAGTTGTACTTGTCATGATAGTAGAGGATCGTCGCGAAGTCGGCCGCCTGGGTGCCGTCGGTCTTGACATTGACGCGGGTATCCTTCACCCCGTCGTCCTCGGTCGGCATTCCATCGGCCCCGATCGTCAGATTCTGGTAGTTGTCCGCCACCGATCCGTGCGCGCGGAAACCCGTCGGCGCATTGAGCCGCTCGAAGTAGTAGTTGTAGCGACGCGATTCCGAGTCGTCGCGGGTGACATTCACCACGAAGTCGTCGGGAACCTGGGCCGCATCCGCGAGCGCGCCGGAAAAGTCGCCCTTTGCGATCCGAACCCGGGCACGTCCCGCGTAGGCCTGCGTGATCAGCGTCTGGTCGCCCACCGCCTGGGCCAGCGAAATCGCGTTGGTAAAGCGCTGCTCCGCTTCGTCCTGAACCTGCGCCGGGGTCATCTCCGATCCGCCGTTGATCGTCATGCTGCAGAACCCCTCGCCCATCGCCACCAGGGGGAAGGCGCCCCAGGTCGCCACGCTGGCCAGCAACTGCGGCGCATCGGGAACCGAGTCCGTCGGGAAGCTCGCCAACCTTTCGCCCACATTCTCGGCCTGGTAGCGCGCCGTATGCAACGGAGTGAACATCGGGTATCCCCAACCACCGCAGGTCGCCTGGGCGTACCCGAAGTCGCTCGCGTAGATCTTGCGCTGCCCCCAGTTCCTCATCGTGAGGTTGCCCGAGGTGGGAACGTATTCGTCGCCGTGGTGCGAGGCGCCGGCCACATACTGGTTCCAACTGCACTCGACCTCGGCGATCACGCCGGTGGCCAGAACGCTCGCCAGCGCCGCGCTGCGCAGATCCGACTCCTGCACCCTGCCCGGCACATGGACCGCGAGGATGTCGTCAAGGCTGCATCCGGAGAGCAGCAGGGACGAAGCGGCGAAGAGGGCCGCGCCCGCGATCCTGTTTCTTGCTTTCATTTTCATCGTTGTTTTCTCCTCTCCTGGCCCTAGAAGGTGAACCGGACGGTGGAGGTGAAGCGCGTCGTCTGCGGCCAGCCTTCCTGCAGATAGCCATTCAGCCCGAACTGCCCGGGACCGATGTGCGCCCGCTCGATGTCCATGATGGGATGCTCGAAGGACTCGGTCGTCTTCTGCCAGATCGTCCACAGATTGTCGAAGGAGGCGGTCACCGCAACGCGGCTCGCCCCAACCGTCTCGGCCAACGTCGAGGGCAGCGTGTAGGACGCCGCAAGATTGCGCAGCTTCATGAAGCTCCCGTCCACAACGCCGGACTGCGCCAACCCTTCCGCCCCGAGCGCCTCGTAGGCAAGGAGGATCGGGTCCGTGCGCTCCAGGATCGCCTTCGAGTTGAGGAAGAAGCGGTGCTGCGCGCTCACGTCCCCAAGGCTCATGTGGTGTCCGCCCACATAGTCGACCAGCGCGTAGAGGAGCAGATCCTGGCCAATGCGCACATTCGCGTAGACGCCCGCCTCGAGATTCGGGATCGGCTGCCCCCAGTAGACCTCGGGCGCGTTCGCGCAGGGAACCACGGATCCGTCGCCCCAGGAGAAGTTGGAATCGCCGACGGTCTCTCCGCCCTCGCACATCAGGTTGGTGGCGACATTGCGATCGCCCGACGTGTCCAGATCGGCGCTCACCACCCGCTTGTAGAACATTGCGCCGAGGGGGAATCCCTCCACATGGAACTGCCGGTTCAGACTTGAGGCGCTCTGAACGATCGGAGGCTGTCCGCCAAGATTGACGACCTCGTTCTCGAAGGTGGAGAAGGTGGCCCCCAGATCGACCGTCAATCCGTCGGAGCTGTAAGCCACGCCATTCACCGCAACCTCGACTCCGCGGTTGCTGATCTCGCCGATGTTCCTGAGCTGCACGCCGGGGAAACCGGAAGAGGGAATCACCGGCACGCGGACCAGCGCGTCGGTCGTGCTTTGCGTATAGGCTGTGAACTCGATGCCGATCAGGTCGTCCATGAGCCCGAGATCGAATCCCACCTCCAGCTCCGTGCCCACCTCGGGTTGGAGATCGGGGTTCCCGATGTTCTGCGGAGTCAGCACCGAAGATCCGCCCGGGCCCACCGTCGGCTCGTAGGTCTGGATCGCGTCGAAGACGTCCGGCTGCTTCCCGGCCTTCCCCCACGCCGCCCGCAGCTTGAGCGTATTTACGCTGCCGAGCGCATCCTGAAAGGCGGGTTCGTCGCTGAGCACCCAGGATCCCTGGAGCTTGGGATAGATGACGAAGTCGTAGTTCGTGCCGAAGGCGCTGTTGTCGTCGCCCCGCACCGCGCCGGTCAGGAAGACCCGGTTGCGCCACGCGATCTGTTCCTGAACGAAGACGCCGAAGGTCTTGTTCTCCAGGAAGTCCTCGTCGGCCTGCTTCTGGGATCCCGAAGAGACCGTCTCGAGGGCGTTGACCGGGAAGGTCTCGCCATGGGCCCGCGCGGAGGATTCGCGGCGCTGGTAGTACTGGGCGCCGCTGGAGCTTGTGAAGGTCAGATCGTCGCCCAGGTCGAGGACCGCGTTGGCCTGGTAGTCCAGCGAGATGTAGCTGGTGTTGAGGCTGATGACGGTCTTGCGGCCCCACGGGGTGAACTGGCCCGGGGGTTCGCGGTTGGTCTGGCGATAGAGCTCCGAGTTCCTGACCCCGCTGAAGTCGCCGCCCACAATTCCCCGGTGCGAGAGCCAGTCGTTGGGCCGGTGGTTGACCTGCAGGGAGAAGGTGGTGCGATCCAGATGCTGAAAGCCTTCGATGTCGTCTTCGTAGGCCTCGGGCAGATAGGCGATGTAGCCCCGGTAGGGACCGTCGATCCGGTTGGGGGACTGCAAGTCGCCCGCCTCGCACCCCGGCGAGGGACAGGCCCATAGGATCGCTGTGGGAAGGGGCTGCTGGGCCGAGGAGGACTCGGTCGTGCTGCGGATCGCGCCCAGCCCGAAATCCAGCTTGAGCGCGTCGGAGGGCGAATAGGTGAGATTGGCGCGTCCGCTGCTCCGATTCTTCCAGTTGTAGGGGACAACGCCCTCGTCGCGGTCCCAGTCGGCCGACACGAAGTAGGTGATCTCCTGCGTTCCCCCGGTGACGTCGGCGCCGTAGGACTGCACATGCCCGGTCTGGAACCACTCGTTGCCGTACACGTCGCGGTCGATCTCGAGGATGTTGAAGGAAGAGACCTCGCCCGGATTGCACTTGAGGCGCTCGTCCACGTCCACCGTCTGCGACACGCCGCTGCACGAATACCAGACCTCGGGGAACATGGTGTAGGGATCGGGATAGAAGTTGGCGCCCTGCTTCATCGTCACATTGATCCGGGGCGCGCCCGAACGGCCCCGCTTGGTAATGATGTTGATGACGCCGTTGGAGGCCTCGGTGCCGTAGAGCGTCGCGGCCGCCGGCCCCTTGATGATCTCGATGTCCTCGATCTCGTCGGGGTTGAAGTCGCTGAGGCGGGAAGGCTGGGAGCTCCCGCGGAAGCCCGTGCCCCCGAAGGCGGCGCTCGCTTCGTCGCCATTGACGCGCACGCCATCGACGTAGATGAGCGGTTGCGCGCCGAGCGAGAGACTGGCGATTCCGCGGATCCGGGTGGTGCCGCCGGTCCCGACCTCGCCGCTGCTGAGCGCGACCCGGACTCCGGGAACGGTCGCGCTGATCATGCGCGTGACATCGGCGGCGGGCGCGACCTGTTCCATCTGGGCAACGTCGATCGAACCGACGACATTCCCGACCGACCGCGCCTGCTGCTCCCCGACGACCCCCGTCACCACAATCTCGTCGAGCGAAATCGCCGTCTCCTGGAGCTCGATCGTGACGGCTTCTCCCGCAGGGACGGTGACCGTGGCTTCGCGGTAGCCGATCATCACCACGCGGACCTCGACCGGCCCGGCCGGGGCGTTGACGATGAGGAAGCGGCCGCGGTTGTCGGTGAGCTGTCCCAGGTCGGTCCCCTCGATGGTGACCTGCGCGCCGGCGAGGGGACGCAGCGAGCCGCTTGCAACGACCGTGCCGGTGACGGGGTTCTGGGCGGCGAGAGGCGCAGTTCCCAGGACCAGGGCCAGGAGGCCGATGGCCGCGGTTAGGCCGGATTTGCGCCCGACGCCGCGGAGCTGCGAACAAGGTGGTGGTCTCATTGCTGTTCTCCTTGTGAAATGGTGTTGGATTCGAGACCCCAATGCGAACGAGTCGGCAAGGTAGGCCGCGTTCGTGCGTCACGCAATGCAAGTCCCGTTGGGTCCGCCGCCCCTCGCCGGCCAACCGTTCCGCGTCAGGGGAATCCGGTCTTCCGAGGCGCTTCCCGGATTTGCGCCCGCACACCCCTTCCCCCGTATCTTGGTTGTCCATTCCCAACGCTTCTCATCCGCCTCTTCTCACCCCTGGAGACCCCATGCCCCGCCCCGCCCCCCTCGCGATCATCGCGCTGCTCGCCCTCGCCATCTCGTCCACCGCCTTCGCCCCCGCCTTCGCGCAGTCGGCCCCGCCCGAGGGCTCGATCCCCGTCGCCGGAGCCGGGTCGGCAAACTTCGAGCTCGCCGCCCGCTTCGCCCCGTACAAAATCGGCGACCTCGTCCATTCCCTGCGCGTTCAGCCCCGCTGGATCGAGGACACCGACCGCTTCTGGTACGAGTGGGAGACATCCGACGGCCGGCACTTCTACCTGGTGGACCCGGGCCAGGGCACCCGCACCGAGATCTTCGACAACGATCGCATCGCCGCCGAACTGACCCGCATCACCCGCGATCCGTACGACGCCCAGAATCTGCCGATCCGCGCGATTCGCTTCACCGGACCCAACACGATTCAGTTCGATGTGCAGTCGTCGCAGGAAGAGGAGGTGGAGGAGGATGAAGAGGTGGACGAGGAGGACCAGGAGGACGAGCAGCAACGCGGACCCCGGCGGCCGCGCATGGAGCGCATCGTTCACCACTTCGAGTACGACGTGACCACGCGCACCCTCCGCGAGCTGGAGGACTTCGAGGAGCCGCTGACGCACCCGAACTGGGCGAGCGTTTCGCCGGACACCGCCTGGGTCGTCTTCAGCCGCGAGTTCAATCTCTGGATGATGAGCTACGAGGAGTACGAGAAGATCCTGGAGGCGCGGCGCGGGAAGACCGGCGACGAAGCCGAAGAGGCCGAGGAAGAGGTCGAGGTCGAGGAGATCCAGCTCACCACCGATGGCGAGAAGGACTTCAGTTGGGGCTCGCAGGGCCGCGGCCAGAACGACGAGGAGACCGAAGAGGAGTTCGAGAAGCGGCAGTCTTCCGGCACGACCTGGTCGCACGATTCGCGCTACTTCGCGCTGACCCGCCAGGATCGCCGCGAGGTGGACTTCCTCTGGGTGGTGCACGCGGTGGGGAATACGCGGCCCAAGCTGGAGAGCTACCGCTACGAGATGCCGGGCGAGGAGAATGTGACGCAGACCTCGCTGAATGTCTTCGACATGGAATCGCGCGAGATGACGCAGATCGACGACGAGCCGTGGAAGGACCAGCGCATGGGGATCTTCAATGCGCCGAGCGGCGGCGGGAACTTCTTCTTCTTTGGCGGCGGCGGGGGCGGGGGCAGCACCGAGCCCCGGATCACGAAGTGGCTCTCCGACCAGAGCGACGAGCTCTACTTCTGGCGGCGGAGCCGCACCCAGCACCGGGTGGATGTATTGCGGGCCGACCCGGCGACCGGCGAGGTGACCGCCGTGATCGAGGAACGGCTGAACACCTATGTGGAGCACCAGACTCCGCGCCGGCTCGAGGGCGGGGACCTGATCTGGTGGTCGGAGCGCGACGGCTGGGCGCACCTCTACCGCTACGCCCCGGACGGAACGGTGCGCGCGCGGCTGACCGAGGGCCCCTGGCATGTGGACGCGCTCATGGGGGTGAACGAGGAGGGCGGCTACGCGGTCCTGCGGGGGAATGCGCGCGAGGAGGGCGAGGATCCCTACTACATGCACCTGTATCGGGTGGGACTGAATGGCGGCGCCGTCACCCTTCTGAATCCGGGCAACCACGATCACCAGGCGGTCGTCTCCGAATCGGCGCGCTACTTCGTGGACAACTATTCGCGGGTGAACACCACGCCGCAGTCGGCGCTCTTCGACGCCTCGGGGCGCAAGATCATGGATCTGGAGACGGCCGACCTCTCGGCGCTGGAGGCCGCCGGCTACCAGTTCCCCGAGCCCTACCAGGTCAAGGCCGACGACGGGGTCACCGACATCTACGGCGTCATGTACAGGCCCTACGACTTCGATCCCGCAAAGCAGTACCCGATCGTCGCCTACGTCTATCCCGGGCCGCAGACCGAGTCCGTGTCGAAGTCCTTCTCGCTGAACTCCACCGAACAGGCGATCGCCCAGCTTGGCTTCATCGTCATCACGATCGGGAACCGCGGCGGCCACCCCGACCGCTCAAAGTGGTACCACAACTACGGTTACGGGAATCTGCGCGACTACGGGCTGGCCGACAAGAAGGCCGGAATCGAGCAACTCGCCGACCGTCACGCCTTCATCGACATCGACCGCGTGGGAATCTACGGCCACTCCGGCGGCGGCTTCATGTCCACCGCCGCGATGCTCGTCTACCCCGATTTCTTCAAGGTCGCGGTCTCGTCGGCGGGCAATCACAACAACGACGTCTACAATGCCAACTGGTCCGAAAAGCACGACGGAATCAAGGAGGTGAAGGACTCCACCGGCGCCGTCACCGACTTCGAATACGACATCGACCGCAACTCCGACCTGGCCGCCAACCTGAAGGGCAAGCTCCTGCTGACCACCGGCGACGTGGACAACAACGTCCACCACGCGGGCACCTTCCGCATGGCCGAGGCGCTGATCCGCGCCAACAAGCGCTTCGACTTCTTCATCTTCCCCGGCCAGCGCCACGGCTTCGGCAACATGAGCAACTACTGGTTCTGGCTCCGCGCCGAGTACTTCGTCAAGCACCTCCTGGGCGACGACCGGCAGATGGCGGACATCGTGGAGCTCCAGGGGGATCGACCGCGGGGGTAGGAAAGCGGGGGGGAGGGGGAACGGATGGCCAACGAGGCATGGATCGCGCGGCAGACGGCGATGCCGGAAGCGCGCAGGCGGTACGAGGAAGAGCGGCTGATCCTCTGGACCACCGAGGCAATCCGGGAGGCCATGGACGAACTCGGACTGACGCGGGCCGATCTCGCGGAAGGCGGCCCCGACCACCGCGTAGCCGAGATCAGAGCCGGTTTCCTTGTGGTTTATCGGACGAATCCCCCGGCCACTTTTCCCCCAGATGCCCTGCATCACTTCGCCAAACTCAACGGCACCTACAACGCGTGGCCCTACTGGCGGGAACTCGTGCAGAGCATGACGATGCGCGCGGGGATGTCCGGCACTACCGTGCCCGTCTTCAGGCCGAAGGTCCGGGAAGTTGAGGTGCAAGAAGCACTTCCGATTCCGGACGAAGAGGCGAACGGCGCCGTGTCCCCCACTGAACAAAGCCCCTGACCCCGACCGCCCCATCGCTGACCGGCCGATCCCCCTTCAGCCGCACACCTCCACCCAACCCCGCTCGCACCCCAGCGCCCTCAGCGCGGCCGGATCGCGTTCCCTGACCGGGCCCTTGCTGCCCCGGAAGACAATCGGCCACTCTTCGGGCGGCGGATCGCTCCGGTTGAAGGCCACCGCGCCCCGGGCCAGGCGTTGGTCGCCGCTCGCCAGTCCCTGGAGGTTGCGGCAACCGGGTCCGTATTCCAGTCTGCATGAACGCTCGAACTCGCCGGCGGCCCCGCGGTAATCGCGGTCGAGCGCCACCAGGAGCACGCCGAACTCGTTGCAGCCCCAGCCGGAGCCGCGATCGCAGAAGTTCTGCAGCATGACGCCGGAGTAGTTGCAGGCGCGGTCGCTTCCGGCCTCGCAGGCATCGCGCCAGAAGGGGTAGTACTGCCCGGGATGGTTGTCGCCGAGCGCGCCCCCGAAGCTGAGGGCGGCGAAGATCGCGGTCCACAGCCCCGCGGTCGCCAATCGTCTCCGGACCGGCACGGCTTCCTTCGCCGCGGCCCAGGCGATTCCGATTCGACGGGCAAGGGTCGCGGCCACCCGATCGAGCGTCGGCGCCAGCAGGTTCAGGATGGGGACCGGCAGCAGCTTGTCGTAGAAGGGGGGAGCGCCCACCGCGTTCAGAACGAAGACGCTCGCGACCACACCGGTTCCGTACAGCACCGCAAAGAGGACGCGGCCGAGCTCCGACCTGGGCGAGGTGGCGGGATCCGTGAAGAGGAGGTGGAGGCCCAGGAAGACCGCAATCGGGATATACGCGTCGTAGAAGAAGTACTCGCCGGTGATGGCAAGGAACGCCGCGCTGAAGCCCCAGATCGTGAGCACCGCGGGCATCGTCATTGTGGCCACGCCGAAGAGCAACTGTCCCGGGAGCGCCGCCAGGAAGATGACCAGAAAAATCTGCGGAGGAATGTACTGGCTCTGCGCGATCTCGACGCCCTGGGTGATGCCCGTCGATCCGGTGGCGATCAGCGCCAGCGAGGCCACCGCCAGCGCGAACGCCGACGGGTTGAATATGTGGCGGGAGCGTCCCCCGATCTGCCAGCGAATGAACTCCTTGCCGAGATAGACGAGCGCCACCATCGCCAACTGGAAGAAGAACCAGTCGAGGCGGAACCAGAGGAAGAGATTGAGGCTGAAGACGACCGGCACCGGCCCGAAGCCGAGGGTGTGACGACCGCGCCGGGTCAGGGCGAAGAGCGTCTCGACCGCAACCGCCAGGATCAACTGGGCCAGGATGAAGGGCGCAAATTCGTAGACGGGACGGACGAACCATCCCCACCATGCGAGCACGGTTCCCTGCGCCAGGAGCTGGATCCAGTGCGGCCGGATGGCGCGGAACTCCAACGCGAGCGCCTTCGCCGAGCGGCGCTGCTTCCCCGCAAGCCAGATCGTCCACGCCAGAACGCCCGCCGACGCGCCCGCGAACGACCAGAGAAGACCCGGCGTGGCCCGCACCACCGGAATCAACAGATAACCGGCCAGCGCCCCGGCAAGCGCGCCCGGGAGGAGCAGCGGCCGCATTCCCTTGGGGACTTGCAAGCGAATCACCCGATCCGGGCCGGCAGCAGATGGTTGGGATCGTTGCGCATCGCTTCAACTGCCCCGTGGCCGGCCGGGGTGTCTGGTCCGAACCTCGACCGCGCCCGGACGTCCCGGCGCCACGTCGGGCGGGCGCGGTCGGTGCGGGATCGGGTCATGGCGGCGTTCGTCGAGGGGTCAAGGGGCGAATAAGGTCTGCGGCGCGGCGATCCGGGCCTTGGGCGTTGCGGGTCGCGGGTTTGCGGGCAGCGGGGTTTGCGGGTGCGACGGCCCGGCGGTCGCAGCGCTATCGGGGTCGGCCCGCAGGCCTCACCTCGGGGAAGACCGCGCCGGGGTCGTCCAGGAGCGGCGCATCCTCGCCCTTCAGGTAGCGGTCGAAGAAGGCGACGGTCAAGGCGTTGACGATGCGGTGGCCGCGCGCGGGATCGATGCCGGGCGAGGAATCGGGAATGAAGAGGACCAGATCGGAGAAGCTGCCATGATTCGTGCCCGCGATGACAAGATCGTAGCGGTCGCCGGTGGAGGCCGCCTTGAGACGGGCGTCGGTGGCGCGCACCTCGGCCATGAGGCGCTCCAGGGCATCGTTCCAGGCCGCGGCGGAATCGGGATCCTCGAAGGGCGGCGTCTCCGCGGCCACCTCTCCGTGCAGCAGCATGAAGGGCCGGTCGGTTCCCCGCGTGGGCGCAACCCCGAAGAGCTGTCCGTCGTGGTCGATCGCCGCCCTTACCCGTTCGTCGATCGCGCTGAGCTCGATCGCCGTCGCGCCGCCGAAGGACCAGCCGTAGGCCCCGATTCGCTCCGGATCGAGCCTTCCCGCAAGAGGACCGTCGCGGTTCAGCGCGTCGAGCTGGTCCAGCGCGAAGACCGCGTCGGCCACCCACTCCGGAAAGACATGTTCGTCCAGAAAGTCCCAGCTTCCGATCGCGTCGTCGTAGAGATCGCCGCCGGGTTCGGGAAAGGCGAGGGTGTCGGGGATCACCGAGGCGCCGCCGGGAAGAAACTGCGTGCGATTGAAGCCGTTGTGCCCGACCGACACCACGACGTAGCCGTGGCTGGCGAGCTCCTCGGTGGTGAAGGTGCTGGTGAAGCGCGTCCACCCGCCGCCGTGATTGTAGAGAAGGACGGGGAAGGGACCGGCCGCGGCCGCGGCGCCGGCGATCGCGTGGGTGCGCAGATGCGTGACCGGAACGAACTCCTGGCCATCGCCGAACTCGGCCATCTCCGGCAGGTACGGGGCGCCGGACGACGCATCGGGGACCGTGAGCTCCGGGTCGGCGGGGTACCAGATCCGCACCGCGACCGACCGCTCGTCGTCGGGGTTGCGGGTGAAGCGCTCGGGACGTCCGGCGACCGTCCAGCGCCGCTCGAAGACGCCGACCGGGTGGGGACCGGTGGGCGCGGCAAAGGGACGCACGGGGATGGCGGGCGCGGCCGCACGCGCCGGATCGACGTCGCCGGGCGGGGGAAAGACCTCGTCGCGGGGCAACGGTCCCGGCAGCCTGACAAAGAGAAGGTTGCGCACCCGGCCCCCGCCGGCGCGCATTCCGGTTACCGCGCCATTCGGGCCGCGCTCGAAGCGCACCTCGCGCAGGAACCAGCTTTCCGTGGCGAAGCGGTCGGGTCCGTCGGGGCGCAGCGGAATCTCGCCATGACGAATGTGGCGCAGCGCGAGGCCGTCGGGGGTTTGGTCGAGCCGGTAGAGAGCGTCCACCTCGGGGCTGTAGTAGGCGCCCGTGTATCCCGCAGGCGCACCGGGTGGAGCGGAGGCCGGGGGCGCGGAATCGGTGGCCGCCTGGGGTGGCGCAACCTCTTCCCCCTCTTCTTCCTGCGTTTCCGGCTCCTCCGCCTCCGGGAAGGAACCGGCCAGAACCGCCTCCGCCACTCTCCGCGCGCGTCCGCCGGGGTTTCCGTTGGCCGCATTGCTCAGCACGACGACGCCTGTGTTCATTTCGGGATACCAGGTGGCCTGGGTGCGAAATCCTGCGTCGCCCCCCGAATGGCCGACCGTGCGCAAGCCGTCGTGATCGCCGATGACGAGTCCGTGCGCGTAGGCGATCGTGTCGCCGTTGTTGAGGATTCCGCGCCTCTGCATTGCGGTCATGACCTCGGCGCCGCCCACCGCGAAGTGACGAAAGTTGTCGAGCCAGAGCGCCAGGTCGTTGGCGGTGGTGAAGAGACTGGTGGCCCCCGCATTGGCGTAGCTCAGGACGGATTTCCGGAATCGCGGCGGGTTGGCGGCGGAACCGTCGTCGTCGCCGGAGGCGGCAAGGGGCGCATAGGAATAGGCGCGGTTGGGGACGATGTGACGGTGGTCGTCGTGGAAGTGGGTGCGGTTCATGCCGAGCGGGCGAAAGATCCGCGACGCGGTGAAGTCGGGGAAGCTCTCGCCGCTGGCCGCCTCCACAACCTGCGCCATGAGCGTGTAGCCCATGTTGGAATAGAGGTACTCCGAACCGGGGACGAAGTTGAGTTCGCGCTGCCTCGCCATGAGCCCGAGGATCTGCTCGGTGGTGATGACGTCGTCGAGCCGCCAGCCGGAGAGCGCAAGAAGCTGCCACTGGTCGCGGATTCCGCTGGTGTGGTGGACAAGCTGGCGAACGGTGACGGGATGCGGGAAGCGCGGCACGAAGTCGAGGTGCGCCTGAACGGGATCGTCGAGGGAGAGCGCGCCCTGGTGGGCCAGCATGGTGACGGCCATTGCGGTGAACTGCTTGGAGACCGAGGCCACATGGAAGACGGTGGCGGGGGTGATGGGAACGTTGTGCTCGATCTGAGCGAGGCCGTAGCCGCGCGAGATGACGATGCGGCCATCCTGAACGACCGAGACGGAGGCGCCGGGACTGCCCGGGCGGTCGAGGTCGGCGAAGATGGCGTCGATCTGGCGAGAGAGGGATGGATGGATGGGGCGGTCGGGAGCGCAGGCGGCCGCGAGGACCAGGGCGGCGAAGGCGACCGCGACCTTGCCGAACGGAATCGCGCAGGCGCACCGGGTGGGGTGCGGCCCGGTGGTGCGACGAAAGTTGCTCATCTCGATGCCTCCATGCTTCTCCATCCTTGCACAATTTCTTCCGCAATCGTGCCCAGCGTCTCTTCGAGCTCGTAGAAGTCGTCCCGGCTCTGGTTGGTGAAGACCGAGACGATCGCCGGTCCGCCCTCGTAGAAGAGGATTCCCACATCGTTGCCCGCGTAGGGAGGCCAGTCGCCGGTCTTGTGCGCCACGCTCACCCCCTGAAACCGCACCCGTCTGGGGAGCCGGGTCGAATAGAACTGTCCGCGCAGAATGTCCACCATCTCTTCGCTGGCCGCGCGGTCGGCAAGATCGCCCGCCAGAATCTCCTCCAGGAGCCGTCCCATCTCGCGCGCGGTGGTCCGTCCCAGCCAGATCGTGGAATCGCCCTCGATGGCGAAGAAGCGTTCGGCGGCGCCCGCATCGGAGGGGAAGCCGCGCTCGAAGACCTCGTGTTCGATGAGCGAGGCATTGGCCGGATCGGTGCGGATCCAGGTCTCGAGGAAGAGGCGGTGGGTGGTGTGCTTGAGCCGCGTCTGCTCGTAGCCCCTCGCCGCCAGCATCTCGTTTACGCGCTCCATGCCGACCCGGTCGATCATGATGTCGGTGGCGGTGTTGTCCGAAGTGACGATCATCTGGGTGACAAGATCGCGCAAGGTGGGATTGAGTCCGGGCGCGAAGCTCTGGATGAGGCCGCTGCCGCGCCGCATGTCGCCGGGTTCGATGGTGTGGCGGGCGTCGAGGTCAAGGCAGCCCTCGGCGTGATCCTGAAAGGCCTTCGCCATGATCGGAATCTTGATGACGCTCAGTGTGTTCATCGGGAGATCGGCCCGGATCGCGATCTCGGCGCCGCTGGGCAGGTGCCTGGCCCAGAGCGCGGTGGTGGCGTCGAGGCCGTCGAGATGGGCGGCGATGCGGGCGGAGAGGGTGGCCGGGTGGCCGGGGTGGGGGACTGGGTGGCGGTGGCGGGCGCGGGGGCGGTGGCCGGGGTTGCCGCGGGATCGTCGGCGGGTGGGGTGCAGGCCTTGAGCGCGAGGAGGGTGGCCGGGAGGAAGGCGTGGGTGATGCCGCGTGCGCACCGGGAGCGGCGGGGCGACGGGCGGGGAGGGCGCTTCGAAGCCGCGACGTCCGGGCTGCCGCTCGGCCTTGGGCCACGGGCCGCGACGAGGAAGGCGGCGGTGGCGGGGTGGGGGGTGGGGGACATGAACGCGACAACTCCTGCAACGGTGGACTTTGGTGAGACATAGTCGGGATGGCGGCGCCGGCGGGCAAGCGCAGGCCGGGCGGGGATGCGGGGAGGAGCGGGCCGGGGTATCGTCAAGTGCATGAAACGATCTTTCGTCCTCGCTCTTGCGCTGATCTCCGCCACCGGTGCTCTGGTCGTCGGCATACCGGTCGGTGGCGCACTCGTCTTTTCTTCCGGATCGGGCGCGCAGCCGGTGCGCGGGACCGGCCGCGGCCGCCCGGAGCCCGCCCTCGCCGAGGCCGCCCATCTCCGACAGGCGCAGCCCTTGCCCGACACGGCCGCCGCCCGCCTCGTCATTCTTGGTACCGGAACGCCCAACGCCGATCCCGACCGCTCCGGCCCGGCGCTGGCCGTCGTGGCGGGCGGCCAGGCCTACCTTGTCGATTCCGGCCCCGGCATCGTGCGCCGCGCGGCCGCGGCCGCCGCCCGGCATGAGCTGGCCGCGCTGGAACCCGCCCGTCTCGACCGTCTCTTCATCACCCATCTCCACTCCGACCACACCGTGGGCCTCCCGGATGTGATCTTCTCGCCATGGGTGCTGGAGCGCCTGGATCCGATCCGCATCTTCGGCCCGCCCGGCACCACCAACATGGTTCACCACATTCAGGAGGCCTGGCGCGAAGATGTCCACAACCGGCTCTTCGGGCTCGAACCGCACGACTACAACCTGGACGCCTGGCAGTCCCCGGTCGTCGAGACCACCGGCGGCCCCATCTACGAGGACGACAATGTGCGGGTCACGGCGATTCCGGTTCTGCACGGATCCTGGCCGCATCCGCTCGGCTACCGCTTCGAGGCACTGGCCCCCGATGGCTCCGTCGCGCGCACAATCGTGATTTCGGGCGACGCGCGCCCCTCCGAGTCTCTGGTGGAGGCCTGCGACGGCTGCGACATCCTTGTCCACGAGGTCTATTCGGCGGAGGCGTTCCTGACACGGCCGTCGATTTGGCAGCGCTACCACGCCGCATCGCACACCTCGACGGTGGAGCTGGCCGATATCGCCGCGCGGGCGCGACCCGGGCTCCTGGTCATGTATCACCAGCTTTATTGGGGCGCAACCGACGAGGATCTGCTGCGCGAAGTTCGCGAGGCGGGGTACGGGGGAAGGGTGGTCTCGGCGGCGGACCTGGACGTTTTCTGAGGGACGGCCTCGGCGTGTAGCGCTGTCGGATCCCGCACGGTGCCCCGCTCTGCAGCAGGCGTACCCGTGCCGAAACGGGCCGAAACTCACTCCGGATCGGCCGCGACCGCAGCTTCTACGAGTCCGTCGCGGGTCGCTGCAGGGCCTCCGCAACCCCTTGCGCGAGCCGAACGATGGCAAGACTACGCCGGAGGCTTGCAGGACGTCCGGGGGCGATCTGGCGCCGCCGCACATGCCGATATGGAATGCGACGGGAATGAAAAGGTGACTTCCGGCGCAATCTTCACGTCCATGGGCCCGGTCGTGAGTACCCACACCGACATGAGTGTGGTGGCGGTTGATTTGATCGCTTGCACAGTCATTTCCTCTTCTCACGTTGTCGTACAAGTTCTTCGTGTTTCGCGAGTTTCTGCAGGAAACGGTCGTATCGCTCCTTGTTGACTGCTTTGTCCCGTGTCTTGCTTACCACCTTACGGAATCCTTCTATTGCATCTGCTTCACCCTCGGCCTGTCGCGGAGAGGGACGGTGAACCACCTGCTCGGATACCATGTTCCCGTCCGGTGACTTAATCCAGCCGGACGGGGAACTCCAGATCAGTCACTGCGGACGGGTCAACGGCGAATCCCCCTGACTCCGTCCTGGTCATCGTGATTGTGGGCATCTCGTGGGCAGCGGTCATGTTAGCCTCCCGTGAATCGTGCAGTCTGCGGAGTCGAACCCTTGATCCCAGCTTCGGGGCGTTTGTTCCGTTTGCTGGCCGCTGGACGACGAAGGGAACGCGCTCAGAAAGCAGGAAGCTGAAAATACCGCCGTAACGAGTATTCTCACTTTCTCTCCGCCAAAGCCGCTTCCCGATCGGCGATCTGCGCCTTCACGGCTTTGATCTCCAAGCTGTTCTGGTAGATTGCCGACCGAGCTTCCCACAAGGGAGGCCAATGGTAGCTTAACACTGGGCAAGGACGCTCCGCTGTACACACCCAGATGGCGTGGCGTTCTTCACGCCATTTTTCTTGCACAACTCTCTCCCGTGCTATCGTCCGGCTGATCTGCCCCTGTTCGGCGACCAGCGTTTCGAGCTGGCCGCGGAGCGCCACCAGTTCCGGATCGGCCTCGGCGGTCGGATCGGCGGCGGGCATTGTCCAGTCGTTGCACCCGGCGAACGCGCCCAGCGCCACGGCGACGAAGGCGATTCCGAAGGCTGTCAGGTTCCGAGCGGTCATTGTCGGTATCTCCTGCGAAGACGGGCGAGGGGGAAACCCGATCCGGAAAATCGTACAGCCCGAGTCCGCCCCGTCCGGTCACGCCGCGCCCCCCACCCGCTCGCGGGGCCGCGTCCACCCCCACCGCACACGATCCGCGGGGGATCGAGCAGGAGCAGGCCAACCGAAAACGGCGGACTCCGGCCCCTGCGCGGGCCGGCCCGGGTGGTGGCCGCGCGGTGATGGCGCGCGCGCAACCCCCAAGGGTGTTGTCATCCGTTGCCTTGTTCGTTCCAGCCGTCGTCCTCCTTCAACCGGCGAATGCGCATGACCATGCGGTCGCGCCAGGCCGACAGCGCGGCGACGGATTCCTGGCCGTAGCTCGCCTCGGCGGCGGCGGCGATGCGATCGATGATCCGGTTGCCGAGATCGGGATTCGCCTCGAGGTTGCGCCAGATGGAGCGGTAGGCGTCGCCGTACTTGCGGAGGTAGCTGCCGACCCCGCCGTCGGCGTTGAGGTGGGCGGTGCCGAAGGGGCCCAGGAGCGCCCAACGGAGACCGAGGCCGTCCCGCATGACCCTGTCCACGACCTCGGGCGAGGCCACGCCGGAACCGACGAGGGAGACGGCCTCGCGGAGCAGCGCGGCCTGCAGCCGGTTGAGGACGAAGCCGGGGGCGAAGCGGTCGAGGACGACGGGGGCCATTCCGCAGCGGCGCAGCAACCTGACGGCGGCGGCGGCGATCTCGGGGCGGGTGCGCCTGCCCGGCAAGACCTCGACCAGGGGAATGACGTGCGGGGGATTGACCGGATGCGCCACGATGCAGCGGTCCGCGCCGGGGAGTCCGCGCGCGATGGCGGTCATGTCGTGGGCCGAGGTGGAGCTGGCAAGGATGACTTCGGGCGGTGCGGCGCGATCGAGCTCCCGGTGGATCGACCGTTTGGAACGGAGCGCTTCGGGGCCGCTCTCCTGGAGGTAGATGGCGCCGTCGAGGGCGTCCGCGAGCTCCCCGCACGGGACGATCCGAGCCCGCTCGGCATCGCTTTCCTCCCGGGTCGCGAAACCCGGCCGCACATCCGCCGCCGCCGACCGCGCGGCCCACGCCACCGCGCGACGGAGCTGGGCCGGGTCCGGGTCCCAGACGCGGGTGACGAAACCGGCCCGCGCGAAGACGCGAATCCAGCTTCGGCCGATCACGCCCGCCCCCACCACCGCCACCGCCCCCCCGGGCACCGGTCCGGTTGCGATCTCGCCGCTGTCGGCCGCCCTCTCCCGCGCGCCCCTCGTCTCGTTTCGCCTCATTCGTCGCTGGCTTACCATCAGGTTCCTCGTTTCTGCCGTTCCCGCTGCGCTCTCTTCCGGCCCCTGCGCGGGCCGGCCCGGACACGGGGCCGTGCGACAAAGGTGCGCGCGCAACCCCCGATCCGTTTTCGGTCCTTTTCCCGCGATCTCCCGCTTTGCATTCGCCCGCCCACCGGTCCCCCTGCTATTCTGACCCCGATCCGTCCCGCCCACGCAACCCCGTCCCCCCACTCAATGGCCAACCTTCGCGACCGCTGGAACCACGCCGACGCCTTTCAATACCTGGCGCGCGTCGGCCGCATGCCCCCCACGATCATCTGCGTCGCCTGCAACGGCGGCATTCAGGGGAAGGAATCGAATCCGAATCTGCCCGAAACGCCCGAAGAGATCGCCGAGTCGGTGCGGGGCGCCTACGAAGCGGGGGCCTCGATGGTGCATGTGCATGCGCGCCAGGCCGACTTCCCCACCCGGCCCGCGGTCACCACCGAGCGCTGGCTGGAGGTCAATGCGAAGATCCGCGAGGCCTGCCCCGAGATCATCATCAACGACACGACCGGCGGCGGCCCCGACATGACCAACGAGGAGCGGCTGCAGTGTCTGGACGCCCGTCCCGAGGTGGCGTCGCTGAATCTGACTCCCGACATGAGCCGCTTCCGGATTCCGGCCCGGCCGGCGCCGCTGCCCGATCCGCGGCCCGAGACGATCTACGACGAGTGCCTGCCTTTTTCCTACCGTCAGATCAAGCGCTTCGCGACCGAGATGAAGGCGCGCGGAATCAAGCCGGAGCTGGAAACCTATCATCCCGGGGGCGGGTGGGTGATTCGTTTTCTGATCGAGGAGGGACTGGTCGAGAAGCCCTACTGGATCCAGACGGTGATGGGATACCAGACCTCGAGCCTGCCGACGGTGGACAATGTGCTTCAGATGATTCGCGAGTTCCCGGAAGACACGGTATGGCTGACCTCCGGGATCGGGCCCCATCAGCTCCCCATGACGACGCTGGCCACCATGCTCGGCGGGCATGTCCGAGTGGGGCTGGAGGACAACGTCTATTACCGGCGCGGCGAGAAGGCGAAGAGCAACCGGCAGCTTGTGGAGCGTGCGGCGCGGATCGTTCGCGAGCTGAATCGCGAGGTCGCCACCCCGGCCGAGGCGCGCAAAATGCTGAATCTGTCCCCAACCCCAACGGCCTATGACTGACCGAATCATGACTGACCGAACCATCGCCGAACGATTCCCGCTCCCGGCCACACTCCCGGCGCTGCTGGCGACCGCCCTCCTCTGGGCCGCCTGCGCACCCGCCGCCGAGAACGACTCCCCTTCGGACCCCGCCAGCGCCGCCGCGGCCCCGGCCGAACCCCCCTTCCCGCGCCCCGCCGGCAGCCACCAGGTCCGGCTCGACCCCACGCACATGGTCCCCATGCGCGACGGCGTCCGCCTGGCCACCGACCTCTACTTCCCCGTCGGCGCCCCCGAACCGCTGCCCGTCGTCCAGATCCGCACCCCCTACGGCAAGCTCTCCCACCGGCGCGAGAGCTCGGCCGCGCGCTTCTTCGCCAGCCATGGCTTCGCGGTCGCGGTGCAGGACATGCGGGGCCGCTTCCAGTCCGAGGGGGAATACTTCGTTTCGCGCGACGACCGCCGCGACGGCTTCGACATGGTTTCGTGGCTGGCCGCGCAACCCTGGTCGAATGGGCGCATCGGCAGCTACGGCTGCTCCTACCTGGGCGAAAACCAGATGCAGTTCGCCGCGACTCGCAATCCGCACCACGCGGCCGCGCTCCCCCAGGCGGCGGGGGGCAGCCTGCGCTACTTCGGCCTCTACTTCGGCGGCGCCACCGAGCTGGCCGCGAGTCTCGGGTGGTTCCGGGGAGCGGGCAGCAAGGTCTTCTACCGGATTCCGCCGGGAACGCCCCGCGAGATCGCGCTCCAGGTCGAGGAGATGATCAATCCGGCCCCGGTCCCGCCCGAGCTCGACTTCCAGGCCGCCTGGCGCACCCTTCCCTACATCGACATGCTGAAGGCTTCCGGCGCGCCGCCCACCGACTTCGAGGCCTTCGTGTCGCACGAGCCGGGGGACCCCTGGTGGGACCACATCGGCTATGTCACCGCCGACGACCGCTTCGACGTTCCCGCGCTGCACGTCAACTCCTGGTACGACCTGGGCGTCTCCGAAACGCTCAAGCTCTTCAATCTGCTCAGCGCCAACGCCGAGTCCGACCTGGCGCGCAACAACCAGTTCGCGATCATCTCCCCAACCGATCACTGCACCTCGGAGATCGCCACCTCGCGGACGGTGGTGGGTGAACGCGATGTGGGCGACGCCCGCCTGGACTACTGGACGATCTACCTGCGCTGGTTCGATCACTGGCTGCGCGACGCGGACGGCACGGCCGGCGACTTCGAGATGCCCCGCCTCCAGTACTACCTGATGGGCGCGAACGAATGGCGGACGGCGGACTCGTGGCCGGTCGAAGGCACCGAATTCCGCCCCCTCTACCTGCACAGCGGCGGCAACGCCAACACCCGCGGCGGCGACGGACGGCTCGCCTGGGAAGCGCCCGCCGACGATCAGCCCGCGGATCGCTTCGTCTACGATCCCGACGACCCCGTCCCCACGATCGGAGGACCCGTCTGCTGCACCGGAACCGCCGATGCGCCGGCCGGGGGCTTCGACCAGTCCGCCGTGGAGGATCGCGACGACGTTCTTGTGTACAGCTCAGAACCGCTCGCTGCGCCGCTGGAGGTGACCGGACCGATCGAGCTGGTGCTGTATGTTTCCTCCGACGCCCGCGACACCGACTTCGTGGCCAAGCTGGTGGACGTTCAGCCCGACGGCACCCCGATCAATGTCCAGGAGGGAATCCAGCGCGCGCGCTACCGCGACGGCTACGCGAACAAGGTGTGGATGGAGGAGGGCGGGATCTACGAGGTGCGGATCGATCTGCAGGCGACGGCGAACCAATTCCTCGCCGGGCACCGGATTCGCCTGGAGGTGACCTCGTCGAGCTTCCCGCGCTGGGACCGGAATCTGAACACCGGGGGTAACAACTACGACGAGACGGAATGGGTGGCGGCGCGCAACGCGGTCCATCATGCGCCGGGGCGGACCTCGCATCTGCTTCTGCCGGTGGTGCCGGAAGGGACCCGGTAGCCGGGCGGCCATGACGACCAGAGCGAACGGACGGCGATCCCCCGGGGGCCGTCGCGGAGCCAGGCGAAGCGGGCGAATGGGATACAGACTCGGATCGGCAACGGGGACTCGGGAAACGGGAGCGAGAAGGATGACAAGGCAGACGGGAAGGGCGAGGTCGCGGGAGAGAGCCCGCAGGTGGAGGAAGCGCGGCCCTCTCGTCGCGGTGGCGCTCCTGGCGCTCGTCGGGGGCGGCGCCTGCGCATCCGCGGGGGGACCTCGGGCGTCCCTCGGACAGGGCGACATCACCCCCGAGGAGCTGGCCGGAACCTCGGTGAACGATGTCATGGAGGCGATTTCGCTGCTGCGGCCGCAGTGGCTTCGGTCGCGGCCGACGCGAACGATCAACGATCCGGAGCCGGTGGTGGGCGTGGTGATCGACGGCATGGCGCGCGGCACCCGCGAGGAGCTCGCCCAGATTCCGATCGGACAGGTGGAGCGCATCAGCTTTCTGAACGCCGCCGACGCCACGATCCGCTACGGGACCGGCTACACCGGCGGCGCGATCATCCTGACCACGCGGAGATAGACGGCCGGGAGAAGGCCCGCGCCGGATCCGGCCGGAAGCCATGTTGGACGGCGCTGGATGGAGCGTACGGGCAGGGTCGCGGTCGGCGGAGCGCGCCCGGAATCGTCGGCCCGCACCGTCTCCGGCCGGTCGCCGCGCCTTCGCCGCAACAGCGGCTCCGGGGCCTGCGGGTGGAATCCGCGCACCGAAGAGGCCATATTCTCCCGGCCACTTGCGGCTCCAACCCGACAGCCCACCGGGCGAGGACAATGACTCGGCTCACCATTCGGCAATCCTTCACCGCGGCCCGCGCCGCCGGCATCGTCGCTTTCGCGGCGGCGGCAAGCGGTTGCGGCTCCCCCGCTCCGGGACTGGCCCGGGGCGAGATGCTCTTCGACACCTGTTCTCCCTGCCACGGCGCCGACGGCGCCGGCGACGAAGTCCTTGCCGCCCCGGCGATCGCGGGTTCCTCGGACTGGTACCTCACCTCGCAGCTCACGAAGTTCCAGGACAGGGTTCGGGGCTACCACTACACCGATGCGGAGGGGCTGCGGATGGGTCCGATGTCCAGGGCGCTCTGGTCCGATCTGGGCGACATCGAGTCGGTCGTGGAGTATGTCGTCAGCCTGCCGATCCCCGATCCGCCGGCCACCATGGAGGCCGACGCGGCGGCAGGCGAGGCCGAGTACGAGGCGCTCTGCGTGAACTGCCACGGAGTCGACGGCCGCGGGGTGGACCAGCCGCTCCCCGAGCTCAACGCGCCCTCGCTGCTTCACCTCAACGACTGGTACATCGCCTCTTCGCTGCGGAAGTATCGCGACGGCGTTCGCGGAGCCGCCCCGGGAGACGCGGCCGGAGCCACCATGCGCGCGCCGGTCAGCGGCATGTCGGACGAGCGGATCGACAACGTCACTACCTACATCATGACCATGCAGCGGTTGCCGCGCCGGATTCCGGGACCACCGCCGGAGCCGCTGCCCGCGCTGATCGTCGATGCGGCGATTCTGCCCGAGGGCGTCACCGTCGAGATGGCGCAGGAGGGCCAGGATCTCTTCCACGGCGCGGGCGTCTGCGTGACCTGTCACCTGCGCGGAGGCGGGGGCGGTCCGCTGGCTCCCGATCTCACCGACGACGTCTGGCTCAACATCGACGGCGAGTACGAGTCGATCGTGAACCTCGTCATGACCGGCGTGCCGCTGCCGCAGGAGCATCCCGGCCCCATGCTGCCCCGCGCCGGAACCTCGATCACCGACGATCAGGTGCGCGCCGTCGCCGCCTACGTCTTCACCCTGAGCCGCTGATCCCCATGGCCCACAAACCCTCTCGCGACGCGCCGACCCACGCCGAGCTCGCGGCCCGGATTCCCGCGCCCCCGCCCGACGACCAGAACGACGCGATCCTCTTCGCCCGCAAAACCTTCTTCTGGACCACCTTCCTCGCCGTCGGATTCATCGGCGCCGCCGTGGTCTGGACCTTCCTCCTGGCATCATGAACGGATTCTTCGAGCTGTTCCACTCCGAGTGGTTCGCCCCCCTGATCGAGGTCGGTTCGTCGTACGCGGCCGAGATCGACGGGCTCATCGCGCTCGTGCTCGTCGTGGTGGGATTCTGGTTTCTCGCCGCCCAATACATGTTCTTCCGCTTCATCCTGAAGTACCGCGCCCGGCCCGGTCGCAGGGCGGACTACATCAGCGGGAAGGAGAAGCACCTCAAGCGCTGGATCACCATTCCGCACCTCTGCGTACTGGCCTTCGACGTGCTGATCGTGGTCGTCTCCTTCCGGGTCTGGATCGACATCAAGATGACGCTGCCGGAGAACCCCGACGGCGTGATCCGCGTGATCGGGCAGCAGTGGGCCTGGACCTTCCAGCATCCCGGCGACGACGGCGAGCTCGACACCCTCGACGACATCTTCACCGTGGACGAGCTCCATGTGCAGAACGACCAGCTCTACCACTTCATCCTGGAATCGACGGACGTGCTCCACAGCTTCTCCGTGCCGGTCTGGCGCATCAAGCAGGATGCGATCCCGGGGCGGAGCATCACCGGCTGGTTCCGGCCCACGAAGACGGGGGAATTCGATGTCCAGTGCGCCGAGATCTGCGGATTCGGGCATGGGGTGATGGCGGCGCGGGTGTGGGTCGAAGACGCCGACGCCCACGCGAGCTGGATTGCGGCAAACACCCCGCTGGCCGCGGCCCCGTCCTCTTCACCCGCACCCGGCGTCCAGTAGCGACTTCCGAGACAGGACCGAGACACGATGTCCGAACTTGCAGTCGATCTGACCCACGGAGACGCCCACCACGACGACCATGCCGATCATGGTCCGCAGGGGTGGCTCAAGTACCTGTGGTCCACCGATCACAAGGTCATCGCCATGCAGTACATGTTCACGGGCATGTTCATGGCGCTCATCGGCGGCTTCATGGCCTACGTCTTCCGGATGCAGCTCGCGTTTCCGGGGATCGAGGTTCCGGGGTATTTCGGGTCGGTTTCGCCGGGCGAGTACAATGCGCTGGTCACCAATCACGGCACGATCATGATCTTCTGGGTGGCGATGCCCGTGCTGCTCGCCGCCTTCGGGAACTACCTGATCCCCCTCATGGTCGGGGCCGACGACATGGTCTTCCCGAAGATCAACCGGCTCTCCTTCCAGGTCTTCTTCGTCAGCACGATCGTCATCCTGGCCTCGCTGGTCGTGGAGGGAGGAGGGTTCGCCGGCGCCTGGACCGCCTATCCGCCGCTATCGGCCGATTCCACCTACAATCTGACGCCGCTGGGGAGCACGCTCTGGCTCATTGGGGTCGGTCTGGAGTTCGTGGCCTTCCTGCTGGGGGGAATCAACTTCATCACCACGCTGATGAATTCGCGCGCTCCCGGCATGCGCGCCTTCGACGTTCCCATCGTGGTGTGGATGATCGTCGTCGCAAGCATCCTCTTCATGCTCTCGGTCGGGCCGCTGCTGGCCGGGGCCATCATGCTCCTCTTCGACCAGACGCTGGGGACGGGCTTCTTCAATCCGGCGACGGGCGGCGACCCGATCCTCTGGCAGCACCTCTTCTGGTTCTTCGGGCACCCCGAGGTCTATGTGGTGCTCCTTCCGGCGATGGGCGTCGTGATCGAGATCATCACCACCTTCGCCCGCAAGAAGCTCTTCGCCTACCGCACCGTCATCTTCACGATCGTGGCCACGGGGGTTCTCAGCTTCTTCGTCTGGGCGCACCACCAGTTCGTGGCCGGGATCGACCCGCGCATGGCGAACATCTTCACCGTCACCACCCTGCTGATCTCGGTTCCGATCGCCGAGCTCTGCTTCATCTACATCGCCACGCTGTACCGCGGATCGATCACCCTCTCGACGCCGATGCTGTGGGGGCTCGCCTTCGTGGCCGAATTCCTGATCGGGGGCGTCACCGGGATCTTCCTGGGGGCGGCGGGCGCGGACATCTACTTCCACGACACCTACTTCGTCCTGGCGCACTTCCACTACACCTTCTTCCCGATCGCGATCATCGGCACCTTCGCGGCCTTCACCTACTGGTTCCCGAAGATGTTCGGCAAGATGATGAGCGAACGCCTGGGCAAGTGGCACTTCTGGTTCACCATCATCCCCTTCAACGTCATCTTCATTCCGCTCTTCGTGCTCGGAATGGGGGGACAGCACCGTCGGATCTACAACTACCAGCACTTCCCCGAGCTCGCGGGCGACGGCTTCCAATCGATGCGGATCATCGCGACCGTCGCCCTGCTGGTGATGCTCGCGGCCCAGTTCATCTTCTTCTACAACTGCTTCCGCTCGTGGCGGGCCGGGGCGAAGGCGTCGAAGAACCCCTGGAAGGCGAACTCGCTCGAATGGACCACCGAGTCGCCGCCGCCGCATGGCAACTGGCGTCCCGACAGGATGCCGGTCGTCTATCGCGGCCCCTACGAATACAGCGTTCCCGGTCGGGAGAAGGATTACTGGCCGCAGAATGAACCGAAGTAGCCAGCCCCCAGCATTCCAGGAACCCGGAACCCCAGGATGAGGAACCCCAAGTGAGGCCGATCGCAACCACGCGCGCCGCCACCGGCACCGCCACCGGAAAGCTGGCGGTCTGGTGGGTTCTGGCGTCCGAAGTGGTCATCTTCGGAGGACTGCTCGCCTCCTACGTCATGTTCCGGCTCGGGCACCCCGAGTGGGCCGACGCCGCAGCGGTCACAAACACCTACATCGGCGCCTTCAACACCTGGGTGCTGCTGACCTCGAGTCTCACGGCGGTGCTGGCGCACCAGGCCGCCGAGCGCGGCGACGGCAAGAGGGCTGCGCGGTGGCTCTACTGCACGATCCTCGGGGCCGCCACCTTCATCGGGGTCAAGACCTACGAGTGGTGGTACGAGATCAGCCACGGCTACACCATCACTTCAAATGGCTTCTGGGCCTTCTACTACTCCGCGGCCGGTCTTCACGCCTTCCATGTGATCGCCGGCGCCGTGATCATGGCCTTCGTGGCGCGCGACGCCGCCCGGGGCCGCGAACTCCACCGTGTCGAGCTGATCGGGATCTACTGGCACTTCGTCGACATCGTGTGGATCTTCCTCTTCCCCCTCCTCTACATCGCGAAATAGGCGAAAAGCGAAACAGGCGAATCAAAGTGGCCGGTTCTTCGACGACAGACCGTGGCGGACTCTTCTCGAACCACTATGTGAAGATCTACTTCATCCTGTTGGCCCTCCTTGCGGTCAGCATCATCGGGCCGGAGCTCGAAATCCTCTTCGTGACCCTCGTGACGGCATTCGGCGTCGCGGTGATCAAGGCGTGGCTCGTCATCAAGCACTTCATGCACCTCACGATCGAGCGGGTGGTGCCGAAGCTCTTCCTGGCGGCGTCGGTCCTGCTGCTGGCGCTCTTCTGGGGTGGCGTCGCGCCGGATGTGCAGCTCGACGAGGGGCGCAACTGGGAAAATGTGGCCGCCAAGGAGGCGACCGAGCGGGGGCTGCCGTCGGCGGAATCGCATGACGAGGAGGGCGAGCACGCGGAGGAAGAGGAACACGCCGAGGAGGAGGACTACGGGATCGCGGCGGCGGGGGTGAGCTACGCCGGGCTCGTGCCGGACTCCAAGCCGAACGACAACCTGCTGCCGGGCGGCTACAACCTTGCGCACACCGCCTTCTGGTCGGTCGTGGTCCTGGTGGCGATCGGCACCAACCTGACCGCGATCGTCCTCTCGATCGGCCTCCTTCTTCTGGCCTTCGAGACGCTGAGCAACGTGCCGGTCGTTCGCCGCGTGGCCACGCCGATGCTCGGTCTGCTGCTGCGGCTGCCGGGAGCTCGACGGCTTCAGGGACTGATCGCCGACTGACCACGCCACCTCCGGTTTTTCCCGCTCGCCTTTTCGCCTGACCCAACCTTCCCCCCGACGCATCCAGTCAACCCGCCGACCGACCCGACTCACTCCGAACCCGAGAACGACGCGTGACCGCTCACACGACGATCCTCCCCTTTCGGCCTCGCCCCGAGCGGCGGCGGAAGCTGGTGTCGAATGGCGTGCTGGGCATGCTCCTCTTCGTCTTCGTCGAGGTCATGCTCTTCGCGGGCTTCATTTCGGCCTTCGTGATCATTCGGTCGCGCGCGATCGGTTCGGTTTGGCCCCCGCCCAACCAGCCCCGCCTCCCCTTCGAGGAGACCGCGGTCAACACGGCCGCCCTCATCGCAAGCGGCGTCCTTCTTCTGATCGCCCAGCGCATGCATCTGCGGGCGCTCGCCGCGGCGAAAGCGAAGCTTTCTCGCGGCTCCCCGGCTTCCCAACCCCCTCCCCCCTCCCCCCTCCCCGCCTCACCCGGCGTCGCCCTCCTCCTTGCAGCCGCCACCCTCCTCGGCGGCACTTTCGTGGCGCTTCAGGGAGTCGAGTGGGTCGCGCTCATCCGCGAAGGCCTCACCCTCACATCCTCCACCTACGGCGCGCTCTTCTACACGATCATCGGCGCGCACGCCCTGCACGCGGTCGTCGCGATCGGGGTGCTCGTGTGGGCGGTGGCGCAACTGCTCCGCGAACGGCTGACGGGCGAGGCCATTTCCACGGTGGCGCTCTTCTGGTACTTTGTGGTGCTCGTCTGGCCCTTCCTCTACATTCAGGTCTACCTGTAGGGCCGTGAGATTGCCCGGTCCGGCCGCCCTCCAACCCATGTCGCGAGGTCATTTCGTCCGCAGCGTGAATCGGACCGAAGAAAGCCGAGCCAAATGGATCAATTCATGAATCAGGTCACGAAAAGAGGGCCGTCGAGCGTCCGGCGCCGTCCGGAGGGACGCATGAGCCGACGCAGCGGAATCCTGGCGCTGGCTCTGGTCGCCATCGTTGGCACAGCGCTCTTCGCCGAGCCCGCCCACGCCTGCCCCGTCTGTTTCGATCGCGACGACGAAGCCAGGGTCGCCTTTCTCGCGACCGCGGGACTGCTGACGCTGCTGCCCTTCGGGCTGGTGCTCGGGACGGGGGCGTGGTTGCGGCGGCGGGCGCGGGAGGTAGGGAAGGGGTTGGGTGAGGAAGACGAGGGAGGGGACCGGAGGGCCGACCGAACGCGGGAGCTTCCGGCGGGATGCGATCACGGTAAGGCGGCGGGGAGCGGTGCAGGAGCATCTGCGGCGCAAGCCTGGACGGATTGCCAGTCGGCCATCGGTTGGACGGGAATGGAATCGATGCGGGAACGCAGGGAGGGTTACTGGAGCCCGCGTCCCAGTCAGCACGATTCTCGCCGCACCCGACGCGGATCCCAGTGACGGTGGTCGTTGATGGCTCGGGGGTGGTTGGTGGGCCGATTAGTTCGGATGCCAACGGGTTGTGGGCCGAATGGATACTGTGAGCCCCTGCGATGCTTGGTACGTCGCCATCGCGGAAACACTCGGCTTGTCGCTGGTTACTCTTGATCGCAAGCTACAGCGTGCAGTGGGCTTAGGTTTGAATTTGCGGTGGCAGGAGTGCGACAGTCGCAAAAAGGAATGCAGGGGATGGTTCGCAAACAGAGTATGGGCAGGTCGGACTCTCCCATCGGCCAACGCACGGGACTTTCTGTCCCGCTGAGGCAGCTCGTCGCGGATCCGAAGCGGTTGGGATCAGTCAGGCTGTGGGACGCCCTTTCCGACGACGAAAAGCGGGAGGCCACAAGAGCCCTTCTGGACTCGGAAGAGACGGCTCGCCGTGGACTGAACGGCATTATTGCCAATGCGCGGCACTATCGACCGAAGACCGTCAGCAGTTGGTCGACCGACCAGGTTTGCGAGGCGCTTTGCAGGGTACCACTGCCAGACCACCGGGTAGCAGCACGCTTGCTGGAATGCCACCACATCCCCGGGCAGCGCACGATGGTGGTTGATTTTCTGGATGCCCTTGGAGTCTCTCACCGCGAGGGGATAACCGAGTCCTACACAGCGATTGACGGAAGCGACGATGCCGTGAGGACGGGTGTCGCCAGACTCTTGAGAAAGTACCATGCAGAGCGTGTGGCAACATACGTCCTGACCCTGTGTCTGTATCGTGCACCGGTGGGAGAACGGGCCCGTACGCTCCTCATGGAGTTGCTGGCGGAGCCCGCGGACAACAAAGACCTCGCCTCGCTGCCACTGCCATCCGAACCCGAAGATACGACACCGACCGCGGAAGAGAGGCAGACAGAAAGGGAAGACCCGTCGCGCCAGCCCTCCTTCACAACGCTGGATCGCGTCTTGATCTACGCGGCGGTCGATTCGGCCGAGAACGTCGAGGGGGCCCTGAGTCCCATGGATCTGGATGACCTGGTGGGCGAAGTGATCGCGCTCAACGGACGACGACACAAGTCGTATTTTCATGCCGGTTTTCGCGATGTTCTATTCGACAATCCGATCGCAGAGGAGCTGCCCGCCGAAAACGCGGCCCGGCTTCGTTGGTATTGGACCGGCGCGATACAGGGATGGGCCCGTGGCCAACGCTGGGACCGCATTGTCAGAGAGTACGAAAACCATCCCGTAGTCCAGGAGCTGGGCAACGGTTCTGACGCAGCTTCCGTGGCTGCGGTCAGGCATATTTCAGAGGCGCTGCATCGTGGGGGCCGGGCTGCGGAGATCGCAGATTTCGTGAACGTTCGGACGCTCTTGGGTCAGCCCCGCCTCCTTCTCTTTGGACAGTTGCTTGAGGTTGCCACAGAGCTTCTCGACAAGGGCAGCGCCCGGAAGGCACTGCCGATTCTGGAAACGCTGATGAATGCCCGGGACGCGCTTGAGAGGAGCGGTGTCTCTCCGACGGACCGCCGGCTGCTTGATGCCCACCGCCGAAGGGCTCACTGCCTCAGGCAGTTGCATTTCCATGATCGAGCACGGCGGAGGCTGGAGGAACTCCTCGAACTGGAATCCGATCCCAAGTATCTCGCGATGATTCACGCAGACCTCGGGTTGATGGCTGGGGGATTCGATGGGTTGGAAGAGGTCATCCTTCCGCCGAGCAAAGACGAGCTCGACGGGATGCTGGAGAGGCTCGAACGAGGCAAGGGCCATTTCGTTAGATCCAGGGACCTCCAGGGTCGATACTCGGCCCACAGTCACTACTGCCTTGGCGTGCTGGCGCTTGGCCGGGCCGTTGAAGACCAAGTATTCGAGGCCGCCGAAATGCACCTTCAGCAAGCCCGTAATCACTTTTCGGAAGACAGTGATTCCTACCGCAAAGACCTCGTCAGCCATGCCAACCTGTACTTTGGCATCGCCAAAGCCCAGGAATTCTCGGCAGACAAGCTTGCTCATGCGGCCGATGTCATCACCGAAGCCCTGGCCAGCGGAGCCCGCATACCGCACTACCTGATCAACCCGACAACAGAAGCATTTGGGCTGAAGGGAGTCGAGGCGGATCTCAAGAAGATCACGCAGGCAATTGCCGAAACAGGAGATGCGGCGCTTGATGAGCTCGTCTGGAACGATTCCGGGCTGCATCTTCGCCGCTGGCTGGCCGACAAGCTGTGGGAGCGCGCCAAAGACACGGGTAGACTTCCCAATGCTCGGGCAAAGGACTTTCGGGCCGCGTTTCACGGCTTCCTCGGGCGGGGCAACTCCGAGGCAGCGGGAGAAGTGCTGGACAGGCTTGAGGGGTTGGCACGGGCCAACGTGGCGACATCGACTTTTCTCAATCTGCTTGAGAACGAAAGAGTCTACGACGCGTCTTGGGAATATGAGGACGTAATTGTCGCCCGTGCCCGATTCCACGAAGCTCGTGGCGACCTCACGAAGGCAGTC
Source organism: Gemmatimonadota bacterium (assembly GCA_022822325.1). Lineage (GTDB taxonomy): Bacteria > Gemmatimonadota > Gemmatimonadetes > Longimicrobiales > Gaopeijiaceae > Bin94. The sequence continues at coordinate 74,719 of JAJEBW010000024.1, read as the reverse complement.
GGTGTACTACGGGACCTCTTTCACCGTCTCGTCACCGAGGAGAGGTTGACCGACGCGGCTGGTGTGCTTGAAAAAGTTCGCGGCTACGGAACGGACCCTGACATCTACGCGGACATGACGAACAGGTATGACGCACTGTCCGCTCGGATGGGCGATGCGGCAACAGCGTCAACAACGGAAGCGCCTGCTGTGGTCAGAGTCCTCGTCGTTGGCGCGGAATTGGGGGCAAGCGAGGAGCAGGTGCACGACGAACTGAGGGACCATGTCCAGTCCATCAGGGTGAGCTTCGTTCGAACTGACTGGAAGCAGAACTGGAAGCGAAAGTTGTCGGAAATCAGGAACGAGATGAAGAGGTGCGACGCGCTCGTGATCCAGCCTTTCATGCGAACCCATCTCGGCCGCGCGATCCGGCAAGCGTGGGATGGCCCCCGGCGCTCCTGCTGGGGCAGTGGTCCCAAAATGATCTCTGAGACCGTCAAGGACGCCGCTGGAACAGTCCGTCGCACCTGAGACCCCCCGTGGCGTCATTCTGGAGGTCTCTTCCTGCCCCCCCTACCGCCCCAGCACCCCCTCCAGCCCCTCCACGAAGGTCGGATCGTCTTCCGGAATCGGCCCGATCCAACTGAAGGCCACGCGGCCGGCGCGGTCGATGACCACCGATGTCGGGAGGCCGCGCGCACGGAAGACGTCCTCGGACCAGGCGTCGGGGTCAAGGGCGATGTCGTATTCGACCCCCATCTCGTGCACGAACTCCGCGACCAGGCCGGAATCCGCCGCCATGTCCACCGAGACTCCCAGGATGCGCAGACCACGGTCCCGGTAGCGCTCGTACAGCGATTGGAGGTAGGGCGTCTCGGCGCGGCAGGGGTGGCACCAGGTGGCCCAGAGGTTGACAAGCAGGACGTTGCCGTGGTAGTCGGCGAGGGCGACGGGCGACCGGTCCTCCAGCGAGGCGGCGGTGAAGGCCGGCGCGGGATCGCCGCGTTGCAGGGCGCCCTCTTCCGACGGAATGCAGCCCCCGGCAACAAGTGCCAGAAGCGCGACGGCGCGACGCATGGGAAGGGTCATCGGCATGGCGGGAGCTCAATGTATACGGTCACCAGCGGCCCCACCCCATGCACCTGCACAACCGTCTCCTCCTCGGCCCACATGAAGGCGGGAACTCCGGCTTCGATCGCGAGGTAGCTTCCCGGACCATATCCGGTTGCCGCCTCCCTGTCCATGGTTTCGCCAATTCCGACGAAAAACCGACCCGAGAGAACGGTCAGGTGTTCGGTGATGGGGTGGGTGTGGGGGCCCATCTCGAAGCCCGACTGAACCTCGAGGCGAAAGGCGAAGGACTCGCCCTCCTGGTAGGGATCGCCGTAGAGCGACAGAACGCGCATGCCATTGGCCGGTTCGCCCCAGGGCAGGGAGTCGCCGCGGTGGAAGACGCTGCCGTCCGCGTCCTGGGCTTGCAGCGGAGGAACCGCGGTCAGCGCGGCAGCGAAGGCCGTGAGAAGGACTGCAAGGGTGCGCGCGGCCGTGCGAGTCAGGGGGCGGTGCGGATCGGCGATCGGCGATTGGGTTCGCATGGGCGATTTTCCGTGGGGACGAAGGGGGGATGGGTTTGCGGGTGCGGGGATTGGGTGGGTCGCGGATCGCCGCCGGTTTGCGGGGGAAGTCGGGGGACTCTGTCGGGGAACTTCACGAAAGAGGGTAGCGCGGGCCGTCCCGGCGGGCAATGGATGGAAGGACCGGCGCCGGGTCCACGACGGGAGGAACGCTTGCCGCGCTTCGCCGCGCTCGCGATTCTTCCTTCCGTCATCCCTCGACGCTTCGTGGAAGCCCGCCGCCAGTTCGCCCAATCCGGAGAGCGACAGCCATGAATCGCATGCGCCCTTGCGCCAGCTCAATGCTCATATCGGCCAGCCTGGCCGCCGCGACCGGTGTCGTTCTCCCTCCCGACCCCGCCTCCGCCCAGTGGACCAACCGCTACCCGCGCGTCGTGGGCTACGGTCATCATGTCTACCTGGAGGGATACGAACTTCCGATCCTCGCCGCCGGGCCCATCGATCCCGCCCCCGCCCCCGACGGCCGCCGCCTCGCCTTCGCGGCGCGCGGCTGGATCTGGATCCTCGATCTCGAAACGGGGACCGCCCAACAGCTTACCCGCGGCGGGGAGGTCGATTCGCGGCCGGCGTGGCACCCTTCCGGAGACCGGCTGGCCATCGTGCGGGACAACGATCACGACACGCGCATCGTCGTGGTGGACGCGGCTTCGGGGCGGGAGATTCGGGTCATCGACACCCCCGCGCTCGATCTCGATCCCGTCTTTTCCCCCGATGGGAACACTCTTCACTACACCTCGGGGCAGGCCGGCACCCTGGATGTTCATGCGTTGGAGCTGGCGTCGGGGGATTCGCGGCCGGTCACCCGGGATCCGGGGCTTGAGATGAAGCCGCAACCCTTTCGGGACGGGCGCATGCTCATTCTGGCCAAGAGGGGCGGCGACCGCGTCGAGCTGCGCCCCCCGGACGGCGGCGAGGGACGGATCCTGGCGTCGGGCAACATCGCGTCGATGGCCCGGCCGGCCCTGTCCCCGAACGAGGATCTGATCGCGCTGAACTGGCCGGCGGGGAATGGCTGGAAGCTCCAGATCCTGAATGTCGACCAGCCGGAGGCGCCGGTGGTGCTCACAACCGGAGGGCTCCCCCTGACCCCGGCGTGGAGCCACGACGGCCGGTGGATCTACTACAGCGAAGCCGACGAGCGCGAGACGATGCGGCTGATGCGGGTGCGGCAGGCGGGCGGAACGCCCGAGGAAATCGAGGTGCGCGCCTGGGATTGGGCGAGCGAGACGGGTCGCCTGCGCATCCGCACGACCCTCGCGGCGAATGGGCGAGACCTGGGCGAACCGGCCGATCCCGACGACCTGCGGCCCGCCCCCGCGCGGATCAACGCGATCGACGCAAATGGACATCCGCTGGTCCCGGACCGGGGCGCGCCCCACTTCGACGGCGCCAACGGCAGAGTCTTCTTCTACAGCCCCGGCGTCGTCGAGATCGTCGCGCCCGCCGGCACGGTCACCGTCTCGGCGGTGCAGGGACTCGCCACTCCAGAGGTCAGGCGCACAGTCGAGGTGCCGGGCGGCGCAATGGTCGAAACCACCCTCGCCCTGGAGCCCGTCTGGGACGCGCGCGCCGCGGGCTGGACCTCGGGAGACCATCACTTCCACCTCAACTATGGCGGCCAAACCGACCTCGACGCGGAGGACATGGTGATCCGCATGCAGGGCGAGTCGCTCGACATGGCCACGCCGTTGCTCGCCAATCTGCACAACCGCTACGAGGACCAGGATCTGTGGGGGTGGGAGAGGGCTCAGTCGCCGCCCTTCATTCGCTTTGGCCAGGAGATCCGGTCGCACTTTCTTGGCCATATGGGATTGATCGGGATTCCCACGCTGCACTGGCCCTGGGTATGGGGACCGGGATACGAGGTGTACGGCGCCGACGACCGCACTAACGCATCGGTTCTGGACTTTGCGCATGCACAGGGGGGACTCGGCTACTATGTGCATCCGGTATCCAGGCCCGATCCATTCCTCTTTGGAGGAGGAGGGGTTCCCGTTGAGCTTGTGGCCGACGCGGTCATGGGCGATGTGGACGCGCTGGAGATCATCTGCCTGTGGAGCAACTCGCAGGGGACTTCGGCGCTCTGGCACCGCTTTCTCAACATCGGCGTTGCGGTTGCGCCCTCGGCGGGGACCGATGTGATGCTCAACTTTTACCGCACCATGGCGGTCGGCGCAACGCGGGTATATGTGCATACCGGCGAGCTGGTGAACTGGCCGCGGTACATGGACGGGTTGCGCACCGGCCGTTCCTTTGTGACCAACGGACCCTTCCTCGACCTGCGGGCGAATGGGGCGCGACCGGGCGAAACCGTGACCGGAGGCTCCGCAAGCTGGACGCTGGACCTTGCCACCGCCACCGAGGTCGATACCGTGGAGATCCTCGTGAATGGACGCGTGGCAGCGACCCATCCGGGCATGGAGATGCCCGGGCGGAAGACAATCGCGGGCGAACTCGATCTTCCCTCGGGAGGATGGATTGCGGCGCGGGCCCGGGGCGGCGAGACGCGCTGGCCGGCCATGGACATCGCACCCTACGCGCACACCGGCCCGATCTGGATCGGCGCGCGGGGAAGCACCGATCCGGCGACCCGGAGCGAGGCGGCCGCGGAGCTGCAGCAACTCCTCGCGGCTGCGCGGGAACGATTGCGCTCCAGCTACGAGGGGGCTCCGATCCCGCGCCTGGAGGCCCATTTCGCCGAGGCGATGGCGCGTCTCGAGACTCTCTCGACGGGGGGAAGCTGATGGGGGAACGACGCTTCAACGAGAAGGAGATCGCGCTCATCCTGCACCGCGCGGTGGAGGTGGCCGCCGACCGCGGAAGAGCGGGACGCGCGCCCGACACCGGACTGACCCTCGCCGAACTGAAGGAGATCGGCGCCGAGACGGGAATCGAACCCTCCCGCATCGAGGCGGCCGCCGGAGAACTCGCCAGGCGGGACGCGCACATCTCGACAACCCCTTCCCCTGGATTCACCGCCACCATTCAGATGGAGAAGGTTGTGCCAGGCCGGATCGATCGCGACGAGCTGCCGCACCTTCTCGACATAATTCGCAACGAGCTCGCGCGTCAGGGAATCGTGAAGGAGGTTCTGGGCGGTTTCGAGTGGAAGGCGCAGAGCGCGATGGGCGGCCGCTACGTTTCGATTCGCACCGAAGGGGAATCCACCCGCGTTCGCGTTCTCGGCAACTTTCGCGACGGTCTGCTGACCTTCGTTCTGGGACCGGGTCCGATCCTCGGCATCCTCGGAGGGTTCGCCGCGGCGGGGGCCCTGGGAGCGAATCCGCTTGTCATCGGCCCGGCCGCCCTTCTTTCGTGGGCCTCCGCGCTTCTCCCCTGGCGGCATTTCTTCAGACGCGAAAAGCGGTCGCTGGCAAAGGTGCTCGACGCGATTCGCGAGAGGATCGACATGCCATGAGAAACTCGTCCCCGGCGCCGCGGCCCTCCCTTCTCCATTGGGGTCAGGGCCGATACGCCCCCGCCGATCAGCGCCTGGAGGATTCGGCCCGGCCGACCTTCGGGAAGCGGGGGCTGGTCCTTTCCATCATTTCAATTCTGGTCGCGGCCTGCGGATCCGGCGCCGCCCCCACTCCCCCCGCCCCCCCACCTCCCCCCGTACCGGACCCCATTCCGGCGATCGCAATTCCCGCAATCGGCACGAACTCGGCGCTGGAGCTGGGCACCTGGAACCTCCTCCACTTCGGCGCCGCCAACCAGGGACCCACCGACGAGGCGCTCCAGCTCGCGCGCGCCCGCGATGTCATTTTGGGCACCGACGCCGACATCTGGGGCGTTCAGGAAATTTCGCGCCGCGAGGCCTTCGCGGAGCTCCTCGGGATGCTCCCCGGCTACGGCGGCATCCTGGTCAGCGACGAAGCTGTAACGGGCGGCCCGGACTTCTACCATGCGAGCGAACTCAAGGTCGGTTTGATCTACAAGACCGCGATCGTCCAACCCTCGCGGGCGCGGGTGATCCTTACCGACCTCAATCACGAGTTCGCCGGCCGACCGCCGCTGGAGGTGACCGCGCGCCTGACGCTGGATGGACGGACCACCGACGCCGTGCTGATCGTGCTGCACGCCAAGGCGAGCGCCGACACCGCATCGTGGACGCGACGGGCCGCGGGGGCCGCCGGTCTCAAGAGCTACCTCGACGCGACCTGGCCGGGAGCGCCGGTCTTCGTGCCGGGGGACTGGAACGACGACGTGGATGCGTCGATCACGACGGGGCGCGACACGCCCTACCGTCTCTTCGTCGATTCGGCCCCGAATTGGCACTTTCCCACCGCCGAGCTCACCGCCGCGGGCGCGACCTCGATCCTGGGCTACGACGATGTCATCGACCACATCCTTGCTTCCGACGAGGCGATGATCTGGTACGAACGGGGATCGGCGCTCGTCTATCGCGTCGACGACCATATACCGGGTTACCGCGAGATCATGAGCGATCATCTGCCCGTGCTCACGCGATTTCGGCTGACCGGAGGCTGACCTTGCAGCCCGCGAACAGCGTCACGGCGAATCCGCATCCCCCGCCCTCGCGCCGCGATTTCCTCCAGTGGCTTGCCGCCAGCCCCCTCGTGGGCGCGCTTTCCGGCTGTCTTCCGCCCGGCGCCGCCGTGGCTCCCTCCGCGCCTCCGTCCGGCCCGTCCGCCACAACTGGAAACCCGTCCCGCTCCGTCCTGCACGCTCCCGTGGCCAGCGCCGCCGACGCGCTCGACGTCTTCGATCTGGAACGCGTGGCCGAGATCGCCATGCCGCCGGCCCACTTCGGCTACATCCAGACCGGGGTCGATGGCGAGGAGACGCAACGCAACAACCGCACCGCCCTGGAGCGACTCCACATCCGCGCCCGCCGCCTCGTCGACGTCAGCCGACTCGACACGCGCGTCACCCTCTTCGGGCGGGAATGGCCGACGCCGATCGTGATTGCGCCCTGCGGCAGCCAGCGCGGATTCCACCCCGAGGGCGAGATCGCGACGGCCCGCGCGGCGCAGGCGGCCGGTCATCTGCAGGTTCTCTCGACGGTCAGCTCCACCGGGGTCGAAGAGGTCAACGAGGCGCGCGGCGAACCGGTCTGGTACCAGCTCTATGCGACCTCCAACCGCGAGGTGACGCGGGCCGTGGTGGACCGGGTGCGGGCGGCGGGCTGTCCCGTGATCGTCCTGACGGTGGATCTGCCGGCGGGCGGCAACCGCCTGACCCTCGCGCGCTGGTCGCGAATCGACGAGCGGAGCTGCACAAGCTGTCATCGGCCGGGCGGCCGCGCCCCCACCGTCAAGCCGATGTTCCAGGGGACCGGCTACCGCCCCGCCGACTTCCGCACGCCCGCCATGACCTGGGACTTCATCGGCGAGCTGCGCGCCATGACCGACCAGAGACTGGTGGTGAAGGGACTGGTGACGCGGGAGGACGCCGAGCTGGCGCTGGAGCATGGGGTGGATGGAATCTGGGTCTCGAACCACGGGGGCCGCGCCGAGGGAAGCGGTCGCGCGACGATCGAGGCCCTGCCGGAGATCGCGGCGGCGGTGGGTGGGCGGGTTCCGCTGATCGTGGACGGGGGATTCCGGCGCGGGACCGACATCTTCAAGGCGATCGCGCGGGGGGCGGATGCGGTGGCGGTGGGGCGGCCCTATCTGTGGGGACTGGGGGCCTTCGGGCAGGCCGGGGTCGAACGGGCGCTGGAGATTCTGCGCGACGAACTGGCCATGACGATGCGGCTGGCCGGAACGCCGTCGCTGAGCGCGATCGGTCCGGCGGCCGTGGGGGTGAACTGAGCGCGTCCACCTCCGGTGTGCGCTCCCTCCGAATGGAGCCCGCGGCTGGCACTCGATATATTGGGCGACGAAGGCAAGGCTTGTTTCCCCCCACCTGCTTTCCCCCCCACTTGTTTTCCCCAATGGCTTATCTTTTTCAGCCAGTCGGCGCTCCCTGAGCCGGCCATGATTTCCAACCGCCCAACCCACGGAGAATCCCGCCATGCGAACTTCCCGAATCCCCCTGCTCGTCGCCCTGGCGCTTGCCGCCGCCTGCGCGTCCGACACCAACTACACGACCGAGAGCGGACTTGAGATCGAGGTGCTGCGCGAAGGCGATGGCGCGCGTCCGACCGCCGCCGACCGCGTCGTTGTCCACTACCGCGGCACCCTCACCGACGGCACCGAGTTCGATTCGTCCTACGACAACGCGGGTCCGGCCACCTTCGCGATCAATGGGGTGATTCCGGGCTTCGGCGAGACGCTGCAACTGATGTCGGTCGGCAGTCACTACCGGGTCACGATCCCCTCTGCGCTGGCCTACGGCGAGTCCGGGTTTCTCGATGTGATCGGCCCGAACGAGGATCTGATCTTCGAGATCGAGCTGCTGGAGATCGCGGGAGGGTAGCAGTCCGTGGATAATGCCGGGTGCGCCTGGGCTGGCAAGGCGCGCCGCAGTCCGAATAGCCCAGCTATTGGGGCAAGGAGCAACGCAGAGCGCAGCGTTTCAGCGCGGATGCATCGCCGCTCGAATGCCGCTCGGTGTTTGTCCACGGGCTGCCAGGCCGGCCTGTCGGACTGAAGCAGGCGCGACCCGGCCTCAGCCTCATGCGTCAGATCATGGCGCGCAGCCACAGCACCACGAAGGCCCCGTAGAAGACCGACATGGCGACCAGCGCGACCCGGCGCCACATCGGGGGCCGCACCTCTTTGGGCAGGAAACGGGTGTTGATGTAGAGCAGGTGGAGCGAGGAGACGACGAAAACGAAGCCGGCGGTGTTGGCGCCGAGTTGAAGCAGGAAGATCGGGGTGGCGAACCCCAGCGCGATGACGCCCCAGACCGCGAGCGCGCCCAGAACCGCGTAGTAGAGGAAGCGCACGTCGTCCCGGACCCAGCGCCGCACCCTGGCCGAGCCGGTCCAGAGGATGTCGGTGATGGCGCGGGTCATGCCTTCGACGATGTCAAGCTGCGTCTTGAAGAGGACCCAGACCGCCATGAGGGCGATCGTGCCGCCGAAGATTGCGCCCGCCTGGGTGGCCATGGCGTTGGCGAGCGCGGCCGCGATGGAGATGTCGCGGATGTCGGTGCCGCTCTCCAGGAAGGTGACGTAGAGGACGGCCGGGAGGACCATTCCCAGCATCGCGCCGACGAAATAGACGCCCCATTGGTCGGCCCGCACGATGCGCCACCAGCCGCGCCAGCGCTGCATCGATGCGTGGGTGGGTTTGAAGATGTAGCCGGTCGGGGTCAGGCGGGTGCGTTCGCCGCCCACCGCCGCCGGGATGAAGCCCGCGCGCTTCCCCATGCCGTAGCCCTTGTCGCGGGCCCAGTTCGACAGCGTGAGATTGATCACCCCGCCCGCCCCGGAGTAGGCCGCGAAGGCGCCGATCAGGAACCAGTCCACCCCTTCGGGAATGAAGCGGAAGGACTGCGCCGCCGGATCGTAGCCGACCAGACCGGCCCCCGCCGCAACCCAGGTCTCCGGCGAGACGAAGGCGAGGGCGAGGGCCAGCGAACCGCCGATGATGGCGGCGACCAGCACCCAGTTCAGGATCTCCAGGGTGCGTTCGATGCGCTTGCCGAAGAGGAGGATGACGATGCAGAGCGCAAAGGTCCCGACTCCGATCCAGTAGGTGACGTTGGCCTGCTCCGGACCCGCAACCTCGCGCACGACAAGGAAGTAGATCGCGCCCGCCGCCGCCCCCGCCCATCCCGGCCATCCGACCTGCAGGAAATAGAGAAGGGCGTAGAAGCCGGCCCAGAGCTGCGACCAGGGCCGCGTGCGCATGAAGCCCGTGACGACCGGTTCGCCCGTCGCGATCGTCCAGCGCATGAGCTCCATGTTGAAGACGGTCTGCAGGAATGCGGCGACGAGGGTCACCCAGAGCAGAACCAGTCCATACTGCACGAAGGCCGCGGGACCCAGGAGGAATTCGCCGCTCCCGATCGAGGCGCCGAGAACGATGACGCCCGGTCCCACCACCCCGATCCAGGAGAGACCCCTGGGGCGGGGCGGCGATGGCAGGCTGGCCTTCTGGAAGGCACGGAGGCCGGAGCGGGCTTCCTTCCGGGGGCTGGTCGCGGTCGATTCCTTCGTGGCCGTGCCCTTCCCGGTCGCTTCCTTCATGACCGTATCCTCAGCTCACCGGGGGCTTGCCGACCCAGCGATCGTACCACTTGCGCATGTAGAGCTGGGTGCGCATGAAGTTCGACGGTTTGCTGCCCGTGCCGTGGTATTCGTCCTGGAAGCGCATCATGGCGGTGGGAACCCCGACCATCTTGAGCGCCTGGTAGTATTCCTCCGTCTGCGCCATCGGGGTGCGCAGATCGAGCTCGCCGGTCATGAGAAGGGTGGGCGTGGTGACCTTTTCCACATGCATGAGCGAGGAGTGGTGCAGCCACTTGTCCGGATTCTCCCAGGGCAGATCGCGGAAGCGGCGGTAGGCCCACATCGCCACATCGGCGTTGCCCGCAAAGGACATCCAGTTGATGACCGGACAGCGCACGGCCGCGGCCGCGAAGCGATTGTCGTGGCCGATCACCCAGCTTGAGAGGACGCCGCCCCCGGAGCAGCCGCCCACATACATCCGGTCGATGTCGATGTAGCCGCGGGCGGTGACCTCGTCGACGCCGCGCAGCAGATCCGCCAGGTCGCGCTCGCCGGGGTATCGATCGTCGATGGCGTTGCCGAAGTCGGTGCCGTAGCCGGTGGAGCCGCGGGGATTGGTGTAGAGGACCACGAAGTCGTTGGCGGCGAAGTTCTGGAACATCCAGTTGAAGCCGACGTTGTACATCGCGTGGGGACCGCCGTGAATTTCCAGGATGAGGGGATAGCGGCGCGAGGGGTCGAAGCCGGGCGGCTTGACGATCCATCCCTGCACCTGCGCGTTTTCGGTCGATTCGTACCAGATCTCCTCGACCTCGGCGAGCGCGACGCCTTCCAGCACGTCGTCGTTCACGTCGGTAAGACGCGTGGGGACCGCGCCCGCGGCCAGCTCGAATCGCACCACGTCGCCCGGTTCCTGCGGGGCGGACCGGACGCCGACCCCCGTTTCGCCGGCAATCGACGACAGCGAGAGCATCTGCACGCCATCGGTGATCCGCTCCACCGTCCCATCGAGCGAGGCCGCATACACATTCGCCGAGCCGCGGTCCTGCACCGAGAAGTAGAAGCGCTCGCCGTCCGCGTCCCAGATCATTCCGCCCACATCGCGGTCAAGCCCGGGAGCCAGCTTGCGCATCCCGCTGCCATCGATCCCGATCGCGTGAATCTCGCCGACATGGTACGTCTGCGGCGACCACTCGTAGCCGGTGAAGGCGATCGTCCGGCCGTCCGGCGACACCGAGGGCGAGGTCCAGAGTCCCCGCACATTCGTGATTTCGCGCGTCTCGCCGCTCGCCACATCCACCGCATTGATGTTCGACTCGAAGTAGCGCATGTCCGAATCGCGCATCAATCCATCGAAGACGATCGTGCGTCCGTCGGGAGTCCAGTCGTAGCCGGCGCCCATGTAGATGCCGATGTAGCGCGCGCCCACATTCCACTGGCCATGGGTAATCTGGCGGGCGGTGCCGCCCTCGGCCGGAACGACGAAGAGGTGCATCCAAGCCGGATCGGTGAATCCCACGCGGTCGGCGCGATAGTGCATGTTCTCCACGATGCGCGGCGGCGCGGTCCATTCGGCCCCGTCGGGAGGCGCGGGCAGATCGATCGACCAGTCGCTGGGCAACTCGCCCGGAGTGTACATGGTGAAGGAGATCATGCCGCCGTCGGGGGACCACATGGCGTTCATCGGCGCGCGATCCACCCGCGTGACCTGCGTGACCGCGCCCTCTTCGTCCATCCAGCGCACAAAGAGCTGGGGCCGGCCGCGATCGTCGGGGGCGGTGAAGAGGATGCGCTCCCCATCCGGCGACCAGCGGGGCGACGACCCTTCGACCAGGAAGCGCGGGCGCGACCCGTCCGCGTTCATGAGGTGCAGCGCCGATTCCCAGTTGTCCCGGAGCTTGTTGACCCAGCGGCGCGTGTAGACGATGCGGCCGCCGTCGGGCGAGATCCGCGGATCGCCGACGCCCTCCCAGTCCAGGTAGCGATCGACGGTGAGGCGGTCCTCGGCGGGTTGGGCGGTCAGGGCCGGAGGCGCGAGGGCCGGGGGCGCAAGCAGGGCGAAGGCTGCGAGGAGGAGTGGGCGGGGGCGGGGTCTCATGGGCGGGCTCCTGGGGGGTGCTGGGAAGGCATTTGATGCGGGATCATGGGCGGTTCACCTTGGAGCGGATGGACGCGGGGAAGGTGCTTGACGGGGGCGTTAGCTTCATCACCCAAGTGGGGGTTGCGGGGTGGATGTCGTCAAGTAAGGCATGGGAATCGCGCACCTCGAGCCAGGGAAGTGTCATGGTTGTCAAGCAGTCCGCAGAGGCGTTGAAGGCGGCAAGGGAGACGGTAGCAGAGGCTGGCCAGGCCGCGGCCAAGGGGGTAGCCGAGGCGGCCGGGGCTGTGCGCGAGAAGATGGGAGAGGCGGGAAGCGCTGCGGGAACGAAGGTCGCAAAGGGCGGCCGGATCGCCGGGGACGGGCTGGCGACTGCAGGCCGGGCGGCGGCACGGGCGGGAGAATGTGTTGTCAAGACCAGCGCGTCGGTTACGAAGAAAGCCGGGAAGGCGACGACCACAGCCGGGAAAGCAGTAGTCGGTGCAACCGCGACCGTCGGGAGCGGCGTGCGCAAGGGAGCCACCAGAACGGCCGTCTCGGCGGCCAACCTCGCAAATGCCGTGCTCGCAACGGATATCGCTGTCCATATGGATCGCTGGATGCGCGCAACCTTCGCATCCGGCTCCGCGACCCAATACGACCAGGCACTCGACCACATCTACAACACCCTCAAGCAGCATGGCGCGGACCATCGCATCTTTGACGGCAGTCATGATTTCGTCGGCGCATGGAAGGCTGTGGCCGAGAGGTTCCCTGACGCGCCATGGCTGGAAAACGCTCAAGGCTATGTCTCCGCACTCTGGAAGGACATGGTAACGCCCAGAGGTCTGCCAGTAGTGAGCTGGGACAAGGAAGCGTTCGACAGCGTGGCCAGCTTCCTGAAGGAGACGCTGGGAATCAACCGAAGCTGGACGAAGGACATGGCCACCTTCACGGGCACCGAGTTGCTCGGCGCAGCGATGGGCGCGATTGCCGTCATTCTGATGTGGAACAAGCAGGACACTCGGCGCTTCACCGAGATCGTTGCCAGTCTGGGTTTCTCTGCGCTCGTCGGCGCCAACCCGATCATGGTCATCGTCACGCTCATTGGCCTCGCGAGGTGCTTCCACCAGGCTCGGCACGGGGCGGGCCTCGGGAGACTTGTCAGCGGTGGGGGCCGGGGCGTTGCCGGTGCGGCGGCGTTGATCGGTGCCACGCAACTAATTCCGGCGCCCGCCTGGTTGGCAATCATGCTGGGTCTCGTGAGCTATTTCCTCGTCACCAAACTCTACGACAAGGCCGAGCCGAAGGCCGACGAACTGGCACGACTCGTTCGTGAATGGTTTGGGTCGGTGGAATGGAAGGACTCGTGCTCCGGGTTCGCGCGGGATACCTACCTGAAGGGAAAGACCGTTGTTCTGAAGGGGAAGACTGTCGCCGTCAATATGTCGAATTCGGAACTTGCCGAAGACGTGCGGCGCAGCGTCGCCGCATGGTCGCAGGCATCCGCCGCAGCCATCGGCGGCACCTGGTCCGAGGGAAGTCGAAGAGCCATCCGTTTTGCGTCGGAGCGACTTGTCAGGACGGCCTGACCGGCTACGCTGGGGTACCGGGATCTGATTGTCGGCAGGGATGGGTTTGAATCCTTGGGAAGCCGACGGCTGATTCAAAATCCGATTTTGGATTGGCTACTTGCGTCCCGCCCGCGTTCGCGTCAGCATGGGTGGACCGTTCCCCGAGTGTCGCCCCCGCCGTCCTTGATCGGAGGTTTCCCCATGATTGAGCGCGACATCACGCCGGAGCTCTTGCGCGCCGCGTCCCAGGCGCCCGCCGTGACGCTGACCGGTCCCCGCCAGAGCGGAAAGACCACTCTTTGCCGGGCCGTCTTCCCCAATCACCCCTACCGCACCCTTGAAGCTCCCGACGTCCGCGCCTTCGCGCTGGAAGATCCGCGGAGGTTTCTGGCGCACCTTCCCAATGGCGCCGTTCTCGACGAAATCCAGCGCGCGCCCGACCTGCTTTCCTACCTGCAGGGCATCATCGACGACGACCCCACCCCCGGCCGCTGGATCCTCACCGGTTCGCAGAACCTCGCGTTGCTGTCGTCGGTCAGCCAGTCGCTTGCCGGGCGGACCGGAATTCTCCACCTCTTGCCGCTGACCTGGGACGAGATCACGCGCTTTGGCCGCTCGCCCGCGACCCTGGAGGACGCCCTCTTCAACGGCGGATTCCCGCGCATCTTCAACCGGAAGCTCGATCCCGCGCGCTGGCTGGCGTCCTATGTGGCCACCTACCTGGAACGCGATGTGCGCACAGTCACCAATGTCGGCGACCTGGTTGCCTTTCAACGCTTTCTCGAGCTTTGTGCGGGCCGGACCGGCCAACTGCTGAACTACTCGTCGCTGGCGGGGGATTGCGGCATTTCGCAGCCGACCGCAAAGGCCTGGCTGAGCGTGCTTGAAGCCGGATTCGTTGTCCTGCGCTTGCCGCCTTTCTTTGCCAATCTTCGCAAGCGGCTTGTGCGTATGCCCAAGCTGTATTTCCTGGATGCCGGGCTTGTGTGCTGGCTGCTGGGAGTCCGTGAACCGGGTCAGTTGCGGTCGCATCCGTTGCGCGGCGCCATCTTCGAGAACTGGGTCGTGTGCGAGATCGTGAAGGCGCGTGCGAACCGGGGGGAACGGCATGGGTTGCACTTTTATCGCGACCGGAGCGGAGTGGAGGCCGATCTTGTGGTGGGGCAGCCCGGTGGGGGATTCACGCTGATCGAGGCGAAAGCCGGGGCAACGCCTTCGGGGAGCTTCTTTGGCGGGGCCGAACGGGTGCGACGCCATCTCTCCCGGCTCGGTCCCTGCGAGCTGCGGGTGATTTACGGCGGCGACGAGGCCCAGTCGCGCGCGGCGGGCGAGCTCATTCCGTGGCGGCGGGCGAACGAAGCGCTCCCCTGACGAAGGCGACGCATCGTCCCGGACCGTGCACTCCGGTGACCACCGTGCGTCCGATGTCCGCGGACTTGCTGGGACCCGAATGCAGTCCGGCAGCGGCGGGCAGGTCGGCGGCGAGGCTGAGCAGCGCGTGTTCCAGACGGGCGAAGATGCGGTCGGCGGAAATCCAGACGATGTGAAGCGGAGGCAGAAGCTGAACGGCGCGTCCCCCCGTCGAGGGAAGGATCAGGCTCCCCGTCTCCGCCACCCCACCCCACCCCACCGAAACCCCCGCCCCGGCCTCCCTGGCCGCAACCTCGGGGAGATCCGGGCGCAGCTCCCCGGGAAGATCCGGCGCGGTCGCCACAGCGGTCACCTCGGGCACCTGGTCGCGCAACCACCGCAGCAGCTCCCCGCCCCTCCACCCCATCCCCGCCGCCACCACCTCCCCGCCGCTGCGCCGGAACCGGTCGGCGAAGGCCGCCACCACATCGTCCGGGCCATCCCCCGCCAGCGCACCCGGATGCGGCCGCCGCTCCCGCGCCGCCGTCGCCGCCCCGACCCGCCGCAAAATCCGGTCGCGCGCGCCGCCGCTTCGCCCGATCATCGTTTCCGCTCTCCGCGTCGCCTTCCTGCATTCACGACGCCCACCCCTCGCACGGTCCCACCTCGCCGCACGGCTCCACCCATCCCCCGCCCCCGCCACACCTTTCGCCGCAGCAAACCGCCGCCACCCCCTTTGCGAACCCGCCCTGCCGCCCGGTCACTCGATCCCCTCCCGCCACAGCTCCCGAAAGCTCCGTTCGCTCGGCTTCGGCAGCGCCCGCTCCCGCGCCCAGTCGCCCAGCATCGGCAGCGCCCGGCCCAGCGCGCTTCCCCCCAACCGCGATCCGATCCTGCCCGCCAGCCGGTAGAGTCCCGGCCGCGTCGCCATCTGCGCCAGAGTCGTCAGCGCCGCGCGTTCCCTCCATGGGGTCAGCCCCTCTTCCTGCGCCTCGCGCCGCCACTCGAGGAGCAGCTCGGGGATCGGAATCCGCACCGGACAGGCGTCGAAGCAGGCCCCGCAGAGCGACGACGCGAAGGGGAGCGGCATCGCCTCGCGCAGCCCCAGCAGACCGGGATCGAGCACCGAACCGATCGGTCCCGAATAGACCCAGCCGTAGGCGTGTCCCCCCGTCTGGCGATAGACCGGGCAGACATTGAGGCAGGCCCCGCAACGAACGCAACGCAGCGCCTCCCAGGCGTGTTCGTGCGCGAGAACGTCGGTGCGGCCATTGTCGACGAGGACGACGTGCACCTCTTTCGGGCCGTCGTCGCCGGGGCGAGCGGCCGGTCCCTGGATGAGCGAGACGAAGCAGCCGATCGGCTGGCCGGTGGCCGCGCGGCTGGTAAGCTGAAGGAATCCCGCGAGATCGGACATGCGCGGAAGCAGCTTTTCGATCCCGACGATCGCGACGTGGATGCGCGGCAGCGAGGTCGTGAGACGGATGTTTCCCTCGTTTTCGATGAGCGCGACGGTGCCGGTCTCGGCGACCAGGAAGTTGCCGCCGGTAATCCCCATTTCGGCGCTGAGAAAGGCGTCGCGGAGAACCTTGCGGGCGGCGCGCGCGAGGGTGTCGGGATTGCCGTCGGGGGGCGTTTCCAGGCGTTCGGCGAAGAGTTCGCGGACCTGTTCCAGGGTGCGATGAATCGCGGGACCGAGGATGTGACTGGGCGGTTCGTCGAGGAGCTGAAGGATGTATTCGCCCAGATCGGTCTCGAAGATCTCGATTCCAGCCCCCTCCAGCGCGGGATTGAGGTCGATCTCTTCGGTGACCATGCTCTTTCCCTTCACGACCCGCCGCACCCCGTTTTCCGCCGCCAGCTCCATCACGATCTGGCGGGCTTCGCCGGCGTCCGCCGCCCAGTGCACCACGGCGCCGTTTTCGATCAGGCGGGCCTCGGCCTCGGCGAGGTAGCGGTCCAGGTGGGTCAGGGCATGACTCTTGACCGCTTCGGCCCACCTTCTCCACGCGTCCGAATCAATCTCGTCGTAGCTCCGCCGCCGCTTGGCGTCGAAGGCGAGGGTTGCGCCGGTCACCGCTTCGCGCACCTGCGGGTCTTCGCGGATGACCTGACGCGCCCGCGCCCCGTAGTCGCCGATCTCGATCCGCATCGGTCAGTTCTCCCTTTCCGGACTCGCCGCCAACGAGGACACCCCTTCCCAGAGCGCCGTCGCCAGATGAACGAAGGGGATCCGCGCGCGCCGCATCCGCGCCCGGCCATCGAGCTGGAGGATGCAGCCGCCATCGCCCGAGACCACCCAATCGACGGCGGGCAGGGTGTCGAGCTTGCGGTCGGCCATCGCCGCCGACACCGCTCCCATCTTGACGGCGAAGAGGCCGCCGAAGCCGCAACACTCGTCCTGCGCTTCCCAGGGAACGATCTCGGCCCCGGCGCCCCGCAGCAGAAGTTCGGGTTCGGTCTCGAGACGCAGCTCGCGGAGGGCATGGCACCCCTGATGGATCGCGACCCGGCGTCCGGCCAAGCCATTTCCCAGCTCGGTGACGCCCAGCCGGTGCACGATGAACTCGCCCAGCTCCCAGGTGTGCGCGGCCAGTTCGGCGAGCGACCCGTCCCCGGCAACGGCCAGCTTCGGATAGGACTTCTTCAGCATCGCCGCGCACGACCCGCTCGGGACCACCACCGCTTCGGCATCCGCAAGGACCCGCGCCGTGTGCTCCGCCATACGCCGCGCCTCGCGATTCCGCCCCGCATTCCAGGCCGGTTGGCCGCAGCAGCTCTGGGCCTCGGGGAAGTGGACCTCGCAGCCGAGACGACGAAGCAGCCGCACCGAATCGGCGGCCGCCTGCGCGAAGTAGTGGTCGGCCAGGCAGGTGACGAAGAGCGTGACCTTCATGACGGCGCCCCCCTCGCCAGGACCACCGCCGCGGCCACGATGAGGAGCGCCCCGATCGGACGCGCCAGCCGGGCACCCCAGGGCAGAACCGTTTCGGCGACCATGACGCCCATCAGGAGCGCCATCCAGCGCAGATCGGCCATCCCCACCACGAGAGCGAGCGCCATGAGCGCCCAGCAGCACCCCACGCAATGCACGCCGTGCGTCGCGCCGAGACGGAGTTGGCCAACGAAGCCATCCCGCCAGTGCGTGAGCAGAAAACCGGCGGGCGAGCGGCAGTGCGAGAGACAGGCCCGCTTGGCCGGAGCGAACTGCCACGCGCCCGCGAGAAGGAGCGCACCGGCCGAGAGAAGGTGTTCCCGCGCGCCGAAGGGAACGGCGATCCGCGCGGCCAGGAGGACCGAGTGAAGGAGGGCGGCGGCCGCGCTGAAGCCGGTCCAGGCCACCGCGTAGCCAGCCAGAAAGGGGACGACGGGGGTGGCCGCGAGGGGGGGCGGCGGGGCGGGGGCGGGGGTCCGCGCGATCCGTTGCAGCGCCCGCAACCAGGGGTAGACGACCGGGGCCATCATGAGGGCGGTCATCGCCAGCCACATCCCGAAGAGCGCGGCAAAGGTCACCGGAGCTGCCTCCCGGGCGGCCGATCCGGGGGGACCGGGACGCCGACCCGACGCCGGAGACGGAATCCGCGCATGTTCTACGCTCCGTCCCAGCGGAAGCGCGACCAGAGTCCGTGGGTGTCCTCGGTGCTGAAGACGAAATCGCCGTCGTCGCATTCGGTGGAGCCGCGCGCGATGACCTGCGTGGAGTTGTGAATCTGGTTGTAGATGTTGACGAACCGGACCGGTTCGTTGCGGTTGCGACCCCGGATGGCCTGAATCGCGCCGCGCAGAATTCCGGCGACGCGCACCGTTTTCCTGCCCCGCTCCCCATCGATCCGCACCGGCGCCGTTCGGGTGGGCTGCGCATCGGCAACGAAGGGCGCGAGGATCCGCCAGGGTCCGCCCCGCTTTCCGGTCAGGATCTCCTCGATGGCCCGCTGCTGCGCGGGAGTGGCGCGGTCCGAGATTACGATCGCCTGCTTCCAGCCGCCCTCGACCATTACCGGCGGCGTATCGTATAGCACTACGACACTGATTCCGGCAAGGTCCACAGCGTCCATGCGTCCGGCATCGAAGCGGATCGCCCAGTAGCCCCGGCAGCGTTCTTGCGTGCACTTCTGGCTGAAATGAATATGTCCCGGGCAGACTGCGGTGCAGTTGCAGTTCTCGAAGAGGAGGCCCTCGGCCCACCAGCGGTCCGCCGCAGGGCCGGGTTCGGTGATTCGCTCCCCTGCGATCCCCTCGTCCGTCGCGCTTTCTTCGGCAATTCGCTTTTCGGCCATGCCTTCTCTCCCTTCGCCATTGCCCCGGGTTTTCGCGCCGCCTCTTCCGCATTCCGCGCGCGCCGCAACCGGCCCGGTCCCTTCGCGCCGCCGACGGCCGGCCGGTGCGTTCAGTGCGTCAGCATGTAGAGGACCACATTGATGCCCACGGCGTAGGCGTCCGGCGAGAAGAGGTAGAAGAACTCGTCGTCCTCGCCCTCGCGCTCCCATCCGTCGGCAATATCGGTGTTGTGGGTCATGATGACCATCAGTCTGCCCGATTCGTCCATGATGCCGTGCAGTGTGGGAACCGCGCTTTCGGCGCCCCGCTCCGAGGTTCCCGTGCGTCCGCTGCGGCGCCAATACTGGATCGACGGCACTTGCGGAATCGACTCCACCGAATAAAGGGTGTGGTAGAGGACATGGTCGGGCGGCACCTCCACGATCGCGTAGCCCGGCAACACGCGCCCCATCTCGATCGCCCAGTTCCGCCAGGCGAAGTCGCCCCAGAAGTCGTCGGCCCAGAGGAAGCCGCCCTTGAGGAGGTAGTCGCGCAGCCGCACCGCCTCGATTTCGCTGAAGCGGACCGTCCCCACATCGGAGGCGAAGAGGAAGGGACAGGCGTAGAGAGTGTTTTCGGTGGGCGAAACGACCGCGTGAAAGGGGTCGCCGCGTGCGTCGCGCGCGATGTCGGCCCGGGTGAGCTGCGAGAGACGCAGAGGGAGATTGCGGTCGCCGTCGGGGTAGTCGGTGTCCCATCCGGTTCCGAGCCACTCTCTGCGGACCGGAGTGTAGCGCAGCCGGCAGAAGGTGAACTCGCCGCGTTCGGCCTCGTCGCCCGGTTGGCGGGGCGGGGCCCAGCGGGTGCGGCCGCCCCATTGAGCAGATGCCGGGGTGGGCGGAGCAAGCAGGAGGAAAAGCAGGGGGATGAGAAGGTATGGCCACGCGGCTGCCTTCGCGGGTGCCGAGGCCGGGGAGCGCCGCGCGGCACGCCGCGGATTGCGCGAGGGCCGGGGGCCCGACCGCGCTCGACCCGACACGGCTTCGCGGTTCGTCCTGAATCCGGATGCGGAGATCTTCGTCCTCCGGCGGGGTTGATTGCGATTTTCCGCTATCCTCGCGCTGGTCCGGTCGCGCACTGCGGCCCGGCCCGCGCTCTTGCGGTCTCGCATTGTTGCGCGCGCCGCCAACTCCGTCAACTCGGGACTCGATCCAGCTTCCCCATCACCCGCTCGACGCATTCCGCCGACGAGAGCTCCTCGGTATTCAGCCGCAGATCCGGCCGCTCGGGCCGCTCGTAGGGGCTGTCGATGCCGGTGAAGTCCCCGATCTCGCCGCGCATCGCCCTGGCGTAGAGCCCCTTTGGGTCGCGCCGGATGCAGCTTTCCAGCGACGCGTCCACGAAGATCTCGACGAAGTCGCCGGGGTCGAAGAGGCCGCGGGCGAAGTCGCGCTCGGACCGAAATGGACTGATGACGGCGACGATCACGATCAGCCCGGCATCCACCATGAGCCGCGCCACCTCGGCCACCCGGCGAATGTTCTCCGCGCGGTCGGCTCTGGCGAAGCCCAGGTCGCGGTTGAGGCCGTGGCGCAGATTGTCGCCGTCCAGCAGGTAGGTGTGATGGCCCCGGGTCGCCAGTTGGCGCTCCAGGAGGTTGGCGATCGTGGACTTGCCCGCGGCCGGGAGACCGGTCAGCCACAGGCAGCGGGCGCGCTGGCCCATGCGACGGGCGCGGAGTTCGCCGGTGATCTCGAAGTCCTGCCACCGGACGTTCATGGCGCGCATGCGGGCCAGGCCGTGAGGACGAGGCGCGAAGGAACGACGCGACGGGCCGCCGACGTTGCGGGTGGGGTCATGGGATTGGCGGAGGCGAAGGTGTTGCCGGGTGCGGGCGTGCGCTCCAAGATGGGTATCGGCGAAGGAGCCTGCCACGGGAAACCAGGATGCCGGAGGCGACCGTTGAACCGAAGGACAATGCTGAAGATCGGCGGAATGGGGCTGATCGGGAGCGGACTCGGGGCGTGCTCGGGACACTCGTGGTCGGTGGACCGGCCGATGCCGGAGTTGGGGCTGGCGCCGGTGCGGGCGGACTGGGACCGGGTGATCCGCACCACCGTTGGCCTGCGTCCGCATCGTCCTTCGGGGTTCGTGCTGCACGCGGAGCGGTTCGGAGAGACGACGGTCATTCACAACTACGGGCACGGCGGCGCCGGCATGTCGATCTCGTGGGGGACCGGGCAACTGGCCGCCGAGATGGCCCTCGACCACGACAGTCGCGCGGCTGCGGTGATCGGCTGCGGCGTCGTGGGGCTGACCTGCGCGCGCCAACTCCAGCGGCGCGGATTCGACGTCGCCATCTACGCGATGACGGTGCCGCCGAACACGACCTCGAACATGTCGCTGGCGGGCTTCACCCCCACCTCGGGGCTGGTGAGCGGAGACCGGCGAACCCCCGCCTGGGACGCGCAGTTCCGCGAAGCCGTCGAGATCTCCTACCGCCAACTGCAACTTCTGGTGGGACGCGGCTACGGCGTGTCCTGGATCCGCAGCTACGCGCTGAGCGACAACGAGCCGCGCGCAAGGCAGGGCAGCCGCGTACCGGAGCGCGCCCCCCTGTTGCCGGACCACCTTCGCACCGGATCGACCCGGCTGGGCCCTGGCGAGCACCCCTTTCCGACCCGCTACGCGACCCGCCGCACCGAGATGCGGATCGAGCCCACGATCTACCTGGCGGCGCTCGTGCGCGACTTTGTCGGCTTCGGCGGGCGGATCGCGATTCGCAGCTTCGCCGAGCCGCGGGAGCTGGTGGCGCTGGAGGAATCGCTGGTGGTGAACTGCACCGGACTCGGCGCGCGCGACCTCTTCGGCGATCGCGAGCTGGTCCCCGTGAAGGGACAGTTGACGGTGCTGGTGCCGCAGCCGGAGGTGGACTACGGCACCTTCGGAGGACCGGGACCGTCGGTGGGCGGGCTCGGCATTCACATGCAGCCCCGCAGCGACGGCATCGCCCTCGGGGGGACCGCCGAACGCGGAGAGTGGTCGCTGGAGCCGAACCGCGAGGCGATGGAGCGGATCGTCAACGCCCACCGGACGCTCTTTGCGGCGATGCAGAGCTGACGCCCCGTGCGTGAACGCCGAGCGCAACCGATGCTCCTGGGGACCCCCTTCCACCCCCGGACCGCCGCGCTGTGCCGAAGCCGCCGTTGGCGCAACTGGTCCGGCTACGCGAGCGCTCTCAGCTACGAACCGGGCCACGAGCACGAGTACTACGCGGTCCGCAGCGGGGCGGCGCTCTTCGACATCTCGCCGCTTCGCAAGTACGAGATCGCCGGTCCCGAGGCGGCGGCGCTGGTGGACCGGATCGTCACCCGCAGGGTCGCCGACTGCGCGGTGGGCCGCGTCCTCTATACCCCATGGTGCGACGAGGCGGGCAAGATCATCGACGACGGCACTGTTCAGCGTCTGGCCGGCGACCGCTTCCGCATCACCGCCGCCGACCCCTGCCTGCGCTGGTTCCAGGACTGCGCGCTCGGAATGGACGCCTCCGTCCGCGACGTCTCCTCCGACCTCGCCGCCCTCGCCCTCCAGGGCCCCACCTCGCGCCGGATCCTCGAACGGCTCGTCACCGGCGCCGACATCGCCGCGCTTCCCTTCTTCGCGCTGGCCGAAGGGCGGATCGGCGCGGCCCCGGTCACGATCACGCGCACAGGCTACACGGGCGATCTCGGCTACGAGCTCTGGGTGCGCCCCGCCGACGCGCTCGCCCTCTGGGACGCGATCGTGGAGACGGGCCGCGGCTACGGTCTGGCGCCAGCCGGGCTCGACGCCCTCGACGTCGCCCGCATCGAGGCCGGGCTGCTCCTCAAGGAGGTGGACTATGTGTCGAGCTGGACGGCGCTGATCGAATCGCGGAAGTCGTCGCCGTACGAGGCGGGGCTGGGGTGGGCGGTGCAGCCGCGCCGGGGCCGCGAGTTCGTGGGCGGCAGGGCGCTTGAGGAGGAGGC
Source organism: Gemmatimonadota bacterium (assembly GCA_022822325.1). Taxonomy (GTDB): domain Bacteria; phylum Gemmatimonadota; class Gemmatimonadetes; order Longimicrobiales; family Gaopeijiaceae; genus Bin94. The sequence goes on along the minus strand of JAJEBW010000024.1, from coordinate 51,755 downwards.
CGCGAAGCCGTCGGGCTGGGCGCTGGCCGGCATCGAGTTGGACTGGCCGCGGATCGAGGAGCGTTTCGCCGCGGTGGGGCTTCCGCCGCTGGTGGCCGGCCGGGCCTCGCGCGACGCGGCGCCGATCTACGCAAAGGGCAGGAGCGGGAGATCCGCCGCCAGGCAGATCGGCTACCTCACCAGCTCCACCTTCTCGCCAATTCTCAAGAAGTACATTGCGCTCGCCACCATCCGGCGCGCCTTCGCCCGCCCCGGCGCCCGCATCCAGGCCGAGCTCACGGTCGAGTTCGTGCGCCAAAGGGTGCCCGCCACGGTGGTGAAGACGCCCTTCTTCGACCCGCCGAGGAAGCGGAATTGACTTCGTGAACGCCGCGTCCCCTGTGCCCCGCCGCTACGACGCGATCGTCATCGGCGGCGGCCACAACGGCCTGGTCCACGCCGCCTACCTGGCCCGCGCCGGGCTGCGCGTCTGCGTCCTCGAACGACGGCCTCTGCTGGGCGGCGCCACTGTCACCGAGGAGATCTTCCCCGGCTTTCGCTACAGTGTTTTTTCGTATGTGGTCAGCCTGATGCGACCGGACATCATCCGCGAGCTCGACCTTCCCCGCCACGGGCTCGCCATCCTGCCGCTCGAAAGCACCCTCACCCCGCTCCCGAATGGCGACCGCCTCTATCGCGACGCCGACCATCATCGCACCTGGCGCGAGATCGCCCGCTTCTCGGTCCGCGACGCCGAGGCCTACGACGACTACGGACGGACGCTCTTCTACATGGCGCGCGCCGTGAAGCGCCTGCTCGGGATCGCTCCTCCCGATCCCGGGCGGCTGGGGCCCGGCGACATCCGCGGCCTGGCCGGCCTCGCCCGGCACTTCCTCGACCTCGAACCCGACCAGCTCCACACCCTGGTCAAGCTGATGACGATGAGCGCCGCCGACTTCGTCGACGAGTGGTTCGAGGCCGACGCGCTGAAGGCCACGCTGTCGGCGAGCGGGATCATCGGGACATTCCTGGGGCCGCGTTCGCCGGGGACCGCATACGTGTTGCTGCACCACTACATGGGCGAGATCGACGGCCACTTTCGCGCCTGGGGATTCGCGAAGGGGGGGACGGGGGCGGTGGCGGAGGCGATCGCTTCGGCGGCGCGCGAGGCGGGGGCCGAGATCCGCACCGACGCGGCGGTGGAACAGGTGCTGGTGAAGAACGGGCGCGCCACCGGGGTCGCGCTGGACAGCGGCGAGGAGCTGCGGGCGAGGGTCGTGTCGTCCAGCCTCGATCCGCGCCGCACCTTCCTCGACCTGGTCGACGAGGACCATCTCCCCGCCGAGCTGGTTCGCGGGGTGCGGGCCTTCCGCTTCCGGGGCTCCTCGGCCAAGGTCAACCTGGCGCTCGACGCGGCCCCCGACTTCGCCTGCATGCCGGGCCACGGCCCCCATCTGCGCGGCGCCGTCTCGATCAGCCCCTCGATCGACTACCTCGAGCGCGCCTACGACGACGCAAAGTACGGCGACTTCTCGCGGCGGCCCTACATCGACATCGTCATTCCCTCGGCGATCGATCCGGGCATGGCGCCGCCCGGCAAGCACGTCATGTCCTGCTTTGTGCAGTACGCCCCCTACGAGCTGCGCGAAGGCACCTGGGACGAGAAGCGCGAGGCCTTCGGCGACACCGTCATCGAGACGCTGAGCGAGCACATCCCCAACCTGAGGGAGATCATCCTGCACCGCCAGGTCGTCACCCCGCTGGACATCGAGCGCACCACGGGCCTCTCGCAGGGCAACATCTTCCAGGGGGAGCTGACCCCGTCGCAGCTCTTCTTTCTGCGGCCGGCGGCGGGCCATGCGGGCTACGGCACACCGGTGCGCGGCTACTATCAGTGCGGCTCGGGCACGCACCCGGGCGGGGGGATCATGGGCGCGCCGGGGAAGCTCGCGGCGGTCAGGGTGCTCGCCGATCTGAAGCGGGGGCCGGGCCGGGCGTCTGGTTCAAGGGGGGGATTGGGATGAAGCGGAGGCCGGGATGAAGAGGTACGACGCGATCGTGGTGGGAGGGGGCCACAACGCATTGGCGACCGCCGCGCTGCTCGCCCGCGCGAGGTGGAAGGTTCTTGTGCTGGAGCGGCGCGGAGTCCTGGGGGGCGCCGCCTCGACGGAGGAGATCTTCCCCGGCTGCCGCGTCAACGTGGCCGCCCAGGATGCGGGGCTCTTTCCGGCCCGGCTCGCCCGCGATCTCGGCCTCGGCTCCCACGGCCTCGCATGGGTGCGACCTCCCGCACTGGCCACTTCGCTGACCGGCGGCGGCGACGCCTTCACTCTGTGGCGCGATCCGGGGCGCACCCTGGACGAGATCTCCGCCCGCAGCCGCACCGACGCGGCGCGCTTCCCGGACTGGACCGACTACCTGCGCACGATGGCGCGCCTGCTGCGGGTGGCCCTCGACCACCCCGCCCCCGCCCTGCACGACCCAGGGCCTCGCGAACGGCTCCGTCTCCTGCGCCCGCTCCTCCGCATGGCGCGGCTGGTCGTCGGGCCGGGACCGATTGGCAAGCGCACCGTGGTCGAGCTGCTGCGCGCCCTCCCGCTCCCCGCCCGCGACCTCCTGGACGAGTGGTTCTCCGACGAATCGCTGAAGGGAATGCTCGCCACGAGCGCGCTCGCCGGATCGGCGCACGGCCCCGCGGCAATGGGTGGCGGCTTCCGCATCTTCTATCATGCCTGCGGCGCCGACGCCCACGGCTTCCGCTCCTCCGCCTTCGTGAAGGGCGGGATCGGCGCGCTCCCGGCGGCGCTGGCCGCGGCGGCTCGCGTGCACGGCGCCGAGCTGCGCACCGGGGCCGAGGTGGAGCGGATCGTGATCCGGGAGGGGGCCGCGACCGGGGTGCGGCTGGCCGGCGGCAAAGAGATCGCGGCCCGCTGCGTGGTCTCGGGCGTGGATCCGCGCCGCACCTTCTTCGGGCTCGTGGGGGCGCCCCGACTCGGGCCCGAGTTCAACCGCAAGGTGGCCCACATCCGGATGCGCGGCACGACCGCCGTCCTGCACCTCCTCCTCGACGGACTTCCGCCGCTTCCCGACGCGGCTGCACGGCTCGCCGGCCACACCCTCGTGGCCCCTGCCGTGGAGTACCTCGAACGCGCCAGCGACGCCGCCAAGTACGGCCGCATCTCCGAACGCCCCCACCTCGACATGGTGATCCCCACCCTGCACGACCCCTCGCTCGCACCCGCCGGACGCCACCTTGCCTCGATCCAGGTGCGCTACGCCCCCTACCGGCTGCGGAACGGGACCGCCCCGGGCGCGCCCGCCGACGACTCTGCGCCACACCCTTCGCGACGCCAGACCGGCCGACCCGCAACCGTTCGCGACGCGCCAACCGCCGGCCGCTCGCCACGCCAACCGCGCCGCCCCACAGACCGGACCCCCACCGGCTGGGACGATCCCGCCCCCCGCGACGCCCTCCTCGCCAATGTCCTGGCCGTCCTGGACGACTTTCTCCCCGGCCTGCGCGACCGCATCGTCGATCGCCGCCTCCTGACCCCGCGCGATCTGGAAACCGAACTCGGGCTCACCGGCGGCGACGAGCATCATGGTCAACTGGGGCTCGACCGGATCCTCTTCATGCGGCCGGTGGCGGGTTGGGCGCAGTACCGCACGCCGGTCGAGGGGCTGTTCCTGTGCGGATCGGGATGCCATCCGGGTGGGGGCGTGACGGGAGGACCGGGTCAACTCTGTGCAAGCTCAATCTTGCGAAAATGGAAGCCGGGGGCGCGATTGACCCGGCGGTCATGAGGCCGCGCAACCTGCTTCCCCCCCTACGCCCTTGCTTTTGCCACACCAAACCGGGCCTTGCCCAGGAGCTTCCCGAATGAAACCGACCTTCGACATGGCGCTGATTCAGCGTGGTGCGCGTCTCCGCCGTTCCCCCTACTTCGACGCCACCCTGCGGGCCGGATGCCGAAGCTACACGGTGTACAACCACATGTTTCTGCCGACCCGCTACGACGATCTGCACGCCGAGTACGAGAAGCTGCGGACGGGGGTGACGGTGTGGGATGTGAGCGTGGAGCGGCAGGTCGAGATTACCGGTCCGGACGCCTTCGCCTTCACGAACATGCTGACTCCGCGGGACCTGTCGAAGTGCGCGGTGGGGCAGGGAAAGTACGTGTTGATCACTGCGGAGGACGGGGGCATCGTGAACGATCCGGTGCTGCTGCGGCTGGGCGAGAACCACTTCTGGCTGGCGCTGGCGGACAGCGACGTGCTGCTGTGGGCGAAGGGCGTGGCGCTGAATTCGGGGCTCGATGTGCGGCTGGGCGAACCCGATGTGTCGCCGATGCAGGTGCAGGGGCCGAAGTCGAAGGTGGTGGTGCGCCGGCTCTTTGGGGACGATGTGCTCGCGCTGCGCTACTACTGGTTCCTGGAGACGGAGCTGGACGGGATTCCGGTGGTGGTGACGCGGACCGGATGGAGCGGCGAGGTGGGCTACGAGATCTATCTGCGCGACGGGAGCCGCGGGGTGGAGCTGTGGGACCGGGTGATGGATGCGGGGGCAGACCTGGGGATCGCGCCGACGGGGCCGTCGGACATTCGGCGGATCGAGGCGGGGATCCTCAACTACGGGATCGACATGACGCTGGACACGAACCCGTACGAGGTGGGGCTGGGGTGGCAGGTGGACCGGGGGAAGAGCGCCGACTTCATCGGGCGGGAGGCGCTGGCGCGGATTGCGGCCGAGGGACTGCGACGGCGGCTGGCGGGGGTGGAGATCGCGGGTGCGCCGCTGGATCTGAACATGACGCGGTGGGCGGTGCGGGGCGGGGGCGAAGAGGGGGGCGAAGGGAATGGCGGCGCGGGCGGCGGGCAAATCGGCGTCGTGACTTCGGCGGTCTGGTCGCCCCGGCTGAAGCGCAATGTCGGGTATGCGATGGTGCCGGTCGCGTTCGCCGAGACGGGGACGCGGTTGCGGGTGGCGACGCCCGACGGGGAGCGGGAGGCGACGGTCGTGCCCATGCCCTTCGTGGATCCGCGGAAGGAGATTCCGAAGTCGTAGTCGGTCATTGGTCTTTTCCGGAACGATCGTGGATATGGAGAAGCGACGGTTGAGCCGCACCGAAGGCGCCGGACTGCGCTACGCGGCCGACGACAGGCCTCCCGGTGCGATGTCTCTCGTGATCGGGCTCCAGGTCGGTATCCTGGTGTGCGTGCCGGTGGTCGTGGTCACCACCGTCGTCGCGCGCACGGCAGGCCTGGACGACGCCTACCTGTCCTGGGCGATCTTCGCCAGCATGGTGATCGGCGGACTGATCACGGTCCTGCAGGCGGGCCGCGTCGGCGCATTCGGCGGCGGCGCCCTGACCGTCATGGGCGCTTCCGGCGCTTCCATCGGCGTGGCGGTTCTGGCTCTGGTCACGGGCGGACCCCCCCTGCTCGGCGCACTCGTCGTCGCATCGGCGATCTGCCAGTTCTTCCTGTCGGCCGTCCTTTCGCGTCTCCGGCACATCATTACGCCGCTGATATCCGGTACGCTCCTCGCACTCGTGTCGGTGACGGTGATGCCCATGGGGTTCGCCATGCTGACGCGCGTGCCCGACGACGCTCACCCGGCCGCAGCGCCGACGGTCGCCGCCGTGACGATCCTGATCGTCGTCGGTCTGATGCTGCGCGCCCCACGGATGGTGCGGGCCTGGACCCCGGTGCTCGGCATGGGCGCGGGATGCGCGACCGCCGCATTCTTTGGAATTGTGGACTTTGGCCGCGTCGCCGATGCCCGCTGGGTCGGCCTGCCCGCGCTGCCGTCATTCGCTCCGGACGCGAGCTTCGGCCCGGGCTTCTGGATTCTGCTTCCCGGCTTCCTCTTCGTGACCTTCGTGATCACGGTTCGGCAGGTGGCGGATTCGGTTCGCATGCAACGACTGTCCTACCGAGAGCCCCGCGCGATCGACTTCCGCAAGGTCCAGGGGGCCGTCAACGCCTGCGGCATCGGCACACTGCTCGCCGGCGTCGCGGGAGTGCTGCCGCCCTGGCCCTACACGGCCGGCATCTCCCTGGCGGCGGGAATCGGCGTGGCGGCGCGGAGGGTGGGCGTGTGCATCGGAATCGTCCTCGTTGCGCTCGCCTTCGTGCCCAGGATCGTGGCCCTGATCCTCTCGATTCCGTTGCCGGTGCTGGGGGCCTATCTCACGGTCGTCTTCGGACTGACCTTTGCGCAGGGAATGAAGGTCGTCTTCCGCGAAAGCGTCACCCGCCAGGGCGCCCTCGTTGCCGGACTCGCCTTCTGGATCGGCGTCGGGATTCAGTTCCAGGCCATCTTTCCCGGCCAGCTCGCGACTCCGACCGGTCGAATGCTGGCGAACGGCCTGACCGCCGGCGGTCTCACGGTCCTTCTCCTGACCCTCTTCCTTCAACTGACCGGACCTCGCCGCCACAGGACCGAGATGCCCCTTCGCGCCGGAAGCCTCCCCGAACTCGATCGTTTCGTGGTCGATCTTGCAAGCCGCCATGGATGGGGAACCAGAGCGACGGAGCGGCTGCGGGCAGCGTCCGAAGAGGCGTTGGTGAGTCTCCTGCGCCAAGAGGACGATGAGCACGCCCCGGTCGCCGCGGGACGGCGGCTGCGCGTGGCCGCCTGGAATGCGCGGGACGGCGCCGTGCTGGAGTTCACCGCCGCCACCCGGGAGGGCAACCTGGAAAACCAGGCGATGCTGCTGGGCGACCATCCGGATCCAACCAGCGAGCGCGATCTGTCGCTGTCGCTGCTTCGCCACCATGCCTCTTCGGTGAGGCACCGCGAGTACCGCAACGTTGACATTCTCACGGTCGAGGTGGCGCGGCGGAAACCGGACCGCAGCCCTCGGCGATCCTGACGACCCGCAACGCTGGAGCGAACCCGGCCGTGCTCGGCAATCGGCGGAGCTGACCAGGGCAAGGCCCGCGAACTCGACCGCCTGCAGCCCCTGTTCGCAGGTCGGTCGCCGACTCCCCGGAAGCGCCGGTGCGCGAGCGGGGGGTGCGGAAAATTCGGGGCAACCCCGGCGCAGCTTGACAGATCGCGAGCAACGGTTACCCTTCCGTCTTGCCGTTCACGCAAGCGGCGCCCTGTCTCCCCGAAGGCTCCGGCGAACGCGGGACGGGCGGGGGCGGTGGATCCGGGAAGGGAACTCCAAGCCTCTACAAAGGCCAACGACATGACCATCGACCTGAAGTGGATCAGGTCGGGCGATACCCTCGTCGCCATTCTTCTGGGCCGTATCGACAGCGGAAGCGCCGATCACTTCCAGGAACTGCTGGAGGATGGACTCGGTCCCGACGATCGCAAGCTCGTTCTCGATTTCGAACGGGTCTCCATGATTACGAGCGCCGGCCTGCGGGTGTGCCTCGTCATCGCCAAGCGCTTCGCCAAACCGGGAAAGCGGTTCGCGATCTGCTCGCTCTCGGAACTCAACCGCGAGGTCGTCGCGATCAGCGGCTTCGACCGGATTATCGATGTTCACGAATCGCGCGACGCGGCGCTCGCGGCTCTCGGCGACTGACGCCTTCCCCGGCCCGAACGCTTCCCGACCCGGCTTCCGAGCCTCGCGGCGTCGGCCGGCCTTCACACCCCCTCCCAACACGGAGCCCCGCAAATGACCGACAAGACCATCACGATCAAAAACGCCATCGACCTGAACATCGTGGGCGAGAACATCCAGGACATCGCCGAGTTCGCGATCGAGAAGCACGAGTTCAGGAACGACACCACCCTTTCGGCCGAGGTGCGCGAGGAAGCGATCAAGAGGATTCGCCAGGCGCTCTGGAAGAAGATCGAGGAGGCGCGCGCGCGGCGGCAGGAGTGGCTACGGCAGATGTTCACCACCGCCGACGACATTCTGCAGGATTGCGTCGACGAGTAGTTCGGAAACGGGGCAACGGCCTTTCCACCGCCGGACGCCTCGATTGCCGGCCCCATGACCTCCAAGCAACCCGTCGCCATCGTCGGGTACGCCTACCGCATGCCCGGCGGCATCGTCACCGACGACGACTTCTGGCGGCTCCTCAGCGAGCGCGAGATCGTGCGCGAACCGGTGACCGACCGCTACGGCCGCGGCTATCGCCCGATCGGGGAATTCTCGGGTCCGGGACGCTTCGGCAGCGCCTATGAAGGGTTGATCCGCGACGACGGCGAACAGCGGATGGATCGCGGCCTCTTCGGCGTGTCGCGCAACGAGATGGCCAACATGGATCCGCAGATCCGGATGCTGCTGGGTTGCGCATGGGAGAGCTGCGAACACGCCGGGTGGGACCTGCACGCACTGCGCAACAGCCCTACCGGCGTTTTCATCGGGGCGCAGGTTGCGTCAACCGCCAACTGGCGGGCGCTGTACGGGACCAACGAGTTCTCCATACTGAGCATCGACGCATCGATGCTGGCCAACCGGATCTCCTATCACCTGAATCTGATGGGGCCGTCGATCGCCTGCTCCACGGCCTGTTCGGCGTCGCTGACCGCGCTCCACACGGCGGTGAACTCGATTCGGCAGGGCGATTGCGAGCGAGCGCTGGTGGGGGCCGCAGCCTATCTGGGTTCCGCCCGCTGCAGCGCGTCGTTCAATGCGCTGGGGGTGATCAGTCCGGATGGCCGGTGCCATTCCTTCGACGCCGACGCCAACGGGTACATGCGCGCCGAGGGGACGCTGGTCTTCGCGATCAAGCCGCTGGAGGCGGCCGAGAGGGAGGGCGACCGCATCTTCGCGGTCATCGAGGCCACCGCGGTCAACACGGCCGGGGCCGCCGACGACGCAGCCGGGCTGGCTCAGGGGCGCTACATCACCGCGCCGACCCGCCACTCGCAGGTTGAGCTGATGCGGACGGCCTGTGCCCGCGCGGGGCTGGGGCCGGAGGAGATCGACTACATCGAGGCGCACGCAACCGGCACCGTGGTGGGCGACCGAATCGAGGGGAATGCGATTGCGGAGGCATTCGGGGGGTTCGAGCGCGAGGTTCCGCTGCGGGTGGCGAGCGTGAAGAGCAATGTGGGACACCTGGAGGCGGCGGCTTTCGGCGCGGCGTTGCTCAAGGTCGTCCTCATGATGCGGCGGCGCACCTTTGCGCCAATATCGAAGAACTTCCTGGCGCCGAATCTGGAGATCGACTTCGAGAGCTGCCCGATGCAGGTGCAGACCGCGTGCGAGCCCTTCCCGGAGCGACCGGTCGTGGTCGGGATCAACTCCTTCGGGTTCGGGGGCGCCAACGGGCACTGCGTGGTGCGGGAATACCGGCCGGAGCGACCGAGAGCGTGGTCGGCGCCGCTGGCGCCCGGAGCCGGGTACATGGTCCCGCTTTCGGCGCGCACCGCGAACGCCCTGGGGGAAAGCGCGCGCAGCCTGCGCGAGGTTCTCGACAAACGGAACCGGGACAAGAGACAGATCGACAAGGGTGATTTCGACAAAGGGGATTTCGACCTTTACACCCTGGCGGGCAATCTCGCTCGCCGTCGCAGCCTCTTTCCCGCGCGGGCCGCCTTCGCCGTGCGCGACCGGGCCCAGCTCGCGGCGGCCCTCGACGCCTTCGCGGACGATCCGTCCCCCGTTTCCGTCGTGGAGCCAGGCGAGCGACGGGTGGCGATGGTGTTCTCCGGCCAGGGTACGCAGTGGGCGGGGTGCGGACGGGCGCTCTACGACGCCGATCCCGTCTTCCGCCGCGTGGTGGACGCCATCGAAGCGGAGTGGCGCAAGCATTCCGGCGTGTCGCTGCGCGAGGCCTGCTTTGCGGCGAGCCAGGAGGAGTTGAACGAAGTCCAACTCGCTCAGCCCGCCATCTTCATGATTCAGTGCGCCCTCGTCGAGCTCCTGTCGACCTGGGGCGTGCAACCGGACTGCGTTGTCGGACACAGCTCGGGCGAGGTGGCCGCCGCCTACGCCTGCGGAGCGCTGTCGCTTGCCGAAGCCACTCACCTGGTCTACCACCGCGCCACTCTCCAGCAACGGGTGGCGGGCTCCGGCCGGATGCTGGCGATTGGACTCGACCGGGCGGGCGTGGAGGAGCTGCTGGACGAAATCGGCGTTTCCTTCCGCTCCGAAGGCCACGGACCGGCCCGGGTCGAGATCGCCTGCGAAAATTCCCCCGCCAACACCGTCGTCTGCGGAAGGGAGGCCGCGCTCCAGCCCGTCATCGCCGAGCTCGACCGCCGCGACCTGCAGAATCGGCTGATCCCCGGCAACATCGCCTTCCACTCCACCGCGATGGACCCCCTGCACACCGATGTGATGGCATCGCTGTCCTTTCTCGATCCGGGTTTTTCGGACCCGGGCGCCGCGAATCCGGACTCCGCGAACCCGCGTGACTTCGAGGCCGATGTGCCGATGGTGTCCTCGGTCACGGGCGAAGTGCCCGAGCGCCTGGACGCCGCGTACTGGTGGTCCAACATCCGGGAGCCCGTTCGCTTCGCCGCGGCCATGCAGACGGTGACGCGGGACCACCGCCCCGACATCGTGCTGGAGATCGCACCGCACGGCGCGCTGCAACCACTCATTCGCCAGTGCGTGGAGGGCGGCCCCTCGGCCCCGGCGTGCATCCCCACCTTCATGAAGGATCAGGATGTGCGCCTCGGTTTCCAGGAGGCGCTGGGCGCGCTGTACCGGAGCGGCGTCGAGCTGGACTTCGCTTCCCAGTATCCGCGCCCGAGACCCATCGCCCATCTCCTCCCCGGCCATCCGCAGGAGCAGACGACCACCCGCAACGATCTGGCCGACGACGAGATGTTCGTGAAGCGCGGCGAGTACTCGCACGGCCCCCTCGTCGGCCACCGAGTTCCCTGCGACCACATCCTCTTCGAGGCGCGGCTCTCCGAGCGGGACTTCCCCTGGCTGGCCGACCACCGGGTGCACCGGGCGTCGATCATTCCCGCGGCCGGCTACATCGAGCTGATCGTGCAGGCGTTCGCCGGAGACCCCGTCCATATCGACGAGATCGAGTACCTGCAGCACACGCCGGTCGGCGAGACGCCGGTGAGGTTGCAGACGGCCCTCTTCCCGGTCCCCAACGCGCCGGATCGGTTCACCTTCACCATCTCCACGCGTTCCTTCGAGGACGACGACGAGGGGACGCTGCATTGCCGCGGCAGGGTTCGGCGGGTGAACGAGGACCATCCCGTCAACGCTCCCCCGACGCTGGGGGATGTCCTGGGCTCCGACTTCGATCCCCAACCCCTCGCGACCGGGGAAGAGTTCTATGATCGGGTCGAAGCGGTGGTGGGCGACGGATTCGAATTCGGTCCCCAGTTCCGCAGAATCCGGCAGATCGACATGGATTCGGCTTCGACGGACATGCTGCTGGAGATCGAGCTGGAGGACGAGTTGTGGGCCACCGGCCGCGACGAGGGCTATCTCCTCCATCCTGCGCTGATCGATGCCGGGCTGCAGATCTTCCTCCGCTATCTCATGCGGCTGCCGGACTTCTTTTCCGTGCCGCAGCGGGCCCGCGACATCACCTTCCTGCGTCCTCCGACGGGACCGCGGATCGTTTGCTACGTGGCCGACACCGGCGACTGGTTCGACGTGGACGAACGCGGCCAGTACAACAAGCCCCTCGGCGAAGTGTACGTCGGCAGCCCCAGCTTCTACGACCGGGCGACGGGAGAGTTGATCGCGCACATCGGCGAGCATCATTGCTTCAACAGCAACCCTCGTTGGAGCGATGTTCCGGACAGCAAGCACCAGATTCGCTGGCAGCCCAAATTCCTGCCGCCGACGCCCCCGGTCGGGGACGCAATCCGCAATGGCGAGGTCGATCCCGAAGCGTTGATCGCGGCGCTTGAGGAGGGAGCCTTCGGCGATCGCCACGCCTGCCGTCTGATCGAGATCGCGGGTGGGCGGGAGCCCGGCGACGCCATTCTGAACCGGTGTCTTGAACGACTCTCGGGCGCGGATGCACAGAGCGAGTACTGGCTGTTGGGCCAAGACGATGAGTGCACGCGCGCGCTCTACGACGCCTTCAACCACCATGACGCGGCGATTCGGTTCGATTCGCTTGATCCGATGGCTGTCGATGACCGCGAGCCGGAGATGACTTCGGGACTCCTGCGACCGGCGGCGGCCGAGGTGGCGCTGCTGCACCGGGAAGCCTGCGGTTTTGGGGCCGGGCAGTGGGGGCTGGTCCAGCGGCTGCTGGTGGACGGCGGTCTCGCGTTGGTTTGCCACGAAGAGGAGGATGAGGTTGAGTTGGGCGCGGGCTGGACGACGCTTCACAAGGGTTCGCGGACGACGCTGGTGCAGGCGCCCGACCGCCACGATCGCGCGGAAGGGGTGGAGAGAGCGGGGGAAGGGAGGGCCGGGGACGAAGGGTTCGAAAGACGCGCTTCGCGCCCCCGCTGGGTGATCGGGGAACCGGACACCCTGGCATCGGCCTGGGTCGATCTGCTCGATTCGGCCGAGGTGCATCATGTCCCCTGGTCCACATTCGAAGCGGGCGACTTTGCCTGGCTTGACGAAGGGCCGGACGCGGGAGCGGTGGAAGCCATCGACCTCTTGGTCGCCGCCGACCCGGAGGATCCCACCGGCGAAAAGGCGGTCTGGCGGGTTGTGGCCTTCCTCCAGGCCCTGGTGCCTCTGCGGCTCGAGAGCGCGACCCGCGACTGCCGCCTGACCGTGGTGACCCGCGACGCGGCCTGCGACGTGGACGATCCGCGTGGAAGCGCGCTGTGGGGGGCTGTGCGCAGCATCGCCCTGGAGCTGCTCGGCGAAGACACCCGGATCGACTTTCGCCTCGTGGACATCGGCGCGCGGCAGGATCTGGAAGCCCTGGCCCGGCTCGCCCGCTGCGATCTGCGCGAGCGCGAGGTGGCGATCAGGAACGGCCGTCCGTGGGTGCCTCGAATCGTCAGTCTGCGGCAGCGCGCCCCACACCTTTCGCCCGGGGAAGACGCCCCCTACCGGCTGCGCCTGGACAACCCCGGCCAGGTGAGCGGTCTCCGGATGACGACATGCGAGTTGCCGTCGCTGGGCCCATCGGATGTCGAGGTCGAGGTCGCCGCGGCCGCGCTCAACTTCCGCGACGTCATGGTCACGCTGGGGCTCCTGCCCGCGATGGCCTACGAGCGCTCCGCCCTGGGCCGCGAGGTCGGCATCGAGGCCAGCGGGACCGTGCGGCGCGCGGGCTCCGGAGTAAAGCGCCTGAAGGTCGGCGACGAGGTGGCGCTCACGGTGGGCGGCTGCATCGCCAACCGGGTGGTGGTGAACGAACACCTCGCCTTCCTGAAACCGTCCCGCCTGAGCATGGAGGAGGCCGCGGCGGCGCTGTCCGTACATGTCACCGCCTACTACGCGCTGATTCACCTTGCCCGCCTGCGGAAGGGCCAGCGGGTCCTCATTCATTCGGCGATGGGCGGCGTCGGACAGGCGGCGATCGCGCTGGCGAAGCATGTCGGCGCGGAGATTTACGCCACCGCGGGCAACGAGGCCAAGCGGGAGCGGTTGCTGAAGATGGGCGCGCGCGGCGCCTTCGATTCGCACAGCCACAGTTGGTACGACGATTTGATGGAGGCCACCGAAGGCGAAGGGGTCGACGTGGTTCTGAACTCGCTCGCCGGCCATCACATCGCGCTCTGTCTGAAGGCGCTGCGGCCCTCCGGCTGGCACTGCGAGATCGGGAAGGTCGACATCTACACCGACAACTCGCTCAGCATGCGCGTCTTCCGCAAGAATCTGCGTTTCGCCGCGATCGATGTGGACCGTCTGATGCTCGACGACCCGGTCCTGTCGCACACCCTCTCCCAGGCCTGCCTGGACCTCATGGACGAAGGGGCGCTCGCGCCGCCGCCGCTGACGCTCTTTCCCTACCGCGACCATGCCGGTGCGCTGCGGCTGATGACGACGGGCCGGCACCAGGGCAAGCTGGTTCTGCAGGCGCCCGCGGACCCTGGCGAGCGGGGATTCGCCGTTGCGGACACGCGACCCTTCCTGGACCCCGACGCGACCTGGCTGGTCACCGGCGGCCTGGGGGGATTCGGCCTCCGCCTCCTACCGTACCTGATCGCCGCCGGTGCACGCCATCTGACGCTGATCGACCGCGATCCCGCCGGCGGCCGCGACGTGGAGTGGATACGCCGGAACACCACGCTGTCGAAGATGACGCAGGAATTCGAGATCGAGATCGTGGCGGGGGATGTGCGCAACCGCGAGGACGTGCAGCGCTGCGTGAACGAGATGAAGCGACCTCTGAAGGGCGTGTTCCACCTCGCCGGAACATTGGAGGACCGGTCCTTCCTGGAGACTTCGCCCGATTCGCTGCGGCGGGTCTTCGCTCCGAAGGCCCAGGGCGCGCTCAACCTTCACCACGCCACCGCCGAGCTCGATCTCGACCATTTCGTCCTCTTTTCCTCGATCGCATCGACCTTCGGCAACCTGGGCCAGATCAACTACAGCGGGGCCAGCGGCTTTCTGGACGGGTTGGCGGCCTGGCGGCGGAAGCGAGGTCTTCCGGGCTTCGCGTACAACCTGGGTGCGGTCACCGAGGTCGGGATGGCGACCCGCAGCCTGCACGTCATGCGCATGTTGCGCGCGGCGGGCATGACCACCGTCAGCGCCAACTTCGCGATTGCGAATCTCGACTATGCCCTGCGCGCCATGACGGACCACGACCACCTGGTCACCGCGCTCTTCGCGAATCCCCCCTGGACCGTCGATTCGCCCGACTACATGCGCAACGGCCGTCTGTTGAACAATCAGGCCGCGTTCGAGGTCGACGCGGGCGGCGAGCTGACGGTGGAGGGCGTCGTGGCCCAGATCTCCGCCAAGGTCGCGGAGCTGTGCGGACACGACGAAGGCGATGTGGCCGAGCCGCTGTCCAGCTTCGGGCTCACCTCGATTTCGGTCGCCGAGTTGGGCGCCTTCGTGCAGACGCAGTTCAACCACCAGGTCAGCGCGCTCGAGCTGATGACGACCGCTTCGGCGCTTTCCCTCGCCCGGAACATCGTGCACGGGGCCGACTCCGCGGACGAGGACGAGACGGCGGCCGCAACCGACGGCGCCGGGGGCCCTGCGGAAGAGATTCGGCTGCGGGTTCGGAGACGCCGCTCGCCCTTCGCCAACGCACCCGAGGATCACTTTCCGAACGGAACCGGGGCGACGGCGACGGACAACGGGATGGAGGGCCGTAGCCTGCGCGGGCCCGGCACCTCAGGGAGCGGGGCCGACGGCTCACCGGATCATGCACCCGGCGCAGAAACCGGAATCACGACGGCGGCGGGCCAGTGACCCCGACCGCGACCCGGCCGACCCGCACCGCCCCCCCCCCCCACTGAAGGGAACGCTGCCCCCGCACTGCCAGCGCGATCTCGCCACCTTGCGCGCCTTCGTTCGCGATGCGGTCACCGGTGCGCCCCCCGCTCCCCCCGTCCCCCCCGCCGACTTCCGCCATCTCCTCGTCACCGGCGCAACCGGCTTCGTCGGACGGTTTCTGCTGCGCGACCTGCTCACCGAGGCCCCGACCCTGACCATTCACTGCATCGTGCGGGGCACGGCGCCGGAGGAGGGCCTGGAGCGGCTGCGCGCCAGTATGCAACACGCCGAGATCTGGAACGACAACTTCGCGTCCCGCATTCGCGTGCACCCCGGAGACATCGCCGAACCGCGCTTCGGCCTTTCGGATTCCCGCTTCCGCTCCCTGTGCGCAAAGATCGACGCCGTCCACCACTTCGCCGCCTCACTGAGTCTCTCGGCCTCCTACGCCGGCATTCGCCGGGTCAACGCCTTCGGCATCCGCAATGTGCTGGAGCTTTGCCTGCGCACCCGCTTCAAGCACCTGTTTCACGCCTCGACCCTGGGGATATTCCCCGAGTACTTCTGCTCATTTGCGCGCGAATACGCGGATTGCCGCATCGACGACCAGATGCAGCCGGATCTGGCAAGGATGAAGCGGACCTTCCCCCTGGGACTCCTTGGCTATCCGTGGAGCAAACTTGTCGCTGAACAGGCGATCCTCTTTGCGCATGCCGCCAGCCTGCCCGCGGCAATCTTCCGTCTGGCGCAGACCAGCATGGCGTCGACCGGGTACACGCAACCGACCAACATCATCCAGCGGCTCTTCGCGGCGGTGGTGGACACGGGGATGATTCCCCGCGGCTTCACGCTGCAATCCAACGTCGATCCGGTCGACACGCTGAGCCGGATCTGCGCCGGCATTTCGCTGAATCCCGAGCGCCGCTTCACGATCTACAACTGCTTCAACCCCACGCCCTCCTACCGCACCCTGCGGATCGAGGAGCTCGGCCTGGACTACCCGGAAGTCTCCTACCAGGTATTCAAGCGCGCCTGCCAGGCACGGGGCGACGCCTCTCCGCTCGCCAGATACTGGGCTCTGCTCGACCACTTCGCTCCCTATTGGCTGCGGGGCCGCGACTCGGCGACTTCCCTGCCGATCGGCGACCGGGCGATTCGCGACGACTTCTTCGGCTCCATCGATTGGCCCGGCCCCCTCACGCGGTACGTCCGCTACAACCGATGGATACGGAAACACCGGGACGAATGGCCCCACCCGCTTCCCAAACGCCGCCTGAAGGTCGAACACCTGCTCAAGCAGGCGAGGCGTTATGCAAGCGATCGCGGATTGTCCTTCGCTTCCACCTACCCGGACTGGATGCTGGAAGGAATGACCCGGCTCGTCCAGGCAATCAGGTCGCCGGAGGCGGGCCTCCTCGACACGCGAATTGGCCACGTCGCCTTCGACATGTGCCGCATGTTGCGCAACAATGCGGAGCTGGCCGCCGAACGCGAGCGTTGCCCCGAAATCGGAAGACAGACGATCGCCCGGCCCGTCTTCATCGTCGGCATCAACCGGACCGGCACAACCTATCTGCACCGTCTGATGGCGCGCGATCCGCGGTTCTGGGCGCTGCGGGCCTACGAATACGTTGAACCGGTGATCCCGGGCGGCGACTATGCGCGACTTGCCGGAACGCCCAACGACCCCCGCCGGGCGCTTGCAACCGATGTGTTCGAAGCCTCCGGCATCATCGATTCCTTTGCCGGAATCCACCACATCGACATCGACGAACCCGAAGAGGACATCCCGATCCTGCGACTGTCCTTCCGGGCCTGGATGTTCGCCACGAGGTACCACATTCCCGCGTACAATCGCTGGCTGGATGCAAAGGGTTCGCGCGAAGCCTACCGGCACCACCGTCGCGTCATGCAGCACTACACGTACCAGCGCAGGGAGCGCCACCCCGGCGCGAACGGCCAATGGCTCTTCAAGATGCCGACGCACCTGCGGGAGCTCGAGGCGCTGACCCGCGCCTACCCGGACGCTCTCTTCATTCAGACGCACCGCGAGCCGGTTCAATTCATGGGATCGTGGTGCAGCCTCGTGGAACGGATTCGCTCCAACATCAGCGAGCCGCGCCCACGGGATGTGCTTGGCCGGGAGCAACTGCGCGAGATGAGCCGAATGCTGGACCGCGCCGTCGCCTTCCGCGAATCGCGCCCGGAGCTTGAAGATCGCTGGATCGACGTCAGCTATTACGACCTGGTGGAGGATCCGATGGCGGTCGTGGCCCATATCTACGAGCGCCGCGGCTGGGAGCTGGAGCCGGAGGCGGTGCGTGCCATGAATGAATGGCTGGACGAGCAGCGGGCGCGTCGGCGAACCGAAACGCGACACAGCTACGAGATCGCGGACTACGGGCTGGCGCGCGAGACGATCGACGCGGCCTTTGCCCGGTACCGGAAGTTTCTCGCGGAGGGCGACCGGAGAGCCTCGATGCTATAGCCCGTGGACTGCTCGTAGACCATGTCGAACGCCCTCCTCGTCTACCCGAAACAGCCTCCCACCTACTGGGGCAACAACTACGCTCTTGACCTCCAGGGCATCAAGGCGGTGTTCCCTCCTCTCGGCCTGCTCACCGTCGCCGCGATGTTCCCGTCCCGGTACAACCTGCGCGTGGTCGACCTCAACGTGACCCCACTCGAAGACGACGACCTGGAGTGGGCGGACCTGGCCTTCACGTCGACAATGATTCCGCAGCGCCCTCGCTCGAGCAGGTCGTTGAGCGCTGCAACCGCGCGGGGGTTCCCGTCATCGCCGGCGGGCCGCATCCCACCACGACCTGATGGATGTCATGATCGAGGCCGGGCTGAACAGCCGTCTATTCCAGGCGCCGACCGTGCCCCGATGCAGGCACGTAGTGGGCACCCCGGCCGCGCCCTCTGACCTCGACCAGGCCCTCCCGGCGTAGCGAGCGCATCAGCTTCAGGACCTGCGTCCTGGAGTAGCCCGACAGGCGCCGGATCTCGGCGTTGGTCAGCCGGCCGCGTTCCGGCAGAACCGCGAGCAGTCGAAGTCTGACGGATTCCTCATCGAGCCAGATGTCTCCATCGACGCTGGTCCGATCTACAAGCCCTGAGCAACGCCCTGAGTAGCGGCGCGCCAATCCGTATTTCCTACCTCTGCCCCTGCCCTGTGGAACCAGGAAGCCGCGCTCCCTGAGCGAGACCAGCGTAGCCGCCGCCTCCTCCTCGCCGCCGGTGCCCGCCACCTTTCGAGTTGACGGGCGAACCGTTCTCGACCCACCTTTACCCATGAGCCGTTTCACAGCGATCTTCGCCCTCCTGGTCCTTTCGTGGTCCCATCTGGCCGACCTGCGCTGTGACATGGGAGCGAGATCGCTCACGACGGCCACGGGTCGCGCCCACGCTTCGGCCACCGCCACCCACCTCCATACGGCCAACTCCACCGCGCTTCACCCACCTGCGACCCCCCCCGCCGACCATGCCGACCACAGTTGCCCGATGGTCATGGCCTGCACCGTCGTTTCGGCACGGCATGTCCGCCCGGCCGTCCTGGTTCGCATTCCCTCGGTTTTCGTTGCGGCTGCCGCCCCCGCCCCACCCATCCCCGTCGCTGCCGACCTGGCAGTCGAGACACCCCCTCCTCGCCACACGGTGTGATCCGCCGCGTCCCGCCCGGGGCGCATACCACACCTGAAGGTCACCCGAGCCGACCCCTCCACCCGGAGACGGTCGCTCCGTTAGTGACCCATCCATGGCGAGGACACCATGTCAAACCTGCGAACCATGGCGGTCGCATCCGCGATCGCCGTATCGGCATACATCATTGCACCGCGTGCGGAGGCGCAGTCGCCGTCCCATGCGACCCATGGCGACCCGGCCCTGGCCGCGCTCATCCGCGAAGCACTCGAGGGCAACCCGCGCATTCGCGCCGCGTTCCTGGAGAACCGCACGGCCGAGTCGCGCGTCGAGCAGGCCGCGACCCTGCCGGATCCGTCGCTGTCGTTCACCCAGCACGTCATCGGGCCCCAGACGCGTGTCGGTCCCCAGCTTTCGAGCATTTCGGTCAGCCAGACCCTGCCGTGGCCGGGGACGCTGTCGGATCGCCGGTCGATCGCGGCGGCCGGGTCGGCGCTGCAGAGCGAGTCGTACCGCGAACAACGGGCCGAAGTCGTCCGTCAGGTCAAGCTGGCCTACTACGACCTCGCCTACCTCGATGAGGCGCTCCGGATCACTGGCGAGGAAGAGCAGCTCCTCCTCCACTACGAAGCACTGGCCCGGGCCCGTTACTCGCAGGGCTTCGGGCAGCAGCAGGAGGTCGTCAAGCTCCAGGCCGAGGTCACGCGGGTTCTGAACCGCCGCCAGGAACTGCTGCGGCAGCGCGCGGACTTCGAGGCCGTGCTGAACGTGCTGGCGGACCGGCCGGTGGAAACGCGGGTGCCGCCAGTGTCGATCGTGGCGCGGCCTGCGGTGTCGCTGGACGGCAACCGGCTGCGGGCGATGGGGATCGGCGAGCGGCCCGAGGTGCGATCGGCGCGGATGAGGATTCAGCGCGACGAGCACGGGGTGAGCCTGGCACGGCGGCGGTACCGGCCCGAATTCACCGTCGGTGTCGCCTGGGGCAACGTGCTGGGCCGCCGCGACGACCCGGGCCTGGCGAATCCGCCGCCGGACAACGGGCGGGATACGTACAGCCTCACGCTCGGAGCCAGCATCCCCGTCTTCAGGGGCAGCTACGACGCGGGGGTCCGGGAAGCAGCCTCGCGACTCTCCGCCGCGGAGGAAGCGTACCGGGACGTGGTCAGCGGGGTGGGGCTGGCCGTTCGGTCGACAGCGCTTCGCATCACGACGATCGAAGGGCAGCTGGCCCTCTTCGAGCGCGCCCTGCTCCCACAGGCGGAACAGGCGCTGCACGCGACCGAGGAGGCGTATTCGGGCGGGGTGACCGGGGTGCTGGAGCTGCTGGACAGCGAAGAGGTGCTGCTCGATGTGCGCCTTGGGCTGGCGCGGTTGCGGGCCGACTACATGAAGGCGCTGGCGGAGATGGAACGGGCGATCGGCTCGGCTTTTCCGGAGGAGGAAGGATCATGAACGGGACGAAGAACGTGCACAAGGTGCTTCTTGTGGCGACCGGGATTGTGGTCGGTGCGGGGGGGACGGCGTGGCTGGTGCGGGACCGGTCGGGCGATGGAATGGCCGGAGACGGCGCCCATGCGGGGATGGCCATGCCCGGCCAGGCGGATCCGGCGGCGGGCGACGCGGCGAGCGAGCGCGAAATCCTCCATTGGCGCGCCCCGATGGACCCCAACTACACCTCCGACCGCCCGGGCAAGTCCCCCATGGGGATGGACCTCGTACCGGTCTACGCTGACGAGGCCGCCGCCCCCCTCGAGGGCGGCATCAGGGTCAGCCAGGCCTTCCTGCAGAACTTCGCGGTGCGCACGGCAATGGTGCACCGCGGCACCCTTCCCGTCTCCATCCGCACCGTCGGGATCCTGGCGCACAACGAGGAACGGGTCGTCTCGGTGCAGACCAAGTACGAGGGATGGATCGAGCGGGCCAGCGTCAACAACGTCGGCGAGACGGTCGCGCGGGGCGACGTGCTCTTCGAGATCTACAGCCCGCAGCTGGTCACCACGCAGCGCGAATTCCTGGGCGCGATGGAGTACGTGGGGCGGCTGCGCGACGGCGGTGCGTACCCGGCGGCGATCGAGCGGGCGCAGTCGCTCCTCGAGGCGGCGCGGGAGCGGCTCCTCTACTGGGACATGACCGAGGAGCAGATCGACGTGCTCGCCGAGTCGGACAACGTTACGCGAACGGTAACGGTTTTCGCGTCCGCTACGGGGTTCATCGTTGACAAGATGGGCGACTCGATGGAGGGGATGAAGCTCAGTCCCGGGATGACGGTGCTCAAGATCGCCGACCACTCCACCCTCTGGGCCGAGACCGAGTTCTACGAGGACGATCTGCGCCACGTGCGCGAAGGGCAGGCCGTCGCGATCGAGGCGAACGCGTTTCCGGGACGCGAATGGCGTGGACGCATTCTGTTCTTCCGTCCCGCCGTGAATCCGCAGACGAGGACCTTGACCGCATTCGTCGAGGTCGCCAATCCGGACTTGCTGCTGCGTCCGATGATGTATGTGAACGTGGCCGTGCGCACGAGCGGGGCGGCCGATGTGGTGATGGCGCCCGCCGAGGCTGTGCTGCACAGCGGCACGCGCACGGTGGTCATCGTGGCGAAGGGGGGAGGGGTGTTCGAGCCGCGCGAGGTAGCGCTCGGAACCGAGAGCGAGGGGATGGTGGAGATCGCTTCGGGGCTCGCCGAGGGTGAGACGGTCGTGGTTTCATCGCAATTCCTGATCGATTCGGACGCGAATCTGCGTGCGGCGATTTCGCAGCTGCCGGGTGGCGCGGTGGGGGTCGATTCGGCGATGGCCGGGGATTCCGCGGCGGCGGCCCACCGTCACGAGCCGCCCATGTCCTCAACCCGGTAGCGGGGCCCCGCCATGTTCGCACGCATCATCGACTGGTCGATCGGCAACCGCCTCCTGGTGGTCCTCGGCACGCTATTCATCGTGGTCGCGGGCGTCTTTTCGCTCACCCGCACGCCCATCGACGCCATCCCCGACCTCTCCGACGTGCAGGTCATCATCCAGACGGAATACCCGGGCCAGGCTCCGCGCATCGTCGAGGATCAGGTCACCTATCCCCTCACCACGCAGATGCTGGCGGCGCCCTTCGCGCAGGTGGTGCGCGGCTATTCCTTCTTCGGGGTGTCGTTCGTCTACGTCATCTTCGAGGACGGGACCGACCTCTATTGGGCCCGCGCCCGCGTCCTCGAGTACCTCAACTCGATCACCGGCCGACTGCCGCCAGGCGTGACTCCCGAACTCGGACCCGACGCAACCGGAGTCGGCTGGGCCTTCATGTACGCGCTCCATTCCGACCGGCACGACCTCGGCGAGCTGCGCTCGATCCAGGACTGGTTCCTGAAGTACGAGCTCACTGCGGTGCCGGGGGTGTCCGAGGTGGCGAGCGTGGGGGGATTCGTGCGGCAGTACCAGGTGACGGTCGACCCGAACCGGCTGCGCGCCTTCGACCTGCCGATTTCGGCGATCCGCGCGGCCATCCAGGAGAGCAACAGCGACGTGGGGGGCGGGCTGATCGAGGTCGCCGAGAAGGAGTTCATGATCCGGGGGCTCGGTTACATCCGGTCGGTGGACGACATTCGGCGGATCGGGCTCGGCGTGGGGCCGGACGGGACGCCGATCCTGCTGCGGGACGTGGCGCGGGTGAGCCTGGGGCCGGAGAGCCGGCGGGGGCTGGCGGAGTGGAACGGCGAGGGGGAGGTGGTGGGCGGGATCGTCGTGGTGCGGCCGGGGGCCGATACGCGGCGCGTGATCCGCGACGTGCGGGCCCGGCTGGACGAGATCCGGCCGGGGCTGCCGGAAGGGGTCGAGATCAAGGTCGCGTACGATCGCACCTCGCTGATCGACCGGGCCGTGGGGAGCATTCGCACGAGCCTTGCGCAGCAACTGCTGATCGTGGGACTGGTCTGCCTGGTCTTTCTGTTCCATCTGCGGAGCGGGCTGGTGGCGGTGATCGCGCTGCCGGTCGGGATTCTGCTGGCGCTGATCGTGGTGCGGTTGCAGGGGCTGACGCTCAACATCATGTCGCTGGGGGGGATCGCCGTTGCGATCGGGACCATGGTCGACGCGGGGATCGTGATGGTCGAGAACGCGCACAAGCACCTGGCGCGGTACGGGGAGCGCAGGCCGCACTGGGAGATAATCGCGCGCGCGGCCAGGGAAGTCGGCCCGTCGCTCTTCTTCGCGTTGCTGGTGATCACGGTGTCGTTCATGCCGGTCTTCACCCTGGAAGCGCAGGAGGGGCGGCTGTTCAAACCGCTGGCCTTCACGAAGACGTACGCGATGGCGGCGGCTGCGCTCCTCTCGGTGACGCTGGTGCCGGTGCTGGTGGGGTACTGGGTGCGGGGGAAAATCCGGCCCGCGACGGAGACGCCGGTGGGGCGGTTGTTGGGCGGGATGTACTGGCCGCTGCTGGGGTTCGTGCTGAAGCGGCGACGGTGGGTGATGGCAGTCGCGGTGGCGGGGCTGGTGGTGACGGTCGTGCCGCTCTCGCGTCTTGGGTCCGAGTTCATGCCGCCGCTCTGGGAAGGCGACCTCCTCTACATGCCGACTACGCTCCCGGGCGTTTCGGTTACCGAGGCGCGCGAGATTCTGCAGCAGACGGATCGCATCATCCACACCTTCCCCGAGGTCAGGCACGTCTTCGGGAAGGTGGGACGGGCGGATTCGGCGACCGATCCCGCGCCGCTGTCGATGATCGAGACGACGATCGCGCTCAAGCCTCGCAACGAATGGCGGTCCGGGATGACGCCGGAGAGGCTGATCGAGGAGCTGGACGCGGCGTTGCGAATCCCCGGCCTCACGAACGCGTGGACGATGCCGATCCGGAGCCGCATCGACATGCTCTCGACCGGGATCCGCACGCCGGTGGGGATCAAGATCGCGGGGCCGGATCTGGCCGAACTGGAGCGGCTGGGGCGCGAGGTGGAGGCCGTCGTGCGGGACGTTCCCGGCACCGCCAGCGTGTACGCCGACCGGGTGATGGGCGGCAACTACCTCGACTTCGCGATTGACAGGGGCGCGATCGCGCGCCACGGACTGACGGTGCGCGACGTGCAGGAGGTCATCCGGACCGCGATCGGCGGGATGAACGTGACGACCACGGTCGAAGGGCTCGAGCGCTACCCGGTCAACCTGCGCTACAGCCGGGAACTGCGCGACGATCTTCCCGCGCTGAGGTCGGTGCTTGTCGCGACGCCGGAGGGGCACCAGGTGCCGCTGGGGCGGCTGGCGAGCATGGCGTACGTGGTCGGCCCGCCTAGCATCAAGAGCGAGGGTGCGAAGCCGAACGCGTGGGTCTACATCGACATCCGCGACATCGATATGGGCAGCTACGTCGAGGCGGCCCGGGAGGCAGTGGCGGACGGGGTTGCGCTGCCGCCCGGGTACACGGTCGCCTGGAGCGGGCAGTACGAGTACCTGGAGCGCGCGCGGCAGCGGCTGCTGTACGGCATCCCCCTCACCCTGCTCCTCATCTTCGTCCTCATCTTCCTGACCACCCGCTCCGTCGCGGAGACCGGCCTCGTGCTACTGGGCGTCCCCTTCGCGGTCGCCGGGTCGTTCTGGTTCCTCCACGTCCTGGGCTACGACCTGAGCATCGCGGTTTGGGTGGGCATCATCGCGCTGGCGGGCCTCTACGCCGAAACCGCGATCGTCTTCCTCCTGTACCTGAACGTCTCCGTGGGAGACTACCGCGAGCGCGGCCTCCTCACCGACCGGGGCGCGCTCAGGCAGGCGATCCGGCGCGGTGCGGTCCAGCGCGTCCGCCCCATCATGATGACGATCGCCACCGACATGATCGGACTGCTGCCGATCATGTGGAGCGCGGGTGCGGGCACCGATGTGATGAAGCGCATCGCGGCGCCGCTGATGGGTGGGGTGGTGACGTCGGGGATGGTGGTGCTGGTGATCTTTCCGGTGGCGTTCTACCTGTGGAAAGGGAGGGAATTGGAGAAGAGGCAGGACTGACCCGGGCGAACGGCGGGCATCTCAGAACCTGACCCTTGCCCCAAGCTGGGCCCGCCGCGTGTCGCCCAGGCCGCTCCGAATCGCGCCGTCGAAGTTGAAGAGCAGCGATCCCTGCGCGGTGTCGAGAGAGTTGTCCGCATTGAAGAGATTGAAGACCTCGAAAACGGGCTCGACGGCGCCGCCGCCGCGCAGCTCGAACGATCGCGACAGCTTCAGGTCCCAGGTGAAGAAGGCGTTGTCGCGACGCAGCGTGTTGCGCTCCAGAATTGTGCCGTCGGCGCAGATGCGGTCTCCGGGCTGGCCGGCCCGTCGTCCCCGCGCCGCGCAGCTCTCCGAGACCGGCGAAGCCGAGAGAACCCGCACCACATTGCCCAGACCGAAGTTGCCGGGGAGCCGCAGGGCGAAGTAGCCGGCGATCTTGTGGCGGCGGTCGCGGTCGGACCAGCCGAACTCGGGGGCCAGGTTGGAGGCGTCGGCGTAGCGAAGGGAGAAGGGATCGCGTTCGTTGTCGTCGTCGGAGCGGTCGAAGGAGAGTGTGTAGCTCAAGTTGAAGGCGAGATTGCCGCCGAGCGCGTCGTCGCCGCGAAGCCCAACGGTCAGAGCATGGTAGCGTGACCGCGCCGTGCTCTCGGCCACCGTCAATGTGCCGATGCCGCCGCCGGTCGGGTGGGTGCCGGGGCCGAATGGGGATCCGAAGACCGCGTCGTTGCGGTTGACGAAGCGGAAGAGATGTTCGGCCCGGGCATGCTGGTAGGAAAGACTCGCCGCGACCGCACCGGGAAGCTCGCGTTCCACCTCCGCGGCCAGAGACCAGGTACGCGGCAGCTCCAGATCCTTCGAGGTCACATGAATGTCGGGCAGGAAGGGCGGCGTGGCGCTCCCGTCGATCAGTCGCCCGAGCGGCGGCGGTCCTTCCTTCGGCAAACCGAAACTGCTGCGCGAATGAATCTGCTGAAATGCACCGTTGGTCGTCACGCTTTGCGCAAAGACCAGAATGGGGATGCGCGCATGATAGGCGCCGACATTCAACCGCAGCACCGTCCTCCGTTCGCCCGGCAGATCCCAGACCAGACCCAGCCGCGGCTGAAAGTTGTCCAGGTCGTTGGGAATCGTTCCATCCGACGGAAAGCGCGGATCGTTCAGGTAGGGGGCGTAGAAGGTGTCCTGCGGACGAATCAGCGTGTGCGGGTGCCAGCTTCCCTCCCAGCGCAAACCGAGATTCACCGTCAGGCGGTTGGTCGGACGCCAGGCGTCCTGCACAAAGAGGGCAAGCTCGTGCATGCGGAAATCGCCCCGCCCCAATCTGTCCGGCGCCACCCCCGGAACCGTCGCCGACTGCAAGTACAACAATACGGGACCGGTGATCGTCGTCCCCGCAGGACAGTCGCCCGCGTCGCTGGAGGAGCCGTCGGAGCAGGTGACGTAACCCGGGCCGCGCGTCGCGAAGTTGATGAAGCCATCCACCGAATCGAAGATGTAGCGGCCGTTGGCGAAGCCGATGAACTGCTGGTCCACATCGGTGCGGTTGTACTCGACGCCCGCCTTGAAGAGGTGACGGTCGCGCAGCCACGACCAGTTGTCCACAATCTGCAGACGGGTGTCGTACGACGGATCGATCGGGAGGAAGAAGGGCAGCCCAAGCCGGAATCCATCGGCGAAATCCATCCCGATGTCGGGGAAGGGACGGCCGCCGAGCCAGTCGAACTGCGGTGTACCCGGAGGACTCGACCCCGGCATGAGCGGCCCGTCGTACCACCGTATCCTGTCCTCGCGCGCCCATTGCAGCCTCAACTCATGCGAAGCCGCGCTCCCCGGAAGCCAGCGCCAGTGCAGGTTGAAGGCGTGCGATTCGTCGGTCTCGACGCCATTGGCCGAGCGCCCCCATGAATCCACATCGAAGGTACCGTTGAGCTGTTCGGACTCGTTGTAGCTGTACTTGAAGGAGAGCTGATTGGTCCCCGAGGGGTGATAGTCGGCCTTGACGAGGAGCGCGCGGGCGTCGTCGGTGCGCTCGATCGGGCCGAACTCGTTGTCGAAGAGGCCGGGCCACTGCCGGGCCAGAAAGTCCGCCAGCCGCGCGAGCGCCGCCGGATCGTTCACTCTCCGGTTGAGTTGCCGGGTTTCCGCCGCCACCTGCTGGTCCCACGCCACAAAGAAGAAGGCCCGGTCGCGGACGATCGGACCGCCCAGCGTGAAGCCGAACTGGTTGCGCGCGAACTCCGGCTGGCCCGCTCCGAGCGCGGACGGATGCGCGGCGGCGACGCCGTCCCACTGGCCGAAGTAGTGCGCCGAACCCGCCAATTCGTTGGTTCCCGACTTGGTGATGACATTGACGAATCCCCCCGCCGAACGCCCGAATTCCGCCGTTGCGCCCTGGTTGACGACGACGAACTCCTCGATCGCGTCCTGGCCGAAGGTGAAGGCCGGCCGCTGCCCGCCGCGCTGCTCGCCGAAGAAGGGATTGTTGAAGTCGGCGCCGTCCACAATGACGTTGTTGAAGATGCCGCGCTGGCCGCTGATGTTGAGGACCTCGCCGTCGGGTCCCTGCGAGATGGCCACTCCGGGGGTGAGTAGCGCCTGGTCGAGGTAGTTGCGTCCGTTGTTGGGCAGCCCCTGCACCACCTCTTCGCGAAAGCGGGTCGAGCTCGTCGCGTCTTCGGGATGCAGCAGACTCTCCGGATTGCCTTCGACGGTGATTCCCTCGAGCTCGATCGCGCCGAAGCGCAGGGTGAGCGCCAACTCCTTGCCGACGCGCAGAACGAGACCGCGCGAGGACGCCGTGCCAGGCTGGCCATCCGCCCGCGCGACCACATCGTAGCTGCCCACGGGGAGAAGCGGCCGCACGAAGACGCCGGTGGGCAGGGTGGCGACGGTCGTGCGCAGCCCGGTTTCGCGGTGCCTGAACTCGACGACCGCTCCGGCGACGGGAACGTCCAGCGCATCCAGAACGACGCCCCGGATGATCCCGGTGGTGGCCTGCGACTGGGCGGTGGCCGCGAGGGGAGATTGCAGGACGATCAGCGCGGCGATCGCGATGCGGAGGGGGCGGGGCATGGGGGGCGTGGGGTTGTGCAGAGGTCGGACGGCGCGAAGATTGACGGGGGGAAGGGGCCGTTGCGTTCGATCGATCGGTTGCATTTTCCCAAGGTTGGTTGCATTTGAAAAATCCAGTTTGCATTTGAAAAATCCAGCCGTGCAGGTAACGATAATGCCATCTGATCGCCGCCGCAGAAGTTGGGGGGGACTCGCGGTCGCCGCGGCCGCCGCCTTCCTCGCGGGCTGCGGCGACGGCGACGCCTTCGGACTTCGGCCCTTCGACGACCCGACCCCGGAGTGCGATCTCGACCCGGCCTGGCTCTCGGATGGCGGGGTGGGGCGCGACGGCATTCCCGCGCTGACCGATCCTCTGCTGGTCCCGATCTCGCCGACCATTCCGGCCAACGCCTTCGTGCGCGACACCGACCGCGTCATTGCGGCGCGCCTCGGTGCGGAGTGGATCGCGATTCCGCACAACATCATGTGGCGCCACGAGATAGTGAACTTCAACGGCCGCGAGGACCGCATCGTCGTCACCTTCTGCCCGCTCACCGGATCGGCGCTGGCCTTCGGGCGGGCCGCGATCAACGACGCCGAAATGCGGGTTTCGGGACTGCTTTACCACTCGAACCTGATGATGTACGACACCGATCGGGGGTCGTTCTGGCCGCAGATGCTGGGCGAAGCGCGGTGCGGCCCCCGGACCGGAACCCGGCTGGAGCGGCTGGCGGTGGTCGAGATGACCATGGGCGGTTGGCGGTCGCTGCACCCCGATGGGCGGATGGTCGGTGCGCCGGGCGGATTCGACGACTGGCGGCTCTATGTGCGCAACCCCTACGGCGACGACTACGAGGACCTGCACAACGGCGATTTCCTGGGATTCGCGATTGCCCGCGACGACGATCGTCTGCCGCCGAAAGAGCGCGTTCTGGGCTTGCCCAGGAGCGCCGCAGGCTCGCCGCCGCTGGCATTCTCCTTCGGCGCGATGCGATCGCAGGGTGAGCACGCCGTCTTCCCATTCACCTACGACAACATTCCCGCAATAGCCATTTGGGACGGTTCGCGCGAGGCGGCGATGGCCTACCGCAGCGAGATCCGCGGTGAGCCGACGCGGTTTGCGGCGGGTGCGGAGGGGGTGGTGGACGAGCTTACCGGGACGACCTGGGCGGTGGATGGCACGCCGGTTGCGGGGCCGCTGACCGGAACCGGGCGGACATTGCGGCCGCTTGCGGAGGCATATGTTGCATTCTGGACGCCGTGGGCCGCCTTTCATCCGGGGACCCGTTTGGCGCTGGACGGAACCGCGCCGAGCGAGCGCCGATGGTGGGATCGCCGCTGACGAAATCGCCGCTGATGGAACTTTGATGCACCGAACTTGACAAACATCGCAAAGCCGAGACGCGAATCCGCAACAACCCGAACCCAACGCAGGCAACGTCATGACGCCCACCCGCTCCGAGTCGACTTCCTCCGGCGCCCCCGCCTTCGGCACCCGGCTGGCCTCCCGTTCGCGCGCTTCGGGCCGCACCGCTCCTTCCCCGGCCGGCCGTATCGTTGCCGGCGTCGTTGTGGCTTTGGCCCTCGTCGCGGCCACCCTCTTCGCGCTGCGCTTCCTCGGCTCCACCCCCTTCGACCTGGTGATCGTCAATGGGCGCGTCATGGATCCCGAGACCGGGCTGGACGGCCTTCGCAATGTGGCGATTCGGGGTGGGACGATCGCCGCCGTCACCGAGGAATCGGTTGCGGGCCGCGACACGATCGACGCGATGGGCTTCGTGGTGGCGCCCGGATTCGTCGATCTGCATGCGCACGGTCAGGATTCGATCAGCGAACAGCTTCAGGCTCTTGACGGCGTGACGACAGCTCTTGAAATGGAGGTGGGAGTGCATCCGGTCGGGCCCTGGTACGCCTCGCGCGAGGGGCGGGCGCTGATCAACTACGGGGCCACGGTCAGCCATCCGAATGCGCGCGCAAAGCTGCTGTCCGGGGTCGATGTGGGGCACCAGCCGACGCTTCCTCCGGGCGCAAACGAGGCGATGGGATCCGATGTGATCTACGAGGCGCTGGAGGAGGCGCAGGTGGCGGAGCTGGCCGCGCTGATGGAGACGGGGCTGGAGGAGGGGGGGCTGGGATACGGATTCGGGATTGCCTACACCCCGGGGGCGTCGCGGGCCGAGATTTTGGACCTCTTTGAATCTGCTGCGGTGCAAGGAGTTCCGGCCTATGTGCATCTGCGCGGGGACGACGGTGGCGGCGTGCTCGGACCCTTCCAGGAGGTGATCGCGAACGCCGCTGCAACCGGGGCTGCGCTGCACATCGTCCACCTCAATTCTTCGGCGGGCGAGTCGGCCAGAGATGCCCTGGCGCTGATTCGAGGTGCGCGCGAGCGGGGGGTGGACGTCACGACCGAGGCCTATCCGTACACCGCGTCCGCCACCTTCATCGAGTCGGCGCTCTTCGATTCGTGGGAGGGTCTGGACGACGCGGCCTACGCTCGGTTGCAGTGGCCGGGGCAGGCCGAGCGTCTTGACAGAGAGAGGTTTTCGCGCTATCGGGAACAGGGGGGATGGGTGGTGATTCATGGCCGCAACGAAGCGACCAACGAATGGATCGTGGCGCAACCGGATGTGATCGCGGCCAGCGACGGGATTCCCTTCCTGCATGTGGCGGCGCATCCGCGCGGGGCCGGCACCTTCGCGCGCATCCTGGGGCGCTATTCGCGCGACCGCGGCGCAATCGGGCTGATGGACGCCCTCGCCAAGATGACAATTCTGCCGGCGCGGCGGGTTCAGGGCGCGGCCCCGGCGATGGCGCGAAAGGGGCGGGTGCAGGAGGGAGCCGACGCCGACCTCGCGATCTTCGATCCGGCGACTGTGCTGGATCTGGCCGACTACGACGCCCCCGCCACACCGTCGCGCGGATTCGTTCATGTGCTCGTGCGGGGGACGTCCGTGGTGCGCGATGGCCGCCTCGTGGAGGGAGTCTGGCCGGGGGAGGGGATTCGGCGGGGGGGATAAGGGGATGGGGACGAGCCGGCCCTCTTTCTTGCCTGCATGCCCCGGGACATTAGCTTCAGGCCCTCCTGCCGCCGCCCCCCCAGGAGATTCAGCGTGATTCGACGAACGGATGGTTTTCGTAGGAGAAGCGCACATGTTGTGGGCTCTGTGCCGATCGCGACGATCGTCCTCGCCAGCGCCACGCCGGTGGTCCTGGCACAATCGACGGGGACGCAAATCAGGGAGCCGCTGCCGCTCGAAATCGCGGTCACCGTGCATGGTCACCACGCACGCATGCCGATCAACTTCTCGCCCGACGGAGCCTGGATCGCGCACACGGTGATGACGGATGAGACCGTGCCGCTGGCCTCAGGGCAAATGTACACCGAGACCGGTTTCCCGTTCGGCGAGGGAAACGCCCACATGGAGGCGACGGTGACCAGGCTCGCGGACTCCGAGTCGATACGACTGGGTGGCGAGCATAGTGCCAGTTGGGCGGGAACCTGGTCGCCCGACGGCAAGTGGGTGGCCTTCTATTCGGACGAGGGCGGCGAGGCCGGTCTGTGGATCTGGGATGCAAGCGCGCGTCGGGCCGAGCGCCTGGGCAGCGTGCTCGTGCGCCCGTTCTTTGGATTTCAGATGCCGCGATGGCATCCTGGCGGCGACGCGATCCTCGTCAAGATTCTGCCGGCTGGCCAGTCGATAGCCGCCGCCAACGAACTGGCTGATGAGGCTCCCGGAGCCGCTCCCTCCCGCTTTCCGGACGCGGGGCCGGATGCGCCCTCGGTATGGGTGCGGCGCGTCGATGCGTCCGTTGAGTCGAGCGATCCGCCCGACGTGGAGCCGCCATCCGAACGCCGTCCGCCCACCGGCGCCCCCCGCACGCTCGAAGCGGACCTCGCCGTGGTCCATCTGAACGGGGAGGTGGCAAGGCTCGTCGAGCGCAAGGCGATATGGGGCTACGCCTTCTCCCCGGACGGACGGTACGTTGCGTACACCGTGGATAAGGGGGTCGAGCCTGTAAGCCTGCAGCGCAACTTCGATCTGATCGTCCACGAAGTTGCCACCGGCTGGACGGGGATTCTTGGCGCCAATGTGCGACTCAACTACGGCATCGAATGGAGCTGGTCGCCGGACAGCCGCCATGTCGCGTGGTTCCCGGTGGGACCGTCCGCCCGCGCTGCGGCCGCCGACGGCGAACCCGGACGGCTGATGGTTGCTTCCATCGCCGACGGCCACGTCACCGAGATCGGTGAAGCCGATGCACCGAGTTTCGACCCGGGCAGTGGTTATATGAGGCCCCTGTGGGACTCGGCCGGGGAGCGGGCGTACGGGGTCGGCGACGGCGACCTGTGGGAGGCTTCGCTCGGCACCGGTTCGCTCCGCCGCCTGACGGACATTCCGGGTTGGCGGATCAGCGTCATCGTAGCCGGTCCGCACGACGAGACTGCGTGGACGACCGATGAAGGCCGGACTCTCTGGGTCATCGCACGCGACGAGAGCGGCGGGGAGTCCGGAATCTTTGCCGTCGATCGCATCTCCGGCGCGAGCCGTGCCGCGCTCACCGAGCGGAAGTGGTACTCGGGAATCTTCAGCGTCGATGGGAGCGCCGAGACCGGCGAGGTTGCCTTCGTGTCCACCGACCAGGAGCACCTGCCGGACATCTGGACATTCGACACGCGCACTGGAGCGTCCAGCCAGCGATCCCGCATCAATCCGGGCCTGCAACGCTACGAGTTGGGTTCCGCCAGGCTCATTGAGTGGCGGAGCCGGGACGGCGAGCCGCGGGCCGGGACACTCCTGCTTCCTCCCGGATACCGGGAGGGCGAGCGGTTGCCCCTCGTCGTGTGGGTCTACGGAGGTCTTCGCGACTCAAGATATGGTCGTCGCGGCTCGGACTCCGTCAACCGGTTCGGAATGGTGAGCGGCGCGGCGTTCAACATGCATGTGCTCGCCACCAGGGGTTACGCCGTCTTCTTCCCCAATGCGCCGATCCGCATGGGATCGCCGATCGCCGATGTGATGGAGTCCGTGATGACGGGCGTGGACGCCGTGATCGAGCAAGGCTACGCCGACCCCGAGCGGCTCGCTCTCATGGGCCAGAGCTACGGCTCGTACAACGTCCTCGGCATCGTCACGCGGACGCACCGTTTCAAGGCCGCGGTGATTACGGCGGCGGTGATTCACCCGGATCTGTTCGCAGCCTACGTTGGGGGGGATTGGTGGCCGGGATACTACGAGCAGGGCCAGGGCCACATGGGGGGCAGCATATGGGAGTTTCCGGAGCGCTACCGTGAGAACTCACCGTTGTTCGCCTTCGACCGCATCGACACCCCGCTTCTGATCGGGCAGGGCGAGAATGACGGCGACCTGGTGCCCTCCGAGGCGATCTTCATCGCCCTGGAGCGGCTCCGGAAGCCGGTCGAGTACCGCCTGTACCGCGGTGAAGGGCATGTGATCTCCCAGCGGTCCAATGTGATCGACTTCTGGGAGCGTCGCCTCGAGTTCCTGGCCGAGCACCTGAGCCTTGAGATCGACGAGGACGGAGCAGTAGTTGGGATGAGGCCGTGGTCCAGGCGTCCATGAGCCGCCCGCTGGTGCCGAGGCGCCGTCGGAGCGACGGGCATGACGAGGTTGCGTCGGACACAATCGTTCGCGGGGGCCGGGAGATCGACCGGCGGGCCTGACCGCGTGACGGCGCGTTGCGCCTCGGCGAACGAGAAACGCTTCGGGTGAGCCGATGACGAAGGGGACCCGGTCACTCGACACTGTCATCGTCGGCGCCGGGGCATGGGCTCACCAGCGGGGGAAGAGCCATGAGAGCGCATCTCCGATCTCCGGCCGGCGTATGGCGCCCCCGAGGTGCCCCGTCCAAGCCAGAACGTAGCTGAGAAGCAGGGCACCAAGGACCACGATGCCGTGCAGCCAGCCGGGCACCGGCTCCTCCTGCATCTCCCTCAGCGTCGTCTGGAGGGCGGTGAGCGCCAGCAGCACGAGACCGAAGAAGGCCGCTCTGCCCAGAACCGCGTGCAACTCCACCAGGTCGCGCACCGTGGCCAGCTCGCTCTCCATCGACTCGAAGGCGGGCGGGCCGGAGAAGTACGCGGGCACGCCCACGACCGCGGAAGCCACAAGGAGCCAGCGGGCGATGCGGGCGGCGGGCGTGTCATGGCGCAGGCGGGCAAAGAGGAAGAGCGCCAGCGCGAGAGGACAGAGCACGACCGGCAGGTGCACGGTCAGCAGATGAAGGTGCCCCGCGCTCACGATGGAACCGGGCTAGCAGTCCGTGGATGAATCCGCCCGAGCACCGAGAGCGGCGAGGCGCCGGGCTGGCAAGGCGCCCTGAAGGCCTAATGGCACAGCTATTGGGCCGAAGGGCAACGCAGAGCGAAGCGTGCCAGCGCGGATGCATCGCCGCTCGAATGCCGGGGGGAGTTTGTCCACGGGCTGCCTAGTTGCGGCCGGTCCCGACGGCCTCCTCGGCGGGCACGCCCGCGTCTACCGCCGCGAAGTCCAGCTCGCTGCCGCGCATGCTGTGCGGGATCAGGTACACCACCGTCATGGCGAGCGCGGCGACGCCCACGGTCACGCGACCCGGCCCGGCTCTCCGCTTCGGCTTCATGCCCAGCGCAAGCGCCGCGAACACCCACACGACCCACATGATGAGCAGCTTGTTGTCGGTCAGGTCGTAGCCCCAGGGGAAGCCGGTCCAGTACGCGCCGAAGGCGTAGTTCTGGACGAAGGGGCCGAGCACCAGGCCACCCACCGTCATCCCGATCAGAGTCACCCAGACCAGCGCCCGCAGGTTGCCCGGCGCGAACAGCGCCCCCAGGCCGGTCCGCATCCCGATCAGCACGGTGAAAAACATGGCCACCACATGCGCGATCAGCAGCGGGGCCGGAACCGGGTCCTTGTAGCGCAGGATGATGTTGGCGTCGCCGCCCTGCTCGGCGGGAATGCGCACGCCGCCGTCCGCCGTCTCCAGCTCCACGTAGTACTCCATCTTTCCGGCCGCGGGCTGGATGGGGAGGTGCGCCGCCAACTCCGGGCCGTCTTCCCCCTCCTCCATCGCCATCTCGACCGTGGTGAAGTCGTCGCTGGTGGGGTAGCGCCGGTAGGTCATCGTACCGGTGGCGTCCGCACCCGGTCGAGGCAACGCAACGCGCGCGCGCTCGGTGGTCTCCTGGCTGCGCACCAGTTCGTAGCGGTACGCATCGGCGCCCACGGTGACCTCGCCGCGCAGCGGATAGGTGGGACCGGTGCGGCGCTGGTAGATCGCGGCCCCCGCCATGATCAGGAACGCGCCCACCCAGAGCAGCGCCCCGCGCCAGCGTGCATTTCGGACGTTGTCCATCACCACCTCACTCGGGCCACAGCCGACAGCGCGAGAATGGGAACCATTTCATCTCCCGGGGACTGCGGGATCTCCCTGGGGAACTGCAGCAAAGCTAACCCTGCCGCGTGCGACAATCAAATGCGCGATGCGCGCGTCGGAACCGACTCAGCCGCCCCCCGCTCGGTTGCGGACCGCCTGCTTGCGGTCGCCTGCACGATGCTTGCCACCCACACCTGTTGCCGGCCCGGGATGAGCCCCGGCCGCCGACTTGCCGCGCCCACCGGACTGTCGGCCGTCGAGCCGGTTGGGAACTGCTTGGGAAATACCGAACGCAGCGTCTCTCGTAACACACGATACTACAAATACTTATCCGGAAGTTGGCCGATTTGGCCATGAATGCGCCCATTCAATTGACCGATCGCGTTGGCGTCACTGATCGCAGTTCTCGTAGAGGAGGGGCTCGGGGCATGAGGAGGGGGCTGGCGGTCGCGTTCGCAACGCCACACTATTGGAGGCATGATGGGATTCGACACACTGCCGAACTCCAGCATCGCATGACAATTCGCCTGGGAACGACGATGGCGATCGGGCTCGGTTTGCCGGCCACGATCCAGAGATTGCCGGGGTAGCCGAACAACGACATTCTCACCGCCCCGGCGTCGCGGCTGCATTTCTCGATTCCATCCACCTGTCCCTCGATTCCAATTCGCCTGTACGCAGTTCCGCCCACATCCAGATCCTTTTGCGGGAGCCGCCCGATGACCCACCCCCCCACCCCCCCTCCCCACCCCACCACCACCCTCGTCGCCCTCGCCGCTCTGGCCGTCGCGGCCACGCTTGCCCCACCCGCCACCGCCCAGCCACGCCTCGCGCTGGAGCGGTACCTGGAGATCGAGTCGGTGTCGAACCCGCAGATCTCGCCCGACGGCTCCCGCATCGTCTACACGCGGGGCCGGATCGACGATGTCAACGATCGCCGCGAGTCGTCGCTGTGGATGATGAACGCGGACGGCTCCCGCAAGCGGCACCTCGTCGACGGCGGCGGCGGCGCATGGTCTCCCGACGGCACGCGCATCCTCTACACCGCACCCGGCGACCCCCGCGGCTCGCAGCTCTTCGTGCGGTGGATGGACGCCGAGGGACTCTCCACCCAGATCACGCGCCTGGAAAACGGTCCATCCAATCCCCGCTGGTCCCCCGACGGCGAGTGGATCGCATTCACCAGCCGCGTCGATGACCGGGCCGACTTCGCCGGGGTCAGCCTTCCCGACCGGCCCGCGGGCGCCCAGTGGGAACGGGAGCCCAAGGTGGTCGAGCGCGCCGCGTACAAGCGCGACGGCACCGGCTACGTCGACACCGGCTGGACCCACATCTTCGTCGTTCCGGCGGCGGGCGGCACCCCCCGGCAGCTCACCGGCGGCGACTGGAACCACTCCGGAGTCCAATGGAGCCCGGACGGAAGCGAGATCTACTTCACGTCGTTCCGCGACGCCGACGCGCACCGCCCCGAGCACTGGCAGGAGAGCGAGATCTACGCGGTTTCGGTGGCCGACGGCGAGATCCGGCAACTCACCGGCCGGCGGGGCCCCGACGGCAATCCCGTCCCCTCCCCCGATGGCTCGCTGATCGCCTACACGGGGATCGACGCCCACGACGACACCTACCGAAACGTCAGGATCCATGTCATGAACCGCGACGGATCAAGTTCCCGGGTGATTTCGGAGGGCTACGACCGCCAAGTGGGACCGATGACCTGGGCGCCCGACGGCGGCGGCCTCTACTTCAATGTCAGCCGCGACGGCTACCGCCAGCTTCACTTCGCGTCGCTGCAGGGGGGCGTGAGCATGCTCACGTCGAACGACTGGCTCTTCGCGATGTCGTCCTTCTCCGACGACGGCGTGGCGGTCGGCACGATTTCGAGCGCGCACGAACCCGGCGACATCTACCGCTTCAACCTGACCCACCCCGAGGCCGTCACGCGCCTCACCGAGGTCAACGCCGATGTGCTGGGCGATGTGCAACTCGGCGAGGTCGAGGAGATCCGGTACGAATCGACCGACGACTTCCAGATCCAGGGATGGATCGTCAAACCCCCCGACTTCGATCCGTCGCGCAAGTACCCCCTGATGCTGGCGATTCATGGCGGACCCCACGCCATGTACAACGGCGGCTTCAACTTCGCCTTCCAGGAACACGCCGCCAACGACTATGTCGTCCTCTACACCAACCCCCGCGGCTCGACAGGGTACGGCACCGAATTCGCCAACGCCATCAATCACGACTACCCCGGCGCCGACGTTCCCGACCTCATGAAGGGGGTCGACGAGATGCTTGCGCGCGGCTATGTCGACGAGAACAATCTTTTCGTCTACGGCTGCTCCGGCGGCGGCATCCTCACCAGCTACATCGTCGGCAACACCGATCGCTTCCGCGCCGCCTCGGCCAACTGCCCCATCGTCAACTGGATCTCGGCCATGGGCACCTCCGATGCGATCAGCTACATGCGCACCTTCGAGAAACCCTTCTGGGAGGATCCCGCCGAGTGGATCGACCGCTCATCCATCTTTTATGTCGGCAACGTCACCACCCCGACCATGTTCCTGACCGGCGAGATGGACATCCGCACGCCGATGCCGCAGACCGAAGAAATGTACCAGGCGCTGCAATACCTGGGCGTGCCCACGGTGATGATCCGCTTTCAGGGCGAATGGCATGGAACCAGCCGGCGTCCCTCGAACTTCCTCCGCACCCAACTGTACCTGCGCA
Organism: Gemmatimonadota bacterium; assembly: GCA_022822325.1. Taxonomy (GTDB): domain Bacteria; phylum Gemmatimonadota; class Gemmatimonadetes; order Longimicrobiales; family Gaopeijiaceae; genus Bin94. The sequence goes on along the minus strand of JAJEBW010000024.1, from coordinate 13,753 downwards.
AGTGGTTCGAGAAGTGGGGAACGCATCGCGGCCCGATGACCGACCAGGACGGCGACCGGGGGGGCTTGCGTTGAGCGCCTTCGCCATTCACAGGATCGGCGGCGGCGCCACCATCATCGATCTCCACCACCAGGGCCACCCCGCGATCATCGGGGTCGGTGTTCTGGCGCTTCCGCACGGCGGGATCGCCCTGGTCGATCCGGGCCCCGAGGCGCGTTTGCCGTCGCTGCGCGCGGGACTGGAGGCGCTCGGCCACACTCTGCGCGACACCCGCGCCATCCTCCTCACCCATATCCACCTCGACCACGCCACCGCCACCGGCGCCATTCTGCGGGAAGCGCCCGGCGCCTCGGCCTATGTGCATTCGGTCGGGGCCCCCCACATGATCGATCCGTCGCGGCTCCTCGCCTCGGCCGGCCGCATCTACGGCGACGCGATGGACACCCTCTGGGGCCGTTTTCTTCCGGTGGCGCCCAACGCGCTCGTTGAGGTGGACGAGGGCGCGCTTCTCGGTATCGGCGGACGCCGCCTCCAGGTCGCCTGGCTTCCGGGACACGCCCGCCACCACGTCGCCTACCACGAGGCCGCAACCGGCACGGCCTGGGTGGGCGATGTGGGTGGAATCCGGATCGGAGAGGGGCCGACGCTGCCGGTGACGCCCCCGCCGGACATCGATGTGGCGCTGTGGAAGGCCAGCATGAAGCGGGTGATGGCCTGGCGCCCGGAGCGGATCGTCGCGACGCACTTCGGCCCCTACAGCGATCTCCCCGATCACTTCGCCGCGCTGGGCAGCGAGCTGGACAACTGGGCTGCGTGGGTGCGCAACTCGCTCGCCCGCAAGGACTTCGCCAACGACGCCGAACGTGCGGAGGCCTTCGCCGCGTGGGTGCGCTCCCGGCTGGGCAATCTGGCCGCGGACACCGCGCGGAGTTACGCGGTCGCGTCGGGATTTCCCGACTCGTGGTGGGGGCTGGCGCGGTATTGGCGAAAGCGGGGAAGCTGAACGGCGGACGATTTCGCAAATTCCGGGCAGCGAAATGGGTGCATTCGTTCAGTGCACGAAGGGGGTTGCGCGCGCACCCTCATCGCACGGCAAGCGCCCGGGCCGGCCCGCGCAGGGGCCGGGGTGGGGTGTTCGTCTCTTTCCATCCGGCGTGACGGCGCCCAACAACGCGGTTCCGGCCCCTGCGCGGGCCGGCTCCAATGGCGGCCGGATCAGGCAGGTGCGCGCGCACCCCCTCTCCTCTCTTTTCCGCCGTCCGCGGCCGGCCTCACCCCTCCACCGCGAGATTCACGATTTCCAGAAAGCGCCGCACCGGATTTCGCCCATTCGGCGTCTGCGTGAAGACCAGAACGATCAGGTCGCGGTTCGGATCCACAAAGGCATTCGTGCCATCCGATCCGCTGTGCGAATACACCCCGTCCTCGCCGATCCTCCAGCCGTAGCCGTAGTGGCTCGCCGGCCCATCCGACCCCGGATTGATGCGAATCTTCGGCGAGGTCATCAGCGCAACCGATTCCTCCGAGAGATAGCGCCGACCATCGTACACGCCCCCATTCAGGAACATCTGGCAGAAAATGACATAATCCCCCGCGGTTGAGATCATTCCCCCGGAGGCGCGCACAAAGGGAACCTGCGGCGGATCGCCCGGCGCCCAGCCCGGCGCCCACTCCCCCGCATCGTCTCGCTGATAGTACACAACCGACATGCGGTCAAGTTTGCCGTCGAGCTTCTCGTTCACTTCGTGGTGATAGCTGTCGTGCATGCCGAGCGGCGTGTAGAGCTCGCGGTCGAGCCAGGCGTCCAGCGGCGCCTCGGCGGCCATCTCGATCAGCGCGCCCAGGGTGTTGAAGCCGGGATTGTTGTAGCTGTAGCTCTCCCCCGGCGCGACCTCGGCGCCGACCGCGCCGAAGCGGGCCGCCTCGAGCTGAAGCGTGGGCGCGTCGGGGTGCTCGGCGCTCGGCTCCATGTAGGGCCGCAGGAAGAGGGTGGGAATGCGCAACCCGCTCGAATGCGAGAGCAGATGCCCGATGTTGATGAACCCCGCGCGGTAGTTGTCCCACGACGGCATGTGATCGCGCACGGGATCGTCGTAGGCGAGGCGGCCCTCCTCCACCAGCATGGCGACCCCCGTCGCAACGACCGGCTTGGTGTTCGACGCCATGCGGAACATCGTGTTCGGCTCCATGGGACGGTCGCGCCCCTTGTCGCGCCAGCCAAGCGCCTCGTGCAGCACGACCTTGCCCTCTCGCGCCACGAGCAGGACCGCGCCGACCAGATCGCCCCGGGCGACCGCCTCCTCGTAGAGCGCGACCCCGCCGGCGAGAACGCCCGCCGACATCCCGGCATCGGCGGGGGCGGTGCGGGAGATGGTGGGCTGAGCGGTGGCCGGAGGCGCGGCGAGGGTGGCCGCGAGGAGGGCCCAGGAGAGCACGCGGAAGGATTGGCGGTGGGCACGGGTCATGGGAACGCCTGCGATCGGGGGAATCCGGGTCATTGGGGGCTCCGGGTCATTGGGGGGCTCCCGGAAATGACGCCCCGGCCCGCGCGCCGTCAAGGCTCCGTCTCCGGCTCGCCTCACCCGCTCCCGGGCCAACGGGGGCCACCTTCGCTTCGCCGGAAAAAGGGCGCCGGGTTCGCAGCCCCCTCGCCCGAATCGCGCGACGGTCCTCAACCCTTCGGGCCAGCGGGATTCATCTACCGCGACGACTCCCCCTCCGCCCGCCACCAGTCCCCGCGCAGCCAGTCCGCCAGTAATCCGATCTCCTCGTCGGTCAGGATTCCGTCGGGGCCGAAGGCGGGCATGCGGTCATTGCGCTCGCCATAGAAGCGGGCGTGCGAGGGATCGCGAATGAAGGCTTCCAGCCATTCCCGCGACCCGTACCCGGTCAGCTCGGGACCCAGCCGCTGCTCAAAGACGCCGCGGTAGTCGTGGCACTCGGTGCATCCCATCGATTCGGAGGACAGGAGAGCGCGCGCCTCTTCGATCTCCGCCCGATCGGCCGTCTCCGCCGCCGCCTGGCCGGGAAGCGCGGCCTCCGCCGAGAGCGCCTTCACCAGCCTGGCCAGTGCCGCCCGCTCCTCGTCGTCGAAGTCGGCGATGCGACTCTGCACCATCCGCACCATCCGGCCACCCGCGAACTCGGTGCCGCCAAAGTACCTGGGCGTCGCCACCTGCGCCGGATCCAGGAGCCCGGCCAGCCACTCGCGACTCGCGAAGCCCCGGAGATCGGGGGCGGTGGGCGGCTCGGCGAGCTCGTTGCCAAGGCCGTCGTGGCCATCGTAGCTGTGGCAGCTCGCGCAGCGGTCGGCGAAGAGAAGGGGGCCGCGGGTGAGGGGGTCGTTGCGCAACAGCTCCAGGGCGCCGGCCGGAGGAATTCCATCGGGGGCCGCGGCGAGTTCGACAATGCGTTCGGCGGCCGCATCGGCTGCGCGCTGGGCGGCCACGAAATCGGGATCGGCGCGGTCGGTGGCGTAGGCCTGCCAGGTGAGGAGCCCGATCCCGCCCAGGAGCGCCGCCGTGAAGCCCAGGTTGAAGCGGTGGCCGAGCCGCCAGCGCCCGGCGAAGGGCATGAGCGCGACCAGGGCGACCACGACCCCCGGAACCACGATCGCGCCAACGACCTCAGCGCCGGCCGGGAAGTACTTCAGCCACTGGAAGAGGAACATGAAATACCACTCGGGACGCGCGGCCGCATAGGGTTCGCTCGCGTCGGCCGGAGCTCCCAGGGGGGCGCCGCCGCTGCGCATGACCAGGAAGAGGACCGCCGCCATGACCGCAAGGCAAGCGACGGCGTCGCGCAAGGCCTGATCGGGCCAGAACTGTCCGTCGGGACTGCGCGGTGGCCGGGTGGGATGGCCGTCCTCTTCCTCCTCCGGCGTCCGCGCCCCTTTGCGCAATCCCCCCGTCGTCACCCCATGCCGCCGAAAAAGAAACACATGTCCCGCGATCAACGCGACCAGCGCGCCGGGGAGCACCCCCGCATGGAGCGCAAAGAACCGGGTCAGCGTCAGATGCCCGTAGTCCGCCCCGCCAATCAGCACCCGTTGCAGCTCCGGCCCGACCACCGGCGTGATCGACGCGATGCTCGTCGCCACCTTCGTCGCCCAGTAGCCCTTCTGGTCCCACGGCAGCAGGTACCCCGTCAGCGACAGCCCCAACACGATGTGCAGCAACGCGATCCCGAACCAGAAGTTGACCTCGCGCGGGGCCCGGTAGGCGCCGGCCACCACGACCTGCATCAGGTGAAGAACGAGCAGAACCATCGTCGCGTGCGCCATGTAGTGATGGATTCCGCGCAACGTCGATCCGCCGACCATCACATGCTCGATGTAGTAGACGCTCTCCCACGCCCCCTGCGCATTCGGGCTGTACGAAGCCCACAGCGCGATCCCCGTTACGAACTGAACCGCAATCGCGAAGGTCAGCGCGCTCCCCCACACATACTTCCACTTCGCGCCGCCGGGAATCGGCTCCACCAACGCCGCGCGCAGCAGACCCCGGTAGCCGGTCCGCGCGTCCAGCCAGTCGAACGCCCGCCCCTTGCCGAAGCTCACTTCACGCCACCGGTTCCCGCTCGGCGCGCCCCGGCAGAAAGTTCTGAAAGCGCACCCACACCTCGTCGCCCCGAATCTCGACGTCGAGCGGGTCCATGTCGCGGGGGCTGGGGCTGGCCGGATCGTTCACCGCCCCGCTCAGATCGAAGCTGCTCTTGTGGCAGGGACAGACGAAGCGCGACCGGTCCGCCGCCACATTCACGAAGCAACCCGCGTGCGGACAGACCACATTCAGCGCCTCGACCGAATCCCCCATCCGCCGCAGATAGACCGCGCCCACCGGCAACCGGCGGTGCGTGTTCCAGGCGTCCACCCGGTCCTTCACAACCCGAAACCGACGCGGCACGCCATCGTCCGGGATCGCCGCCAGCTTCGCGACCGGCACCATCGCCGCATCCTCGCGCGCCCGTCCCAGCGGCGCCAGGGCCACCCGGATCCCCGACCAGAGCGGCGCGAGAAGGGCCAGCGCTCCCGTCCCCAACGCGGCGATTCCCGCCAGAAAGCTCCGGCGGGGCGCGGAAGCCGAATCGGGCAAACCTTCCTCTGCGGGCGGAAGCGGACGGGGCATGGGCGACGAAGCGGCAGGGGGCTTGAGGGAAAATGGCCGCTACAAGCTATGGAAATTCCGCACGGCCTGCGAGACGAAGGAGGGGTTGCGCGCGCGCCATCGTCTCACGGCGCCGCTCCGGGCCGGCCCGCGCGAGGGCCGAAACATCCCGGTCGGTTTCCGCTACCCGATATCCGGACGCCGCGCGTGCCAGTCGGTCCCTTGCTGGAAGGCGTGCGCCACGCTCAGGATTTTGTCGTCGGCGAAGAGGTTGCCGATCAGCGTCGTGGTCAGCGGCATCTCGGTCGGACTCTCCGAATCCGGGTTGCGAACGCCGAAGTCGTAGGGAACGACCGCCGCCGGATGGCCCGTCTGGTTGGTCAGTCCGACCTGGCCCGAACCACTGACGAACATGTCGAAGTCGCGCATGACCCCGGCCATCTCCTTCATCAGGATGTGGCGGCGGCGCTGCGACTGAACGAAATCGAGGGCGCGCACATCGCGGCCGCCGCGGAAACGGCCCCGGGTGCGGCGTTCGGCGGGCTCCAGATCGTCGGGCAACGGTTCGGGTTCGCCGTCCCGCGCCACATGGAAATCGAAGGCGGCCGACGACTCCACCCCCAGCGAGTTGGAGCCGCCCCGCGGGATCTCCGGCATCGGCTGCGGATCGGCGCCCATTTCGCGCAACGCCTCCACGAACGACTCGGGGGCGTCTTCGGCGAAGCCGATCCTCATGGCCGCCAGGTCGGGGGCGGGATCGAAGCGGAAGGGGGTGGTCAGCGAGGCCGGATCCTTCTCGTCGGCGCCGTGGATGGCGTTGAAGACGAGCGCGCAGTCGAGGGCGCTGCGGCACATCGGTCCGGTCTTGTCCATGCTCCACGACAGCACCATTCCCCCGTAGCGGCTGACGCGCCCGAAGGTGGGACGGAGCGCGGTGAGGCCGCAGCGCCGCGAGGGCGACACGATCGAGCCCTGCGTCTCGGTGCCGATCGCGAAGGCAACGCACCCGGCGGCGGTCGCGGAGCCCGGTCCCGCCGACGATCCGCTCGACCCTTCGTCCAGATTCCAGGGATTGAGGGTGCGGCCGCGGTACCAACGGTCGCCCCGCGCGAACTCGCCCGTCGCCAGCTTGGCCAGCAGAACGGCGCCCGCATTGCGCAACCGCACCACGACCTCGGAGTCGTAACGGGTGAACTGGTGGCTGAAGTCGGCGGCGCCCCAGGTGGTGCGCGTCCCCGCCACCGCGAAGAGATCCTTGAGCCCGTAGGGAATTCCGTGCAGCGGCCCGCGCCAGTTGCCCGCGGCGATCTCCATGTCGGCCTGGCGGGCCTCCTCCCGCGCGCGCCCCTCCAGAATCGTGACCGCGCAGAGCAGAACCGGGTCGAGCCGCTTGATCCGCTCCAGGTAGATCTCGGTCAACTCAGACGAGGTGATGTGGCCGCCCCGGATCAGCGCGGAGAGGCGGTGGACCGGAAGGAAGGCGATCTCGGTCTCGTCGGTGGGAACGGATCCGCTCCAGCGCTCATTCTCGATCTCGCTCGGCGCAAAGGGATTGCCGTCCGCTTCGGCCCAGAGCTTCTCCATGAGGGAGCCGGTGCCGCCGGGCCAGGCCTGGAACTGAAGCGCGGGGGGCTCGCCGTTGCCGAGGGGGACGGGTTCGGGAACATCCTGGGGGGCGGCCTGTGGGACGGGGGCGGGGGAAGCGGTGGCGGGTCCGGGAGCCGATTCGAGGAGGAGGCCACCGGTGGCGGCGGCGGTGGCGGCAAGAAAGCGGCGGCGTTCGATCGAGCGGGACACGGGGACGGACTCCTGCTGGGGGATGCGTTGCGGACGTGGATTCGTTCTGGGGAAATAGGGCGGGGAGGCGGGGATGGCAAGGGGTGCGTCGCGCCTCATGGGCGCAGGGGGCCTGTCCGATTCCACCGCACGCCTCTTGGACTCGCAAGGATACCGTGGCGCCACGCAGCTCCAGGGGTCCGTTTCCCAGCCCCCCCGAACTGCTCGACGAATTCGCCGTATCGATCGAATATTCGCACCTCCTGGGCGGCTCCATCGAGAACCACAAGATTCCCGTCAGGCGCGAAATCGGCTTTGGAAAGGGGGATCATAAGCAAGAGTTGTCCGAGCCAAGAACGGGATCGCCGGCTGGATCGGAAACGCCGTGCCCGTGTCCTTCGTCGAAGCGTTAGGGAAAGTGGCCATGACGGCCGCCGTGTGACGATTGCGTCGCCACTCCACATCAGAGCATCCCCACCGCCGAACCCTGCCGTGATCTGGCCTCCCGTATTCCGCTTATGCCACAGCCCTTTGGAGCGTCTGCAACAGCCGCGTCGCGTGTGGAGAAGCCGCAGCGACCTTGCTGGGATCGACTGTGGCCAGAATGCTGAACGAGTGTCGGCCCTTGCGCCTCCGATAGCTGCCCTTGGTGCAGTTGCGCGTCGCTTTGTCCAATGCCGCATAGAGGTCTGCCTTGGGGATTCTCTCAACTTCCCGTCTACGAGGGAGTTTTCGCGGATTGAACCCCTGGCCGTAGTACGCCTTCAGGCAGTCCCTGTCCGCAACAAACCAAGCTTCCATACATTGGACCATAAGGCACAGACTATCGTCGGCTGCACCTGCAGGACGCGTCCATCCATCCCGCTTCGAGACATGCTGCCAAGGTTCGGCGGATGCGGAAACCCCCTCTTCGCTGTCGATCAGCAGCATAATGAACTGGTTCCCGGCGGAGTTACGGACCGCTGTACGGAAGTCATCAAAAGCGTCGCCTCGTGAGCCGCACGCGACGACGCGTGGCATTCGACCCGCGAATCCTGCTCTTCGAAAGAACTCGGTGAACGCTCGCCGACATTCTCCCTTGAGCGCCCCCCGGTCTCCACCACCCTCCACATAGATCTTGACGCTCACCATCGGTTGCCTCCGATCTCGCCCCGGCGCCAAAGGTCTCCGAGACCATACCGCTTAAGCCAATCCGTCAGTTCGTTGGCCTGCAGACGACGCATCTTGGTCTGTCCTTCGTGCTTCTCGCACACGACGATGCACTCGGGGTGATCCGTCAGGGCGTCGACCAGCACCTCGGAGTGCGTCGTTACGATCAACTGGCCCCGCTCCGAGGCCTCCAAGAGCAACTCGGCCAAGGTCGGCAGCACATCCGGATGGAGACCCAACTCGGGTTCCTCGATGCACACCAGCGGCGGCGGGTTCGGGTGACAAAGAATGGCGAGGAGGCAGAGGTAACGAAGCGTTCCGTCAGACAGGCGCGTCGCTGGCACCTCGATGTCGCCTTCGTGGAAGAACACCTGGACGGTGTTGGCCTCGATGATTACCTCGAAGTCCGTTATTCCGTCGTACAACCTGCGCAGGGACTCGATGAGTCGGGTCTTGACCCTCGGCGACCGACGCAAGCTGTTCAAAACGAGACCGAGGTTCTTCGCGTCTTCGCGAAGAAAATCGTTGGACCTATCGGTCTTCTGCGGTGTTCGCAGCACGGTGTCCCTTCCGAACTCCCATTCACGGTAGAAGCGGACGCGGCTAAGCACGTTACCGAGGTGGGTCAGGACGGGGTAGTGGTCCGGATCCTTGCGCTGGGCGAGAATCGACTGCTCGCTATCGACGGTCTCGATGCGCAGATTGCGCTTGGTGTTCTCTCCACTGGTGTCCAGATAGTTGATCGTCGCCCGCCCGCCGGCGTTCTCGTAGTAGAGGTAGGGCGTCGGAAACTCTCGGTACGCGTGCTCATTCGCGATGCGTTCCTCGGTCACCTCGAAGCGTTGGCCGCGGGCAGCGAACTTCAACTCGTGGCGCAGATGCTGGGTGCCCTTCGGGTTGTTGAGAATGGCCGCGATAGCCGCCACAGATACCTTCGGCTCCCCGCTCCAAATCCAGTCGCGTACCGCGTTTCCACCCCGAGTAATGGCTCCGGCGAGGTCCCCTGGAGCCGCCTTCAGGAGCGTGATGCTCTCCAGCAGGTTGGATTTCCCAGAGCCGTTGGCGCCGATCAGGACATTCAGCGGTCGAAGATCCAAATCGATGCCCTGCGTCCCGAAGGAGAGCAGCCCTCGCGCGGCCAGCCTATGAATCAGCATCGGCGTTTGGTCCATGGGGTGGCGGGTCGGATCCGGCGGAAGTGCCACTCGAAAGATACCAAGACTGCCCGCAGGATCGCAACAGGCGCGATACGGACCGGAGAGTCAAATTCTTGAGCCCGGGCACCTATCTGTCCCGTGAGGTCGGAAGACCGGATGCCGTACACGTTGCGGAAGCGGATCGTGAAGTCGCGCTGAACCTCTCGCGTCTCCGCGAACAGCGCATTCCGGCGGGCTGACGGGCCTCCTCCTGCGGCAGGGATGAGGATCTTGCAGGGAACGTGCTCGTGAAGTCGTTCCTGGTTCTACCTCTCGAGGGACAGCACAACCACCGACTGGATGCCCAGGTCGTCGGTCTGCGAAGCCAATATGTGGTCCCGCCCGATTTCGCGGACCATCAGCCTGTCGCTCGTGGTCAGCCGGGTCACGATAGCGCCATTCGAGTCGAAGACCGTCCACCGAACCGTCTCTTCGTCGGGCATGTCGTAGTCTCGCACCCAGAGGTAGCCAAGCTCGTCTCCAATCACTCTGTCAAACATGGGCAGGTGAGACGCCATGGGAGCCTCCTGGTTGCTCTGCGGGTTTTCGTCGGCGAAGGCCCTGCGATGAGTTTCATCGGCGACAATTGGGATCCTGTTCCACCGAATGATTCGGTCCAGCTCCCCATTCACCCCATGGCCGCGAAGCTCGTAGCTGTCGTTCGGGCCGGCTACCACCAGCGAGTCCCATACGCCTGTGATCATCCCTCTGGAGAACCTGACCGGTCCGACAAAGAGAACGGCGGGAGTCGGGAAATGGTACTCGGTATGTGGGTATGGCCCCACGACTGCCAGGAGGCCGCCCGTCGCACCACGTATCTCAACCGTTCCCTGTTGCCGCTGAAACTCCTCGTTCCCACTGCGGCCAGCAAGCAACTCGTCGAACTCCGACAGGTTGAACTCGAACTCGATTACCCGCTCGAACACGAGCCGGCCCCGCCCAACTGAGCCACGCAGAATCAGCTCCGGAGCTTCGCGCAGCGTATTCTCGCGTGCCACCATGCCGGTCGCGTCGAACACCGTCAGCCTTCGCGACCTGCGGTCCCACGCCACGACGGAGTCGGACCCCAGCCTTGCCAATCCCCCCAGAAACCCGAATTCTCCCGGTCCCTCGCCCTCTCTTCCCCATGTTGCGAGGTAATCCCCATTCTCCCGGTACACCCTCAGCGTATTGCCCGCATCCGCGACAAGAATTTCGCCCTCGGGCAGGCGAATCACGCCGCTTATCTGATCGAATTGATATTCCCGAGACGCCCGCAAATCCGCTCCGATCGTCAGCAGAGGCTCGTCGGACATGTGCCAGATCTCGGCCGGGGAGCTTGAATCGCTGGTCTCGGCGATCGTGATGCCGGCGCTGTCGCGGACCACCGGTCGATCCTGGCTCGCTTGCGTCGCTTCATGCGCGTCGCCGCGGCACGCGCCTGCCAGCAGGGTTCCCCCGGCAAGCAGGACCAACCCATGGTGGCGCTTCAGCGACCGGCGGAAAAGTGGCGCCCACACCGCTGCCGCGGTTGCTGCGACCGGTGAACATGACAACTGTATCCAATTGTTGTCCCCTTCGATTCCGATTCGTGGTTGACCGGCGGCTCCGTCACAATTCGTCTCCGTCGCGGCGCGTTCGGCAACCTAACCGTCGGTCTCGGCCGGAATCTCGTACCAGTCGATTCGCCGCGAGCCCTCCAGGTCGGATCCCTCGACAAGCACGACCAGGGTCTCTCCCAGCACATCGAAATCAATCATCCTGTCGAGCACTCGCACCGTTCCCAGGTACGCGGGCTCCAGCGAGAAGACGTCGATGTAGGAATGTCCCGACCGGTCCGCCCGCGTCGGCATCCACACGCGGTTTTGCGCGTCTATCGTTTCGTTCCCCCGCGACAAGTAGTAGATCTTCGGGCTCTGTCTGTATTCCTCCAGGGCGGTCGAGTCGACCACGAAAGCGCGCGGTACGTAGCGGGATCTGCCTCTGGCTGCATACCCTTCGGCGATGTACTCGTTTTGGCGATCCCACGATTGCCTTTGCGAGGCAAGGCGGGCGGCCACATCGCGCTCGTTCGGCAACTCGTCCTTCCACATGGGCGACTGCACACTTCTGATTTCCCCCTCGGCGTCGACGACCGAGAAGGTGCCCGCGCAGTCGACGAACACCCATTCTCTCGCCGGTGCGGGGAAGCTGTAGAAGCGGTGTTCGCACTCATTGATTTCGGGCAGGGCCGCCGGCTTCCACGTCTCGATCGTCTCCCCCGAGGGGATCGACAGAGCGGCCGCTTGCAACAACATGGTGAACATCGGCACGACTTCCGGTCCCATCCTCGCCGTACTATGGGTGCCGACAATGGCATCGTCAGCATGGTCAGAGGCGGGCGCCCATAACGATTGCTCAACCGGTACGCTGGCAACCAACTCGCCCTTTGCCGTGAAAATCTGGAAGCGACCAAGAGAAGGGTCCATCACTCCGACCGTACCGGACTCGCCGCGCGCCATTCTGCCCGGATTCCTGAACTCCCCGGGGCCCTCGCCCTCTCCGCCGAACACCCCGACCGTCGCTCCATTCCTGGCCACGCACCGCCCCCGGGCCTCGAAGGAATCGATCGTGCAGGCGGTTTCCCCGTCCGCGAGAAGCGTGACCTCGGTGGAGCTGCTGTGAGGCACGCTCGTCCCGGTGATGGGGGACAGGGCGATTACGGTGGCATCCTGGTTCGTCGCCGTGCCGGTCCCGTGGTCGCAAGCAAGCGCCGTGGAAAGCAAAAGGAAAGCCAGGACGCTCTTGATGCGTCGGGTTGCCTCGGATCCCATGGCCAATTCCGATTCGTGGTTTTTCGGCGGCTCCGTCACGATTCGTCTCCGTCGCGCGTGGTTGACTCGTAGCTCGGCATTCCCGGCCCGAAATCGTATGCGCGTCTTCCACCGATTGTCAAACGCGGGATCGGCGGAGGGGATGAGTCCAGTGTACAGTGCGCGATCAGCCTCGGTCCAGGGACATTACGACCACTGCCCGGATACCCAACTCGCCGACCCGCGAAGAAGCCACGATGTAGTCGCGGCCGATCTCCCGGATCCCAATCCGCTCGTCGACTTCCAGGCGAGCCGCGACGGCGCCTTCCGAGTCGAAGACGGTCCACCAGACGGTATCGTCACCGGGCATCTCGTAGTCCCGCACCCAAAGATAGCCGAGCTCGTCGTCGGTCACCGTTGCGAACATGGGCAGCGTCGCAGCCATCGGAATGTCGGGGTCGCGCTCGGGATCCGCTTCAAGCAGCGTCCTTCGGTGAGCATCGCCGGGAACCACCGGCGGTCGGTCCAGGCGGACAATTCGCGCGAGCGCGCCGTCTGGTTCATGCGCCCGCAACTCGTAGCTGTCATTGGGGCCCGCAATCACCAGAGAGCCCCAGACGCCCGTGATCATGCGCCGGGAGAATTCCACCGGGCCCATGTACCGGTCGCGGTGTCGTCGCGTAAAGTACTCGTAATCCGGATGCGGACCAATGATCGACACCGGGTTCCCCGTTGCGTCCCACACTTCGACGAAGCCCGATCGCCGGTCGTACTCCTCCCGCCGGTCCCAGTTGTCCAGCAGTGCGTTGAGGTTCCCCTCCAACTGCATCACGTCGCGCTTGAAGACAAACCGATCAGATCCGATGACATCGACAAGATGTAGTAGCGGCGCTTCGCGGATTGCGACTATCCGCCCGAGATTGCCTCTGGTGTCGAACACCGTGAGTCTGCGGGGGAACCGATCCCATGCAACGACCGAATCCGCTCCCAACTTGCGCAGACCCTCGATGTGCCTGAAGTCGCCCGGCCCCTCGCCGTACTGCCCCCACGACTTGACAAAGGCGCCGTCCTCTGCGAACTCCCGCAACGTGGCGCCGTCAGCGACCAGGAGCCTCCGGCCGGGCAAGCGCACCACGCCGTCGATCCGTTCGAACTGGTATTCCGGTGGCGCTCGCAAATCAGCTCCGATCGTGAGGACCGGCTCGTCGGACACCCGCCAGATCTCAACCGCGGCGCCGGACTCGCTGTTTTCGGTGATCGCAATGCCGGCGCTGTCGCGGACCATCGACTGATCAGGAGGTGCTTCTGCCCGTTCATCCGTGTCGTCGCCGCACGCACCCACCACGAGCAAAACTCCAACCGCCCACAGGCCGATGCCGTGGCTCCAACCACTGCAATCGCGGACGCGCTTCACCGGGGATAGCCCTCCCCCGTCACCTCCATGAGTACCAGACGGCGGTCGGCGAACTCTCCCTCAATCCACCGGCGCCATAGCAAGATCCTGCGGGGATTCATAGGATCCAGCTTCCCGGCTGCCATCGGAACCGGCAACTCCCAGGCATGTTTCATTGCACCGTCCGCTCCGTACAACTCGATTGACCGGTGAGTGTCCGGCCTATAGTGCCCCCGATTTTCTTGGACAGTACATTAGCCATTCATCCGGGGTCGAAGCGAGAGGAGGCACAGGATGTCTCGGAGCACGAAGGAGCAGGACAGGGCTGGCCGCTTGGGGAGGCCGGCCGGCCTCCCCAAGCGG
>JAJEBW010000039.1 GCA_022822325.1 Gemmatimonadota bacterium | reverse complement strand
GGCGTCGAACTCGAGATCAAGGACCAGGCCGCCTGAACGCCGCCCCCTTTTCGTTCGCACACCGCCACGGTTCCGAAGCAGCTCTCAGTGGTCACCGCGTCCCGCTCCGCTGTCGCCCCACCCCCGAGTTTCACGGAAACGGATGCTCCGATACCTGTCGCCAAAGCGGCAAGCTCTTCGACCTCTCGGTTGTCGGACTCGCGGACGACAGAGGCCGAACTGGCCAAACCGTCACATCCTCGACGACGGAGCCGCTACCCTACCGCGAGGCTCGCTTTCCGCCTTGCCGGTACCCCCTCGGGGACCGGCGATTCGTCGATATGAGGCGACCCTGCGGCCCGTTGGACTTCAAGCGGTGGCTGACAGACACGGCGTTCCGGCTCACCTGCGAAGCGACGGACCGGGGAGTGCGAGCGGCCTGCGGAGACCTTGCCGGGGGGTGTTTCCCACCCCGTTGGCGACGGGCGGCACCAGCTACCGGACGCTATTGGACCTCCTCGACGTTATCGAACACGAGCCGATTCCGGGCGGGTTGACTGTCTTCCTGGCGACCTTTAAGCGTTCCTTGCATGGATACGCCGAAGCACCCGCTCACCACGCGAGCCGGCACGACCCCTCGGGACACCGACAAGCCGCCCCCGGCGCCTGCCGCGACGAAGCCCGGGAGCGTCCGGGACCGCTGGGGATCTGGCGCGGACGGCCTCCCGCGGCGACATTTCGGGCGCGCAGATCGTGCAGTCCATCATCGACAAGGAGATCGAATGATGGGACGCACGAAGAAGAGCCGCCGGAGCTACAGCGCCGGCGAGTGGGGCCGGAACCGGGTGAGGGTCTTTCCCGATCCCAAGACCGGCATCTACCAGATCGAGTGGCGAGAGAACGGGCGCAGGCTTTCCCGGTCGTTGAAGCACCGCGATTGGGCGCGCGCCAAGAGGCAGGCGGATGAGGTTGCCGCCGGCTTGGCGGTCCACGAACCCGCCGGCAAGGCCGAAGCCGAACCCGAGCCGCTCACCCTGGGGACGCTTTTTGACATCTACGGGGAAGAGGTGACGCCTACCAAGGGCGAGAAGACGCAACGGAGTGACCGGGTCGCCACTGCGATGTTCCTCCGTTTCTTCGGACGGGACCGAAGGCCCGAAACCCTGTCTCAACGCGATTGGGACCGGTTCATCCGGGCGCGGCGCGTGGGCAGAGTCGGCCCGAGCGGAAGGCCCGTGTCCGACCGGACGATCGAGTGGGACCTGACGTTCCTACTCGCAGTCCTCAACTGGGCCGCGAGGTCGAAGGACGAGCGAGGCCGCCTGCTCCTTGACCGGAACCCGCTGAAGGGTCTCAGGAAGCCCAAGGAGAAGAACCCCACCCGGGTCGTCCTCTCTGAGGAGGAGTACTTGGCGCTACTTCGGGTTTCTCGTCAGGTCGGCTGGAGATTCCACGTCGCGCTCGTCCTCGCACACGAAACCGGACACCGCATCGGCGCCATCCGCCATCTTCGGTGGTCGGATATCGACTTCGAGGCCGGAGTGGTCCGGTGGCGCGCGAAACACGAGAAGACGGGCTACGAACACTGGACGCCAGTGACGGCCGAGGCGATCGCAGCCTTGGAAGAGGCGCGACGGATCAGCAATGGCACCGCGGACGCGCCGGTGCTTCCCGCCCCGAGGGATGCGTTGAGGTGCTTGGGCCGGATGTCGGCCCACCGAATGTGGGGTAGGGCGGAGACGCTCGCGGGGCTGGAGCCGAAGCGCCAGCGGGGCTGGCACTCGCTGAGGCGCAAGTTCGCCTCCGACCTCATGGACCAGCCGCTGAAGGTGCTCTGCGAACTTGGCGGGTGGAAGGATTCACAGACGGTGCTCACCTGCTATCAGCGGGCTGACGAGGGCCAGCTCAGAAAGGCCTTGGAAAACCGCCGCAGGCCTCGCACCTGACATCCATTCGGCGGGAATCAATCGGCGGGAATCCGGCCAGTAAGTCTCCTAAGCCTCACGGTTACAAACAGATGCCCGCTGGACGGTATCTGCTCAGTCAACAAGATCATCCTCGTGGGGAATGTCGGCAGCGACCCCGATGTCCGCATCACCAGATCGGGCGTGAAGGTGGCGCGCATCTCCCTGGCAACCAACTGGCGCACCGGAGGCGAAGACGCGGAGGAGCGCACGGACTGGCACCGTGTCAATCTCTGGGGAAGGCTCGCCCAGATCGCCGAAGAGTACGTGGCCAAGGGCGACAAGCTCTTCGTGGAGGGATACCTCCAGTACGACTCCTACGAACGCGATGGCGTAACCATCCCGACCGCCGAGATTCGCGCCCGGGAGATGGTGATGCTCAGCGCCCGCGGACCGGCCGAATGAGGCGAAGGGGCGCGCCGCCGTCTATTCGGTCGCCCAGAATGCCCGCAGCGGATCACCGTCCGGGCTGTCGCGCAGCTTCTCGAAGGCGCGGTTGCGAATCTGCCGGATTCGTTCGCGGGTCACCCCCAGAAGCGAGCCGATCTCTTCCAGGGTGTGCTCTTCGCCGTCGTCGAGTCCGTAGTACAGGTAGAGGATCTTCCGTTCGCGCTCCGTCAGGTACCGGTCGAACATCTCCTCCAGGTAGTCGCGACGGGCCACGGCCTCCACATCCGCCTCGATCTCCGCGCCCTGGTCTCCGGCAAAGCGCTCGCCGAAGCTGGCGCTGTCGCGGTCGCCCCGGTCCATCGGCGCATCCAGGCTCAGCTCGACCGACAGCACCCGGCGAAGCGTCCGCACCGTATCGACCGGCTCCTCCATCGCCTGGGCAAGCTCACGGTCGGTCGGGGTGCGTCCCAGCTTCTGGGTCAGCTTGGTGTTGGCGCGCGAGAGACGGGCCAGATTGGAGTTCTGGTTCAGCGGAATCCGCACCGGGCGGGTCTGCTCCGCCAGCGCCTGCAGCACGGTCTGGCGAATCCACCACACCGCGTAGGAGATGAACTTCACGCGCTTGTCGGGGTCGAACTTGCGAACCGCCTTGAGGAGGCCCTCGTTCCCGATGCAGACGAGTTCGTCCAGCCCGAGGCCCCGGCCTTGGTACTTCTTTACATAGGAGATGACGAAGCGAAGATTGGCGGTGACGATGAGATCGGCGGCCATCCTCTGGGTTGTCTTCTTGCGGCCCTTCCGGGCAAGCTGAAGCAGTCCGCACAGTTGGCGCAGCCAGCGAAGGTCCTGCAACTGCGGATCCCCCTGCTCCTCCGATACCAGCTCACGACGCCTGGCTACCCGAATGTGCTGATCGAGTTGCTTGGTCGCCACTCTGTGGTCGCCCTTCCGGCTCAAGGCGCCGAGAATCTCCTCCAGTGCGGAAGCGGAGCCGTTGAGTCGCCTGGAATGGACTCCCGGCGATCCGTTGCGGTATTCGCCGTTGCCTTTGTCGGCTACCCCGCCGGATTCGATCGCCTCGAGATAGCTGCGGCTCGTGAGCCTGATGTACTGATCGAGCCGCTTCATCGCCGCCCTGTCCTCGCCGCTGCGAACCAGCGTGGCGAGAATCATCTCAAGCTCTCGATCGATCAGCCCGTGACGACCAACGTCACGCAGGTACTGATCGAAGGAATCGACAGGCTCATGACCACGGGGGTCCGGGAACTTCGACGTAGCCGGCGTGGATACGCGAGGGGGCAAGGACACTCCTCCTGACTTGGGGAACAGGGTGGGCTTGCGTTCGTGTCAGATACAGGACATACGCGCCCATTTGGGGGGAACATATTATACGCGCAGCGGCCGGAAGTCAAATGTTTCGGGCGCAGGTGGACGGCTGCAACGCGTCAGTTGATGCCCAGGAAGGCGGCGGCCGGGCTGGCGGTGCGGCTGCGGCGAAGCTGGCGGTTGGCGAACCCGTCGAGCAGGCGGATTCCGTCGGCGCCGATGCGGAATTGAAGTTGCCGAAGCCCACCCGCCTCGACGGGCAAGGCGAGGTCCACCCGCACAACCTGGCGCGCGCCGGAGGGCAAGGCAATGCGGAGCCCGGCCCCGGCCGAGCCAAGCAGCCCGGAATCGGTTCCAAAGGGAACGTCGCCGCGCCAGCCCGCGCCAACGTCGGCGAAGACGACCAGGCCGAGATCGACGAGGTCGCGGAAGGGGCCGTCCAGGGTGATTCGGTCCTCGATCGTCGCCGCAATGCGACGGGCGGCGGGGAAGTCCTCGCGGTCGTAGCCCCGGAGGCCGTTGGAGCCCCCCAGGGTAAGCTGAAAGGGAAGCGTGTTGTTCCATCCGCCTGCGCCGGTCAGGCCGAAGACGAGGGTGTGGCGGTGCGGGGTGGAGTCGTTTTGGGGCGCGCCGGGGCGCCAGTACAGCGCCGCGCCGAATTCGCCCAGGAGGTCGCGCAGAGAGGAGGGGGCGGCCGGGGCGGCGGGGAAGAATCCCGAGCCCGAAAGGGTCAGTTCGCTGTTGAAGACCCAGGTCGGTCCCGCGCCGCCGGCGAATAGACTGAGGCTGCCCCGGAGTTCGTGTCCGTCCTGGCCCGCCGGATGCGACACCTCGCCCAGAGAGCCGCCCAGCGCGAGAAGCGCCTGCGTTCCCACCCTCACATCCTGCACGCCGCGCACGGCGTCGAGCCCCCGCCGCGTCAGGAAGCGAATGCGTCGCTTGCCCGCGAGCAGATTCAGATACGCGCCCTTTCGGGGATCCACCTGCGGGCCGATGGCGTCGATCGTGGCCTGGTCGGCGGTGTCCCGCACCGAGAAGTCGAACCCGGAAACAACCTCGACCCCGCCGGGATAGCCGTCGAAGCGTACATCCTCCCACGACATGCCCCCGGCCAGCACGGTGAGGTTGCCGGGGACGCCCACCCGTCTTCCAAGGGTCGCCTCGGCGTAGCGCGTCTGTATCGGAAGACTCGCGTTGGTGAAGGGCGAACCCGCCGGAGCCGCATAGGGGAAGAGATCCTCGCGCAGCGCGTAGGACTCGACGAAGGCCCAGCGTCCCAGCTCGCCGACAAAGGGATAGGTCAGCGATTCGGTGAAGAAGACTCCCGTGCGGGTTCGTCCGCCGGTCAGATGGGTGTCCATGCGCGTTCCCGCCGTCTGGATCGTTCGCAGTTGGCCGCCCAGGTCGCGCTCCTCGTCCCGCTGCGTGGCGTAAAGTCCCGCAAGAATACCCCTTCCCATCAGGTTCTCCTCGGTCACGCTGACATGCCGCACCCGAAGTCCGTCCTCCCATTCGGGGCGCGCGTCCAGCTTCAGCGTCCAGTCCTCCCGGGTTTCCACCTCCACCCGCGCCTCGCCATCCGCATCCACGACCGCACGCACATCCGCGTCGGCCAGGAAGGGCAGCGCCCGCAGGATGCGCCCCGATTCGGAGAGAGTCAGCTCGTCCGCGCAGTCCCCCACCGCGAAGAGCAGCTCCCGCTCTATCACCTCTCGCTTCGTGCGGCGATGGAGCTTCCGGGCCACGGCGTTCAGCCACCCGCCGACCCTCCGTTCCAGCCCCGTCTCCCCGGCGGAATCCGGCTCCGGGGTCTGGTAGATCGAATGGGAGACGATATCGATCTCGGCGATCGCCGGTCCCGCGCAACCCGGTGCGGGCGGCGTCTGGGCCGCTGCATCCCGCCCGGCGGCAATTCCCCAGACCAGCAGGCCGGGAACGATCCGGTGGAGGTGGCGGAGGTTCATTCGGGAGGTTGGATGGGGTGGCCGGCCCGGGGGTGCGAAAGAAACGGCGCACGGAGTCGCGCGTGGAAAAGGGCCGCTTGCAAGGTAGCCCGCATCTGTCGGATCGGGGCGTCGGTCAGCTTTGGAGAGGGAGATGTCGAATCTTCCCACGATGCCCTTCCGATGGCGCCGGACCGGCCGGGCGTTGGCCGATGGCGATTGACGCGCACGCGGCCCCGCCGATAGGATCACAGCCGCATCCACCTGTAAAGTCCAAGGAGAAACAGGCGTTGTCAGCCTTCGAGAGCGACGCACTTCGATACCATGAAGAGGGGCGGCCCGGAAAGATCGAGGTCGTGCCCACCAAGGCCGTGGCCACCCAGCGGGACCTCACCCTGGCCTACAGCCCGGGGGTCGCGGAACCCTGCATGGAGATTCACCGCGATCCCGAGTCGGCCTTCCGCTTCACCGCTCGCGGCAACCTGGTTGCGGTGGTCTCGAATGGCACCGCGGTGCTCGGGCTGGGCAACATCGGGGCGCTGGCGGCCAAGCCGGTCATGGAGGGCAAGGGCGTCCTCTTCAAGAAGTTCGCGGGCATCGACGTCTTTGACATCGAGGTGAACAGCGACGATCCGCAGGAGGTCATCCGCTTCTGCCAGTTGCTGGAACCGACCGTGGGGGGAATCAATCTGGAGGACATTCGCGCACCCGAGTGCTTCCAGATCGAGTCGGAGCTGCGGCGAACGCTCGGTATTCCCGTCTTCCACGACGACCAGCACGGCACGGCGATCATCGCGGGGGCGGCGCTCCTCAACGCGATCGAGATCTCGGGACGAGACCTCGCGGATGCGCGCGTCGTCTTCAGCGGGGCGGGCGCTTCGGCGCTGGCGACTGCGCGGCACTGTCTGCGGCTGGGGGTGCGGCGCGAGAACCTGGTCATGGTCGATCGCACCGGCGTGATTCACGAGGGGCGCGAACACGGCATGAACGACTACAAGCGCCCCTTCGCCACGGCGCGCGCCGAGCGCACCCTGGAGGAGGCGATGGAGGGGGCCGATGTGGTGATCGGACTCTCGGCGCGGGGCGTCGTCACTCGCGAGATGGTGGCCTCGATGGCGCCGCGGCCGATCATCTTTGCGCTGGCCAATCCCGATCCCGAGATCGCGCCCGAAGATGTGGCCGCCGTCCGCGACGACGCGATCATCGCCACCGGCCGCTCCGATTATCCCAACCAGGTCAACAACGTTCTCGGTTTCCCCTTCCTCTTCCGGGGCGCGCTCGATGTGCGGGCGCGGGAGATCAACGAGCCGATGATGCTGGCCGCCACCCGGGCGCTGGCCGAGCTGGCGCGCGACGACGTGCCCGAATCGGTGATCAAGGCCTATGGCGACGACGCCTTCGAGTTCGGGCCGGACTACCTGATTCCCAAACCCTTCGATCCGCGGGTGCTCCTGCATGTGTCGCCGGCGGTGGCGGTGGCGGCGATGAAATCGGGGGTCGCGCGGGTGAATGTCGATCGCGAGGACTACCGCCACAGGCTGGAGGCCAGCCTCGGTCCCGGACGCAAGGCGATGAGCCGGATCCTGGGACGCGCTCGGCAGGAACCCGCCCGAATCGTGCTCGCCGACGGATACAATGAGCGGGTGCTGCGGGCGGCGGCGCAGGTGGTTCAGGAGGGAACGGCGCGCATCGTTCTGATCGGGAAGCGGGAGAAGATCCGTCGGCGCGGCGCGGATCTCGGAATCGACCTTGAGGGCGTGCGGTGCATTCACCCGCCCTCGGTGGAAGACACCCGTTACGCCTATGCCGACGAGTTCTACCAGCGGCGGGCCCGCAAGGGACTGACCCTCGCCGAAGCCCGGGCGCGCGCCTACCAACCGGTCTATTTCGCCGCAATGATGGTGCGGGCGGGCGACGCCGACGCGATGGTCGCGGGGATCGACTCCAACTATCCGGAGATCCTCCGGCCCGCGCTGGAGGTCATCGGCACCTCCCCGGCGGTGCGGCGCGTCTCCGGGCTTCACATGGTCGCCTTCCGGGACCGCGACCCGCTCTTCTTTGCCGACACCACCGTCAACATCGATCCCGATCCCGAAACCCTGGCCGAGATCGCCATTTCGGCGGCGCGCTTTGTCGGCGAGCTGGGAATCCAGCCCCGCATCGGCATGCTGTCCTTCTCCAACTTCGGCTCGGTGCGCCACCCGGAGGCCAACAAGGTGCGCGAGGCTGTCGGATGGGTGAAGCGGCTGGCGCCGGAGCTGGCCGTGGACGGAGAGATGCAGGCCGATGTGGCGGTCGATCCGCGCATCATGGCCGAAACCTACGCCTTCAGCGACCTGGACGGCCCCGCGAACGTGCTGGTCTTCCCGACCCTCAGCGCCTCCAACGCGAGCTACAAGCTGATCTCCCAATTGGGGAACGCCGATGTGATCGGGCCGATCCTTCTGGGAATGGACAAGCCGGTTCATGTCCTTCAGCGGGGGAGCTCGGTGCTGGAGGTCATGCACCTGGTCGGAATCGCATCGGTGGACGCGCGGACCGGAGGCAATCACATTAACAGGCTGGCGGATGCACGGGGTGCCGCCGCAACCTGACCGAACACGAAATCAGCGAGAAGGAATACAGAGATGCTAGTAGCCGAAGCGCCGGCCAGGCCGCGCACGGGGGAGGTGGACCTGCGGGCGGGGGAGCTGGATCCGCAAGGAAGGATACGCCGGAATCTCGCGCCCGCGGAGCTCTACGAAGAGACCCTTCGCCTTGGCGCCGGACGACTTTCCCCGGGAGGCGGGCTCGTCACGATGACCGCCCCCCACACCGGCCGCTCCCCCAACGATCGTTTCGTGGTCCGGGAGGCGGGCACGCAGGACCGGATCGACTGGGGCGAGATCAACGTCCCGATCTCGGAGGAACACTACCGGCGCCTCCGCGCGGGGCTGGCGGAGCACCTGAACGGACGCCGCGACCTCTATATTCGCGATGCGCGCGCGGGGGCCGACCGCCGCTACGGAATCCGGGTGCGGGTCGTCTCGGAGAGCCCGTGGCACGACCTCTTCGCCCGCAACATGTTCCTGCGCCTGGACCCCGGCGAGGCCGACGACTTCGATCCGGACTTCGTCGTCTATCACGCGCCCTCCTGGAAGGCCGATCCCGCCCGCCACGGCACGAACTCGGGCGCCTTCATCGTGGTCAACTTCACGGAACGGGTGGTCCTGGTCGGCGGCACCGCCTACGCCGGCGAGATCAAGAAGGCGATCTTCTCGGCGCTGAACTTCATGCTCCCGGCGCGCGGCGTCCTGCCCATGCACTGCTCGGCGAACATCGGCGCCGCCGGCGACACGGCGCTCTTTTTCGGGCTTTCGGGAACCGGCAAGACGACCCTCTCCGCGAACCCGGACCGGCGGCTGATCGGCGACGACGAGCACGGCTGGAGCGACGACGGGGTCTTCAACTTCGAGGGCGGCTGCTACGCCAAGACGATTCGGCTCTCGCCCACGGGGGAACCCGAGATCTACCGCGCGACGCGGATGTTCGGGACGATCCTCGAGAATGTCATTCTGGACGAGCGCACCCGCGAGATCGACTACGATTCGGCCGAGATCACCGAGAACACGCGCGCCTCCTACCCGATCCACTTCATTTCGAACGCGGTGCCATCGGGACAGGGCGGGCACCCGAACAATGTGGTCTTCCTCACCGCCGACGCCTTCGGGGTGCTGCCGCCGATCGCGCGCCTCGACACCGCGCAAGCCATGTATCACTTCCTCTCGGGCTACACGGCCAAGGTGGCGGGGACCGAACGCGGCGTTACCGAACCGTGCGCGGCCTTCAGCGCCTGCTTCGGGGCCCCCTTCCTGCCGCGTCCCGCGACGGAATACGCCCGGATGCTCGGCGAACGAACCCGGGCCGAGGGGGTGAATGTGTGGCTGGTGAATACCGGATGGACCGGTGGCCGCTACGGGGTGGGAAGCCGGATGAAGCTCGCCCACACCCGCGCGATGCTGGCCGCCGCGCTGGCCGGCGACCTCGACGACGCCCCGAGCGCCACCGATCCCTTCTTCGGGCTGCGGGTGCCGACCCGGATTCCGGGGGTGCCCGGCAGCGTGCTCCTGCCGCGGGGAACCTGGGCCGATGGCGAGGCTTACGATGCCGCGGCCGCCGAGCTGGCCGCCATGTTCAGGCGCAACTTCCAGCGCTTCGCCGGGCAGGTGGATCCTGCGGTGGCGAACGCGGGTCCGGCCTGATCCCTCCGGACGCAACGTGCCGCCGGTCGCCGCCGCCCAGGGTCGCAGGACGCCGCCGGGACGGTGGTGCGCGCGTCTGGTGGCGGTGCTGGCGGTCGCAGCCGGTTGCGAACAGGTCGAGAAGATCGAGGACCGGTTCCGCGATCTGACCCCGCACGAGGCCTACCTGGCTTCGCTGGCGGCGGCGGGGCTGGCCGAAACGGCGCTGGCTCGCGACTGGACGGCGGCGGGCTCCGGCGCGCTGGAGGATCCGCTGGTCGTGGAGGCGCCTTTCGAGGAGCGCGGCCACATCGCGCCCGAGGAACCATCGGCGGTGGCGTACCGGGTGCACATCCCGCGCGGCCGCAAACTCACCTTCCGCGTCTCGATGGAGGCGCCCGCCGACACCCGCCTCTTCATCGATCTCTTCCGCGTGCCCGACAACGAGGCCGATCCGCTGCGACCCGTCTTCTCCTCCGATTCGCTGGCCCGCACCTTCGAGCACGAGGATCGCTGGCGGGCCGGGGACTACATCCTGCGCATTCAGCCCGAACTGCTGCGGGGCGGCAGCTTTCATCTCTCGCTCGGACAGGAAGCGGTCTTCGCCTTTCCGGTGGAGGGCCACACCCCGCGCTCGATCCTGAGCGGCTTCGGCGCTCCGCGCGATGGCGGACGGCGAGTGCATCATGGGGTGGACATCTTTGCGCGGCGGGGCACCCCGGTGCTCTCCGCATCGGCCGGGACCGCCTACCGGGTGGGGACCGCCGGTCTGGGGGGACGGGTCGTGTGGGTCCGCGACGGAGAGGGGAACCGCTTCTACTACGCGCATCTGGACAGGCAGTACGTCCGCGAGGGCGCGCGGGTCGAACCGGGCGACACACTCGGCTTCGTCGGGAATACCGGCAACGCGCGCACGACGCCTCCGCACCTCCACTTCGGGATCTATCGCCCCCGCGACCAGGAACCGGACTGCGAGGGCCGGCGCCGAAGCTGCCCGATCGATCCGGCTCCCCTCCTGGTCCCGCCGCCATCCGGCGCGACCGCGCTGACCGCCGATCTCTCCATTTTGGGCGAGGACGTTCGCGTGGCCGGCAATGGCATCCGCCTCCGCGCCGGTCCGGGCGCCCGTGCCGAGGTCCTGGCCGAGCTGGTCCCCGACATTCCGCTCCGGGTTCTGGCCGCATCCGGCGACCGCTTCCGCGTCCGCCTGCCCGACGGCAGCCAGGGCTATGTGGCCGCCCGGCTGACCCGCCTTCCCTCCCAGCCTGGAACCCGCGCGCAGGTGGTCGATAGTCCATGAAGCGCGGGCGATCCGCGAATTGAAAAGCAGCCCACGAAGATCAAGTCCTCCATGAATCGCAGGCATTGGCCATGAATCGCAAGCACTGGCTCATGAAATCCGAGCCCTACGCCTACTCGATCGACGACCTGGAGCGCGACGGCGTCACCTGGTGGGACGGCGTCCGCAACTACGCCGCCCGCAACCTGATGCGCGACCGCATGCGAATCGGCGACCGCGTTCTCTTCTACCATTCGAACGCCAGGCCGCCCGGAGTCGTGGGAATCGCCGAGGTCTGCCGCGAATCGTACCCCGACCACACCCAGTTCGACTCCGAGAGCAAGTACTTCGACCCGAAGGCGTCGCCCGAAAACCCGCGCTGGTTCATGGTGGATGTCCGCTTCGTCGAGAAGTTTCCGCGCATGGTCAGCCTCCCCGAAATCCGCGCCACGCCAAAGCTTGCGGACATGGTGCTCGTTAATCGCAGCCGCCTCTCGGTACAGCCGGTCGCGCCGGAGGAATACGAGCGCATTGTGGCGATGGCCGGTGCGGCGGACGCAGAGGCGTAGGGAGGGGGAAGCAGGGTGACGACCTCACGCGGCCTCGCCCCCAATTACATAGCGGGCCGATGGACCACCCGGGGCGCCTGCGGAGAACTGCCCGTCACCGATCCGGCCACCGGCGAGGCGCTGGGGAGCCTTCCTCTCTCGGGCGCCGCCGAGGTTGCCCGAGCGGTGGCGGCGGCGAGCGCGGCCTTCCCCGAATGGCGTCGAACCCCGGTTCCGGAGCGCGCGCGCGTCTTCTTCCGCCTCAAGGCGCTGCTCGACGAACACCACGACGAGCTCGCGGTCCGTCTCTCGCGCGAACATGGCAAGAATGTGGCCGAGACGCGAGGCGAGATTCAGCGCGGCATCGAGAATGTGGAGCACGCCGCCGGAATGCCGACCCTGATGATGGGCGACACCGTGGAGGACATCGCCCGCGGGATCGACTGCAAGACGGTGCGCCAGCCGCTTGGCGTCTTCGCGGTCGTGACGCCGTACAACTTTCCCGTGATGATTCCGCTCTGGTTCTGGCCCTGTGCGGTGGCCGCGGGGAACACCGTCGTCCTCAAGCCGAGCGAGCAGGATCCGCTCACGCACCAGCGCGTGGTGGAGCTGGCCGCGCAGGCCGGGTTGCCGCCGGGGGTGCTGAATGTGGTGCATGGCCGCGCCGAGGCGGTCAACGCGCTGATCGACCATCCGGATGTGCGGGGCGTTTCCTTCGTGGGGTCGAGTCGGGTGGCGAAGATCGTTTACCGGCGGGCGGGGGCGACGGGGAAGCGGGTGCAGGCGCTGGGCGGAGCGAAGAATCACATGATCGCGCTGCCGGACGCCGATCCGGAGATGGTGGCCGAGTCGGTGGTTGGATCGGTCTTCGGTTCGGCGGGACAGCGCTGCCTTGCGGGATCGGTGATCGTCGGGGTCGGCGACGCCTACGAACCGGTGCGCGAAAGGGTCCTCGACGGGGCGGCCTCGCTGAAGGTCGGCCGCGGCCTCGACGACGGCGTGGACATGGGGCCGGTCATCTCGGGGGCGCACCGCGACCGGGTGGCCTCCTTCATCGACGAGGGCGAGAGCGACGGCGCGCGTCTGTTGATGGACGGGCGCGGCCTGCGCGTGGCCGGGTATCCGCGCGGCCACTGGATCGGCCCCACCGTATTCGAGAATGTGACTCCCGAGATGCCGCTCGGCCGCGAAGAGGTCTTTGGTCCGGTGGCGGGGCTGGCGCGGGCGCCGAGCCTGGAAGCCGCGCTCGAGATGCTGGCCAGGAGCCGCTACGGGAACGCCGCCTCGATCTTCACCGCCTCGGGCCGGGCCGCGCGCGAGTTCCGCTACCGCGCCGGAATCTCGATGATCGGCGTCAATGTCGGGGTGGCCGCGCCGATGGCCTTCTTCCCCTTCGGCGGAACCCGCCACTCCTTCTACGGCGATCTCAAGGCGCAGGGCCGCGACGCCGTTTCCTTCTACACCGATCAGCGGGTGGTGATTTCACGGTGGTAGGGGTGGCCGCCGCCGGCTATCGGCGGCCGCGGTCGAGCCTCCCCAAATGATCTTTGGGCTGGAGCGCATCGCCGTCCAACTGCATGCGCCGCAACAGTTCTTCCGCCAATTCGGACAACTTCGCGTTGGGAACCGGCTGAACATCGAGGGGCGCGTCGGTCCGTGACCTCGACGAGTCGAACGACCTTTGGATGACAGGAAGGGGTGGAACGATTCGAGGAGGTGCATGGCCGGTGGAGGGAGGGACAGGTGACGCAATCCGCTGCGGCCTCGGTGCTCGGGGCGACGACCCGGACCTTTCGGCATTTGGGCGTGGCGCGCCAAAAAGCTCCGGTTGCCGGCCACCGGCCAGCGCCTGATCCGGCCAATCCGGCCCCTTCCTTCCACTGGACGGACCGACGGGGAAGCGCGAAGATCATTGTCGCCGGTTCGGGGATCTCCGACCCGGTGCCGCAGCAACCGCCGGAGCCCCCATGCAAGCCACGGACAACCGCAGCGCGGAGATCTTCGCCGAGCAGCGGCGCTACATCTTCGATTGCGTCCGGCCGCTCTACGCCGAGCCGCTTGCGATCGCGGAGGGGTCCGGGTGCCGGGTGCGCGACTACGATGGCCGCGAATACCTGGACGCCTTCGCCGGGATCCTCACGACCTCGCTGGGACATTGCCACCCCGAG
This sequence comes from Gemmatimonadota bacterium, assembly GCA_022822325.1. Taxonomy (GTDB): domain Bacteria; phylum Gemmatimonadota; class Gemmatimonadetes; order Longimicrobiales; family Gaopeijiaceae; genus Bin94. The sequence goes on along the minus strand of JAJEBW010000039.1, from coordinate 97,832 downwards.
GTCGTGGCCGCGATCCGGGAGCAGGCGGCGCGGGTGGGACACCTCTCGACGCTCTACGTCAACGACCGCCAGATCCAGGCGGGACGGGCGCTCGCCGAGATCGCGCCGGGGAATCTGAGCCGCACCTTCTTCGTGAACAGCGGCACCGAGGCGATCGAGACCGCGCTTCAGCTTGCGCGCCTGCATACCGGCCGCACCGAGATCATTGCGCTGCGGCAGGGCTACCACGGCCGCACCAGCATGGCCACCGCCGTCACCGCGCACGCTCCCTGGCGCGTTCTGCCCAGCACCGTCACCGGAATCACGCACGCCCTCTCGCCCTATCCCTACCGCGCGCCCTTCGGCGACAGGACCGACGAGGAGCTGGTCGAGATCTACGCGCAGGATCTGATCGAGGTGATCGAGACCACGACCAATGGCCAACCGGCCGCCTTCATTGCCGAGACGATCCAGGGGGTGGGGGGCTACATCGTGCCGCCGCGCGGGTACTTCCAGCGGATGGCCGAGATCGTTCGGTCCTATGGCGGGGTCTTTGTTTCGGATGAGGTGCAGGCCGGATTCGGACGCACCGGCCGCCACTGGTTCGGGATCGAGCACTGGGGCGTCGCCCCCGACATCATGGTGATGGCGAAGGGGATCGCGGGGGGGATGCCGGTTGCGGCGACGATCGCGACCCCGGAGATCGCGGGAAGCTGGCGCGGCAAGACGATCTCCACCTTCGGCGGCAACCCGGTCTGCATGGCGGCGATGGTGGCCACGCTGGGGGTCATGCGGGCGGAAGACGTGCCCGCGCGCGCCCGGCGGCGGGGGGCTCAGCTCCGCGATGGACTGGAGGCGCTGCAGGCGGCCCACCCCTGGATCGGCGACGTGCGCGGCATGGGACTGATGCAGGCGCTGGAGCTCGTCGAGGATCCGGTTGGAAAGGAACCGGCGCCGCGCCTTGCCGGAATGCTCCTGAACGCCGCCCGCGACGAGGGGCTGCTGATCGGGATCGGGGGGTTGCACGGCCATGTGATCCGGATCGGGCCCTCGCTCCTGATCTCGGAGACCGAGGTGGAGGAAGCGCTGGACCGGCTGGGACGCGCCTGCCGCACCGTCGAGGCGAACCGCCGTTTGGCCGGGCAAGAGAGATAGCGGAGCATGATCGGCGGACTTCCACTCGCAACCTGGGCGCTGATGGCGCTCGCGGTCCTCCCCGGGCTGGCGCTGGTGATCGCTGCGCACCGGGTGCATCGCTGCGGCGACGACGAAAATGGTGGGCCGAAGGCCCCCGCAGGCTCAACGGACATGGGGAGCTGACCGGTGGGCGCGGGCAGTGGCGGCGGCGCGATGATCGGCGTGCTTGTTTCCTACATTCTCATTCTCGCAGGAATTGCCTGGTGGGCGAGTCGCGAGAGCCGTTCCGTGGCGGGGTTCTATGTGGCCGGCAAGCGGTTGCCATCGTGGGTGATCGCCTTTTCGGCCAACACGACGGGCGAGAGCGGCTGGCTCCTCCTGGGGCTGACGGGAATGGGCTACCTGGTCGGATTCCACGCGCTCTGGGTGGTGCTCGGCGAGGTGCTCGGGGTGGCTTTGGCGTGGTCGGTGGTGGCGCGGCCCTTCAAGGAGTTCACCGACCGCTACGACGCGATCACGGTGCCGGACTACCTGGCCGACCGTTTTGCGGACCGGGCGCACTGGCTGCGGCTGGTGAGCGCGGTGATCATCTTCACGATGGTGGGGGCCTACACGGCCGCGCAGCTCACGGTGTCGGGGAAGGCCTTTTCGTCGTTTCTGGGGATGAGCTACGGGTGGGGCGTGGTGCTGGGCGCGGCGGCGATCTTTCTCTACACGAGCATCGGCGGATTCAAGGCCGTGGCCTACAGCGACGTGGTGCAGGGGGTGCTGATGTTCCTCTGCCTGCTGCTGCTGCCGATCTTCGGGATCTGGAAGGCGGGGGGATGGGGCGAGCTGATGGCGGGAATCGGGGCGATCGATCCCTCTTTGCTTCTGCCGATGGGCGAGCACGGCTTCTCGCTGATGGGGGCGATGAGCGCGCTGAGCTTCGCCGGGATCGGGCTGGCCTTCCTGGGGGCGCCGCAGCTCTTGACTCGCTTCATGGCCGCGCGGGGGCGCCGAGAGATCGGCCAGGGCGGGGTGATGGCGGTCGCCTGCATTGTGGTCTTCGATATCGGGGCGGTGCTGACGGGAGTTGCGGGGCGCTATCTCTTCCCCGGACTGGCGGACCCCGAGACGATCCTGCCGGTGATGTCGACGGAGCTCTTTCCGGCGGTGATCGCGGGGCTGATTCTGGTGGTGGTGCTGGCGGCGATCATGTCGACGGTGGATTCGCTCCTGATCCTGGCTTCGTCGGCGGTGGTGCGCGATCTCTTCCAGAAGGTGCTGAAACCGGAGTGGTCGGAGCGGCGTTTCTCGTGGATCGGGCGCGTGCTGACGGTGGTGATCGGCCTGGGGGGATTCGCCTTCGCGATCGGGGAGTCGCGAATGATCTTCTGGTTCGTTCTCTTTGCCTGGTCGGGGCTGGCGTCGGCCTTTACGCCGGTGGTGCTCTGTTCGCTATTCTGGAAGCGGACCACCCGGCAGGGCGCGCTATGGGGAATGATTGCCGGCTTCCTCACGGCGGTGATCTGGGTGCTGCCCCTCTTCGATTCCGGCACGGTGGCAATCAAGAACATGGTCTACGACCTCTACGAGATGATTCCCGGCTTCGTGGCGGGCTTTGCGGCGACGATTCTGGTGAGCCTCTGCACGCAGCCGCCTCCGGGCGCGGGCGCATTCATGGACGATGTGAAGCGGGTGGTCGGCGGTCCCTTCAGGGCGGCGCGGAGCAAGGTGGCGGAGCATGGCTAAGACAAGGGAGAAGAGGGGCGGACTGCTGGGCTGGCTCCGCTCGATGGTGCCGGCGCTGATCATCGTGGTGTTGCTCCGCGTCTTTCTGCTCGACACCTACTTCATCGAATCCGGCTCGATGAAGAACACCCTCCTGGTGGGGGACTACCTGGCGGTCAACAAGCTGGCGATGGGGCCGCGCATTCCCTTCACCGACATCCGGCTGCCCGCCTGGTCGGAGCCCCGGCGCGGCGAGGTTCTCGTCTTCGATCCGCACCACGAAGAGAACATGACGATCGTGAAGCGCGTGGTGGGCATGCCCGGCGACACCCTCGAGATGCGCGACCAGATCCTCTTCGTGAATGGCGCGCGGCAGGACGAACCCCATGCGATTCAGCTCGGAACGCCCGACAACACGCAGCCGCAGATGCTGTGGCAGAAGCAGTACCTGGTGGGCGGCCCCCGCGACGACTACCGTCCGACCCGCGACAACTGGGGCCCGATCGTGGTGCCGGACGATCACTACTTCATGATGGGCGACAACCGCGAAGACAGCCTGGATTCGCGCGTGTGGGGATTCCTGGCCGGATGGCGCTTCAAGGGTCGCGTCTCCTTCATCTACTTCTCCTACGACCGCGAATCGCACAAGGCCTTCCCGGCGATCACGGCGGTGCGCGGAAGCCGAATCGGGGATAGAGTGAGATAGAGGGGGCGCCGGGACGGACGGGGTTCGCGCGGCGCTGCGGGGAACATCTCGCGAGGAGAACGACCGATGAAGACGCTGTCGCGTGGACGCTTCCTGGGATTGGCCGCCGGTACGGCCGGCGCGGGCGTGCTGGGGGGATGCGGAGGCACGACCGGATCGGGATTGGGCGCGGGGGCACGAGGCGGAGCGCGGGCGGATCTGATCGTCCACGGCCGCCGCATTCACACGATGGACGACGCCAACCCCGGCGCCGAATCGCTGGCGGTGCGCGAAGGGCGGTTTCTCGCGGTCGGATCCCGCGATGATGTGGAGGCGCTGCGCGGACCGGACACCCGCGTCTTCGACCATCGCGATGCGGCGATCGCCCCCGGCTTCGTCGATGCGCACACCCACCCGGCCGGGGCGGGGGTCCGCGAGCTCAAGGATGTGAACGTCGATGTGCGCAGCATCGCCGAGATCAAGGATCGGATGGCCGCGCGCGCACGCGAGACGCCTCCGGGCGAGTGGATCCAGGGCTTCAAGTACGACGACACCAAGCTGGCCGAGGGGCGGCCGCTGAACCGGCTCGACCTGGACGAGGCGGCGCCGGATCATCCGGCGGTGGTGGGGCACCGGGGGGGACACACGAGCGTCTACAACTCGCGGGCCTTCGCGCTGGCGGGGATCACGGCCGAGACCCCCGATCCGCAGGGCGGCAGATTCTACAGGGAAGACGGAGAGCTGACCGGACTCGTGGCGGAACGCGCGAACTACGTCTTCTCGTCGCTGATTCCGAACATGCACTCCGACGACGACCGCCGCGCGGGGGTCAAGCTGATCACCGAGCTGATGGCCCGGGCAGGGTTGACCTCCTTCCACGACGCGGGCACCTCGGCGAACAGCCTTCGGGCCTACAGCGACGCCTACCGCAACGACGAGCTGAGCTGCCGCGTCTACATGATGATGCGCAGCCCCTACGCCTACCTGCGCCAAGGCGGCGTCTCGACCGGGTTCGGGGACGAATGGCTGCGCGTAGGCGGGGTCAAGTACGGCGCCGACGGTTCGGCTTCGGAGCGCACGATGCGGATGAGCACGCCCTATGTGGGCCGCCCCGACGACTACGGCATCCTCACCATGAGCCAGGAGGATATCCACGAGGCGGTCGAGGTGGCGCACCGCGCGAACTGGCAGGTGGGGATTCACGCCAACGGCGACGTGACGATCGATATGGTCCTCAACGCCTACGAACGCGTCCAGGAGCTGTGGCCGCGGCCGAATCCGAGGCATCGCATCGAACATTGCTCGCTCGTCAACCCCGAGCTGCTGGCGCGAATCAAGGCGGCCGGGGCGGTGCCGACGCCCTTCTACACCTATGCCCACTACCATGGCAACAAGTGGGTCGAGTACGGGCCCGCGAAGATGGAGTGGATGTTCGCCCACCGCTCCTTCCTCGACTACGAGATCCCGGTGGCGCCCGCCTCGGACTACACGCCGGGGCCCTACGAGCCGCTCATGGCGATCCAGAGCATGGTCACGCGCAAGGACTTCGACGGCCGCGTCTGGGGCCCGAGCCAGCGGATCACGGTGGCCGAAGCGATGCGGATCTGCACGATGGGCGGCGCCTACGCGTCGTTCGAGGAGGAGATCAAGGGATCGGTGACGGCGGGCAAGCTGGCCGATTTCGTGGTGCTGGCATCCGACCCGCATGACGCCGACCCGGACGCGATCAAGGAGATTCCGGTGCTGCGCACGGTGGCGGGGGGACGGGTGACCTGGGAGGGGTGAGGTGGGGATGCAGGGTCCATGACCGTTGTGGGCGAGCGGGAATCGCGAGCGGCTCCCGAGCGCGGCGGGCGAACCTGGCGAAGACGCAACCTCCGCAAAGCGCGTTCCTTCCCCTCGTCGCGGAAATGGTTTAGTTTACCGGACCAGACCAATCGACCCCGCGAATCCACCGATGGAGGCCACCGATGCGGAAGGTCAACATGCACGAAGCCAAGACTCATCTCTCGCGTCTGGTCCGCGAAGCCGTGGCCGGCGATCCGTTCGTGATCGCGCGGGCGGGCAAGCCTCTGGTCAGAGTCATCGCGGTCGAGACTCCCCGCTACGGGAGTCGGCGCACCGGATTCCTGAAGGGCCGGATTGCAGTTCCCGACGACTTCGACACCATGGGAGCGAGCGAGATCGAAGCCGCATTCAACGGCGAGCGGTGACCCTTCTCCTGGACACCCACGTGCTCCTCTGGGCGGCGGGAGCTCCCGAGCGTCTGCCAGCCGATCTGCGGGAAGAGATGGAGAGCCCGAGGACGAAGCTCTTCTTCAGCGCCGCCTCGCTGTGGGAGATCGCCATCAAGAGCGGGCTGGGCCGCCCCGGTTTCCGGGTGGACGCGCGCCTCTTGCGACGAGCGCTGCTGGAAAACGGCTACACCGAGCTGCCGGTGACCGGAGCGCACGCGGTCATGGTGGATCTGTTGCCCGCAATTCACAAGGACCCCTTCGACCGCATCCTCGTGGCCCAGGCCCAGACGGAGGGGCTCACCCTTCTGACCGCCGACAAGGAGGTCGGGCGCTATCCGGGTCCCATTCGGGTGATTTGACCGGCCGGCTCTGGTCGCTCTGTCTGCCCCTCTACTGCCTGCCGTCGACGCGGAGGTCGATCCGCCGTTCAGCAGCCACGGGACTCCATCGCTACTGCCGGCGTCCGAACTACTTCTGCGAGACCGCCCTGTGGTGTGTATTCTATCTCTTCGCGGTCTCGGCGTCCGGCGAATGGCTGCACTGGACCATTCCGGGTTGCGCCGGGCTGGCGTTGCGGCTCCTGTCGTCCCTGCGCGTGACCGAGCAGATCACGGCCGCCAGGCATCCGGGGTACCGAGACCGTCAATCCACCACTCCCGCACTGGTCCCCATTCCGAAAATGCGCAAGACCGATTCGATCGCTGCCGCCCTCGCCGCGCTTCTCGCCGTTCCCTTTGCCGCCAGCGCGCAGGTTGCGCCCGTCACGGGGTCCGCCAACGCCGCCCTCGCCCCTCCCCTCATGCCCGCCGCCGCCTCCCATCCCCGCCCCGCGCGTTCGCACCTTCCGCGCGACTTCGCGTCGTCCACGGCCATTCCGTCCCTGCCGGCGTCCACCACGACGCTCACCGTTCCCGGTCTGCAGGCCCCCGTCGAGATCATCCGCGATCGCTGGGGGATCAACCACATCTACGCCGAGACCGAGTACGACCTCTTCTTCGCGCAGGGCTACGCCGCCGCCCGCGACCGCCTCTTCCAGTTCGAGGTCTGGCGCGCCCAGGCCACCGGAACCGTCGCCGAAATGCTGGGCCCCGACGAGCTCGAGCGCGACATCGGCTTCCGTCTCTTCCGTTTCCGCGGCGACATGACGCAGGAGATGAACCACTACCACGACCGCGGCTCCCTCATCATTCCCGCCTATGTGGACGGCGTCAATGCGTACATCGCCGAGACCGAGGCCGATCCGGGTCTTCTCCCCATCGAGTTCGAGATGCTCGGAATCCGCCCGCAGCGCTGGACTCCCGAAGTCGTGATTTCGCGCCACCAGGGGTTGCTGGGGAATATCGGCGCCGAGCTGAACTACGGACGCGCGGTGGCGGCGGTGGGGGCCGAAGCGGTCAAGCGGGTCGCGAACTTCCACCCGGGCGATCCCGACATCAACCTGGATCCGGCCATCGACGGCGAGCTTCTCGACCGGGATATCCTGCGTCTCTACAACGCCTTTCGCGGTTCCATCCGCTTCCGTCCCGAGCACCTGGCGCCCGAGTACAGAGGCGACGAAGATGCGTTTGCAAGGGTGGAGGCATCGCTGCGGGACGCCTCCACGCGAACGGCCTCCCCCGACGCTGCGGGACGAGCCACCGCGGCGGGCGCGGGACGGTATGCAGACGCCCCGAGCTGGCGGGATCCGCTGGCCTGGCCGGACCAGGAGAGCCTTGGCTCCAACAACTGGGTCGTCAGCGGGCGTCTGAGCGAGAGCGGCTTCCCCCTCATGGCCAACGACCCGCACCGCGCCCAGTCGGCGCCGTCGCTGCGCTACTGGGTGCACCTGGTCGGGCCCGGCTGGAATGTAATCGGCGGCGGCGAACCCGAGATCCCCGGCGTAAGCATCGGCCACAACGAATACGGCGCCTGGGGGCTGACCGTCTTCCGCACGGACGGCGAGGACCTCTACGTCTACGAGACCGACCCGGACAGCCCCAACCGCTACCGCTACAGGGATGGCTGGGAGGAGATGACCGTCATCGCCGAGGAGATCCCGGTGAAGGGGCAGGCCCCCCACACGGCCGAGCTGAAGTACACGCGGCACGGGCCGGTCGTCTTCGAGGATGCGGAGAACAATGTCGCCTACGCGGTGCGCGCGGCGTGGCTGGAACCCGGCGGCGCCCCCTACCTGGCGAGCCTGCGGATGGACCAGGCCCGCACCTGGGAGGAGTTCGTCGAGGCGTGCAACTACTCCAACATCCCCGGCGAGAACATGATCTGGGCGGACCGGGAGGGGAACATCGGCTGGCAGGCGGTGGGGATCGCCCCGATCCGGCGCAACTGGTCGGGGCTGGTCCCGGTTCCCGGCGACGGCCGCTACGAGTGGGACGGCTACCTGCCGATCCGCGCCAAGCCCAGCGTCCTCAATCCGCCGGAGGGCTACTTCGTCACCGCCAACAACCACCTTACCCCCGCCGACTACCCTCACATGGACGCGATCGGCTTCGAGTGGTCGGATCCCTACCGCTGGGCGCGCGCGTCCGAAGTCCTCGGCTCGGGACGGCTTCATTCCATGGCCGACATGATGGCGCTGCAGACCGATTACCACTCGATCCCGGCGCGGACGATCGTGCCCATGCTGCGGCATGTCGGTCCGGCAGGCGACCCGGCGACCGAACGGGCGCGGCAACTGCTCCTCGACTGGGACTTCGTGCTGGCGCCGACCTCGGTTGCGGCCGGGATCTACAACGCCTTCGAGGCGCGGGTGCGGGCCCATGTGCGCGACGCGATCGTCCCGGCGGCGCAGCGGCGCGTGCTGGGCGGCATGGCGCTCGTCAAGGTGATCGGGCATCTCACCGCGCCCGGGGGCGAGTTCGGCGAGGATCCGGTGGCCGGGCGGGACGCGGTGCTCCTGCGCAGCCTGGAGGAGGCGGTGGCCGCGCTCGGCGAAAAGCTCGGCCGCGACATGGACGCCTGGCAGTACGGCCAGCCCGCCTACAAGTACGCGACGATCTTCCACCCGCTCTCTCGCGCCGCGTCGCCCGCCATTGCCGACCGGCTCACCGCCGGACCGCACCCCCGCGGCGGCAACAGCTACACCCTCAACAACACCGGCGGCGGCGACAACCAGACCTCCGGCGCGTCCTTTCGCATCATCGTCGATACGGGCGACTGGGACCGCGCGGTCGGCAGCAACACCCCCGGCCAGTCCGGCGACCCCGATTCCCCCTTCTACGACAACCTCTTCGAGCTGTGGGCGACTGATCGCTTCTTCCCGGTCTTCTACTCGCGCGAACGGGTGGAATCGGTCGCGGCCGAACGCCAGGTGCTGACGCCGCGATGAGCGAGGGAGCGCCCCGGCCCAACCCGGCACTCCGCGCATGTGGAGGCCGAGCGATCGCCATTTCGGACTTCCTGCGGACCCGGTGCGCCCGGTGAGCCCAAAGCGACCCCCGGCCACGGCGGATCCTCCGCGCTTCTTCGCCGCCGCCGCCGAACTGCGCGCCTGGTACGAAGCGAACCACGCCAGCCACGATGTGCTCTGGGTCGGTCTCTACAAGAAGGGAACCGGGCTGCAAACACTCACCATCGCCGACTCGATCGACCAGGCCCTCTGCTTCGGCTGGATCGACGGCATGAAGCGGACCATCGACGAGAAGAGCTACAAGGTGCGCTTCACCCCCAGGCGGCGGCGGAGCAGTTGGAGCGCGCGCAACGTGGCCCGCATGGAGGCGCTGATCGCGGCGGGGCAGGTTACCGACGCGGGGCTGAAGGCGTATCCGGGGGCGCCGGCGCTGACGGAGCTGAAGGACCGCGATCCGGGCATCTCCCGTTGCGGTCGCCCGTCGTTGCGCACGGGGTAGCAAGCCATTCCTCCACCTCCACCGCGCGGCGGCGTTCCCCGGGCCGGCGGTTGAACCAACTCACGGTGAGCAGAACCTCCGCCGCGGCGTCCGCATCCAGGCTGGCGTCGCGGTCCGAGGGCGCAGGACGCATCGCCTTGCGGACCACCGCCTCGGTCTCGCCGCGTTCCCGGCCCGATTCCCACGGCGGAATCTCGCCCCAGGCGCGCCCGCGGCGGATCAGGTAGATGCGGTCATCGCCCCCGAATCCCGGAACCGGATAGATCAGGTTGAGCTCCCCGATGCGTCCGCGGAATCCGGCGAGGTGGCTCCAGAGCTTCTCGAGCGCCTCGATCCGGTCGCGAATCCGCGCGGCATACTCGAACTCGAGCCGCGCCGCCGCCGCTTCCAGCCCTTCCCTGAGGATCGCCAGGGGCATCCGGTCGCGAGCCTCCAGGAAATCGCGCACGAGCGCCACCCGTTCACCGTATTCGGTCGTTGTGCAACCTCCGGCGCAGGGCGCGGGGCAGCTTCCCGTCTCGCCGCGGAGACAGTACGGGGTGCGCGGCGCGGCGAAGAGCTCAAGCTGGTCGGCAAAGTGAATGGGAACATCGGCCGCGCAATCGCGCAGACCGGTCGCCAGCGACAGCTCGTGGACCGCGCGCGCCAGCCAGCGTCGTTGAGCGAAGGGGCCGTAGTAGCGGGCGCCGTCATTGCGAACCCGGGCAACCGGAACGATCCGCGGCGCGGACTCGCGCGTCATGCGGATGAAGCCGTACCGCCGGTCCCGCTTGTGCTGGACATTGAACTCGGGTTGCCAGGCGCGGATCAGCCGCATCTCGCGCAGGAGGGCGGCGAACTCGTTCGGGGCGTAGTCCCAGCGAAGATCGGTGGACTGGGCGACGAGGCGGACCGCTTTCCCCGCATCGGCGCGAAAGTAGGAGAGGAGGCGCGAGCGCAGCCGGACCGACTTTCCGACATAGAGAATCGTGCCGTCGGCGGCCAGCCAGCGGTACACGCCGGGCCGGTTCTCGGCGGTGGCGCGGACCCGTTCACGCAACGACGCCCTTCGCGAATCGCATCTCATCGTCCCGCCAACTTCGTGATTTGCATCCGACCCCCGCAACCGCTATTCTGCCCTTCCATGTCAGAGCATGGCTCCTCCATCGTCATCCGCGATCCCGTCTGGAACACGATCCGCGTCGACCGGGTGGCTGCCCGGATCATCGACTCGCCGCCCTTTCAGCGCCTCCGCTACATTCGCCAGCTCGGTCTGGCCCATCTGGTCTACCCCGGCGCCACCCACACCCGCTTCGATCATGCGCTCGGCGTCTATCACCTGTCCGTCCGGGCGCTCCGAATCCTTGGCGCTCATTCCCGGCTGCCCGCCGAGGTCTGGCGGGGCAAGGAGCTGATTCCCTACGCGGCGCTGCTCCACGACATCGGTCACTATGCCTTCTCGCACGCGCTGGAGGAGCTCGAACCGGAGCGGATCGCCGGCGACCATGAGCGGATGAGCGCCCTCTTCTTCGAGTCTCCGGAGCTTAGGAAGGCGCTGGAACCTCTGGGCAAAGACGCCTCGGAAGAGATCGTCCGGATCATTCGGGGAAGGGGAAGCTGTGCCCTGCGCGGCCTGGTGAGCGGGAGTCTGGATCTGGACAAGATGGAGTATCTGCGCCGCGACGCGCGTTTCTGCGGCGTTCCCTACGGCGAGGTCGATGTCGAACGACTCCTTCAGGGACTTGCCATCCTGCGAGATCCGGCCACGGGGGCCTGGGAGGTGGGGGTGCGGGCGCGCGCGGTGAGCACGCTGGAATCGCTTCTCTTCGCCAAGTACCAGATGTTTCGCAACGTCTACTGGCACCACGCGGTGCGGGCGGCGACGGGGCTCTACAAGCGAATCGTCGAACGTGCGGTCGAGGCCGGGTTGCTGTCTCCGATCGATCTGATTGGACCCACCGACGAGGAACTCCTCTTCGAGCTGAGGCGGCGGGCGGGAGCGGCGACCGGCGAGGTCGCGAAACGGCTGCACCGGCGCTGGCTTCCGGCTCTGCTCCACCGGAGGCTCCCGAAACGGGCCGTCGAGATCCCGGCCTGGCAGCTTGAGGAACGGATTCTGCCTGCCTGGGTAAGCGGAGACACTGCGGAGAAGCGACGCTGGGAAGATGGCGTTGCGGCTGAGCTGGGGCTGGCCCCGGGCGAGGTGATTCTCGACTTCCCCGTCACCGGAGCGATGTTCCAGCTTGACCTGCTGGTGGACAGGGGGGGACGGACCACGCGGCTCGGGAAGACGGGAATCCCGGGGCTGATCGACCTGCCGAAGCTTGCGGAGCAACTTTACCGTACCGCGAGGGTCCTGCGGCTCTTCACCTTCGAGCGACGGACGGTGGAACCTGCCTGGCTGCTCGATCGGCTGGCCCGCCCGGAGGCGGCAGGGGTCGGTTCGCGGAGGCAACCCTGATGCCCGGTAAGCGCATCTCTGTTGACACCATGCGAAAAATCCCCCATCTTACAAGGCTGTACATGCTTCGCTCCCCGACCGGTCGAACACCGGCCTGCCCGGGAACGGAATCGCGAAGGAAGGAAGTGCAATCATGGATGGAACGAAGCGGCGGACCGGGAAGAAGAACGTCAATCTGCTGACGGGCTTCGACGCGAGTCTGGACGAGAAGACGGCGCTGGATCAGTACCTGCGGGACGTCAGCCATCATGTGTTGATCATCCCCGAGATGGAGAAGATTCTGGGGGCGTTCGTCCAGAATTCCTACAAGGGCGACACGCACTCGGTCCGGGAGGACAACCGGCGCCTGGCGCAACTGCTCGTCGTGCTGGTGACGGTGCGGTTGGCCTCGAAGGGAGACGCGGATGCGATCCGGCTGCTGACCGGCCTCGACGCGAGTCCGGAGGAGAACGCCGCATTCGATCAGTACCTGCGGGGCGTCAGCGCCCTGGAGATGATCACCCCGGCAATGGCCAGGACGCTCGGGACCTTCCTCGATGAGTCCAGCAACGGCGAGGCGAAGTCGATCCGGGAGGCGCGGCAGGCGTACGGGCTTGTCCGCCGCACGATCGTCCCCCGCATGACCAGGTGCCTCGAAGGTTATGTCAGGGAGCGCAGCCCGGCGATCGAGCGCTACTGGGCCAGGCTGGCGATCAAGTACTCCCTGCTTGCGGACCGGGGAGCGACGAAGGAGATCGGCAAGGAGGCGATCCAGGATCTGGCCAGGGCGAACCTGCGCTTCGTCATCAGCGTGGCCAAGAAGTACCAGAATCGCGGCGTCTCCCTCACCGACCTGATCCAGGAGGGGAATGTCGGGTTGGTTACGGCGGCGCGGAAGTTCGACCCGGAGCAGGGCGTGAAGTTCATCTCCTACGCGGTGTGGTGGATCCGCCAGGCGATCCTCGCGTCGCTCGCGAACCACGGGCGTCCGGTGCGGGTGCCGCTGAACCGCGCGTCCGATCTGGCGCGCATCTTCCGCGAGAAGGAGCGGCTCAAGCAGGAGCTGGGGCGCGATCCGACGAGCGAGGAGCTGGGAGAGGCGACCCGTCTCACGCCGCAGTTGGTGGAATCGCTGCAGACGCTCAACGCCGCCGAGATCCGCCTGGACGCGCCGATCGGAGACAGCGAAGATTCGCAGCTCGTGGAGCGGTTCATCACCGAAGAGGCCGCCGAGCCGGAGCTGGAGGTCGAGAACCGGCTGTTGACCGAAGCGGTGAGCAAGGCGCTGCACACCCTCAATCCGCGCGACGCGAAGGTTCTGCGTCTCTACTTCGGCCTGGAGGGACAGCGAGAGCACACCCTGGAAGAGATCGGCAATGTGCTGGGGGTCACCCGGGAGCGGATTCGGCAACTGCGGGACCGGGCGCTGAAGCGGCTGCGCGAAGGCGCCAAGGGCAAGGCGCTCAAGTCGTTCGCGGCATAACCGCCGGGGGTTGGATTTTCTGGCGGAGCTGTCGCGACGCGCGAGCCCGGGAGTCGGCGGGAACCGCCCATCCAGCCACCGGTCCGTTCGGTGAGTTCGGGTCGCACCCGGGGACAGGTCGTCGAGACGGTGGGCGGCGTGTACCGGGTGCGCACGGCCGACGACCTGGTGGAGGCCTCGTTGCGGGGGCGGATCAAGCGGGGCCGCTCGCGCGATCGGGTCGTAATCGGAGACCAGGTGGAAGTTGCGATCGGCAAGGCAGACGGCGCCGTAATCGAGGGCGTGCTACCGCGTCGCACCAGTCTGTGGCGGCGGAGCTCCCGGGCCCGCTTCGCCAAGGTCGTGGCGGCGAATCTCGACAACCTGATCGTGGTCGCCTCGGTCGCCGATCCACCGCCCTCGCCTGCCGTGATCGACCGCATGCTCGTCATGGGCGAGGCGGCGGGCATGAGTTGCGTCGTGGTGCTCAACAAGGTGGAGCTGGCGCGGGGGCGCTCCGTGACGGAAACCCTCGCCGAGAGCTACCGGGGGGCGGGGTACAAGGTGGTGGCCGTCTCGGTCGTGACCGGCGAGGGTCTCGCGGATTTCGAGTCGGTGATTCGCAGCGGATCCTCGATCCTGGTGGGGCCGTCGGGGGTGGGGAAGTCGTCGCTGCTCAATGCCGTGCAACCGGGGCTGGAGCTGCTGACGCGCACGGTGGGACGGCGGTCGCGGATCGGTCGGCACACCACCGTTTCGAGTCGGTTGATTGAGCTGAAGGGGGGAGGCAGGGTGGCCGACACGCCAGGGTTCTCCGACACCGGCGCGCCGGAGGTGGAACCGGTGGGTCTGGCCCGCTGCTTTGCCGACTTTCGACCGTGGCTGGGACGATGCCACTTCAACGATTGTCTTCACCTGCGGGAGCCTGGATGCGCAGTGCGGCTGGCGGTCGCGCAGGGGAAGATTCAGCGGCGGCGGCTGCACAGCTACCGCACTATCCTGGCCGAACTGAGGAGCCGATAATGGCGGAAGATGCGGGAGGCCGCCCCGAAGCGCGGGCGCGGAGGCTGCTCTGGCTTCCTTCGTTGCTGACGGGAATGGCGCTGGCGGCTGCGCTGGGGACCGCGGCCGGGGTTCTCCTGTACAACGCACCCGGGCTCATGCGCGCGGCCGCCGTTCTGCTTGTCATCAGCGGGGCGGCGGTGGCGGTCGGCGTGAGGATGGGGGCGGGAGCGGAGGGCGCGGCGATGGCCGCGACGGCGCGGTGGTGGCGGGGATTGCTTGGGGCACTGGCCGCGGGCGCGGCCTTCGCGGCCGTGTGGGAGTTCACCGACGGTAACGGGGCAGCGCCGCTTGCGCAGGGACTGGGTCTGGCCGTGATGGCGGCGCTGCCTGCCTACTTCACGGGGGGGGTGTGGGGGCGGACGGGTCACTTCGCAGCCTCGCTGGGCCCGGCGGAGCCGCTGCGCGTCCTGCAAGGGGCAGCGGTGGGGACGGCGATCGGCGCGGTATCCATCGTGGGGCTCCTCGGACAGCCGGTGTGGGCGACGACCGTCCTGCTCGGGGCGGTGGTGCTCGCCTCCGCAGGGGCCCGCGTCCAGGGGTGGATCTTCGAACGCATCCCGAGATGCGCCTTTGCCCGCGAGGTGGCCGACCGCCCGGAGCTTCGCTTCGAGATGTGGGGCACCTCCGTGCCCGAGCGTCGGATTCGCGTTCTCTGGGACGGCGGCAGCGATCGCGCCGTCGATCCCGCTCCATCTGGAGACTGGCGATGCGCGGTGGCGGCCACCCTGGAGCCATCGGCGCGAGTGCTCTTTGTCGGCGCGGGAAGCTGGTTCTCCACCGGCGAAGATCGCGAGTGGCGGCTGATCGAGCCGGACCGCGCCCTGCGTGACCTTGCGGCAGACGGCTTCCAGTGGGACGGGTCGCACCTCGCCGACGTCGAGATGACGGGTCGCTGGACGGTCGTCGCCGACCGGGACGCCGCACCCGAGCTCTGGCCGCGACTTCTGGCTCTGTCCGCCGTGACGCGGATCTGGCTGGGCGGCCACTCCGGCCAGCCTCTGGCCGGCCTTGCCGACGCGGCGCGGGAAGCTGGATTCGTGACGGTGCGCTACCTCGGCACGCGTCCCCGGAGCGCGGGTCCCCCAACTCTCGCCGTCCGGCGCCAGGAGCTGTGGCGCTTCGACCGCGTTCGCGCCGACGAGTCCCGGGATCCCCCCGACGCCCTTCCCGGCATGGAGATCGCCGGGGCGGAAGCCTGATTCGCGCAAGTCTCGCCCTTGCGCCCATAGGACGCATCTCGTGGACGGATCGCTGGCCACCGCGAATCCTGGCCGCCGCACTCCTGCGCCCCACCTGGATTGCGCCGACCGGGTGGCGCGAGCGGGACTATTCCCCCCCTGACTCCGCAACCGGATCCGCAGCCAACTCGTTCCAGGCGTTCCAGCGTTCGGCGAACCGGCGGACCTCCTCCTCATCTCCCCGGTTCCGAGCGTCCTGCAGGAGTCCCAGGTAGACCCATGCGTAGTAGTTCGGAATTCCGATCGTGGAACGGTCGGGCCAATAGCTCCAATCGTCCGGAATCCCGGTGCGGTGCATGAAGACTTCGTCGGCCAGAACCCGCGACCGCTCGATATCGACCCAGGGTCCCACCACTCCGCTGTAGGCGGACACCGTGGTGTTGGCGACGACGCCCCGCCCGGCCAGTTCCCCCGGATTGCCGGGCCAGAGCCGGAAGGCCAGCCCCTGGCGAATGATGTGGGGCCTGAGCCCGAAGCTCGATGCCGCCGAGCCGCTGGAAGCGAAGTACACGGGACGGTCGCCGATGGCGGTCCGGATCGCCACCAGCGCAAACTGTTGCCAGGGATAGAGACCCTGCCCGGGTCCACCCGCCAGGCGCGCCCGAATCGGTCCGAGATCGACCTCCTGATCCTGCTCGATCGCGGGGAAGCTGCGCACAATCCCGTCGATCATCTGGTCGTTGAGCGCCGCCGGAAAGATCGATTGCGATGGGGGCTGCACCGGTTCGGCCAGGAGGATCGCCCTCTTGTCGGCCGCCGCGGCCTCGGCCGGATCGTGCGTGTACATGGCATCGGTGTTGGAGGCCGTGTAGGGACGCTGGCAGAGGATGCGGGTCGGATCGGCCTCGGGATCCTCGCCGGGGCCGCAGGCACGGGTCAGGTCGCGCAACTGCTCCACATACCAGGGCGTATTCAGGTACGAAGTGACCGCCACGATCACGTCGCGCCGGATTCCCTCCACCTCCTGCAGGTACCAGAGCGGGAAGGTGTCGTTGTCGCCATTGGTGAAGAGAAGTCCGTAGGGCTCGACGCTCATCAGCAGATTGTAGGCCCAGTCCCTTGCCGAGTAGTCCCGCGAGCGGCTTGCCCAGGTGTAGTTGAAGACCAGCGGAATCAGCGCCAGCGCCAGCACCGGCGAACACCGGCTCAGGCGCAGACCCGAACTCCGTGCGAGCCTTTGCCAGAGCGCCGCGATCCCGATCCCCGCAATCACCCCCCAGAGCGAGAAGCCGACCACGAAGAAGTAGTCGCGTTCGCGAACCTCCGATTCCCCGTCCGGGAAGGAAAAGCCGTACTTGAAGTTCAGATAGACGATCAGCCCGAGCGACAGCACCCCGAAGAGCGAAACGATGTAGGCCCAGCTCACCGGATCGCGCCGGTAATGTTCGATCAGACCGTAGATGCCCAGCGCGATGAAGAGAACCGTGAGCGGCAGACGCGCCCGGCCGAAGAGCACATCGGAAGACGAGAGGCTTCGCGCCCACTGCCAATCCATGTATTGCAGCCAGTTGTCGACCTGTGCGCGGAAGGGAGCCTGGCGGGGCAGGAGCGGCGGCTTGGAATACTGATCGCGCTTGAGGGCCGAATTGAGATTCTCGCAACCGACGTCCGGGAGCAGGCCGTACGTCACGACGCTGGTCATCGCCGAACCGACGCTTTCGCAGGTGGGCGCCGCCTCGTTGATGATCGGATCCAGACCGGACCGCACCGGCAGGAAGAGGTGGACGCTGAGTCCGAGGAGAATGGCGGGGATGCCGAACATGTAGAGGCGGACATTCAGCAGCGTGCGCGGATGAACCAGAAGAACGAGGATCAGGAGCGCCGGAGCCGCCAGGAAGGCCATCAGGTGATTGCCGACCGAGAGCGCCAGAATGAACACCATCAGGATGAGGAAGTTGTCGTCCCTGCCGCGCCCGAGCCGTTCCCGCCAGCGGAAGGCGAGCCAGGAGAGGAGCGCGATGGTGAAGAGCGAGACGGTGTAGACCTTCTCGTTCACATTGGACTGGTTCCACACCGTGAAGGCGGTGGCGCCGAGGAGGACCGCGGCGGTGGCGCCCACCTTGCGGAAGAGGGAGTTTTGGGAAAAGAAACCGAGGATGTGATGCGCGACGAGGAACCAGAGGCCATGCGCGAGCGCGCTCATGAGCGCCGAGAAGAGATTGATTCGCACCGCGGTGGAGAGGCCGAAGAGCCCAAGGACGATCTCCCAGGTGCGCGCGAGCAGGATAAAGAGGGGGTTGCCGGGGGGGTGGGGGATGCCGAGGATGTGAGCGGTCGCGATGTATTCGCTGGTGTCCCAGAAGGCGGTGGTGCGGGCCAGCGTCGCCGCATAGAGCAGACCGATCGCCAGCGCGACCCCCCCGGCCCAGAGATAGGGGGGGCCGGTGGTTGGCGTGGCGGCGGCGGACGGGTAGTCCTGCGCGCGCGAACGGGTGCGGCGCGATCCCCGGGTGCGGGTCGGCGGATTAGCTTTCGAGTCCATGGCAACCACGAATATACACTGTTGCGGGAAGGCGGTCGGTTCCTTGGATGCAAATCCTTCGCTTGAGCGTTTTCTCGCCGAAGCCCGGCCGGGGTGGCGCATTCCGGTCTGGTGCGAGTTTCTCTTCGATTCCGACACCGCGGTAACCGCCTACCACAAGCTCCGGGAAGGTCCCTTCGGCTTCCTCCTGGAATCGGTTGTGGGCGGCGAGCAGTGGGCGCGCTACAGCTTCCTGGGCAGCCGGCCGCGCGCGGTCTGGAAGCTGGAGGGGGAAGCGTTGTCGCTCTGGACTCCGGCCACGGGCTGGCGGCCCCTCCCCTCCCGCGATCCCCTGGACGACCTCCTCGCTCGGCTGCGCGGCGCCGTCCCCCGCCCCGATCCCCGCCTCCCCCGTTTCTGGGGCGGCGCCGTCGGCTATTTCGGCTACGACCTCGTGCGACGCATCGAGCGGCTCGGCGCGGGACCGCCCGACGACCGGGCTCTTCCCACGGCCATGTTCCTCTTTCCCGAGGTCGTGGTGGCGGTCGACAACCTCCTTGGCCGCGCCAGGATCATCACCACGGTGGAGACCGGCAATTCCTCCCTCCCATCCTCCACCCTCGCCACGCGCTACGGCGAGGCGGTGAAACGGTTGCGGGAAACGGTGGACCGGCTGCGCTCCGGCGCCGATCCCGCCCCCCTGGATCTCGATCTCCAAAGCCCGACCGACGCTCCCTTCGCCAGCAACTTCGACCGGGACGGCTTCCTGGAGGGGGTGCGCCGCATCAAGGAGTACATCGCGGCCGGCGACGCCTTCCAGGTCGTGCTCAGCCAGCGCCTCGAGACGCCCTTTGCCCGTCCGCCCTTCGAGCTCTACCGCGCGATCCGCACCATCAATCCTTCGCCCTATCTCTTCAACCTTGATCTCGGCGACTTCGCGATCGTGGGCTCGTCGCCTGAAGTGCTTGTCCGCCTTGAAGATGGCGTGGTAACGGTGCGTCCCATCGCGGGAACCCGCCACCGCGGGCGCAACCCGGCCGAGGACCGCGCGCTGGCCCGGGAGCTGGCCGCCGACGAAAAGGAGCTGGCCGAACACCGCATGCTCGTCGATCTGGGGCGCAACGATGTGGGAAGGGTGTCGCGCTACGGCACCGTCACCGTTCCCGAGCTGATGAAGGTCGAGCTCTATTCCCATGTGATGCACCTGTGCAGCCAGGTGGAGGGGCGGGTCCAGGGCGATCTGAGCGCGTTGGACGTGTTGGCCGCGTGCTTTCCGGCGGGGACGGTGTCGGGGGCGCCCAAGGTGCGGGCCATGGAGATCATCGACGAGCTGGAACCGACCGCGCGGGGGCCGTACGCGGGGGCGGTGGGGCACCTGGGGTGGGGGGGGAACCAGCTCGACGCCGCGATCGCGATCCGGACGATGGTTGTGCAGGGCGGCCGCGCTCAGGTGCAGGCGGGCGCCGGGATCGTGGCGGATTCCGATCCGGAGGCCGAATACGAGGAAACGCTCAACAAGGCCCGGGCGCTGTTGCGGGCGGCGGCGATGGTGACGGGCCGCGACTCCTGACGGGTTCTTCGCGAGTTCCCTGCCGGAGCGCCGGCGCGCCGATGCCGGAAGGGTTGGCGATCAGCCGTTCCCCGTCCCGGCCGCGAGTTCGTCGTAGAGGTGAATGAGAGTGTCGATGCCGCGCTCGAACGAATCCACCGCGAACCACTCGTTTGGAGCGTGCATGTTTGCCCCGGGCAACGCAAAGCCGATCAGGAGCGAGTTGGCGCCCAGCATCTCTTCCAGCTCCACCACGATCGGGATCGAGCCGCCCTCGCCCGTCAGGACCGGACGGGTGGCGAAGGACCGTTCCAGCGCGCGCGCCGCCGCCTCGAAGACCGGCCCCTCCAGCCGCGCCTGCCAGGGCCGTCCGCCGTGCAGCTCGACCAGCTCCAGCGATATCCCCGGAGGAGCCACGCGCTCCAGATGGCGTTCCGTCAGCTCGCGCACACGCTCCGGGGTCTGATTGGGGACCAGCCGGAAGCTGACCTTGGCGACCGCCTTCGCCGGGAGCACCGTCTTCGCGCCCTCGCCGGTATAGCCCGAAAGGAAGCCGTTCACATCGCAGGTCGGACGGGTCCAAAGGCGTTCCAGGGGGGAATAGGCGTCCTCGCCGCCGACCGGCGGCACCCCCGTCTCAAGGGTCCAGGCCTCGGCGTCGAAGGGAAGCGCGCGGATCCGGGAGAGGATGTCGGGGGGCGGCGGCGCCACGTCGTCGTAGAAGCCGGGGATGGCGATTCGTCCCTCGGCGTCGTGCAGATCGCCCACGATTCGCGCAAGAGCATTGGCCGGATTGGCCACCGCGCCCCCGTACCCGCCGGAGTGAAGATCGGTGGAGGGACCGGTGGCGTGAATCTCGAAGTAGGCCATTCCCCGCAGCGAGAAGAGCAGGGAAGGCTGGCCGGGCGCGAACATCGCCGAGTCGGAGATCACCACCGTGTCGGCCGCCAGCAGATCGAGGTGGTTCTGGACGAAGGGCGCGAGATTCGGCGAACCGACCTCTTCCTCTCCCTCGGCGAGCACGATCACATTGACCGGCAGGCTGCCCCGGGTCGCGAGGTGGGCTTCCAGCGCCTTGATGTGCAGGAAGAGCTGCCCCTTGTCGTCGGCGGAGCCCCGCGCATAGATGCGGCCGTCGCGGATATCGGGCTCGAAGGGGGGCGAATCCCAGAGTTCGAGCGGCTCCGGCGGCTGCACGTCGTAGTGGCCGTAGACGAGGATGGTGGGCGCCCCGGCCGCCGCCTGCTTCCACTCGCCCACCACGACCGGATGGCCCTCGGTGGGGAAGATGCGGGCCGAGAGACCGGCGGCGGTCATGGAGCTGCGAACCCACTCCGCCGCGCGCCGAAGATCGGCGTTGTGCTCGGAACGGGCCGAGACGGAGGGGATGCGCAGAAAGTCGTCCAGCTCCTGGCGGAAGCGGCCGCGGTGCGCGCGGGCAAATGCGATGGCGTCGCTCACGGGTGCTCCCGGGTCAGGTGAAGTTGCGGATTCCCCACCGGTACACCCAGGTGATGAAACCCGACAGCGCAACCGCGCCGGCCATTCCCCCGATGCTCAGCGCGCGCGGAAAGGGGCTGTTGAACTCGGCGATGCCGACGCCCAGCATCCCGCCCACGACGGCGCCGAAGATGCCCAGCACGACCAGCACGGCCGTATGACCGGCGGTTGTGTGCGGCAACCTCACGGCCACCTTCATCGCGAGCGCCACGACGGCCCCGGTCACGATCCAGACTGCAATGCCAATCCAGTTTTCGGCTCCAATCGAAGTTTCCATGGCTCCCAATCTACCGTTTTCCCATTCGTCGCTTCAGTTCCTCAAGTCGGGCGTCGATCCGTTCCTCCCGGTCCGAGCGCCCCAGCTCCTCGTCGAAGGCGCGGCCATCGGTGGCCGTCCCCCCCGGCCCCGTGGCGTTGATCTTCTCGGCCATCCGGTCCATTTCGTCGAAGAGATCGTCCGTTCCCCGCACCGTTTCGCGAGCCCGCGTGCGGCCGGCGGTGGCCTTCAGCGATCCGCGACTGGCCTTCGCCTTGCGAATCTGACGGATCATCTCCCCGAACTCCGACTCGCGCAGAGAGATTTCGGCCGCGATCGCGTCGGCCTTGTTCGCCAGAACCCGGTGGCGGCGCGAATGCCTCTCGGCGAACTCGGCGGCGACCCGCACCGTTTCCTCGTCCCCAATCCTGCGGGCCTGCTCCTCGCGGCGGCGGCACACGACGACCTCGCGCTCCTCGGCGGCGGCCTTTCTGCGCGCGATTTCGAGCTCCCGGCGGAGGGCGTCCAGAGCCAGCTTCGCGTCGGCGGCCTCGCGCTCCATTCCCCGCACCAGCCCATCGACGGTTTCGGGCACGGCATCGCGCTCCATCTCGCGATTGAAGTTCTCCACGGCCTCGCGAAAGGCCCGGCGCAGATTCTCGAACATGGCTCCCAAGCTAACCCCGTCGCGTCTCCAACAGTACACCGGAAGCTCCGCCGCTCGCCGTCCGGCCCCCGCCGCCGCCGCCCGCCGTTTCCCCAACGCCACCCGGATCCGGCGGATTCGACTGCGCGGAGGCCTCCAGACGGTCGGCCAGCCCGTGCAGAACCCCACCCTCGGAAAATCCTTCCCAGAGCGCATGCCGGGGATCCGGAGCGAGTTCGCGCGACGCCAGCGCCCTTTCCGCGGCCTCCTCCACCGCGCGCTCGGCCGCCGCCTCCACCGCGGCCAGCTCCTCCGCCGCGATCCCGCGCCCGGCCAGCCACTCCTCAAGGAGCCCAACCGGATCGCGCTTTCCCCAATGGGCGAAGAGCCCGGCCGGGAAGGTCTCCCGCGCTTCGCGCTCGTCGTGGGTGGCGTGTCCCCCCATCCGGAAGGTCTCCGCCACCACCACCGCCGGCCCCTCCCCCCCCCGGCACCGCTCCCGCGCGATCGCCGTGGCCGCGTACACATCCAGCACGTTGTTGCCATCGCAGAGGAGCGGCTCGATCCCGTAGGCCCCCGGAACATCGCGCGGCCTCCCGCCGCTGTGCTGCGCGAGGGTCGTTCCCAGCGCCACCTGGTTGTTCTGCACGATCACCACCAGGGGCGCCGCCAGTCGCGCCGCGACCACCATTCCCTCGTGGAAGGCCGCCGTGCGCGTCGCCCCGTCCCCCGTCCAGGTGAGCGCGACGCGGTCTTCCTTCCGGTTGCGAAAGGCCAGCGCCGCCCCGGCCGCCACCGCAACGCTGGTTCCCATGTGGCTCACCGGCTGGATCACCCCGCGGGCCACATCGCCGTAGTGAAAGTCGCGTCCCCCGCTGGGGCTGTCCGCGGTCCCCAGGTAGGCGGCGAAGCCGTGCTCGAGCGGCAGTCCCATCATGTGGCAGGCCCCCGCATTGCGAATCATCGGAATCACGACATCGGCGTTGCGGTCCAGCGCGGCGACGCTTCCCACGGTGACCGCTTCCTCGCCGACGCCGAGCCAGGCCTTGCTGATCACTCCCTGGCGAACCCACCGCTTGAGACCCGTATCCTGCAGGCGGGTGACGAGGAGATCGCGGTAGAGCGCCAGGAGGGTGGCCGAATCGAGGCCGTCCACGATGGCGGCCCGGGCCTCGTCCCGCGCGATCCGCTCGCCGTACGCGCGCACCAGCTCCGGTTCGGGGCGCCAGTCGCGGTATTCGGGGGGGTCGAAGACGGGGTGACGTTTCACCGTGACGAGGGGGTGGCCGGGGGGGTGCGCGATGCGAATCGGGGGGGCTGGGCGACGAGGGCCGAAGCCGGTCGGGGCGGAAGCCGACCAAAGCTGACCCGGCGCCGCCGCAAGTGCAAATCGTCCCCCTGGCAAGGGCTCCGGAGCGCCGCTCGCCTCGGGGCGCGATGGACCCGCAACCGGACATCGTCATCTGTTCCGACTGCCGGATTTGTTCTGACTGCCCCGGACTTTGTCACTCGCTCCCGACCCACAGCCACTTGCCACCGACCCGATTCCAACCCCACAATAACCCCGTCGCAACTCCGGGATCTTCGACTCCGGGATCCTGGTGTGACTCCGGGAACTGCGCATTCGGTGGCGGGCGCGCGACGCTCGCAGAATCTGAAAGAAGACACTTGAGAGAAAGCCTCTATCCAGGCTCGCGGCGGCAACGGTGAGCCAGAGCGCGAAACGGCGGGTATCCGCGAGGGTGGAGTTGGCCCTTCTCGAGGCGGTGCAGTCGGCGGACCGTCCCATGGAGCAGCTCGATGACGAGGATGTCCGGTTCACGATGCCTCGGCGCCTGGGTCTGAACAGAGTCGTCGAAAGTCGGATCGCCCGCTGCGAGGAACGGGTTCGCAGGGGCCGCAGGATCCCCGACACCGAACTCCACGAGATGATCCGACTGGTCGCCAGGCGTCCGGACGCGCAAGCGATCTTCCATTCGACGGGAACCCGGCTGGCGGCGGCGCGGATGCGACGGGTTCCACGCGGCCTCCCCTGGGTCATGCGTCGCTACCTGATCCGTCGTCGGGTGCTCCGATCGTTGCGCCGGCTATTTGGCCGCAAGATGGGCGCCTTCCGCCGTGGTTCGCTGGTTTACGAGGCCTCCGCGACACCCCTGGCGCAGTTCGACAAGAAGGGCCGCGCGTGCGCGGTCCTCACGGGATTTCTTCAGCGCGTCATGTCCGAAAACACCGCTGGAACCACGGTGGTGGCCAAGGACGACTGCGAAGTCCACGGTGGCCGATGCTGCAAGTGGGTGACTATGCCGCGTACAGTCGATAGAGAATGAGGTAGACCGCCAGTCCGGTCACCGACACATAGAGCCAGATCGGGAAGGTCCAGCGGGCCAGGCGGCGGTGCTCGGCGAATCGTTCGCGCCGGGCCAGGAAGAGCAGCCGCAGGACCAGGGGGACGACCAGGATCGCCAGCGTCATGTGGCTGAAAAGAATGGCCAGGTAGAGGGGGCGAACCGAATCCGGTCCCTGGAAGGCGTGGGTGCCGGTCAGCGAAAAGCGCACCACATAGAGGACCAGGAAGAGGGCGCTCGTGGCGACGGCCGCGATCATGCAGCGTTGGTGCTCCCGGATGCGGCCTCGCCGGATGAATCGATAGCCGGTCAGCAGGAGGACGGCGCTGCTCGCGTTGAGGATCGCATTCAGGGCCGCGATCGCGTCTCCGATGGGCTCCGGATTCATGCGGGGGCTCCGGGTGAAGGGGGAATGCTCCCGGATGCGGCCGGCTCTTCGGCGCGTGCGGCCAGCGCCACCGCAAGGGCAAGGAGGATGGCGGCCAGCAGGGTGTGCAGCGAGACCAGCGGGACCGCCAGACGGTAGGCGACCGAGAAGAACCCAAGCAGAAGCTGGGCCACGACCCCGACGCCCAGCGCCAGCGCCAGGACACGCGAGACCGGATCCGGGTCGCGACGCAGGATGCGCCAGGCGAGCGCCGCCACCATTGCCGCGACGGCCAGCCCCAGAGTCCGGTGCAGGAAGTGAATCGCCACCACCGCGTGATCCAGGGGGGGGATCACTTCGCCCAGACAGAGGGGGACATCGGGGCAGCCCATTCCGGAATCGGTGTGACGCACGACCGCACCCACGACCGACTGCACGAAGATCAGCGCCGCGGCCCCCATTCCCGCCCGCCGGGTTGGGGTGGCCGGCCTCGCGGGGAGGTCGTCGCCGGTGCGGCCCGGCGCGCGCGCGCGCACGAGCATCACCGTCAGCAGCGCCAGGAAGGCGAAGGCCAGCGCCAGGTGGGTCGTCGAGATCGCGTCGGGCAGGCGGTGGATGACGGTCAGTCCCCCCAGGAGAGACTGGACCAGGAGGAGCGCTACCCCGGCGACGCCAAGGCGCAGCAGATCGCGGCGTTCGGGGTGTTCGCGCCGGACCAGCAGGAGCGCCGCGACGAAGAGGAGCACCAGCGCCCCGGCCCAGAGGCGATGCAGATGTTCCCAGAAGACGCCCCCGGTCATCTCGGGCATCATCGTCCCGAAGCAGGTCGGCCAGTCGGGACAGGCCAGGCTGGATTCCGTGGCGTGCACGATGCTGCCGAGCAGGAGCAACGCAAGCGTCCAAAACAGGGTGAAGACGAGCAGCGGGAAGGAGGCGCGCCGGAAGGCGGGATGCCGGAAGAACCGCGTCCGTCGCGTCATCGCCCGGTCCCCTCCGCCATCCGGGTGGTTCCTTCCTCCAGCCAGGTGTAGCGTCCGGCCAGGACGCCGCGCGCCAGTTGGCGGATTCTGCGATCCTCGTTGCGGAAGATCCTGCGGAAGTTGTCGTCGATCCGTCGCCGCGCCAGCCGGCAGGCCCCGTCGGCCAGCTCGACCGGAGTGCGGTCGGAAGGGTTGGCCCGCAAAAGCTGCATCGCACGCACGCAACTTGCCGCAATCACGAAGAGATCCGCTCCGATGTCGACGATCCGTCCCAGCACGGCCTGCCGCTCTTCCAGCCTGGGACCGAAGCGAATCATCGCGTGGAAGATTGCGCGCGCCAACTTCCGCGACCTGCGGTCGGCATAGCGAATATGGCCTGCCAGCGAACCAAAGTCGCCGTAGCGCGGCCACCGCCCCCAACCCAGCCACCGCCCCGGATACCAGATCGCGTAGTGGGCCGCGGCTCGAACCAGCGCGGCCACCCGTCTGCCGGTCGGCGCCCGCGGATCGATCATCGCCCCCGCCACGGCCAGGTGGTCGTCCACGGCCTCGCGCGCCATGAAGAGCCGCATGATCTCGCTGGTCCCCTCGAAGATCATGTTGATGCGCGCATCCCGCAGATTCCTTTCCAGCGGCACCGGATCCTCGCCCCGCTCCCGCAGCGAATCTGCCGTCTCGTAGCCGCGCCCGCCCCGAATCTGCACGGCTTCGTTCACCAGCTCCCACCCCTTCTCGCTGTGCCAGAGCTTGGCCATCGCCGCCTCCAGCCGGATGTCGAGCGCGCCCTGCCCCGACATCGCCGCCGCGAGCTCCACCACCGCCTCCATCGCGAAGGTCTCGGCCGCGATCCGCCCCAGCTTCTGCGCCACCGCGTCGTGCCTGCCGATCGGCGCGCCCCACTGCTCGCGGTCCCCCGACCACTCCCGCGAGGCCCTCAGGTAGCCCCGGGCCGAAGCGGTGCAGAAGGCGGGAAGCGCCAACCGCCCGGTGTTCAGGGTAATCAGCGCGAGCTTGAGCCCCTTGCCCTCCCCCCAGAGCAGGTTCTCCCGCGGGACCCTCACATCGCGAAATCGCAGCACCCCGTTGGAGATTCCATTCAGCCCCATGAAGCGGCATTCCTGCGCCACCTCCACCCCTTCCCACGCCATCTCGACGATGAAGGCGCTGATCGGGCGGCTTCCCTTCACTCCCGGCCGGGTCGGCGTCCGCGCCATCACCACCACGATCTGGGCGCGCGGACCATTCGTCGTCCACAGCTTCTCGCCATTCAGAACGAAATGCGCGCCATCGGGGGAAGGCTCGGCGACCGTGGCCATGTTGGCGGGATCCGATCCCACCATCGCCTCGGTAAGCGCGAAGGCGGAGAGCTCGCCGGAGGCCGCGCGGGGGAGGTAGCGGCGCTTCTGTTCGTCGGTGCCGAAGAGCACGAGGGGGGTGGGGACGCCGATGGACTGATGCGCGGAGAGGAAGGCGGCGGTCGAGGCGCAGCGCCCGGCCACGATCGCCAGGGCACGGTTGTAGGAAAGCTGCGAGAGGCCGAGTCCGCCGTATGCGCGGGGAATCTTGATCCCGAAGGCGCCGATGCGGGCGAGTCCCTCCAGGACCGAATCGGGAACGTGACGATCGCGGTCCACGGCGTCGCCATCGACCTCTTCGGCCACGAAGCGCTCCAGCCGTTCCAGGAAGGGGGCGGCGCGCGCGGCCTCCTCCGGATCCTGTTCGGGGTGGGGGTGAATGAGACCCAGCGAAAGCCGGCCCCCGAAGAGCTCCTTCATGAAGCTGCGCCGTTCCCAGCGGGTCTGGCGGGCGCTCTCGGCCACGGCGCGGGAGTGGTCGGCGTTCGTCGGCGTCGCTGGCTCGGGTGGGGCGGGTGCGGCGGTGGTTGCGGAAGTCATGCGGTCTCCGGATTGCGGCTTTCGGGATGCACAATTCTCGTACCGGCTCGGTTCCTTGGGTAGGATCATGGGTTGGCGACGCTCGACCCCGATGCCTCGCTGCACGTCTGCCTCCAGTGTCGCGCCCTCAAGCGCGCGGTGGGCGAAACCGGACCGGGCGGGGCGACCGACTACAGCCTGGGACTGGATGCCGAAACCGTCTATGCGCGCGCCACCGGGAGCGGGTTCGCCGCTGAGCGACGGATGGCCGAAGAGTCCCTGTGCGCGTTGCCTGTCAGGAAGCGTCGGCGCGCTCAGGAGGCAGGATGCTTCACTTGCGCCGCCGCCGCGAGTGGATTACGCTGTTGGACCATCAAGGCCGTGGGGACATCTTCAGGGCGGACTCACCCGGACACCACCGGGAACAGATGCCAGCGTGCGATCTCGCGCGAGAACAGGCCGACGAAGCGTGTGACGCGGCCGATTTGGCGCTGGATAGCCTCGACGAGGACGAGGAGGATGGGGAGGTCATCGAATGAAGCACTCGAACTCTTTCTCCTCTGCCTCGACCGCGTCGGGGATCTGTTCGAATTTTGCGTTCCCAGGGAGGAGTAAAACCATCGCCAGGATCGCCCTGCTCGTCGCACCATCGCTGGCGCTGGCCGCCTGTGCGACGGACACGCCGCCGCCCCCGTCCGCCGAATCCGGGGTCTCCGAACCGAATGCATCGGTTCCGGTGCTCCTGGAAGCGGAGTTCGAGGAGGAATTCCGAATCGAAGCGCTCTTCGGCCGGATTGAGGCCATGCGCTTTGCCGCGGGCGGAGAGCTCGTGGTTCTCGACCGGCAACTGTTCACCGTATTCGTCTACGACCGGGCGGGTGAAGAGATCCACGCCTGGGGTCGGCAGGGCGAAGGTCCCGGCGAGTTTTCCGGGCGCCTTGGGGGGTTGGCCGTCTCCCACGAAGGCCGCGTGGCGGTCAGCGGCACGAGGAGGATCGATGAATTCGACCTCGCCGGCCGGTTGCTCGGCTCGCACGACTTCCCGCGCGGGCCGGTGGCCGACATAGCGTACGACGCGGAGGGCAACCTGCTGGTGCGCACCCGGTTGCAGCGACCTTACCTGCCCGGTGCCAAGGCTGAACAGGTATGGACGATCGTGCGCCTGCACGACGATGAAACGCTCTGGTCCTTCGACCCGATGCCGTCCATGATTCAAACCATGAGTCTCTTCACTCCCTCTGCGAACATGGAGGATCTTGGCGGGGGCGAGATCGTGGTCGGCGTGAGCGACGCCTACGACCTGTCCGTACTTGATGCCTCGACCGGCGATGTGTTGGGAATACTTGCCCGCGACGTCGCGGTGAGGGGGCCGGACGACGCCTACATTCGCCGAACCAGGGAACGCCTGAGAGCGCGGGGGAACCGACTCGCGGACATGATCTCGTTCGAGGAGGCATTTCCCCTGACCGGCAGAGTGTTCGCGGGCCCCCCCGGCCGCAGCTACTGGGTGCTTCGGCAGCGGGGATTGAGCGACGCGCTCTCGCCGCCGCTCGGCAATCCCCGGAACGGACGAGTCACCCTCTTTGACCTCTTCTCGTCCCGGGACCACAGCTACATCGGAACGGTGCGCGCGCCTGAAGGCCTGAGCGTCAGGGCAGGGGACGGCAACCGGATCGCCGGCGTATTCACCGACGAACTTGGCGTGGAGACGGTGCGGGCGATGCGGCTCCTGGCCGTTTCCGAAACGACGCAGCCCTGAGGCGACCGCCCTCCCACCAGGGCGGCCGGGCCGGGCCGGGATTACATTTTCTCATTATGGACCGTTGCTCCCTCCACCCACGCCCCGCCGCCGCCTCGCGGCCTCCGGTCGTTCCTCGCTGTCGCCCCCGCCGCCTGCGTTTCGCCGGGTGCCTTCTCTTCCCGCTTCTGTGCGTCGCGACCGCCTGCCACGCCTACCGCCCGGCCGCGCTGGCCGATCTGCGGAGCGGCGACAAGGTGCGCGCCCGCCTCTCTCCGGAACAGCACGAGGATCTGCGCGA
Source organism: Gemmatimonadota bacterium (assembly GCA_022822325.1). Lineage (GTDB taxonomy): Bacteria > Gemmatimonadota > Gemmatimonadetes > Longimicrobiales > Gaopeijiaceae > Bin94. Next base: position 68,035 of record JAJEBW010000039.1, on the reverse strand, counting down.
GTTCCTCCTGGGCGGCGACCGCCTCATGGAGGGCACCGTGATCGATGCGGCGGCCGACTCGATCCTGATGGAGGTGCCGGTGGCGACGGTGGCCGAGGGGATCCGCCTCCAATCGTATAGCCAGCGGATCCGGGTGCCGGTGGCCGGGATCGCGGAGGTGGAGTTGCGCACCCTCGACCGCGGCCGCACCTGGGGGTTGCTGGGGGCGGTGGGGGCGGTCGGTGGCGGCATCCTCTGGTACGAGCTCGGCCGGCGCTCGCGGCGAAGCGGCCCCACCCCTCCCACCCCTCCCGAAGAGGGCCCCCCGCGCCTCGTCTTCCGCATTCCCCTGCGACTTCCATGAGAGGCGCGTCCCCCGTTGCCCGGCGCCCGGATTGCCGACGGAGCCGTCCCGGCGCCCGGATCCGCCGCCGCAGCGACCGCCCTTCCCCCACTCCCGCTTCCGACGGCCCGTTCCAATCTCCACCGGCCGGCGCCCGCCATCCCCTCCCGCGCGCCTCACAGGCGTTCCATTCCTTCCCCCGCGCCCACCGTCCCTTCCCCCGCGCCCGGCGCTTTCTCCATCCCTTCCCCCGCGCCCACCGTCCCTTCCCCCGCCCCGGCTTCCCACTCGCCCTTCTCGCCACCCTCCTCCTTTCCGGCTGCATGGAGGACGAGATCGGCACGCCGCTTTCCGTTGAACTGATCGGCCCCGGCACCGGCCGCGTCGGCGAGGAACTCTCGGTTCTCTACAATGTCAGCGGTCGCCGTCTGGATGGAATCATCTTCTCCTGGGGCGACGGCGCGGTCGATTCGCTGCCCACCGCGGGAGCCCAGACCGCAGCGGGTTCCAGGCAGCACACCTACCGGGAATCGGGGCGCTTTCTGGTGCGCGCGAGGGCCGAGGACGCCGTCGAGGGAGTGGCGAGCGCCGAGGTAATGGTCAATATTGAACAGGCTCAGTCCAATCGGATTCAGTCCAATTGAACGGATTCATCGGAATCCACGGATTCCGCAGCGCCTCTGCGGGTCCGCAACCCTTCGCCACGCTCAACACAAGGAGTCGAGCAAAAGATGGCAGACAGATCGTTTGAAGGGCCGCGCCGTCGCGGCTGGATGGGAGCGCTGGTCCCGGTGGCCGCCGCTCTCGCTCTCCTGGCGCCCGCCGCGGCGCAGGCCCAGGACGGCACAATCACCGGAGTGGTCACCGACGCCGCCGGACAGCGACCGATCGCTTCGGTGCAGGTGCACCTGGTTGGAACCAGCCTGGGCACCCTTTCGCGGGACAACGGCCGCTACATCATCCTGAATGTTCCCGCGGGAGACTACACCTTGCGCGCCGAGCGGATCGGGTACGGATCGGTGGAGATGCAGCTCACCGTCGCGGCCGGGGGCACCGTCGAGCAGGATCTCACTCTCTCGCAGCAGGTGCTGGGTCTGGACGAGATCGTGGTGACCGGGACGGCGGGCGCGGCGCGTCGGCGCGAGGTCGGGAACTCCGTCACGCAGCTCAACATTGAGGAAGAGATCGTCGGGCCGCCCCAGAATGTGGACGCTCTCCTGCAGGGCCGCGTTCCCGGAATGTCGGTCACGCAGAGCTCGGCGAGCTCGGGCGGCGGGGCTATGATCCGCCTGCGCGGCAACGTCTCCATGACCCAGTCCAACCAGCCGCTCATCTATGTGGACGGCGTGCGGGTCCGGAGCGAGGGCTTCGCGAAGAATGTGCCGCCGGTCGGCTACTCGGGGCGCAGCAACAACGACGTGTCGAGTCCGCTGAACAGCATTGCGCCGCAGGACATCGAGCGGATCGAGGTCATCAAGGGCGCCGCCGCGACCACCCTCTACGGCACCGAGGCGTCGGCCGGGGTGATTCAGATCTTCACCAAGCGGGGCAACGTGGGCCAGGCCACCTGGACCGGGCAGGTCAACCAGGGGGTGGCGCGCAACCTTCCCTTCGGACCCGATCCCTCGCTTCGTCCCCCGTCGGAGAACCCCACCTCCCTCTCTGGCGGGCGCTCCGACTTCCTCTTCATCAATCCCTGGCTCCGCGGGCGCAAGCCGATGTGCGACGACCCGATCGTGGTGGAGGGCCAGCCCTGCGACAGCGGCCTCTTCTCCGATATGGGCGCCTGGCAGCAGGACTACGCGATGAGCGTGGGCGGCGGCGCTGAAACGGTGCGCTACTTCGTCTCGACCACCTTCGGCAACGACGACGGCGTGCTGCCCAACGACAACGAGAAGAAGCTCGTGCTGCGCGGCAACTTCACCTTCTCCCCGCGCGAGGATCTGCAGCTTCAGTGGAACACCTCGTACACGAACGGCCGGCTCGGGCACACGGCGGCCGGAAACAACGCGCACGGGATGACGCTCAACACCTTCCGCCGCGACCGCAACTACCTCAACGACGAATCCTTCAACGCGATCAATCCCTTCCTGAACCAGGAGATCACCACACAGCTCGACCACCTGATCACCGGGCTGACCGCGACCTGGTCGCCGCTCGCCAACTTCTCCAACCGGCTGAGCGTCGGCTACGACCTGGCGCAGCAGGACAACCGCAATCTGCGTCCCTTCGGCTTCATTCGCGCGCCTGCGGGCATCATCGCCACTTCGCGCTACGAGTTCAACACCCTCACAGTGGACTACGTCGGCTCGGTCGACGTTGCGCTCCCCAGGGGCATTCAGTCGGCGTTCTCCTTCGGCGGTCAGTCGATCACCGAACGCATCGAGGAGACCACGGCCTACGGCGAGGACTTCCCCGGCCCCGGCGATCCCGACGTGGACAACGCGGGGACAACCCTGGGCTTCGAGGACCGCACCCGGGTGGTAACGGCAGGCTTCTTCGTCGAGGGCAAGTTCGACTTCTCCAACAAGTACTTCGTCACCGCCGGCGTGCGCGTGGACGGGAACTCGGCCTTCGGATCGGACTTCGGGCTCCAGACCTATCCGAAGATCTCCGGTTCGTACATCATCTCGGACGAGGACTTCTGGAACGAGTCCTGGGGCTCGATGAAGCTGCGCGCCGCCTGGGGACAGGCCGGACGGGCGCCGGGCGCCTTCGACGCGGTCCGGACCTTCAACGCGGCCGGCTGGGGCGGCGTGCCGGCTTTCCTGCCCAGCAATGTGGGGAACGCCGAGATCGGTCCCGAAACGACGGCCGAGCTGGAAGCGGGACTCGAGGCGTCGATGATCGACGACCGCCTTACCGTCGACTTCACCTGGTTCAGCCAGAACACCTTCGATGCGCTATTCAGCGTGCGGCAGGTTCCGTCGCTCGGGTTCACCGGATCGCAGTTGGCCAATGTGGGCGAACTCGCGAACAGCGGGCTGGAGCTCGGCCTCAACTACACTGTGGTGCGCAACGACTCCTGGAGCTGGGACCTGGGCGGAACCCTCTCCCTCACCGACTCCGAGATCATCTCTTTGGGCGGTGCGCCCGAGTTCTCGATCGGAGGCTATGGCTGGGTGATCGAAGGACAGCCGGCCCCGGTGATCAGAGCCTACCGCATCTCCAACCCCGACGCGCACGAGGACCCGATCGTCGTCCAGGACAGCGTCTTCGGTCCCAACCAGCCGACCACGATCGCGGGAATGCACACGACCTTCGGTCTGCCTGGGGGAATTACCCTCGCGGCGCGGGCCGAATACCAGGGCGGCGCATGGATGTCGAATGGCGCGCAGGCGGCGGCGACACGCCGTTCGGTGCGCTGGGCGGGGTGCTTCGAGGCATACAACATCTGGGAGACGCAGGGTTACACGGCGCTGACCGCCGAAGAGCGCGGCCGCTGCGACGTGCAGCACTACCGTTCGGATTTCTCGATCCAGCCCTCCGACTTCTTCAAGATCCGCGAGGTCAGCCTTCAGGCGCCGCTGCCCGATTCCTGGGCGGCGATGATGAGCGCGTCGCGCGCCAGCGTCACCTTCTCGGGACGCAACTTCTTCCGCTGGGTCGATCCAGCGATGAGGACGCTCGATCCCGAGGTCGGCGGCAACGTAGGCTACAACACGCGCGTTCGCAGCATGCTCGAACATGTGCCCCCGCCCGCCTTCTACACCTTCTCGCTGCAAGTCGTCTTCTAGGAGGAACGGACCCACAAAATGACTAACAACGGAACCAGAAAGATCCTCATCCTGCCGGTCGCGCTCGTGGCGTTGCTGGCGGCCTGCGACACCGAGGTCGTCAACCCGGGCCGCGTCCAGGAGGAGTTCCTCTTCGAGACCGCGGCCCAAGAGGCGATCGTCAAGGGAATCGGGCGCGGCGTGAGCGAAGCGCACAACTGGATCGGCTACACGAGCGCCGCGATCTCGCGCGAAGTCCATCCCTCCGGCTCGACGGGCAGCTTCGGCATTCAGGTCGAGTGGCAGAATGGCGAGCTCGACTACGAAACGATCGGCACGCACTGGAACCTCTCGCAGCGCGCGCGCTGGTGGGGAGACGACGGGATCGCGAAGATCAACGAGACCGGCGCCGAAGACCAGAAGCTCCTGGGCGAAGCCTATCTCTGGGCCGGCTACGCCTACCGCCTCCTGGGCGAGAACTTCTGCAACTCGGTGATCGATGGCGGACCTGCCGGCAACCGCAGCGTCTACTACGATCGCGCCATCGCGCACTTCGAGCAGGCGGCCGCGCTGACCACGGGCGACATGGCGACCGCGGCGGTGGCGGCGCGCGCCTCGGTGAAGGCCTTCCGGGGCGACTGGGCGGGGGCGGTGTCCGACGCATCGGGCATCCCCGACAACTTCCAGTTCGTCCTGCCCTATCACGACGGCTTCGGCAATCCGACGCTCAACCGGATTCAGTTCGCCTCCCAGGCCGAGCCCTACAAGGCGCATACGCAGAAGTTCACCAAGTACGAGGAATACAGCCTCAGCGAGAACAATCCCAATGGCGACCCGCGCGTTCCCTACCGCGTGACCGACGAGACCGGCGACGCCGCCGTGCAGTGCTGCGGCCAGGTTCCGTGGTGGCCGCAGGACAAGTACCAGGATTCGGGCGATGACATTCCCCTCTCGAAGGGCGCCGAGATGCGTCTCATCGAGGCCGAGGCGATGCTGAACGCGGGCGACTGGCAGGGCGCGACGGCGAAGATCAACGCGCTTCGGGCTGCGGCGGGCACATTCGCTATCGAGCCGGAGAACATCACCGAAGCCTGGCGGGCGCTGAAGTTCGAGCGCGGCGTCGTCCTCTGGCTGGAAGGCCGCCGCCTCGGCGACTTCTACCGCTGGAACCGCGACAACACGCCCGGCGGCCGCCATCCCCTCGAGACCCCCTCGGGCAGCCAGGATGTGGGCTCGCACCTCGTGCAGCAGGATCTCTGCTTCCCGATCGCCCGCTCCGAGGTCGACACCAACGAAAACATCGACGGACCGACCGGCTGAGCCCGGACCCTCCGCTCTTCCACCTCTTTTCCGATCCGGCCGCCCTGACTCCCTCGGGGTGGCCGGATCGGCGTGTATTGGGCCGCGGCGCCCGCGATTTCGCGCCGGTCCCGTCCAATCCGCGAGCGTGCCGCCGGATACGGCAATCCAATGCCGGTCCAGTCCGACGCCCGGTCCATTCCAGCCGGTCCAATCGGATCGTGCATCCCGAGCGCCGCACCCCAGGCGTGGCCAATGGCAGCCCGCCCGGTCGCGAATCGCGCGGCGCAGTCCCCAGAGCCCGGCGGCGTTCCCGGCCCCCGCCGCTACCCGACGTTGCTGTCCAGCACCCCCCGCCCGATCGCCAGAATCCCCAGCGCGATCAAGGCCATCGCCAGAACGCCGCCCACCAGGTGCGGCCCATAGCTCTTCTCCTCCTGCGGCCGCCGCTTCACCACCGTCGCCGTGAACTGCGCCACCGCCGCCGCCGCGAGCATCGTGAAGATGTGACCGATCACCGCCGTCCCGAAGGGCCGCGTAAAGAGCACCGCCGCGCCCACGAGCAGTTGCAGGTGCAGCAACCCGGTAAAGACAAGAGCCAGCCTCGCCATCGCGCCGGAGTACTCGCGTCTGCCCAGCAAACCGGCGGCGGCGTACAGAATCACGAACAGCCCGCCGACCAGCACCAGGTAGCGCAGGCCGGAGTGAGCGGCATAGAGGGCGAAGGGCATGGTCGAACTCCCGAAGTGCAGGTGAGCGAGCGTCAGAGAACCCAGGAGTCTGGGGGTTGCGCGCGCACCCGGCAACCACGGCCACCGCCCCGGCCGGCCCGCGCCGGGGCCGGACGCCGCATTCCTTCGCCCGGCCACCCCCGGAGCCCCCCACCCCGCCCGGTCCCGCATCCCCACCCGCGCCCCTCGTCCCCGCCGCCGCGCGGCGCGCTCGCCGGCCCGCCCCCCGGTTGATCCCCGTCGGCTTCCCCCCTACCCTCAAATCCATGTTCCGCACCGGCTACATCCTGAACCCGCGCCAGGACGCGGTCTGGTTCCTCGGGCTGCCCTTCTTCGCGGTCGCGCTCGCCCTCGGCTTCCAGGCCTGGCTCCCCTATGTGGCGGTCGCGTCGATCAATCTCTGGGTCACCACCCCCCACCACTACGCCACCTGGGTGCGCAGCTACGGCATGCCCGAGGTCTGGGAGCGCTTCCGCACCCGGCTCATCGTCGGCCCCGTCGCGATCTTCTCGCTCACCGCCGCCGGACTCGTCTGGGCGCCGATCACCCTGTTGCTTCTCGTCTCGGCCTGGGACCACCAGCACAGCATCATGCAGCAGCACGGCTTCAGCCGCGTCTACGACTTCAAGGCGCGGACCGGGCTGGAGAGCACGCGCAAGTACGACCTGGCGCTCCACTGGGTCCTCTACGGGAACATGTTCCTGCAGGCGCCGATGTTCCGCTTCCTCTGGATCCGCGAGCTCCACCGCATGCAGGCGCCGATCTCGGCCGGTTTCGTCGAGGGGCTGCTCCTGTTGAGTTGGGTCGTCACCGGCGGCTACCTGATCGTCTATCTTCTGCACCTGCGCAGGACCGTGCGCGAGGGCGGGAAGATCAACCCGGTCAAGTACGGCTTCATTGCGGCCAGCTACTTCCTCTGGTACTTCGTCGCCTGGCACACCAATTCGATCCTGCTGTACGCGGTCGCGCACCGGGTCATGCACGGCGTCCAGTACATGGTCATGGTCTATGCCTTCATGAATCGCACCGCGGCGGCGGGCAAGTCCCGGCCGGGGCTCTGGAGCAGGCTCACCGGAAGCGGACGGCTGCGCTGGTTCCTCGTCCTGGGCGGCGCCTACGCGGTGGCCTTTCAGTTGCTCATCAACCGGCCGCTGGACGAGTTCGGCTTCGGCGTCGTCAACTTCGCGCCCTATCCGGCGATCCCGCAGTTCAACATTCCGGCGCTCGACCACGCAGGCGGCTACGAGCTCTGGTCGCAGATGATGCTCTATGCCTACGCGCTGCTGCACTACTACGTCGATTCCTTCATCTGGAAGGTGAGGGACAAGCAGGTGCAGGGGGGACTGTGAGGCGCGGCGGGCGCGGCCGGAGGGAGCCTGGGCGCGGGACCGGGGGCAACGCGCGGACCGGAAAGGGCGCGGACCGGGCGGGCGGCGGCCGGAGCGGACGCAGGGGGCGCGGGGGCAGGCCTCGGGCGGGCTCTTCGGCGGCGAAGGGCGGAGGCACGGCGCAATCCCGTCAGGCGCGGAGGAGGCGGACAGGCAGCCGGCGGATGCGCAAGGGAGCGGCTTCCGGGGGAAGCGTTCCGTCAACCGGGCAGCGCCCACCACTTGGCCGACGCCTCGGCAACATCTTCCGGAGCTACCGGATCCTCTTCGTGATCTACGGCGTGGGGCTGGCGGTTGGGGTGCGCGAGTTCGCGATTGCGCGGAGCGGCGATCCGGTGGACTGGGAGAGCGACGCATGGGCCGAGATGACCGAGGTGGTGCGCGAGGTCAATCCCGGCGACCCCGACACCGAGTTCCTGGAGGGCGTGCAGTCGATCGTGCGGGGCGACGCGGGCGGCTTCGTGGCCCACTTCGAGGACGCGCTGGCCGACGGCGTCAAGCACAACGAATTCCTGTTGCGCGACTATGCCCAGCACCTCCTTGCGACCGGGGCCGACTGGCGAACGGTGAACGCGGCGGTGAACCGGTGGCGCGAGAACTACCCCTTCTCGAACGAGGTTCTGACGCTGGAGCTGGGGACGGGGCCGCGCAGCCAGGGCGAGATCTCGGTCGTGCAGCGCGAACTGCGCGCCGTGCAATGGGTCGGAGGGGCGGAGCTGGAGCCGCACCAGAGCGAGGGGCGGCGGGGCTGGCGGGTCCACATCACCTTCCGTCCGCCGCACCCTGTCGATGTGCGCGAGGCAGTGGCCGCGGTCTCGATCCTCTCGGTGCCGGAGCGCGACCGGGGGCGGCTCAGGGTGACCTGCCGGACGCTGACGGAGTGCGGGGTGGGGCCGCGGTAGACGACGATCCTCTCCCGCCTGCTTGCGATCCTCGCCATTGCGCCCCATGATGAATCTTCCAAGAATCTCCAACAGGGGCGGGCGATGGATCCGCTCCAACAAACTCAAAGGAGGAGCCATGAGTACTCATGGACGGAATGGCGCCGGGCGTCTGGCCGCGCTCGGCATCGCGCTCGCTCTCTGCCTTGGATTGGCGGAGCGAACCGCGGCACAAACCGGAACGATTACGGGCAGCGTCCAGGACGCGGTGAGCCAGGCTCCGCTGGCGGGGGCGCAGGTCTCCGTGGTGGGAACGTCGCTCGGGCAGATCGCGAACAACGTGGGGCGCTACCTGATCATCAGCGTTCCGGCCGGCCAGCAGACCGTGCGGGTCGAGATCATCGGGTACGGCACGATCGAGCGGGAGGTCACTGTACCGGGGGGGGGGGCAGTCACAGTTGACTTCAACCTCCGGCAGGACGCGATCGCGCTGGAAGGGGTGGTCGTGACCGGCACGGCGGGCCAGGTACGGCGTCGCGAGCTCGGGAACAGCATCAGCGGGATCGACAACACCGACATCGAGCACACGGCGGTCACCGATCTCGGCGATGTCCTGCAGGGCCGCACCACCGGTGTCCAGGTCAACGACCACAGCGGGCAGGTGGGCGCCGCGAGCCAGATCCGGCTGCGGGGCAACAACTCCCTCACCCAGGGCAACAACCCGCTCATCTATGTGGACGGGGTGCGCATGGAGTCCAACCCGATCGGTGCGGACGACGAGGGCGCGCAGACTCCCTCGGCCTTCGACATGATCAACCCGAACGACATCGACCGCATGGAGGTGATCAAGGGGCCGGCGGCGACGACGCTCTACGGAACCGAGGCGGCGGGCGGGGTGATCCAGATCTTCACCAAGCGCGGCGTGGCGGGCGCACCGGCCTGGACCTTCTCGGTCGAGCAGGGCGTCAGCGTCATGCCCCACCAGGGACCGGGACCCGATGTCAACCCGTCGGGGCTGTTCCTCAACACCTGCCGGGATCCGAACATTCTCAACCATCAGACCGGCGAGATCGGGGTCGACGAGCCCGGGTGTCCGGCGAATGGAAGCTGGTTCCGCAACGCCCACCACCAGGTCTACAACATGAGCGTGCGGGGCGGGGGCGAAACGGCGACCTACTTCGTGTCCGGCCAGTACGGCGACCGCCAGGGCGTGGTGGACCCGCAGGGAGCGGACAACTACAACATCCGCGCCAACATCTCCTTCCAGCCTGCGGACGGGCTCAACATTCAGGTGAACAGCAGCTATGGACGCCGGAACATCACCTGGATTCCCAATGGCAACAACGCTTCCGGACTCTACCTGAACGTCCTTCGCGGCGACCGCGGCTACACGCCCGGAAACGACGACTCGCTGGTGTTGGAGAACGAGATCTTCACCCACCTGGACCAGTACGTCACGGGGCTGGCCGTCAACTGGGCGCCGAACAGCATGTTCTCGCACAGGATGAATGTGGGCATCGACTACACGTCGTCCGACTTCATCGACTTCAAGGGCTGGGGCTTCTACGAGGACCACGCCGGAAACCGCGAGGTGGACCAGCAGTTCGACCGCAACCTCACCTTCGACTACGCCGGAACGCTCTCGTACAGCCCGCTTGACAACATCAGCTCGAGCCTCTCCTGGGGAGGCCAGGTGTACGAGGAGTTCAACTACACGATCAACGGCTTCGACGAGTTGTTCGCGGGGCCGGGCGAGCAGGTCCTCGGCGGCGGCAACCTTCCGCAGGTCTTCGAGGGACGAATCACGGTTCGCAATGGCGGTTTCTTCGTGCAGGAAGTCCTGGGGCTGAACGACAAGCTCTTCGTTACCGGCGGCATCCGCTGGGACGGCTTCAGCACCTTCGGAGAGGGGTTCGGTCTGGCTGCGTATCCCAAGCTCCAGGCCGCCTACACGATCTCCGACGAGGACTTCTTCCCCTTCGACTTCGCCGAGACCTTCAAGCTGCGCGCCGCCTGGGGCGAATCGGGCAAGGCGCCCGGCGCCTTCGACGCGAAGCGGACCTACTCGGCAACGTCGGCCGACGAGCAGGTTCCGGCCGTAATCATCTCCAACCTGGGGAACGCCGATCTGGGCCCGGAGGTCTCTTCGGAGATTGAATACGGAGTGGACGCCTCGTTCCTGGAGGGCCGCATATCGGTCGAGTTCACCGCTTACGACCAGACCACGCGCAACGCTCTGATCGGTGTCCAGGAGGCGCCGTCGGGAGGCACCGAGCAGGCGACCCTCAGGAATCTGGGCGAGGTCAAGAACTGGGGCACCGAAACGCTCGTCAGCTTCGTGCCGGTGCGTACCGACGACATCGAGTGGGATGTCGGCGTCAACTTCACGACCAACGACAGCGAGATCACCGACCTGGGACCGCTGGAGGATCTCGGCACCAGTCGCCAGCTCGGGCTGCCCCTCTGGATTCGCTGGGACGACATCCTGCAGAATCCGGACGCAATCGGGGAGCTGCCCGAGTGGGAGAAGGGTTACATCGGCAATCTCTTCCCCACCGAAACGGTCGGGCTCAACAGCCGGTTGACGCTCTGGCAAACTCTGACGATCGACGTCGTGGGCGAAGGCCAGTACGGAATGGTGCGGCCGATCGGGATCGCGTACCAGAACGTTCGGCGGCGGGTCTGGCCCGGCGATGGCTGTCCGGCGATTCAGGACCAGTACTACTCGCTGAGCGGATCGGGTTCGTCGCGGGTGGCGACGATGGGGTTGCCGGCTGCCGATATCGCCCGTTGCATTGGGCCGTATTCCGACCAGGGCATGTGGACCGATGCGGCGGACTTCTTCAAGATCCGATCGGCGTCGGTGACCTACCGGCTTCCCGACGGCATCGTGCCGGGCGCCAGAAGCGCCCAGATCGGGCTCGCCGGAAAGAATCTGTGGACGCGCACCGACTATCGCGGTCTCGATCCGGAAGCCAACGACAACGGCTTCGGCGACTCGACGCCCAACGAGTACTACAACATGGCGCCGCCGCGGATCATGATCCTGAACTTGTCGCTCAACTTCTGAGGCGGGGGGCAAATCGATGAAAAAGCGAATCGAGAGATTTGGGCTTCGCGCCCTTACCGTCCTCACCGGCGCATTCGCGCTGACCGCCTGCGAGCTGGAGGTGCTCAACCCGGGAAGGATCCTGGACGAGGACCTCACCACCCGTGACCTCATGCCGATCCTGGTCTCCGGGGCGTCGGCCGAGTTCAACCATATCGGCGACCTCTACGCCTTCGATATCGCTCGTCTTACCGACGATCTTTCGGGCACGGGCAGCTACTTCTCGACCGGGCAGTACCGCAGAGGCGTCTTCGACAACGAGAACTCGACGGGTCACTGGGAACAGACGCACGAAGCGGCCTGGGCCGCCGGAAGCGCCTGGGATCGATTGCAGCAGGTTCTGGAGGGCGAGGCCAACAGCTTCGCCGGCTCCTCGCGCCTCTTCCTGCTCATGGGATTGGCGCACCGCATCCTGGGCGAGAACTTCTGCGAAGTGGTCTACGACAAGGGCCCCATTCAGCCGCGCACGGCCTCCTTCGACAGCGCGATCGTGGCGCTGAACCAGGCGATTGCGATCGGCGGAGCCGCCGGTGCGAGCGACTTCGTGACCGCGGCGCATGGCGGGATCGCACAGGCCAATGTGGGGCTGGGCAACTGGTCGGCGGCGGCGCAGGCGGCCTCCATGGTGCCGACCGACTTCGTGCACAACGCGATCTATCACCAGACGGCGAACAGCAACGGTGTCTGGAACGAATCGTGGGGACGCGCCGAAGTAGGGGTATGGGCGACGCCGGCCCAGCGCGTTTACGATGGCGATCCGCGGGCGCCCTACACGATCTGCGGTGCTTGGAACGATCCCACCGATCCGACCAAGGGCGTGACGCCCACCGGGGTTTGCACCGGACAGGGCAGCGGCGCGCACCAGGGCGCGGATGGACTGACGGCGCACTACCGGCAGGACAAGTACAACGAACAGGGGAGCGACGTGCCGATCGTGACCGGCGCCGAGATGCGGCTGATCGAGGCCGAGGCGGCGATGGGCGCGGGCGACCTTGCGACCTTCACTGCGAAGGTGAACGAGGTGCGGGCCTTCTACGGCGCGGATCCGATCGAGCAGCCGGCAACGGTCGGCGCGCTGGAGTTTCCCAACGCGCAGGACGACGCAGCGTCGATTCTTGATCGCGAACGCTACCTGACGCTCTGGATCGAGGGGCGCCGTCTCTTCGATCTCGATCGCTGGAATCACCCCTTCCTTCAGGGCGGGACGCTGATCGGCCCGGGAGCCGAGCCACGCATTTCGTGCATGCCGATCCCCGAGATCGAGTGCACCCTGAATCCTGAAATCCAGAACTCGGCGGCCTGTACGGGCTGAGTCGGTTCGGGAGGAATGACAGGGGCCGCCGCCGCGCGGAAGCGCGGCGGCGGCCCTATTTCCGGCAACCGTCGGCCTGCTCGTGGTGCGCGGCGAGCGACGAATCGGATTCGACTTCAAGTGCACAAATGCGCCAACGCTCTCCCGTTCCATGCGTTCAGCGATGGACACGCTGGGGCTGGAGAGTCTCGATGTAGTCCATCCGGGCAAAAAACGTGGCCGATCGGAGCCCGAATCCGCGCGGTGGCCGGCCGGGAGATCCTGACGAAGATTGCGCCCCTGCAGGGGGTGCGTCCGGCGCCTCGCCGTTTGCGGTGCGCACCGGCGTCACCCTCGCCTCGGGCCAAACGCCGGCAATGAGGATGTCGGCAAGCCGCGGACCGCTACCCGATCGGCACCCCGTCCTGCGACTTCCCCGTGATCAGGAAGGTGGCGACCACCACGACCCCCATGATCAGGCCCCCGATCACCACCGAGGTCCGGTTCCCATCCACCTGGCGCACCACCACCCGTTCGATCTCCCCAATCGGAAACGACTGCGTGCTTTCCTGGCCGTCCTCCGCCTCGCCCGGCGCGTGCAGCACTCCGCTGATCACCAGCTCGTCGTTCGTCCAACGGCTGGCGTGCACCTCCGAAAACTCGACCAGCTTGCTACCGCCTTCCTCGCGCAGCACCACGCCGCGCACCTGGAGGGCATCGCGCAGATCGGGTTCGGGAATCTCCACCTGATGCAGCCCGACGCAACCCTGAAGGAAAAACGCGAAGGCGACGGCGGCGGCCGCGAACGGTCCGGGCTTCCTCATATCCGGCCTCTCCTCTACCTTGAATGGTCCTGGTCGTCAACGCTGCGGCGACGGCGGGTGTCTTTTGGGTCACCGCGGGCTGAATGGGTCGCCTGCGGCGGATTGGGCTACCGCAGTGGAATGGGTCGTTAGAGTAGAAGGTACGCCCCGAAGGGTGAGCGAGGTAGAGCCATGCGGAAAACGGGAATCATCGGGGCGCTGCTCGCGGCGGCGCTTTTCCTTCCGGCGTGCGCGTCGTCGGGGGGCGGGGGAAGCGGCGGTGGCTCGCGAAACCTGCTCACCATGCAGGAGCTAAACGAGGTGCCCTTCAGCACGGTCTTCGAGGCCGTGCGGGCGCTCAGGCCGAGGTGGCTGCAGGCCAGGAGCGGCGCGTCGCTACGGACTCCCGAGCCGCAGACCGCGATGGTGTACATCGATGGACAACTGCGCGGAGGACTGAACGAGATGTGGAATCTGCTGCCGACCGAGGTCAGCGAAATCCGCTACATGAGCGCGTCGGACGCCACCACCCGCTTCGGAACGAACCATGTCGGCGGGGCCATCGTCATCACGACGAGGCGCCGATGAATTCCTGGGCGAGGGCTGCGATCCTCGCGGTCCTCGCAACTTCGGCGGGCCTGGCCGGGCCGCTCCCCGCGCAGCAGACCCAGGGCGTCAACGGCGACCGCCTGAGCGTCTTCATCGACTGCGCCAGCCGCTTCTGCAACCAGACCTACTTCCGCACCGAGGTAAGCTGGGTGAACTGGGTGCGGGTTCCCGAGGGCGCTGACGTGCACCTCATCATGACCAGCCAGACCACCGGCGCGGGCGGGCAGCAGTACCAGTTCGACTTCATCGGGCTGGGCGACTTCGAATACGAGGACCAGCTCACCCACGAGGCCCCGCCGACCGCCACCGACCGCGAGAGGCTCGACGAGATCGCGCACACGATCGAGGTGGGACTCCTCCACTTCGCGACCCACAACGGGTTCCTCGAATCCGCGAGCTTCTTCCGCGAGATCACCGACGCGCTGAACCTCAGCGACGAAGACGAGGTCGATCCCCAGGAACGCGTCGTTACCGGCGAAGAGGTGCAGGATCCGTGGGACTTCTGGGTCTTCCGGCTGGGCGGCCGCACCGAGATCAATGGCGAGCAGACGCGGCAGACCACCAACACCAACGGCAACTTCAGCGCCTCGCGCGTCACCCCCACCTGGAAGATGAACTTCCGCGGCAACATCAGCTACAACCGCCGCGAGATCGATCTCAGTGACGGCTCCACCTTCACCGATTCCCGCACCGATTGGGGCTTCAGCGAGCTGATCGCCTATTCGCTTGCCGAACACTGGTCCGTCGGCGTGCAGGGCGAGCTCCGCCGCATCGTGCGCTTCAACCAGGCCTTCCGCGCCGAGATCACCCCGGGCGTCGAGTACAGCTTCTTCCCCTACGAAGAGGCCACGCGCCGCGCCCTGACCCTCTTCTACAAGATCGGTCCCGCCTACCGCGACTACCTGGAAGAGACCGTCTACGGCCACATGGACGAAACGCGCTGGGAGCAGTCCCTGGAGTTCGAGCTTTCGCAGCGCCAGCAGTGGGGCGACGCCTCAATCGGAATCACCGGTTCGCACTTCCTGCACGACACCAATCTCTACAACGTCCGCCTGAACGGCGAAATCGACTACCGCATCGCGCGCGGGCTCAGCGTCAGCGCCCAGGGCAACATCTCGTGGGTCAACGACCAGATCTACCTCGCGGCCCAGGGCGCCACCGACGCCGAGGCCCTCCTCAACCTCCGGCAGCGCGCGCAGGACTTCAACTACGGCCTGGAGTTCGGCTTCTCCTTCCAGTTCGGTTCGATCTACAACAACGTGGTGAACAACCGTTTCGGCGGGGGCGGCGGCCCCTGGTGGTGGCGGTAGGGGTCCGGGAGCGCGGACCGAGCGCGACAGGCGCGGCAAGCGACTCGCCGGGGCGTTGAGCTTCGGGCCGCGGCGAGGGACGGAAGGAGCAAGAGCAGAAGGGGTTGCGCGCGCACCTTCGCCGAAGCGGCCACCATCCGGGCCGTCCCGCGCAGGGGCCGGAGGGCGCCACCCGAAAAGTTCGGGCGGCTCGTGGCAACTACAGGGTAGCCAGAGCATTTGAGAAGCGAGAGTCTCTCAACCGGCCGGATCGCTCGCTTCGGACCCGGTTGCGTGGGATGTTCCGAACAAACGCCCTTGCGGAACGAAATCATTGGATGAATCGTTCTTTCGAACCGGCCCAGTCCCAATAGCTCGGGACGGAAGGAATCGTCAAAGCAAGGAGCAGACCGAGAATGAAAACGCCGACCAACCAAACGATGGGCTCCCGCTGGGCGAGCTTGCTGGCACTCCTCGCAGTCGGAGTCACGGGCGTTTTGGCCGCGTGCGACCGTACCCCTTTCCTGGCACCGCCGGGTGAGCCGGTCGAAACGGAACCCGTCGTTGAGCATGCCGTGACTGGCATGTTCGTCTCGGAAGCGTGGGTGAGGAATCACGCGAGGAAAGACCACTGCGCCGAGGAAGAAGAGGCGGTGCGCAAGGGATGGCGCATCCCGCCACCGTGGCAATCGTACTGCCACAATCCGCGTCCGCTCAAAGCTGGGTATGTGACCGCCACAGCGTATTGGGCCGAGCAGGTGGCGCTGAAACGCGAGTGGGAGGGGCTACGCCGTTGCGCGATGGCACGAAATGACGATGGTGGTATCCATCAGAGTCGCGTGCCTTGCACTGGTGCATCTGCTTGCCATGGAAATCTGGAGTCGGAACCTTTGTCGATTCCCTGGGATTTTACATAAAAGGGAAAGACGTTCACGTTGAACGGCACTGTTACGGTGGGCGATGTCGAGGTGGTCTGCGATTTCGATCCAGATACGTCGTGGCCGGATTGCAACGAGGAGCTGAAGAAAGCCCAGGCGGCAGAGAGTTAGCCAAACAAGCGGGGGGCTTGCGGGCGTTGCCCCCTACGCCACCAACCCCAGCCGCCTCAGCGCGGCCCGGATCCTCTCCAGTTGCTCCCGTTGCGTTGCGGTGGGCGGATGCAGCGTTCCCTGGCGCACGCCGCCGCCATTGATCGCGCTGTAGAGCTGCATGAGTTGGCGGCGGTATCCGGCGGCCTCGCCCCGCGCATCTTCGAGCTGGCGGCTCATCTCCAGAACTTCCAGCAGGAAGGCCTCGCGCTCGCGGTAGTCCTCGGCGGTGAGCGGCAGATCGGGGTCGCCCTCCACCGACATGTGCGTCGTGGCGCGTTGGCCGCGGGCCTCGAGCTCCAGGGTGAAGACTCCCGGCGAGACGAAGGGGCCGCGCGTCTCCAGCGTTCGCGGGACCACCGACCTGTCGTGCGGCGCCCAGTTGTCCATGGCGTCGGGGGCCATTCCATGGCGAAGGTCCCAGTTCACGCGGTGCAGCCCGGGCCCGGAGGGCACCTGAAGCGTCCGCACCACGTCGCCCGCGCCATTGCGCACCGTCAGCGTCGCCGGCCCCGAGCCGGGTCCCAGCCGATAGCTGATCCAGCTTCCATCGGCCGGATTCTCGCCCGCGAAGAGCGCTTGCGCCCGGTAGGAGGTGTCCTTCCAGTAGTTCATGATGGTGCCGCGGCGGGGCACGAAAAGGTTGACCGCGTCGCCCACGGCGGCCGCGTGGCCGGCGAGCGGACCGATGTCGTCCACGATGATGATCGAGCGGCCGTGGGTGCCGAGCACCAGATCCTTTTCGCGCGGATGGATCACCATGTCGTCGTAGGCGGTGGTGGGCAGGGTGGGGAAGCGCGCCCAGGATTCGCCGCGGTTTGTGCTCGCGAAGACATGGTGCTCGGTGCCGATGAAGAGAACCGAGGCGTTGTCCGGATGCTCTACGACCACATTGACCGACCCCGACGGGAGACCCGCGTGGAGCGCGATCCACCGCGCCCCGAAGTCTTCCGCACGGTAGACGAAGGGCCGGAAATCTCCATCGCGATGCGCATCGAAGGTCACATAAGCGGTGCCGCGCAACTCCGACGAAGCGAGGACGCGGCTGACGTAGGCGCCGTCGGGGAGGCCGGGAGCGCCACCCGACACTTCATCCCAACTCCTTCCTCCGTCCTGCGTAACCTGAACGTTGCCGTCGTCGGTGCCAACCCAAAGCACCGAAGGGTCGTGCGGAGACTCGGATATTGTGACAATCTCGCCATAGGAGGAGGTGCCGTCGTTGCGCGAAAGGCCTATGTCGGCGCCGCGCACGCCCATGATCGAAAGGGTGTCGCGGTCCACCTGGCGGGTAAGGTCGGCGGTGCGCTCGAAGCTGTCGCCCCGGTCGCGCGAGATGAAGAGACGGTTGCCGCCCAGATACACGGTATTGGGATCGTGGCGCGAAATGAGGCTTGGACTTACCCAGTCCCAGCGGTAGTTTTCTTCGCCTTCGGGTGCGCTCAGGCGCAGGCTCATCATGTCGCCGGTGCGATTGTCGAAGCGGGTCCAGCCGCCGTTCTGCGTATTGATGTAGATTGTGCGGCCATCGGGATCGGTCTGTTGGTACATGCCGTCGCCAAAGCCGCTCTGCCGCCATTCGTCATCGACAATTCCCTCCCAGGAGCGCGTCGCCGAGGGCCCCATCCAGGAGTGGTTGTCCTGCATTCCGCCATAGATCCAGTAGGGGTCGCGATTGTCCACCGCAATGCCGTAGAACTGTCCGATCGGCAGGTTGTGTATGCGCCGGAAGGTGACGCCCATGTCGTAGCTTTCGTGCAGTCCCGCGTCGCCGGCAAGGTAAAGATGCTCGGGATTGGAGGGATTGATCCACATGGTGTGATGATCGGCGTGGACGCCCACATCGTAGGTTGGCCGTTCGGCGATCTCGGCGAAGGTGCGCCCGCCATCCTCGCTGCGGTGGGACGAGGTCGCCAGGGTGTAGACGCGGTCGTCGTTGGTGGGGTCGATGAAGACGTGCGAGTAGTACATGGGGCGAATGTTCTGGTCGCTGACCTTCTGCCAGCTTTCGCCGCCGTCGGTGGTGCGGTAGCCGCCCGATTCCTCGGCGTGCTCGATCAGCGCGTTGAGGATTTGCGGATTGGTCTCCGAGATCGCGATCCCGATCCTTCCCTTGTCGTCCGCGGGGAGTCCGTTGACGAGCTCGGTCCAGGTGTCGCCGCCGTCGGTGGTGCGGTAGATCCCGCTGCCCGGTCCCCCGCCATTGAATCCCCAGGTGCGGCGCTGGCGCTGGTACATGGCCGCGAAGAGCGTTTCAGGGTTGGACGGGTCGATGACCAGGTCGATGGCGCCGGTGTGCTCGTCGATGTAGAGGACCTTCTCCCAGCTTGCGCCGCCGTCGCGCGAACGATAGACGCCGCGGTCGGGGGTGGAGCGCCAGAGGTTGCCGAGCGCGGCCACATATACGACCTCGGGATTCGCCGGGTGCACGCGGACGCGGCCGGTGTGGCGGGTCTCTTCCAGCCCCAGGTGACGCCAGGTGGCCCCCGCGTCGTCGGAGCGGTAGACGCCGTTGCCCCACGAGGTGCTCTGCCGGTTCTGCTGCTCGCCGGTGCCCGCGTAGAGGATGTTCGGGTCGGAGGGCGCGATCGCCAGGTCGCCGAAGGTGCTCACGGGCATATGTTCCCAGAGATTCGTCCAGGTGATGCCCCGGTTGACGCTCTTCCAGAGTCCGCCCGAAGCGGTCGCCACATAGATGGTGGAGGGGTCGTAGGGGAGCGCCTCGACATCGTGGATGCGGCCGCCGGTGACCGCGGGCCCCACGTGGCGAACGCCGAAAGCGGCGAGGTCGTCGGGGGCGAGGGCCTGCTGGGCGCGCGACTCGGGTGCGGCCAGGATGGCCGGTGCGGCGAGGGCCAGCAGTCCGCGAAGAATTCCGAAGGAGCGCAGGCGGGGGAAGGGGCGGGGCAGCGCGTTCCGGGTGGCCGGGCCATGCCGGTTCAGGCGCAGGCGGGGGAAGGGGCGGTGTGAATGCCGAATCGGTGCGGTCATTTGGGTGCGGTCTCTCCTTGGCGCATGAATCTCGGTCCGTGGCGCGCGGATCCCGGGAGGGCGCCGCGGCGGGAGACGGGTCGGCGCCGCGACGGGGGAATGGTCAGCCTTCCTGCTCGACGGGGTCCACCCGCAAGGTGACGATGTCGGTGTCTTCATACTTGTGGTGATGAACGGAACTGGCCAGATGCCCAAGGAGGCGCAGGGAGAACTCGTGGACCTCGGGTTCGGCCGCCGCGTGGCCCCCGATCACCGCCAGGCGATCCTCGATGTTGCCGTCGCCGCCCGACGCCAGAAACTCCATCTCCGCTCCGCCGCTCTCGGCGACCGCGGTGAGCCGAAGCTTGCGCCGCGCTAGGCTGT
Organism: Gemmatimonadota bacterium; assembly: GCA_022822325.1. GTDB lineage: Bacteria > Gemmatimonadota > Gemmatimonadetes > Longimicrobiales > Gaopeijiaceae > Bin94. The sequence goes on along the minus strand of JAJEBW010000039.1, from coordinate 48,158 downwards.
CGGGGCTTCCCTCCTCATCGCTTCCGATCAGGAGCAGGAGCGTCTCCTCGGCCGCCTGGGTCAGGCGGGTTGCCGTGGCCGCCGCGAGTCCCCGCGCCCGGGCGAACTCCTCCAGGAAGCGCTGGATCTGCGGGAGCGATTCCACCTCCAGCGTGGCGACGATGCGCTTGCGCCTGGCGCCGGCAATCTCCACGAAGGCGGTCAGCAGGAGCGCGGTGAAGCCGCCCGCGGTCATTCCGTTGGCGAGCATCTGCTGCAGGAAGGGGGTGAGCCCCGCGGTGGAGATCTGTCCGGTCTGAAATCCGACCCCCACCCAGAAGGAAACGCCGACGATCGTGGCCTTCCGGTAGTCCATCCCGTCCTGGACCACGATGCGGGCCCCGAGCATGAAGAGGACCGCGATGATGACCAGGACGAAGCCGCCGATGACCGGATTCGGGATGCTGAGCAGCACTGCCGCCAGCTTGGGCACGAAGGCAAGGACGCAGAGGATGAGGCCGATGCAGAGGCCGACCCGGCGGGCCGCGATTCCGGTGATCTCGGCGATCGAGATGCTGCTGGAATAGGTGGTGTTGGGAACGGTGGTGAAGAGTCCCGAGAGCAGGTTGCCGAGTCCGTCGGCGGCCACGGCCCCCTGCACGGCGCGGTAGTCGGTTGCGCGCCGCTCCCGCCAGGAGACGCGCTGAATCGCCACCGAGTCGCCGATGGTCTCGATCGCGCCCACGACCGTGACCAGAACGAAGGCCGGAAGGAGCGCCCAGAAGGTGGGGCCGAAATCGAAGCCGAACCCGGGCCAGCCTGCGACCGGAACCCCGACCCAGGCGGCGCCGGCCAGGGGCGTGCCATCGATGATGCCGAAGAAGCCGGCGGTCATGCAGCCCGCGCCGACGCCGATCAGCGGTGCCCAGATGCGGGCGGTCCCCGAGGCGCGCAGGAGAACCGCGAGGGTGCATCCGAGTGTGGCCAGCACCGTGAGCGGACCGGCCAGCGAGCTGCTTCCGGCGGGTGCGTCGTCCAGGAAATCGAAGACGAAGGGCGTGACGTCGACCGCGATCAGCATGATGACGGTGCCCGCGACGGTGGGGGTGATCAGCCGCCGCACCAGCGCCAGCCTGTGGGCGAGAACGAACTGGAAGAGCGACGAGACGACGATGAGGGCCGCCAGCAGAAAGGGCCCTCCCTGTTGCAGCGCGAGCACCGAGACCGCCATGAAGGCCGCCGACGTCCCCATCATGAGGACGTAGCCCGCGCCGAAGCGGCCGATCCGCACCGCCTGCACGACCGTGGTCAGGCCGCTCACCAGGAGACCGCCGAAGGCCGCCCACGCCACATATTCCTCGCTTGCGCCCGCGCTGCGAACCACGATCGCCACGGTCAGCACGATTCCGCCGACTGCGGTCATGCAGTACTGGGCGGCGAGTCCGGCTGCCAGTCCCCATGCCGGTTTTTCGTCTGCCTGGAAACGGATGGCGGATCCGGTCCTGCCGGGTGTCGTGCTCATGATTGCTCCGGGGGCGGGTTGTTCGGGGGTCGCGCGGGCGCGGCGGGCGTCCCGCGCGGCGCCGCGGCGGTCATGGCCTGGCGAACCTTCGCCTCCACGGCCGGCGGCAGGTCGTCGATCTTGTCCAGCATCCACTGCAGGTAGTCGGGGTGCGCGGCCGCCACCTCGTCCAGCCCCGCACTGTTGTGCTTGCCCTTGGCAAATGCGAGTCCGTTCGGCGTCTCGCGGAGCCAGCGCCCATAGAGACTGGGCAGCGGCCGGATCTTGTCGCAGTACTCGTGCAGCCTTCCCATGTCGCGCGGCAGGTGCCCGTATCGCCGCAACTGCCCGGAGAGCACATCGGCGGTCATTTGGGTGTCGGAGATCGCGCTGTGGGCCCCGTCATGATCGCGGTCGAGGTAGAAGCGCGCGGCGGCCGCGAGATTGCGCGGCTCCTCCCTGTGGAAGATCATCTGCGCGTCGACGACTCGCCGTCCCTCCATCCTGAACTCGATTCCGGCGCGGTAGAACTCGTTGAGCAGAATCGGCAGATCGAAGTTGCGAATGTTGAATCCCGCCAGATCGCAGTCCTTGAGCAGCGTGTTCAGCGCCACGGCCCGTCGCCTGAATGGCGCCTCGTCCCTCACATCCTCGTCGCGAATGCCATGAATCCGCGAGACTTCCTCCGGAATCGGCATCTCGGGATTGAAGCGGCGCACGCGGCTCACCTGTTCGCCCCCGGGCCGGACCAGGAGCACCGCCATCTCCACGATCCGGTCGCGGGCGGGGTTCAGCCCGGTCGTTTCCAGGTCGAAGAAGGCGAGCGGGCGGTCAAGGGTGAAGTCGAGGGTGGTTTCCATGGGGCTGGTTCTTCGTGGGACTGGCTTCCGTGGAGGACCGACCCTCCAATGGCGGGATCACCTTCCATGGCCGAATAGTGTAGCGCAAGAGGGCCGGTCGCACACATATTGCGGATCATGCGCGCGGTCGTCATCCCCCGCTTCGGCGGTCCCGAGGTCCTTCGCCTTCAAGCCGTCCCGGACCCCGTCCCCTCTCCCCGCGAGATCGTGGTGCGGGTGCGCGCCTCCGGGGTCAACCGGGCCGACCTCCTGCAACGGCGCGGGCTCTATCCGCCGCCGCCGGGCGTGACCGAGGTGCCGGGGCTGGAATTCGCGGGAGTGGTCGAGGAGCGTGGGCGCGAGGCCGGGCGCTGGCAGCCTGGCGACCGGGTGATGGGAATCGTCGCGGGCGGGGGCTACGCCGAGCGGGTGACGGTGGACGAAGGGGTTGCGCTCGCCATACCGGCGGGGATGGATCCGGTCGCGGCCGGCGCGATCCCCGAGATCTACATCACCGCCTGGGACGCGGTCTTTCGCCAGGCCGGGCTGCGCGCAGGCGAAACGCTGCTGATTCATGCGGTCGGGAGCGGCGTGGGAACGGCGGCGCTGCAACTGGCGCGGCGAGCGGGGGCGCGCACGATCGGCACCTCGCGCACCGGGTGGAAGCTGGAGCGGGCGCGCGAGATGGGGCTGAATGTGGCGCTGGCGGGCGACGGCGATTGGGACGCCGCCGTGCGGGAAGCGACGGGGGGCCGGGGGGCGGATGTGATCCTCGATCTTGTGGGGGGACCGTATCTGGCGCGCAACCAGGCCGCGATCGCGAATGGGGGGCGGCATGTGGTGGTGGGAGTGCCGGGGGGAAGCGGCGCCGAGATTGATCTGCGGCGGCTGATGGCGAGCCGCGCACGCATTATGGGGACGGTGCTCCGGGCCCGAAGCACAGGGGAGAAGCGCGACCTTTCCCGCGCATTCGGGGCTTCGGCGCTGCCCGGCTTTGTGGACGGCGCACTTGCGCCTGCGATAGACTGTATCGTTCCGGCATCCCGGGCGTCGGAGGCTCACCGCCGCATGGAGGCCAACGAGAACTTTGGGAAGATCGTGCTGACCTGGTAGGACCGCAGCGACGGTCCTGTCCCGAAAAATGGGGCGGGCGCGCGGGCGAGCCCTGGGCGCGCCGGACCGCCGCCGGTTCGCGCCCACCGCGGCTCGCGCGCCCACCGCGGCTCTACAGGCGACATTCGACCGATCACGGTCGGGGAATCGCAACTTGCAACAAGGGAGAAAGAAGAAATGGACATTCTCGATTTCGGCGCGTTCGGCGGCATCATGGCGCTGGCCACGATCCTGCAAGTGGTACTGGTGGTGGTGCTGGTCGTGCTCGGCCGCGAGCTGTTCAGGTTCCTGCGCGCCGCCAACCGGGTGCTGCCCGGTCTGGAGCGGTGGCTCGAAAGACAGGACGGTTCCCGATGATGGAGACGCCGTCGCGGAGCGCACCGTCGCGCAGGCTCTTCGCCCCCCATCCCCCCGCCGTCCGGCTCCTCGGCGTGGCCGCGCTGGCCATGGCCGCCCTCTTCCCCCCCGCCCTTGCGGCGCAGCTTCCACCCCAGACCGACCCCAGGATCTACGAAATCGTCGCCGCGTCCTCGTCCGGCCGCGTGGAGGCCGACATTCGCACCCTGGCCGGATTCGGCACCCGCAACACCTTCTCCGACACCCTTTCGGCCACCCGCGGAATCGGGGCCGCGCGCCGCTGGATCAGGGACGAGTTCGAGCGCATCTCGGCGGCCTGCGGCGGCTGCTACGAAGTCGTCGATCAGCGCAACCTGGTCACCGCCGACTTCAGCCCGCGCATTCCGGGGGACACCTGGATCGTGAATGTTCTGGCGATCAAGCGCGGCGCCGTCCACCCGAACCGCTACATCGTCATGTCGGGCGACATCGATTCGCGCGCATCCAGCGGCAACGATGCCGAAACCGACGCCCCCGGCGCCAACGACAACGCATCAGGGATGGCGGGCGCGATCGAGGCGGCGCGGCTTCTGGCCGACTACGAGTTCGGCAATTCGGTCATCCTGGCGGGGCTTTCGGGAGAGGAACAGGGTCTGTGGGGCGGTCGCCACATGGCCCAGGTCGCGCGCGAGGAGGGCTGGGAGATCATCGGGGTCCTCAACAACGACATGATCGGCAACATCGAGGGGGTGGACGGGGTGATCGAGAACAACACCTTCCGCGTCTTCTCCGAACCGACCCCGGTCACCGACACCGAACAGGAGCGGAGGCGCTACCGGGTCTTCGGCGGCGAGGTCGATGGTCCGTCGCGGCAGCTTGCCCGCTATGTGGCCGCCACCGCCGACGCCTACATTCCCAACCTCGACCCGATCATGATCTACCGCCTGGACCGCTTCGGGCGCGGCGGCCACCACCGTCCATTCAACGACGCCGGCTTTGCGGCGGTGCGGATCATGGAGACGCACGAGAACTACACGCGCCAGCACCAGGATATCCGGGTCGAAAACGGAATCGCGTACGGCGACGTGATCGAGGGGGTCGACTTCGACTACGCGGCGAAGATGACCGCGCTGAATGCGGCCGTCCTTGCGCGGCTGGCCTGGGCCCCGCCGGCGCCCGCGAATGTGATGATCGGCGGTGCGGTGCGGCCCTCCACGACGCTGGCCTGGGATCCGGTCGACGACCCGCGTCTGGCAGGCTACAAGGTCTATTGGCGGGCCACGACGGCGCCGCAGTGGGAGCGTTCGCGCTGGGTGGGCGACGTGACCGAGTTCACCCTGGAGGGACTGGTGATCGACAACTATCTCTTTGGGGTGGCGGCGGTGGGCCGGGACGGGAACGAGAGCGTGGTGGCCTTCCCCCAGGGCCAGATCAGAAGGAGGCAGTGAAATGACGGGAACGCTGAGTCGCCGCGCCCTGGTGCGTTCCGGGTTGGCGTCGCTGGTGGCCGCGCCGTGGGCCGGTCGGTGGGGGTCGGTGGCGGTTCCGGGGCGGGGAGGGGGGTGGGGGGCGCAGGACGAGCCGATCGTGCTGGGGACCTCGGCGGCCTTCTCGGGGCCCTCGCGCGCGCTGGGCACCGAGCTCTACCGCGGCGCCTGGGCCTTCTTCAGTCATCTGAACGAGAACGGGGGCGTCAACGGCCGCCCGATCGCCCTTCGCCTCTACGACGACGGCTATCAGCCCGACCCCTGCGTCGAGAACACGATTCGGCTGATCCGCGACCCGGCCGTCTTCCTCCTCTTCGGCTATGTCGGCACCCCGACCGTGACCCGCGTCCTGCCGCTCCTCAAGAAGTTCCGCGACGAGCGCGTCTATCTCTTCTTCCCCTTTACCGGCGCCGAACCGCAGCGCGAGCCCCCCTACGGCGAGTTCGCCTTCAATCTGCGCGCCTCCTACCGCCAGGAAACCGCCGGGTTGGTGGACAACCTGGTGCGCATCGGGCGGCGGCGCATCGCGGTCTTCTATCAGAACGACGCCTACGGCCGCAGCGGGTGGGCGGGCGTGCGCGAGGCGCTGGCCAGGCATGGCGCAACGATCGTCGGCGAAGCGACCTATACCCGCGGCACCCAGTTCGGGGCAAGCATGCGCAGACAGGTCGAAATCCTGGGCGCCCGTCAACCCGACGCCGTCATCTGCATTGGGGCATACGCGGCCTGTGCGGCCTTCGCGCGCGACGCCGTCGATCTGGGCTTGCACATTCCGGTGGCCAACGTCTCCTTCGTGGGAAGCGAGAACCTCCTGGGACTGCTGCAGAAGGGAAGGGAAGACCCGAATTCGCACACACGCTTCCTCGTCAACTCGCAGGTTGTGCCCAGCTACGAGGACACTTCGTTGGCCGGTGTGCGGGAGTACCATGAGCTCATGGCCGTGCACAACCCCTCTCCCCCCGAAGATGTGGAGCGAATCAGTCCCGGCGAACCCTACGAGCCCCTTGCGCAGAGCTTTGTCAGCCTGGAGGGATTTCTGAATGCCAGGTTGATCGCCGAAATCATCCGCCGCATGGGGGATGCGCCCTCGCGGTCGCGGCTGGAAGAGGCGGTCTTTGCGGTGCGCGACTACGACCTCGGCATTGGCGAGAGGGTTTCCTTCGGGCCCGATCGCAGGCAGGGAATGCAGCGCGTCCACTACACCGTCGTGGAGGGGGACCGCTTCGTTCCGCTTCGCGACTGGGGACAGCGTTTCGGGTGAGAGGAGCGGTTCATTGAGAAAGGTCAAGGTCCACAAGCTCTTCCGCAAAACGCGCTTCTTCTTCTTTGCGCTCTTCGGCCTGATCGTGCTGTCGGTCTCCCTGCTCTCGATTGTGACGGTCTCGCGCGAACTCTCCGACGAGTACGAGAGCAACAGCCGCGCAATCGCGGAGAACATCGCCAACTCCAGCGTCGACATTCTGCTCAACCGGAATCTCGCCACGCTGCAATCGCTCATCGACCAGTTCGTCGAGGTGCAGAGCATTCGCTACATCTACATCACGAGCGACACCGGCGAATACCTGGCGCACACCTTCGTGCCCGGAATCCCGGACGCCATCCTCGCGAGCGATCCCTTCTCGACCGAGACCGTGCAGCGCAGCCTTCCCGGGCTGGGCGACTTCGTGGAGGTGGGCAGTCCGATTCTGTCGGGGGCGGCGGGCACCGTGCATGTGGGAATGGATCTGGAGCTGCTCGGACTCAAGATCCAGCGCGCCATCGGGCAGCAGTTGGCGCTGTTGGGCATCATCTTCGTGATCGGCAGTCTGTTGACCTTCTGGTTCGTCAACATGGCGGCCCGGCCCCTTGCGGACCTGCTTGTCTTTGCGGCAAAGGTGGCGGGAGGAGCGCGGCCCGGCGAGGACGAACCGATTGCCATGCGCGACGATGAGGCCGGCGAGCTGGCGCGGCTCTTTCTTCATGTGGCGCGGCGCGGAGGCGGGGGTTCCCGCGAATGAACCCTGGGCGCGCCCGGATTTCGGGATTGATCGTTGGGGCCTGCTGCACCTTCCTGCAGATGTGCCTGGGCACGGTGTACGCCTGGAGCTTCTTTCAGACGATGCTCTCGCGCCAGTATGGCTGGAGCCACACCCAGACGGTCCTCTCCTTCAGCCTTGCCATCTTCTTTATCGGGATCTCGGCGGGACTGGCCGGGAGGTTGCTTCCGCGCACCGGTCCGCGGCGACTGGCGCTGGCCGGCAGCATTCTCTTCGCCTCGGGCTATGTGATTGCGTCGCTTGCGCTTCAGCTCAACTACATTCCCCTCTTCTACCTGGGCTACGGCGTGATCGGCGGGATCGGGATCGGGTTGGGGTATGTGACTCCGGTCGTTACCGTGGCGAAGTGGTTTCCCGACAAGCGCGGTCTGGCGACCGGCACGGTGGTGATGGGTTTCGGGGTGGGCGCTCTCCTGCTCAGCAAGGTGCTCGCGCCCTTCCTGGTGGCCAGCCTGGAGGGCGATCTGGCGGCGGTCTTTCTCTGGCTGGGAGTGATCTTCGCCGTCACCCTGGTGCCGTGCAGCCTGATGCTGCGCAATCCCGACGGGGATGCCCCTCCCGTCCCGGCCCCGGTGCGGACCCGGCCGGCCACTCCGTCGGCGCGGCTCCCCTCCGCTCCCGAGTCGGCCTTCCCCTATCTGTTGAGCGGTCGCTTTGCGGTCATGTGGATCGTCTTCTTCTTCAACATCGCGGCCGGGATCTCGGTCATCAGCTTCCAGTCCGAGCTCTTGCAGGAGGTATGGGGCGTGGCGGATCCTTCGCTGGGTCCGGCGGCGCTGGCCGCGCATGGGGCGACGCTGATTGCGGTCAGCTCGATCTTCAACGGTCTTGGACGGATCTTCTGGGCCTGGCTCTCGGACCGTTTCGGGCGCGTGACGATCTTTCGGGTGCTGCTGGCCAGCCAGATGGTCGTCTTCGGCGTCCTCATGTCGGAGACCAACCCCTGGATCTTCTCGGCGCTTGTGTGCTATGTTCTGCTCTGCTTCGGAGGCGGCTTCGCCACCATGCCCTCCTTCGTCCTGGATGTCTTCGGCTCGGCCAACATGTCGCGCATCTACGGCACGATCCTCACGGCCTGGGCCGCGGCGGGGATCTGCGGTCCGCTCTTCGTGGGCTATCTCAAGGACGTCTATCCCGACCGCGCCGTGATGTACTGCTTCCTGATCGGCATCTTCATGCTGGGCGCGGGCTACATCTTCTCCTTCCTCCTGGACGACGAACGGATGCGGCTGGGACGCCCGACGTTGCCGCAGACGCTGGCGCGGTTCGGGGTGAGAGGGCCGCACCCCACAACTCCGCCCTGAGCCCCGTGGCCGGCTCCCGCCGCCGTGCGGAGTCGGTGGAAAAACGGGGCGACCCCCTGCTCTGCATTTTCGGCGGATTTCCGGTTCCGGCCGGCATGGCCGCCCGAGCGTTCCGCAAGCCGGGGAAGCTGAATCGCCATGGCGCCGCGGGACAACGGCGTTGAGTCGGCGCCCCCCTACCCCACCTCCTCCACCCGGTGGCCCAGCTCGCGCAAGTGGGCCACGATCGCCGCCACATGGTCGCGGCCGCGCGACTCGATCTTCATCTCGATGGCCACCTTCCCCACCGCGATGTCGCCGAATGCGCGCGTATGCTCGATGTGCAGCACATTGGCGCCCTCGATCGCCACCACGCCGGTGACCTCGTTGAGATAGCCGGGGCGGTCGCGCACCACGACCGAGAGGCTGGCGAGGCGGCCATCGGCCCAGAGTCCCCGGTCGATGATGCGAGAGACGATGTTCATGTCGATGTTGCCGCCCGAGAGAACGCACGCGACCCGCTCGCCCGCGCGGATCGGCAGGCGGCCCTCCAGCAGCGCGGCCACCCCCACCGCCCCCGCCCCCTCCACCACCAGCTTCTCGCGCTCGAGGAGGAAGAAGATCGCGCGGATGATCTCGTCTTCGTCCACCACCGCCACATCGTCCACCAGCGCCTGGATGTGGGGAAGGGTGAGCCGCCCCACCTGCTTGACCGCGATTCCGTCGGCCAGGGTGTCGGAGAGCTCGACGTGCACGGGTCGCCCCGCCTCCAGCGAGCGCACGGTGCCGGGCGACGCGGCCGCCTCGACCCCGTAGATCCTGACCCCGGGACGCGCGGCCTTCGCCGCCGTTGCGATTCCCGAGATCATTCCCCCGCCGCCCACCGGCGCCACAATCGCGTCCACATCCGGAATCTGTTCGACAATCTCCAGCCCGATCGTTCCCTGTCCGGCGATCACCGCGCGGTCGTCAAAGGCGTGCACGATGGCGAACCCCTCCTCGCGGGCCAGCCGTTCGACCAATGCCATCCCGTCCGAAAGCGTTTCCCCGCTCTGAATGACCTTCGCTCCGCTTGCGCGCGTGTTGCTGACCTTGATCAGCGGCGCGGTGTCGGGCATGACGATTGTGCAGGGGACATCGAGCCGCGCGGCGTGGCGGGCCAGAGCCTGTGCATGATTGCCGGCGCTCGCGGCCACGACTCCCCGCCGGCGCTGTTCGGGATTCAGGAGCAGCAGCCGGTTGAGGGAACCGCGGTCCTTGAAGGATCCCGTCCGCTGGCGGAACTCGGCCTTGAGGAAGACGCGGCTGCCCGTCGCCTCGCCGATCGCGAAGGATTCGGGGCAGCCGGTGCGCACCACATGCCGGGAAATTCGTTCGCGCGCGGCCGCGACCTCGGCGGGGGAGAGAAGTCGCGCGTCCCCGGTCACGACCCGCACCCGCCGGCCACGGATCGCGGGGGCGCGCCGAATCCACGCGCCGAGCCGGTGACCGCCACAGTCAGGCCAGCGCCTTCGTCACGATCTGCCGCTGCGTCTGGGCGTGGTTGCGCGGGTTCCCCTCGGCCGGGCTGGCGCGTTCGGGGCGCGAGAGGTGCCGCAGCCGCACCGACGAGGGGAGGACGGAGCGCAGACGCGGAAGAATGTAGGTGAGCGCACCCATGTTCATCGGTTCTTCCTGCACCCAGATCACCGTTTCGACATTGCGGCAGCGATCGCAGAGCGCGCGGATTTCGTCGCCCGGGAAGGGATAGAGGGTCTCGACGCGGACGACTGCGGTCTCGGTCGCGGCCTTGCGCTCTTCGGCGGCGGCCAAATCGTAGTAGATCTTGCCGCTGCACAGAATCATCCGCCGGATCCGGTCTCTTTCCCGCGAATCGGCCAGCAGCGGATCGTCGATGACGCTCTGGAAGGAGCCCTCGGCCAACTCGCGAACCGGCGACCTCGCCGCTGGCAGCCGCAGGAGACTCTTCGGGGTCATGACGACCAGCGGCCGTTCGGGCTCGCTCGCCGCCTGCAGCCGCAGCAGGTGGAAGTACTGCGCGGGCGTGGAGGGATAGACGACGCGCATGTTGTCTTCGGCGCAGAGTTGGAGGAACCGTTCGAGTCGCGCGCTGGAGTGCTCCGGACCCTGGCCCTCGTAGCCGTGCGGCAGGAGCAGGGTGAGCCGCGAGCGCTGTCCCCACTTGGACCATCCGGCCGAGAGGAACTGGTCGATCATCACCTGCGCGACATTGACGAAGTCGCCGAACTGCGCCTCCCAGAGGACCAGATCGCGATCCGAGGCCACCGTGGTCCCGTATTCGAAGCCGATTGTGGCGGCCTCGGTCAGCGGCGAGTTGTGGACCTCGAGGCGCGTGTCGCCGAGCCCGGCGAGAGGCGTCCAGCGATCTCCGTTGCGGGCGTCGTTCAGAACCAGATGCCGGTGGCTGAAGGTTCCCCGCTCGCAGTCCTGGCCGGTCAGCCGCACCGGAATTCCGTCCAGCAGCAGCGAACCGATTCCCAGCGACTCGGCGTGTCCCCAGTCCACGCGGGTCTCGGGGCCGAACTCGCCCGCGCGTCGCTCCAGTTGGCGCACGAGCTTGGGGTGGGTGGTGAATCCCTCGGGGACGGTGTTGAGCGCGGCGTTGATCCGGTTCAGACGCTCCGGCTCGACCCCGGTCTCGGCGCGGAAATCCTGATCGACCGCGGTGTGGCTGGGAGCCGTCCAGGTGGGCCCGGCCCGCTTCTCCCCCGGGGGCCGCTCGTCCTTCACGCTGCGCAGTTCACGGGCCACCTCGCTCACCCGTTCGTCCACCTCGGCCGCGGTCAGCAGCCCGCGCGCGACCAGCTCGGCCGCCCACTGCATTCGCGCCGTCGGATGGGTGGCGATCCACTGGTAGAGAACGGGCTGCGTGTAGCCGGGTTCGTCCGCCTCGTTGTGGCCGTGGCGGCGGTATCCCATCAGGTCGATCACGGTGTCGCCCTGGAACTGCTCGCGGTAGGCCATCGCCAGCCGCACCGCCGCCAGACAGGCCTCCGGGGCGTCGCCGTTGGCGTGAATGACCGGAATGTCGTACCCCTTTGCGAGATCGCTGGCGTAGCGCGTCGAGCGCCCGTCGTGGGGGCCGGTGGTGAAGCCGACCTGGTTGTTGCCGATGATGTGGATCGTTCCCCCGACCTCGTACCCCCGCAGCCGCGCGAGATTGAGCGTCTCGGCCACCACGCCCTCGGCCGCGAAGGCGGCGTCGCCATGGATCAGGATGGGGACGACCAGCGAACGATCCCGCTCGACGGTGCCGTCTTCGGCCTCCACATGCTGGCGCGCGCGCGCCATTCCCAGAATGACCGGATTGACGTATTCGAGGTGGCTGGGGTTGGGCGCCAGACTGATCCGCACCGTCTTTCCCGAGCGCAGCGTGTAGTCGCTCGTGGCCCCATGATGGTACTTGACGTCGCCGGTTCCGGGATCGGGGACCCAGAGCGCGCTCCCCGGCGACGCCCCCTCCTCGAACTCGGCCAGGATCTCGGGATAGGAGACCCCCAGGATGTGCGTCAGGACATTGAGCCGTCCGCGGTGCGCCATCCCGATCGCGACCTCGGCCGCGCCCGCCGCCGCCGCCAGCTCGATCGCCTCGTCCAGCATCGGGACCAGCATGTCGATCCCCTCGATCGAGAAGCGCTTCTGCCCCAGGTAGGTGCGGTGCAGGAACTGCTCGAAGCCCTCGACGCGGGTCAGCCGGTCGAGCGTGCGCACCCGGTCCTCGTCGTCGAAGTCGGCGAAGTGGGTGCCGCGCTCCACCTGATCCCAGAGCCAGGCCACCTTGGCCGGGTCCTCCAGGTGCTCGAACTCGTAGCCGAGATCGCCGCTGTAGGTCGCCATGAGACGGTCGAAGGTCACCGCCACCGGAGCGTCGCCGCCGCCCGGAATGAGCACCGAGGTGGGGATCTCCTCGAGCTCGGCCATGGTGGTGCCGAAGTAGGCCGGGTCGAGTTGGGGATGACCGGGAGGCTCGCTCCCCAGCGGATCGATCCGCGCAGCCTGGTGGCCGTGTTCGCGAAAGGCTTGCAGGAGATTGGCGGCCCGCGCGACCAGGGGGAGGAGGCGTTGCAGGGACTCGGTCGTGACGGAGTCGGGGGTGGGGGGCGGGGGGGAAGGGGTGGCCGGTGGAAGGAGAAGGGGGCCGCCGTTGGCCGCCGCCGAGCCGTTGCGATCGCCGCCGTGGCCGGGAACGATCAGTCCGGCTTCGGAGAGGGGGCCGGGGCCGCTCTCGAAGAAGTCCCGCCACTCGCGCGGCACACCGTCCGGGTTGCGTCGGAAATCATCGTAGAGCGCCTGCACATAGGCGGTGTTCAGGCTGTCGAAGTGGAAGCTGCTCATGGTAGGCGAATCGGTTTCCGGGTTGGCGGGATGGGGGCCGGTTGCCGCGCGTCCCCGGGACTCTGGAGATCGAGCCCGGCGAGATCGCGAAACCCAACGCAAAGGTAGCCGGATCATGGTTCTGGCGCGCACTGAAGGAATCCTTCGCACGACCGCCGGCACGGGCCTCGACGGCACGCCGCTGACACAATGTGAACCCCGGAGCGGGCGGTTTGTTGCGGCCTGCAATCGGATGGCGACCGCAGTTCGAGAACGCCATGCCGTCGCACATCGCCGCCTCCAGGCGGCGGAATCCGGGATGCCGCCCGCGGTTGAAGGGCGCTTGGAGACCAGGTGAAGGCGCACCGGGGGGATCCGTAGCGACTGCGGCCGCGGGTGGTGCGTCCCGATGGAACCGGCACACCTGTCCGGTGCGAGGGTCCCGCAGGATGGCCATGGGGATGTCGCTGTCCTCATCCAGCACGAAGTTGCCCCCCGGCCCGGCAAGTGTCAGGATCGCAAGGCCTTCGTCCTATCCGCTTCGCACCGGTAGCGCAAAGACGAAGCTGGAACTTCCGTCGCCGTCGGCCACTTCCGGCATCGCGAAGCGGGCTGAGAAGAGTTCGCCGCCGGCGGAGTTCCACCCGGTGATCCGGTAGTCGCCCGCCGAGTCGGGCGGCGCGGCCGGAGCCTCGACTACGAAGGCGGGCTCCAGGTAGGGGATGCCGTCCGCGTCGATTCCGCCCCAGACCAGAAGCGACCGCGTGGGTACAACGACCACTGCCGACGATGCCTTCGCTTCGTCCTCAAGGCGAAAGCGGAGCGAACCGGCGAAGTCCAACACTGGAGCGAGGCACGAGCGACGCGAACGAGGCGAGCAGGCCGGAGAAGCCCGGAGAGCTTCGGCCGCCCCGGCGCAGCAGGCTCGCTTCAGGCCGCATGGTAGAGTTTCTCGAAGTTCGCCGGCGACTTGTGGCCGAGCGCCGAGTGGAGCCGGCGGGTGTTGTAGAAGCCCTCGATGAAGCGGAAGACTTCGCGCCGCGCCCCGGCCACCGTCGGAAACCGCCGCCGGTCGAGAAGCTCGCACGCTTGACGACCCGCGGCCTGACGGCCAGCTTTGGCGCATGAACAACAGGTCGCCTAACGGCACCGGATCTTGCCGGCTAGAGGTCGCGGACTTCGGGCCCGTTTCGAAAGCGGAGCTGGAGTTGCGTCCGCTGACGGTCTTCGCGGGACCCAGCAACGCGGGGAAGTCCTGCATTGCCAAGCTGGTATACGCGCTACATGCCTGTTTTGCGCGGCACGCTCGTACCCGGACCCATCATACCCGGACCTACCAGTTGTCCGACTTCAACCGAGCGGCACGTCGCATGGGTGATCGGCCCGACGTCGTACGGCGCCTGAAGGAATTCGTCCTGAACCCGGTCGAAGAGCGTGTGGACTCCTCCGCCCTGGGCAAGGAAGTTGCCAACCTGACCCGGTTGGCTCTTCAGGTACCGGATGTCGGTGCTGACACGTCGGGTCCTCTGCTGGATGTGTTCGGCACTGCGTCGATGGACGACCTGATCCTGCGAGGGGCCCGTGACTGCCGATTCACGCTGAGCTACGAGCCTGCCGTTGCGGTGGGCTCTTCCGAGGCGTTTCAGTACGTCTTCGAGATCGCAGGCGACAAGCTTGACTGCATGGCGGTGATCCCTCCCGACGCAACACTGTGGCTGAACAAGGGGGAAATGTTCCGCCGAACGGGCCGGGGCTCCGGCCTCCTCTTTTGGCCTGCCGGTGACGACGACGAGTTCTCGGTAGGTCCCAGCGGGCTGCGGCTCACCCTCCTCAGCCTGGCCCAGCCCGCCACCGCGGGATCTCTTTCGCTTCCGGCCTGGTACCTGCCCGCAGGCCGCTCGGGAGTTATCGAGGCCCAGGCCGCGATCCTCGGCTTGGCAATCGATCGCATGGGTAACAACGGGCCTCGCAACCGCGGTCCCGTTCCCGGTGCCCTGCGTGAGTTCCTTAGAGACATGTTCGTGGATCTTCCTCGGCGAACCACTGGATCGCAAGCAGGCGAACCCCTTGCCCGGCTGTTTGAGCAGACGATCCTCCGCGGCTCGGTGCGCGCGGAAGGTCCGGCCAGGACCGCCTCGCCCGTGATCGCCTTCCGGCCCGTGGATTGGGACCGGGACCTGCCTTTGGGCCAGGCATCGTCTCTGACGACCGACATGATCCCGCTTGTGCTCTACCTCCGTCACTACGCAACGCCGGGTTCAACCATCATCATCGAGGAGCCGGAGGCGCACATGCATCCGGCCATGCAGGTCCGCTTCATGGCGGCGGTCGCCCGGGTCGTCAAGGCCGGCGTTCGCGTACTTATGACGACCCACAGCGAGTGGATCCTGTCGGCGCTGGCGAACATCGTGCGTGCTTCGGAACTGTCCGACCATCGGCGAGAGGGTCTTGCTTCCCCTGTGGCGCTGGAGAGGGCAAGCGTCGGCGCGTGGCTCTTCGAGCCCGGCGATGCCGGCAGCAAGACCACCGAGATTCCACTCGATTCCGAGATCGGCATGTACGACGCAGGCTTTCCCGATGTCTCCCGGGCGCTGTACAACGACTGGGCGACGATTGATAGCCGGCTTCAGGAGGACTGATCGCTGGCGAACTGGACAGCGGGCATCCGAGCCGAACTCGAGTCGTGCTGCCGCGACTGTCTGGCGGACGCGTGCCAGGATCATGGGTGTCACCTGAAGCTGCCGCCCGCGAGCCTTGGGAGGCGCGTGCTCACTCGCGTGGACGGTTGCGACGCGCTGGCACCGCCAAACCGGAAGCGCTGCGACTTCCTGCTGTTCTTCGAGTCCGGGAAAAGCACACGGCGCCGCTCTCTGCGCTGGGCGGTCCCGATTGAGCTCAAGAGCGGCACGGTCAAGGCTCGCGATCTGGAGTTGATTCACGAGCAGATCCAGCGCGGAGCCGATGTCGCCCGCAAGCTGATGTCAGCAGCCTGCGGTGACGGAGCCAACCTGCGCCCGGTCCTGGGCTACGGTTCGATGCCGCGGCACGTATCCCTGCTGCTGACCCGGAGCGAGTATCGAGTGGACATCGGCAGTCGGAATGAGTTGATTCGCGGTGTCGCTTGCGGCGGCAGGGTCGGCGATGCACTGAAATGAAGTCGTGCGGGTACTCCCGCCCGCTGACCGTCGTTCCCCAGCCGACCTCCACGGAGCCTACAAGGATGACTGCGGGTCGGCTACCCATGTTGCAAAGCCTCGAAGCGTGCGAACAGCACACCAAGGCAAAACCGCTTACTTTGGATACCAACATCACACTCGGAAGATGTGCTCAGTGGACGAGACTGGCATGACCGGACCTGATGGCAACGCACGGCGCGTACGCGTTCCGTGGTTTCCAGTCTATGGCGAGGTGCGGCACCTACTCCGCATTTGGGCCGGACGCCCGAAGTCGCACGTCACCGGGCTCCACAATACGTTCGCCCAGCTTCGCGGAACGCCTCAGAAACCCGTCGATTGGCGAGACCCGGATTCGTGGATTCTCGACAAGCTCGACGGGGATGACCGCAAGCTGGCCCAAGCGATCTGGACTGAGAGCGACAAGTCCGTCAATCCTCGCCACACGGCGGGTCATTGGATCCTCAGCCAGAAGTACCGGTTGCTGGTGGACGGTGGTGGTGGAAATCTCCGAATGACCGAGCGCGGCCGTGACTTCGTCGAGCACGAGTTTGGGAAAGCCGAAGGCCTTCTCGACCTACAGGAAGGCCTGATCGAACTCCTCATGATCCTTGCCGACAGCGGCTCGGCGCGGATCGGTGCTCTTGTTGATCCGTGGGCCGAGTTCCTCAAACGACGTTCGGGCTTCCGTTCGCCGTCAACCATCCGCGACACGCTGCGCCGTCGCCTACGTAATCTCCTCGACCGACGCTTGGTCAACCGAGAACGCCAGAAGTACACGGTCACCGACACGGGGCTCCAATACTTGACTCGCGTTGGCTCGTCGCCCCCTGATGACGAGCTACAGGCCATTCGCAACCTGACGAGGAAGCGAGAAGCCACCGTCCGTGAAGACCTCCACAAACACCTCCTTCAGGTGGATCCGACCGCCTTCGAGCACCTTGTGGCCCGGGTGCTGGAAGCGATGGACTACGAAAGCGTCAAGGTGACCGGCCAGTCCGGCGACGGCGGGGTAGACGTGGTGGCGGAGATCGAACTCGGCGTCACATCGGTTCGCGAGGTGGTTCAGGTCAAGCGCCACAAGAGGACCATTCAGGGGGAGGACGTGGCCGCCCTTCGGGGTTCGCTCTTCAGGTTCGGTGCGGTGCGGGGCACCATTGTCACGACATCCGGTTTTGCTCGCGGGGCGAAGAAAGATGCCTTCGCTCAGGGTGCGGCACCGATTACGCTCATCGACGGGAAGAAGCTCATCGACTTGCTGATCGAGCACGACCTCGGTGTACGCAAACACTCCATCGAGGTACTCTCCGTTGATCTGGAAGGACTGGCCACCGTGGAGGACCTGAGCAGCGGATGATCGAATCGTTCTCTGCCGAGCGTGTGCCTTGCCCGACGTCGGGAACAGCCCCCCACGACCTGCCTCGACAGCACATCTCGCCATGGCTTGACTGAGCAGTTTACGGTCCGCCAGCAACAGCGCGAAGGCCGGGCGGAACAACCAGTCAGGAACGCGTTCTCTTCTCCTGGTCCTCACCGGTCGAGCCTGGTTGGGTTCCGGCAGGTTACGGCCACCCCACCGCACCGGGAGCGACTCTTCACTTTCCCGGGCACTTCCGGCAGCTATCTTACGACCGTTCCGGTGGGTTGCCAATGCGCCGCGGCCCGGGCGGGAACCAGCCCCAAAATGCCAAGGTGGGACAATGACCATGACGCGTGTCGGCCAGGCTGTCGCTGCGGGCGCCGGCATCGAAGGGACGCCGCTCATGAAGGCGGACTCCGGGTTGGGCGGCCCATTGCGCGCGACTCCGGTGCCGGGTTGGGAGCGCGGCCTGCCCTGGCTATGGGCGGGAACGAGCTGGCGGGTGGATGGATTCGGGGCCGGAGGGTGGCCGGGGGACGAAGACGGGGCCGAGGCCTGGAGTGCGGCCAGGGAAGGGGAGGTCGCGGGTTCGCTGCCGCATGAGCGCAAGGCCGGGTCACGCCTCGCGACCGCCGAGCGGGAAATCGCGGCCGTGACGGGGGGGCTGCTGGAGGGGGGGTGGGGGACGGTGGTGCGAAGTCGTCAGGTGCATGGCGCGCGCTGCCGCATTCATGGGGATCTGCCTGCGGGGGACTGCGTGGCGGGGGATGGCGACGGTCATGTCACGCAGGAGTCGGGGGTGTTGCTTGCGGTGACCCTTGCGGACTGCGTTCCCGTCTTTGTGGCCGATCCGGCCAACCGCGCGGTGGGGATCTTTCATGCGGGGTGGCGGGGCACGGCGGCCGGCGTGGTCGAGAACGGACTGCGGGCGATGCGGAGAGCCTTCGGGAGCGCCGCCGCCGAGCTTCGCCTTCATCTGGGTCCCGCGATCTGCGGCCGCTGCTACGAGGTGGGACCCGAGGTCTTCGCCGCTCTGGGAGAGCTTCCTCCCCCCCACCCCCGACCCCTCGACCTCCGCCGCGTCATTCGCCGTCGCGCCCTGGCCGCCGGGGTCCCGCCCGGCCACCTCACCACGAGCGCGGAGTGCACCCTTTGCGGCGACGGCCGCTACTACTCGCACCGGGGCGGCGACCGCGGCCGCCACCTCGGCCTCATCGGGATCGTGGCCGAACGGTGACCTCTTCCGCCCTTGCCGCCTGGATTCTTGTCGGGCTTCACGCCCTGGTCCTCGCCCTCCTGGTTCCCTTCGCGCTTCACCGCCTCCGTCTGGTCGCGCTCTCGCGTCGCGCCGCGTCCGCGCCCCTTCCGGCCGGAGCATCCATTCCCTCGGGCGCCGCCCACCCGCCGCATCCCGCTTCGATTCCCCCAACGCCAACCCCGCCCCGCGTCACCGTCCAGCTTCCCGTTCACAACGAACGCCATGTCGTCGAGCGCCTCGTCGACGCCGCCTGCCGCCTCGAACACCCGCGGAGCCGTCTCCAGATTCAGCTCCTCGACGATTCCACCGACGACACCACCGTCCTCGCCGAACGCCGGGCGCGTTTCTGGCGGCAGCGGGGAGTGGAGATCGCCGTTCGCCACCGCACCGCGCGCACCGGCTACAAGGCGGGGGCCCTGGCCGACGGACTTCGGACGGCGACCGGCGAGTTCATCCTGATCCTGGACGCCGATTTCGTTCCCGCGCCGACGCTGTTGCGCGACCTTCTCCCCTCGATGGACGATCCCGGCGTGGGGATGGTGCAGGCCCGCTGGGACCACCTCAATGCGGGCGATTCGTGGCTGACCCGGGCCCAGGCGCTCCTCCTCGACGGCCATTTTCTGGTGGAGCAACGGGGACGCTGCCGCGGCGGACGCTTCTTCAACTTCAATGGCACGGCCGGGCTCTGGCGACGCCGCGCGCTGATCGAGGCCGGGGGCTGGCGGGCCGACACCCTGACCGAGGATCTGGATATCTCCTACCGCGCGCAGATGGCGGGATGGCGATTCGTCATGCGCGACGACATCGGGGCGGCGGCCGAGCTCCCGGGCACGCGGGCTTCCTTTCTGGTGCAGCAGCGGCGCTGGGCGCAGGGCGGGGTGCAGACGGCGTGCAAGATCCTTCCCGCTTTGATGCGCGGTCCCTTTCCGCGGGCCGTGAAGCGCGAGGCCTTCCACCATCTGTGCGGCCATCTGACCCATCCCCTGGCATTCGTCCTCTCTCTCCTCATCGTTCCCTCGGCCATCGCCCGCGAGGCCCTCGGTCTGGGCGCGCTCTGGTGGCTCGACCCGCTTGTCTTCCTCCTGGCCACCGTTCCCTTCGTGATCTTCTACGCGGCCGCGGCCCGCAGGCGCAACTCGTTGGGGGAATCGGTCGCTCGCGAGAGCGCGGCTTGCGATTCGACCGGTCGCGATTCAACCCATCCCGATTCAACCGGTCCCGATTCAACCCGGCGCGACTCCCGCCCGAACGCGGAGTCCCCCGCCATCCGGCGCACTCCCGCCCGTCGGCGCCCACGCATCCTCCGCGCCATCCGCCAAATCGCACTCACCCTGGCCGTGGGGTGCGGTCTCTCGCTTCAGCTCATCGGGGCGGCGCTGCGCGGACTCGGCCCCTCGCGCGATCCCTTCCGGCGGACGCCCAAATCGGGCGGCGCGGTCCGGTCCAGCTACGAGCCATCGGGCGGCGGTTTTCCGGGCCGGCGGCTGGCGCGGGCGGCGGGCCTGCTCATGGCGGTTTCGGCGGTCGTGGCGGTGGCGACCGGACACTGGGGATCGCTTCCCTTTGTCGCGCTATTCGGCAGCGGCCACATTCTCTTCGGCTTCGGTCCCGGACTGTCGCGCGCGCGGCGAACGCAGCGAAGACCAGGCCGAGGGAAGATCGCGAATCAGCAGCGCCCACACCGGAAGCCAGAGGACCAGCCGGACCGGGAGGGGTTGCGGCCAGACTCCGCTCGCCAGGTGCGCGGCCAGCCCCCAGTAGCCGAGGAATGCGAGGCCGCCTAGCAGCAGGAAGGCGCGGTTGCCACGGAGAGCCGCCATGGGAAGCGTCCAGAGGGTGTACCAGGGATGGATCGTTGGCGAGAGGAGAATTCCCGCCCCGATCGTCCAGAGGAGCGCGCGTTCGAGCGAGAAACGCCGCCATGTGGCCAGCGCCACGATTCCACAGACGCCGATTCCCGCGACCGACCGCGCCGCGACCGGATCCCCAACCAGCCCTGCGATCAGCGCGAAGGCGCCCTCGTTGGCGGACCAGTGGCGCGCGTAGATGCGGAGTCCCGCGGTGAGATCGGCAAGCCCTCTGCCCAGCGAGGCGATTCCGGCGACGAATCCCCCTTCGGCAAGGAATCCCCCTTCGGCAAAGACCAGTCCCGCTCCGGCGAAGGGAAGCGCCAGCGCGGCGCACACCCCCAGGAAGACGGCGAGCGCCCAGGCCCCATGCCTTCGGAAGGGAAGCCCCCGCCCCTGCAACAGAAGGGGAAGAACGACGACCGGCGCGAACTTGACCAGAGTGGCAACCGCCAGCAACGCCCCCGAGAGGGACGCGCGCAGGGAAGCGCGGACGCGGTCGGGTTCGGCGCGACCAGTGGGGGAACGGTCCGCTGCCAGAATCAGCGCGGCGAGCAGAAAGAGCCCCACGGCGTCGAAGTGGGCGCTCCAGGCGGTCTCCACGATCAGCAGCGGGGACCACAGGTACCAGATGAGGACGGGAAGGACGGCTCGGCCGCGGCGGCGCGCGATGAGAGCGAGGAGCATTCCGCATCCCAGATCGAAGAGCAGCCAGAGGATCCTGGAGAGAAGGATGAGGGTGGCGGCCCCGGAGGCGGCGAGCTCCGTCGCGGCAGGGCTTTCGGAGGGAAGACCGGGTCCGGAACGATTGACGGTATCCGGCGGCGCGGCGATTTCCCCATTCGCGAACCGCCCGCCCTCCACGAGCCGGCCGGCGCCCGCCACCGCGCCAAAGAGAAGCTGTGCGGCGGGAGGATAGATTGTGGGAACCGAGGAATGATTGATCCGGTCGTGCCAGTGGGTTCGCAGCGGGGCGATGGTGTCCGCGTCGGGGGCGTGGGAGTAGGGATTGACGCCGTGGACCAGGAGGTGGCCGTCCCGGAGGTAGCGGTAGATGTCGTCGGAGAGGAGGGGGGGGAGGGGAAGGAAGACGAGGCGCGCCAGGATCGCGACGGTCCAGACGAGGGCGGTGGCGTGGGGGCCGGGGGAGGGGCGGAAACGCTCGGCCGCGAAGCCCGCGCGGAGGTAACAGAGGAAGGCGGCGGCCGGAAGGAGGAGGCGGGGAAGGGGGAGGGGGATCCAATCGAGCCAGCCGAAGAGAGCGAGCAGAAGCGTGAGGAGGAGGCCGGGAAGGAGGATCTGGCGGATTCGGCGGCGTCCCGTCCGGCGGACTCTCCCGCGGTCGCATCTCCCACCATTGCGCCCGGCGGCATCGCGCCCCGCACGGCCACCCTCCTCGCGCGCACCGCCGTCCTGATTCCGGCGCTGAATGAGGAGGACGTCCTCCCGGCCACCCTCGCCGCGCTCCCGGCCGCCGCCCTGGGCCCGGTGGTGGTTGTGGACAACGGCTCGACCGATCGCACGGCCGCCCTTGCCCGCGCGGCCGGGGCGACCGTCGTGCGGGAGAGCGAACGCGGCTACGGCGCCGCCTGTCTGGCCGGGATCCGCCATCTGTCCTCGCTGCGGCCGCCGCCTCGCGCGGTCGTCTTCCTCGACGCGGACCACCCCGACGATGCAGCGCGCATTCCGGTCATCGTGGAACCGCTCGCGCGCGGCGCCGATCTCGCGCTCGGGGTGCGCACTCTGCCCGGCGGCCGAACGGGCAACCGGCACGCCCACGCGCGGTGGGGCAACCGTGCGGTGCTGGCTCTGGTGCGCCTGCTCACCGGCCGCCATTTTCGCGATCTGCCGCCCTTTCGCGCAATTGGCATGGCCGCGCTCGCCAGGTTGCGGCTCGACGATCGCAACTGGGGCTGGACGCTGCAGATGCAGTTGCGGGCGGTGGCCCATGGTCTCGCAATCGTCGAGATCGAGTTGCCGCACGGGCGCCGCGGAGGTGGCCGTTCCAAGATCTCGGGCCGGGCGACGATGTCGGTGCGCGTGGGGGCGAAGATGTTGTGGACGGTGGTGCGGGAGGGGTGGCGGGGTGGTGGGGGCGGGTGAAGGGATGCGGTCCGCGGGAAGGCGGTTGGCCGCGCAACCCGCGTTCCTCGCGCCTGGCCGAAGATTCCCTCAGGGGTTGGGCAGAGGAACGATCGCCGCGCCGCGGTCCTCCAGCTCGGCCGCCATCGCCGGGTGGCAGGTGAAGACGAAGACCTGGCGCTCCTCGGCGAGCTGTTCCACCAGATCCAGGGCGCCGTCGCGCCGCCAGGCGTCCCAGTTGACGAAGGCTTCGTCCATGAAGATCGGCAGCGCTTCGTGGCCCGCGTCCAGGTGGTTGACGATCGCAAGCCGGATCGCGAAGTACACCTGTTCGCGCGTCCCCTGCGAGAGACGTTCGTCCACGCGGACCCGGGGCAGGTCGTCGCCGGCGCTGGCCGGAGCCCCGACCGGTGCGCGGCGCAGGCGGAAGATCTCGTCGTCCTCGTCGCCCAGCTCGATGCGGTCGTAACGGCCGTTGGTCACCTGGCGCAGATAGCGCTCGGCACGCAGCACGAGTTCGGGCTGGTGTTCGTCGCGGAAGCGCCGGTCGGCGGTGCGAATCAGGCGCGAAATGACGAAGGCGCGGTCCCGTTCCTCTCTGGTTCGGCGCAGTCGTTCCTCCAGGACGGCGAGACGGCCGTCGATCGTGTCCACGGCGTCGCCCTCGCTCAACTGCCCGATCCGGGAATCGAGGGTCGCGACCGTCGCCTGCAACGCCTCGATCCTGTCGGTCATGGCATCGATTCGCTCCACCGCGTCGTCGATCCGCTCCCGCAGTCCCTCCCAGGATTCGCCCTCGGCCTCCGCCCGCGCGATCTCCTCTTCCCGCTCCGCCAGATCGGGGTGGCTCCGCTCAAGCTCGGAGCGAAACGCGTCCGCCCGCCCCCCCGCCTCCATCCGCTCGGCCGCAACCCGCGCGCCATCGTCCGCGTTGCCATCGGCCAGCGGGGCCAGCCGCTCCACGAGCGCCGCGAGCTCCTGCCCGACGGCCCGGAACTCGTCTTCCTCCGCCTGGCGCGCCTCGGCCTCGTGCTCTTGGCTCCGCCGAGCCGTCTCCATCGCATCGCGGGCCTTGCGCGCGGAATCCAGGAGCTCGCTCATCCCGGCGTCCCTGTCGCTGCCCGCGGGCAGAATCGAGCGCAGCCCCGCCTCCATCTCACGCACATCGCGGCGCACCGTCGCCGCCGCGGCCAGACGCGCCTCCATCTCTTCGTTGCTCTCCATGATGCGCCGCGCCAGGTCGCCCAGCTCGCCGATCTTCGCGACCAGCCCCGAGTCCGGCGTGGCCAGCTCCCCTGGCGCGATCGACAGATCCTTCACCAACTCCACAACCTCGCCCCGGGCATCCTCCTCGGCCTTCTCGCGCCTGGCGATCCTCCGCGCCCGCATCTGTTCGGCATCGGCCAGCGCGCGCTGGTAGCGGTCAAAGCGCCCGCCCGCCGCCCGGTGCGCAAGGAACAGAATCACTCCCGCGACCCCTAGCACAACCGCCGCCGTGGCGCCCTGCGCGGCTCCGACTTCGATCCCGGCCACAATCGGCAGCACGCTCTCCGGCTGAAGGATGGGCCATGCGGCCAGCCCGAGACCTCCGGCGATGGCCGCGACCGCGCCCACGAACTGCAACATGCTCGGGGGTTCAGCGCGGGGGACGCGCGTCAGCAGGGGGCCCTCGGCGTTTTCCTTCTCGATCTGCGCGGCGGCCTGCGCCCGCTCGTACACCCCCAGTCGCCGCATCATCTCGACCCGCGGCACATCGGCGAGGACACCCAGCGGAACCCGCGTCCAGGGGACCGCGAAGAAAGACTTTCCCGCCTCCTCCCCCTCGGCCACCAACGCATCCACCTTCTCGCGCGCGGCCCTGGCGTCGGCGTCCAGCCGAACCAGCGCCCTCTGCCGGTCGATCGCCTCGGTCACTCGCTCCTCGGCCGCAAGCACGAGCGGGTGATGGCTCTGCTCGTAGTCGCGGACGGCTTCGTAGCAGGTGGCCTCGCGGCGCTTGCGCGTCTCGATGCGGATCCCCACCTCGGATTGAGTCCGTCGCAACTCCTCCAGCCTTGCCGCCGGGTCGTCGGGGAGTCCATCGATCTCGCTCCGGATCCCGGAACGGTCACGCAACTCCGCGATTCGCGCCAACGCCTTGCGCACCGGCCGCAGACGGGCCAGACGGTCCTCCAGAATCGCGCGGAGCTCGCGTTTCTCTGCAAGACGACGCCGCAAATCCGCCCGTTCCAGCTCCGCGGCGCGCTTCCCGGCCATTGCTTCGCGCAGATTCTCGTCGCGCTCCACCGCCTCGCGCCGCCCCTCGCGCAGCGCCGCCACCTCTTCCCGCAAGGTTCGGGCCAGCGGCCTGCCCCGCCGGTCGGGTCTCCAGAGACGATTTGCCTCGATCGCGATCGCATCGGCCACCTTCCGCGGCGGCTTCAGGCCCTTCATTCCGAGCGCCGCCACCAGCCTGTCCTGCACCAGCTCCCAGCTCTCGCCCTCGAGCGAGGCCAGCTCGCGCAGGGTCAACGCATAGACCTGGCGGAAGATCCCGCGGCTCACATGCCCGACGGCCGGAAAGGGGCGGTTGCGGAGCTCCTCGGTGCGCTCTCCATCCGAGACCGTACCCCGGCCCGAAGCGCCGAGACGGCGGTGAAGCTCGATGACGGCGCCCTCCTCCAGGCGAATGCGCGCGCTGCCCTCCGGGTCGCCGCTGCCGGACCAGGGCGTGCGCGGATGACGCTCGCGCGTGGCCGGGCGGAAGCCGTAGAGGAGGTCGGTGAGGAAGGAGAAGAAGGTGGACTTGCCGCTCTCGTTCGGACCCAGGACGACCACCACCGGCGGCAACGGGGCGGGGGTCTCAAGATTCTCGAGGCACCCGTAACGGGCGATCTGCACCGATTCGATTCTCAAGTGACAAGCTCCTTAGGGACCGGACCGCTCGGGGACGGGCTGTTCGGGGTCGAGCTCCCCGGGGTTGAGCATGCGCACGACGATCTCCTCTTCCGCGCCGGCGAGAATGCGCGCCAGGTAGGAGGCCACGGTGTCGTCGCGGTTGGAATCGAAACCGGCCAGATCCTCCTCGCCGATTCCCGGCGGGTCGGCGCCGGACGCCACCTTGCGGGCGAGGCGCAGAGCGGAACCGAGCACATCGGGGCGTTCGAGGTACTCTTCGGGCCGAACCGGGGGACGGACACCGGCCGCGCTCATCTCGACGGCCGCAAGACCCAGCCGCGCCGCCACTTCGTCGGCCAAGGCGTCGAGTTCGGCGGGATCGCGAAGCTGCTGCCAGAGCGGCGAGGGCCCCGCCAGCTCCGCCGCCAGAATCCACTCGGTTTCGGGGGCGCCCGGATCGGACTGTCGCGCCGCTTCCCAGGCTTCTTCGATTGCCCGGATCGCGTCGTCCAGGGAAGGCGCGTCGGCCGGGGCGGCGACCGTCAGCTTCTCCCACCGGAGCGGCGCAAACTCGCGAAACTCCACCACGGGGGCGTCGGGTCGTCCCAGATCGACGAGAAGTCCTCCGCGCGGTCCGGTTTCCCCTGGACTTCGGCCCTGGATGCTGCCGCTGTAGTGAACCGCGGGCTGCGCCGAGAGCTCCCGGCGGTTGTGGACATGTCCCAGCGCCCAGTAGTGGAAGCCGACGGATCGCAGATGGTCCAGCGACGAAGGGGCGTAGGGCCTGTGAACCTCCCCGGGGGAAGATGAAACGACCTGCGTGTGAAGGAGCGCGACCTGGGGCAGATCGGTGTCGGGCACCGGTTGCAGAAGCTCCGCAAGATTCCGGGTTTCGCTCGCGGACGCATGGCCAATTCCGGTGACATACCCCACCGTGGCGCTCTGGTCGTCCTCCTCCTGCGCCGTCGCTTCGTTCGGATCCCGCACGGCTCCCCCCTCCCCCACTCCTCCCCCCCCAGGTCGTATGGCCACGGCCACCGGCTCGTCGGCCGCGATCACCGTTGCGGCGGCGGGCCAGTCGAGGCTGCGGATGCGGCGGCTGTCGCCGGGGTCGTGGTTGCCGGTCGCATAGACGGTCTGGATCCCCGCCTCGTCCAGCCGCGCCAACTGCTCGAGCAGGAAGCGTTCGCTGTCAAAGGAGAGGAAATCGCCGTCCAGGAGGTCGCCCGCGATCAGCAGCGCGTCCACCTCTTCGGCCAGGGCGGCGTCAACGCAACGGGTGAGCGCGGTGCGGGTGGCGGCGCGAAGGCGCGATCTCAATGCATCCGAGCGGCCGGCGAAGGGGGTGTCCAGATGGAAATCGGCAATATGGAGAAAGCGCAAGCAGGGACTCCTCGGGGGAAGGGTGAACCCGGCGGTCCGGTGAACGGTTCCAACGACCTGTCTCTTCCAACGACCTGTCTCGACGACTCGTCTCGACGACCCGGTCCGGCGGCGTGTTCCAAAGACTCGGTCCGGCGACGGGAGCGGTTCCGCCGATAAGGTAACCCGCATTCATGGTGTGGAGTGGCGGGGTCCGTTTCAAGGGGTCCGATTCCTCCCCCGAGTCTGGCGGCGACGGCGGCCCTTCGGTAAAGTAGTCCACGGATTGTTCGTCGCCCGCGCTGGAGCCGGTCTCCCGCGCCGAAGGCGGTGCCGTCCCCCCAATCCGCCGCGTCCGTTCCCGCAAACCAGGCAGGGAGTCCGTTCGCCATGGCCGTCAAGTCGCTGGGAGATTTCGAACAGTCCGCCGCCCCCCCCGCTCCCGGGGTCGATTCCCCCGAAAAGCAGCGCGCCATCGGGCAGGTTCTCGATGCGTTGCGCGGCCAACTCGCCGACGATCGCTTCCGCCTGCTCGAGAAGTTCGTCCCCTTCTTTCTCGGCCGGGCCCCCATGGACTTCATCGAGGAACGCGGCGCGGCTCACCTGGGCCGAATCTGCCTCGACTCCTTCCGCTTCCTCGACCGCAGTCGACCCGACCGCGTCGATATCGAGGTTCTGAGTCCTCCGCGGGAGACGATGGGGGGATACGCGCCCCTCACCGTGGTGCGCACGAATGTCTCGGAGCGTCCCTTCATCATCGACACGATCCGCGAGTTCCTGCACTCCGGCGACCACAAGATCCATCACCTGGTCTACCCGCTCATATCGGTGGCGCGCGACGAAGAGGGCGGCATCGTCGATCTGGGCCCGCCCGGCGAAGAGGATCGCACCGAATCGCTGGTGTACGGCGAGGTCTCGCGCGTGGCCGAACCGGAACGACTCGCTTCGCTCCAGGGGGAGATCGCGGGCCGGCTCGGCGACGTGGTCCGCGCCACCGACGACTTCGGGCTCATGGTCGACAAGATCGGGGACGTGGTCTCGGAGCTGGGCTTCCGCATGCGCGACCAGCGCGACCGCCGCGAGGAGTTTCGCGAGATCCAGGCCTTCCTGCGCTGGCTGCGCGATGGCGGCTTCGTCTTTCTGGGATACCGCTGCTACACCTTCCGGGCGGACGACCCGGGCGACGAACTCTGCGTGCAGGTGGAGCCGGGATCGGGGCTGGGGGTCCTCCAGGACGAGGAGCGGTCGGCCTTTGCCCGGCCGGTTCCGGTCAGCGAGTTGCCTCCGGGAATGATCGAGCGCGCCTTCTCGGGTCCGCTTCTCATCATCAGCAAGACCAACGCCGAATCGACCGTCCACCGCCGCGCGCGCATGGACTACATCGGGATCAAGAAGCTGCGCCGCGATGGCTCGGTCGCCGGCGAGCACCGCTTCCTCGGGCTCTTCACCTCGCAGGCCTATTCGGAGCCCGCCCAGGACATTCCGATCCTGCGACAGAAGCTGACCACGATCCTGGAGCGCTCCGGGCTGGCCGAGGGTTCGCACGACTACAAGGAGATCATCACGATCTTCGGGACGCTGCCCAAGGAGGAGCTCTTCCTGGCCTCGGCCGACGAGATCGCCAAGGACATCCGCACGATCCTGATCCGCTACAACACGGCCGAAGTCTTCGTCTCGGTGCGCCGCGACGTGCTCGGGCGCGGAGTGTCGATCATGGTGGTGCTACCGCGCAGCCGCTTTTCGGGGAGCTTCCGGCGCGAGTTCGAGGCCTGGCTGCGGAGCCGCTACGCCGCCGAGGTCCTCAACTACCACCTCACGATGAGCGCCGGCGACCAGGCGAGGCTTCACTTCTACCTGGGCGGGGCCTCCGAGATGCTGGCCCAGGTCGACGCCGAGGAGTTGCGCGCGACCGTCTCGGATCTCACCCGCTCCTGGTTCGACGAGGTGCGCGATCTGCTGACGGAGGGGCACGGACCCGAACGCGCCCACCGGCTGGCCCGCTTCTACGAACAGACCTTTTCCCCCGAATACCGGGCCGCGAACGAACCCGCGGTGGCGGTTCGCGACATCCGCGAGATGGAGGCGATGCGCGGGGAGGGCAGGGCCGAGTCGGTGCGCTTCTTCGACGACCGTCCCGGCGACGACCGCTGCGAGCTCAAGGTGTATATCCGGCGTCACCGGATCATTCTGTCGGATTTCATGCCGGTGCTGGAAAACTGCGGGCTGCGGGTGATTGCCGTCTCGCCCTTCGAGCTGCGCGAGGAGGGGGAAGAGGACTCCTTCATCTACAGCTTCGATGTGCAGACCGGCGATGGCCGTCCCGTCGATGTGGAGGAGCGCGGGGAAGCGATCGCCCGAACGATCCTGGCGGTGCGCGCCGGGGACGCGACCAACGACCGCTTCAACCGCCTGGTGCAGCGGACCGGAATGGTGTGGCGCGAGGTCGATGTGCTGCGCGCCTATGCGAGCTACGCCTTCCAGGTCGGCGCGGTTCCCAGCCGCGAGGTGTTGCCCACGGCGCTCGACCGCTACCCCGAGATCGCCCGGCTTCTCTTCCGGCTCTTCGAGCTTCGCTTCGATCCCGGCCTGCCCGACTCGGCCGAGGAACGCGAGAACCGGGAGGCCGCTCTCCGCTCGGATCTTGCCCGCGAGCTCGTCGGCGTGGAATCGCTTGCCCATGACCGCGCCCTGCGCGCCTTCCAGACGGTGATCCTGGCCACGGTGCGCACCAACTACTACCGCAACGGCGGCGCCCATCCCACGCGGCGTTCGGGGGGCGTCCCCTACCTCTCCTTCAAGTTCGATTCCGCCGAGCTGCAGGCGGTCGCGAAGAGCCGGCTGCGCTACGAGGTATGGGTGCGTTCGTCGCGAATGGAGGGGATTCATCTGCGCGGAGCTCAGGTGGCCCGCGGGGGAATCCGCCACTCCGACCGGCCCGACGACTTCCGCACCGAGGTGATGGGACTCGTCAACACGCAGGTCGTGAAGAACGCGGTGATCGTGCCGAGCGGGTCGAAGGGGGGATTCGTCTGTCTGCGGCACTTCGCCGAACGCGACGCCATGGGCAAGGAGGCGCGGGACCAGTACCGGACGCTGATTCGCGGGCTGCTGGACATCACCGACAACCTGGCGCCCGAGCCCGCCCGGCCGGAGGGAGTGGTGTACCGCGACGACTTCGATCCCTACCTGGTGGTGGCCGCCGACAAGGGCACGGCTCCCTTCTCCGACATGGCCAACGCGGTCGCCGCCGAATACGGATTCTGGCTCGACGACGCCTTCGCCTCCGGCGGTTCCAACGGCTACGACCACAAGGGCGTGGGAATCACCGCGCGCGGCGCCTGGGAATCGGTCAAGCGCCACTTCCGCGAAATGGGCCGCGACATTCAGCAATCCCCCTTCACCGTGGTGGGAATCGGCGACATGAGCGGGGACGTCTTCGGCAACGGGATGCTTCTTTCCCCCCACATCCGGCTCGTCGCGGCCTTCGACCATCGTCATGTCTTCATCGATCCCGACCCCGATCCCGAGTCCACCTTCGCCGAGCGTCAGCGCCTCTTCCGTCTGCCCCGCTCCTCCTGGGACGACTACGACCGCTCCCTTCTCTCGCCCGGCGGCCTGATCGTCTCGCGCGGAGTGAAGTCGATCGAACTGGGCGCGGAGGCGAAGGCGGAGCTGGGCCTCGATCCCGGGAGCGGCGCCCTGGATGGCGAGAGCCTGATTCGGGCCGTGCTCGGAGCGCCCGTCGATCTCCTCTGGAATGGGGGAATCGGGACCTATGTGAAGGCCGGCCACGAAACCCATGCCGACGCGGGCGACGCCTCCAACGATCCGGTGCGGGTGGACGCGGGCGATCTGCGGGCGCGCGTGGTCGGAGAGGGCGGGAATCTGGGCTTCACGCAGGCGGCGCGGGTCGAGTATGCGCTGGCGGGGGGGAAGATCAACACCGACGCGCTTGACAACTCCGGCGGGGTGAACCTCTCCGACCGCGAGGTGAACCTCAAGATTCTGCTGAACGAGGTGCTGGCCGCGGGCGAGCTGACGCGCGACGAGCGCAACGATCTGCTGCGGCGGCTGACCGACGCCGTGGCCCTGCTGGTGGTGGAGGATAACGAGTCACAGTGCAAGGCGGTGTCCTACGATGAATACCGGGCGCGCCGCGACACCGACCAGTTCTGGATTCTGATGACCGAGCTGAGCCGTTCCGGTCTGCTGGACCGCGACGCGGAGGGACTGCCTTCGTGGGAAGAGTTGCGGGCGCGGAAGGATGCCAACCAGTCGCTCTCCCGGCCCGAACTCGCCGTTCTGCAATCCTACGCCAAGCTGAGCCTGAAGGGCGCGTTGCTGGACTCGGAGCTGCCCGAGGATCCGATCGCCGCCGACTACTTCCAGGACTACTTCCCCTTCGAGGCGATCCACACCGTCGGGCGCGAGCGCGCAGGGAACCATCGTTTGCGCCGCGAGATCGTCGCCAGCCAGATGACCAACGACCTGGTCGACATGATGGGATCCACATTTGTGCACAGGCTCGCGCGCGAAACCGGACGCGAACACTGGGAGGTCGCCCGCGCCTGGCTCGTCGCCGCCCGCCTGACGCAGCACCAGATCCTGGTCAACGAGATCCGCTCGCGCGAAGGAATCGTGCCGACCGCGGTGATCTATCGCTGGACATTGCAGCTTTCGCGGGTTCTGGAGCGCACGACGCGCTGGGTGCTCAACAACTACAAGGCCGAGGCCTCGACCGCCACGCTGATCGAGGACAGCCTGGAGGGATTGGGGGCGGTGAGGCGGAAGTTCCACGAAATCGTGGCCGGCGAGGACCGCGACGACTTCCTGCGGCGGGTGCGCGAGGGCATGACCGCGGTGGACGACGAGCCCTTCGTCCGCAATCTGGTGGCGTTGCGCTTCCTGGATCACCTGCTGGAGATTCTGCGGCTGGCCCGGACCACCGACACCGAACCCGTGCGTGCGGCGCGCGTCTACTACTGGGTGACGGAGGAGCTGCGAATCCCCTGGCTGGCGCGCTCGATCGAGTTGGCCGCGGCGGGCGGGAGTCGCTGGCAACGGCGGTGGGCGCTGGGGCTGGTGCAGGATCTGGGCGCAATCCGCCACAACCTGACCGAGAGCGCCCTCAACGGCGACTCAATGCTGGCCGACAGCCTGGGCTATCATCGGACAGGCGCCCGCATCGAGCGTTTCCACGAGGTCCTGGCCGAGGTCGAGGCCGAAGAGACGATCAGTCTGGCGGGGCTGTCGGTGGCGGTGCAGGAGATTCGGCATCTGGCGCTGCGGGGAGGGTGATGCACAGCTACCGCATCATTCTCCGCTGGAGCGACGAGGACGGCGTTTTCGTTGTGGAGGCGCCGGAACTTCCGGGCTGCATGGCGCACGGGGAGCGCCCAGCTCCACCAGCACTCCCTCCTTCACCCCCACATTCGGCACGACGATCTTGCGGGCCTGCGCAATCCGGGCGAAGTGGCGATAGACGAGGGCGGCCGGGAGGATGACGTCGGCGCGGTCGGGGCGGAGGCGCAGTTCGGCGATCCGTTCGGGCACGGTCATGGCCGAGAGGAGGAGGATGACGGCGTCCAGGCGGTCGGTCGGGAGCAGGGCGATGCGGAGCGGGTCCAGGTAGCTGAGACCGAGGCGGGCGATGGCCTCGATGTTGCCGCCGGTGGCCGCAAAGGCGGTGGGGCCGGGGGCGGGGGCGGGGATGACGAGGGACCGAAGTTGCCGCTCGACCCATGTGCGCACCGAATCGTGGCAGCCGTTGGCGTGGGCGAGGGTCTCCAGGAGGCGGACTGTGCCGATGCGGTAGGAGCGGCTCCAGTGAATGCCGCCGTGATCGACCAGGGAGACCTCGACGCTGCCGCCCCCCAGATCGACCAGAATCCAGTTGCCGCGAGCGAGATCGACTCGCGTCCGCACGGCCAGATGGACGAGCCGCGCTTCCTCGGCGCCGCTGATCGGTTCCAGCTCGATCCCCGACGCGGTGCGAATGCGCTCCAGAAACCGCTCCCGGTTCGCCGCCTCGCGGGTTGCGCTGGTGGCCACCGCGCGAAAGCGATTCACCCCCAGGGCATCCATTTCGCCGCGAAAGCGGACGAAGGCCCGCACGGCCGCCTCCATGGTGCGATCGTCGAGTCCCCCATCGGTGAAGACTCCGTGCCCAAGACGGATCGGTTCGCGAATCTTGCGCACCACCCGTAACGGCGTCGCCCCCTCCCGGTCGGCCACCACGAATCGGATCGCATTCGACCCGGCGTCGATCGCCGCGATGCGCGTCACGGGGAATGAATGGCGCGAGGAATCGGGGTCAACAGCGCGCCCGCCATCGATAGCCGCAAACGCGCGTCACGGCCCCCGATACGGAATCGCCGCATCCCGCTTCGGCCAGGCGCGCCGGATGTACCGGACGAGGAAGGGGAGCGAGATCGCCATCAGGCCCACGCCCCACCAGACCTCGTCCTGCAACGCCTGAATCTCGGCGGCGACATCGAATGGCCCGGCGTCGTCCTCGACAAAAAAGGTCAACGTCGCGAAGAGATTGTTGGCCGCATGGAAGAGAATCGGCACCAGAAGGTTGCGCGTCTGGATGTAGAGGAGCGCCATGACCACGCCGACCATGCCGATGCCGACCGGGTTGACGTGGAGGATTCCGAAGGCGAGCGAAGAGACGACGACCGCGGTCCCGAGGCTCCACTTCGTTCCCCAGCGATTGACCAGCATTCCCCGAAAGAAGGCTTCCTCGAAGACGGGCGCGGCGATTACGACCACGACCGGGAATCCCAGCCAGCGCGCGAGTCCTTCGCCGGGTGGTTGCAGGGCTCCTTCAAGGACGAAGGGCAGCAGATCGGGTGCGAGGAGGGAGATCAGGCAGAGGAAGACCATCCCCGAACCCAGGGAGAAGGCCAGCGCGACGGCGAGCAGTCCGAACACGCGAAGTGCCAGCGATCCCAATCCCCGTTCTGCGGCCGACTCCGGAAGCTGCCCGAAGAAGCCGTGCAACCGGATCCCGTGGCGGCGGCAGGCCCAGAGCAACCACAGCCCGGTCGCCCCGTAGAACGCGAAACTCCCACTGAAGAGTGCCGCCGCGGTGTCGTCGGCCTGGAGACCGAACGCCTGGGTCACAACCGTCGCGACCAGTCCCAGAACGATTGCGCCCCCGATCACCCATGGAATCGACCAGCGCGCGCGCAGATCGGCGAAGGGACTTCGGGGAGCGGCTGTCGGATCCGCCGCGGACTCCTCGCCGGGCGCACCGTTTGTGCCCATCGACTTGGCGCCCGCCTCGCCTGCGGCCATCGAATCCCCCGTTCCCGCCCCGCCCGCCGCCACCGAATCCCCCGGCCTCGTCCCCACCTCGCCCTCCATCAACTGACCGGCCTCCTCGCCGCGGCCCCGTAGTGAATCCCGTTGAAGAGGAGGGGGAAGGTGCCGTGAGCCTGCGCGCGGAAGGTGATCTTGGGCCCGAACAGGAAGAGTTTGCCCGACCCGATGTCGGCCTCGATCATGGAGGTGCCGCCTTCGAGATTTTCCTGTCCCCACGCCCACCCGCTCACTAGCGGCTCGGCGGTGTCGTACCAGGCCAGCCGCCGCAGGTTGGCCGCGTCCTCCTGGATCCGGTAGACCGGGCTGTGACTGTGCAGAACGTGCAGTCTCTCGCCCAGTCCGTGCGTGATGGGGCTGCCGTGCTCAACGCGGATGTCGTGGATCGAACCCGGGGTGAAGTAGTCGTCGCGGCCGAGCGGCCGGCCGTCGTCGCCGACCATGTAGTTGGCCAGCGGCAGTCCGAGTTGCGGCCCCAGCGAGGTCGAGCTCCCGATCGCGACCACCGCGCCCCCGTTCTCGATGAACTCCCGCAGCTCCGGAACGCTCTCCTCGGCGGACAGGGTGCCCACCCGCTCCCTCAACGAATCGGGCAGGCTGGCCAGGAAATCGTCGCTGCGCCCGCCGAAGCGTCCGCCGAATCCGCCCGGTCCCAGCGCGCCGTCGGGTAGCACGATCACATCGAAGCGATCGTTGAGTTCGCCCGCGTCGATCTCGGGGGGATAGACGACCTCGAAGTCGAACTCGAAGTCCTCCAGCACGTACCGGATCCAACCCGAGGGCATGGAGCCGCCGTACCGGTCCCAAAGCCCGACTCGGGCGGGGCGCAGAGCCATGACATCGGCGGGAGCCGTCGCGACGCCGTGCACCGAAACCCCCA
This sequence comes from Gemmatimonadota bacterium, assembly GCA_022822325.1. Taxonomy (GTDB): domain Bacteria; phylum Gemmatimonadota; class Gemmatimonadetes; order Longimicrobiales; family Gaopeijiaceae; genus Bin94. The sequence goes on along the minus strand of JAJEBW010000039.1, from coordinate 13,084 downwards.
GTTGGGCGGCCCAATCCTCCAGTTGGGACCGCGTGGCGGCGCCAGCGGGAATGAAGAAGGCGCCGGGCGCAAGCGAGATCCCGGCCTGGTCGAACGTCCCTTGAATCCAATGCACATCGCCACCCCCGGCAAGAATGCGGTTGACGATTGTGAAGGCCTCGTTGACATGATCCACCACATAGCCGACGGGCGAATCGACCCCGGCCACGGTGCCCGGAGGCGCCTCCGCCAGCCACTCGATCTCCTCGAAGGGCCCGCTGAAGCCCTCCAGAATGCGATCGAACTCGACCCCCATCTGCAGCGCGAGCGTCCAACCGGCGTTGTCGTAGGGAGCGATCGGCGGACCGCCCGGATACTGGAAGTCGTTCGGATGATTCTGCGGCTCGAACATGTCAAGCACATGCGGACGGAAGGCCTGTGCCGCGGTGACCATGTACGAACCCGCCCCGTACTCCCGGTCCCCGATGCTGAAGTCGTCAGTGGCGCGGTGAACCTTCACCCCGTTCATCAGCAGCGAGTTGACGAAGCGGGTTGCGGTGGCGAAATCGCGCTGGCCGGCGGGCAGAATGTAGCCGCGGGCGTCGCGGTTGTCCGGGTTGCGCAGATGGGACTCGTAGTCCCCCATGGACCCGCGCTGGCCCACCTCTCCGGCGACCCCGTCGATCCATTTGGGCAGAACCGTCCAGGAATCGCGGCTGCCCCGCTCGATCGAGTTCATCCCCATCCGCCAGATGTTGAAGAGCAGGTGCTCGCGGTTGCGCGATGCATAGTCCAGAACGGCGCGGTTGGCGGTCTGCGAATAGTCCACCGACTGGCGAAAGTGCCAGGGCCCCGGCGAGACCGGCAACGGCAGGTCGGCGTGCGTGATCTGACGGTTGGGCAGGAAGGGAATCTCGATGGGGGTGGGATGGCCGATCGTCTCGGTCAGCAACCCGATCATGTTTTTGAAGTAGGGCGTTGTGCGCAAGCCGCCATTCCACCAGGTCGAATAGCTGGCGCCGCGCCGCATTGTGGTTCCGCCCTTGCCTTCGACCACAAAGCGGTGATGCATCGCCGATCCCACCTGGTCAAGACTCGTAATGATGATCGGATCAAGGTTGTGATTCGGCGGATCGCGGAAGGGCGGCGCGAACATCACCGTTCCCTGCGGTCCCGTCTGATGATGATTGTACACGATCTGCGGAAACCACTCCCTGTACATCACACGGTTCATGTTGCGCGTTTCGGCGAGCGCGGCCATGTAGAAGTCGCGATTGTTGTCGTGCCCGGCGTACTTGTTGTAGAGCACCGGAACCCCCTGCGTACTGCGCTCAAGCGGATCGTCGTGGCGCATGTACCAGTTGGCCAACAGCGCATGACCATCCGGGTTGGCGTGCACCACGAGCAGAATCACCTCGTCCAGAAAACGCATCGTCTCGGCGTCGTCGCGGCTCGCCATCTGCCAGACCAGCTCCATCAACTGCTGCGCTCCCAGCACCTCGTTGGCGTGGAGTCCCCCGTCGATCCACACAACCGCCTTCCCTTCGGCGGCGAGGGCGCGCGCCTCCTCTGCGGTCACCCCCTCGGCGTGGGCCAGCCGCCGCGCAATCTCCCTGTAGCGCTCGATATTGGGCCGGTTCGCGGGCGAGGTGATCGTGGCCATCCACTGCTCGCGTCCCTCGGACGTCTGGCCGATCGACTCCAGCGTCATGCGGTCGGACTGCTCGGCGAGGAGATGCCAGTAATCGGTGAGCTCCCGAAAGTTGACGAGCTGGTAGTCGGTGCCGAGGCGGTAGCCGAACTGCTCCTCCGGGGTCGTGAGTTGCGCCGAGGCGGGGGGGCTGGGCCAGGCCAGGGTGTTCAGTGTGAGGAGGAAGAGGGCGGCGGTGGCGGCTCCGGCTGTGCGGCGGGCGAGGTGCCGGGCGCTGTGGAGTGCGGGACGGGGCGGCGGGAACGCCGCGGGGGCGGCGTTGACGCCGTGTGCGGTGGCGGAATCGGAGAGGTGGCGCGCGGTCATGGTGGCCTCGGGGGTGGGGTGGGACGGGAGGAAGTCGTTTCGATCCTGAAGATGCGGCGACGGGGGGAGGATGGGCAAGGGGAGGATGTCGTCGGTCATCCCGGCGCAGCCATCACCACCTCACCTCCCAGATTTGCACGGTCGGCAGGAAATCGGAATCCAGGGTCGCCAATCGTCCGTCCGAAAGGACTGCGATCCCGTCCAGGTCGTGCGGAAAGAGAAACGAGCCCAGATACTCGCCGGATGCTACCGCGTAGGAGTCAACAACCCTCCCACGGTGCTCAGTCGCGCCCAGAGCCAGGACAAACAGCCGGGTCTCGTTCGCCGCGAGTGTCGACACCGCTTCATCCGCCATCGGATCGACCCGGGTGACGCGGGCGGAAAGCGAGGGAACTTCGTACGTCTTCATCTCCGGAAATGCAATCTGCTCAATTCCTTCCGTCGCGAGTCGCACCGAGCCATCCGGGTCGAGAAAGATCAGCGAGCTCGACCATCGGAAGGCGACTGCGCTTCCCCGGTTGCCGGTAGTGGTTGTGAAGAACTCGCAGGCGAGGTTATGGACGCAGGGCAACGGCATTTCGGCGGTTTCCAGGATACGCCCCTGCTCCGACACCCGATTCCAGAGCACCGTTTCCTTGCCGGTTCCGGGAACGATCAGCGCGCCGCGCGATTCCCGGTAAGGCAGGATGCCGTACACTTCTCCTATCGAAAGGCCAATGGTCGCGAGCAGCTCTCCATTCCTCCCGTCAATCCATGTTGCTCGGTTAAGGCGGCGGTCCAGAACCATGATCTCGCCGCTGGAGGTCACGTCGATGTCCTGAATGAATCCGAACTCGCCCGGCCCTTCTCCAGACCGTCCGAAGCTCCAGGCTGCAGTGCCGTCATCATTGATGGTGCGGATCGTGTTGGCACCTCTGTCCACAACGGCAAAGCTGGCAGAAGGCAATCCAACGATAACCTGCGCATCGCCAAACAGGGTGCCATCCCGATCCACGTAGGTGGCCGACAGTACAGGTTCGGGCAACCAACGTCGCTGGTCGGATTGTGCGTTTACGGATTGTGCCAGAGCCAGGAACGCGACCAGTGCCCCGATCGCCGACGATCGTCGCTCACTCAATACCATCATCCAGGCCATGACTAATCCTTTCTGAGTCCCCGATAACAGGTGACATTGATTGCGCCACCCACCTCAATCTCAATGCCGAGGACAGCGATCTCGGCTGCAATGGCGGCCGTCACGGTGACTTCGGTACTTATGCAGTGGAACGCGGTTTCGTCTCCGCACGTAACGACGCCGGCCTTGTCGTCGAAGACGGCGATCCGGATCGGGGCGCCGCGCTGCGAATAATCCGCGTGCACGAAGCGTTGACGATTGCTTCGCGCCCGCTTCGGGCGGCAGATTCCAGCGGTCCCGCCGCCGTACGCGCCCAATCGCCGCACCGCGCATTGTGTGCTTCCGGGTGAAGTCCACCACTTCGTCGATTGCCTGCAGGGAGTCCTCGCAGGCCACGGATGTCACGCCCGTACCCTCCGCGGGTCGCCCGGCTCGCCGCTCGTCGTCCCCGGTCCCGCATCTCCTTCCCCCGACCCCAGCGCGTCCTCCAGCGCATCGAAGGGCAGCACCGCACACCGAACCCGGCTGGGAAACCGGCGAACACCCGCCAGCGCCCGCAAGTCCCCCAACTCCTTCCCCAGCGGAGCCGCCTCCGGGCCCAGTCCCGCCATAAAGCGCTGCCGCAACGCCGCGATTTCCCCCGCGTCCTTCCCCCGCGCCACCCCGGTCAGCATCGACGCCGCCGCCAGCGAGATCGCGCATCCCCGTCCGTCGAACCTCAACTCCGCAATCCGGCCTTCCTCCACTCTGGCCCACACCACGATCGTATCGCCGCAGAAGCGGTTGTGGGCGCGTCCCTCATGTGCGTCGCCCTCCGGCGCGCCGCGGTTTCTGGGCCGCCGAAAGTGATCGCGAATCAGAACCTGGTGAAGTTCGTCGGTGCCGCGTGTGGCCAAGCTGGCTTCCCTCCGGGTTGCGTTCCCCCGCCTTTGAATCGCTCGCCCGTTGCGCGCGCCGCCGGTTTCGGTATACTGGTGGAATGTCACAGATGGACCCCACCAACACGAACGCGGATCCCGTCCTGGCGCAAGCCGTGCGCTGGCTGGACGAGGGCCGAAGGGTTGCGCTGGCGACGGTGACGCGGACCTGGGGTTCGGCGCCGCGCCGCGCCGGAAGTCACATGGCGATTGCCGGGAATGGCGATTTCGAGGGATCGGTTTCGGGAGGTTGCATCGAGGGGGCGGTGATCCAGGCCGCGCTCGAGGTGATGGAAGCGGGGGCGCCGCGGACGCTGGAGTTTGGCGTCACCAATGAGATGGCGTGGGAGGTGGGACTTGCCTGCGGAGGACGGGTGCATTTGTTTGTGGAGTCGGTGGAGCCGGAATCGCGGGCGTCGGGGGCGCTCGTGCAACGATCGGGATGAGCAACGATCAGGATGAGGGAAGAGGAGATGGCCGAAGAGTCGCGAATCCGATTTCTGAACTCGAACTATGTGGGCGACCCGGTGCGGATCGGGACTTCGAGGGAGCGCTACGAGGGCTTTCTGATCGAGGGCGAGCGGGTGCGGATGGAGTTCAAGGGAATGCGCGACGCCCTGATCTTCACCGATTTGCGGATGATCGTGATCGATCCGCAGGGAATTCGCGGCAAGAAGGTGGCGCTGGCGTCGATTCCGTGGCGGTCGGTGACGGCCTTCTCGGTCGAAAACTCGGGCACGCTCGATCTGGACACCGAACTGAAGCTCTGCGGGTCGGGATTCGACGTCTGCGAGGTGCGGTTCTCGAAGCGCACGGACATGCGGGCGGTCAATGCGTTCGTGAATGCGAGGGTCTTTGGAGTCGGGGGATAGCGGCCGTCGCGCAGGAATTGCGGTTCGCGCGGGGGGCCGGTGCGGCACCGGTCGGGGCCGGCGATTCCCCATGAAGGCCGGGTCTCGCGGTGAAGCCGGGTCTCGCGGTGAAGGGACTTGCGCGCAATGAACGGTGACCTTCTGCGCGGGATCGTCGCGGCGCAGCGGGCGGGCCGCGATGTGGTGTTGGCGACGCGGCTGACCGATGGCGCGCAGGAGTTGTTTGCGCTCGATCCGCTTGTGTGCGAGTGGGTTGTGGCGGAAGAGGTCGCGCCTGCAAGAGTCGCTCGGGGGAAGGGTTCGTCGCGGCGGGACGGCGCCGTGCTTCGCGGAGTGGAGAACGAAGCGATCGCCGCCGTTGCCCGGGCCGCAGCTCCCCGCACCATCGACACCGCGGACGGCCCGGTCTTTCTGCGGCCATACCTTCAGCCGGTCCACCTGATCGTGATCGGGGCGGTGCACATTGCGCAGGCGCTGGCGCCGATGGCGACGATTGCCGGACTGCGCGTCACCGTGCTCGATCCGCGCGAAGGATTTGCGACGCCGGAGCGATTTCCCGGTGCGGCTTTGGTGCGCGAGTGGCCCGACCGGGCGATGACCTCCCTCGTTGCTGGCGGGCGGACGGCGGTGGTCGCGCTCACCCACGATCCGAAGATTGACGACCCGGCGCTGATGGCGGCGCTCCGCAGCGAGACGTTCTACATTGGCGCGCTCGGCAGCCGCAAGACGCAGGCGGCCCGGCGGGAGCGGTTGGCAGAGGCCGGGTTCGCCGAGGCCGAGCTGGATCGAATCCATGGCCCCGTGGGACTTCCGATCGGCGCGCGCACCCCGGAAGAGATTGCGGTCGCGGTGCTGGCGCAGGTGATTGGAGCGCTGAGGGGTTGACGCCAGTGGGAAGTGCGGATGGGGTTGGCGGTCGGTGCGCGGCCGAGGAACAGCCCGATGGCGGCCAGTCGTCAGCCCGCAGGAAGCGCGGACCGGATTCGCGGCGGCGCTCCCAGGCGTTCCAGGTTTGTGCCGAGTACCCTTTCCACGGCTACCGCCCGGTCAAGGAGCGCGTGATCGGCATGGCTTCGCCCGATGAGCTGCAATCCCACCGGCATGTCGGCGTCGTCCAGGCCGGCCGGCAGACTCACGGCGCACATGTCGAGCATGCTGGCGGGGCCGGTCCGCGAAAGCATGGCGCGGTTGACGGCGCGGTAGCTCTCCAGCTCGGCGATGGAGGCCAGGGTGGGCGGGGTGAGGGGAAGGGTGGGGGCGGCCAGGAGCTCGATCCCGTCTCGGGCCATGCGGTCCTGCAATCGCGCCGAGAGACGCCGCCGCAGACGAAGGACTCCGATGTAGTCCACGGCGCTCACGGCGGGCGCGCCCTCCAGACGCTTCCCGACGGTGTCGTCCAGCACCTTGCCGAACCCGGGCAGATCGCGCTCCAGCGACTCGAATCGCTCCGGCTGAACCAGAATGCCGTCGAGGTAGCGCTCCCCCGCTTCGCGCAGCTCCGGCGCCCGGAATTCGACGAGCTCGGCTCCGGCGGCCTCGAGCTCGGCCAGCGTCCGGTCCAGAACGGCAACGATATCCGCCTGCACGCCGTGCCAGATCCCCTCGCGGGGCACCCCGATGCGCAGCCCGGCCAGATCGCGGACCGGCGATGGGTGCGCCTCGCCCGGCAGGGGATGTCGGCTCGTGGTCCTGCCAGCCATTGACTTGCCCGCCAGCGCGTCGACCAGAGCGAAGACGTGGCGCGAATCGGCGGCCGTGCGCGTCAGGATTCCCACCGTGTCCAGAGTGGTCGACAGGGGGACCACGCCGGTCGTCGGCCAGCGTCCCGTGGTGTGGCGGTGTCCCACGACTCCCGTGGCCGCGGCCGGAATCCGGACCGACCCGCCGGTGTCGCTTCCCAGCGCAATCAGCGCCGATCCCTCCCACAGACTGACCCCCGCCCCCGACGACGATCCGCCCGGCGCGCGGTGCTCGACCGGATCCCAGGGATTGACCGGCGTACCCGTATTCGGATTCATTCCCACTCCCCCGAAGGCCAGTTCGACTGTGTGCGTCTTGCCGACGATGACCGCACCGAGATCCCGCAGCGCGCGCACCAGGAACCCCTCGCGTTGCCAGCGTTCGGGGAGCTCCCGCCGGGTTCCCGCCTGGATGGGCAGCCCTTCGACGCCGTAGAGATCCTTGACCGAAACGGTGATTCCGGCGAGCGGACCGGGATCGACTCCCCGCGCGACCGCCGCATCGATGGCATCGGCCTGGGCGAGCGCGCCCTCGGCGTCGAAGACGATGTAGGCGTTGAGCTCGCCGACGTTGTGGCGGGCAATGGCGTCCTCGGCGAGAAGGCGGGCGGAGACGGCGCCGCCGCGGACTGATCGGGCGATCTCTGCGATTGAGGGCGGCGCAATGGCTGAATGGGTCATCGCGGAAGTTCCCGGGTGGATTGGGTATCATGAATGGAACTCACAATATGGCGAGACAGGGTCGGAGCAGGGGTTGCGCGCCCGCCCGACAGTTGTCTGCCGACACCCGGGCCGGCCCGCGCAGGGGCCGGGATCGGGTGGGCGAACACGGCCCGCCTGCACGATTCCGTTGGCCCGACCCTGCCAGCCCAGGACCCCCGTGACCACCCCACCGATCCGCATTCGCCACTCTCTGAAGAGGGATGCCGGACCATGACCCCGAGCCGTGAGCGTTTCCCCTTTCCCCGACCCGTTCTCGTCGTCAGCGAGTGCCTGGAGTTCGAGCCCTGCCGCTACAACGGCGCCACGATTCGCTTCGGGCTGATTCGGGTGCTGGAGCCCTTCGTCGAGTACCGCCGCGTCTGTCCCGAGGTGGGAATCGGGTTGGGGGTTCCGCGCGATCCGATCCGAATTGTGGCCGCGGGCGGTGGGCGGCGGCTGGTGCAGCCCGCGACGGGACGCGATCTCACCGGAGCGATGGAGGGCTTTGCGGCGGGGTTCGTGGGCCGCGTGGGCGAGGTGGACGGGTTCATTCTGAAATCGCGCAGTCCGAGCTGTGGGCGGGATGGGGTCCGGGTGATGGCCGGGCCGGAATCGGGACGGGTAGTGGGGAGGGGGGCGGGTCTGTTCGCCGCGGCGGTGGCGGAACGGTTCGGCGATTTGGCGATCGAAGACGAAAGGCGGCTGCGCGACGATCGGATCCGGGAGCACTTTCTGACCCGGCTCTTCGCCTTTGCGCGGCTGCGTCAGGTCGTGGCGGGCGGAACAATGGCCGAGCTGGTCGGGTTTCATGCGTCGCACAAGTTCCTGCTCCTTGCCTGCGACGAACGGCGCCTTCGCGATCTGGGGCGAATCGCGGGGAAGGCGGACCCGGGCTCGCGTGGGGCGTTGGCGGGGCGGGCGGGCGGGAACGGTGGCGCTGGCAAGGGGTGTGCGAACGCGGAGGACTTTGCCGCCATTGCGGCCCGTTACCGGACGGTCTTTCACCAGGCGCTTCGGGATCCGCCGGGGCGCGGCCCGCTCGTCAACGCCTGCCAGCACATCTTCGGTTTCCTGAGCGGGGGATTGTCCGCGGTGGAGCGCGACCGTTTCGGGCGGGCGCTGGATCGGTTCCGGGCGGGCAAGGGTGCGGCGAGCGAAATCGTCTCCCCGCTCCGATCGTGGGCGCTGCGGCTCGGCTCCGCCTACATTGCGGACCAGGCGCTTCTGACGCCCTTCCCCCCGGCCCTTGCGCGCATCGGTTCGGCCACGAGTCCCTCGCCCCGCTGACGATCTCTCGCTTCGCCGGAAATCCGGGATCTTGCGCGACCGCGACCCCGATCGGAAACTTTGCCCCACGCGATCCCGCCCGCGCCTCGATCCAGTCACCCGCACCAGAGCTGCCCACATGACCCCCACACGCCGCAGATTCCTTGCCACCTCCGCCGCGGCCGCCGGAGCCGCCGCACTCGGATCCGCGCCTGCCCTTGCCGATCCCACCCCGCCCGGCCACCGCCCCACCGCATCTCCACCCACCCCCGACCCCGCCCCCCGCCCACTCCGCATCCTCATTCTGGGCGGCACCGGGTTCATCGGCCCGCACCAGGTCCGGTACGCCATGTATCGCGGCCACGACGTCACCATCTTCAACCGTGGCCGCACCGCCCCGGGGCTCTTCCCCGGCGTCGAGACGCTGATCGGCGACCGCGACGGCCAGATCGACGCGCTGCGCGGCCGCAACTGGGACGCCGTCATCGACAACAGCGGATATGTTCCCCGCCATGTGCGCGACTCGGCGAATCTCCTCCGCGACTCGGTGGGCCGCTACCTCTTCACCTCCACCGGATCGGTCTACAGCTTCGACCAGGACGAGATCACCGAGGAGGGCGAGCTGCTCCCCATCGAGGATCCCGAGAGCGAGGACGTCGACCGCTACTACGGCCCCCTCAAGATCCTTTGCGAGAACGCCGTCACCGAGACCTTCCGCGAGCGCGGCACCGTCTTTCGCCTGCATGTCGTGGCGGGTCCCGGCGACACCACCGACCGCTTCACCTACTGGCCGGTGCGCATCGACCGCGGCGGCGAGATTATCGCGCCCGGCAGCCCCGACACGCCCGTCCAGTTCATCGATGTGCGCGACCTGGCCGAGTTCATGATCCTGGCGCTCGAACGCGACATCGGCGGCACCTACAACACCGCCGGTCCGGCGCTCGATCCCACCTCGATGGCCGAGTTCCTCTACGGCATCCGGGCCATCACCGGCACGCCGCTCAACTTCACCTGGGTCGACGAGCGGTTCCTCATGGATCGCGAGGCGCGCTTCCAGCTCTGGTATCCCCCGGCGAACGGTCCCACGCGCGGAATCTCCAATGTCCAGTCGCACAAGGCGGTTGCGGCGGGCCTCAAGTTCCGGCCGCTGGCGGCGACCGCGCTGGACACCCTGGATTGGTTCAATGCGCAGCCGGAGGAGCGGCGGGGACAGCTTCAGCTCAATCTGGAGCGCGACCGGGGGATTCTGGAGGAGTGGAGGGAGCGGTAGGGTAAATTGCGACAACCGTGTCACTGAGTCCGACTCTACCTACTTTGACCTGGTGGTCAGATGGTCCAGGTCAAGCGGGTCACTCTCGACATACTCGCGAGCGGTCAGGTCGTCAAGGGTCTGTACGATTCCGTCAATGGCAACAAAGCGGGATCCCGGCTCCACTCGAGGTAGTGCCGACATGCAGTGCACCCGGTCGCGATCCTGGAATGTCCAATCATCATCGTGTCGGATGAACCAGAACGTCAGTTCCACCGCATCTGCGTACCAGGACGGAGCTGCTCGAACCCGTATCTCACGAAGCGCGCGAAGAGTATGCCCTTCATCGCTTTGTTTGTCGTGCTTTGACGCCATTCGCCTCATCAGCGGTGACGCCAAGGTGACAAAATCGTCGGGGAACGCCGTCCGAGCCCGCTTGCGCGCCAAAGCGAGGGCGAGACGACGAGAATCTTCGTCCGCAGGGCACCCCACTATCCTATCCCACCTTGCGACGACCCCTTTTTCGATCGTCATCACTCGGTCGAGGTCGGCCATGAATCGGTCAGGAGCTACGCCGGGAATGAAGCCGTAGTTGGGTCTTCGCCCCCGCTCAATCTCGCGTAGCATCCGACTTGCGACTTCAACCAGCGGGCTTACTTCAACAAACGGGCGAGCCTTACAGCTACGGACGAGGTCACAAGTCTGGGTGATGACCGCAAAACCTTGCACCTCTGCCTCGACGATATCGCTCCGGCCACCGCTGGCGATCATCCCTTCCCTCGTTACCGGTCGATCCACGTCTACTCGAAAGAGAAACCAGTGGTTGCCCACAACGCAGTCGCCCTGGCGCCAGGCCGCAAGGCGTTCGTCCACCACACTGTGATCTGGTTCGTCAACTGCTTCCACGCCCGCGTCTCCTTGCAGCACGATCCTTATGGACGAACCGAACGGCTCCGCGTTCCCGATGCACGGGGTCGGTTTTCGCGTCGTAGAGCTCTTCCGGCGGAAGCGGCCTGCGCATCATCCTAGCCTCTGAATCGAGTTCGGTTCGCACGCGCGAAGGTCGGCCGGGGCCCTCACCGAGCGCGTCGCGCACATCGTCATATTGCCCTGCGATTAGCATCTGAATCGGACTCGTACCCTCATGACTGTCGAAAAGAGCTGCACGGGTGTTCCGGGCACTACCACGGTCGGCATGGCGGATGATGTCAAGTACGCGCACGAGACGCCGTTCGTCCTTGGTGTCAAGATGCTTGCCGCTGGCCCAGAGCTGGACAGTGCGGCGGGAGACCCTGAACAACTCCGCCAGTTGATCCCAAGTCAGGCCAGAGATTCGACGTAGCTCGCAGATGGCCTGCCTGGTTGCCTCGGGCTCGCGTGTGGCGTGTCCATTCGCGGTCGTGTTGAGCTCCGGGTAACGGAGCATCACCCGCACTCCTCTGGATGAGGTGCCGGGAGGCAATGGTTGGCTACCGACGGCGAATTCCGACGGGGAGAACGGGCCAGCGACATCCGGCCAATTGGGAGGGGTTCTGGCGGTGGCATCGATCGGCTCGTGCGGCATGATCGAGACGCTCATGGTTGACCTCCAAACCGGCGAAGGAACTCGTCGGTTACAGCCCAACGGAAGAAGGCATAGACGCGCTCGGCGAACCCGCGGGCTTGCGGGACGATGGAGTTGACCTCAAGCCTGCGCGTTCCTGACTGGAAGGACTGAAATGCGTCCACGTCGAGAATCCAGCTCGGCTCATCGATGGCGTCCACCGCCCCGGGATCGACTGTGACTTGGGGTGGAAGGAGTCCCCACCGGACGGTTAGTTGGCCCGCGCCTGCCGAAAACACGAAAATGTGCTCCGAGATCGCGTGCCGAGCGAAGTCAGCGAGTGGCGACCCGAGAATGCCTGCCACTTCGGGGCGAACAAGCTGGGGAAGGGCGGGCAGATTCTCTCCAGAGATTCGATCAATGTATCGGACTCCGAGCCGGTCCACGATCTGCGGATTGACGTGTTCTTGCAACGCCCGCACCACCAGCTGAAACCGGTCCATGAAGTCGTCCCTGCACGTGTACCGAGTGGTTTCCAGCGCGAGGAAATCGGGTGCGAGCGTCACACGCCATGGCCCCGTGATTTCGTTGAATCGCCACAGCGTATTCGAACTGACATCCACCATCTGTTGCGGACCACTCAGGGTAACGTTCCGAGCGTGCTCTGGTCGCAATACAGGATAGTCCTTCCGGATGGCGTCCTGAAACGCAGCGATGAACTCTCGCTTCTCGACGGACGCGATGAGCGGAAAGCGAACCTGCGCGATCACCCGAACCAGCGGTGGGTTGGTCAAGGGCACTTCAGGCGGAGGTGGTCCCGTCAGGGGCATTTGCGGTAGCACTCACGTTCGTTCGGTCTCCTGGCGGCGCGGTGCGGGCCACACCGACATCTCATCAGAGGAATATACGAGGACGAGCCACGTAACCAAGTGTTCAACCCTCGACTACCGCCTGTTGACATCCCCATAAAACCGCCACCCCGCCCGGAAATCCCGCCCCGGCGGCTCGCCCAGCAACCGTGCCCGCACCATCTCGACCGGCATCCGCCCGCCCCGCAGAATCGTGTCGTGGAACTCGCGCTCGGTCATTTCGCCGCCGACCAACTGCTCCTGAAGCGCGCGAAACTGAAGTCCCCCAAGCATGTAGGCCGCCTGGTACAGCGGCGAATAGCTGCCGTTGAAGGAACGGCGCACCTCGGCCATCGCGTTCGCGCTCTCGTGTCCCACCCGCTCCACCAGAAAGGAGATCGCCTCGTCCGGCGTCATTTCGCCCAGATGAAAGCTCAGCGAAAAGATGATCCGCGCCGCCCGGTGCATTCGCCAGAAGAGCATTCCCACCCGGTCCTCGGGCGTGGAGGGGAAGCCCATGTCCCACAGCCGCATCTCCCAGTAGAGCGCCCAGCCCTCGCCCCAGAAGGGAGTGCGGAAGAGGTGAGGTGGTCCCGGTTTTTCGGACAGGTCGTTAAGGTGTATTTCAGGACGGAACAGGAGGCACTGAGATGGCCAGGAAGAGACGGCGGTTCACGCCGGAGTTCAAGGCGCGTGTGGCGCTGGAGGCACTGCGGGAGCGAGACAGCGTGCAGGCGATCGCGAGGCGGCATGAGCTTCATCCGAACCAGGTGAGCAACTGGAAGCGGCAGCTGCTCAACAGCTTGCCGGAGGTATTCGCGGGCGGCGGGCGGCGCAA
>JAJEBW010000009.1 GCA_022822325.1 Gemmatimonadota bacterium | reverse complement strand
CCGGGCGATCATCGGATACCTGCAGCGCCACGGTCGCCCCCTGGCGGTCTACACGGACCACGCCGGGCACTTCGGGCAGTGGCTGGCGAAGAAGGAGGAGCGGACCGATACGATCATCTCCCGAGCGCTGGGCGAGTTGGGTGTCGAGGTGATCCTGGCCGGGTCTCCCCAGGCGAAGGGACGAGTCGAGCGGACCTTCGGCACGGCGCAGGACCGCCTGATCAAGGAGATGCGGGTGGCGGGGGTCTCCACCCTCGGCGCGCGAGCGTCGCCGATGGCCGGGCACGTCGCCGGAAGTCGGATGAGGAACCGGAATGATCACCGCCTCGGGATTCCACCGACCGGGCCAGGCAGGGTTCGACCCTACCCAGCACGACCGCCGGCAACCCCCCGATCTCCCAGGACGGGCAAGCCCGTCCCTCCGATCGGGGGGTCCAATACCACCCCACCCCCTCCCCGCTTCAACTGGCCGGGGGTGGAAAACACTCACTCAGGGGGGGACATTTCCATTTCGCTCTACCCCCGGACATTTCTATTCCGGTTTGACACAAGCGCAACGATAGGCGCGTCACCGGCTCCGACGACGACGCTCCTTCGATCCTACCCGACCCGGTACTTCCCCGTCACGTCGATCCGGGCCCGCCCCGAGAGGATCCGGAACTCGTCGCGGCGCATCAGGGGATCGTCGCGCAGATCCACCCGCAGGCGGGTGCGGCGGGAGAGCTTGCGCAGGAATCCCGGCTCCGACTCCATGACCTGGAGGGCGACCTGGGGGTGGACATGGATGAGGAGTTCCTTCTCGTCGCCGGCGGTGGCCGCCCGGTCCACGCATCGTTCGATCTCGCGGACGACGGTGGGAGGAGTGCGGATATGGCCGGCGCCGCCGCATTCGCTGCAGGGTTCAGTGAGCGCCTGGAGGAGCGAGGGGCGAACGCGCTGACGGGTCATCTCGATCAGCCCCAGCTCGGAGACCTCCCAGGTGCGGGTGCGGGCGCGGTCGCGGCCCAGGTGGGTGCGGAGCTCGTGCAGGACCCGGTCGCGATTCTCCTGCGATTCCATGTCGATGAAGTCGATCACGATGATGCCGCCGATGTCGCGAAGCCGGAGCTGAAGGGCGATCTCGCGGGCGGCGTCCAGATTCGTCTTCAGGATCGTGTCTTCGGGATCCCTCTTTCTGCCGGTGAAACGGCCGGTGTTGACGTCAATCGAGACGAGGGCCTCGGTCTGCTCGATGATGACATGGCCGCCGGAGGTCAGCGCAACCTCTCGGCGGAAGGAGCGCTGAATCGCCTCCTCGATGCCGGCGTGGTCGAAGAGCGGGGCTGGACCCTCGTGAAAGAGGATGCGGTCCAGGAGCTCGGGGTCGAAGGTGCGAACGTAGGCGACGATCTGTTCATGCACCTTGCGATTGTCGGTCGTGACGGCCTCGAAGCGGTGGGTGAAGAGGTCGCGAATGACGCCGGAAACGAGCCTGGCTTCGCGGTGGATCAGCGCGGGCGGCCTGGCCTTCGCGGCCCGCTTCCGGATCCGGTCCCACTGTTCGCGCAGATGCCGGTATTCGCGGACCAGCTTCTTCTGGGTGAGCTCCTCGCCGGCGGTGCGCACGATCACCCCGCCCCCCTCCTCTCCCACCACCTCGGCCGCCATGGCGCGCAGACGCGCCCGTTCGCCGCGGTGACCAATCTTCCGGCTTACCCCCACATTGCTGGAATCGGGAATGTAGACAAGGAAGCGGCCCGGCAGCGAGAGCTGCATCGTCACCCGCGGACCCTTGGTCGAGATCGCCTCCTTGGTGACCTTTACGACGACCTTCTGCCCCCGCGTCAGCACCTCTTGAATGGGAGGACCGCCGCGGTTCCTTCCGCCCCACCCATTGCCCTCGCCATTGACGGCCAGGTCGGAGACGTGCAGGAAGCCCGCCTTCTCTTCGCCGATATCGACGAAGGCCGCCTGAATTCCCGGCAGGATCGCCTCCACGCGCCCGGCGTAGATGTCGCCGACAAGGCGGTCCCGGTCCGGACGGTCGAACATGAGCTCGGTGAGCGCGCCGTCCTCCTTGAGCGCAACCCACGACTCCGCGGCCGAGGCGCTGATCAGAATCTCTCTCTTCAGGGTTGCTCCCAGGCGGGGGTCAGAGGCTTGATTTCTGACGAATCACGCCGCTGATCGATAGCTGTCTTTGCATTCAGGATCGCTCCCAGGCGGAAGTCGGACGGCTCGATTTCCGACGAATCATGCCGCTGATCAGGCGCGAAATTTGCATTCAGGGTTGCTCCCTGGCGGGATGGGCGGTTTGGCGTCCGATGCGAAGCGCCGCGAGTCGGTACGCCGCATCTTCAGGGTTGCTCCCGGACCAGGTGGCGGCCAATGACGAGCTTCTGGATCTCGGCGGTGCCCTCGCCGATCTCGCAGGCCTTCGCGTCGCGCATCATCCGTTCGACGGGGTACCGCGAGGTGTATCCCGCGGCTCCCAGGCACTGGACGGCGGTGCGAGCCGATTTCGCCGCCAGCCTGGATGCGATCAGCTTGGCCATGGATGCCTCCTTGCCGAAGGAGCGGCCGCGTTCCTTCAGCCAGGCCGCCGCATAGGTGAGGTGGCGGGCGGCCTCGATCTCGGCGGCCAGATCGGCAAGTCCGAAGCGAACCTCCTGGAAGTCCCAGAGCGGACGCTTGAACTGGCGGCGCCGGGTGGTGTAGCGCAGCGCGATGTCGAAGGCGCCCTGGGCGATCCCCAGCGAGAGCGCGGCGATGCCGATCCGGCCCGCGTCCAGCGTCTGCATGAAGTTGCGAAATCCCTCGCCCTCCGCTCCCAGGCGCTGGTCCTTCGGAACCCGCACATCTTCGAGGAAGAGCGCGCGCGTATCGGAGGCGCGCCAGCCGAGCTTGTCCTCCGGGGCGCCGGTGGTGACGCCATCCGAGTAGGGCAGCGAGGGAAGGTGGCCCACCCCGGCCCGGTCCGCGGCCTCCGGGTCCGCCGTCGGCTTGCAGATGATGAAGCTGCTGATTCCGCTCGAGCCGATGCCGGGGGTGGTGACCGCGGTGACGACCAGGATCTCGCCCACTCCCGCATTCGTGATGAAGATCTTGCTCCCGCTGATGCGATAGTCGTCCCCGGCGCGAAGCGCGCGGGTGCGGGTTCCGGAGGCGTCGGAGCCGGCGTCCGGTTCGGTGAGGCCGAAGGCGCCCAGCACACGGCCGGCCGCCAGCGCGGGGACGAAGCGCGACCTCTGCTCCTCGGTCCCGAAGGCGACGATCGGGCCGGTGGCCAGATTGCTGTGCGCCGATACGGTGATCGCGTGGCTGGCGTCGTGGCGGGCGAGCTCCTCGATCAGGATGGCGTAGCTGAGCGCGTCGCGGCCCATTCCCCCCAGCTCCGCCGGGACCGGCAGCCCGAACCAGCCGCGCTCGGCCATGGCGCGGACATTTTCCCAGGGAAAACGACCGGTTTCGTCGCCTTCGCGGGCCACCGGAGCGATCCGTTCAAGTCCGAACTGCCGGACCTCGACCCGGAAATCGCTGTGTTCGCGCTGTAGGAGTGGATGCATGGCGCCGGGACGGCCAATGGGGAGAAGGAACCGGACGCGTGACGATCAGGAAGCGCGGCGGCCTCGCTCGCAACGGTCGCAGGAACCGCAGGAGCGCCAGTCGACGTCCTCTCCAAGATAATGCAAGAGCGCCCGGCGCCGGCATCTGCGCGGCCGGCAGTACCTCTGCATGGCGCGAAGCCGCTCCACCGCCTGGCCGCGCGCGGAGATCAGCGGAGAGAGGTCGGGCGGGCGGCCGGTGAGCTTCGCGGCCGGACCCGATACCGTCGGCGGGCCCTCGTCCTCGCCATCGGGCCAGCTCTCGATCCAGCCGCCGAAGTCGCCGTCGAGCTCGAGCGCGCCGGAACGCATCAGCCACTTGAGGTGCGGGACATGGGCCGACCCGCGACCGATCAGCGCGGCCGGGGCGTTGCGGGCGGGCGACCGAAGTTCGGAACGCATGCGGCGGAAACGTTTCAGGATGGCGCGCGGATCCGGGTAGGCTCGTTCCATGAAGGCTTGCGGCACCTTCCAGTCGTTTCGATGCACGAATCCCAGCGCCATCGACCGCTCCCCGTCGCGACCGGCGCGGCCGGCCTCCTGGTAGTAGCTCTCGAGGGATCCCGGAAAGGCGTAGTGGAAGACCGCCCAGACGTCGCCGCGGTCGATTCCCATGCCAAAGGCGCAGGTGGCCACGACGACATTCGATTCCTTCGACATGAAGCGCCGCTGCACCGCCTGGCGCTCCTCCTTCGGCAGGGCGGCGTGGTATGCGTCGCCGACGACTCCCTGGCCGGCGAGGGCGCGTCTCACCGCGATCACCTGGCGCCGGGTGGGCGCGTAGACGATCAGAGCCCGGTCGGCGACCTCGGGCGGGGCGCGCCGTATGATGCGGACCATGGCGCGGATTCGCTCGGGGCCGGGATCCGCCCGGGCCACAAGCCAGCGGATGTTCGGACGGTCGAAGGAGGTGACCACGCGCACCGGGTCCTTCATTCCGGCTACCTGCACGATGTCGTCGCGGACGGCGGGGGTGGCGGTGGCGGTGACGGCGAGGAGGGGCGCGGAGACGACGGCGCGCAAATCCATCACCCGGCGGAAGGCGGGCCGGAACTCGTGCCCCCACTCGGAGATGCAGTGCGCCTCGTCGATCGTGACGAGCGAGACCCGGCACCGGGCCAGCAAGCGCTTCAGCTTCGCCGATTCCAGCCGTTCTGGGGAACAGAAGAGGAGATCGAGCCTTCCCTCGGCCAGCGCGCGCCGCCCCTCCTCCTGCACCTCGGGCGCGTCCTGCGAGGTGAGGGAAGCCGCCCGGAGTCCGAGTCTGCACGCGCGGTCGACCTGGTCCTGCATGAGCGAGATCAGCGGACTGACGACGACGATGACGCCCTTCAGGATAAAGGCCGGCAACTGGTAGCAGAGGGTCTTGCCGCCGCCGGTGGGAAGGACGCCGAGGGTGTCGCGACCGGTCAGCACGCCCTCGACGAGACGCTCCTGGCCGGGACGGAAGGAGTCGAAGCCGAATCGTTCGCGAAGGGCGCCCCGGGCCGCGAGCCGCGCCTCGGGGGCCGTGAATCCGCCGGTGTCGTTTCTCATGGGGAACAAGAACGGCGAATTCGCGGGGCGGGAACATGGCGAGATGGGACAGCGTCGTTCGCGCGGTCCGCCGCGGCTTCCGGGACGGCGTCGGGAACCGGAGCTTCGGGGTCCGGCGGGCGGGAATCGGGCCCTACTTGCGCGTCGCCCTCTTCCCCACGAACCGGAGCGCCAGCCCCGCGCCGAGAACGACCAGCGCCGCCCAAACCATCCACCGGAAGGAGAGCGCCATGCCGACCAGAGCCAGCGCGGCCCCCAGCGCGAAGAGCCGCACCTTCCAGGCGACGAACCGGTCTCCGCTCCCGGGGTCCTCGCGCCCGTCGCTTCCTGCTTCCCGCGTCTCGTCATTCATCTTCGTTCCGCCTTCCGCCGGTCTCCTGACTGCGCTTCCAGCTCATCGCCCGGGCCCCGGCTCCGGCCAGGCTCGATTCGGACCGGGACGCCCCTCATGACGGACAGCTCTCGGGCCGGTTCGCGCGCACTGCGGGGTATCCGGGCAACGGCGGGAGGACGAAGGGCCCGATGTGGGGACCGGGATTGTTCAGGGCGGCGCGCAAGAGGAGCGTCAACTGGTCGCGCAGCTCCTCGGGCAGGATCACGGCGTCCACGAATCCGCGCGCGGCGGCGAAGGTCGCCTCGAGCTGGCGGTCGTACTCGGACCGGACCCCTTCCATCCGGGCCCGCAGCTCGTCGTCCATCTCGTCTCCCTCGGCGCGCATCCGGTCCAGCTCCCGGCCGAAGAGCGCCGCCACCGCGCTCTCCCCCTCCATCACGCCCATTCTGCCGGTGGGCAGCGAGAGGATGAAGTCCGGATCGAATCCCTGGCCGGCCATCGCATAGTAGCCGGCGCCCGAGGCGTGGTTCAGGGTGAGGACGATCCTGGGGACCGCCGCGGTGGCCATGGCCTCGACGAAGCGGGCGCCCGCGCGAATGATGCCGCCCTCTTCGGCTTCCGGTCCGACCATGAAGCCCGAGACGTCCTGGACGAAGAGCAGAGGCGTTCCCCTCCGGTTCATCGCGTCGATGAACCAGGCCGCCTTCTCGGCCGACTCGGCGTAGATGATTCCCCCGAAACGGGCCGGGCCCGGACGCGCGTCCCTCACCATGCGGCGCCGGTTCGCGATCACCCCCACCGGAATGCCTCCGACCGAACCGGTCGCGCAGATCAGCTCGGCGGCATAGTCCGGCTGGAACTCGACCCGGCCGTCCCCGTCCAGCAGCGTCTCCAGGACCGATTCCATCTCGTAGGGAAGGCGGTGGTCGTTGGGAAGGAGATCGTAGAGATCCTCGGCGGGACGCGCGGGCGGCGCCGGACGGGGGGGCTCTGCGCGGCGGCCCTCCCGGGGAAGCTCCGCCACCATCCGGCGCAATCTGCGGATGCAGTCCTCGTCGTCGTCGGCTTCGTAGTGCGCAACCCCGCTGGCGCGCGTGTGAACCCCGGATCCGCCCAGCGCCTCGCGGTCCACCCTCCGGCCCGTCGCGCCCTGCACCAGATTCGGTCCCCCGAGTCCCATGAAGCTCGTTCCCCGCACCATGACGATGACATCGGAGAGGGCGGGCAGGTAGGCGCCTCCCGCGATGCACGGTCCCATGACCGCGGCGAACTGCGGAATCCCGAGGTGGCGCCGCATCAGCGAGTTGTAGTAGAAGATGCGCGCCGCGCCGAACTGGCCGGGAAACACCCCCTCCTGGTAGGGCAGATTGACCCCCGCCGAATCGACCAGATAGAGAATCGGGATCCGGCAGCGCATGGCGATCTCCTGCGCGCGCAGGATCTTGGGGATGGTCTCGGGCCACCATGCTCCCGCCTTGACCGTCGCGTCGTTGGCGACGATCACCGCCTCCCTTCCTTCCACCACCCCCACCCCCGTCACCACCCCGGCGGCCGGCGCGGCTCCCTCGTAGCGGTCGTGGGCGATCAGCAGACCGACCTCGGCCCAGCTTCCCCCTTCGTCCAGAAGAAGGTTGACGCGCTCGCGAACGGGGAGCTTGCCCCGCTCGCGCTGCCGCCGCATCCGCTCCTCGCCGCCGCCCATCCGGATCCGCCGCCGCAACCGGACCAGCTCGTCGGCCAACTCCCGCATCCGGCCCGGGGAGCGCGCGGTTTCGCCTTCCATTCCCGGCCCCGGCGCTCAGTAGGGGTCTTCGCGTCCGGCGAACCACTCGCGGATGTACTCCACCGCCTCGCCGGTCGTGGTTCCGGGACCGAAGATCCGCCCCACGCCGAGCTCCGCCAGCGCGCCGGCGTCTTCCCGCGGAATGATCCCCCCGCCGGTCAGCAGGATGTGTTCGAGACCCTCCGCGTCAAGGAGGCGGCGCACCCGGGGGAAGAGCGTCATGTGGGCGCCGGAGAGCACCGACATCGCCACTACGTCGACGTCTTCCTGGACGGCGGCCGCGACGATCATCTCGGGGGTCTGGTGAAGGCCGGTGTAGATCACCTCGAAGCCGGCGTCGCGGAAGGCGGCCGCAATCACCTTGGCGCCCCGGTCGTGGCCGTCGAGACCCGGTTTGGCGACGAGCACGCGGATTCTTCGGTCGGGCACGGAACTTCTCCAGGGGATTCCCGGGGACAGCGCCCAGGGACTCGGGGAACGGGGGACTCGGAGGGCGGGAGACGGATCCGCTCCGTGGGGGAAGCGGTCCGTTCCGCGGGACCAATCCAAGCTAACTCCCATTTCGCGCGCCACCCGGTCGCGCGGGGAAACCGGGCCGCACGATGCGACCGTCGAAGAGACGAAGGGTTCGCCCGGCGGCGGCGGCGTGGTCCGGGTCGTGCGTGACCATGCAGATCGTGGTTCCCTCGCGGTGAAGTTCGCCCAGCAGCCCAACCACCGCGGAGCCATTCGCCGAATCGAGATTCCCCGTCGGCTCGTCGGCCAGGAGAACCAGCGGCTTCCCGGCGATCGCGCGCGCCATCGCCACCCGCTGCTGCTGTCCACCGGAGAGCTGCGACGGATAGTGGCCCTCGCGGTCGGACATTCCGGCCCGTGCAAGCGCCGCGGCGGCCCTGTCGCGCCGTTCCTTCGCCGCAAGTCCCCGGTAGACCAGAGGAAGCTCGACATTATCCAGCGCGGTCAGATTTCCGATCAGGTTGAAGTTCTGGAAAACGAAGCCGATCGAGCGGTTGCGGAGTTCGGCCTTGCGCGCGGGGGAGAGCCCGGCCACCGCCTCGCCGCCGAGCAGGTATTCGCCGCTGGTGGGGGAATCGAGGAGCCCCAGGATCGAGAGGAGGGTCGTCTTGCCGCACCCCGAGGGTCCCGAGATCGCCACGAACTCGCCGCGCTCGACGCTCAGGGAAACCCCCGCGAGGGCGTGCGTCTCGGTCTCGTCGGCACGGAAAACCCGGCCCACCTCGTTGAGTCGAATCAGCGTTTCGGCCATAATGCAGGATCGCCGCAGCAGGGTCGCCATCCGAATCCGCCGGCGGTCCGGGGGAATCGGCGCTCCCTGATCGTCGCCCCGCACCGACCCCGGAATCAAGCCCTTGGACCCGTACATCTCTCGCCAGGACGACCGCGACCGTCCCCCCGCCGGGACCCTCGACCGGTATCTGCGAAGGGTCGGTCCCGAGCGCGTCCGGCGCAATGTGCCGCTCGCCCCGCTGACGACCTTTCGCATCGGCGGACCGGCCGACCTCTTTGTCCGAGCGCGCACCGCCGGGGAGCTGCGACGCGCCGTCGCGGCCGCCCGCGAGCTGGAGATCCCCTGGTTCATCCTGGGGCGCGGCGCCAATATCCTCGTCGGCGACCGCGGATTTCGCGGGGTCGTGATCCGCTGCGACGTCCGCACCCTGGAGTTCCTGCCGGGAAGACGCGTGCGCGCCGGGGCGGGACTCGACAGTTGGCCCGATCTGATTGTGGCGACGGTGGCGCGGGGGCTGGGGGGACTGCATCACTTCGTGGGGATTCCGAGCACGGTCGGGGGCGCGGTGTGGCAGAATCTGCACTTCCTGGCTCCGGCTCCGGCCCGCGAGCGCACCATCTTCTGGGAAGAGTTCATGGAGGGCGCGCGCATCCTGACCCCCGGCGGCAAGGTTCGCGAGGTCGACGCCGCCTACTTCCGCTTCGGCTACGACTACAGCGTCATTCACGACACCGGCGACATCGTGCTGGATGTCTCGCTGCGGCTCGAGCGCACGCCCATTCCCGAGCTGCGCCGCGTGATGCGCGAGAACCTGGCCTGGCGCAGCGAACGGCACCCCGATCTCTGGCTCTACCCCAGCGCGGGGTCGATCTTCAAGAAGATCGAGGGAATCGGCGCCGGACGACTCATCGACGAGTGCGGTCTCAAGGGACATCTGCACGGGGCGGCCCAAATATTCCACCGGCACGCCAACATCGTGGTGAATCTCGGCGGCGCCACGGCGACCGAGGTCATGACGCTGATCGAGCTGGCCCGCGAAACCGTCGCGCGCCGGACCGGCTACCAGCTCGAACCGGAGATCGCATTCGTCGGCGAGTTCGGCTGACCCTCCTCCGCCCGGGCCGTCCGGGCCGCGCAAGGCGCCGCTCCTTCGCGGGCACCGGGTTTTCCCGGACGCGATGGCCTCGAATTTCGCGCCGGACGCCGCTCCTTCGCCGCCGCCGGATCATTCCTGCGGGCCGCCGGGGATCCGTCCTCTAATGCGGCGATCCGACCACAAAGCGGGCCAGCGGTCCGCGGAGGCGGTTCCACATCCGTCCCAGCAGAAGCAGCGCCACGGCGCCCAGACCCGCGGCCAGCCCCCACCAGAGTCCCACCGGTCCCCACTCCAGGGCGAAACCGAGGCCCAGGCTGATCGGAAGGCCGAAGAGCCAGAATCCCAGCACATTGTAGATCATCGGCCGAAGGGTGTCGGCAACGCCGCGCAGCGCGCCCGCGCACACCACCTGCAACCCGTCGAAGAGCTGGAACATGCCCGCCACCGGCATCAGCGCGGCGGCAACCGCGGCAATCCCGGGATCGGTGCTGAAGACCGCGGCCAGCCACTCCGGGAGGGTCAGGAAAATCGTCGCGGTCCCGGCCATCACCAGGCAGCAGAGGATCGCCGAACCACCCGCGGACCGTCTCGCGCGCGCGGGATTCCCCTCGCCCACGGCCCGGCCCACCAGCACCGCGGCCGCCTGCGAGATTCCCAGCGGAATCATGAAGGCGAAGGCGGCCAGATTCAGCGCGATCTGGTGACCCGACATGGCGGTCGCGCCCAGCCAGCCCATCGCGACGCCGATCGCGCCGAAGGCTCCGAACTCCAGGAAGAGGTGGAATCCGATCGGCGCCCCCAGCCGCACCATCCGCACCAGCGGGGCGCGTTCCAGCAGCTCGCCGTGGAGACGGCGCAGGTAGGGACCAAGGAGCGACCAGGCGGCGGCCAGCAGGCAGAGGCACATGAACCAGCGCGAGATCGAGGTCGCCCACCCCGACCCGACGGCGCCGAGCGCGGGAAAGCCCAGATTGCCGAAGATGAGGATCCAGTTGGCGAAGACGTTCAGGAGATTGGCGGCCACGATCGTCCAGACAATGGGGGCGACCCGGCCGAGCGACTGCAGCGCCTGGCGAAAGACGATGAAGCCGTAGAAGGGCCACATTCCGGCAGCCATGGCGCGCGCGTAGCCGGCCGCCACCGGAACGACCTCGGCGGGCTGGCGCAGGAGGGCGAAGACGGGTCCGGCCAGGAGCATCGGCGCCGTCATGACCGCGCCGAGGATCAGGCTGAGGAGGAGGCCGCGCTGGATGGCGATCCGGATGCCGTCGTGGTCGCCGGCGCCGAAGGCCTGCGACACCAGGGGATCGAGCGCCAGGAGGAGTCCCATCCCGAAGACGGAGACCCCGAAGAAGTAGAGATTCCCGAGGGTGACCGCCGCCAACTCGACCGCGTCCACCCGCCCGACCATGGCGGTATCGACCAGTCCCTGCGAGACCAGTCCCATCTGCACCACCGCGACCGGCAGCGCAAGCCGCACCAGATCGCGCATCTCCCGCCTGCCCGGACGGAAGGCGCCCAGGGGAACGTTCCGAACCGCGGCCAAGACCGGGTCAGGCGCGGATGCCGGTGGAAAGAGGACCCTTGCGCGGAAGCGTAACCGAGAATTCGGTGAACTCCCCGGGCTCGGTCCGCACCTCCAGCTTGCCGCCGTGCTCCTCGATGATCTCGTGCGAGATCGACAATCCCAGCCCGGTGCCGCCGGTTCCCGCCTTGGTGGTGAAGAAGGGATCGAAGATTCTGCTGACGATGTCGTCCGGAATTCCGGTGCCGTTGTCGTGCACCTGCACCTTCACGAAGTCGTCGCCGCCGCTGGTCCGCACCGTCACCGTCGGGAAGTACTCGACGCCGTCCGACTTTCGGCGCCGGGCGTGGGTCGCGTGGCAGGCGTTGGTCACGATATTGAGGAAGACCCGGCTCAGGTCGCGCGCAATCGCCTCGACCTTGCCCACCGTCGGGTCGAACTCCTTGATCATGTCCACATTGAAGGAGGAATCGGCGCCCCGCATGCCGTGATAGGCGAGCTTGGTGTACTCGTCCACCATCAGGTTCAGGTCCACCGGCTCCACCTGCCCCGCCTCGTCGCGCGAGTGCGAGAGCATCCCCTCGACGATCCGGTTCGCGCGTTCCCCATGCTCGTTGACCTTCTTGACATTGGTGTCGAGGTCGGTGAGGATCTCGTCGATGTACTCCCGGTCCAACTCTTCCCCGTCCTCCCCCTCGACGTAGATCTCTTCGCGCAGCTCTTCGATCAGCTCGGTCGAGAGGGCGGCGAAGTTGTTGACGAAGTTCAGCGGATTGCGGATTTCGTGTGCGATCCCGGCGGTCAGCGCCCCCAGCGAGGCCAGCTTTTCCTGCTTGATGACCTGCTGCTGGGTGCGGCGCAGGTTGTCCAGGGTGTCCTCCAGCTTGTCGTTCTTGGCCTGGACCTCGGCGGCCAGCTTCTCCACCAGATTCAACCGCTGAACCTCGACCGCGTGCTGCCGGAAGACCTCCAGCGCACCGGCCATGTCGGCCACCTCGTCGTCGCCCTCGATCTGCACCTTGACCTCCAGATCGCCCTTCGACATGCGGTGGGTCGCGCGCGACAGGCTGCCCACCCGAACCACCAGCCGCTCCCCGAAGAACTTCCAGGCGAACCAGGCGAAGGCGGCGGTGAAGATCGCCACGACCAGCATCAGCCAGAATCCCAGACCCGCCACCTGGCTGGAGGCGGTGGTGGCGCCCTGCGCCGAAAGGGAGGTCTCTTCGACCAGTCCCTCCACCCGGGCCTCGAGTTCGGCGGTAATCTCGTTGCTGCGCGCCACGAGCTCTTCGGCTCGCTGCGACTGGATCAGCTCGCCGCGGCGGGTGGCCAGTATTCCTTCCGAGGAGGAGTAGAGGTCTTCGAGCCGGTTGATCATCGTCTCGAGGCGGATGCGAGGACCGGTGCGGATTCGCCTCAGCGAGCTCTCCACGTCGCCGAGCGCGGTGGCGGTGCGCTCCCCCGTCGCCTGGAGCACTCCCAGATCGATCTCGGCGATCGCCTGCGCGATGAGAGCGGTGGCCTCGTTCTGGTAGGCCTTGAAGTTGAGGAGGCCCGAGTAGTGGTCGATCTCGGCCTCGGTGCGCCATTGCGACGCCGGAGCGGCGCTCCCATTCAGGTCGCGGTAGCCGGTGTACATGAAGAAGTGCTGGTCGTCCACCTCCTGTTCCACCTGCAGTTGCAGCTCCAGGCCGATCTCGGCCAACTGCCGGTCGAGTTCGCGAAGACGGGTGCGGTAGGTCATCCTGCGGTCCACCGACTCGCGGATCTCCTCCACCAGGTTGACCAGGCTGTCGACCAGGGGAATGATCAGCTCCCCCGCGCCCCCCCGCGCCTCCTCCAGCGTCTCGGCTCCCGTAATCCGGGCCACCGCGTTTCGCAGCGCGTCCTCGGTCCTGAGCACATCGAAGGCAACCGTTTCCAGCACCTCGCGGTCGGCGGCGGCGACCAGACGGGGAGTGGCCCGAACCAGTTCCGCGCTCTGCCGCGCGACGTCGAAGGCTCCCACCAGGTCGGGCATGTACTGGTTGGCGACCTCGTTCTGGCGCGCGTCGATGATCCTCATCAGCGCGATGGCGAAGAGCACGACCCCCACCGTCAGCATGACGCCGCCGCCCAGCCCGATCACGATCTGGGTTCCGATCCCCAGCCTGCCCCCGGTCCATCTGCGCACGCGGCGCTCCCAGGGACGCGGCAGGCGCGCGAGCACCCACGCGAAGGCGTCGTGAAGCCGGTGGTCGAGGGTGCGGACCGGGTCGGTCATCGGGTCAGACGGGTGATGGGAACGAAGCGCCCCTCCCGGATCACGGTCAGGAAGACGGCGTCGGAGCCCTGGTTGTCCTCGGGTCCGTAGGCGACGGCGAAGCCTCCCAGATCGATCGGGCCCGCTTCGTGAAGGGTGCGAAGGAAGGCCTCGCGCGTCGGAGGAGGACCGTCGGGCCGGGTCGAGCGAAGCAGCCCCTCCACCGCCAGCCGTCCGGTCAGGTAGCCCTCGAGCGAGACGAATCCCGGCTGCGCCGCGGGAGCGACCGCCCTCAACGCGTCCTGGTACTGCGCCACCACCGGCACCGAAACGTCGCGGGGGAAGGGCACGACTTGGGTCACCACAACGCCCTCCCCGCCCCGGCCCAGTTCGCTCAGAAGGGCGTTGCTGCCCACGAAGGAGATGTTCACGAAGACGGCGTTCATCCCGAGCTTGCGCCCCCACAGGATGAAGTGGGCGGCCGCGCGGTAGGCCCCGATGATGATCACCGCCTGCGGCCGGGTGTCCCGGATGTCGAGGAGGGCGCGCTTGATCGCGGTGGTGTTGCGCACATAGGTGCCCTCGCCGACGAGCGCCAGATTGCGGCGGCCGAGCGCCTGCCGCACCCCGTTCCAGCCTGCGCGGCCGTAGCTGTCGTCCTGGTAGAGGATGGCGATGCGGCGGAAGCCGAGGTCGGTGGCGAGGCGCTCCACCATTTCCTCGGTCTCCTGGTCGTAGGAGGCCCGCAGGTTGACGACGTAGCGCTGGCCGGCGCCGCGGAGCAGCGATGCGCCGGTGAAGGCGCCGATATAGGGCACTTCGGCCTCGCTGGCAATCGGTTCGGCCACCTGCGACGTGGGGGTTCCCACCGCGCCGATCAGCCCGAAGACGCCGCGCGCGATGAGTTCCCGCGTGTTGGCGACCGCCGGTTCCGCCTCGTAGCGGTCGTCGAGCAGATGGAGACGGAGCATTCGCCCCTGGATGCCGCCGGCGCGGTTGGCCTCCTCGAAGGCGGCGAGGATCCCCAGATTCATGTTCTCGCCCAGCTCGCGCGCATTGCCGCTCTGGGCCGCCGACTGTCCGAAGACGATGGAATCCGGATGGACGCCGTTCCCCGCATCGGCTTCCGCCTGGGCGCCCGCCGCCCGGGGACGCGCCGCTCCCTCCGCCGCCGCCAGCGCCATCGCCGCCGCGAGGACCGGAAGAGCGCGCGCCCTCATGGTCCGTTGTAGCGCAGGCACAGGCTGGTAATGTCGTCGGACTGGTCCGCGCCGCCGGCATGGACCCGCACCGCGTCGACCACCCGCCCGGTCATCGATTTCGCGTCGGCGCCCGGGGAAGCCGCCAGAACCCGGGACAGCGCCCCGTCGCCGTACTCTTCGCCCCGTTCGTTCATCGCCTCGGTGATCCCGTCGGTGTAGAAGAAGACGGCGTCTCCCGGCCCCAGGGCGATCGAGCCGCCCGGGAAGGAGAATCCGGGAAGGATCCCGAGCACGACCCCCGCGTCGCTCTCGATCTGGTCCACCTCGCCGTCCGCGCGCACCAGATAGGGCAGATTGTGTCCGGCGTTGGCGAACTCCAGGAGCCCGGTCGCGGGATCGAAGGTGGCGTAGAAGACGGTGACGAACATCGCCTCCTCGTTGGATTCGTAGAGGAGCTGGTTGACCTCGTCCAGCGCCTTGCGCGGATCCCGCTCGCCGATCGCCGTCCCCTTCATCAGGGTGCGGCTCACCATCATGAAGAGCGCCGCCGGAACCCCCTTGCCCGAAACGTCGGCGATCACCACCCCGATGCGCCCGTCCTCCAGGCCGAAGAAGTCGTAGAAGTCGCCGCCGACCTCCAGCGCCGGAGTCATGGAGGCGAAGAGCTCGTAGCGGGAATCGCGGGGAAAGGCGGTGGGGAGAATCGACTCCTGCATGCGCGCGGCCACCCCGAGCTCGCGCCGGATCGCGACCAGCTCGTCGCGGGAGCGCAGCGCTTCGCGCAGAATCTTCAGATGCGCCAGCGTCTTGGCGATCGTGGCCTCGAGATCCTTGAAGTCGATCGGCTTGGTGATGAAGTCGAAGGCGCCGCGGTTCATGGCGGTGCGGATGTTCTTCATGTCGCCGTAGGCGGTCACGATCACCGCGCGGAGGTCGCGGTTCAGCTCGTTCAGTTGGCGCAGGAGGGTGAGTCCGTCCATCTGGGGCATGTTGATGTCGGACAGCACCATGTCCACGTCGCGATGCTCGTCGAGCCGTTCGAGCGCCTCCACCCCGTTCTGGGCGAAGATCAGCGTCAGCTCCTTCTTGCGGATTCGCTTGCGGAACTTCTGCTTCAGCAGGAGCTCGAGATCCGGTTCGTCGTCCACCACCAGAATCTTGGCCACGGTGGTTGTTCTCCAGGGAGGCAATGGGCGGAGGGGAGAGGCGCGGACTGGCCGAACCGCTCCAATGTCATTAGTCTAGCCCAGCCACCCCCGAAACGCCACCGGAACGGCGGACCTCCGGTCCTACCGGGGCCGGGGACGAAGCGGGGGTCTGGACTTGCGGGCGCTTCCCGACTTACCTTTTTTGCCAATCGGATCCGCAGGAGACCGTACGCGCAAGGACGGGCGATGCAGGCAGTTCAGTCAGCACCGGCGTTTCGGCCAGCTTCGACCGTGCCGGTCCCGCCCCTTCACGGCGGCGCCCGTCCCGCCTCCCCGCGCAGGAGGAAACCGATGGAGGTCAGACACGATTGGGATGTCGCGATCGACGGCGCCGAGCCCCGGCGCGTGGCCGAGGAGTTCGAGGAGATCGCCCTGGCGCAGGGAGTGCCCATGGGGATCGTCTTCAAATTCCAGCTCGCGCTCGACGAGATCCTGACCAATGTCGTCTCCTACGCCTTCGCCGGAAGGGACGCCGCCCAGGCGGTGGTCCGGGTCAACGCGCGCTTCGGCGCGGCGGGAGTCTCCGCCGTGATCCTGGACAACGGCCTGCCCTTCAATCCCCTGCAGGACGCCGCAACCCCCGATATGGAGCTCTCGGCCGAGGACCGTCAGATCGGCGGCCTTGGCATTCACCTCACCCGGTCATTCGTCCACAGCGTCTCCTACGAGAGGACGGACGGGTGGAATCGCCTCAGTCTCGCTCAGCCGCTGCAGGCGCACACGGAGGAAGAAACAGCATGAACGTGGAAGCCAGCTATTCCGGAAACATCGCCGTCGCGTCGGTCAGCGGTCGCGTGGACTCCGCCAACGCCAAGGACTTCGACAAGGCGCTCCGCGACATCATCGACCGCGGTGTGACCGGTTTGGTGGTGGACTGCAACGACCTGAGGTACATGAGCTCCGCGGGATTGCGGGTTCTCCTGATCGCGATCCGGAAGACCAACGCGGCCGGGGGCGGACTCGCCATGTGCCGGGTTCCCGACCACATCCGCGAGGTGCTCGAGGTCAGCGGATTCGTTCGCCTGACGAGCATCCACGACAGCGCCGAGGCGGCTTCGGCGAGCTTCTCGAGCTAGAATTCGAGACATTGCGGCCTGCGGGGCCCCACCCCAATTCCCGCAGCGACCGCCCGAGGGCAGGAATCATGTAGCGCGCGGGGGCTCGTCCCTCGCCCGGATTGTCGCCGGTACCGGAAGAGTTCCCCCTTGGCCTTGCTCCGTACTTCCTGCGGGCGACCGCGCCAGGGGGGCGGGGTTCGCGCGTCGGCCAGGCAGCCCGTGAACCGTTAGAAGAAGGTGAATGCCTGGAACTTGAGCGACCAGTGGGTGCGGTCGTCCGTTCCGCGGTAGAGATCCAGGTTGGCCGCGATCCCGTTCCTGCCAACGGCGTAGATCATCACCCCCGGGGTAATGACGGTTGCGGTCACGCTCTCCTGTGCGACGGCGGTGGCGCCGGGGTCGGCCCAGCTCACGCGCAGCATCGGTTCCCAGCCGGCCAGCCCCGAGTCCTCCGGAAGCGGCCGGTACCAGAGTCCCATGATCTGGAAGGCGGAGAAGTTCGCGTCGTCGCTCAGCCTCCAGTTGCGCCCTTGCAGCGCGTTGACCAGGAGATGCGGGCCGTTCCTCCAGCTTCCCACCTCGAGCTCCGCGCCGTAGGCCGGCACCCCCATCGTCTGGCCGCGCGAGTCGAGCGTCTCGTCCAGCGCCAGATACGCCGACAGCCGCGAGCCGCCGCCCAGGAAGGTCGAGAGCCGTCCCGAGACGGATTTGCGGGTGTTGACGTCCCGCCGCGCCAGCCCTTCGCCATTGGTGATCGTGACTCGGTAGCCCATCCGCCGGTCGGCGAAGCGACCGGTGAGGAGGATCCCCGGTTCGTAGGCGTCGAGACCGAGCCGGTCGGTCAGCCGCCCGAAGGAGCAGACGCCGCCGACGCCCGGACAGTGGTCCACGCCCGCAACGCGCCCGTCGCGTTCGATCAGAGGCAGATCCGCGTTGGTCGCAAGCCAGAAGTAGGAGATCGCGCGCTTGAACTGGCCGATCTGAACCTGGAACGCCTCCGAGGGCAACAGCTCCAGGTACGCCTCCAGGACCGCCGATCCCTGCGCGTCGAACTGGATGCGCCCCCGGACATGTTCGCTCAGCGCGCCGTCCATCGTGACCCAGGCCCGACGGATGAAGAAGGTCCCGGGCACGCCCTCCTCGCCCGAAGCCTCGTACTGGAACTGACCCCGCGCCCCGAGCACAAGGGTGGTGCCGTTGCGCGCGCGAATCTCCTGTCCCCCCGCCCCGGCGACCGGCGCCAGCGCGAAGCCGGCCAAGAGGGCCGCCCCCAGGATTCCACGCCGGCGCATCTCTCTCATGAAGTCTCTTCTCACGCCCATTCTCCCCGTTGAAGCTCCGGGGCGGATTGTCGCCGCGGGCCATTCCCGGATCCCGTGGTCACCGCGTCCGCTACCGCCAAAGGGAAGGGAACCGCGGCGCGCGCGTCAAGGGGGCCCGCCTTGCGTACCGGCAAATGGAGCTGTCCATTGTTCAGTTGGTTCCCCCATTCACCCATCAGCGCAACCGCCCGCCGCAAGGAAGCGGGCATGGAGACGCCACGATGCACGCCACCCCCCCCCGCCCCCACCGCCTTCGCGCCGCGGCGGCCGCCATCCTCGCCCTCGCCGCCCTCCTCGCCGCGCCCCGCCTCCTTTTCGGGCAGAGCGCCGACGACACCGGCTTCGTCCTCAACACCTTCTCCTTCCTGGTCTGGGGCGCGCTCGTCATGTGGATGTGCGCCGGCTTCACCATGCTGGAGTCGGGATCGGTTCGCTCCAAGAATGCCTCGATGATCTGCCTGAAGAACATCGGGGTCTACGCGATCGCCGGTCTCGCATTCTACGTTATCGGGTACAACCTGATGTACACCGACGTGAGCGGCTTCATCGGCAGCCTGGAGTTCTTCTACGGTCCCTCCGCCGACGAGATCGCGCTGCTCGGGGGCGACGCCGCGGCGGCCGAGTCGGTCGTCAACAACGGCTACTCCGTCACCTCGGACTGGTTCTTCCAGATGGTCTTCGTGGCGACCACCGCCTCGATCGTCTCGGGCGCGCTGGCCGAGCGGGTGAATCTCTGGGCCTTCTTCGCCTTCACCGCCATCCTCACCGCCGTCATCTACCCGATCGTCGGCGCCTGGACCTGGGGCGAGGGCTGGCTGTACGAGCGGGGCTTCATCGACTTCGCCGGATCGACGATCGTCCACTCCACCGGAGGCTGGGCCGCGCTCGCCGGGATGCTCGTGGTCGGGCCGCGCTGGGGCAAGTTCCGCAAGGACGGATCGGTCAAGCCCACCCCGCCGTCGAACATTCCCGGGGTCACCCTCGGCGTCTTCATCCTCTGGCTCGGCTGGTTCGGCTTCAACGGCGGGTCGGTTCTGGCGCTCGAAGGGGCGGCCAACGCGGTCCTGATGAGCAATGTGCTGGTCAACACGAATCTGGCCGCCGCCGCCGGGGTGGTCATGGCGCTGATCGTGTCCAAACCGATTCTCGGACGAATGGATCTCTTCGCGGGGCTGAACGGAGCGATCTCCGGACTGGTGGCCATCACCGCCGGACCGGACATCATCGATGCGCGCTACGCCATCCTGATCGGCGCGATCGGGGCCCTGATCTGCACCCTGGGGCTCAAGTTCCTCGAGAAGCGCCGGATCGACGACGTGGTCGGCGCGGTTCCCGCCCATCTCTTCGCCGGCATCTGGGGCACCCTGGCCGTGACGATCGCCGCGGGCGGCAACCTCGGAACGCAGTTGATCGGGGTTCTGAGCGTCGGCGCCTTCGTCTTCACCGTCTCCTTCATCGTCTGGAAGGCGCTGGACATGACGATGGGCGCGCGCGTATCGCGCAACGTCGAGGAGATCGGGCAGGACGCGGCCGAGCTGGGAATCGACGCCTATCCCGAGTTCGTGCTGATGGTCGATCCGGACGAGGGCAGCGACTACCGCGACGCCGACTGACGCCGCGGCCCGCCCGCGCCCACCGGACCGATCCCCGAACCCACCCGGCTTACCAGAGCGAACGATGCAATCCCAGGCGAATTCGGACCGGAGCCCCAACGGCTTCGCGGTGGCCCCCGGAAGCTCCGGTCCCTTCGCCGACTACGCCCTTCGGCCACGTTTCCACGACGAGATCTTCCGGGAGGACGGAACCGCGAGGGCGTCGTGCCGACGGTTGGTCGATACCCTGGCGCGCGAGTCCCCCGAGGATCTGGCCGCCTTGCAGGAGGGGGTTGCGCGCCGTTTCGTCCACGAAGGGATCACCTTCACCGTCCTGGGCGCGACGAAGATGTCGGAGCACATCATTCCCATCGACTGCGTGCCCCGCATCCTCACGGCCGGCGAGTGGGACCATATCGACAGGGGGCTGCGACAGCGTCTGGCCGCGCTGAACCTCTTCCTGCACGACATCTACCACGAGGGAAGATCGCTGCGCGACGGGGTGGTTCCCGCCGATCTGGTGCTGGGAGGCCCGCAGTACCGGGTCGAGATGCGCGGGTGCAAGGTTCCTCACGACGTGTACGTCTCGGTCTGCGGCACCGACATCGTGCGGACGCATGACGGATTCGTCGTGCTGGAGGACAATCTGCGGGTGCCGTCCGGGGTGTCGTACATGCTCGCCTGCCGCTCCGCGATCAAGAAGGCCTTTCCGGCGCTCTACCGGCGGCAGGGGGTGCGCGAGATATCGCAGTATCCGGAGCGGCTCTACCGGACGCTGGCCTCGCTGGCCACCCGCGAGAGCGAACCCCGGGTGGCGGTGCTGACGCCGGGGCACTACAACTCGGCCTACTACGAGCACGCCTTTCTGGCGGGCGAGATGGGCGCCGAGCTGGTGGAGGGACGCGACCTGGTCGTGCACGATGCGATGGTCTATGCGCGCACGGCGCTGGGACTTAAGCGGATCGACGTGATTTACCGCCGCGTGGACGACGACTTCCTCGACCCGGTCACATTTCGCGCGGATTCGCTCCTGGGGGTCGCCGGGCTGTTCCACGCCTACCGAGCGGGCAATGTGGTGATCGCGAATGCGCCGGGGACGGGGGTGGCGGACGACAAGGCGGTCTATTCCTATGTGCCGCGCATGATCCGCTACTTCCTCGGCGAGGAGCCGATCCTGGCCAATGTGAAGACCTGGCGGTGCCGCGAGAAGGAGGGGCTGGCGCACACCCTGGCCAACCTGGAGAAGCTGGTGGTGAAGGAGGTGGGGGGGTCGGGGGGTTACGGAATGCTGGTGGGACCGCACAGCACGGCCGCCGAACGCGAGGCCTACGCGGCGCGGCTGCGGGCCGATCCCGAGAACTTCATCGCGCAGCCCACCCTGGATCTGTCGCGCTCGGGGTGTTTCGTGGAGGGACGTCTCGAGCCGCGCCATGTGGATGTGCGACCCTTCGTGCTGCGGGGCCGCGACGAGACTTGGATCGCGCCGGGCGGGCTCTGCCGGGTGGCGCTGCGCAGGGGAAGCCTGGTGGTGAACTCCAGCCAGGGCGGGGGGTGCAAGGATCTGTGGATCCTGCGCGCCCCGGGGGACTGACGCCCGATGCTGGCCCGCGCCGCCGCCGACTTCTACTGGGCCGGACGGTACCTGGAGCGCGCGGAGCGGACGGCCCGGTTGCTCGACTACCAGTTGACGCGCCTGGTGGACACCCCCGCCGACGAGCTGGCGCACGGATGGCGGGTTCTCTACGCCGCGCTGGGCCGCGGCACCCCCGATGTGCCCGCCGACGCCGACGAAGCCGAGACCTTCCTCATCGCCGACGCCTACACCCTGGCCGGGCGCCTCGTGGAGGACGGCACCAATCCCGATTCGATCCTCTCCTGCTGGTCGATGGCGCGCGAGAACGCCCGGCAGTTGCGGCCCTGGCTACCGCTGGGCGTGTGGACCTGCCTCAACCGCGGCTTCCTCTGGATTCGCGACGTGGACTTCGCGGCGGCCTGGGGCGAGAGTCCCTCCGCGCTGGTTCTGGAGGCGATCGACCGGCTGCGGCTGCTGGCCGGGGTGGTGGACGGACTGATGCCGCGCGACGACGCCTGGCGCTTCCTGGAGCTGGGACGCTTCGTGGAGCGGCTTCAGAGCCAGACGAAGCTGCTGGAGACGTGGACGCGGGTGGGGCGGGCGGACGACGCGCCGGTGCGGCTGCCGTGGTCGG
Organism: Gemmatimonadota bacterium; assembly: GCA_022822325.1. Lineage (GTDB taxonomy): Bacteria > Gemmatimonadota > Gemmatimonadetes > Longimicrobiales > Gaopeijiaceae > Bin94. Next base: position 6,478 of record JAJEBW010000009.1, on the reverse strand, counting down.
ATCTGCTGCGGATCTCGGAGGCCTACGCGCTCTACCGGCGGCGGCGCGCGGCGCTGAAGCGGCGGGAAGCGCCCCTGGCCTTCCTGGTGCGCAACCCCGAGCTGCCGCGTTCGCTGCGCTTCGCCGTGCACCGGATCGAGACGCTGCTGGGCGGAATCGATCCGCGCGGCGCCCGCTATCCTCTCGCCGCGCCCCACCGCATGGCGATCCGGCTCGGGGCGACGGTCGAGATCGACCCCGCCGACGAACGCGCGGCAGGGACTGCGGGCGACCCCGGGAGCGGCGCCTTCGCCACGCTGTACCGCGATGGCCGCACGTTGCACAATCTGATCATGGCCACCTATGTGCGCTACCCGGTGGAGGAGGGGCTGCCGACGTGACGCAATCGTACACAATCCGCCACAGGCTCTCCTTCCACTACGACGCCCCGGTCAGGGAATCGGTGATGACGCTCTTCGCGACTCCGGCCCGCACCCGCCGCCAGGCGTTGCGCGAACTGACGATCGAGACGAGTCCCGCCGGATCGGTCTTCGAGTTCGAGGGACCCTTCGGCAACCGGGGACACTTCTTCGACCGGCACGCGCCGCATCGCAAGCTGGAGATTCGCGTCCGCTCCCGGGTCGAGGTCGCCTCCCCCGCCCCCCTCCCCGCGACCGCCCCGGCGCGGTCCGGCCGCGACGCCCCCGACAACCCCGAGCGGCAACTGATGCTGCTTCCAAGCGCCTTCGTCCGCATGTCCCCCGCGCTGGAAGGCTTCATCGCGCGGCACGGCATTGCGCCCACCCCCGGCGACGACCTCCCGGCCGCCATCCGCGAACTGCGCGCCACCCTCTCCCGGGTCTTCGTCTATTCGCCCGGAACCACCACCGCCAGCTCGCCCATCGAGCACATCATCGAGACCGGCCGCGGCGTCTGCCAGGACTACGCCCACGTCATGGCTGCGATCCTGCGCCACTGGGGGGTCCCGGCGCGGTACGCTTCCGGCTACCTCGGCCCCCGCCCGGACGACCCCTCGCCGGGGCAGAGTCATGCCTGGGTGGAGGTCTGGCTCCCTGGACAGGGCTGGCGCGGCTTCGATCCGGCGAACGACTGCGACTGCGACGAACGCCACATCCTGGTCGCCACCGGCCGCGACTACGCCGATCTTCCCCCCGTGCGCGGCACCTTCCGCGGCGACGCAACGTCCACCCTCAGAGCCGATGTCCAGGTGATCCCCGGAGACGCCGGGTAGCAGCCGGTCCTCGGCGCCCGCCCCTTGTCCCACGCAGCACGCCCTCTCGCAAGGAGAAGCCCGCCATGTCCTTCCCCCGCCTCTCTTCCGCTCCCCGCCCCGCCCTTGCCGCGCTCCTCGCCCTCCTGGCCGCTCCGCTCTCCCCCGCCCCCGCCCACTCCCAGTCGGTCTCGATCGGCGCCGATGTGGTCAGCCGCTACGTCTGGCGCGGCTTCGACTTCGGCGAATCGCTCTCGGTCCAGCCCGCCCTCACCCTTGGCTTCGGCGGCCTCGAGGTGGGAGCCTGGGGTTCGTACTCGGTTTCGAGAGACGGCGCCGACGCCAGCGAGAACGATCTCTGGGCCAGCTACACCGTCTCGGCCGAGAACGGCGCCTCCTTCACCCTCGCCGTCACCGACTACTACTTCCCGGCGCCGGGCGCGAAGGGCTTCTCCTACAGCGAGGCCCACACCGTCGAGCTGGCGGCCTCGGTCACCGGACCCGAGACGCTGCCCGTCACCCTCTACGGGGGCATGATGGTGCGCAACGATCCCGACAACTCGCTCTACCTGGAGGCCAGCCTGCCCATCGCCGCGATCCGGGACGCCGATGTGGGACTTGTGGCCGGAATGGTCGCCGGCGCCAGCGATTTCTACGGCACCGACGGAGCGGGAGTCGTCAATCTGGGGGTGAGCGCCGCCCGCGACCTCGAGGTCAGCGAATCCTTTGCCATTCCCTTCAGCGTGGCGTACATCTACAATCCCGATCAGGACCGCGCCTACCTGGTGATGGGAATGAGTTTGTCGCCGTAAAGGGGAAGAGCCGATGATGGCCGACACTGCGGGATCCCGGAACCGTCGGAGGAAGGCCGCTCCGAAGACCGCGCCGGCAGCCTGGCCGATCGCGATCGCTCTCTCCTTCCTCTGGTCGTGCGGAGGACCCGGCGAAGACGCGGAGATCCCCGTCAGCGCCTCGCTGTCGGCCGACCCGATCTGGACGGTTGGCGGGGCGGATGGCCCCGACGCGGAGATCTTTTCCCGGATCGCGGGCGCAAAACGGCGAAGAGACGGCAGCGTCGTCGCAGGCGTTGCGGGGTTCCATGAAGTCAGGAAGTTCGGGCCGGCCGGAGAGCACCTCTGGACCGTCGGCCGCAGGGGTGCGGGCCCGGGGGAGTTCGAGCGGCTGCAGCTCTTGCGAGGTTGCTCGGAGGAGAGAGTGGTCGTGTACGACCGGGGCAGCTACAGAGTCACGGAGTTCGGCCAGGACGGGAAGCGGTTGGCGACGTGGCAACTGCCCTACGGCGGAAGACCTCCCTACGAGGTGGCATGCGCGCCGGACGGGAAGGTCATCCATTTCGTCGCAGGGGAGCTTCCTTCGTCGCCCGGGATCGTTCGATGGCGCGTGCCCATCTCATGGGTCTCGCGGGGCATGCGAAGCGCTCGACTGATCCGGGACGAGACGCCGGGGCCCGAACGCATTCTGGACCTGGACGACGGGAGCTATTGGGAGCGTCCGTGGTCCAGGAGACTGGTGCTTGGAGGAACCGGCCGGGGCGTGTGGATCGGGACGAGCGACGACTACCTGCTCGAACTGGTCGGGTGGGACGGAACCGTCCTGGACACCCTCGCATGGTCGGGGAGGGACCGCGCGGTGACCCCGGCGGACATCGACCAGTTGCGCGACGAGTTGCGCGCTGTGTTCGCGGAGGGCCCTGACGAGGAGGCCCGGTTCCTCAGGGAAATCTGGCCTGGCTATGAGAGCGTGCTGCCCTCCACCGTGCCGGCGTATTCCCAGCTTCTGGCGCTGGATGACGGCACCGTGTGGGTCGGGCGGTGGGAGGGGATCGTGTGGGCGCCAAGGCTGCCTGACCACCCCGGAAATGGCTGGGACGTCTTCAACCCCTCCGGCGAGCGGGTTCGCCAGGTGACGATACCGAGCGACATGCGTCTTCTCGATGCCGGAGCCGACTGGGTTCTGGTGGTTGTCCGCGACGCACTGGGAGTCGAGACGCTGGCGGTCTACGAGGTGTCCTGAGGAGCGTGGGCCACGCGGCCGCGCATCACGCAGGCTACGGGGCGGCCGAAGGCGGCTGCGGCGAGTATCCGCTGTCGTCGAGTATCTTCCGGGCCGACAACTGGAACAGGTTGACGAGGGCATCCGGGCCGTGCCTGGCCATGTAAGCTTCCGAAATCCTGAATCCGAGGAAGTAGCCAACCCTTGGCGGTCCTTCCGGGTGCAGTCGGCGGTCCGACCGCTGGTATTGATCGATGACGGCACGGCTGGTGTCTTCGAGTTGGCCGCGGGCGATGCGCCATAGCTCCGATTCGTGGGCGACGGTCCAGTCCCATTCGGACTCGGAATATCCCAGGACCTCAGCGTCGTTCAACTCGCCGTCCCAATAGATTTTCTTGAAGTAGTCCGCCATTCCTTCGGACACGATGACATTCAGGACGGTCCATGCTTCGGGTTCGGACGCGTGGCCGCGGAGCACGTGCGCGACCTCGTGGGAAGCCAGTTGGCGCATGTCCTCGATGCTGAAGTCGCCGTCATAGCCGGGGGCGAAGAAATCGACAAGCATCCCCCGACCGTCCGACAACCCTCCCATATTGGCGTAGCCGGGACCATACACGAGGTACCACTTGGCGCAGCCGCGAAGTCCCGTGATCTCCTCGGCGCGTGCCGTAGCGTCGGCGATCAGAGCGAGGAAGCTGGTTCGAATCGGGTTGGTCCTGGCGGGATGACCTGCGAAATCGAAGTGGCGTCGCACCCACCGGTCGAAGCCGGGGCCAAGGTAGCCGTCCCAGAACTCGGAATACGGAGCGTAGACGCTGTCTCGAAGCATCGCCACGCGATCCCCGATCGACCCGCGGGCGGTGAGATGAACCGCCCTGACCTGGGCCTTCCACACGTTGTGGACCTGGATGCAGCCATCCATTGCCGTTTCATGCAGTGCGGGGGCCGCCTCAACCGCCTCGAAGAGCTCCGGCAACCCTTCGGGCGGCACGTGGGGCGGGCTGCCGCACGCCGACCCCATAAGGACCGCGCCCACCACGAAGGATCGGCTTGGGGGCCAAAGACTCCAAAAAAGGATGCGAATCACGGCAAGAAATCTCATAAGCCCAGTGCGTTCAGCCACTCCGTCCGGCAGCCTTCAGGACCATTCGCACGAACGCGAACAAGCGCCCGAACAGATAGTCCACATGCGCGGGCGAACTTACGCTCTCCGTTCCAAACCTCGGAGTGCCGGATGCGAAATGTGTTTCCGATTCTAGTCAACGCCAGAGCCTCTTCACCCAGCATCTTCCGGAAACCCGTTCCTGGGGCTGCGGCTCGATCAAGCAGGGCATCCGCCCGCCTACGCTTGTCTGCACCGGGCTCCAGTGTCTTCAGCCGCTCGAAGGCGTCCCAGAGCTTCTCAAGAGCGACTTGACGATCGTCTTCCTTGGGTGGCGCAATTCGGTGGCGGGCGGTCTCAAGCAACCGGTCGGTCTCGTCGTCCCCGGTCTTGAAGACGGTCGATCGGAGCGCTTTCGCCAACGGCTCCGGCAATAGCCCGATCGGAATGTCAACGAAGATGAGGTCCGAATCGTCTGCGCTGGAAACCAACTCCTCGATAGCTCCCACTATGCCCCATCCTGGCTCCCGGGAACGAGCCAAGGCGAAGTAAAGCCAACCCGCCCTGCAACCGTCGACTCCGTACGCCGTCCCGGACGCCGGATTCGTTCGGCCCGCGTCAGTACCCCTGATCCATAGCACGCCCAACTTATCGACGGCTACCATCCCTGTCAAGCGCCCGATGTTAGACTACGTTGGGTCGGCGCCCTCGTGCGTACCGCAGCGCTCCAGATCATGGACCAGCCCGAACATTCCCTCAGCACCGGGAGAGCCGCAGGTGGCAGGTGAGCTTCATCTCCGCGAAGGCCGAGTCCTGACCGGTCCCAACTTCAGCGAGCCGATGCTGGTGGAGACCGTGCGGGAGAACGGGAGCGGTGTCTGGATGGTCGGCATGGTCGGTCAGCATTCGGAGCGATTCCGTCGGGTGACGCTGACGGAGGAGGACATCTCCAAAGCTGACTGGATGGGCGTGAAGGCGATGACCGGGCCGATGCCTTCGGCGGACCGGGACGACCCGGACGGCGGCTCGACGGCATGAAGAAGCCCGTGCCACCCACCGGCGAGGGTGCCCGGTACGAGGCGGTCTTCGGCGAGGTCCGAGATCGTCGAAGCCGCCCGGCGGTCGGCGGCCCGTTCGGTCAACGCCGTGATGACCGCCGCATACTGGCTGATCGGACGGCAGATCGCCGAAATCGAACAGGAGGGGCGGAGCCGGGCGGAGTACGGCAAGGAGACCGTCGAGCGGCTCGCGGCCGACCTCTCGGCCCGTTACGGCCGGGGCTTCTCGGTCCGCAACGTGTGGCTCGTGCGTGCATTCTACCTCGGATGGCCGATTGTGCAGACACCGTCTGCAGAATCGGGAGGCGATCAAATTATGCAGACACCGTCTGCAGAATCCCTCCTGGACACCATCCGGTCACGGTTTCCGCTCCCCTGGTCTGCCTACGTTCGGCTGCTCTCGGTGCGGAACCAGCGCGCCCGAACCTTCTACGAGACCGAAGCGCTTCGCGGAGGCTGGACCGTCCGCCAACTCGACCGGCAGATCAATACCCAGTTCTACGAGAGGACCGCCCTTTCGAGGAACAAGGCCGCCTTGCTCGGCGAGGTCGGCAGGACACGTCCCGGGGACAGCGTTCCCCCCGAGGAGGAGATCAAGGACCCGTTCGTCCTCGAATTCCTCGACCTGAAGGACGAGTACTCCGAGAGTGATCTTGAGGAGGCGCTGATCCGCCACCTGGAGTCCTTCCTCCTGGAGTTGGGTGGGGACTTCTGCTTCATCGCGCGGCAAAGGCGGCTACGCATCGGCGACGAGTGGTATCGCGTCGATCTTCTCTTCTTTCACCGCCGCCTTCGGTGCCTCGTGGTCATTGACCTGAAGATCGGGAAGTTCACGCACGCCGATGCCGGACAGATGCATCTCTGCCTGAACTATGCCCGCGAGCATTGGGTCCGTCGGGAGGAGAACCCCCCGGTCGGTTTGATTCTTTGCGCCCAGAAGAATGAAGCCGTCGCGCGGTATGCACTGAGTGCGCGGCGACAATCAAGATGAGAGCGTTGCGACAATCAGGATGAGAATGAGAGGCCGCGACGCTTCGGGTGCAGAGATGATGACGAGTTTGGGGGATTGGGGCAAGAGAAGGGGTGGGCGGTGGG
>JAJEBW010000013.1 GCA_022822325.1 Gemmatimonadota bacterium | reverse complement strand
ATAAACAACTCCTCCTGCCGTTCGCCGGGCATCCTGCCTATCGCCATCGCCGTCCTCTGCCGTTGGGGTCTCTGCCTGCTCCTAATCTAACCCGTTCACAATGGCCTCGCAGAACAGACTTTATCCACGGGCTGCTAGGCCGTGCCGTAGCGATCGTGTGTCGTATCTTTGGCGAACTGTTCTATGGTTGTCTGATGACGGGTCATTCAATGCATGGCCAACGCGCGGGGCGGTCGCCCTAACGGCACTGAAACAGGGGCTCGTCAAGGGTGGTGATTCGACCATGGCCAGATCCAACGACTCCGGTCGTGATCAACAGGCTTCTGTCGCGTATCTCGCATTCGTGATTCGGTACGTACGAGGTTGGCTCATTCTCAATCGACCACGCTTGTTTCACGGCCGTAAACCCGTGTGGTTCGTCAATCTGGGCATGCCAGCAGCAGTTTACGAGACGAAGATTACCGCACGCTATAGATCTGTCGGAGTTGCGGCGCGGAAGTTGGCATTGACCGATGAATCTATATCCATAGAGAGTTCGGGGCGGTTGCTCGCTGATTCAGACGTAGTGGAGGCGGGATTGTCCAGTGAGGCCGCTGAGGAGTGCGGGGTCGCGGTGATACCAGAGGCGGCTGCTCAAATGACGGGGTTTTCCATGTCATCGCGACGGGCATCGGGCCTCTATCTTCTTGTAGACATCGGGGCCTTGACGCTTGATGTGTGTATGTTCCGGCTCAATCAATATGAACAAGGCGAGAGCAGGTACGCCTTCATGAACACCGAGGTGCGACCTTTCGGTGTGGAATCGTTCTACTGGTTCAAGAATGAGGGCAAGACGACGTCCGAGTTTATCAAGCAATGCGACGTGTGTCTACGAAGTGTCGTGTGGGATACGAAGATGCATCGTGATCCGGGATCTGATGTGTGGAATAGCGTTGTGCCTGTGTTTCTCGCTGGAGGCGGGGCGGCAAATCGCTTACATCGGAAGCGTGTAGAGGCGCTCGGACCATGGCTGCGGCATTTTACTGGCAACGATGGGATCCGACTGATTGAAATGCCATTCCCAAGGTCTCTTGACCTGCCGGAACCGACGGATGATATACAGAGAATGACCGTTGCTTGGGGTCTGAGTTATCCGTCAGAGGCTATCGGTGCGATTACGCCAGAAAAGGAAATTGAGGACATCCCGCCGCCTATGGTAGTGGACGGGAGTGACTGGTTCATATCCAAGGATCAAGTCTAAATGGGCCTCACCCCACCTCCCCCATCCACGCCTGCACGGCCCGCAGATAGTAGTTCGGGTTGAACATCACCCACTCCCCCAGCCCGGCCGGCACCTCATACGAGTCGGCCACCTCGTCGGCGCTCATTCCCCGCCTCCACCCCGCCCGGGCCGCCTCCTCGACCGAATCCAGCAGCGCCACATAGCGCGACATCGCAGTCGCGTCGGCCACCGGACCATGCCCCGGCACGAAGGTCGCCGCCCCCCTCCCCGCCAACCGCCGCACCTCGCGCGACAGCCGGGTCGGCGCCGCATCCACGAAGTTCGGAAACATCGCGTTCCAGACCAGGTCCCCGCACCAGATGATCTCCGCTTCGTCGTGAGCCGGGCCGCCGCCCTCCCCGCTTCCTCCAACTCCGCCCCCGCCCGCCCCACCGCCACCCCACCCGCGTCCGCCTCCGCTTCCCCCAGCCCCGACCCCCACTCCACCCCCACCCCCGGCCCTCACCTCGACCGTCAGGTCGCTGGCCGTGTGCCCCCCGCGCGGCGCCACCGACGCCACGACGCCGCCAAGGTCGATCTCCACCGGGCCGTCCTCGGGCACGACCACCATATCGGCCCACGGCGCGTTCGCGGCCGCGTCGCCGGGCCCGCCCACGACCAGCTCCCGCGTCGTCTCGGTCGTCCGCAGCTCCGGCTCCTCCGCGCCCGCGCCCGCCTGCGCAAACCCCGCCACGCCCGCCGCATGGTCGCCATGGTAGTGCGTCACGATCAGATGCGTCGGCCACCGCCCCGTCAGCTCCCGCGCCTGCCGCGCCGCCCACGCGCCTCCCTCCGGCGTCGCGAAGCTCTCCACGACGATCGTTCCCTCCCGTCCGCCGATGATTCCCCCGTTGCATACCGTTGTGTAGTCGCCGTCAAGGGGGGTCGAGACGATCGCGTAGAGGCCGTCGCCCAACTGCTCGATTCGCGCAAAGGGCGTCCGCGCAACGACCTGCCTGTCCTGTCCACCGACGCCCAGCGGTCCGCTCGCGCCCATTCCTCCCCTTCCATCGCTCCACGCGCGCAACGCCGAGGGCGAGAGAAACGCCGCGGCCCCGGCGATCCAGGAGGCGCATCCGGCCGATCCCGCCACGAACTGGCGGCGATTCATTAGTTTCCCCAAACATTTGTTCCGCCCGGTCCCCGAGCCCATCAATCTCCCGTCCCTCGTCGGCAGTCGGTCCGTGCCCATCGATCTCCCCTCCCTCGCCTCCGGTCGGTGCGTGCCCGTCATGGTTCCCTCCCTCGTCGGCAGTCGGTGGATGCCCATCATTGTCCCTCCGTCACCGGCAGTCCTCGTGGCCCCGGCTCACCGCGAATCGCTCCAGTGCAGGTACAGATTCGACACCAGCCGCCCCGCCAGGAACGCCACGAAGGCCGCGGTCGCGCCCACCCAGCCCAGCCCCCACGCCAGCACCGGGAATACGGCCGCGATTCCGGCCACTCCCAGGGTGGTGGCGACGGTGATCGCGCCGGTTCGCCTCCGTAGCACCATAAGCGCGCTCTGCTGCGAAAGCCAGAAAGCCAGTCCGGGCAGCGGAATCAGAACCAGCGCGGGGACGGCGGCGTAGCGGGCCAGCTCGGGGGTCAATCCGGAGATCGTCTCGAACCAGAGGCCAAAAAGCGGCGTCAGCACGATCAGCCCGTAGCCGAGCGAGGTCGCGAGTCCCGCCCCCAGCGCAAAGCGGCCCACCGGGCGCCGGTTCTCGAAATCCTTGCCCATCAACGCGATCGCGGCTTCCTGGTAGCTCAGTCCGGTGGCGCGGAAGAGGAAGGAGAGGGCGTGCACGACCGGAAGCACCGCCAGCGATTCCAGGGGGTCGCGCGCGCGGCCGACCATGAAGGTGAGGAGAGGATGCGTCGCCAGCGCCACCAGCGAGGTCAGCGCGAGCGGGTAGTAGAAGGCCAGAATCCCCCGGTAGGAGATCGCCGCCGCCCCGCTCTCGGCGGCCGTTGTGGCGAGCATTCGGCGGATCGACGCGGTGGCCATGATCCGCGCCGCGACCGCCTCGACGCAGACCCCGGTCGTCAGCGCGGCCGCTCCGACCAGCGTTCCCGGGAGCTCCGAGAGGATGGGAAGCGCGAATGCGGCGGCGGCCATCGCGCCCAGCCGAAAGAGGGTGCCGATCGCGACCTGGCGGGTCTGTCCGGCCGAGATCATCACGCCGTGAATGAAGCGCCGGTAGCCGATCGCGCCGGGCCAGGGCAGGTAGATCCAGAGCGCTCCGTAGACCAGACCGGCCACATCGCCGGGGAGCGCGAGGAGCCCGCGAAAGAGGGGATCGAAGATGGCGGGGAGGAGCAGCGCGCAGACCATCAGGGTGGCGAGCGCGTTCAGGCCGTGCGCGAAGCGGCGCAGGCGCAGGAAGCTGTCGCGGTCGCGGACCAGCGCGGTGGCGGCGGTCATCAGCATGATCACCGGTCCCTCGACCAGGATCGCGATCGCGAAGACGACGCCGTGCGCGGCCAGGTTGATCTTGGGATCGGGAAGGCGCGCGATCGTCGCCGCGATGAGGGGGCCCTCGAGCGCCATCATCAGCCAGGTCGCGGCCAGCGGGGACCAGAAGCGCGCGATCTGGCGGGCGGCGAGGGGGGCGGGGGAGGTCAAGGAAGGGCGGCCAGCGAGAAGGTCGGAAGGGAAGGGGTCGAGCTGAAGCCGGCCACGAAGTTAGCCGCATTCCCCGGAAGTGCCGCAGGGAACCTGCAAGGGGGGTCGCGCGCGCACCTCCGCCGCCGCGGCCGCCTTCCGGGCCGGCCCGCGCAGGGGCCGGACGCCGCCCGTCCCTTCCCGGCGGCGCCGAGGAGTTTTACCGGATGCCTTTACCGGATCGAGTGGCGCGACATGCCCGGGCTCGACCGGTTCCCGGGTCAGCGAAACCGCGGATCCGGGCTCCGCGACGGCTTCATCGGACTCGAATTCCTCCACTCACGCCGGCACAACGTTCCAGGAGTCGCTCGGCGTCGGTCAGGGCCTCGTCGCTCGGGCCGGCCTGGCCGCCGCCTTCGCGGACTCGGACGGTACCTCCGTCCGCATCGAACTTGACGGATCGGGTGGGCGCTTTCCATCGGGAGGCCGTGACGTTCAACTGGGGCTCCGACCCCTCGGAAGCGGTCTGGCTCACCCAGAGGACGTCTGTGCGTCGGCGTCGATCAAAGAAGAAGAACCCACGCACCAGCCGCTGGCGCTCGCCTCTGACGAAGCCTGTCGGACGGTCCCCGTCGGTGATCGTATACCCCAACCGGACAAGCGTCGCGCCAACGCAATCAAGCCCTCCCGCCTGAACGGTGACTGGCCGACTCAGCATCCGCGGTGCACTCGCGCACCCAGCCAACGCCAACGCGACCGCTCCTGCCGCCATTGTCATCGGACGCCTCAACGCGGCGGCGGTCTCTTTCGTCATTTCCATCTCCTCTCCTGCCAGGTCGCGGCCGGGAAACCGAAGGACTCCGGCACGGACGCCGCCTTGCTCGCGCAGCGCCTTTGCATCTTGTCACGCAACGCCTCGGTTTCGCTGTTGTATCTCCATGGGGTCTGTTACATCGGGGTCACCGAAATGTTCCGCGCGATCGAGCGACAGCGAGTCGCCCTCCTGTCTCTCGCCGAAGCGCGCAAGACAGCTCCGACCAACCGCACGCTGGTTCGCGACCGCGGCGACCCGCTTGCGAAGAGGCCTGCCGTTCCGGACGGCGCAGTGGATCGTCTCCCGGGCGACCGCCTGGCTGGCTTGAGCCACTGCCCGCGCCGAGGAATCCGCTGGCGGTTGTGGGCGCCGCCCGGTTGCACGCCTGGTGGCGGAAGGCCCAGATTCCTGCGGGACCGGAGCCGAAGCCCGGCAGGGGCTGGCACTCGCTTAGGCGGAAGTTTGCCAGCGACCTGCTGGACCAGTCGCTGAAGGCGTTCTGCGAACTCGGCGGCTGGAAGACGGCCAGGACGGCGCCTCGGCGCAATCAGCGGGCCGACGAACATGTAAATTCACTCACCGCAAGAAGATGCGAATCCACACCGCCTTGCCGGCCCGGCGCCCCCCCGCTCCCCAGGCGCACTCGGCATTGTCCATGGACTGCTGGGGCTCCCTTCCCCCCGCCGGCGCGGGACGATTCTGGCTCGGCGTCGCGCGTCTCTTTCCCGGCGGCTGGCCCTGGAACCGCTTCGCCCTCCTGGCCCGCAGACTGGCCCGGAGACACCTCGCCGACCCCGTCGATGTGCGCGTCTGGGGCCTCGCGCTGCGCCTCTTCCCCCATCGCTCGGTCTCCGAGTCCCGCATCCTTTTCATGCCGCGCTCCTGGGACCGCGCGGAGCGGCGATGGCTGGCGCGTCGTCTCTCGCCCGGCTTCCACTTCGTCGATGTCGGGGCGAATGTCGGCGGCTATGCCTTCTGGGTCCTCTCCCGAACCGGTCCCGGGAGCCGCATCGTGGCGATCGAACCCAACCCCGGGCTGGCGCGGCAACTGCGCTTCAACATCGCCGCCAATGGCGCCCACGACCGCGTCGCCGTCGTCGATGCCGCGGTCAGCGATCGCAGCGGAACCGGCCGCCTGACCGTCAACGAGGCGAATTCGGGCGAAAACCGGCTGGTCTCCCACCCCGCCGAGCCGGAGGCCGGCCGAATCCCGCCGTCGCGCCGCTCGTCCCTAGACCCTTCCGGGAATTCTTCGCCCAATCCCGCCACCGCGTCCGGTCCCGCATCCAGCCCCGAAGCTGGTTCCGCGCCCAATCCCGAATCCACTCCCGAATCCACTCCCCGCTCCGATCCCGAATCCAGCCCAGGATCCAATCCCGCATCCAGCCCCGAATCCGACCTCTCATCCAGCTTCCCATCAGATCCTGCCAGTCCCGAATCCACTCCCGCAACTGGTCATCCCTCGCACCCTCCCCCCGACGGCACCGTTTCCGTCCCCGTCCTCACCCTGGCCGAGGTGGTCGCCGCCGCCGGCCTGGAGCGCATCGACTGCCTCAAGGTCGATGTCGAGGGTCACGAGGCCCGGGTCATCCGCCCCTTCATCGAATCGGCGCCGGTCTCGCTCTGGCCACGCCTGCTCATCGTCGAGATGAAGAGACCGAAGCCCGTCGGCCCGGCCCCCGCCGCTCGCGATTCCGGCCACCCGGCTTCCGCCCAGGGCGATTCCACCCGTCCCAACCCCTCCGACCAGCTCGCCGCCTGGCTGCTTCGGCGCGGCTACAAGCTGGAACTTCGCACCAGGCTCAACGGACTCTTCCGCCTGGATTCGCCAACCCCCTCGGACCCCGCCGCATGACCGCGCGCCGGATCTGCAACCGGACCCCTTTTCTGCTCCGACTACCGGATCTGCTCCGACTACCGGTTTCGTTCCCACCGCCGGAGATTCGCTCCCCACAACGCCCCCTGTCGCCAACGCGCGGAGTCCCCTAATCTTCGAAAGTCCCCTGATCCGCAATCCGCAGCTCATGGTCCCCCGCCCGCAATCCCCATCCCGCAGTCCCCCAGCCGACTTTTTCCCCGCCCGCAAATCCCCGCCCACAGCCCCACATCGCGTCCCCCGTCCCACCCCGCATTCCCCGCCCGCGCGGAAAGCCCGCATTCCCGCCCCACGACCCCGGATTGAACCGCCATGCCCAGCGTCCTTCGCCTCCCCGCCGCGGCCTTCGTCGCCCTCCTGGCCACCTCCGCCTCCGCCCAGAGCGACCCCGCCGCAACCGTCGCTCCTGAACGCCCCGATGGCTGGATCGTCTCCCTCAGCCCGCGAGCCGGCTTCTTCCTGCCCGGCGACGCCAGCTCCGCCCGCCGCCCCACCTACGGCCTGGAGCTTGTCGCCCGCCAGAGCGACTCCTGGTACGGCGCCCGCGCCCTCTTCGAGCGGTCCACCACCTGGAGCGCCAATCGCAACCCGACCGGCGGCGTCCTCCCCGACGGCCGCTTCGTCATTCCCGGCGCCGTCCCCGACCCCCAGTCGGAGGATCTCCGCTTCTTCGAGACGGTCATGCTCGACATGATGGCCTTCGGTCCCACAATCGACGGCGTGCGCCCCTACCTCTTCACCGGCTACGGCTCCAAGGCGATCGGAGATCCCGGCGAGGTGGGAATCCTGCCCTGGTCGCTGAGCGGCATCGAGCGCGCCCGCGCGTTGCATGGAGGATTCGGGGTCGAGGCGCCATTGGGCGGCGGCGCCGCGGTCTTCGAGTTCGGCGACTACTATGGGCCGAACGGGGGCGACGAATCGGTGCACGACCTGCACATCACCCTCATGGCGCGGTTTTCCGGAGTGGGGGATTTCGTCCGGGAGCTGGCCGCGAAGCTGGGCGGAGAGAACGGCGAAAACGAGGTCGCGCCGCGGCGGTAGACCGCGGTCCCGGCAAGGTGCGCGAACGAACCGCAAGAAGAGGAGGGGTTGCGCGCGCGCCATCTTCGTGCGGCCCAAATCCGGGCCGGCCCGCGCAGGGGCCGGGGGCCCGCTGGCAAAGATGATCGACCTGCGCTCCGACACCGTCACCCGTCCCACCCCCGCGATGCGCGACGCGATGGCCAACGCCCCGGTCGGCGACGACGTCTATGGCGACGACCCGACCGTCAGGCGGCTGGAGACGCGCACGGCGGAGCTGCTGGGCAAGGAAGACGCCGTCTACATGCCCACCGGTTCGATGACCAACCAGGCGGCGATCCGCGCGCACACCGAGCCGGGCGACCGCGTCGTCATGGACATCGGGTCGCATGTGGTGCGCTCGGAGGGCGGGGGGCCGGCGGCGCTCTCCGGGGTCACCGTCCATCCGATCGTCGGGGAGCGCGGCCTCTTCACGGCCGCCGAGCTGCGCGTGGCACTGGGGGTCGCGCATTCGGGCTCGCCCGCCACCCTGACCCCGCCCGCCACCCTGCTCTGCCTGGAAAACACGCACAACGGCGGCGGCGGAAGCATCTGGCCGCTGGAAGAGCTCGACGCGGTGGCCGCCATGGCCCGCGCGGCCGGCCTGCGCCGCCACCTCGACGGCGCCCGCATCTGGAACGCCTCCGCGGCCACCGGAATCCCGCCCGCCCGCTACGCCCGCAATTTCGACAGCGTCTCGGTCTGCTTCTCCAAGGGGCTGGGCGCGCCGGTGGGCTCGGCGCTGGTGGGCTCGCGCGACTTCACGGCCCGGGCGCGGCGCTTCAAGCAGCTCTTCGGCGGCGGCTTCCGCCAGGCGGGAATCATCGCGGCGGGGGCGCTCTTCGCGCTGGAGCATCACCGCGCGGACCTCGCCCACGATCACGAGAAGGCGGCCCGCCTCGCCGACGTCCTGGCGCAAGTCCCGGCCATCGACCTGGCGCGCGAAGATGTCGAGACGAACATCCTGCGCTTCGATGTCGCGGGGGGCGCCCCGCGCTTCGTGGACGCGTGCCGGGCCCGGGGGGTCGCCATGCTGGTGGCCGGAGCGACGAGCGTGCGCGCGGTGACGCACCGGGATGTGTCGATGGAGGAGGTGCGGCGGGCGGGGGAGGTGGTGCGGGGGGTGGCGGGGGGGTAGCGGGTTGGCGCAGGCTGCGCCTGCACAGGTTGCGGCGGTAGTGGTTGCCGGCCAGTCGAGTCGCAGACGGGGTGCGACACGGCGTCATCGATCTCGACAGGGCCGAGTCCCGAGAACGATGGCCGCGTTGCTCATGCGACAATCACTGTGAGGGAACCGGACGGAACGAGTTCGTCGATCGGTTTCGGTCGGATTGGTTTGCGATTCCAAGGTGTATTGGTTACGCTGCTCATGTCCTCATTTGCGAGGAGCGTTGACTGCGACGACGGGCACACCGCGTGCTGCAAGTGCGGGTTCAGCGCTCCATCGTGCACGTGCTCGCAGGGACATTGATCCACGACGACCATGACATCCTCGATCGCCGCCAGACTTCTTCCGGGCCTCTGCACCTTTGTGGTAGCCGTGGGTAGCGTCGGCCGGGGATCCGCTCGGGCGCTTCGAGCGCTGGAGGAACAGCGCCCCCATCTTCCGGAATGGCGGCTCGGAAATCAAATCACCCCTCTACTTTACAGGTCTGCTCTACAGGGAGGAACAGTCGAGTATGAAGAAACTCATCGCTGGCATCCTGGTCGCCGCACGGAGACGACCGTCGAGTGCGACTACGGCGACTGTGGAAGCGAAGAGGAGTAGGCCACGACGCGGGCGGCTGCCTGTGAGAGGGGGCATTCAGAGTGCGGCGGTGGGAATCGCTGTCCTGGGGGGTCCTGTCGCTGAGGCGCAGCAGGTCGTGGAAGTCGACTTCGAGGTCGGTCGAACCATTATCGACGACGAGTGGCGGTCCATGTTCCACCACGACATTGCCGTGGACTGGGCGAGGCAGGTTCTCTACGTGC